>JAHDFP010000003.1:230738-410184 GCA_020628095.1 Saprospiraceae bacterium
TGTCTGGATACCTTATGGCAGAAATATTCTCGACAAAGTAGAATTTCAGCATGATTCAGAAATAGGTCGATTGCAGAGTCATTTAGGATTGACACTTAAAGCTTTGGGTGACTATGAGGGTTCAAAATCCTTATTAGAAAAGGCGATGTATTCAGCTGAGCAAAATTTTGGGGAGTCCCATCCGACGACGGCAATAAGGTATTCAAATTTGGCATTGGTACTTCAAGATTTGGGTGACTATGAAGGAGCAAAGGATTTATTAGAAAAGGCGGTGAATTCAGATGAGCAGAATTTTGGCGAGTCCCATCCGACGACGGCGATAAGTTATTCTAATTTGGCATTGGTATTTAAAGATTTGAGTGACTATGAAGGAGCAAAGAATTTATTAGAAAAGGCGGTGAATTCAGCTGAGCAGAATTTTGGCGAGTCCCATCCGACGACGGCGATAAGTTATTCTAATTTGGCAACGGTATTTAAAGCTTTGGGTGACTATGAGGGTGCAAAATCCTTATTGGAAAAGGCAGTTATTTCAGATGAGAAAAATTTTGGTGAGTCCCATCCGACGACGGCGATAAGTTATTCAAATTTGGCATTGGTACTTAAAGATTTGGGTGATTATGCAAGAGCAAAGGAATTGTTAGAAAAGGCGATATGTTCGGATGAGCAGAATTTTGGGGAGTCCCATCCGACGACGGCAATAAGGTATTCAAATTTGGCATTGGTACTTCAAGATTTGGGTGACTATGAAGGAGCAAAGGATTTATTAGAAAAGGCGATGTATTCGGATGAGCAGAATTTTGGCGAGTCCCATCCGAGGACGGCGATAAGTTATTCAAATTTGGCAACGGTTCTCAAGAATTTGGGCGATTATAAAGGCGCAAAATCCTTATTGGAGAAGGCAGTTATTTCGGATGAGAAAAATTTTGGAAAGGAACATCCGACGACTGCGATAAGGTATTCAAATTTGGCATTGGTTCTTCAAGGTTTAGGTCAATATATTGAAGCCAAATCATATTTAAGAAAGGCTAGTGCTATTATGAACAATGCCTTTGGCAAAGAACATCCCAGTTCAATCATTGTGCATAATAACTTATCACAGTTACTTAAGATTATCGAATCACAAAAGAAATAAAACCATTCTAAGCCGCCTTACTAACCATTCGATTATCCTGATATAATCCTTCCAGATAATTGTAGAAATTGTAGACCAGAGGATCCCAGTCCAGATTACTGACATACTCCAGTCCATTCTGGCGGAACTGATCTGATAAGTTGGGAGTGATAAGTAAGGTTGTGATATGCGATAGGTAGCATTCGCTGTTGTAAGGAGCACATAAGAATCCGTTATTGCCATCTGAGATAAAACTCTTAGAGCCGCCGCCATCCGCTATAACGCAGGGGAGGCCACAGGACATTGCCTCGATGACCACATTACCGTAAGTCTCACTGATAGACGGAAAGACAAATACGTCACTGGATGCATAATACATGGCGAGTGTTTCTTGATTTACCTCCCCTGTAAAATGTGCCTTTGGCATGGCTCGCATCATTTCATTCTTAGCGACACCATCACCGACGATGAGCAAGTTATAATCCAGACCGCGTTGCTCTATCTGATAGTATATGTCTATGAGGGTTTGTAGATTTTTTTCCCAGACCAGACGACTGGCGAAAAGTAGATTAGGACGTTCATTGCCGACGAGAGATCCGATGTAGGCCTCGTCTTTTTTGTCAGGGGAGAAGATGCGGCGATCTATTCCGCGCTGCCATAGAATCATTTTGTCATCCGAGAGGCCGAGGTGACTCAGATAAGTCATCATCTCCTGCGTCGGGACGAATACACGGTCGCATTGCTTGTAAAATTTTGATAGCTTGCTAGTCATATATTTTTTAGCAGCAGGTATAAGTTGCTTAGTGTTGCGGAGATAGTAATCGACGTAAGAGATAAAGTGCGTATGGTAGATGCTGGAGACAGTTATATTATTTCTATCCGCATAACTCAGGGCGAAGTGACCGAGCAGTGATGGTGTCGATATATGGACGAGATCAGGTGCGTAGTCATCCAGTGATTTTTTTATCTGTGTACTATGGAACTGAGGGATAGCCATCTTATAATTTTTATTGAATGGCAGGGTGAGTTTGGATACTTCTATAACCTCATGAGGGATGTCATGCTGAGGTGGATCACCACAATATAATTTTATCTCAAATCTGTCCTGAGGAAGTCTGTCTATGATGTGATACATGGTACGGATAGCTCCATCATAATTTCGTATAAGGACATCGGCGAAGAAGGCGATTTTTATTTTTTTCATGAGTTCTGGTTTTATTGATTTTGGAAGAGTAGGGCGGTGCGATCTGTTTGAGTATCTTTTAGTATGTCGAGGAATGCGTCGTAATATGCTTTGGACATTTTGTCCCAGCTGTAATTTTTTTCTGTGTAGGATAAGGCTTCTTGTGCTATTTCATTTCTTTGTTTTTCGGGTAAAGAGAAATGCTTGTTGAGATAATCTATCCAGACTTGCTTGTTCTGTGATTGGAGTAGTGTGCCGTTATGATTATGGATGATAGCGGAGGTGATCCCTTCTATGCGAGATGCCGCGACGGGCGTTCCACTGACCACACTCTCCAGTGTCACTAAGCCAAAACCTTCGCAGTCCCCGTGCACCTTGATATTGGGCATGACGAATAGATCTGATGATCGTAGTAGATACAGCAGAGTGGGGTAGTTACAATTCTTTAGCCAGGTGAATTTTGATTTTTGCTGCGGCTGGTTGGATAGTTCTTCTAACAATTCTCCATCACTACTCTTACCAAAAAGCAGAAGTAATTTTAGCTTCAAAAAATCAGGAAGACGAAAAATTAACCTATCCAAAAACGAAGGCGCATAAGGACCAATAAGAATAAACCTATAACGATTATCTAATCTCGTCAGCACCTCTTTTACAAACCAAGAAAATCCTTTTCTTCGCACAGGTCTTCCGATAGATATAAGTATGCGCTTATTGGTTTGTCTTAGTTGGGTGATTAATTCTTTAGCCTCTTGAGAGACTTTGGATTCTTCTATTTGTAGATTAAGGTCTACTCCATTTGGTATGACGAAAATCTTCTCTTCTTGGAATCCTCTGGCTTTGCATTCGTCGGCTGTGTATTCACTGACGCAGATAAAGCCATCCAGTTTTTTGACGATATTAAGTAGATACTTTTGATAAATAACTGAAGGGAATACCAAGTCAAGTCCATGATAGGTCATGACCACTTTTGCATTCGTGATTAGTTTTATCCAGCTACCTAGTAGGGCGCAAGCGCCATCATTGAGATGAATCAAATTTATGTTTGGATTTTTATATAGCATGTATGGCACGCGTACAAGTAGACTCAAAAAGAATAGCACATTACCAATGCGCGGAGACTTAATAAGTTTGTGCACCTTGGTGTATTGGCTAACACCATTGATAAGCTCATAACTTTGCTTTTGCATGCCTCCTACCTCAGGTGGATATTTATAACTAATGAACAAGATTTCCATCTTTCATAGATTTGGATGAATAAAAAATTTCCTTCTTTTTAAATTGGCTTACCACGTACATTAGTAAGCCAAGCAGTATCCAAAATAATTGTCTAGTACGCTTGAGGATGCTGACGGCAATTCAGACACCTGGTGTTGTCACACCAATCAATTGAAGGACAACTTTGTTTCCGTATTCGTCAAAACCAATTTGGCCTGGCACAAAAGAGACAAGACTACGTAAGCAAGATGTTCCTATTTCGATAACGAACGCATCCAGTACCGTTATGTCCAGCTGTAGTAATTTGAGAATTACAAAATATTCTACTGTTCCCAGAATCCAATGTAGCATGAGTAATAGTGAGCTTGCCAGAAATAGTCTAGGATGCTCAGTTTTTAATTTGTAAGTGCGGTAATTGAATCGTCTGAGGTTCGTGCGTAATTTTTTAAGATGTTGGTTATGACTGAAAGTGTTTGTTATTAGCTGTCCGAATCGGTATAGATATAATCCGCGAGCGAAAAAACCTTTATAAAGAATATAGAATACCATGGCTAAGACACTGGTAAATAGTGTCAGGTGAAAAGGATGAAGCTTATCCAGTAGTCTAAAACCTATAAAGCAAAGCACGATCAGAATCAAAAATATATGACTCAGTAGTGTCAGCACTCTAGTAGTTATTACCGATTCTGTACTGGAGAGCCTGTATCTTTCCGATCTGTTAAGAATGGAAATCTTCAAGGCATCGCCGCCTATAATTCCTGTGGGGTTGATGGTGGCGAAGGCTTCGCCGACTTGTCTCGCATAAAAGAAATATGGAAGGTCCTTAAGGTTGTAGTTTTTCTGAGATAAGAAAAGCCAACCGAGACTCGCTAGTGTATATGCCAAAAAGGAGACAAGTAGAATCCAGCCAAAATGCCACCCAATATCACTCAGATGTAGCCATAATAAAGCCACATCTATTTCCTGAATAAAGAATATCAGAAAAATGAAGGCCAGTATGAGTATGATGTATTTCACACTCTAATAACTTCATGATTCTCTCTTTAATTTAGGAATCAGTAGTCTAAGGGGTATCAGATCGAAGCTATGAGACCGCTATAGCTGTGATGATACTTTGATTTTGCTTAGTGAGACTCCAGCTTGAGTTATTGGTCAAATTTATTGGAAGTTACTACTGAATGTCTTTAAAGGTTACCGTATGGCATTTTTGGTCAGGTCTTGCCCCTTAATAAGTTCCTTTATTTCTGTGGAAAGGATTATTGTTTTACTCTTTATATCATCCTCAAAATATTTTTCCATCAATGACATCCCGATTTCAGAAAATTTTATCAAGACTTCTTTAGGACGTCCTTCACGTAGACGGAATAATAGGTTGACCATTTTGTAATTGGGATTGCCGTCTGCGATATAGTACTGATCGGATTCTACGACTCGGCACTTGATACCTAGCGGCTTGGCATGGCCTGTCTCGATAAGTTGTTCGGCCAGTTGTTTGAAAAAGGCTTGATGGTCTAGCTGGAGATTGGTGGAGGTTTCTAATGTGATGTGCGGCAAGAATTATAGATTTAAGATTATAGTTATGAGTTAATAGATTTTTTGGAGGTTAGTATGGCGCTTGTTAGCATTTTTATGACCTCTGTTGCAAGTCCATTAATTTCTTCAAAGTCTTCTTTATTAATAATATTAGTTTCTTTCATAAGTTCCAGCCAATAGGTAGTTTCTGCTGTTTCTTTTTCGGCAATTTTCAGTTTATGGATAAAATCTTTTTTGCTCTCCGCTTTTTGCGCCTCTCGGATCATTGCACCTGGATTTGTCCCAGATCTAAGTAGTTGTTTTGATAATTCAAATTGTTTTTGCTCTTTATTTATTCGATTACATAATGTTACAATTTTGACAGCTAGGCTAAAACTCTTAACTTTTAAAGGACTTTCTTTGCTCAATTTTAATATATGATGTTCTAACTATAAACTAATATCTAATAACTCAAATCTATCTAAGCAACATCCTCATACCCTGCAATAATCGGCTGAGATACAATATCTGATTCTCTGACCTTCGTACCATGAAAAGGTGTCCCATGCTCAAACCAAGACTTAGGTGCAGGTGCTCCCCAGAGTGTTTGTCGGCGCGGATCTTTTAGATCCCAAGCGAGGGGTTCCCAGTCAGGATCGACGGTAAGGTAATCACAAGTAAAAGGCTCTATCCGATGTCCGTCTGGGTCTAGAATGTACAGGAAGAAAGCATTAGATATACCATGTCTGCCGGGTCCGCGTTCTATATTCTCGACATATCCTTCAGATGCCATGACATCGAGGAGGTGGATAATATTATTAATGCTGGCAGTCCAGATACCAGTGTGGTGTAACCTTGGTCCTTTGCCATTGGTTAGCGCCATGTCATGGACATTTCCTTTTCTATGAGTCCAGGCAGCCCACATATCGCCGCGATCTGTCAGTGTATATTCTGTCAATCTGAATCCTAATTGAGAAACAAAAAATTCGTATGTGGACTGACAATTAGGTGTAAAGCAATTGATGTGATCGAATCTGAGGGGAGCTAGACCTTTATACTTAGAGTAGGCACGCATCATAGTGGGAACGCGCGTTTGTTTAGCATGGAATTCTACGGGAATGCCCATCGGCGTACGCACGGCAAGAGTTCTTTCTTCGGCGTGTTTGTTGACCCATTGAGCGGGCAGATTAAGTTGCTTAAAATGTTGCTCCAAAGCATCTAGGTCCTTGTCAAAAGCCACTTTAAATCCAAGAGCGAATACTTCTGCTTTGTCATGCTGCTTGAGTATATAACAATGATGATTTTTTTCTTCGAGGCCTCGGAGGTAGATGGTGTCTTTAGTTCTTTCAGTTTCTATCAGACCTAATATGTCTACATAGAATTTTCTAGAAGCATCTAAATCAGTCACGCCGCACTCTACATGTGAGCATCTTATAATATTGAATGGAAGATTAAAATTATGGTCTACTAATCCCATGCTATGATTTTTTGTCTTTAGATAATTATCTCACTTTAGGTAATGCTTTGAATCTATTGGTACTAGGAAGTCCGTTTTCTATAGGCACTTCTATAAGAGTTGGAAGTGATTCCCCTTTGGCATCTTCTATTGCCTTCTGCATGTCCTTGTAATTATTCACTCTTACACCATGTGCGCCAAAGGCATGCGCTAATTTGACAAAGTCAGGATTATGAAGATCCGTCGCGATAACTCTATTGTCATATAGATTCTCTTGCATCTCCCGCACATTACCATATCTGTTATTATTGAATAATAGAATAATCACGCCAATCTTATGCTGTACCGCAGTAGCTAGTTCCTGTACACCAAACATAAATCCACCATCACCAGCTAACGAAATAACTGGTACATCAGGTTTGGCTACTTTAGCTCCTAGTGCTGTCTGAAACCCCCATCCCAAAGTTCCCATGTGACCCGTACAAAGATAGGTTCTCGGCAGGTAGGCGTCATAGACAATGCGACTAGCGAAGCCAACTTGAGTGAGCTCATCTACTAGGATGCCGTCATCTGGAAGGGTCTCTCTTATGGTTTTTAGTATGGTGGATTGGGGCTCTAGGTAGGCTGTTTTTTCATTCCATGACTTACGGAATGCAGCCATCTCATTTGTCTTAGAGGATTGCGCAGGACCGATGAGAGGCAAAAGTGCTTCTATGGATTTAGCCGCATCGCCAGTTATGGAGACAGTCGGTTCTATGAATTTATTATGTGCGCTTTCGTCTATGTTAATGCTTATATATTGTAGATTATCGTCCGTGCCCCATTTACTTAGTGGCATTCTGACATGACTTCCTATAGATATTATGACATCTGCATCCGCCCATAAAGCATGCGCTGCTGGTACAGGAAAACTCAACTCATGTCGACTTGACAATATACCTTTCCCAGTACGATAAGAAAATACTGGTGATTGGAGATGTTCTGCAATAGCTTGTACTTCAGTGCTGGCCTCCATCGCACCGCCACTGACGAATATGAGAGGGTTCTTGGCTGATTTTATTATTGCTGCGGCACGTTCTATATTTGATTTATTTGGTTCTTGTGATTCGACTTTTGCTTTTTCATAATTCGAGAAATCAATCTCTTCCTCTTTTCGCAATACATCCATCGAGACTTCTACACCGACAGGTCTTGGTCTGCCATTGTGAAGTTGATTAAATGCTTGTGACATTATTTGCGGAACCTCTGCGGGAGAGTTGGCCCTATTTGCCCATTTGGTAAGTTGTGATTGTATAGCTAACTGATCTGGGATTTCGTGTAGGACTCCTTTGCCTTTGCCTTGTGCTCTGAGTGGAATCTGTCCGACTAGCGATAAGACTTTGGCATTAAGTCCCCAGGCGGTAGCTAAGGCCGCCGAACTATTAAGAAATCCTGGCCCAGGGACAATATTGCAGACGCCTACTTTGCCCGATGCCAAATTGTAACCTAGTGCCATGTAACCCGCACCCTGTTCGTGACGCGTGTGGATGACTTTTATCTCATCTCTATAATCATATAGTGCATTATATAACCAATCGTTTTGTACTCCTGGCAGACCGAAGATTAAATCGACACCCTCTTTTATAAGACTTCTTACAACCGCCTGTCCACCTGTCAATTTCATAGGATATTTTTTGGTTAGTTTTTATAAAAAAATTAATACACGATGTTTACAGATTTGAGCGTGGTATAATTATATATCCCTGTCTTGCCTAACTCTCTACCTATACCGGACTGCTTATATCCGCCGAGTGGAAGATTAGGGTCTGATCTGACAGGAGAGTTAACGTACACGACACCCGCTTCTAATCTGTTGATAGTTTTTATGGCTTTGGATATATCTTTAGTCCATACTGTGGCTGCTAATCCTAGCTTAGAGTCATTAGCCTTTTGTATTGCATGCTTTAGGTCATCAAAAGGTACTGCCACCAATACAGGTCCAAATATTTCTTCCCTAATAATAGCCAGCTCATTATCAGTCGCACTGAAAACCGTCGGTTGCAGATAGTATCCCTTATCGTATATTTTACGACCTCCAGATACTAATGAAGCCCCATCTGATATTCCTTGATCTATATAATGGCATACTTTGTCACGATGAGATGCTGAGACTAACGGTCCCATATCAGCCGTCTCATCAAAACCATTTCCTATTTTAATTTTTTCCGCCTCATGGCAAATATCCGCCAGTACCTTATCAAAAACTTTTTTGTGTATATAAACTCTTGATCCTGCGACACACACTTGTCCTTGATTGCGGAATATTCCAGCAGCCACACCTTTAGCCACTGCTGAGAAGTCGATCGGGTCATCATAGACTATGGCTGGTGATTTTCCACCGAGTTCTAATGAAATGCCCGTAACATTATCCATTGCTGATTTACCTATGATTTTTCCAGTATGGGTAGAGCCAGTAAAAGTCACTTTGCTTATATGGGGATGCGCAGTGAGAGCAGCACCTGTTGTCTTTCCGTCACCTAAGACAATATTGAATACTCCGGATGGCATGCCAGCCTCCATTGCTAACTGAGCAAGTAGTAATACCGAAAGGGGTGTTTCTTCGGATGGCTTGAGTACAACGGTACAGCCTGCGGCTAAGGCAGGTGCTAATTTCCATGATGCAACAGACAGAGGGAAGTTCCAGGGAACGATAGCCGCAACAACGCCGATAGGCTCTCTTCTGGTAAAAGCAAAATTTTGTTTTCCTCCTTTTTGTGGCTGTGATAGGTCTATTGTTTCTCCTTCTATTTTAGTACACCATCCCGCATAATATCGGAATGTTTTAGCAGCGCCACCTACGTCTGATGATTTTGCATCACGCAGTAGTTTTCCATTTTCTAAAGTGACAAGCTGTGCCAGGGATTCTTTATTTTCTTCTATTTTCTCAGCAAGTTTGTATAGAATCTTTCCTCTATCATCAGGCAACATTTTTCTCCACGGGCTATCATGTTGAAATGCTTTTTTGGCAGACACAACAGCTTTATCCACATCTTCCATCGAACCCAAAGAGACTTGAGCTATAATTTCTTCAGTCGCTGGATTGATCACAGGGAAAGTCTCATCAGAATTACTCGATACAAAGTCACCATCCATAAAATGACTATGGACGGGTGTCTTCAAAAAATCTTGCAATAGTGGAGTTAATTCTGGCATTCACATATTTGATAGGTCTAATATAAATATTTCGACGTGCAGGAGATTCGCTTACTTACCAAGTTTAGGAATGCTGTGTGTGCCATAAGCTACGCAGATATTCTTTGTTTCCATATAAAAATCAAAACTATATTCCCCGCCGTCACGACCTATGCCGCTATACTTGACACCGCCAAAAGGTGTGGGTAAATGTCTCACATTCTGTGAGTTAATCCATACCATGCCCGCTTCTACGTCTCGAGCTATTCTATGCGCTCTAGAAGTGTCATTAGTCCATATATAAGCAGTCAATCCATATCTGACTGAATTGGCAATTTTGAGGGCCTGAGCTTCAGTTTTGAATTTCATAACTGATAAGAACGGTCCAAAAACCTCTTCTTGCCCTAATCTCATTTTTGGTGTGACACCGTCCACGAGAGTTGGATTGACATAGCACCCTTTTGATAACTTTCCTTTTGGTTTGTCACCTCCAGCGAGTATGTTTGCGCCTTCTTCTTTAGCAAGGTTTGCATAGCTAAGAACCTTCTCTTGATGTGAAGAATGGATCAAAGGCCCTATCTCAGTATTGGGATCTAGTGGATTACCGACTTTTATTTTATTGACCCGTGCTTTCAATTTTTTTAGGAAGCTATCATATATTTTTTCGTGTAAAATGAGTCTTGACGAAGAAGTACAGCGTTCTCCATTAAGACTATATTTCATAAATATTACGGCGTCTAAGGCTCTATCCAAATCTGCATCATCAAAGACAATCACAGGATTCTTACCACCTAACTCAAAATGAACTCGCTTCAATGTTGACGCACCTTGTCTCATGATATGAGAGCCTGTCGTTGTTTCGCCGACGAAAGCAATGGCTTTTATATCATCATGTTCTGTGAGTGCTTTTCCTACAGTTTCTCCATAGCCATGTACAGTGTTCCAGACACCATCAGGCAAGCCTGCTTCATGGGCGGCTTTGGACAAGTAGTTGGCTGTGACTGGGCTTAGTTCGGCGGGTTTATGCACGACAGTGCATCCGGCAGCCAAGGCAGGGGCTATTTTCCACGTACTCAACATGAATGGTGCATTCCAAGGGGTAATCACTCCAACAGGGCCAATAGGTTGCTTCATGGTGAAATTCACATGATGCGTATCAGGCGTGGATAGTCCATTAGCGGCATCTATAGTTTTGTCGGCGAAGTATCTGAAATTATAAGCACCTCTTATCGCCGCTTTTTTAGTAAATCTTATTGGCTGTCCCGTATCATAGGATTCTAATACAGCAATCTCCTCGGCATAAGACTCAATCTTATCTGCAATATTGTAAAGGATTTCTTTCCTCGACTTGTGATCTATATTCTTCCAAGTATTAAATGCCTTTTTAGCACACTTGGCTGCTTTATCTATGTCTTTGATGCTTCCTTCTGGTACATCACAAATAAACTTTCCATCAACAGGTGTATGATTCTGAAATGTTTTTTTGGAAGAAGAATCTAATAACTTTCCATCAATGATGTTTTTTATTCCAAGTTTTTGAAGTTTTTCTAGTTCGCCTTTCAGCTTTTTTTTATTCTTAGCAAGCATACATATACTTATTAGCACAAATAATAACGCAAATTAGTATCTATAATGAATAAAAGTTCTTTTTCACGCTATGCATTGGATAAATCATAGTTTTATAATAAAAATGTCATGACACCAGAGGAAATAGAAATCGTCGCCCATAAATTACACCAAGCCGAGAAAAACCGTCAGCAGATAAAAGCAATCACCATTGATTATCCGAATATGGACGTCGATGATGCCTACAAGATCCAGTCTAAGTGGATGGAAATAAAATTAGCAGAAGGTAGAAAACTGGCGGGGTATAAGATAGGCCTGACATCACGTACGATGCAAAAGGCAATGAACATAGACGAACCTGATTATGGGATGTTATTAGACGATATGGTCTTTCATGATGGTGATACGATCAAGGCCTCAGACTTTTTAGACCCGAGGATCGAAGTCGAGCTATGTTTTTTTCTAAAAGAAGAATTATTCGGTGATAATCTGACTAAAGAAGATGTGCTGGCAGCCACGGATTATATTGCTCCAGCCCTGGAGATGATCGCGGCGAGATCATATAGAGTAGATCCTGATACAAGATATGGTCGCAATGTCAAAGATACGATATCAGATAATGCGGCCAATGGCGGTGTCATCATAGGAAAATATAAGATAGATCCATATTGCGATGATCTTTGCTGGATAGGCGCTATGATGTCCAAAAATGGGATTATAGAAGAGTCTGGTGTCTCAGGGGCAGTGTTAGGACATCCTGCACTGGGTATCGTATGGCTGGCAAAGAAATATGCTCAACACGGCATTCCTCTCAAACCAGGACAGATTATTCTGTCAGGTAGCTTCACCAGACCGATTATCGTACAAGCTGGAGATAAGATAGATGTGGATTTCAATCATTACGGACAGATATCTCTCAATTTTAATTAAGACATGTCAATAGTAAACCAATTCAAGCAGCGCATACTTAAGGGTGACCTACAATATGGAATCTGGAATGGTATTCCGCACTCATATGCTGCGGAGATATTAGCTGGGGCTGGATTTGATTGGGTATTAGTGGATGCAGAACATGCACCCTTTAGTCAAGATCAGATTATCTGCCAGGTACAAGCTATGAGTCGATATAATGTGACCCCGATAGTGAGACTACCCAAGTGTGATCCAGCGGACATGAAGGTGCTTCTTGACGCTGGTGTCCAGTCATTTATCATACCGATGGTCGAGAGCAAGGACTATGCAGAACTAGCTCTAAAGGCGGTCAAGTATCCACCGCAAGGCATAAGAGGCGTGGGCACGGCGTTGGCAAGAGCGGCACAATGGAATCGAGTTAATAATTATTTTAAAGAAGCCAATGATCAGATGTGTATCATTACACAGATAGAATCCTTAAACGGCGCGGAGGCTTTAGATGGTATACTTGAGGTAGAAGGTATAGATGTTGTTTTCGTCGGACCAGCTGATCTGGCTGGAACAATGGGGCATTTGGGTAATCCTTCTCATCCTGATGTCAGAAACTTGGTAAATGAATCTTTGCAGAAAATAGTCAATAGCGGAAAGAAAGCGGGTGTATTGACCAGTTCCAAAGAACTCATTGCAGATTACAGGGCAAAAGGAGCAACCATGCTGGGTGTGGGCTTAGATACGATACTATTAGCGAAAGCAACCCAATCCTTGGCAGAGCACTACATGCCTGAGCTTACTGATAGAAAAAGTAATACGGTCTACTAAGGGTAAACTACTGAAGAAAATTTGGGATGATGTAGGATATGAAGATGGTGAAAGCTAATAGGCTAATGAGAGCATACTTAAAGTGAGAAATCAATTGCCAGCCCTTAGATGGCACCTCTCTACTAAAAATAAGGGCAAATAAGGACTTCAATAAGAAGAAAACAAATAGCCCACCCAAAATGAGGAAGCCCAGTGCTATGATACTATCATTTGACATAATAAAGAAGGTAAAAATAATAGGCCTAAACTTTAATAAGATATTTGACTAAATTATATTTGTTTTTTAACTATATTCAAACACTTCAATTTCCCTGAAATCCCTCGATTTTAAATACATTTGCGAATCTAAAACTTACGAAATGAATAAACGGATACTTTTTTCCTTTGTAATGTTGATGTTCCTTTCCATTTGCATGGAGGCTCAGACTGAAAACAGTAAATGGGGCTTAATGCTAAGTGGAGGAAAGATGGAATACAACGGTGACATAGGAAGTAATATGATTTTTGGAACACCTTTCCAGGGACATGTTGGTGCAAGATTGTCAAGATATCTTTCTCCTTCTTTTGATCTTGTACTTGCGGGTTCATCTGGAAGACATGGTATAGAGCTAACTGATGGCATGTCTGATGATGAGCAGTTCCTTTCTCAGGTTTTCCAGATTAATCTCGGAGCCCATTATAAGTTCTTAAAGAACAGCAAATTTTCTCCGTTCTTATCAGGCGCTTTAGGATATATCAGCTATACTCCTAAAGACGGTGTTGGAGGATTTGGAATCAGAGGAGAAGAAGAGTCTAATTTGCACGTACCTCTTGGGTTAGGGTTCAAATATAACCTAACTGATAATTTTGGATTATTCTGGCATACGCAGTATGGTTTGAACTTTGGTGATAACTATGATGGTGCGCACACAGGATCTGGTGCAAGATTGTCAGGAGAAGATGGCAATGATAACTATATGTTGCATGAGTTAGGTCTTGGATTTGCTTTTGGTAAGAAAGACAGAGATAAGGACGGTGTTGCAGATGATAAAGATGAGTGTCCAGATACACCGGGTCTTAAAGAGTATGCAGGATGTCCTGACTCTGATATGGACGGGGTTATAGACAAAAACGATGATTGTCCAGATGTAGCCGGTCTTGCAGAGTTCAGAGGTTGCCCAGATACAGATGGTGACGGTGTTATAGACAAAAATGACTCTTGCCCAGAAGTTGCAGGAGAAGAAAGATATGCTGGTTGCCCAGATACAGATGGTGATGGTATTGCGGATAATGTGGATGAGTGTCCAGAAGAATCTGGTGTATCCAAGTATAACGGATGTCCTATACCAGACACAGATGGTGATGGATTCAACGATGACGATGATGAGTGTCCAGAAGTAGCAGGTGACCTCAGAGGTTGTCCAGATGGTGATGGCGATGGTGTTCAGGATAGAAACGATGATTGTCCAGAAGAGCCAGGTACTGTTAACGGTTGTCCAGATGGTGATAATGATGGTATCGCAGATAAAGATGATAAGTGTCCAAGAGAGGCTGGTGTACCTGAAAATGATGGTTGCCCTAAGGTGAGAAAACCAACTAGATCAGAAATTATTAATAGATATTGTGCTCCTTCTATCCAGTTTGGTAGTGGATCGGGTGCTCCTGCAGAGTATAACGATATTGTCAATACTATTGCTGCATGGCATAAGTCTTACCCAGAGGCATATTTGAATGTATCTGGATATACGGATAGCGATGGAGGCGAAGGTGCTAATCTTGCATTATCTAAGAGGAGAGCGAAGAGAGTCTACGAAAGTCTTATAAGAGCGGGTGTTCCAGCAGAGCAACTGACTTACCAAGGCTACGGAGAAACTAACCCGATAGCTGATAACGCAACAAAAGAGGGTAGAGAAATGAATAGAAGAGTACAAGTATGTGCAAGTACTTCTCCACGTATTATCGAAACAACGAATACGAAGAGATAAGATTATAATAGTTTTTTCATAACTGATTAGCTCTCGTTGATTTTATTGACGAGGGCTTTTTTATTTATAGGACCAGATCTTTACTCAAAAAAAAATAGAGCGGATCTTACGATCCACTCTATAAATATTATTGGATTAGCAACATATTCCATTGCAACAAGGAAGGTCACAACATGTCAATGCGATTCCAGATAAAATCCCGACGATTGCAAATAACTTTTTCATTTTACAATTTTTTAATTCGTTAAATAATTTATTAATTACATCGTAATATTACGATAGCTATAGCCAAAAAAAATCAACAACAACTTTTCATCATATCGAATATCTTGTCTATCATCACCTTCAGCTCTCTACAAGCCGCCAGATTAGTACAATAACAATTATAGGCTCCGTTTTCTTCTATAGATAGAATGCCAGCATCCTTCATGGCCTTGAGATGTTGAGAAACCGTTGATTGAGATAAAGGCAAATCTTCAACGATATCACCGCAGACGCAATTCCCTTTCTTAATAAGATTTTGCAATATTGCTATGCGCGCCGGATGCGATAGCGCTTTAGCTAATTGCGCCAATCTGTTCTGACTAGGGGTAAATAATTCGTTTTTTGATTTTCCCATATCGCAATATTACGATGAATAAATTTTTAAAGCAACCTAAATTCATTTTGTATAAAAGATTATTGTCTCTATATCAATAATTTAACATAGCTTAGGTTATCAATTCTTAATAATTATGACAGAACAAAAAGCAATTGATCATCTGGATCGTGCATTAGCCAAGAGTCAGTTCAAATTTGGACAGTATATCAGCTACGGCTTCGACTTATGGAAGAAGGAAGCTGGAGCCTACATTGGCTTTGGAATTATTTATATGATAATTTCTTTATTTGCCTCTTTTATTCCTATTGTTGGTCCTTTAGGTTCCAATTTGATACTTGTCCCTTGTCTTACTGCAGGAGCATATTATTTCAGTCATAAAACATTTAAGAACAAACCAGACTTTGCAAATTTCTTTTCTGGTTTTGAGAAAATAGGACCACTTATTATTGTTACGTTATTGCAATATCTTGTTTAACTAGTGTTGCTAATTCCATTTTTTGCTATAGTTGGATTTGAATTTGTTGAATTGTTTAATTCTCCTGAATTGGCCGTAGATTACTCCTGGGATCTCAGTCCTTGGGTGCTGCTACTCATTCTTCCATCCTTACTCTTTTATTTTTTGTTTTCCTTTTCGGTGCCCTTAGTGTGGTTTTATAATATAGAAGCTATTAACGCACTTAAGTATAGCTGCAAGTTTTTATGGAAGCATCTTTTGATATACATTTTGTTTTGTATAGTCGTTTTTCTGTTGGCAATATCAGGTATCATAGGTTTATTAATTGCGGTGCTTATTACGTTTACATTTGTCTATCCGATGATGTATGAGTGCTTTAGTGACCTGACATTTTTAGAGGAGTATGAGAATCCATCTTCCGATTAGGCTGTTGTGGATCTTTTAGTAGAGTAATATAAAGGTTACCTTTGAGGTGATGGATAATCTCAGACCTATAACAGATTGGTTGCCTATCACCAAAAAAGAAGTTGATCGCAGAGGTTGGTCAGATATAGACGTTATAATTATATCTGGCGATGCCTATGTGGACCATCCTGCTTTTGGATCTGCCGTTATTGGCAGGATACTAGAAGATATGGGTCTTAGGATTGCCTTGGTTCCACAGCCCAATTGGAAAGATGATCTAAGAGATTTCAAAAAATTTGGCAAGCCTAATTTGTTTTTCGGCGTTACTTCAGGTTGTATGGATAGTATGGTCAACCACTATACAGCAGCTAAGAGAAAAAGGTCTACAGATGCCTATACACCAGGTGGTCAGGCTGGATTCAGACCAGATTATGCCGTTACAGAGTACACTAAGATTCTCAAGCAATTATATCCTGACACGCCAGTACTTATTGGGGGTATAGAGGCCTCTCTAAGACGAGTGACTCATTATGACTACTGGGAAGATCGTTTGTTTCCTAATATATTAAGTACGAGTGGTGCGGATATGTTGGTCTATGGCATGGGCGAGATGCCTCTCAGAGAGATTATCAGATTATTGCAAAAAGGTGTTCCTTTTGATTCATTAAAGACAATTCCGCAGACAGCCGTTTTGCACCCCAGAGCAGAAGATTTACCCAAACAAACTCATTGGGAGGACTTGGTTTTGTCTTCTCATGAGAAGTGTCTACGTAACAAACGGGCATTTGCAGCGAACTTTAAGCACATAGAGCAAGAATCTAATAAAGTCAAAGCGCGAAGACTTGTACAAGGCGTCGGTGATCATAACTTAATAATTAATCCGCCATATCCTCCTATGACAGAGGAGCAGATAGACCGATCTTTTGACCTGCCATATACAAGACAACCGCACCCCAAATACAAGAATAGAGGAGCAATACCAGCTTACGAGATGATAAGATTTTCGGTGAATATGCATCGTGGTTGTTTCGGTGGGTGCAGTTTCTGTACTATATCAGCACATCAAGGCAAATTTGTGGCAAGCCGCTCTGAAGCTTCTATCATGAAAGAAGTCAACCAGATTACCACCATGCCCGATTATAAAGGATACATCAGTGACCTTGGCGGTCCATCAGCCAATATGTATAGAATGAAAGGCAAGGTCCAGTCTATATGTGATCGTTGTGTCGCACCCTCATGTATACATCCCGTGGTCTGCAGTAATCTCGATACATCCCATAAGCCGCTTACCAAAATATATAAAAAGGTGGATGCCCATCCTGAGGTTAAAAAGGCCTATGTGGGTAGTGGTATCAGATATGATCTTTTGGTTGATGATTATAATAAAAACAATGATGGAAGCCTTCATGAATATATGGATCAGCTGGTTAGTCGGCATGTCTGTGGAAGGCTAAAAGTTGCCCCCGAGCATACTTCTGATTCTACACTCCGAGAAATGCGCAAGCCATCGTTTAAGCATTTCCATAGTTTCAAAAAGAAGTATGATGCTCTCAATAAAAAGCACGGTCTCAAACAACCCCTGATTCCATACTTTATATCTAGCCACCCAGGTTCTACTGAGGAAGAAATGGCTAATCTAGCCGCTGAGACTAAGGATATGGGATTTCGCTTAGAGCAAGTTCAGGATTTCACACCGACTCCTATGACGGTTGCTACCGTTATATATTATACGGGCATGCATCCTTATACACTCAAGCCCGTATACACCGCCATCAATAAAAAGCAAAAGAAGAATCAGCATCTATTTTTCTTTTGGCACAAAAGGGAGAATTACCAGCAGATAAGAGATAAGCTTACAGCTATGGGCCGATCAGATCTAATCGAAAAACTCCTGCACGATAAGAAAAAGCAGAACAAAAGAGAATACCTCAAAGCCAGAAAGAGAAAAAAGAAAAGATAAGCAGACGCTTGTAACTTTTCTACTGGCCATTCCGTATTATTCATATAATCAATCTAATTATGAGAAATATCCTATTGCCCTTACTCATCCTAGTCGCTATTCAGCTAAATGCCCAAAAGATTTTCGAACTCGAAGAGAGCCATGATATACAATCTGATGGAACTTTGTACTTAGAAACCAATGATGCCGATGTATCCATAAAAGCGACGGATAGATCAGATGTATCAATAGATATTTATAGAGAAGTTAAAGGTAAAGTCAAGTCTAATCAAAAATTTGAGATAGAAATATTCAGTCGAGATGGTGATCTCTATGTGAGGGAAAAAAGAGAATCTAATAAGTCTTATGTTTTGTCCATCGGTGCCTTTTCTAGCATAGACTATACAGTGAAAATAGAAATTCCAAGGGGTGTAAGCCTTGATATACAAGGTGATGACGATGACTACGTTATCAAAGATATCGTAGGTAATATCAAACTAAATGCAGAAGATGGTGATCTCAAATTATCAAATGTCAAACAACATCTTATAGACCTCTATATAGAAGATGGCGACATAGAAATGGAAGAAATCTCTGGAGAGTTGAAATTGGTAATGGAAGATGGAGAAACAGTGATAAGAGATGCCAATCTGACCAAAGCGAGATATGTCATAGAAGATGGTGATATAGAAATCCATGATTCTACTATAGACCTGATGGATGCCACTAATGAAGACGGTTCTATCTTGCTCAGGGAATGTTACACAGGTGACATATCTATTAGTACCGAGGACGGCGATGTATCTTTATATACAGAGTTTATGGATGATGCCTCGATGGACATATCTGCCAATGATGGAGATATTGCCCTGATGACCAAGGGTAAAGGATATAGGGCCAATCTCTATTTCGAGGATGGCGATGTGGACTTAGGTTCGGGATATCATATTATAAAATCGAAAAAGAGATATAAAGAGGTAGAAACAGAAAAATCAGGAAATGTCCAGATAACCATCAAAGTCGATGACGGCGACATTAGCCTAAGTCATAAGTAAGTAAGGCATTACGGCCTTCGCTACCTTTCAGGTCAATAAACTGTTAAAATCTGTTAATTTTTGGTACTCTTTAAGACCTTTTTGTCATAGGTGACGTTATATTTATATTATAACATGTATAGTTGCTTGATAAAGAGCGAATTATGAACATTAGTAAGCCTATAAAAAAAGTAAATTACCCGATAAGAGCTTTGGTAACGGCTCATATCCAATTTCAAGAAGCATTAGATATAATTTCTGCATCTAATAATAGTGCGCGTTATGTAGATATGCTCATAGAGTTAAGACGATTCAATCTTAATTGTATCAATCGCTACAATGCGATGATGAGTAGAACGAGCATTACTTTCACAAAAAATAAAAACCACCCATTTTCGTATTTATATGAGTGTGATGATACCGAGGCTTTATTCAATATAAATAACAATATACTGACATTGATTCCGCTATATGCAGAAATATTAACCGATAAGTCAGTCGATACCTTTACTAAGCAAATAGTAGCTCAAAATCAGGAGAGATTACTCATGATAAAAGATGAGTTGTTACATCCAATAGACCCTATTCCCGTCAGTTAATTTTCTATTTAGTTCCGAGTTTTCATAGTATTAGTATAAATAAAGTGTCAAATGCAGACATTTTTCTTAAGATTGCTATGAATTATGATGAATTATAAAACATTTATAATAGTTTTACTATTATAATAACAAACTATTCTATTATGGCAATTCATGAACAAATACCATTTCTTTACAAAATCGCTTACAAATACACTAAAGAGAGCGAAGTAGCGGATGATTTGGTACAAGAGACGGTCTATAAGGCACTGAAAAACGAAAGTAGTTTTCAGAAAGGGACTAACCTCAGAGCTTGGTTATCTATCATACTGAGAAATAACTATATCAATGAGTATCGTAAGAAAACAAGGTACACTAACACGGATGATGTAATAAGCTATGTAGGAAATAAAGAGTCTTATAAGGCCAAAAACGATGGTGAGAATACACTAGCCGTGCAATATATAGAAGAGGAGATAGAAAAGTTACCTGAGAACCTTAAAGATCCATTTATGCTTTATTACGAAGGGTTTTCTTATGACGAGATTGCGACAGAGTTTGATATTCCTTTAGGTACGGTTAAGAGTAGAATTCATCATGCGCGCAAAAGACTTAAAAAATCTTTGGTACTTTTAAGAGCGGCATAATTTTTTACTTAAGTAATAACTAAATCAAATCAGATTATAGATGGCGGTAACGATTTCAATATCTGTTAACCCTAAGACCTATCTGCGTGATCCTAAGGATACTAACCTGGGCAAAAAGATAATTAAGCATTCTATACAATCGCTATCTCAGACGGATTATAGTTGTTTTAACTTTAAGCAACTGGCTAAGAGAATGGAATCCACAGAGGCTTCTGTGTATCGATATTTCGAGAATAAACAAATGCTTCTTGTCTATCTTTCTTCTTGGTATTGGGATTACTTGGATTATCTGATTATGATTAATTCGCGTAACATACACGACCCTAAAGAAAAGTTGCGCATTGCGATTAACACAATAGTGAATGCGCCTGCTGCAGATAGTCCGGTAGACTATATAGACCAAAAAGGTTTACATAGAGTTATAGTAGAGCACTTTTACAAAGTCATTTTCAATAAAGCCCTTTGCTCTGGCGAATCAGATAGCCTCTTCGCTGATTACAAAAAATTAAATAATAACTTATCGGCTATTATAAGAGCTTGCAATCCTGATTTTAGATACCCCTGCGCGCTTTCATCTAATATCATCAAGATGGCCATGGATCATAATTACTACTCAGAAAAATTATGTTCTCTCACAGAGATCACTAACTGCATGGAAACAAAGCGCAATCAGCTGGAAGAAATGATTAATTATTTCGCAGAAAAGTTGCTGTCTTAGTATCCCTTATCGTATTATACTTTTAGCCTTCCGACTCCTCCTACCCAGTTAATAGGTTGGTTAATCTTATTAAGTATCCAATAGATAATTACTTGTCAGATTCTGTTTACTTTTGATGGATATAAAATCTATTAATTATGAAGAATAACATTTTGTTTTTTTGCTTGCTATCACTGATGATGATTTCTTGCGGTGATGACGAAGAATGCATGCCTGGGACTTTTGAAGAAAATATTGTAGGTACTTGGACTACGCCAGCTATAGGAGCGGCCGATGCGGGTACGGTAACATTTAGTTCTGATGGTACTGGAGTGGGAACTGATAATGGTGCTTTTTATTCTGAACTTAATGATGTGGGCTCGGGTAATTTTACTTGGTCTTATGACCCTGCACTAACCAGCGAAAATCTTATAATATCTTGGGATAACGGTTTGACTGCAGATATGAGTGTTTTGAATTTTACTTGCGATGTCGTGGATATTAATTTCTTTCTTGATTTTACCATCGAAAGACAATAAGTAATAATCAGAAAATAATAAAAGAAAGAAGTCTGGTAAAAGAGACTTCTTTCTTTTCTCATTAAAGAGAGTACTACTTGCTATTTTCTACATTAAGAGATATCGTCAAAATATCTCTATCAAACAGATACATTCCACTCTTATCGTCACCTATAAGTTCTAGCTTGTCATTCATAATCCGAGCGAGTGCTTCTTCTTCTATTTGTTCGGCGACATACCATTGTAAGAAGTTATGCGTGGCATAATCTTTTTCTGATAATGCTATATCCACACACTTATTAATGCTTTCTGATACGAATACTTCATGCTTCAGTAATTCTTCGAAAGCATGCTTGATAGAGGGAAAAGTAAGCTGTGGTTGTGGCAAGGGAGGTATAGTCGCAAAACCTCCTCTTTCGTTGACAAAGTGAATTAACTTAAGCATGTGCTGTCTTTCCTCTTCGCTATGCTTATAAAAGAATGCTGTTACGTTGTCTATGCCCGGTTGTATTTCTGCCCAAGAAGCCATCGCAAGATATACCTGTGATGATTCTGCTTCTATTCTTATTTGCTCGTTGAGTGCGGCTTGTACTTTTTTAGATAACATCTATGTTTTTCTTTTTTACAGTTATATGATTATAACATGTCCTGCTCGTTTCTGTTCTGTGATTACAGTAGAGAAGGCCAATTAATAATTGGTCTAAATTCAATTAGGGTTTACAAAATAAAAGATTGGATCAGATGTTATCTTATGTAGAGTCTTTTAATCATTGAGGCGTTTATACCATGTTAAGGCTAGAGCTTCATGATGTTTGATGAACGCGTCCTTAAGATCACAGTATCGTTCTATGTCATTATTAGCCAGTAGTGCAATCTCAGCTTTCAGCTTTCCATATTCATCAGCTATCTCTTTATGAGACCGTAGGTAATCTCGAAAAGCTAAATGCCTTACTAAGTGACTGTCGCCCGAGGCAAACGCGTGTATCTGATGTGTTCTGTTGTCTCCTCCTTTACGATAGTATCTTCGTCTGGGAATTCCCATTTCTCCCATGACTTCGTACTTCATGTTTTCGAAGTGAGTTCTTTTGTTATCTAGTGAGATCAAATCGGTCACTTCCAGCATGATGTCTATAATTGGTTTGGCTTTCAGTCCCGATACGGATGTGCTGCCTATATGGTGAATTTTGACTATTACTTCACCTATATTATTTCTTAACTTTTCTGATTCTGAGTTGAATTCTTCTATCCACTGAGGATTATGGTCTTTTACTTCTATGCGCATGTTGCGAGTTAATAATTTAGAATATCCTAGTTGATAGCTACAAAAATATCGACTTCGGCATCTTCAAGATTTTGTGCTTTTTGACCATAAACTTCAAAGTCTGCCGAGTAAGCTCTTTCTAGGTTTTTATTCCAGATTTCTCCCCATGTTTTTGCAACGATGCCCTCCATAATATTACCTCGACAAGATATCTTATTATAGCGACCGCCCATAAATGCTTGTCCAAAAAATCCCTCAGGAATATTATCTAACGAGTCTACTCTGCACCCAATAATGTTGTCATAAGGTTTGGTGTAGTCACCTTGATAATTCGTGTAGATAGATAATACTTCGAAATCTACTTTGCCAGGAATTTTTTCAAAAATATTTTCTGTTTCAAATCTTCCCCACAGTTTTCCAATGTCCTGAGCGGCTTGATTATTTTCATTAGTCGTTGTTATTGAAATGCCTATGACTTTGAATGGTTTTATTTCTATTGTTTCCATTTATAGAGAAATTAATCTTTTAGCTAAGGGAATAACCCTTATAAAAAAGTATTGTGTCGTTGTTTCTTTTTTTAGATCAGACCAAACTGCTTAAAGTGATGGTGATAATGTTTTCTACTCAATAGGTCCCAATGAAATTTATCCAAGTTACCGAATACCGTATTCTTAGTTTTTATTCCAGCGTTTTCTTTGAAGAATAATTCGTATTTATTGTAGTGTTGTAATAGGTCTTGCTTCGCATCTTTCAGGTTTTCGTGGATAAGGTCTTCTGTAGCTCCTTTTCTCAGCATGGGATGTTCGACCCCTGTCGGCATAGCTCTGTAATTCCATAAGGAATCTTCATATTTTTCCAGATGTTTTTCTGGTGTAGTAATTTTCGTATCGACTTCATTGATCGCCATTTTGTAGAAATACGTCATGTGTTCTACCATGTGCTGCGCTGTCATTATTCCCCATTGAGGTTGTGTATCTTCTTTTAGTAATGACATTTTCTCTATCAGGTAGTCTCTATCTATATCATCAAATGGACATTTCTTTTTTACCATAGTAAGAACTGTAGCAATAGCCACTAACTCATCATCCTGATCAAACATCTCCATGAACCATTTGACCACACCAGATGGGAATTGTTTACCTCTGACGTCTCTATCTTGTTTTTCTTTGCATGTCAATCTTACATAGACAGTGTCATTATGATATAGTGGTCTTACAAATCGACACTCTTCTAGTCCATAGTTAGCAGCAACAGGTCCTTTGTTAGGATAGACGAATAGTCCAGCGGCTGCAGCCAATATAAAATATCCATGTACCGCACGCTTCTCGAATATGCTACCATCTAAGGAGGTGATATCTGTATGCGCATGAAAGTGGTCCCATGTCAGATTAGAGAAGTTGATAATATCACTATCTGTGAACGTGCGCTTGTGCGTCTTCATGGACATGCCAGGTTCTATATCTTCGAAGTGATATTTGAAAGGGTGATCACAGTCATCGTTGTAGGATGCGCCTTGCTGATAAATTCCTGTAATCTCTGTAATCATATCAGGTGTACCCTGTACTGCACATCGTTGCATATAATGTTTGACACCACGCATACCTCCCATCTCTTCTCCACCACCAGCACGACCAGGACCACCATGTATCAGAGTGGGTAGGGGAGAGCCATGACCTGTGTTATGTCTTGCCATGTCTCTATTGAGCACGAGAATACGACCGTGATGAGTAGCAGCTTCTGTTACATATTCTCGGGCAATCTGTTTGTCATAGGTTGCTATAGAGCTGACTAAAGATCCTTTGCCCATCCGTGCCAGTTTGATTGCCTCATCGAGATTTTGGTAAGGCATAATTGTACTCACTGGTCCGAAAGCTTCTACATCATGGACGGCAGTATTCTGCAAAGGATTTTTTTCTAATAGCAATAATGGACTCAAGAAAGCTCCATCTGTGTAATTGGCATCTATGACATCTATACTGTCTAATGAGCCATAAACTATTTCGGCCGTCTTAGCAATTTCTTTGACGCGATCACGGACTTCTTGTACCTGATCCTTACTCGCAAGTGCACCCATGCGTACATTTTCAGATGTTGGATTGCCGATTGTCACTTTGGATAGTGCTTTGCCCAAGGCCATGTGGACATCTTCTAAATATTTTTCTGGCACTATAATCCTTCGGATGGCCGTACATTTTTGACCACACTTGACGGTCATCTCTTTTCTGACTTCTTTGATAAAAAGATCAAATTCTGGAGTGCCCGGCGAAGAGTCTTCCGCGAGAACTGAAGAATTAAGACTATCCGCTTCCATGTTAAATGGTACGGCTTCATTTATTATCTGAGCATGAGCTTTTAGTAATCGACCTGTATCAGCGGACCCTGTAAATGTCACGACATCTTGCGATTGCACTGTGTCCAGTATGCTACGAGCTGATCCACATATCAACTGTAATGCACCCTCTGGTAAAATACCTGATGAGATTATTTCTCTGACAACGGCCTCAGTGAGATAAGATGTCGATGTGGCGGGCTTAACAACGGCTGGTACACCAGCCATCCAATTGACCGCACACTTTTCTAACATACCCCATACTGGAAAGTTATAGGCATTAATATGTATAGCCACACCACGCTTGGGTACCATGATATGATGTCCCATAAACGGTCCACCTCTGGATATATCTATTGCGTCTCCGTCGACATGATAGGATTGGTTGGGAAAATTTCTTCTGAGAGAGGCATTGGCAAAAAGATTGCCGAATCCACCTTCTATGTCTATCCAACTATCTGCTTTAGTTGCACCAGTCATATAGCTGACTTCGTAGAATTGTTCTTTTCTTTTGGTTAAGTAGAGGGCAAGTTTTTTTAGCATGAGACCTCTCTGCTGAAAGGTCATCTTTCTTATGGTCTTCCCCCCTTCTTGTCTTCCGTAATTCAATATTTTTTCAAAGTCCAACCCCTTAGTCGTTGCCATCGCGACTAACTCTCCATTGTATGCGTTATATAATGGACTCCCGTCACCGTCACCTTCTATCCACTGGCCTAATACATAGTTCCCTAGTTTTCGAGACATCTTGTGATATTTTTTTTAGTAGAATTTGTAATTGTCCTTTGCCATCTTTCTTAGAAGAGGGCAGCATCTATATCGGTCTTCTCTGTATAAATTATAAAGCGTATCTAACCTGTTGACACATTCCTGTATTCCTATTTCGTCTGCCCACTGAAGAAGACCTTTCGGGTAGTTGACGCCCCGAGTCATAGCCAGATCAATATCTTCTTTGCTCGCTATATTTTTGAATAGAGTATCTGCCGCTTCATTAATAAGCATGATAATAATCCGATTTTGTATCTCATTTATCTCTGTAGGATTAGGTGATATTTCTATCGGCGCAGTTTCTGTATTATAATCATACCATCCCTTCCCAGTTTTTCTACCTAGGTATCCTGCTTCTACCAGTCTTTTTTGAGCTAATGAAGGCCTGTATCTATCATCATTATAAAATGACGTATAGACAGTATGCGCAGCCTTGTAGTTTATGTCATTGCCGATATAATCCATTAACTCAAAAGGACCCATTCTGAATCCAGCTTCCTTCATTGCAAAATCTATTGTCCTCAATGAGCCTTCGCTTATCCCTTTTTCTTGTGCTATGATCGCCGCTTCTCCGTAGTAAGGACGCGCTACCTTATTCACTATGAACCCTGGTGTGTCTTTTACGAGAACTGTTGTTTTATTCCATGAGTCTATGAGAGACCTGGTTTTTTTAATTGTATTTTCTATGGTCTGCACCGCGGGTATTATTTCTACCAGTTTCATCAGGGGTGCTGGATTAAAAAAATGAATACCGACAAATCTAAAAGGCCATTGTAGAGAAGAAGCTAATGCTGTTATGGATAACGAGGATGTGTTACTTGCAATTATACACTCTCGGCTTAATACTTTTTCAAGTGCCTGGAAAGTTTCTTTTTTTATATCATAATTTTCTATGATTGCTTCTATGACTAGATCTGCTCCTTTTAATTTGTTAAGGTGTGTGGTGTACTTTATATTGGATATTATATCCTTTTTTTTACTTTCAGATATTCTATCTTTTTCGACTAACCGATTGAGAATTTTAAGTAGTTTATCCTTGCTTTTTGCATTAGCCTCTTCGCTTATATCATAGACTTTTACATTACATCCATGAGATGCTGCGACCTGAGCAATTCCGCTGCCCATTGTGCCCGATCCGAGTACGGCTATATTCATGTCAATTATGTTCTTTTTTAGTGTACTCTTTCCATGAGTAATCTGATAACAGTAGCATACCTGATGTAAAGACCGCAACGAAAACATTACCCCAGTCAAGCTCTTTGTTCCAGATATACCATCCAATTAAATATGAAGACACTAGTATTAAAAATTGCATAGGATAACTAAATCTTTTGATCATGATTACTTCCCTTTTATAATAGGTTTTCTTTTTTCTATAAAGGCATTCACACATTCGGAATAGTCTTCCGTATGTCCTGCAAGGATTTGGTACTTATGTTCTTCGTCCAATTGGTCTTTAAGATTACTACACAATCCTTTATTATATAAAAGTTTGGTGTAGCTTAATCCAATGGGTGGGTAAGCGGCAATCTTGTTTGCTAATTTTTTATAATCATGTTCAAAAGTATCATCGCTTAATACCTTGTATATCATACCTAATCTCTCCGCTTCGCCCGCGTTCACTTTGTCTCCCGTCAGTGCAAGTCCGAGTGCTTTTTGGAATCCTATAAGTCTTGGCAATACATACGTCCCACCAGAATCTGGAATAAGACCTATTTTGCTAAATGCCTGAATAAAAGAAGCCGACTCTCTCGCTACTGTCAGATCACAGACTAAAGCAATATTGGCCCCTGCTCCAGCAGCTACTCCATTCACTGCGGCCATTATAATTTTTTTAGAATTATATATCCTTAGTACGATGGGATTATAATGATCTTTGACTATAACATCGAGCTCTATTTCTCCCGCAGAAATTTCATTGAGATCTTGTCCAGCGCAAAATGCTTTGCCATTGCCTGTAATAATAACCACTCTGATGGTATCATCATTTTCGCAATCGTCCAGATATTCTTGAAACTTTAGGGCAGTAGGTCGATTAATGCTATTAAATACCTCTGGTCTATTGAGCGTTATGGTTGCAATGTGATCAGATTTTTGCAATAAGATGCCTTCGGACATGTTTAATTTTAATTTGTGAAAAATAAATACTAATCCATCAAATCAAAAAAGTAATTTTTTGATTTTGTGGATATACGCAGACACCATTCGTGTCACTTTAAACATTTAAAATAATCAAAAGGCTCTAAACAGTCTTCACATTGGAATAATGCCTTACAAGCCGTTGAACCAAATTGACTAATCATCTTGGTATTGGTAGATCCGCATAAGGTACATTTGACTATTCTTTCGCCATTTATCAACGCAAGTTTGTCTTGTGTTTCGCTCAAGGGTGCTGCAATGCCATATTCTTCTAGTGCTTTTCTACCTTGAGGTGTGATCCAGTCTGTCGTCCATGCAGGAGATAGAACCAACTCCACCTCGGCCTCATAACCTATTTTTTCTACAGCAGATTTGATATCCATTGCGATCGTATCCATTGCAGGACAACCTGAGTATGTCGGTGTAATTTTGATATGAAGATTTTTTTCTTCTATATCTATATCTATATCTCTTATTATGCCCATATCCATAATCGAGAGAACAGGTATCTCTGGATCAGTCACCTTATACAATGTCTCTCTTAGCAGATCATCTTTAATATGTAATAGAGTCTCTACCATTGCATATTAGGATAAGCACGTTGCATATATTGTAGCTCTCCTAAGATATAGCCTAGGCGTTCTGTATGCTGTCCAGATTTGCCCTTGGCGAATCTATTCTTAAGGTCTTTAGCTACTAAGCCCACTTCCTCGAATACATCTATTACCGTTTTATAATATTCTTCTTTCAGGTCATCCAGATTAGTGCCTATTCCTTTTTCGTTCATTCTGGTTTCAATACTTGTATTGGTTACAAGTTCGTGTGCAAAAGGGTAAAGATGTTCTACGGCTTCTTGTGTTTTCTGGTGACTTTCTTCTGTTCCGTCGCCTAGTCTTTTTACCCACTCGGAAGAAAACCGCAGATGATACTTGGACTCCTTTAGGGATTTTTGCGCAATAGCGGCAATTGTTTCGTCTTGGCTTTGTGTAAGACTTTCTAGTAATAATTGGTGCTGCGCATCAAATAAAAATTGCCTGACAATCACATGCGCGAAGTTCGTGTTTTCCTGTTCTACGAGTATGCAGTTATAATATTGTCTTTCAGTTCTCAGAAAGGCGATGCTATCCTCAGTGGATTCTTCTCCTTTGATTTTTGCCGCGTATTGGTAATAGGACCTGACTTGTCCAAATAAATCTAGTGATATATTAGTCAACGCAATATCAGTTTCTAAGGTCGGACCATGACCACAGAGCTCGGATAATCGATGCCCCAATATCATAGAGTTGTCCCCGAGTATGAGCAAATATTTATATAAGTCTTGGTCCATAATTATATATGTTTAAGCTCTATCGGTAATTCGTAGAACGTGGGGTGTCGGTAGATTTTATCTTTGGCTGGCTCGAATAGTTCGCCACTATTTTCGGGATTGCTCGCTGTGATGTTTCTAGATTCCACGACCCAAATGCTAACTCCTTCTTGTCGTCGGGTATAGACGTCCCGTGCATTTTCTATTGCCATATCGGCATCTGCGGCGTGTAGGCTTCCGACGTGCCTGTGCTCTAGGCCATTTTTACTTCTTATGAATACTTCCCACAAGGGCCATTCTGTGGTATGGTTTTGAGGTTTTGAGGTTTTGGGGGTTTGAGGATTTTTGTCTTTATTCATTTATCGACAATTATTTTTGAATTTGGGTTTAGAAGGTTTAATGGTCTAAAGGATTAAAGGTCTAATGGAAGCTTTAATTACTGATTCAAGAATTTTGCTCTGGCCTTAATCAGATTAAGAAGCATTGTTGAGATGACATTACATTTGTTGATTAATCTGTCTGCAATTTCATTATCCATTACATCAACTTCTTTTGCTATTTCCAGTTGTGTAATTAGTTCGGCACAAGAACCTTTGGCAATATAGAAATGCTTAATTCCTTGTCTATGGGTTTTAAGTTCATCTCCTTCTGCTATATTACTAGGGACTGAAATGGCACTACGACTTAACTGATCCTTAAGTGCAAATTGCTTTGCAAATCTTGAGTCGTTATTGATTAATTTAATTATTTCTATTGCCACTGCTTTCGATTCTTTCCAACAATTAAGTTCTCTAAAATTTCCCATTTACATTCTTGCCGTTATACCCTTTAGCCCTTCAGCCATTGTACCATTATCATTTAAGCGGTCCTTTTTACTTCATTATTTTTAATCTTAGTCGAATAAGCCACCGCTGCCTCTCTCACCCACGCTCCTTCTTCCCAAGCATCAACACGTGCCTTGAGTCTTTCTTTATTACAAGGTCCATTGCCTTTCACCACTTGCCAGAACTCTTCCCAATCTATTTCTCCAAAATCATAATGGCCTCGATCCTCATTCCATTTAAGGTCAGGATCAGGAATTGTGATGCCAAGGTATTCCGCTTGCGGTACGGTTATATCCACAAACTGTTGACGCAATTCGTCATTAGTCTTTCTTTTGATTTTCCATTTGACAGATTGTTCCGTATTAGGTGAGTCGGAGTCTCGTGGACCAAACATCATAAGAGATGGCCACCAAAAACGATTAAGTGCGTCTTGCGCCATGGCTTTTTGCTCAGGCATACCTTGGCAAAGAGTGAGCATAATCTCATAACCTTGGCGCTGATGAAAACTTTCTTCCTTGCATATACGAACCATCGCTCTTGCATAAGGTCCGTAAGAGGTACGCGTGAGCATCACTTGATTGATTATAGCGGCCCCATCGACTAGCCAACCTATCGCGCCGATGTCGGCCCAGGATAGAGTAGGGTAGTTAAATATAGACGAGTATTTAGCCTTTCCAGTATGTAATTGGTCAAACAATTCGTCTCTTGAGATTCCGAGAGTTTCGGCAGCGCTATATAGATATAATCCATGCCCTGCTTCGTCTTGGACTTTGGCAAGTAAACCTAATTTACGTTTCAGTGATGGTGCTCTCGTTATCCAATTGCCTTCGGGCAACATTCCTACTATCTCGGAGTGCGCATGCTGAGATATTTGCCTTATATGTGTCTTGCGATACTTCTCAGGCATCCAGTCTTTAGGCTCTATTTTCTGCTCATCATCTATGCGTGCTTGGAATGCATCTTCGAGTTTTATTTCTGGAGACATAGTCTACTTTTTTTTGTTCGTTTTTTGGCCTCTCTGCGAAGGCATTAAATTTATTTCTTAATAACATGGGCGTCATAAACGCTAGATGTCATAATCTACGACAACTTTTTCTGATATGGGCAATGCTTGACACGTAAGGATATAACCTCTTTCTTTTTCTTCTGTCTCAAGGCCATAATCCAATAGCATATCCACTTGCCCCTCTATAAGTTTGGCCTTGCATGTAGCACAAACACCACCCTTGCAAGCATAAGGCATATCTGCATCATTTTGTAAGGCGGCATCTAATATGTTATCTGATCCTTGTTCTATGACAAAGTTGTAAGATTTGCCACCTTCCATGATGGTTACATCACAGGCTTTTCCTTTGAACTGATCTTTTATTGATTCTTGCTTTTTGGCGGAAGTCTGAGTATTAGTCCCGAATAGTTCGAAATGATTTTTTTCTTTTGGTACACCATTTTTTTCTAAGTAGGCCTTTACCATCATAATGAGTGGCTCAGGACCGCAAGTGAAAAAGTGATCCGTATTGTCGAGGTTCGCTATAGTTTTGAATATCGTATCTAATTTTTCTTCTGACAAGCGACCGTTGAATAAAGGCACGCTGCGGTTTTGACGCGTCAGAAAATGAAATATTTCTAACCTGTCCATATATTTATTTTTGAGCGCTTCTAACTCTTCTTTCAATATGATGGTCGATACTTTTTGATTGATGTAGAATAGTTTGAAAGTTGCTTGCGGCTCGGCTTTAAGATGTGTTTTGATGATAGAAAAAACAGGTGTAATGCCGCTGCCTGCAGCAAACGCAATATAGTTTTGTTGCTTCTCCTTATTGATTGGTGTGGTAAAATGACCTTGTGGTGGTAGCGAAGATAAGGAATCACCTACCTGAAGAACCTCGTTGGCCCATGTCGAGAACCTTCCGCCTTCCACTTTTTTGATGCCTACTTTCCATTCGTCATCTATCGGGCTGGAGCATAAGGAGTAAGATCTGCGGACCTCTTCTCCATTGATGGTTTGCTTGAATGTCAAATATTGACCCTGGTGGTATCTAAATTTTTCTTTTATATCAGCTGAAACGGCAAGGGTGACGATTGTGCATTCATTTGTCGTTTTGTATAACTCTTTGACTTTCAGAGGGTAAAATGAAGAACTCATAAACTAACGATCATTAGTATAAAACTAATGAATATTAGTATTCTAATCAATTTTTTCGGAGATAATCTTTTGATCTATTAGGATTAGGCAATGGTATGCAGTTATGATCTTAAGTCTTAATAGTTTCTTATTAGTGGTTAAATACTCTGTAAAATCATCTCGCTTGTTAACTAATGATAAGAGGACACGTCAAGCTATAAAAATATAACCATGCAAAAATTACTAATTTACTTTTTTGGATTGATCATTTTGGTTTCTTGCGAAACAGAAACGGTGGAGGTGGTAGAACCTGTTGAACCTCTTGTCCGTATTTATCAAGCTAAAAATCCAGACGATATAACCATTCCTATAAGGATAGAAGATTACCAAAATGGGACTGGTGTACTTCTGGCTGAGTTACTATTTAGTTTTGAGCCGAGTACTTTTGATGCTACATTCGACTATGTAACTGATGAGCGTACTAATTTTTCACTAGAAGTTCGTCCGAGTCCTAATTACACGAATACCTTTCTGGATGGTACAGGTACTTTTGATCAGGACTCCATTTGGATGACCATTCATAGGTCATTAGGTGGAATGGAATGGGAAGATGTTTATACCGGTTCTCGTTGATACTCTTATAGCCATTGATTTGTTCGGCCTTTCTATATTCTACTTGCGTAACAAACAATCAAATTTCATTAAACTGGTTTTTAACCCAGTTCAACGGAATGGCGTTTTAATGTGCAAATAAGGATCATAGATTTGAATCAAATATTTATGGTATATGAAAAAGTTGATTCCAATTATGATCCTTTTTGCTTCGGTTCAGTTCGGGGTGGGCCAATCTAATCTTGACGTCAGAGCGGATAAGATTATGGAGGCCTTATTTAACGATCATAAGATTGTGGGATTAAGCGGTGCCTATTCTTTAGAAGGAGAAATAAAGTGGACATCATCGGAGGGCCATGCACATAAGGAAGAAAAGTTGCCCTTTACATCTAAGACCTTAGTCAGAGTGGCCTCTATTACTAAGTCGATGACGGCAGTAGCCATAATGCAGCTAGTGGATTCTCATGATTTGGATATAGATAAGACTATTGACTTGTTCTTACCAGAATATGAAGGTCACCCCTATGCTAAAATAACCGTAAGACACCTGCTCGCTCACATGTCAGGAATAGGTGCTTATCAGTCAGGAAAAGAAGCCGAGACAACTAATGAATATGCAGATCTTAAGTCTGCGGCAAAGGTGTTCGATAGTAGAGAATTATTATTCAAGCCTGGCGAAAAATATGCTTATACGACCTATGGCTATGTCATATTGGGTCGTGTCATAGAAGCCGTGAGTGGAATAAAGTACGAAGCATATATGCAGGAATATATTTTCGAAAAGGCTGGAATGAAAAATTCTGGTTTTGAAAAATTTGAAAATAATTACGTAGGGAAGTCAGAACTCTACAATAAGGGAAAAAGGAAATCCAAGAAAGCCAAACCTAATAACCTGAGCAACAGATTGCCTGGCGGTGGTTGCTATAGTACTGTCGAGGATATAATGCATTTCAGTCATGCTCTGATAGAAGGAAAACTTATCAGTGAAGAGAGGTTGCAAGACATGGCACGAGTACAATATCGACGAACAGATGGGAATCCTTATGGTCTTGGTTTTTTTATATATCAAGATACAGAAGGGGAAGGTGTTCTCTTAGGTCATAGCGGAACACAGACGGGCTCGTCATGTCAGTTATTTATCGTGCCTAAGAATAAGACAGTTGTTGTAATTCTTGCGAATACATCTAACGTTTGGGATCATGTGGTCCAAGCCGCAGGCAACCTTCTTGGTATCTCCCAAGAACACATTGAGGAGCTAGAAAAGTGAGTGTTCATTTTCAACTGATTTTTAGCCCAGTTCGTCGGAATCATATTTTAGACACGGAATGAGCTATCTATTTTTGATAACATAATTCGTAACCAAACAATAAAGATTTACGTCATCATTAAGTTCAATAAAATAATCCTAATCAATCATTTATATAATATATCATCTATGAAAAATCTACTGATCTATTCCTTTTTTCTTTTAGCTTATTCTAACTCATTTTCTCAGTCCATTCTCGGTACTGTTAATGATGAAAATGATAACCCCGTTTATTATGCAACGGTGGCCTTGTATAATGAGGCAGATAGCAGTTTTGTAAAAGCAGAATCTACCGATTTTGATGGCAAATACAGAATCTCTGGAATCGAAGAAGGTAAGTATTATCTCAAGGTAAGCATGCTCGGTTATCAAGACATCATACAATCTGACGTGCATGTCAATAATACGGACGACCTCAACTATAAGCTTACTCTTGCAACTGATGCGCAATTGCTTTCGGCCATAGAGATAAAGGACAAGCTCCCTCTCTTAGAACAAAAAGCAGACAAACTGATCGTTAATGTCGCAGACAATGTGACTAACACGAGTGGTAGCCTACTAGATGTTATGAAAAAAGTGCCGGGTATGATCGTCGTACAGGACAGGCTCAGTATGGCGGGTGCAGGCACACCAACTATCTTACTCAATGGTAAGAGTACACAGTATATGGATGTACAGGCTCTCCTCAGAGATATGCCCGGAGATAATATAAAGAAAGTTGAAATTATCCATCAGCCAGGTGCAGAATACGAAGCGGCAGGCAGTGGCCCAATCATTAATATCATCCTTAAGAAAAATTCATTATTTGGAACTAATGGTTCTGTCACTTTCGGTGTGGGTAAAGGCGAGATATGGGATTACACGACTGGCCTTAATCTGAGTCATTATGCGGGACGTATTAATATTACTGGAGGTGTCGGATATAGCCGTAATGCTTGGATAGATGAACTAAGCCTGGTAAGACGCCTTAGCACTATAGACGAATCTATTAACGGTGAATATGTCCAGACTAATAGAGATGTAGCAAGACCTCATTCTTACAGAGGAAATGTACGAGTGGACTGGGATGCGACGGATCAGCACAGATTAGGTATAGAGGCTAAATACTATAGTAGCGATAATAAGAGAATCGCTAATAATGAAACGACAGTAAATCTCTACGACTTACAAGCACAGGATTATAGCCTCAATACGGATAATGATATAGATAGGTCATGGATGTACACCTCCATCAATCCTTATTATATTTTCGAGATAGATACGGCTGGACAAAAGTTAGAATTGGATTTGAGTTTGGCTAGATTTGATAGGGATGGTATTAATACCTTGACCACGACTAACGACCAGACGAGTCTCGTCGAAAGTCAGCGATACACGCAGCCTGGAAAAAATGATATACTGGCGACCTCTATAGATTATACAAAACCACTCAATGATATACTAGAACTAAAAACGGGTCTGAAATATAGCCATGCGGATCTAGACAATGATCTACTATCGGAATATCTCGCTGATAACAGATGGATCAATAATACAAGTCAAAGCAACCATTATTTATTCAATGAAAAGATATATGCGGGATATGGAAAGTTGACATGGAAGTCTGGAGACTGGTCGGGAACAGCAGGGCTGAGATATGAGAGGAGCGAATCTGTAGGTACTTCCCTCACAATAGATTCTACTCAGACGAGGAATATATCTAAATTGTTTCCGAGTGCCAGTTTGTCAAAAGATCTGGGTGTCTTGGCTGCAACCTTATCTTATAGCTATCGTATAGATAGACCAAGATACTCGACCCTTAATCCATTTGTTTATTATTTAGATCCTTTTACTTATGAAGTAGGTAATCCATCGATCAGACCTGAACTAACTCATAGCGGTAAGTTTACGCTTAGCTTCGAAGGACAGCCTTTCTTTAATATTGAGTACAAAAAATCTAACGATGCCATCGTCGAGGTGACACAGCAGGAGAGTAACTCGGAGGAGGCTTTTAAGACAGATATTAATTTTGATGACAGGACGGTATGGAGTGGTAGTCTGTTTTTCCCATTGGATTTTATTCCAGGACTTTCTGGGTATGGTGGTGTCATTTTGACGCATACAGATTTTAATTCTGTCTATAGTGATTCCCAGTTTGAAAGATCTAAATTTAATACAACGGCATTCTTACAAGCGGAGTTTGGGTTGCCTTGGGATGTGAAAGCGGAGTTGGGTGGATGGTATACTAGTGGCAACCAAGAGGGCATCTTTAGATCAGAGTTTCTTTATGGTTCTAGTTTCGGCGTCTCTAAGAAATTTTTAGATAACAAAGCCAAGATTAGTTTTGGTGTAGAAGATTTTGTCAATAGGTTTTGGCATGCCTCTGTGGATTATCAGCAGGATATGGATATCGTATCGAGATGGCAAGCTCCTGTCGTCAACATGCGATTGAGCTACAAGTTTGGTAATCAGCACCTGAAAACTAAATCCAAAAATAGCAGCAGTGCATCGGATGTTATGAGAAGAGCGCAGGGACAATAATCTGCGCTTTCTATAATTTTTTGATGAGGAAAAGAAAATTCTTACTTTTCGTTTCCGACTATTAGCGGTAAACAGAAAAGAAGATTAATGCACACGAAACCATCGAGTTCTGACTGGTACATTATAGGGTTATTTTTTCTTATAGCCATACCCGTAACATTTAGTGGTTATGATTATGCCACGGAGCTCAATGAAGCCATATTAGATACCATAGTCTATACAGTATTCACCTTTGTGGTGAGTTATATTATTGTGTATATATTCTTTCCGAGGTACTTTCCTGATAGGCAAATACTAAGATTGTTTTTTTACACCTTATTGCTAATGGTTGTTGCGGGGACTTTGGAGATAATCGGATATCAGATGGCGGACGGAAACAAACAATGGTATCGCTTATTCAGAAATTATAATTTTCCCTTTTGGGCGATCAGCTCTTCTGCACAGAACGCGGGTATTATGGTAGGGATATTATTAGGAAAGAAATTCTATGATGCGCAAATCGAAATACAAAAGCGCGAAAAAGAAAAAAAGGAAAGCGAATTGAGGTTGCTTAAGTCACAGGTAGATCCACATTTTTTATTTAATAACCTTAATACTGTCGATTCTTTGATCGATAAAGATCCGAAGATCGCCAAGCAATATATCAATCATCTATCACAGCTTTATAGATATCTTATTCAGACAAAAGATGATGAGGTGGTTCCCTTAGTAGAGGAGATAGAATTTGCTAAGAATTATATTTTCTTGATCGAGAAAAGATTTGGATCAGCCTACCAATTTAGATTGGCAGATTACCAAGATAGAGACGATATGCTCATTCCTCCAGGTGCTATACAGACGGCTTTGGAGAATGTGGTCAAGCATAATTCGGCGCAAGCCGAACAGATTGTTACTGATATAAGTATTGATAAAGATTACATTACTATCAGAAATAATATAGTGGAAAAAGAAAAGCGTAATCCGTCTACGGGTACTGGACTGTCCAACCTTATGAAAAGATACAGCCTACTTACTGATAAAGAAATCAAGATAACTAAGGAAGAAGATTTTTCTATCGAATTGCCATTAATAAAAATGTTGACTTAATAAGGAATGACGATGAATAAATAAATTAGAATACTCAGAAAAGTATGCTTCCATTATATTCCTTACTACTGATCTTCGTTTTTCAAATTGTAAACAAATGAAAATACTTGTATTAGAAGACGAGATACCAGCCTACGAAAAATTACTAAAGCATATAGAGGCCGAATTACCCGATGCCCAAATAATAGGCTGGGGTAGGTCTAATGCCGAAGCCGAACATTTTATCAAAAAATCTCTCTCAGAAATACAGGTTATATTTTCAGATATAGAGTTGCTGGATGGATTGAGTTTCGAGGTCTTTGAAAAATATGACGTGCAATGTCCTATTATATTCTGTACAGCCTTTGATCGTTATCTTCTCAAGGCTTTCCAATCTAATGGTATAGCGTATATACTAAAACCGTATGATACTAAACAGTTCAAAGATGCTATAGGCAAGTTCAGGTCCTTATTCGGTCAAGGAGAAAGTAATGTGCAGAAAAATACAATCTCGGAGCTTAAGAATATTTTGTTAGAAGAAAGGCGGGACTACAAAAAGCGATTTAGCATCAAGAAAAAATCAGGTATCAAGTTATTAAGCGTATCAGATATAGTGGCGTTCGAGGCTAATGGAGATTTTAGCTTGGCGTATGATCAGACAGGAGATCGACATATTGTTAACTACCCAATAGGAGAAATAGAAACCAAAGTAAATCCACACCACTTTTTCCGAATCAACCGCAGCGAGATGGTGGCTATTAACTATATAGAAAGTCTGGAACCCTATTTCAAAAATAGGCTGGCTATAAAACTAAAAAATATTGCCGATCCAAAATATACCAGCTCCTCCAAAACCAAGGAATTCAGAATATGGCTGGAGCAGTGAAAAAGGAGGATGAAAGTGGCGGTTTTTGATTTATAGTGCAATTTGGCTTAGTTTTATAGGGTATAATAGCTTACATGATTACCAAGTTAGAACATCTTGATATATCTAAACATTACACTTATGCGGACTACCTCACTTGGCAGTTTGATGAGATGGTCGAGCTGATAAGGGGTAAAGTAATTAAGATGTCTCCTGCACCTGGGGTATTGCATCAGAAAATTTCGGGTAATTTACATGGAACAATATGGCAACATCTTAAAAATAGGCAGTGTCAGATTTTTGTAGCACCCTTTGATGTAAGATTGCCTCTTCCTATGGAAAGACAAACGGCGGACAAAATAGATACTGTCGTACAACCTGACTTATCCATTATCTGTGATCCTGCCAAATTAGATGCCCAAGGTTGTAACGGCGCACCTGATTGGGTCATAGAAATACTTTCTCCTGCCACCTCTAAAAAAGACCTCACCGATAAATATGATATCTATCAAAATGCTGGAGTCAAGGAGTACTGGGTCGTGTACCCAGACGCGAAGGCTATATCTTGTTATGTCCTCAATGAAGAAGGCGTCTATCTACCTTTACGCTCTAACCCTTATGTAATAGGTGAACATATTGTCAGTCATACCTTGCCAGATTTGACTATTAGTGTGGAAGAGGTGTGGGCATAGTTTGTGTCGATTCTTTTTCTTGCTTTCAAATTGTATTTTTAATGTGATGAGTCACAGCGTATTGTCCGTAATCCGCTGTGGCTCATGCACTTATATTAGTTATTAGAATAGTCTTTTTTTAGAAGAGCTCTAGTTGCTGTACGGGAGGAGGTAAGGGAATTTCTTTTCTACCGTGGAATATTTCCATCATACCAAACTGCTTGTCTGTCACCGTTAGTATGCCGACTTTGCCATAACGAGGTAGTGCTTTTTTTATTCTTTTTTCGTGGACCTTAGCATTTTCTCTGCTCGGACAATGCCTCAGATAAATAGAAAACTGAAACATCGTAAAACCATCCCTAAGCAATGATTTTCTAAACAAATTGGCCGCTTTGACTTCTAGTTTGGTATTAGTAGGTAGGTCAAAAAATACGAATAACCACATAATGCGATATTGGTTGTGTCTATAATGCATGTACTATGATCATGAGTTATCTATCAGGGCTGATGTAGTTCTGGATATACTATTTTTCTTTTTTTGCCTTGGAAGCAATCTGCCAGTGACTTAGTTGTATGGGATAAGCCTACCATGAGTGGACTTTTTCTTTTTCCATATATTGCATCTACAGTAGCTAAGGATAATAGATGATGCTTGTCCTCGGTCGTCAGCAACATATTTTCGTCCTGATCTTTCTGATGCAACTGATAGACTAGATTATCCACGAAAGGGCGGTAGGGTTCCATAATGTCATCGGCAAGCCCGTAAGCATTGTACTTGTTTTTGTGAAAGATACCTAGGTGGGTAGCAGACCAGAACTCAGCAAAGCCCTGGCAACCATAGCGCGTAGTATGGCATAACCATAGTTAAGCCTATAATTAGGTGGTGCGCCATAACGATCTCTTACAAATCCCGTAAAGAGAGTACGCCAGTAGAACGCCGCGGCCTGCCCTTCGACATTATCGGGATCACCACTTTTTACTCTATTAGATAAGACCGTGAGTCCCTTATATGGTTTATCTAGTAACTCTAATAGTCGTTTTTGGTTATTTATTTTAGCTATTACAGTCTGTTGCCACAGTTGTTTTTTGAGTGGTTCTGTGGCCAGAGATTTGGTGACGTTGGATTTCTGTCTGTGTATAATTGCCTTCCAGTGGTAGCATAAGACCTTGGGGTATATGCTGCTTATTACATGATATAAGTGCGACTTTGTTATCCTGTAGTCGTCGGATGACCTCATGCGTTATGGTTATCTGCTGATGGTCCAGCAGTACGATCCCTATATCTTCTACAGGGACTGCACGTAACTCCTCTACATCTGGCTTTTTGATGACAAGTTGGTCTAACTTAATAGAGAGATAGGCGGGATTACCGAAGTATAAGGTGCGCTTGATCATTATTTCAGATTTCCCAATCTATCAATATTCAGCTTGATGCAATGTGATTTGATCATTATCCCATCGATTGATTTCTGATCTTTATTAGATGAAGTGAACTCCTTTTTATTTAACAATGGTAAAGAACAAGATGCCTGAATGAAGAAGCAGTCTCGCTTGCTAAAACTGACGCACTTGTATATTCTTGTATGATCCATTATATCTGGAAGAACGAGTTCTTCTTTATCTTCTGGCACGTAGACTAGGTCTCCAGGTGATAGGGTAAAGAATGTATATCCTTCTTTGTCTTCTGCCAGAGGAAGTCCAGCTTTCAGCAATTTAAATGCATCACCGAAGGGCACGGAAGAATCTTTTGTGATGAGATGTTGCCCTGTCTCATTGTTTTTATATATGACGAAGTATAAATTGGTTCCTTCGGTTGCTTCCATCCATTTATGAGATGTGTCCAACCTTTCTCCTAAAGGAAATCTTTTAGTGCTGGATTCGACTAGTCGAATATTTTTGATTGGTGGTAAATTCTTTTTGTTTCTTTTTTCATTAAATGATTCAATCCCTGAAACAGAAAATGAATCGCTTGGATTTTTAAATGAGCGCAGATGATCGAACATTTGGTATTGAATATTTATATCCGCTACTTTATGTATCATCTTTACTAATTGTGAAAAATCTTTACCTATAAACTTTTCTATTGGTTGGCGCTTTCCATATTTAATTAAATTGGATCTGAAGTGCGTTTTGATTATCGTATGTCCATATTCATCGATAAGCGGATTTGATTTGATGTATTTTTTTGCCTCTTTAATGCTTTCATGATCCTGTAATATTTGCTTAACTTTTTTTCTAATACTAGTTTTTATTATCGAATCTGATTTTCCCAAATTATCCGCTATATTAAGAACATCGAAATTTATCGCAATCTTACCGTAGGGCATTGGGTCATGCATTGGTTTGCGCACTGACCAGAAGTCAGGACTATTACAAATAATCTTGATATAGGGATAACGTTTTAATAAAAACTTACTCTATCTTATTGTAGCTTCTTTATTGGCAGCTACCAAGGTATTAGCCAATAATCTTGGAACTTTAATGTCATGGATTAAACCTAAAGGAGAAAAAGTTCTTCTTAGATTTTTAACTGATTCACTTTTGTTGGAACACTATTACCGACAAAGTCAATAATTATATTGCTCTTAAGCCAATCGCATTAGTGATTGGCTTTTTTTGTTTATGAGGTTTACCTGACGATGGTGTCGCTTGCTATGTTCGACCTATTGTTATCTAAATGGATAAAAGTAAAAGGTGAGCCCGCTATGATTCCTTCTCGTTCTATAGTACTTGCGACAGAAAAGATTGACTAATGGTTAGTAAAGATTCGTTTCTACCTACCGTCTTATAAGTCCCGCATAGAACGTATAATCCAATTCTTGCCCTCTACCAAAATTTGATGATCGCAGAGTAAAAGTCGCAGAGAGGCCATCATTATCAAAATCGCTATTCTTAGTGTCATCCATTCCCACATTGGGTTCTGTCATTCTATATTTGTCGTCTAAAATGATTTTGTAATAATAATTTTGATCCTTGATGTAATCATAACATGTCGTCTTCCAGAATGCAGCGGCATAATCAGCCCTATTCCAGCTTTCAAATGTGTTTTCTAATTGATTCAATGACTGATTTACTACTTCTATTTCAACTCCCCCTATAAGTGGCTCTTCATTTTCTTTGAGACCATTTTCATTTTCATCCAGCCATACGTATACTTCAGGACCTCTCCAGGGTTCTACATGACAATAATTAGTAAATCCAAAATCAATGTCATCCATTACCTCACTAGCTTCCAAATTAATGAATTCTGTAGTGCCATAACCAAATTGTAGATTAACTGTAGCAATATCAGAATTTCTCTGCTCATCACCTTTATTGAGTACAGGTTTCAATAAAGCATGAGGGTAGTCAGGATTTGCTGGAAAATCGCATTCTATTGTGTATTCACCCTTAGGAATATTACTAAAAAAATAAAAACCATCAGAAGATGACGAAGTCTCCAAAAACAATTTTTCCTTTCTAGTTCTTAGATCTATACTATTCAACCTTAAGTTGACATTAGCTAATGGTAGGTCATTTTCATCTTGTATATGGTTGTAATAGCCGCTCCGATCTTTACTGTCCAGCCAGACATAATCACCGATCTGACCACCTTTGTGTATTCCGCAGTTTAATTTTCGCTGCTCATCCGTTCTATACACATCTGTTACCAGTTTACTATTTTCGTTTTTGAAGCTGTTAGCTATACCAGCTATAAATGAATTTCTCTCGGATAATACATAATCGTCTTGGTACTCCTGAGGAAGGATAACCCGTAGTCGATAATTGATAGGAATGGAGGCATACATTTTATAATATCCTTGATCGTCAGTAATGACTTTACCGATGACCCATCCTCTATCCGCATTGACGAATAAAACCTGAGCCTCACCAATTCCTGGTTCCTGTGCATCCATTATTCCATCGCCGTCTATATCTTCCCATACGCGGCCCAAAATATGAACGCCCGTCTGATGCCCATTGGAGTAATTAAAACTTTCTACTTGAGCACTCTTATCAATTAGAATATCCTCTTTATGACATGAGACAAGAAAGAGGACTAATAAGAAAAATATAATAGACTTATAAATCAAGGGTTACTAATGAAAGGAAAATAAAGTTTGAGTATCGATTCTAAGACTCACCGCATTTACATTCTTTTGAATCCAAAGTCCACATCGTTCATATATTCTCCGACCTCTATTGTGAATATTTCTGACTTCCCTGCCTCGTCAAGATCAGCGTCGTAGATGATACTGACTTTCTCTGAGTCCACTTGCTTATCACCGATATTAGGCTCTACGAAATCATATATTACGGGATTATCAACAACCATAAAATAGTTGCCTACTGCAATATCTTCGAAAATGTATCTACCATTTTCGTCGGAATTAGTAAAAGAGACGAAAGTCTCTTCTTGTGTATTATCGTCGTAAGAATACAGTTTGATAAATATATTGGATAATGGCATATCAGTCACATCTTGCTGATGCCTCAAGCCTCTGACAGGATTATCTAACCAGACTAAGTCACCTATGGCTCCTCCTAGATAGATTCCACAATCAATTTGTTTGTTGAATTCCGTGCTGTATATTTCTGACACGATCCGGTCACCTTCCAGATAAAAATCACTATTGACATCAAATATGGAAGCCTGTGCCGTAGAAGGCGTCTGTGCAGGACCATTGACCATAGGATATTCGCTTAACCTTTCTGATAGTACATAGCCCGTCATATCTTCTGGTAGTATTACCCTTAATCTAAAATTGATCACTATGCTGGCATACATGATATATCTGCCCTCTTCGTTAGTCTCAACCTTTCCTATAATCCAGCCTTTGCTTGCATTGACAAAAAGCACCTGCGCACCTGCCACTCCTGGTTCATCTATATCTTGAATACCATTACCATTAATGTCATCCCATATTTTACCAGTTATATGAGCTCCTGATTGACTCTGATTAGAATCTTCGAAGTGTTGCACCTGTGTATCAAAATCCAGTATTTCTTCTTTTTGACAAGAGAGTGTAAGCAATGGCAATAAGAGAATTAGGATTTTTTTCATGATGTTATCGTATATGATTTTGAGAAAATCGGTCTTTTTCACCTTACATATCTACATTTTTATACCAGCATCAAAACTTAAATCTGTAGAAGGATCACTCATATCTATTACATCAGACCTTCCTACCAGATTCGGTGATGGTGACATAGTAGTAACGACATCACTGTCCTTTTTATGATCTCCGCCAATATTAGGCATAACAAACCCACTTATAGCCGCATCGTCTACTACATACTCTAAGATATACTTTCCTACTTGCAATTCTGTAAATAAATATGTTCCATTATTGTCGGTTGTTTTGCTAGAATAGAGTATTTCACCACTTTCTTCTACTAAATAGAGGTTTACAGTCGCTCCTTTGTAACCACCGTCCGCATTATCTTGTACATCAGCATCAGACCCATTATCTATCCACAGCAAATTGCCTATAACACCTCCTTGGTATACTCCAAAATTGAGGAATCTACCATCGGCCGTGCTAAAAGTCGATGATGTCAGTTTTCCATTTTCTCCAGTGATGCTATTGTCATTCTCTAGGGTAGAGGCGACATATCCGCCAGAGGGCATCTCTAGCTCTAAATAATAATTAATTGTCACCGAAGGATTAAGAAAGAATTTACCGGCATTAGAAGTAGGTACAGCTCCTATAAGATTGCCATTATCAGCATTATAGAACTTGATCATAGCTCCTTGGACCTTTTGCTCATTATCATCTATAAGTCCGTCATAGTTCGCATCTAACCATACTGTTCCACTAATACCCTCTGGTTCTTCCTCCATATCGTCATCGTCCATATCATCGTCACTCATGTCATCATCGTCACCCATGTCATCATCGTCGTCATCCATATCGTCCATGTCGTCGTCGTCCATATCATCGCTATCATCGTCATCCATATCCATAGGGTCTTCCATCGGATCAGGATCAGTGGGATTGCCGTTATCAGTATCGTTTCCGCAAGCAAAAAATAGGAATGCGCAAAATAGAAGTAGGTTTAGTATTCTCATTTTTATTAAGGATAATGTTAATGATAAGACAGTTAGAAGTCTATTTACCCCTATTTATTGGCTTCAAAGATCAAGGGAAGGCTTGTTAAATGCTGTTTTTTAACATTTTACCGGATGGTCTTGTGAAATCGACCGTTATTTCACTAACTGAATCGATCCCTAACACAGTAAAAGTGTTAGATTCTGTAAGCCGTTTTTCTTCCCCATAGAGTTAACATTACTATAAGATTTCCTCCTAACCAATATCTTCATTTATTACGTAATATTACGTACGAATCAAAACGTAAATCAAATGGCCGTACATTCCATAAGACTAACTACCCTACTTTTAATAACTCTCTTCTCCATTAATAACCTCTCTGCGCAGATCGGACAGCTCGCACTCAGCCCAAACCAGACACTCAAACAATCTATTGCCAAAACTGACATAACGATAGAGTATAGTCGCCCTGCGATAAGAGGTCGGATAATCTTTGGTGATCTTGTACCGTATGGAAAACTATGGCGTACCGGGGCAAATAGAAATACCAAAATCACTTTCTCAGAAAAAGTAATGATGGGAGATTCTATCGTTTCGCCAGGAACTTATGCTTTACTCACCATTCCAGAGAAAGATAGCTGGACTGTGTATTTGTATAATGAAACGCATCACTGGGAAGCACCATCTGATTTTTCTATGGAGAAGGTGGTCGCCCAGGCAGAAGTCAAACCGCAGACTCTTGACCATGTTGTGCATTCATTGACCATTATGCCGGAGAATATGACTAATGATGGTTTCGATCTTTCTGTAAGTTGGGAGAAAACGAAGGTCTTCATTCCTATAAATCTTACGACCGAAGAAGCAATGTCCAAGCTCATAGACAACGTCCTATCAGGTCCTGATGCAACGGACTATTATCATGCGGCGAGATATAGACTGCAATCCGGACGAGAGATAGACCAGGCCTTATTATGGATAGATAAAGCGATAGATATGACAGGAGAAGCCAAATGGTGGCAACTTAATATAAAAGCAGATTGCCATATAGAACTAAGACAAACAAACAAGGCCAAAGAAGTCATTGCTCAGGGAAAGGCCATGACAAAAGATTCTGAGTTTGCTTATGGTTACTTTGAGCGATTAGAGAAAAAGCTCAATCGGCTATAGTATATGTAGATATAAAAGGTACACCGCAACATAGTGAAAGATACTTCCGAGCATCACGAAAATATGCCAGTACAAATGATTGTATCTGATGGATTCCTTAGCATAGAAAATCGTACCACCCGAATAAAACAATCCACCAATTAGTACAAACAAAAATGAAATTCTCGGTACTGATTGGAAAAAATTCTGGATGTCTACTAGTAACAGCCATCCCATAGCCAAATAGATGAGCAGGGATAATAGCTGATACTTCTGAGTAAAGAACAATTTATATAAAGTGCCAGCACAGGCGATCGACCAGATTATGACGAAAAAGTTAAATCCGTTTTTGTCAATCATAGACAAAAGCAAAAAAGGTGTGTACGTGCCTGCTATGAGATAATATATATTGATATGATCAATGGTCTGGAGTATGTTTTTGCCTTTGTGGTCTATCATTTTGGCGAGGTGATAGATGGTGGATGCCGCGTATAAAGTCATCAGGCTAATACCAAAGAAGCAGGCAGATAATATGGCATAATCAGTATTTGATTTCATGGCAAGTCGGAGCAAAAAGACAAAACCTATGATACCCAATAATAATCCAATGCCATGACTGACAACGTTGAGCAATTCTTCTTGCTTTAGTTGTTTGGTTGTCTTTGCTCCTGTCATTATACTCATATACCTTCTATAACTATATACCTGCCCAATATGTTATAAGCTCCTAGTTATTTTAGGCTTTATCGGAGCTCAAGGCTTGGATGCACCTTTCTCGGATACTCCATATCTCCTCTAAGTTGAAAGCCAGCTTTTCAGATTTTATCCAGTTGGACATGTACTTTTTATGGAAATCGACCTTGTATTGACTAACCTGTGCTGGCTGTATAGTTTCTTCATATAGAATATCATCTATGAGATGGTCTAGATTGCTTTGAGGATTTGTAAAATCACATTTTTGACCATCAATATCCAGATAGCAGTGTGCCTCTGGAATGTATTCTAAAGTATGTTCCGATAATGTATTTCCTTTTATAAATACATAGAATCAGGTTTACATTAGGTATACTGTTTCTGTCCGCAATAGATTTAAGTAAAGCATGTTTGGAGCTACAAGTACCGCAGTTTTCTCTTATTACCGTAGATAAGTCACTGCGGGAAGAACTCCGTCCATAAGGAAGATGCTGAATGTAAGAAATCGTAGTATGCCACGTGGATATGTTCTTATCTAATAATAATCCTGTGATATTATCAGATGACATCAATTGGTATTGTTTCGATTGATACTTGGCCATTACATTTTCATTTAGACCATATAACTGCCTTTTTGTCTGCTATTATCTTCATTTATTATCATTATGTCAGGGTTAATGCCCATAAATGGCTTTGGAACACATATTGACCAACTTATAAATCTATAGATTTATAAGTATATGTTTAAAGATTTAGAAATTCAAAGATTGGGAAGTGATGAGGTGCAGACGGAGATTATCCCGATGTTCGATATAACAGATGAAGAAAATGAAGATGGAAGCAAGAAAAAGAAGAAAATACCATCCAAACTACCGATACTGGCTCTAAAGAATACCGTCTTATTCCCAGACGTGGTGATCCCTATTACAGTCGGTCGATCACGCTCGGTTATTGCGGTCAACGAATCATTTGAGTCACATAAGATGATTGCTGTATTCGCTCAGAAGGTCACCAATGACGAAATACCAGATGACGAGGGATTATATGATATAGGTAGTATTGCACGGATAGTCAAAGTCCTAAAAATGCCAGACGGCACGACAACGGCCATCTTACAAGGTCTAAGAAGATGTCAACTCCAAAAATTAATACAGAAAGATCCATATCTCTTAGGAGAAATAAAGCAAATCCCGACTATCAAAAACCCAAGTAAGGAATTTGACGCGACCCTAAGTTCTATAAAGGATAAAGCCAAGCGTATCATCGAGTTATCTCCTCAGATACCCAAGGAGGCCACCATGATGCTTGAGAATATAAAGAGTGATGAATTCCTACTCAATTTCATCGCTTCTAATATGAATATCAGTAAAGAGCACAAGCAGAGCATATTAGAGATCACCGACCAAACGGAAAAGGCCAATGATATACTCCGCAGAGTCATAGAAGAGTTGCAGATGGTGGAAGTCAAAGGTCAGATAGAGTCCAAAGTACGAGGAGATATAGAACGCCAGCAAAGAGATTACTTCCTTAACCAGCAGCTCAAGACAATACAGGATGAATTAGGTCAAAACCCGCAGACAGAACAAATACTGGAACTGGAAGAACGCGGTAAGAAAATGGATTGGCCCGATTACGCAGCCAAGCATTTCGATAAGCAAATGCAACGGACTAAAAGGATGAATCCACAAGTTGCCGAGTATTCTGTGATGATGAATTATCTAGAGCTTATGCTCGATCTGCCTTGGCAGACCTATACGGAAGATAATTTTGATCTGAAAAGTGTCAAAAAAGTATTAGACGAAGATCACTATGGCCTGGCTGATGTTAAAGAACGCATCATGGAGCATCTGGCCGTGCTCAAACTCAAAGGAGATATGAAGGCACCGATACTTTTATTAGTCGGTCCTCCAGGGGTAGGAAAAACGAGCTTGGGCCGTTCTATTGCCAGAGCCTTGGATAGAAAATTCGTTCGTATGTCTCTCGGTGGTCTGCATGACGAAAGCGAGATCAGAGGTCATCGTAAGACCTATATAGGCGCTATGCCAGGACGTATTTTGCAATCTATCAAAAAGAGCCAATCTTCTAATCCCGTTTTTATCCTTGATGAGATAGATAAGGTCGGTAAGGACTTCAGAGGTGATCCGTCTTCAGCATTGTTAGAAGTTCTTGATCCAGAACAGAATACAACATTCTATGACAATTATCTGGAACTAGATTATGATTTATCCAAGGTCATGTTTATTGCCACAGCTAATTCCTTAAACACCATTCAATCTGCATTACTAGATAGAATGGAAGTTATACAAATAGATGGTTACTCGATAGAGGAGAAAATCGAAATCGCCAAAAAACATCTCATCCCTAAGCAAACAAAAGCTCATGGTCTAAAATCAGCCGATGCTAAACTGGCAAAAAAGGCCATCGCCAAAGTCATCAAAGAATATACGAAAGAGGCTGGCGTAAGGTCACTAGATCGTGAGATCGCTTCTGTTATGAGGAATATCGCTAAAAAGAAAGCGATGGAAGAGGATTATAATCCATCCATAACAGAAGATGATATAAAAGATATACTGGGGCCTTATAAATTCCCACCAGATAAATATGCCAAGATTTCTAGCTCTGGTGTCGCCATCGGACTAGCTTGGACAAGAGTCGGCGGTGATATACTTTTTATAGAAACAAGTCTCGGTAAAGGAAAAGGCAAACTAACGCTCACAGGGAATCTAGGTGATGTGATGAAAGAATCCGCGACAACAGCATTGAGCTATATCAAGTCAAAAGCTGATGAGTTAAATATAGACCCTGAACAATTCGAGAAGACTGATGTACACATTCACGTCCCTCAAGGTGCTATACCTAAAGATGGTCCGAGTGCAGGTATTACCATGCTGACCTCCCTAGTAAGTGCATTTAAAAATAAAAAGATCAAAAGTGGTATCGCCATGTCAGGCGAGATAACACTAAGAGGCAAAGTGCTCCCCGTCGGTGGTATAAAGTCCAAAGTATTGGCAGCTAAGAGATCGGGTCTTAAGACGATTATACTTTGCAAGGATAATGAGAAAGATGTCGAGCAAATAGAAAAGGACTTTATCAAGGATGTCAATTTCATATTCGTAGAAGAGATGCAGGAAGTCTTGCAGCATGTGGGTCTTTCATGATTTTTTCGGGTTAAATTGCCGTTAAAAATTTGAACTACTGGAAGCACACACTTACTTTCATGGTTAATAGTATTATGAAGTCAATCTATCTAAGTCTGCTCTTATGTCTGTTATCCCATATAGCTTACGGACAACAAGAAGAAAAAAGGAAACTCATTCAGTTTTCTGGAGTTGTTGTCACGGCAGATGCTTATGGCGAAATGGTCCCTTTACCTTACACATCCATAGGGATCAAAGGCACTAATAGAGGGACTTATGCAGAGATAGATGGATTTTTCTCGGTCGTAGCCGCCGTGGGAGATACAGTATCATTTGATAGACTGGGATATCAGACGGTAGAGCATATTATTCCCGACACTTTGGATTCTCAGTTTTATTCATGGTATCAGATTATGAGCGAGGGCGATTATTTATTACCCGAGGCAATGATCTATCCTTGGCCAGATGCTGACCATTATAAGATCGAATTCTTAGCATTGGATGTCAGCAACGAATTAAGAGAGCGTGCTAAGAAAAATATAGCCAAAGAAGTGCTAGATAAAATGCAAAGCGTCGTACCTCCTGATGGTACAGAAGCTTACTCTTTGCAACAATCACAGATCATACAAGAGTACAAATACTCAGGCCAGTATAAGCCGCAGAATATCTTCAATGTTGCCGCGTGGGCACAATTTATCAAGGCATGGAAAAGAGGAGATTTCAAAAATAAAAAGAAGAAGAAAGAGTAAATCCGTGTAACTTAGGATTAATATAATCCGTAGTTACCCGATGAAAAGAAAAGAATTTCTTCAATCTCTCTTAGGCTCTTCCGCATTACTTTCTATACCCAAGGGATCATCTAATTTCTCATCAGTAGAATTAAGTGAGGCCATAACAGCACAATCCAAGTACACTAACGGTAGTATGTATGGATATAGTGGTGAGCCTATCCCCAAAGTGAAAGTCGGTATTATAGGCCTAGGTAATCGAGGTCAGACTTTGATACAAATGTTTACTTGGTTAGTCCAAAAAGGTCATGCCGAAATAAGAGCGATCTGCGATATACAAGACGTCAAAATCCAAAAAGCAAAAGAAAGCATTGCCACTTTCCAATCTAACAAACCGCAGATATATACAGGCAACTTAGAGTCATGGAAAAAATTAGCTGCCCAGGATGATCTTGATCTGATACTTATTGCCGCCCCTTGGCGCTATCATGCCCCTATGTCCATATATGGCATGCAACAAGGTAAGCACGTCGCATCAGAGGTGCCTATTGCCTACAGTCTGGAAGAGTGCTGGCAAATAGTCGAGGTCGCAGAGAATACGAGACGCCATTGCATTATGATAGAAAATTGCTGCTATAATGGCGAAGAGCTTTTTGTGCTTAATATGATAGAGCAGGGAGTATTCGGTGATGTGACGCATGCCGAGGGAGCTTACTTGCATGATCTGAGAGCTCTATTATTAGATGATGACTACTATCAGGGGCAATGGAGGATACAACATCATGTGACACGTGACGGTAACTTTTATACCACTCACGGACTAGGTCCTATCGCCTTTTATTTGGGTATAGGTCGAGGTGATGCTTTTACTCATCTGACGTCGATGAGTTCTAGAGAACATAACCTAAGTCACGCCGCAAGACAAGTCGATTTCCCTCAGCAGTCCTTTAAGTGCGGCGACATGAATAATACTCTAATGAAGACCCATAAAGGCAAAACAGTCTTACTGCAATTTGACGTACATACGGGAAGACCTTATTCCCGTATCAATAAGGTTGTCGGCACCAAGGCCGTGCATGACGGCTACCCCAGCCGACTATACATAGAAGGTGATAAACCAGAATTCTGGGGTCACAAGTGGTTAGATCAAGATAACTACACTAGTTATCGCAAACAATACGAACATCCCATCTACAAAAAACTTAAGAAGCTAAGTCAAGAGTTTAAACAGGGACATGGAGGGATGGATTTTGTTATGATTTATAGATTGATTCGTTGTCTTAATCTGGGTCTTCCCCTTGATATCAATGTGTATGATGGTGTATTGTGGAGTGCAGTAACGCCGCTATCCGAGATATCGGTTGCCAGTCAAAGTATGTCTGTTCCAGTGCCTGATTTTACTGGAGGGAAATGGAAGGAGAAAGAGGGATTAGAGATAATGAGGGAAATAGGTTGAGGTAATCTCTTCAATTAAGGAACAAAAAGCACCCAAAATGGGAACATTTCGTACATTTGCTATGTTATGAGAATAATAGCCATAAGTACTCTAAGAGCCTTTTGGATGAATTATAAGTTCGCTGAGCAACCGTTAAAATCCTGGATACAGGAAGTAGAAAATTCGACTTGGAAAAACTCGGCTCAGCTTAAATCAAAATTTAGAAACGCTTCTATTATAACTTCAAAAAGAACAGTTTTCAATATTAAAGGAAATGATTACAGGCTAATAGTTGATATAGAATAAAGACTTAAAATCGTATTTATTGTTTGGATAGGAAAGCATTCTCAATATGACAAAATCGATGCTAAAAAAGTAAGTTATGATTAAACCGATTAAGAATAAAAAGCAATACAAAGATTATCTAAGTCAAGCCTACGAATTGATGCAATTGGAGTTAAGGCCAAATTCGGTTGAGTCTGATAAATTAGAATTACTTAGTATCCTGATTGAACAATATGAAAAAAAGAATTATCCAGTTGATCCACCTCATCCTATTGAGGCCATTCTTTTTAGGCTGGATCAATTAAATATGAAAAAATCGGAATTGACCAAAATACTAGGAACAAGAAGTCGGACGAGTGAAATATTAAGCGGCAAGAGAAAATTAAGCCTTGCCATGATTAGAAGATTAAACGAAAAACTTAACATCCCAGCTGCTGTACTGATTCGAGATTATGAAATAAGTCGTGTCTCCTGAAACATAAGTTTTCCAACAGATTTTTCATAGAACCAGATAAATTTTTACGATTTTCACCAATAGCTCTTCATGTTCTGATTATTCTGAGTAATGCTACACCATCTGCGTAGTCAACGAAAACCCGATCCACTCCTAGCCCTTTCAACTTACCATCCTGATGATAATCTATCCCTATAAAGTCAATACCGAGTTCTTGGCAAGTCTTATAATCCCACACACCATCACCAAAATAAATTATTTTGTCAGGAGCTATCCGTGTTTTGTTTTTTAGTTGTCGAATGACATCTTGGGTGATGTCTGCTCTGGATTTGTAATAATTGCTGTTACAAAAAGAAACTTCAGGGGGGTCTATACCAATGGCATTGAGCTTAATGAGTGCCGATTGCTCCCAAGCTCCTGTAGCGATACCGACTGCTAAGTTCTTATCAGTTTTGATTTGCTTAAAAAAAGCTGCCGCTCCTGGTATTTCCGAAAATTGAGAGGGATTTATATCCAATTCTGCATTGAAACAAGAGATGAGATTGGTTATCATTCTTTGATAATCCGATTCATTAAGAGCTTGATTAGTATTTGTTACTATTATTTCTTCTGTGATACCCCCAATCGGTAACATGCTGTAGATCTTCCCATTTTTGATTAGATATGTCGATGCCAAATGTTTGGTCAAATGCCTTGATGAAGCATTTGTCATCCACAGCTTTGGTATCAGTAAGTGTTCCGTCTATATCGAAGATGACATATCGCATATTTTACTAATTGTCTCACACCAAAGATCATCTAATAATACCATAATAGAAGAAAATACCTCCCTCTATAGTCAGCAAAAAAATATACTTTTGCCATTCAAAATTAAAATAGCATGGGAAAAGGCGACAGAAGAACCAAAAAAGGAAAGATCAATAAAGGATCTTATGGCAACTCAAGACCTAAAAACAAGAATAAAGTAACCAATAAGGATAAGTCATAGCTTGTGCACTTATGAGAAGTAGGAATTATCTGCTCCTACTCGTCTTGATATTATCGGCTTGTGACAACAGTAATGATACTATCGAGGATGACACATCTGTCAGATATTCATTCTTTGTGGCTGGTCATACTTATGGCAATGCCAATAATCCTCAGTTAGGGTTGCATCCCCCTCTTATAGAGCACATCGAGGATATTAATAATCTACCTTCGATAAAATTAGGCGTACTAACAGGTGATATCGTCAAAGACCCCCAAAAAATGTATTTCGATGCGGTTGTAAGCGATATGGACCAATTCGATATGCCCATACATGTCGCAGCAGGTAATCACGATAGAGGCGACCTATTCCTCGATTATTTTCCCGAGTATTATTATAGTGAAGTCATAGAAGACGATTTATTCGTCATTTTATCGCCTACAGCATGGAATATAGAAGGCGATCAGAAGCTATTTTTGGAATCAACGATCGAGGCATACAAGGACAAGGTCAACAACATATTCATTTTTGTACATGAGCTTATATGGTGGTCTCCTGATAACAAATTCGGTAAGGTAGAAATCAACTGGAGGCCGCATTATCCCGGCTCTACTAATTATTGGACAGAAATAGAACCGATGCTAAGAGAGACTAATAAGTCAACTGTTATCTACGCAGGAGACCTTGGCACGACCTCTAGAGTAGATGCCTATATGTATTACCAAGAGGGAAATATCACTTATATCGCTAATGGTATGGGAGGCGGTGTAGAAGATAATATCATTGTCACTTATGTAAACAATCTGGGCCTTGTAGAGTTTGATCTATTAGGACTTAACTCTGATAGTCTATATGAGATTATAGAACTGTCAGAATACAAATTACCTGAGTAATATGGTCGTCAGATTATTTATATTATTATGTAGCTTAATTATTACCTCTTCCTTATCAGCTCAGAATTTTGATAATCTGGAGTTTGGTTCTTCTAGCTCATTTGACGTTGTCACCTGGAATATAGAATGGTTTCCTAAAAATGGACAGACGACCGTAGATAATGTAAGAGAAATAATATTAGCCCTCGATGCAGACCTCATTGCCGTACAAGAAATAGATGATGTGTGTCTTTTCGATTCAGTAATAGACGAATTACCTGATTACGAATGGACTTATAACCAACAATGGCACGAAGGATTAGCTTATGTGTATAACACCTCGTCCGTATCAGTTACCAGTAGCTACACCATCTTTGATACACAGATGTTTTGGAATGTATTCCCGAGGGCTCCATTGGTACTAGAGATTAGATACAAGGGACTTCCTTTTATTCTGATCAATAACCATCTAAAATGCTGTGGTGATGCCATCCTAGAGATAAATAATCCCGATGATGAAGAAAATCGCCGATATGAGGCACTGTTATTATTAGAAGAATACATTGGTCGTAATCATGCGGATGATAGGGTTATTTTATTAGGAGATTTTAATGATCTCTTAGATGATCAAATGGAACATAATGTCTTTAACATCTTTATAGAAAAGCCCGATGATTATCAATTTATGGATATGGAAATTGCCAGAGGCAATTTTACTAATTGGTCCTATCCCAGGTGGCCTTCTCATCTAGACCATATAATGATTAGTGACGAATTATTTGATTTTATAAAGAATCCCGATATAGATATCCAAACTATAAAACTGGATGGCTACTATAATGGTGGCTTCTCAGAATATAATTTTAAAGTCACAGATCACAGACCCGTAGGATTGCGAATAAGTGATCTTGCAACAAGTACGGAGATAGTAACCTCCCTAGAGCTTAAAGTATTTCCAAATCCGGCAGATGACTTATTACAATTCTCTTCAGATGCAACACGGAATATAAATTATCAACTACTTGATATAACAGGGCAGTTAGTCAAGCAAGGAGTTGTGGAGAACTCTGTTAGCGTCTCTGAGATAGACGAAGGCTTATATATCATAAGACTGGATATGGAAGATCAGGTGTTTACGAGTAAGATTTCAATTATAAGAAAGTGATCTTTTTGAGAATAATAGCATTGAGTCTTTCCTTATCTCTCCTTTTTTCCTGTCAAAAGAAACACTCGCAAGCAATAGATCATACTCATAAACTAGTTGGCGTCAACGCATACGCCTTCATTGAAATTCCAGCGGGCACTCAAAAGAAATATGAACTAGATAAGGAATCAGGTCGACTAGTCCAAGATGAAATAGATGGCGCACCACGCGTCATCGACTACTTACCATATCCCTCTAACTATGGTATGATACCTAATACCATCTCATCCAAATCTCAAGGGGGTGATGGAGACCCCTTGGATATACTAGTTCTTGGTCCTAATATCCGAAGAGGAATGACCGTACCGGTGAAAATTATCGGCATGCTCAAGCTAATGGATAATAATGAGCAAGACGACAAACTTATAGGAGTCTATCCCAATTCTAATTTTTGGAAAGTGAGTGATATGAATGAATTAGAAAGCTCATATCCAGGCGTTACTGAGATACTAGAAAAATGGTTTCTCCATTATAAAGGAGAGGGTCACATACAGTCCTTAGGTTATCGCAACCAAGACGAAGCGCTCCACATATTATACAATGCACAAAAAGAATTCAAAACACTGTCCAGTTCTAGGAACTAGCCAGTTCTTCCTTATACAGAATTGGGTTAGGATATTCTTTTTTGAATACGTGCTTAATGACATCAAAGGCTGTTACAACACCTTTCAGTTGATTATCGAGATTCACTACAGGTAATGTTTTGAATCGACGATCAATGAAAAGTTCTGCTGCCGTACCTACCTTGTCCTTCGGTCTGATTACCAATACTTTGGTATTCATTACTTCTGTAATAGGTGTATTAGCGGGATGCGATTGTGCACACTTCCATAGATCATAAGAGGTAATGAGACCAGAAAGCTTACCTTCCTCCGTAACAGGAATCTGTTGCAATTTGTTATTGGTCATTAATTTTGTGACCTCTTCGATGGTATTATTAGGGTGAGCGACCACAGGATTTTTGGTCATGATGTTTCTGACTTCTTCGTTAAGCATAGGATCGATTTATTTTACATAAAATAAGGAAATATTAGAATAATTCAAAATAAAAAATGGAGATGTTGTCATTTTGTAGTATAAACATTTAAGTCTTGAACTAATTTAATACTAGGAACCGTATGCGCTTGAACCAATGCTATGGCCTCGAAGACGGAGAAATTATCACATTGTGAGCTATGTACTTAGGGTCAAAAAAAGGAATTGTATATAGTACGTAGAGAGCCTCTTAACCATGAGGAAATAACAGTGAAATTTTAAATCAAATTAGCTTCTATTGAAATATCTAAATTCTAATTACTAAATTACGTTGCACTTCCGTTGGCAGTTATACCTTAATTAAAGTCATTTTTTGCGCCAAGAATTGCGTCAATCGCCGACACTGAGCCTTAACAACCTTTCTTTACAATTGATTGAAAAAGGAAAGGAAGTTATAAAATTTGGATTTGGTCAATCACCATTTCCAGTGCCAGATTTATTAGTCGAAGAGCTCAAGCTCCACGCCCACAACAAGAATTATCTTCCCTCCCAAGGGATTCCAGAACTAAGAGAAAGTATCTCTGATTATTACTCCAGTATATATAATGACGCCATTGATCCAAGTGACATCATCATTGGACCAGGTTCTAAGCAATTAATATTCAGTATCCAGTTAGCCCTCAGAAAAAAACTAATACTTCCTAGCCCTAGTTGGGTATCCTATAATCCTCAGGCGACGATGCTCGGCTTAGAGACTCATTGGATAGATACGGACTCAAAAAATGGGTGGAAACTAAATGCGAATCAATTAGATAATTATGCGAAGTCGAATGACGTAGCAACTGGATTATTAATACTTAACTCTCCCAATAATCCGACAGGATCAGTATATACATCAGAAGAATTACAGGCATTATCAGCGGTCATCAAGAAACTGAAACTGATAGTTATATCAGACGAAATCTATGGAGATGTATGCCATTCTGCAGATTTCGTTTCTATAAGAAATTATTGCAAGAGCCAAGTCATTGTCTGTAATGGATTGAGCAAGTGGGCTGGAGCAGGAGGCTGGAGATTTGGGGTTTCGATTATTCCAGAAGAACTGAGGGATCTCAAAAATCTGCTCATAGGAATCGCTAGCGAGACTTTCTCATGCGTGCCTGCACCTATACAATATGCAGCCATAAAAGCTTATCAGCCCTCTCAAGAAATCGTCTCTTACAAAAGTAAAATCAATAAAGTCCTTGCATTAGTCGCTGACTATGTCAGGGAGTGCCTGGAAAAGACAAATATCATATATAGCTTTCCTGAGGGCGGTTTTTATACCTATTTAGACTTCGAAAATTATAGAGATCAACTTGCTCACCATAATGTCACAACCTCTTCTGACCTCACCCAAAAGCTATTACGAGATACGGGGGTGGCACTATTGTCAGGGGATGCCTTCGGCCAAAAGGACCGTCTGCTGACAGCACGTCTAGCTTATGTAGATTTCGATGGTAAAGAATTATTGAATGCCATAGGGCACATAAACTCTACTCAAGATATTCTCGAATATATACCCAAGATCGAAACAGGACTGAACAAAATTGCACATTGGATAAATAATTTTTCTATTAAATAAACAGATATGAATAAACTCAGAACGTTTTACTTTTTTCTCTTTATGACTATCTCTATGGGTATATACGCTCAGCAAGGGACAGTCAAAGGGCTCGTTACCGAAGGAGATGAGTCTCTTATAGGTGTATCCGTCTTTCTCGACAATACTACTGGCACCATTACGGATATAGATGGATCATATTCCTTAGTCTTAGATCCTGGAACTTATACCTTGACCGCAAGCTATGTCGGATATAGGTCATTATCCAAAACTGTCGTCGTATCTGCAGGTCAGGATGCGATAGTCGATTTCAACCTAGAAAGTGGCGTACTCGTGGACGAAGTCGTCGTTACAGGTACTAGAGCCAGCAATCGGACCAATATGGAATCGGCTGTGCCGATAGATGTCATCGATGTCAGTAAGTTAGCTGTATCGGCACCTCAGACATCTGTCAATCAGTTATTGCACCAGACGACACCTTCTTTTTCTTCTAATACTCAGACCATATCTGATGGTACCGATCACATAGATCCTGCATCACTCAGAGGATTAGGTCCAGATCAGGTGTTAGTACTTATCAATGGAAAAAGAAGACATACAACGTCTCTCGTTAATGTCAACGGTACGGTAGGAAGAGGAAATGTAGGTACTGACCTCAATGCCATCCCAGCGACTGCGATTGACAAGTTAGAAGTGCTCAGAGATGGTGCTGCAGCGCAGTACGGATCAGACGCCATTGCTGGTGTTATCAATATCAAACTAAAAGAAGATACAGAAGCTCTCGCTGTCAACCTTACCACAGGAGCAAACTTTACATCTAACATAGGACCTTTCAATGGAGAAACTAAAAGTGTAGATGGTGAAAATGTCATCGTCGGTGCTAACTATGGCATTGGCATAGGTGAAGGGTTTTTGAATATGACAGGTGAACTTGATTTCAGAGGATCTACTAATAGAATGCAAGAATTCACAGGCGGTATCTTTAATGCTATGAATGGTGTAGAAAGAGTTGCTGCGGCAGCTGAGCCAGGTATAGATGTTACCAATATGTCCTTGGAGCAGGTGCAACAATATGCGTCTCAGGTCGGCTATTTTGACCAATCTACGAGAGATGCAGTTGCAGGGTTGACTTCATTAGATGGATTATCAGATGTCTTAGGATTTGATGTGACAGATCAGGAATTAGCGGCTAGAGGGCAGCAAAGATCTGATTATAACATGCGTGTCGGTCAATCAGAAAATAGAGGTGGAAAATTATTTGCTAACTTTTCATACCCTCTTGGTGAAAATGCAGAATTATACGCTTTCGGTGGTACATCATATAGAAGAGGTAACTCTGGATGTTTTTATAGACTACCTAGTCAGAATAGAACAACAACCTCGATCTACCCTAATGGAACTGTACCTAAGATAAATTCTAATATTATAGATAATTCTATCGGCGCAGGCATTAAAAGTATGATCGGTGATTGGAATTCTGATTTTAGTATAGTTACTGGTAACAACAAGTTTTTATTCCAGATTACTGATACGCACAATGCCACGTTAGGATCATCTAGTCCAACACAGTTTGATGCTGGGGGACACTCTTTCTCTCAGACGACGAGTAACTTAGATATATCAAGATACATCAGTATGGAAGGTATAAAAGGAGTCAATGTCGCCTTCGGTGTGGAATATAGAACAGAAAATTTCAAGGTACTACCTGGAACTGAATTGTCATGGGGTAATTACGATGTCAACGGCAACTTAGTCAATCCAGCAACGCCTGACGAATTATTATCTACTGATATATTAGGTAGAGCAAGACCATCAGGCGCGCAATGTTTCGCTGGATTCTTACCGACTAATGAGGTGAACGCTAACCGATCTTCTATAGGCTCTTACCTTGATACCGAATTTGATATTTCTGAGGCATTCTTGATCGGTGCTGCGTTAAGGTTTGAGAACTATTCTGATTTCGGTTCTACCTTTAATTATAAAGGTACTGCGAGATATAAGCTAAATAATAATATGGTCGTCAGAGGGGCCATCTCTACAGGATTCAGGGCACCATCTCTTCACCAGATTAACTTCAGCCGTACGTCTACTATTTTTACATTGGTGGATGGCGTCAGTGTTCCTCAGGAAGTGGGTGTATTTGCTAATACATCTAGAGCTGCCAATTTATTAGGCATTCCAGAATTAAAGGAAGAGACTTCTCAGAGTTTAAGTTTTGGATTTACAGCTAAAGTCCCTGCCGCTTCGCTTAGAATTACAGCCGATGTCTATCAAGTTAGTATAGACGATAGAGTCGTATTAACTGGTCAGTTCAGACCTGGTGACGATATGGAGTTACAGAATATATTCAACCAAGCGGGTGCAACGAGAGCAGCATTTTTTGCTAATGCAATAAGTACGGTTTCCAGAGGACTTGATATCGTTATCGCTCATAGTGCGTCTTTCGGTTCTGGTATGGTATTACGTAACGACTTTGCGGCTAACTTTTCTCGTACAGAGTGGGATCAAGAGAAAGGAATAAATGCATCGCCATTATTAGAAGAAAAAGGACTAGTAGGTACATACTTCGATCCGACAAGTAGAATATACATAGAGCAAGCAATACCAAGAGCTAAGTTTACATTAGGTAACACGCTTACGATGGGCAACCTTACGGTATATCTCAGAAATACTTATTTCGGACAAACGACAGAGGCGACTAATGAAGCCCTATTTGATGATGACTTAAATCTATTACCAGGTGCAGAACTAGATCCTTATAACGCTGGTAAGTTGATTACAGACTTAAGTCTTGGTTATAATGTCTCTGAGAATCTAGGAATCACTATCGGAGCAAATAACTTATTAGATGTATATCCTGACGAAGTAGAAGCTGCATTTTCTTCTAGCGGTAGATTCGTCTACTCAAGAAGATCACCACAGTTTAGCTTTGGTGGAAGACATCTTTTTGCAAGATTGACGTATACACTAAAATAAATTTAGAAATTCTTAAATGATCAGCAGCCTCGTCCTTTGGACGGGGCTTTTTTATGTCAACCGTAGATGAATAATACTTTGTATAGCGACAACCATAATAAATCAATAGTCTTAGTAGTTTTGAATAAGTATTAATAAGAAGGATTATATGCGTTTACTGTTTGGCTTTCTATTCTCATTGTCCATTTCTCTCCTAAATGGACAAGAAAAAGACATTAGTGGTTTTGAATTTTCTATGGATCAGGATTACTTAGTGGACTTTGTAAGGAATGATAGCGTCTATTTAGAGGATAATTATGCAGTCAGCCTGCGCATAGGCCTATATGGAGAATATGCAAACCATCCTTATCTGGGGCTTCCTTGGGTGAGAGAAAAAGCCGACGCTTTTCTCATAGATAAATTGATCCTGAGATCTGGTTTTTCTGAAAATAGCCGATCCCACAATTTTGTATTCGTCGTCAATGGATTTTCGCCGCAACATATTTCTGATGAGATTCCAGAATTTGGAGAAGCGATAGATAATGGATATATGCTCGCCGATGATCGACCTTTTAGTTCTTTTACAGGATTCAGAAGTACACGTCGGATCGAGGGATTCAAAAGGTTTGTCCACTCAGCAATAGAATTAGATCTGGCTATTAGCACCTCATTTACCTTTGGTTTTGGTGGATTGGGTTTGGCTAAGGGCGTGGAGAATTTGTTTGGCAGTAGTCGACCTGATGGCAATCTATGGAGTCGTGATGAGAACAAATTATATCCGACTGGTCAACTCAACCCCGCGCCTTTACCAATGATGATGTATTCGATTTCTGCGGAAGCGGTCATATTTAGACCGATGGACAAAATTGTATTCCAGCTCAGACCAGAACTAAATCTCGGTTATTACACTAATCTCGGCATTGGCCTGGACATCGGTAAAGTTATGAATGTAGAAAGACATGTCGATAACTTGTCATACACGGATACCAATAACCCTGGACTCATAGCGGTCAATAATGAATTTTTGTCACTGGCTATATCTGCTGGTCTTATGGCGAGAGTGATCGGATATAACCAACATCTGCAAGGATTCTTTAATAAAAATAGAGCGGATGACTACACCAGTACCATGCGTATTAATCGATTCTTATTAGAGGCTTATGTCGGAGTTAAGTTGCAATTTTTCAAAAAGATAGAAATTAACTTTTCTGTTAACAGAAGAACTCCTGAATTTAATACCGACTCTAATGCCCAATTATCATGGGGAACATTAGGCGTAAAATATCTTATTGCACCAGAAGGCGAAGGATGTTATAATTAGATGGTACAAAGTAATAAGATCACTATAAACAGAAGACCCGACTTTTCTGTTAGTATACAAAGCAATACATCTATAATTGAATTCAAGATATAATGGTCCGATTGTTCTTTTTGATAGTGAATGCTTACTCTGTTCCAGATCTATTCAACTTATCTTAGATAATGAACGATCAGAGGAATTATCTTTTGCGCCACTCAAGGGAAAAGTGGCGACCTCTTTGAACCTGAGTTTATCGGATGATAATACCTTACCAGATTCTATATTCCTATATCACGAAGGAAGATTATACACCGAAAGCACAGCAGCATTGATGATAACTAAATGGATGAAAACACCTTATACTCTGCTGCAGTATTTACTTTGGCTTCCAGATTTTATTCGCAATCCCATATATCGGATTATTGCAAAAAACAGATACAAATGGTTTGGTAAAAATGATGGAAGCTGTATACTGCCCTCTTCGGATTTGAGCAACAGATTCTTTGATTAGATTCCAAAAAGAAAAGTGCTTAAGACGTCTGTTATCCTAAGCACTTTATATTAATCTTAATAAGAAATACTGATTAACCTAATAGGTTCTTAGCCTTATTAAGTAGATCACCAGCATTGCCTGATATCAGATTAGCGAGATTACTCAGATCAAATTCTTTGTCTGCCTCATCCGAAGAATGAAACTTTTCTTTAAGACTATTAATAAGATCTGGAGTCGTATTTTCAGCCTCAGCTGTTGCTTCCTCAGCAGACATTCCATTGTTCTGGAGGGCTTCTGTCATCTTTTGTTTTGCCTCACTGAATAATGAGTTAGATTCAAGATTTTCTCCAGAGAAAAGTGCTTGCACCTGATCTAGCCCACCGCTACCTAGTTTACTTTTAATAGATTCCATAATAGCACTTGCACCTTGCTCCGCTGCTGCCGAAGTAGCTTCACCACTTAGTGCATTAGAAGCCATCTTTTGCATGAGCTTCTGCATCGCCATTCTTTTAAGACTTTCGAACATGTATTTTTTGTTATTGCGTTAGTAATACTATTAGGACGTGGACTAGGCGTCAAGTCACAAAGCCTTCTTCAACTGGCAAGACTAAGTAAGATTCATAGGTAGCACGGTCAATCGTTTACCCGTCAATCTTCTTACTGCATTTCCTATCGCCGCTCCGATAGGTCCTAAAGGTGGTTCTCCCACGGCCATCGGCACATCAGCACCTTGTATAAGATGTATATCTATTTCCTCAGGAGTATCTTTCATCAATGCCATCTGGTATGCGCCGTAATTGATCGGTGATAATTCGTTGTCCTTGAGATCCATTTTTTCGAACATTGACGCACTTATACCCATGCAGATACAACCTTCTACTTGTGCTCTGACCTGATCTGGATTGACAGCAATGCCACAGTCAAATGCCGCAGTTACTTTATGCACTTTTATTTTATTATTGATGATAGAGACCTCTGCGACTTGTGCACAAGGTGCTCCGACGTCTATAGATGCAGCTATACCCATCGCTCTGCCTTCTTTGACCTTATCGGTGTAGCCAGCCTTTTCTGCACATACTTGGATTACTTCCTTTATTCTTTTGCTATAAGGATTGTCATTAGTTAGATTATTTATACGCAAATCGACTGGACTTAGGCCCGACTTAAGGGCAATCTCATCTAGAAAACTCTCTATAGCAAAAGTGTTACAGAGTAAGCCCAGCGACCTCCAAAAACTAGTAGCAAATGGAAGGGTTACATGATGATATATCGCTCTATGATTAGGTATTCCATCGTACATAATAGAACCACCTCTTATTGATCCTATATCCGCCCTGAGCACAGTAGATGACACACCTGGATCTAAGGCAGAATTGAATAAAGTATCTCCGCTCGCAAAATGATGTTCTATACCGAGCAGTTTTCCATTTTCGGCTAATTTGGCTTTTAGTATATGATGTGATGGTGGTCTGAAAGTGTCATTTTGAAACTCCTGAATTCTATCAAAGAAGCACTTAACGGGCTTACCGACGGCCTTAGATAAAAGCGCAGCTTGTATAGCATGTGGCGTATGTAGCCTTCTCCCAAATCCACCGCCCAAATAAGTCGATATTATATTGACATCTTCTGTTTTGATGCCTAAGGCTTTTGCAACCTCATCTCTTGTTATTTTCGCTACTTGGGTAGATATTTTGATATCGACTTTTCCGTCTTTATAGTTGGCGACAGCACCATTGGGTTCCATTTGTGCATGAGCTCCTATAGGACTTCTAAACTCTAATTCCAGGATCTCACCATCTCCATCGATATCCTCTAGGGGCTTACCTTCTTTTTGTATCAATGTACGCGTACCATTTCCGACGGTTATGGCAGCTTCTATATCGGCAAGACTCCAATCATTATTTTTGTCATAGTCGACTTTGATTTTTTTGCGAGCATTATCGGCTTCTACTTGGGAGCGTGCGACCACCGCTACAAAATCTTTTTCTTTTACTACCTTAACTACTCCAGGCATACTCTGTGCAGCGGATACGTCATAGTCTGAAATGGTCGCATCTATAAGTTTAGGTCTGACCACTGAGCCATATAACATCTCTGGATATTCTGCATCTATACCGAATATCGGCGCACCAATAACTTTATCATGTAAGTCAACACGGGGAATTGGTTTGCCTATATATCTAAAGTTCTTTGTCTTGAGAGCGGGCGCATCGGGTATTTCCCAGTCTGATACACCATCTACTACCTCACCGAAACTTAATGTCTTCTCTCCAAAAGTAAATACGCCTGACTTTAGTTCTACTTTATCTATAGTGGCATTCAATTTTTTCGCAGCTTCTGATCTCAGCATCTCTCTCATCATCGCCGATAATTGTCTCAATGGTTGCCATAGACCAGAAATGGACATACTACCTCCTGTACTCATCTGATCGACGTTGCCCGATGCAGTGGTGGCGTGGACGACATTGATTCTGTCTATATCCACTTCTAGCTCTTCTGCCACCAACTGTGCCAGTCCTGTAAATGTGCCCTGTCCCATCTCCACTTTGGAGCTGTGAAGTATAATATTATTGGTAGGTGTAATTTCTAGCCATATAAGAGGGTTAGTATCTCCCATATAAGGTAGAATAACTTTTTCTCCATATTGGAATAATTTCCTCCTTATCGGATTACGCATAGCCCAGCCTCCTATGATCATCAGCCCTAGCCCAGATCCAGCATATTTGAGAAATTTTCTACGCTTAGTTCCTTTCTTTTTTGTTTTATTTTCTGACATCTGATTTGCTTAGGATGATTGTTGATTATTGATTTCCGCCGCTCTTTTGATGGCTTTACGCATTCTATAATAGGTCGCACACCGACATACATTGATTATATTTTCGTCTATATCCTGATCTGTCGGATTGGGTATTTCTTTGAGCATTGCCGCAGTCGCCATCATGAACCCTGGCTGGCAATAACCACACTGCGGTACGATCTCTTCCTTCCATGCCTGCTGGACTGGGTGTAGCTGACCATCCTTGGAGAGACCTTCTATCGTTGTTATTTCCTTACCTTCTGCCATCTGCACTGGATAAGAGCATGACCTGACTGCTTCTCCATCGACATGCAGCGTACATGCCCCACAGGCTGCCATACCACAACCGAATTTAGTTCCTTTGAGGTTGAGTCCATCTCTTATGGCCCATAGTAATGGAGAGTTGCCATCAGAGACCTCTACTGACTTGAGTTCTCCGTTTATTCTGAATGATATAGTCATATTTTATTGCTTTTGACCTCTATTAATCGATGCTCAACAAGATAATTATTATTGCATAGAATAAGCGATACTATATTAGATAAAAGAGGACATTCGATTGATCTTAGGTATATTTGATTATGATAAGATTTCTTTTGATAATCTTGATTTTCTTTGGCTATGTATCGAGTCAAGCTCAGTTGAGCGATAGCAGTGCCGTGTATCTTTTGACATGTCGGCCTGGAGATGATCCAGAGAATCTTTTCGGACATACGGCCATTCAGATCATAGATCAGGAATATGAAAAAAACGAAATCTATAATTATGGACTTTTTTCATTTGACCAACCTAATTTCGTTTCCAAGTTTCTAAGAGGCAAATTATTGTACAGCTTAGGCATTCAGTCACAAGCTGGATTCGAGCACAATTATCATAGTCAAAAAAGATCCGTCGTCCGTCAAAAATTAAATTACACCATAGAACAAAAAAATAATATCTATAAGACGCTAAGAGAAAATTACAAAAAAGAGAATCGCGATTATCTCTATGATTTTTTCTTTGATAATTGCTCTACTCGGCCGCGTGATATTTTGCTTAATACGACCCCAGGGGTGTCAGAAAATAATTTTAATGAAGGGGACAAAACCTTTCGTAATCTGCTAGACGAATTTACCTATCCACATCCTTGGACAGACTTTGGTATTGATCTAATCATAGGAAAGATAGCCGATAAAAAGTCTAATAACAGAGAACGTATGTTCTTACCGCAATATCTATATACGGCTGTCAAAAAAGCGGATATAAATGGTCAGAAGCTGGAAGAAAGAGATGACCTATTGGTCGACTACGAAGGAGTCCATCGAGCAAGACAACACAGACCATTTTTTACGCCCGTATTATTTTTTGGCTTGCTGCTTTTAATAGAATTATTGATTTTTCTCTATGGCAGAAAAAGACACTTTGGATTGGTAAAAATCTATGATAAAGTGTGGTATTTAGTCCTTGGAATAAGTGGGCTTATTATATTATTCATGTGGTTTGGCACAGACCACATTGCTACCAAGCAAAACCTTAATGCAATATGGCTTAATCCTTTATTCTTTCTTATAGTAATTATTAGCAGAAGATGGATTAATATATTACTTATAGGATGCTTATGTGCTGCCTTGTTGGTCGCAGCTTTATTTCAAGAGTTTCATGTGGCTGGCTTGATTATTATTTGTACGACCCTCCTTAGATTAATAAGAAATATTGCTTCCTCGCATAATGCGAATCTTTCATAGGCTATAATATTTCTTTCTCAATAGGTCACGGCAAAAATTCATAACTTACGACAAAGTTAGATCATGCGAATTGCAATTATTATTTCATTCCTTTTGATACAGGTTTCCGTCTTTTCTCAAAGTAGGTTGCCATTTCAAAACAATGAAATACTACCTCCTCAACTTCATAATTCATCGTATAATGATATTTGCGACTACCTAGATACCTACTTCGAAGAGAACAAAATAGAATATGATGAGCAAGGCCGCATCATTGACAACAACTATCTGAAATACCAAAGATGGAAGCATAATTGGCATCATAGGTTGACAGATGGAGATTTCCCTACATTAGAATTTGAGGATGGACTCATCCATGAGAAAATAAAACTGATCAAAACTCATAAGCCTTACAAATCAGATGAGGTTTGGAAGCCAAGAGGTCCGTTTAAGAGATCAGGACTATATTGGGGAATGGGACGGGTTATGGCCATTGATTTTCATCCTACGGATGAAAATACATATTGGGTAGGCGCGGCTAAAGGTGGAATCTGGAAAACAGAAGACGGTGGACAAACTTATACATCCATAGGTGACCAATTACCCTTCAATAGTGTAACTAACCTTGTCGTTGATAAAGAAGACCCAGACCATATTTTGATTACCTTAGGCGATAGATGGGGATGGTGGGAATACAGCATCGGCATATACCAAACTTTTGACGGAGGCGAAAACTGGGAACCGACTAATTTCACTTTTGACCTAGCTAATCAGTGGACGATTTTTGACATGCAAGCCAGTCCTGTTAACTCTAAGAAAATATATGCTGCATCCGCGGACGGACTTTATATATCTAATGATGGATCGAATTTCGATAAGATCGAATCTATAGAATTTCCAGAACCATCTTTCTCAGCAACATACCCACGTCAGATTGCCTTTCATCCCACAGATGACAATGTGGCTTATGTATCGTGGTTTAGTTACTGGGATAATCTCAGTAGTATCTTTAGGACAGAGGATGGAGGAGAAACCTGGACTAATGTTACCGACTTCGATGTACAATCGAGAATTTTTATTTCTTTAGCAACAACTCCTGTAAATCCAGATAAGCTAGTCGCCAAATTTGATGAAGATGGTCGTCGATTCGTCAGAATATCTAATGACAAAGGAAACACATGGATAGACCAACCCGACCACAATGAGATGGATGGCAACCTGATCTATCTTTCGCCGACGATAGAGGATAGAATCTACTCAGGTTACTTTTATATTTGGGGATCTGGCGACAATGGAGTAACCTTCAATAAAATATCTGCTTGGGATATTAATAACGTCCATGTCGACCAATGGTACATCAGGCATAACCCCTTGAACAATATGCTCTACTGGTGCAACGATGGTGGAGTGTATTCTTACGAAGAGGAAAGTGACGTATGGACAGAATTAAATAATACTCTGGCGATAACACAAGTCTATGATATGTCCGTATCACAGAATGTACCAGAGTTCATGATTATGGGGTCTCAAGACAACGGAGGAGCCAGATATAATTTTTTCTCAGACGAATGGGAAAACACCAACGGAGGAGATGGTATGACTAATGCCATGAATCCTTTGGATTTTAAAAATTTCTATTCTACCTATGTGCTAGGTCAGGCTATGTACAGAACGCGCAATAGTTGGTTTACTGTAGAAGAAATACAAGATAATATACCAGAAGGATGGAAGGGAGAAGCAGATTGGTTATCTCCATTTTGCCTTAATCCTTTAGAACCCGAGCACTTATTTGCCGTGTCCAAAAATGTTTATCATTCTAAGGACCAAGGCGATACTTGGCAATTATTGGCTGAAGACATTCTATTTGGTAATAACGGAAGAAAAATAGAGGTGTCTCCAGCAGACGGACAGACAGTCGTAACGATAGGAAGTGAACTAATATCTGTGAGCCAAGATTATGGCTTGTCCTGGCGAGAATATGACATACCCGATAACAATAATAATATCACTAATATAGATTTAGACCCAACTGATGCAGGTCGAATGTGGGCCACTACTGGAGGATTTGCCGATGGAAAAAAACTGTATGTATCAGAGGACTATGGAGAAACATGGGCTAACTTATCATATAATCTTCCTAATATTCCAGCACTATGCGTACTATACGATGAGGTGGAGAATAAATTATATCTCGGAACGGAAATCGGTATGTACATCTCAGATGCTGACGAAATAAAATGGGAGTATATGACTAACGGACTTCCATTTACTCAGGTCAATGATCTCGAATTACAAGTGGATACGCGTAAGCTATTTGCCGCTACTTATGGAAGAGGTATATATGAACTACAGCTAGGAGACGGAGCTGTAACTTCTACAGAGTCTCTTGATACAAATGAAAACGGAACATACTATCCAAATCCTTCATCTGACATAGTCACAATAAATAACAATGACGACATGATTAATCACGTTCAGATATATAATATTCATGGTAAACTTGTCATAGAAAAACATGGAGCTATTAAACAAATAAATACCGATAATCTATCCACGGGGATTTATACAATATTTCTATTTCAAAAAGATGATTCAACCAAATCAAATAAATTAGTTATTAGTCGATAATGGTCAATTATATTTTTACTATCACATTACTTTTCAGTTCCTTTCTATTTTCATGTAAGCATAATCATGCGCCACCCTCAGAAACGCTACAGAAGGCCTTTGAGATTCAAAAGGAAGCCTTGGCTGACTTGAAATATTTGGATGTCATGATTGATAAGTTACCAGCAGAGGTGCAGTCCTCATTCACGGCTAAGAAAAAATTATGGCAGGATGGCATGATAGAAATAGAAGGTATGGACCATGACCATAGCCAATGTGATGGAGATCATTCCAAGAAAAGATTTAGCATTCCAGACGAAGACATGCTTATAGCCCAGAAAGAGTGGCGAGATAGTATAGTGTCTCTTAAAAATCAAATCATGAATAGTCTAAAGAGTGAATAAACAATTAATATCCATATAAGTGAATCTCAACTATCTCGCATTCTTCCTGATCTCATTTGTTCCTTTAATTATAGGATATATATGGTATCAACCCCACTCAGCAATAAGTCGATGGTCTGGTATCACCTTTGGTAATCCGAAAGAACTAAGTCTCTTACAAATTATTATTTGTTTTTTATTAAGTTTTACGCTGGTGTACGGATATATTAATTTGGTCATACATCAGATGGGGTTCTATGAACTGTTCTTTACAGATATTATGAAAGGAAGCACAGAAGCAGAAAAAATAGTAACAGATTTTCTGAGTGAATACGGAGACAAACATCGGCACTTTGGTCATGGTGTATTTCATGGTGTTATAAATGCGTTTGTCTTTGCTCTACCGTTTATAGGGCTGCATGCCATAATGGATAATCGTGGTAAGAAATATGTGATCCATCATTTCTCATATTGGTTTCTTACGAGTGCCATCATAGGAGGACTGATTTCTGATTTTGTCTAATAAAACAGATCATTATGAACAATTTGTATGGAATGATAATTCTCTCCGTTAGCCTATTTGCCATTGTATCATGCAATCACTCTCAGGATTTTGAAAAATCTAACATAAAGAATATCACTCGAGACGCAGAGAAAGAAAGAATATTTAAAATCCTTCAGTCCAAAGACTCGCTTCTATTTGAGCAAAGTTTCAACAATTGCGATACCAGCGTCTTAAGAATATTATTGAATAAAGATTTTGAATTTTATCATGACCAATCTGGCATCACAGACTCTCGTGATGCATTCGTTCAATCAATTGCTAACGGATTGTGTAAGCTAGAATATAAGGCCACTAGAGAATTAGTACCTAATAGCCTACAGGTACACTTACTAAGAAATAACGGTGTCATATACGGAGCAATACAAAAGGGTGAACATAGCTTTTATAGTCAGGTAGAAAACGAACCGAAAATAATGACCAGCACTGCCGAGTTTACACATCTGTGGATCTTAGAAGAGGGAGATTGGACATTGAAAAGAGTGCTAAGCTATAATCATCACTAAAGCCTAAGGACCTTAATCTTATAAGTAGAATTGATAGTGCTTATATAAGTTGGCAAGAGGATCAGGGGTACCCTCTCACCACTTATTAGATTACCAGATTGTTAGTTTAGCACTTACCAAAAGATTGGCTTATAACTGTCACACCTAATATAGTAATGGTAATGCGAACACCCGTAGGTACTCCCCAAGTAGTGCATAGACTAATGCAAGCCTTACCAGAAGCACCATCAGCAATACTAGTGGGAATAGAAAAACAATGCTTGCCAAAACCCAAAGGCAAGTTAACACATACCTTATGATTTTCTACAGTTACATCTATACATTCTGCACCCACCAACATACAGTTACCGTGATTAACTTGAAGGTTAGCCACAGAGTTTTCCTGACTTTCTTGATGACTTCTTTGTGCAGCTTCTACTGCACTTGCAATTGCTTTTTCATTAAACGAATAAGTTGCCATTTCAATTAGTTTTTTAGATTATGAATTTTCCTACTCTATTAAATATGGGCTTTTCGGATTCCGCCTTTGTAATCAATAGATTGTTAGTAGCTACTATAATTGTGTTGTTGATTACGGCACTAATGTCTGACCTTGAGTGTGATTATTTGAGCGTAGAAAAACCCATTTTATAAATCAGGTATAAACACCCATCGAAATGGCAATACAGATGTATGCCCATCTTATAAGACGACCTAAGAAAGTACTAACTTCGTGATATACGATTTATTAAATCAATATGATTAAGCATCCTCGTCACATTTTTCTTTTTGATGGTTTAGGAGCAGTGCTATCCGCCTTCATGACAGGCTTGTTTCTTGTAAATTGGGAAGCTATCCTTGGAATACCATCCAAGGTATTATATGTACTAGCCGCTATACCTTGCCTATTGGCAATCTATGATTTCTTCAGTTTTCACTTCGGCAATAATCATTATACTAAACTACTCAAGGGAATTGCCATACTTAATCTGGGCTATTGTATACTTTCTTTGTATTTGGCCTTTACTCATAAGGACGAAATAAGCTACCTCGGATGGATATATATAATTATAGAAATTATAATAATTACAACCATCGCTTTCTACGAATTTCAATATTCTAAAAGAATAGCTTAGTCAGAAGTTACTTGCGATAAAAACCATGACACGATATGACACCAGATGATTTTATCAGAGATTACGGCGAAGCTCTAAAATCCCAAAAGTGGAAAAATGTAGAACATCTAATATCCAATCAAGCTTGTATCACATTCTCGACAGGTGATGTTCACAGAGGCATTAATAATATTCAAGTCGCATTTGAAAACAACTTTTCTAAAATAAAAAACGAAGAGTTCAATATAGAAAATGTGAATTGGTTAATGACTGATGACAAGGTGGCTGTTTATACTTTTGAATTTAATTGGTCTGGAAGAGTTAATGATAGAATAGTAAATGGAAAAGGTCACGGTACTTCGGTCCTGATCAAAGAGAAAAATAAGTGGAAGCTGCTGACAGAACACTTAGGAAAATAAAAAGCCCAAGTCATAGACTTGGGCTTTTATTCTATTAATCTTTACATTCATAAGTAAAGTTATAAGTCCATTTTTCTTCTTCCTGACCATTATATTGAGCAAATGAAGTTTCTTTACCCTCGTCATCATAGGTACTCCTAAAGATAGTATGCAATCTCCCACTAGCACTATAACCCTCTTTTCTTATCTGATTGCCCATGACGTCATAGTAATAGTTCCAAGTTGACCTTAGCTGACCATCGGCATTTTTCTTTTCCTCTTTTATAATTTTCCCATTTTCGTCAGTTGTATATATCCATTGGTCTTGCAACACGCCGTCTTTAGAATAATGCTTACAGCATGTCTCATACCCCGCGCCATCATAACCAAACTCGTAGTAAGAATCATATATATCGTCCTTGTCATAATGTAAATACTTTATGCGGCGTCCCTTATCATCGTAGATTGACTTATTAGCGTATATAAGTGTACCGTTCTCATCATAGTAATACCACTTATCTTCACGTCCTTCTGAGTCATAAGTGTAAGTACTCATAGTATTAGCAATAACCTTATCACCTTTCTTCTTTGTACCCTTACCGATTTTGCAGTTCTCGATACCGTATATTTTCTTTAGATAAAAATCCGTGTTGCCTTGATTCTCTTCTCCGTAAGATAAAAGAAGGGTCAGGACTAATAATTTGATCATTTTAGTATTTTTTGGACTAACAAAATTTGATAATTAATTGTTTTACACCTTGGGCATAATGACCGTATCAATCACATGTATCACTCCATTAGAACCCTCTATATCAGTCTGAGAGATAAATGACTTGTTACCTTTCTGATCAATGAGCACAGGATTACCATTTATTATTTTAGCCGTCAGACGCTGACCATTGACAGTCTTCAGCACGAACTCACCACCTGCACCATTTATAGAATTGACTAAGGCATCGGCGTCTATTTTGGATGGTATAACATGATAAGTGAGAATAGAGGTTAGAGTTGATTTGGCAGATGGTTCTAACAGTGAATTTACAGTTCCCTCTGGCAATCTCGAGAACGCCGTATTACTTGGCGCAAACACCGTGAAAGGTCCATCTGATTTGAGTGTCTCTACAAGATCCGCAGCCTTGACCGCTGCCACCAATGTGGTAAAATTATCATTACTTGCCGCGAGGTCTACTACATCATTATGACTATAACTCGTGTATGATACTTTCTTATGATGCTTTTTTGATGATCCGCACTGCGCCATCATATCTGTAACAAAAAATAATGAAGAGATAAAAAATAGAAAACCAAACTTTTTCATTTTAGTAATTTTACTTTGTTAATAATGTTATCAATTTCAGTTACAGCATTTTTTAAAGTTTGGATTTCCAGATTAAAAAATAAATTGAACATTTGTAAACAAGTCCTGTTTTTCCATAGTAACTGCGCGAGTCTATGACACACGAGAATCTCATAAAAAAATTAAAATCCAAAGACCCATCGGCTCTTTCCCATCTCTATGACAACTATGCCCCTGCCCTGCTCGGTGTAGTCAAAAGAATAGTGAAAAATCATAGTACGGCTGAGGACATACTGCAAGAGTCGTTCATAAAAATCTGGCGTAATATAGATCAGTATGACGAAGCCAAAGGCCGTCTCTACACATGGATGCACAGAATAACCAGAAACACAACTCTTAATTATATCAATCTCAAATCCGAAAAAATCAAAAGCGCAGAACGCATAGAAAATGAAAATTCTGACATCTACGGAATCCAAAAACCAAATATTGATGTAATTGATTTAAAAGGGAAAGTCAACACACTGGATCGTATATATTATGAGGTGATAGAATTGATATACTTTAAAGGTTACACCCAAAAAGATGCTTCCGAAAAATTGGGCATTCCTCTAGGCACTGTCAAGACAAGATGTCGCATCGCCATCAGGGAACTTAAAAAAATATATGAATACACACCTGTCATCGCAATGGGATTAGCTTCGACATTTTCGTTAATGTTATTAATGTTGCTATGGATAAAATAAATCAAATCATCGAGTCTGGAATCTTGGAGGATTATGTACTTGGGTTGCTTAATGAGAGTGATATGTCCGAGGTAGAATCCTACCTGTCACAATATCCAGAACTGAGATCATATATAGAGGGCATAGAACGTGGTGTGGAAAAGATGGCGATAGATAATGCCATCACACCATCACCAGACTTAAAAAGCAAAATAATAGAATCCGCAACTCAGCCAGTCTCTGTACAAAAAATATCTAGTAGCACGAGCTGGTGGAAGGTGGCGGCGAGCTTCTTACTTGGTATAGTTCTTTGTGGTTCTTTACTATTTAATAAAATAAATAACATTCAATCTGAAATTTCGGAGCTAAAGAAATCAATGGCGCTAAAAGACGAAGAATGTCAAAAAGCCAAAGAATTCCTAAGTAAAAACGAAGAGCTTATTTTCTTCTTAAAACATGAGGCAACCATCCCAGTACAACTTGATAACAACACTACCAATATGGTCGTCTATCACAATCCAGTTGCAAAAAAAACCAAGCTAAAAGTGAAAGATTTACCAGAGATAAATTCATCGGAAACTTATCAGATGTGGGCAGATGTAAAAGGAAAAATGATCGACATGGGCACATTTAGCACAGGACAAGACTATAGAGACTTAAAATATATTGCAGAAGCGGAATCATTCAATGTAACTATAGAGCCTGCTGGCGGAAGTGATCACCCGACGGTAAGCCGTCTGCTTGTATCTAATAAAGTATAAAACATCGTCTTATTATACTTGTGGATAATCACCATTATAATATATCTTAGATCGGTATGAATATCAAAAAGATCGTCTATTGGTTGGCCACATTATTGATGTGTGCATTATTCCTTTTCTCAGCAGGTATGTACCTTTTGAAATATGAGATGGTGACCGGTTTTTTTAAGGAGTTTGGTTTTCCCGTATGGGTAATATACCCCTTAGCCATTGCAAAAATACTCGGTGTCGTTGCCATACTTTCTAATCTGAATAAAACACTGAGAGAGTGGGCCTATGCTGGATTCTTCTTTGATGTTATATTGGCTACGGCTGCTCATTATTTCGCAGGACACGGATTAATCGGACCGTCTTTATTTGGAATCGTGCTTGTCATAATATCTAGAATTATGCTTACTTATAGAAAGTAATCTTGAAACCAAATACTAGTCTTAATCACTATCCAAAGGCAATTTCTTATTCCTCATTGACAAGAAATCTCATACTAGCCTAACACATCAATTTCTTTTATAAATGGTTGCTTATAAAGTCGCTTGCCCGTCGCAGAAAATAATGCGTTAGCCACTGCGCCACCCGCAGGCGGTAAGGTTGGCTCTCCTAATCCCGTCGGGTCATTATTGCTTTTGACAAAATGCACTTCTACCTCTGGTGCTGCGGCCATTTTGATAAGACGATAATGATTAAAGTTATCTATCGTCGCTCTTCCATTTTTTATTTCGAAATCACCATACATCGCATGTCCTATACCATCAATTATTCCGCCTTCTATCTGATTAAGAGCTGCCAAAGGATTGATGACTAATCCGCAGTCTACAGCGCAGTAGACTTTATCTATCACCGTGCTATTATCCTTTTTGACGACTTCGGCCACTTCTGCCACATAGGTGTTATGAGAATAATATGCACAAAAACCCAAATTTTTATTGCCCTTATTATACCACCCTGATTTTTCCGCTGCCAACTTTATAACTCCAATAAATTTATCAGCGTCATAGTTATATTCTTCTTCTGGTGGATTAGCTTTAGCCTTTTCTAGTAATTCGATTCTATAATCTACTGCATCCTTGCCCAATATCTCCGCCAGCTCATCAAAAAATGCCTGCTCAGCAAAGGCTAAGAAATTAGCATAAGGTGCACGCCACGCTCCTGTAGTCAAGTTACTTTCTATACTATGGCAATCTACCCTATAATTAGGGACAGCACCACAAGGGAAATTGCTTGGCATCGGATCGAACATCATTCCATTAAAAAAGGCTTCTGTCAGATGATAAGCCGTCATCTCTCCATCCTTTATTGCCACCTTGATTTTATATGCAGAAGCTGGACGATAAGTACCAGCGGTCATATCATCCTCTCTGGTAAATAGCAAGGATACCGGCCTCTTAGCAAGGCTAGATATCTCAGCCGCCTCTACCGTAAAATCTCCATATAATCTCCTACCAAATCCTCCACCCATTCTCGTCATCTGTATGCTAATCTGCTCTTTGTCTCTTCCCAGCAAATCTGACACTCTATTCTGTTGCCATTGAGGTGTCTGTATCGGTCCGACTAATTCTACCTTGTCCTCTGTCACATCTGCGAAAAAGTTCATCGGCTCTAGACATGCGTGTGGTAAGAAGGGTGCCTCATATATTCTTTCGATAACTTGATCGGCATCTGCGAAGGCTTTGTCTACATCACCATCGACACGTCTTGGCTTTTCCGATTTTCTATCGAGGTGCTCTTTCAATATATCGGTATGATACGCACTGTCCTCTGCTTTTTCCTTTTGATTCCACTCGGCGATTAGAGCTTTTTTTCCCTTCATCGCAGACCAGTTGTCTTTAGCAAGAACAGCTATTTTATCACCAAATTTTATAACATCTATAACCCCGTTAACCTTCTTGGCGGCACTATCATCATAAGCTACTAAAGTCTGACCAAAAGAAGGCGGACGCATAACAGATGCATAGACCATCCCATCTCTTTTATAATCAATACCAAACAATGGCTTCCCTGTGAGGATGCCATCCATGTCTACATTAGTCTGACTTTGTCCTATTATTTTAAAATCCTTAGGGTCTTTGAGAGTAACTTCTTCTGGCAGTTCTTTGCCTGCTGCCAAGGCCGCCATCTGACCATAATCCGTTGTACGTCCATCACTATGAGAAATAACACCTTCTGAGGTTGTACAGTCCGATGCCTCCGCTTCCCACTGCTCCGCAGCTGTATTGACCAGCAATTGTCTTACCTTGGCACCTGCATTTCTCAAGGTTTCCCATCCCTGTCTTATAGACTGACTACCCCCAGCCACCTGACGGGTATACCATTCGGTATTAAGGGGTGCTTGTTCTACAATCACATCCCGCCATGCCACATCGAGTTCCTCTGCAACGATCATCGGCATGGATGTCTTAATGTTTTGCCCGATCTCAGGATTTTGAGACATGATCGTCACTCGACCAGTATCTCCAATTTTTAAAAAAGCATCAAAGTCAAACCACTGATTGGGCATATCTTTGATAATTTCTACAGTGGCACTGTCAGTCTTACAAGACATATAATTAATTCCTATCACCAAACCCGCTCCTCCCACTATCGAATTCTTAAGGAATGATCTTCTTGAGTCAGAATATGTATTTTGATTAGTCATATAAGCTATAAGTTCTTTGCGTTTTATATTATAGATTTTTAGCGGCTGTTTTTATGGCCTTTTTTATTCTCAGGTATGTTCCACAGCGACATATATTTCCTTGCATATAATCATCTATGTCCTGATCACTTGGATTTTTATTTTCCTCGAGCAAGGCGGCGGCAGACATTATCTGACCTGCCTGACAATATCCACACTGCGGTACATCATGTTCTTTCCACGCTTCCTGTAAGACATGATCTGCATTATCAGATAAGCCTTCTATGGTTGTTACTTTTTTGTTGCCGAGCTGGGATATAGTCATAGCACAAGATCTCATCGCCTCTCCATCGGCATGTACTGTACAGGCACCGCATTGAGCCACGCCACAACCATATTTAGTACCTACCAGACCTAAGTGATCGCGCAGTACCCACAGCAAAGGCATGTCACCATCTACATTCACCTTATGATCCTGACCATTTACATTTATCGTATATTCTGCCATTGTAAAAACTTTGCAATTAAGATAAGAATTTAATTAGTATCCAGAATTATAATTAGACTAACTAATCTGAATAATATAGACCTTTATTACTTTACTTAGAAAACGCCTAACTATAGTCATATCTTTTGGCCTGAAAGCGAATTTATAATGAAAATAATGGCATGCATATTAGCCGCTGGATCATCGTCCAGGATGTCTCGACCAAAACAGCTATTAGACTATAAAGGAGAGACACTTATAACGGCAACGGTCAAAAAGCTAATGAATCTCGCCATAGAAGAACTTGCATGTATAACAGGATTCCTAAAACAAGAAATCGAAGAAGAACTAAAAGAATACAATATTACTTTTTTGCATAATAACACATTTCAAGAAGGTATAGGTACGAGCCTTAGTCTGATTGCCAACTATGCGCAAAGCAAAGACTATGATGGACTTCTAATTGCCCTATCAGACCAGCCACTTATTGATGTAAAACATTATGAAAAAATTTTGAAAACTGGTATCAGCCAAAATATAAATATCGTAGCGACCGATTATGGTTCTACAATTGGCGTACCCGCTTATTTTCATAAAAATGTATTCAATCAATTATCGGAACTAAAAGCTGACAAAGGGGCCAAATCAATAATCAATAGCCATCTCAACAAGACCATACTTCTAAAATCCATCGAAGCCAACATAGATATAGATACAGATCAGGACTATCTTAGTCTACTCAACCGAGAATAATAACTGTATCTTGTAGACCATAATACAAATTAGAATGACCAAGCAAATACTTCTACTAATTTTTATACTACTAAGTGCTGCGTGCAAAACTTCTGTGGAAGAAACCAACCAAGAAAAAAGCAATACGACAAGCAGCAAAACTAATCATCAGACTACCGCACCAGCAACACAACAGTTAAGCAGTAATGAATTAAATACTTCTTTTCCTTTTGATATAAAACTAAAGGACGCCGATGGAAAAATTCATAATTCCGCAGATATATTTAAGCTAAATGGAAAACCCACAGTACTCATGTTCTGGTTAACGACCTGTGGGCCATGTCATCAAAAATTAAATGCCATAACCCCACTATATACTGAGTGGGCTAAAGAAGCGGATTTTAACATCTATGCTATTTCTGGAGATTTCCCAAAGAACTATGGCAAATTCGTAGAGCATACAAAGGCAAAAAACTGGCCTTGGGAAACTTATAATGATGTCACGAGGAGTTTCAGAGATGTACTACCTGGAAAACTCAATGGCTATCCGCAGACTTTCATTTTTGATGAGGCTGGGAAACTTGTGTATCAAGATAAAAAATATAGGCGTGGCGATGAGGTTCGCTTATTTGATACTATAAAGGAGATTTGTAATAGTTAAAAGACGAAGAGCTCTATCCCGCTAAGAACATGTTAACTAAATGATTATTTAGTTATATTCCATCAACAACTCCAAAGTTCCACTCTTAAGTGCATCTAATATGCACGAAAACATTTATTTTTTGACAATAAAAAGACAATATCAAAGTCGTAGAAGAAGATAAAAGCGGGAATACATTATATAATGTCGAATTGCGTAATGATATCGTGGGAGAATATCGTACTAAGGAAAAACTAAACTGGATAGGCAAAAAATTAGATTTTATTGTTTCGGAAAAGAAATTAAAAGATGGAACTCTGAAAGTAAATCTTTCCACTCCAGATCCGACGGATTGGACATTACGTAAAAAGAAAACCGAAAAAGACATCTCCAATATGAACCTTACTGTAGGAGAGTATGTACTACAAACTCTAATCGACAATCCATCTTCTAAGGTTAGAGGCAAAACTGTACACACTATAGATAGAAAATATTACAAAAACGAACTTAACCAAATACTCGATAGGCAATCAAAATATCATGAGGAATTATCAGATCACAAATCACTGTGCAAAGCAGTTGCACTACTTTACAAAAACAATGTAGCGCATAGAGACACATTAGAAAGAAACACCATGCACTCGACGCACTTATAATTGCTTGTACTTCTCGCCAACATATCCAGTATATCCACTCTTATGAGAATGAAAATTTAAGATTTGATTTGCAAGCTAAGCTCTTTGAAAAGAAAGGCAATAAACACAAAAAAACCTATCTCAAACCATGGAAAACAATTACAGAAGATGCCTACAAATCAATATCCACGATCATTCCTTCTTTTAAATACACTCATCGTATCATCAATCGTACTAACAACTATTATCAAAAGTATGTAAGTAAGGATGGTAAAATGGTCAAAAGATATATCAAGCAAAAGAAGTCATATCTAAAGGTGTAAGCAAGAGGAGAATGTATGCTATTCCCAATAGTGTATTGAGTCAGTTTTTGATTAGTCCTTTGAGAAGTATTTTCTTTAATTGATGTTCCATTTCTATTGGACTAATTTTTTTGTTTTTGTTATGCCAATTATAAAGCCAATGTAGACTTGACAAAATGGAGTAGAGGGCAAGGTCAATGTTAATTGTGTCTTCGATATAGCCCTCTTTTTTGCACAGGGAGAGTATCAATAAGAACTTTTCTTCGTAAGCGTTTCTTTGGGATTTATAATATGAAAGTTTGGGTTCTTCTAAGTGTACCCATTCTCCAGTAATAAGCGCTATGGCATCTGGATTTTCGAGAGTAATTTTTACATGTAGACTTACTAGGCTTTCCAGTTTCTGTATTGTTGATAGAGAGGATTCTTCTATGTCCATCATGCCTTGTGTAAATTTTTTGGCAATGGAAATAAGGAGCTCTTCTAGCATTTCTTGTTTTGAAGAAATGTGGTTATACAAGCTTGCGGCTTTCATGTCCATAGCCGTAGCGATATCTTGCATACTCGTAGCAACATATCCTCTTTTTCTAAAAAGATACGCCGCTCTATTATGGATGATTTCTTTTTTTGTTTTGATGGATTGATTTTTTTTAAGGAGCCAGTCTGACGATGTGCCATTTTTCATCATCTGATAAGGTGTATCTATATCTATCGTGGTATCTGCTTTCGCGACCTTGCCAGAATTCTATCATGGAGGGTTTGACAATGAAACCGCCCCAGAAATGAGGGAGCGGAATCTTGTCTATATCCTTGAACTGGTCTTCAATTTGTTTTCTTTTTTCATCAAGATAATTCTCTTTGATTTCCTGACTCTGCGGCGATGACCATGCACTGATCTGACTACCTCGTGGTCGAGACTGAAAATAACTTTTCGATGTATCCTCGTCCACTTTGTCGGCTATACCATCAATGCGTACTTGTCGTTCTAGTTCTTTCCACCATAACACAAGTGATACCTGAGGGTGCGCCAAAATTTCTTGTGCTTTGCGACTGGTATAATTGGTGTAAAAGGTAAACCCTTTCCTACTAAATCCTTTTAGCAGAACGATACGTGCAGACGGTTGACCCGACTTACTTACTGTAGCCAGTGTCATGGCGTTTGGTTCTTTGATCCCCTCTTTTTCGGCATCCTGATACCATCTTTCAAATTGGATCAAAGGGTCTTCTGAAAGATCAGTTAATTCTAGTTTGTTCTTTGTATAATTTTCTCTCTGATCTGCTAGATTGTTCATAACCAAATATTCTAATTATGAGTCCAAAGTCATTTCGTTAATCTGAGGTCCTCTAAATTTGTTAATCAAATTTAGTGCGCCTCTCTTCATTCTATAGGCTAACCAGTACATTGCTGGCACGACTACCAATGTCAAAAACGTAGCAAAGATAATCCCATAGATAATCGTCCAAGCCATCGGGCCCCATAACGCCGTGTTATCACCACCTAAGAAAAACTGCGGATCCCAATCGCTCACAAAGGAAAAGAAATTAAAATTAAATCCAATAGCTAAAGGTATCAAGCCAAGTACTGTGGTTATAGCCGTTAGCAATACAGGTCTTAATCTTGTTGCTCCACCTTCGATAATGCTTTCTTTCACTTCTTCTTTGGAGAGATCGTTCATGCTAGCCAAGTTTTTGGATAGTCTTTTTCGTTTTACCAAAAGATTGATATAATCCACTAGAACAATGGCATTATTGACCACAATACCCGCCAAGGATATAACACCGACACCAGAAAAGATGACGTTAAAATCTTCACCAGTAATGACATAACCAAGGAAGACTCCTATCAAACTAAAAAATACAGACAGGATAATGATAAATGGTGTTATCAGAGAGTTGAACTGGGTAACCAGAATTAGGAAAATTATGAATAAGGCGATGTTAAAGGCATTACCCAAAAATGCCATATCTTCTGCCTGCTGCTGAGCCTCTCCCGTGAATGCATAATTGTATCCCTCAGGAAGCGAATAGTCTTCTAAGAGCAAAGCCAATTCTCCATTTATTTCATTGGCGTTGTAGCCTGTGAGTACGTTGGAGCTGATTGTGACTACACGTTGTCCATTGATCCTTCTTATAGAATTATATGTCGATGAGTATTCTGTACTTGCGACAGATGATATAGGCACTTGTACTAACCTACCAGTGGATTGATCTCTAAATGTAATTTTTTGATTAATTAATTTATCAATATCATTTCTCTGACTTTCTTTCAGTCTAATCATAATAGGGTAGTCATCCTCTCCATCTTTGAATTTAGATACCTCTTTTCCAAAAACGGACGTCCTTATCGATGATCCGATCTGTGCTGTGCTTATCCCATACTTTCTAGCTGCGTCGCGATCTATATTGATGAGTAGTTCTGGTTTTCCGAGTTCTACATCGAGTTTTAGTTTTTCTATTCCCGCTATATTTTGTGCATCTACGTGCTTGATCAGTTGATCACTAATAACAAGTAAAGAATCTATTTCGTCCCCTCGCAATTCTAGGTTGATCGGTTTTCCAGCAGGTGGTCCACCAGCATTCTGATCGACAACTACTTTGATACCAGGTCTTCCTTTGATGGCTGATCTGATATCTTCCATGATATCTTTGGTGCTAATACCGCCTCTATCTTTGTATTCCAAAAACTGAACAGTCATCCTTGCCTTATTCGGCGTGATGCCCGGCTCAGGTGGTGCGTTGGGGTCAGAGGTGTTTTCTCCGATTTGCGTGAGTACGGCTTCTACGATCTTCTCATAAGGCTCGATGACTTCTTTTACTTTTTTCTCAAGATCGAGCATCACTTTGTTGGTCGCTTCTATATCACTACCTGTTGGCAGCTCTACGAAGATGTTAACATATAAAGGATCCGTCGTAGGGAAGAAGGTAATGTTAGGACTAAACTTGAAGAACAGTCCGATGGCACCTATCAGTAAAAGAAAAGTAGATGCTAAGGTGATGACTGGCATGATCCCTTTCAGACAAAAGCTTAAAAATTTATTATATAATCTCTCTAACCAGGGTAGGAATGTATTCTGAAATCCAAATGAAGCCGGTCTCAAGATGAAGTAATTCACTAAAGAAAAGATCGTCACTATAATCAATAGATTACGCAACCAATCAATAGAACTTAAGTGACTTAGTCCCGCAAAAAGTAGCATTATAAAGGAGCCAATGATGACATTTCTTGCTTTGTTTCTTCTTGTCTTTGCATCTTCTGATTTTTCATCCACTTTCATAAACTTACTTGTAAAGACGGGATTTATAACCAATGCTACAAAGAGTGAAGAGGAAAGGACTATCATCAAAGTGATGGGCATGTATTGCATAAATATACCCATGATGCCAGGCCAGAAAAGTAAAGGAAGAAATGCTGCTAACGTAGTGGCCGTAGACGCTATTATGGGCCATGCTACTTCTCCAGCACCATATTTGGATGCATACTTTCCATTATTACCATTTTGTCGATATCTATATATATTTTCTACGGTGACTATACCATTATCCACAAGTAGCCCAAGAGCTAGTATCAATGAAAAGAGTACAACAATATTCATTGTCACACCAAAGATGTTCAGGATCATAATTCCTGTCAGCATCGATAACGGTATGGCTATACCCACGAAGAGCGCATTTCTAAATCCTAAGAAGAAGAGTAGTACAAGTATAACAAGTATAACTCCTGAGATAATGGAGTTTTCTAGATTGTTGACTTCATTACGTGTATAAACCGATAGATCATTAAACAAACTTATATCCAACTTGTCTGGAAGATTGACTTTGGCTTCTTCTATAGCTTTTTTGACCTTATCTGCTGTAGAGAGTAAGTTCTCTCCACTTCTCTTGATCACATTTAAAGATATCAAAGGCTTAATACCAGATCTAGAATAGGAGGTTCTTTCTTCAAATCCATATTCTACATCGGCGATATCTTTTAGATAAATGGACCTTTGTTTTTCGGCAGTAATAATGAGGTTTTCCAGCTCGCTCATTTTCTCAAACTGTCCGATGACTCTTATGGCGCGGCGATTATCATTATTGATAATTTCTCCACCCGACATCGTCATGTTCTCTCTTGCTATTGCTGCTTCTATGTCATTAAAACTAACTTTTAAAGATTGAAGTCTGTAAAGGTCGATATTGATTTTTACCTCTCGATCTAGAGCGCCTTGCATCTCCGCTTCAGATACTTCTGCAATGTTTTCTAACTTTTCCTGAACGTACTCTGCGTATTCTCGTAAATCATCCATCGAGTAATCCCCAGCAACATTGACTGTAACAATTGGGATCTCTGCAAAATTGACTTCTTGTATTAGCGGGTCTTGGTCAAGATCGCTGGGTAATTCACTTTTGGCTTTATCGACGGCATCTTTGACTTTGGTAAGGGCAATGTCTACATCTTCGTCTCCGTCAAATTCCGCAATGATGACACTGTAATCTTGTACATTGGTGGAGGTCACAGTTTTGATACCGACGATAGAGTTCAGTTCTTGCTCTAGCGGTCTGGCAATTAGGTTTTCTATTTCTTCAGCCGAGTTTCCAAAGTATGGTGTATTAACATAGATCGTTGTGAGCGATGCCTCTGGATATTGCTCCTTAGGCATGTCGCGATAGCTCCTCAGTCCTATGATTAATATCATAAAGGTCAATAGAAAAATGCTCACAGCATTATCTATTGCAATAGATGTAATCTTGAATTCTCTAAGCTCTTCTATAAATTTATTCATCGGTGTCTTCTGTTAGGGGTATAGAATTAACTTTAGATCCATTAGATAAATCTCGATATCCTTTAATCACAATTTCGTCTCCTTCTTCAATACCAGATGTTATGATCACTTTATCAGTGGCGGATTCGCCTAAGACGATATATGACTTTCTTACTGTTTTGATCGTGTCAGATTTGTTTTCGACGATATAGATATATTTTTCTCCACCGACTTCTTCTTGGATAACTTCTAATGGTATAGTGAGTACGTTTTTCTGAGTAAAGTCATTGAGCTTTACTTCGGCAAGCAGATTAGGTTTGAGCTGACCATTACGACTGCTGCAGTTTATTTCTGCCTTAAAAGTTCTATTAGCAGGGTCAATGGTTCTACCGATTAGTGTAATGCGATCTCTGATGTCTAAGCCCAAAGAAGGAAAATGTATATCTACATAGTCGCCTCTTTTTATCGATCCCAATAATGATTCTTGCAAGTCGGTAACGACTTTTACTTTATTAGTATTCAGTATTTGAATAATAGGCATCCCTGGGCTAGCAGTTTCTCCCTGCTTCATAAATTCCTTATCGACGACACCTGATATTGGAGCATAGACATTTTTCTTTTTGGTCTGAGAAGCAAGAGTTTCTAGAGATTTCTCCAGACGCTCTTTATTGTTTTTAGCTTCCAAAAATTGCAACTCCGACCCTATGTTTTGATCCCATAATCTTTTTTGTCTTTCGTATACTGTCGTTGCAAGGGATAATGACGTTTCTATTTCTGTGCGTTGTCGTTCTAGTGTTTCCATATCTGTGGTGGCGACAAGTTGACCACGCTTGACGTATTGACCTTCTTTTACCGTAAGACTTGTTATACGTCCTCCGATATCGCTGCTTACATTGACCACATCATCACCGACGATTCTACCTTCTGCTTTTATGTATCTTTTAAATTCTTGAGGCTTGACCACCATAGTATTGACATCGATGGGTGGTTTTTCTTTAGGTGGGTCGAGTTCTAGTATTTCTCCTTTTACTTGTTCGATCTTAGCCTCTAGTGCTCTGAGATCTGCTTTTCTTTCGGCAAGATATTTTTTCTTTCCTTCGAGATCTTCAGGAATGGCATCTGATTTTGCTCCAGGGCGGCATGAGAAAAGGAGCGAGGTCGCGAGTAATATTGTAAATAGTGTTTTCATAAGTTTTTGATTAAAGTTCTCCTAAAGCAATATCTAACTCTGTCTTATTTATGATCAGATCATAGATTGCGTTGATAAATGCAGATTGCGCTTGATATAATTGTGTCTCGGCCTGTGTGACTTCGATACTGGAGCCGACACCTTCGTTAAATTTGATTAATGTTTTGTTGTATATATCTTCAGTTATGTCGAGTGCATCTTTTCTATTGTAGTAATTTCTCTTGGCGTTGCTAAGTTGCATCCTCGTCGTACGTACTTGTAGGTTAACCGCTCTCTCGAATTCTGATTTCTGAATTTCATTTTTTTCTAATTCGAGTTTGGCTTGTTTTATTTGAGCCTTTTTTTCGTTACCATCATAGATAGGTACTCTTACACCAAGGCCCACATAAGCTTGTGGAATCCATCCTGCTTCTGCACTATCGAATAAATCATTTCTTTGTAGTGATTCGTTGATCGTAGCATTGGCAGAGACACTTGGTAGGTATCCTTTCTTTAGTCTTTCGAGGTTGAGTTCGTTTAGAGATCGACCCAGTTCTATTTGGTTGTATTCTTCTCTCTGTGTTATGTCTATTTGCTCTTCGTTATCTAGGTTGTCAAGGATAGTCAGATCTATTAATTCTCCTAATTCTTCTGACAATTCTATAGTCTCAGTAAGCGGATAATTCATTTGGAACTTGAGTAGGTCTTTGCTGACAAGTATAAGCTGCTCTATATTATCCAATTCTGTTTCCAGATTGTCATGTGACAATTGAAGCCTTGACACATCCAGTTGTTCCATAAAACCATTCTCGTAATAGGCTTTGGCTTCTGTCAATGATTTTTTAACAGTTGTTACATTCTTAGATATCATTTGTTGATTCTCTTGTGCAATGAGAATGTTGAGGTAAGCCTTGGTTACTTGTGCCTTGATTTCTTCTTCTTTGACATCTATAGACTTTCTCGTCAGTTCCTTAAACATTCGAGCGGCTTTCAGCCCAGACAAATAAGATCCATCGAATAGTAAGACACTGGCATCAATATTCGCAGAAAGATTGTGCTTAGTGAAAAAAGAAAATTCGTTGATCTCTGGTGGCCCGACAAATGGTTCTACCCCAGGTACTTCTTCTTCTACTAATATGTTATATACCGCGGGAGTGATAAAATCAGGAATTGGATTGACTGGGCGAGCAAAATAATAGGTGTAGTTGGCTCGACCCGTTACCTTAGGCATTCCTATGGATTTGAATTCTGTGATTTGCGCATCGGCATTATCTACTTCTATCTGGGTTAGTTTCAGATCTGTGCTATGCTCTAGAGCATAAGAGATGGCCTCATCCAGTGTAAAACTAGATTGTCCGAACATCTCCACTGAAAGTAGTATGGCTATAGCTGTGATTATTCTCATTCTGAAGTTCTGTTAAGATATTTAGCTAATTCTTTACGGCCTTTGTCGTTAATGATTCCATTGAGATGGTATAGTATAAAGTTCTCGTAGATCTCTGAGAGTCTGAAGTCGTTATGAGAAAATATCTCATCATTCATACTATTTAGAGCCATTGACAAATATATTTTTGAGACTATTTTTGCATTAAAATTATCTCTGTAAAACCCTTCGTCTATTCCTCTGAGTAGATTTTGTCTTATCGTACCTTCCATAAAACTGAAATGATTGTCTTCCACTTTTCTCCAGGCATTGGGGTGGTATTTTTTCAGATCATAAGTGAGGCTGGGCTTCATCAGTCTAAGAGATCGTAGGACATGCCTGGCGATGGATGTCATTTCATCCACGGCGTTTTTAGCTTCTTCGGTTATTTGTTTTACAACCTTTTGTTCTTCTTCTATGAATACCTCCATGACATTACTGACGAGGTCTTTCTTATTGGTGACATGGTTGTAAATGGTCTTCTTGGAGATGCCTATGAGTCGAGCAATGTCATCCATGCTGACGCTTTTAATTCCATATTTCAGGAACATGTCTTTGGCGGATTGGATCAGAATAGATCTATTACTCATATAGCGAAATTACATCAATTAAACTGTGGAAACTATTTATGGTTTAATAGTTTCTCAAGTTTTTTGACAGATAATTGCTCTTTATCGACGAAAGTTGCTAATTATATATAAATGATCGAATCTGTGCAATGCATCGGTGTTATGTCAGGGAGTTCTTTGGATGGTATTGATATAGTAATTGTACAATACGATGAAGAGGATTCTCTACATTGGCAACTTATGGATCATCGGTGCTATTCACTTCCTGCTGCACTGGCTTCCGCATTGAAGGAAGTCCATACGTTATCTGTCAAAGAATTGGCGCTACTAGAGTCGACATATACGGGTTACCTGAGTGAGTGTATACTGGATATAATTAGTAACAAAAATTATCAAATAGCTTGCTGTGGTGTCCATGGTCATACGGTGTTGCATTTACCAGATAGTAAGGTCTCTTGGCAATTGCTTAACGGAGGGCTATTGGCTGAGAATACGAATTTAGTAACCGTCTGTGATTTTAGAAATCAAGATATCGCTCAGGGCGGGGTAGGGACGCCAATGGCGGTTATTGCGGATCGTGACCTTTTTCCTGGATACGATTATTACATTAATCTTGGGGGTATCGCCAATATAAGTTACTGCCATAATGGTCAGTGGGCGGCGTATGATCTTTTTCCTTGTAATCAGGTCTTTAATTATTATGCACAAAAAATGGGAAAGCCCTATGACGAAAGCGGTACTATGGCATCTCAGGGAAATATAGATCAGAAGTTGCTCCATCTGATGCTAAGTGATGAATACATACGAAGTGCATTCCCCAAGTCGATAGATAATCAATGGGTAAAGGACCATTGGTTAGTTATGATGGATAACTCACGATGCTCCATCTATGACAACATGCGAACGCATACGGAATGCATGGTAAACCATCTTAGCTCTTTGATAACAGATACGGAAGAAGTGAAAGTTCTGCTCTCAGGAGGCGGTGCTTATAACTCTTTTTTTATCGAACAACTCAAGAGCAGAATCGCCAATGCTAATTTTATTATTCCGGAAAATAACATCATAGATTATAAAGAAGCGATTCTAATGTCTTACATGGCCTATTTAAGAATTAATAACAGACCTAACTTCATAGCCTCAGCAACAGGAGCGAATTATGATGTATGTGGTGGTGCGGTATATTATCCTTCTGGACTAAATAATTGAGAATGTTATTATAATATAAGACGAAATAAAACAAGAATAATTTTCTAAATCCTATATAAAACACGACCAATGAATACAACACTTGAGCAACTAGATTGGATAGTCATAGGATTATACTTTGCCGTGCTTATAGGCGTGGCAATCTGGGTCATATTGCAAAAGAACAAAACGACAGAAGATTACTTTCTTGCTGGGCGTAATGTGGGATGGTTCGTTATCGGAGCTTCCATTTTTGCATCCAACATTGGTTCTGAGCATGTGGTCGGGCTAGCAGGTACGGGCGCGGAATCTGGAATGCCAATGGCCCATTATGAGCTGCATGCCTGGATTGTATTATTACTGGGATGGGTGTTTTTGCCATTCTATATGCTCAGCGGAGCTTATACGATGCCTGAGTTTTTAGAGAAAAGATTTGACTCTCGTGCCCGATGGTTTTTATCTATATTTTCCATTTTTGGTTACGTACTTACAAAGGTGTCCGTGACCATTTATGCTGGTGGTATAGTAGTCTCGCAACTACTTGATATTCCGTTTATCTATGGTGCGCTAGGTATTGTTATAATCACAGGTGTATATACAGTCTTGGGAGGTATGCGGGCAGTCTTGTTTACAGAAGCATTTCAGACCATTATCTTGATCTTGGGGTCTTTGTTTTTGACCTATCAAGGCTTTACTGCCATTGGAGGCTGGGAAGAATTAAAAGCAACCGTAGGACCCGATCATTTCAATATGTGGCGTCCCATGAATGACCCAGAATTTCCCTGGACAGGTATGTTATTTGGTGGAACGATCGTCGGAATATGGTATTGGTGTACGGATCAGTACATTGTACAGCGCACCCTTTCGGCTCACAATATTAAGATAGGACGTCGAGGGGCAATTTTTGGAGCTTACCTGAAGCTGCTTCCTATTTTTATTTTTCTAATACCGGGTATAATTGCTTACGGACTAAAGCAAAAAGGTATCCTTACTTATGAAAGAAGTGACGAAGTATTTCCTGTACTAGTACAGACTCTTCTACCGACGGGTATAAAGGGGTTAGTAGCAGGTGGATTGATGGCGGCTTTGATGAGTTCTTTGGCCAGTGTGTTTAATTCTAGTTCCACACTATTCACCGTCGATATATTCAAAAAATTATATCCCGATTCCTCAGAATCCAAATTGGTCAATATAGGAAGACTTGCTACTGTAGTTGTCGTGATACTCGGTATGTTATGGATTCCTGTGATGCAAAAAATAGGCGGTGGTGTCTTGTATCAATACCTACAAAGCGTACAGGCGTATATTGCACCGCCGATAGCTGCTGTTTTTCTACTTGGTATATTATGGAAGAGAGTCAATGCCATTGGAGCCATATCTACACTCTTCTTTGGTTTGTTCGCGGGTACGATGCGTATTATATCAGAACTTACAATCTCCGAAGGTGATAGTGGTCTATGGTATGAGTTCGCGACGATCAATTTTGCGCACATGGCTATCTTTTTGTTTTTGGCCTGTGTGACCGTATGTGTCATAGTCACCTTACTGACCAAGCCACCTGACTATAATAAAATAGCAGGATTGGCTTATGGAACTTTGTCGGCCGAACAGAAAAATGATAGGAAATTCTCCATATTGGACCTAGCGGCTTCTATCTTGCTTATTGTCGTTGTAATATGCATATTATCATATTTTACTGGATAATGAATTTTATAATAAATGAAAACAACCTAAAGAAATAACTAAACTGATAATCATTATGAGAAAAGAGCTTTTCCTTTTGTCATCGTTTTGGATTCTAATACTCCTGAGTACATCAGGTAATTGCCAGATAAGCGCTGCCAACGGTCAGCCTAAATTTTCTCCAAAGGATGGAAAGAAAATTTTAGTCATTGGTCAGGACTTAGGTTCAGTCGGAGGCCTCGCACGCTACTCTAATGGATATGTCGATCATGTCGGTGAAAAAACGCCATCGGGTATAACGACGTACACATCTATAGAGTCACTCAATGGACTTAGACAAACAGCGAATTGGGGTGCTGGAGATATCAATGCACAATTGTATATGGATGACTCTACATTTGATAATACGGTCTTAGTCATTGGGTTGTATTTAGTGGGTATTCTGGACGAAATAGGGCAGGGACAATATGATCAGAATATTATAGATTTTGCTCGATGGATTAAAGATCAGAACAGACCAATTTTTATAAGGATAGGATATGAGTTTGAGGGTCCCTGGAATAATTATAACCCATCTTCATATAAAAACGCTTGGCGTCATATCGTCCATATTTTCGATACTGAAAAAGTGAACAATGCCTCTTTTGTCTGGCAATCTGCAGGGCTGAATTATTACAATATTGAAAATTGGTATCCCGGTGATGAATATGTTAATTGGGTGGGTTACTCACAGTTTGATGGACGTAATATGGGGCAAGGTATAAAACAGTTGGCCGCTAGAAAGAATAAGCCCATCATGATAGCGGAAGCCACTCCTAAATTGGATTTGAGCGATAATAGGGGAGAACAGAATTGGCAAAGTTGGTTTCAAAGAGTATTTGACGAGATCTATGAAAATGATAGGATTAAAGCCTTTTGTTATATCAACGCGAATTGGGATGTACAAACGATGTGGGCTGGGCAAGGCTGGGGTGACTCCAGAGTACAACAAGACGAGTATATAAAAGAAAAGTGGGAAACTGAAATAATAAAAGAACCTTGGCTGCATGGCGAAGAAGGATTATTCCAAGAATTAGATTATTATTTTTGGACGACGAGTTCTACTAGTATTGTCGAAAATGACATAGCGGATAAGGAAGGGTTACTGATTAGACTTGTTGATGGACATTATAACATTCAATATTCTGACGAAAGAACCATAGATAGTGTGATGATCTATGAAATGAGTGGCAAATTACTTTTTGAGGAAAGAGATATAAATAATAATTATATAAGAGTGGAGCAAAATAATTTACCAATTGGAATTGTAGTGATAAATACGTTCTCTAAATCAGAAAATTCTAGTATTAGAATCTATAATTACTAACCTAGGTTTCTTTTAATAGCCCTTAGTTTCTAAGATCATCTGATAGCATAATTAATGATAAAAGGTCGATATGCCTTTTGGGTTAATCTTTAAAAGGCATATCGACCATGATGTAGAATAATTATCTATGTAATGGATTACTCTGCTTCCGATTCAGTGCTGACTGCATTTAGCGCATTTTTTATTTGCTTTAGAGAACTTGGTGCAAAGTTTAGATTAATGTCATTATCTCTTTTTATAACAACATCTTTGCTGGCTAATAGAGGTTGATTATTTTCAAGTTTGACGGCGACAAGTTTTACTTTCTCACCAATCGGCAGTTTTCCGAAATCTGATTTTCCGTTTTTATTATTGGCGTTTATAAGGCTTCTTATATCACTAAATATCAAATAGTACTTTGCTTCATCGTCAGTATTGTTGATAATCACACTTGCTAAATGCTGTTCAGGATAATTCAAGAATCTATCACAATTAATCCATCCCAATTTATTTATTTTGGTGACGTATTGGGAAAATACCGCCTCTTCCATTTTTCCAGTTTCTTCAAAAGAATGCTCTATCAATTTTGTGGAATATTCATTTATTAGTGATCTCAATTGACTTGATATTACGTTACTAACATTTAGCTCTGATACTCCCTCTTTTCTGTAGTCAATATTCCGCTCAGTAAGTATTTGGGTTGTATATTGACCTAGTACTTTTCTGTATAGAACTTTGTCATTGTATTTGTAATTAACATTGGCGGAGATGGCCTTTTGCAGAAAACTTGAGATGGCGCTTGAGGTCATGACGCCTTCCATTTTTTCGATTTTTTTCAATGCAATTTTGGCTTGTACTTTTCCTAGGAATTGTTGGATGTTGTATTTATAATTATTGACTAGTGTGATGCGTCTAGATACTTCTTGTTCCCATTGATTGATTTTTTCTTGTATTAGTGGAATGTTATCGTAATAGTCTTCTAGTGATTTCTCATAGTTTTTGTATTTGGTTTCGTACTTGATGTAGTCTTCAGGAAATCCAGCTTTTGGCTTGGCAGGAGGTTGCGGTTTCCATTCTTTTCGTGGTCTTGATGGCAATTCTGGTTCTGATAGGACAGGTTTTACCATTTCTCCAAAGTCATAGTACACTATTTCTTGTAGATCAATGTCTATATCTTCGTAGAACAGGTCTTTATCTTGGGGTGTGATTCTTCTATTAGTTGGAACCCAATCCAGATCATTATTAGCACCAGATTCTCCATAGAATAGTTCCATATCTCTTTTGACCTGTTGCTGTGGATATGTAATTTCAATGCTATGGTTTTCCTTTAACTTAAGCTCTTTACCGTTGGCGCTTGCACTAATTTTGATCATGCCTCCTGTCTCTAGTAACTGATCTTTGCTCTTGGTAAATAAATTTTCTGATACAAAATCTGCATTAGAAAAGGCTTCCTTTATGTTAAGCGTAATTTCTCCGATAGGCTCATTAGACCCATCAGCAAAGCCAAATGCATTTGCGGGAATCGTGAATACTGTTCCTTGATCTGCTATAATTGTTTGTTTTTCTGAGGTTGTTATTTGATATGATTGCTCTGAGACCTGATGAGAAGCCTTCAGTATATCTTCCGCATTGCTGAGGTCATAAGCCGCAGCCACTATCTCCACACGACGATTTTTACTCTTAGCGCCTTGTGTATTATTTGTATTAACTAGCTGAGACTCTCCTTTCCAGTCTATATTAATGTACTCAGAAGCTGTTCCTTGATCCTCCATGAATAACTTCACAGATTTTGCTCTGCGCTCTGATAGAATCTGATTATAAAGGCCAGATCCATCCTGATCCGTGTGTCCTATGATAGAATATTCGTAGTATAATCCATCCTCCATATCGTCAAGGAGAGATGTGATTTGTTCACCTGCTCGATCATCCAGGACGTCGCTATCATGATCGAAATATATCTGTATACTTTTCTTGGATTGGCCAATGGATATTTGCAGACATGCCAGTAATAGAATAATTGATGATCCTAATTTTTTCATTTGTTTTCGTTTTTGTAAATAGTTATTCAATGATCTATGCCTGCTGTACTTAAAACTCCGAATAATATTTTTTATTATAAAATTGCAATTATTTGTGGGTTCTTGACCGTGTCATTAAATAGGCAAAAAATAAATTCGATTTACTTTTACTTTATTATTAGCTGTATCACTATATTGACGCTAAATGAGATCAATACTTCCTATCCATCATATCGTCAGATGCTTTTTCCTATCAATATGGTGCATTCCCCATCTCAGTGCCCAATGTAATAAGACCGTCTCGGTTGCAATTCATTCTATAAACTTTGTCGATGGCTGCGAGTTTGACGAAAGTAATGGTCTGGACGCCGTGCTTGAGATTAGAGATAATTTGGGCAATGAGATTTATCTAAGTGAATTTGAGAATCTTTCCCAAGTACGCAACCCACAAGATAGTTTTATAATTGACCTTAATGTTAATCCCAACTCTTGCGGAAACCAAGGGCTAACATTCGAGTTAGGCGTTTTTCCTTCAGATCAGCCTAGGGCTGATTTCCGAGTTGATATTTTCGACAGGGATAATATTTTTCCGTGCGCTCCCTTTTTTGCTTTATTAGATGATGATCATGGAGGTGGGACTTTTAGTTTTGACTTGAACGCTTCGACTGGGGTCATAGATATGGGAAGTTGTATCAGTTTCAACTATAATATGGAGTTTGACTTTGATGGAACTGTTGATAGTATGTTGACGGAGTTTTTATGCTATAATGATGACCTGATTATAGGAGGCGAGACATTTGATAGAAATAATCCGATAGGTCAGGTGTTATTGCCTTCTGCTCTTGTGGGTGGCTGCGATACCATTGTAGACGTCAATCTTACTTTTCGTCCGCCTATAATTCTTAATATACCTGTGACGACGACTGTTTGTCCGTTAGATACCGTTGTTTTAGAGCCGATGATGTCTTTTTCTGAGTATATATGGAATACGGGTGCTCGTTCATCTTCCATTGTATCTATAGGTGGCGGTGATTATAGTCTGACAGTAACGGATAACTATGGATGTCAAGATTCTATTGATATTATGATATTCGATTATCCATTAGATGAATTATCATTATCTGGAGATACCACATTTTGTTATGGAGGTGAGACAACTATTGCTGTAGATGATTTTCTATATGAAATGTATATATGGGACGGGGTAGAAGGGGAGTCTAAGCAGAACTATAATTCTTCTGGAAATTATAATCTAGCCGTGATAGACGCCCAAGGGTGTAGGCAGGAATTAGATTTCTCAATAATAGAAGAGGAGCAAGACACTTTTTATATGTCAAGGTCGACCTGTGATCAAAATGCTGTAGGAGTCATTGACTCTATCGTCTATGACGCGGGTTGTGAGATTCTGTATCTAATTGAGCAGATTCTTTCTCCAGATGTAGATTGTAATATAGAGGTGGTCGTAGAGCAAATAAGATATCCATGTGAAGAGACTGGCTTAGGTCAGATTACTATATCTATGATAGATGGATCTTTGCCCTTTGATTTTTGGCTATGGAGTTATCCGAGAGGCGTCACTTTCGCTGGATCGAATATCAGTAATAGTAGTGAGGAATATAAAATAGAACTCCCTCAAGGGAATTATGAAATAGAAGCATGGAATGATAATGGCGCAATGTCTTCGGTCATTTTCGAAGTAGAGCAGGCTCCGGAGTTACAATATGATATAGAGACAGAGCATGCTGTAATCTCAGAACAACCATTGGATATAGAACTGTTCACAGATTTCGCAGAAGTATCGGAAGTATTATGGATAGATGAATTGGGTGATACTATATGCCGAGATTGTCAAGTGCTTAATCTTATCCCCTCGGAGCGTATGGATTATGAGCTAATAATAACAGACATATATGGATGCATGTATCGTGAGCTTATTAGAGTGACACTTCTCTCAGATGGCGGAACAGCAGATCTAGATACACTGAGTAACCCGATATTCATACCGAATATATTTTCACCTGGTTCTTCAGATCTGAATAATGAACTAAAAGTATATGTGACCAACGGTAATGTACAAATGAGCAATTACAAAATCTATGACCGATGGGGTAGTGTGATATATGTGACTACTGATATAAATGATGCTTGGGATGGCACTTATGAAGGGAAGATGGTGGCCTCAGGCGTGTACGTTCTTTGTATAGAATTAACTTATAATGACGGAAGAATAGAAAGAAGATGCGAGGACTTAATGGTTGCTAATTGAGTGGGTCCTTTTATCTTAATGTTTTTATTTTTTAGAGATTGTCATCAATGAAAAAGAAAACACTCGTCAACACAGAAACGGATAAGGATGTCAAAGCTTTCATAGAAAGTGTCAAAAACAAAAAGCGCAAAGAAGACAGCAAGATTCTACTAGAGCTCATTAAAAAAATCACTAAAAAAGAACCCAAAATTTGGGGTCAGCGCATTATTGGTTTTGGTAAATATAGTTATCAGAGAAAGAATGGAGAAGAGTACGAGTGGTTTAATGTCGGCTTTTCTCCTGGAAGCAAACATCTTTCTGTGTATGTGATGTTTGATCTGGAACAAGAGCCTTTATTGGAAAAATTGGGACCACATACACACGGCAGAGGCTGTCTTTATATCAAAAAGCTAGAGGACATAGATATAAAAATCTTAGAGCAACTCATCCTAAAAAGTGACCGTTGGAGATAATGTCTCTAAGACCAATCTTTGAGTGCTATAGGAGCGGCTACTAACTCGTCAGGAATAGCAAAGGCATCCACAAAGCTCAAGGCATGCGGTTTGATGTCTTGATATAGTTTAGATAGCATACGTCTGATGGCTTTGGTTTTGTTTCCTTCCATATAATCCGACTCCAGGTACCAGCCCTTATTATCATGTATGGTTTCGAGCGCGTAGACTTGTACCAGCGTGGTCATGGCCTTCTTAGTCGCAGGATCTTCTATTTTGTCCACATGATTATAGAATGACTGCAACGTAACTTGATCTATAAATGCATTCGCTAGATCAATGGTATGATTCTGAACTCGCAAGAAGGCCTCAAAAGCATCTGTGCCTCTCTTAAGATATTTCTGCATCCTTTCACTGAGAGTATGCAATGTCTTACGCTTTCTATAGTTGAACGCATGGAAATGAAACTTAGGATCTAGCAGATGTTCTGCATCCGCATTACGACCGAATATAGGATTTAGCTCGTATACATCATGTTTGGCTTTTCTATAGAGATACTTGATAACGGCCCTGTAGCCGTCATTATGGAATGATTGCTTGAACTCCGTTAATAATCCCTTCGCCACTAGCTGCATAAGCACCGTATTATCTCCCTCGAAAGTGGTGTATATGTCCGTATCCGCTTTGAGTGTCGCAAATCTATTTTCGAATAAATATCCTTTACCACCACAAGCCTCACGGCATTCTTGTATGGTTTGAGTTGTTTGCCAGGTAGCTTTGGCTTTCAGGCCAGCAGCGAGTGTTTCTATTTCTCGAGTTTCTTCTTCTGTGGCGTGTTTATATTTCTCAGCTAAGTCCCTTAGGGCAAAATTGTAAGCATAAGTCTTAGCCAGCAATGGGAAAAGTCTTTTTTGGTGCGTCGGATAATCTATGATTCTGACTTCTTCGCCATTCTTAGCTGTGAACTGTTTTCTTTTATAAGCATATTTAAGCGCTATGGTGAGGGCTGTCTTGGAGGCATTGATACCTAATAATCCGACACAGATCCTACCGACAACCAATGCACCGAGCATGGTAAAAAATCGTTTAGACGGATTGGCTATTTGACTTTCGTAGACGCCTTCTTCTGTAATATTTCCATATCTATTCAGTAAATTTTCTGCTGGTACGCGTACATTATCAAACCAAAGTCGACCATTATCCACACCATTAAGTCCCAGTTTATATCCGCAGTCTTCTATTTTAACACCTTTCAGCACTTGCCCATTTTCATCTCTGACGGGTACGAGTACTGTGTGTACTCCATGATTTTCTCCATCTACAATAAGTTGTGCGAATACGGCGGCCATAGAACAATGCATGGCATTACCGATGTACTCTTTGCCAGAAGAATATTCAGGAGAGTGAATTACTATTTCTTTAGTGCCATGATCGTACGTGGCGGTCGTCTCTAGTCCCTTGACATCTGAGCCGTGACCTGTCTCTGTCATGGCAAAACATCCTAACAATTCTCCTTTATGTAGTTTTTCTACATATTTTTTATGATGTTTTTCTGTACCTAACATATAGACCGCTCCTCCAAATAATCCGATCTGCACACCAAACTTAATCGCCAAACTAGGATCGCCATATCCCAGCATCTCAAAAACCGCAATATGATCTCCCTGTCTATCATGACCTCCATACTCTTTAGGAAAAGCATAGCCCGCTAAGCCTTGCTCGCATAGTGCCTTGAGTTGATCTAATATTCTAATGCGATACTTGTCTTTGTCAAATTCTGGTTTTAGCGCAAAATGTGGATCTCTTAATAGCTTCCTTACTCTGTCTTTAGTTTCTGTATATGGTGCATCCAGCACTTCTTTTAGTATCGCTGTATCAAATTTGGAATTCTCATCCGCTAAAGCTCTCCCGTTAGGGAATAATCTATTAAGAAGTAGTTTTTCGCTTTCTGCAGATAGGCCCAAGGCACCATGAAGATCATGCAATGCATCATTGGCCTGTGCACGCTCCCCATTTTTAAATCCGACATTGTTATCCGCTATCTCTAGCCCCATTTTTACAAGGGATATTTTTTCGTTTTCCGAAAACTCTTTCGCCGCTTTTTTGAGTGCATTATTCCATTGTCTGAACTCTCGATCTGAAGGTGGATTCTGCGGATCTGACCAATGTATAAGATACTTTTTCTCTTCCTCGGTCAAGAAAGGTATATCTTGGATTTTACCATGTATTATTTTCATCTCCGAAGGACTGAGCACGGAGTCTGACCACCCGACATAGAGCATGGGCAGAATACTAAGAATATTGGAGGAGAGTTTGTCTATGTTTTGTGTGGACATATCTTTTATATATTATTTTCCCAGAAATAGAAGTTGTTCTCTTCTAAATGAAAGTCTGTTTTCAAATACAGCTGATTTCCTATATGATTACTCGTCTCTGTTTCCAACAACAGACCACAGCCATTAGTTGCAGAACAATGCTCTTTACATCTGTCAATTAACATTTTGGAAATGCCCTGACCTCTATACTTACTTTCTACGTATAAATCATTAAGTATCCACAGTCGCTGCATTCTGACCGAAGAAAAAGAAGGATAGAGCTGTACAAATCCCGTTAATTCTTCATTTTTATTTATTGCAACATAGATTACGGAGTCTTTTTGTTGTATTCTTTTAGCTATAAATTCTTTCGCAGCGATGAGATCGGCGTCTTTTCTGTAGAAGACTCGATATCCATCGAAAAGAACTGATAACTTGTCGAGATCGTTAATGGTTGCCTCTCTTATGTTCATGTACTTTTGGTTTCTGACGGAATAATCCTCTATTGAGTTTTATCTATTTAGTTAAAAGAAACATTATTGATCCAGTAGATTATTTTGGACCCGATGCTCCTCTATAGCTAAATCTATAAGCTCTGATATAAGTTCTGTTTGACTCTTACCACTGTATTCCCAGAGCTTGGGATACATGCTAATATTGGTAAATCCAGGAATGGTATTTATCTCATTGATTATGAGGTCATTTTCTGGGGTGAAGAACATGTCGACACGTGCCATACCTCTGCACTCGAGGACGGTAAATGTTTTTATAGAAAGAGTCTGTATCGCTTTGATTTGATCGTCTGATAATTCTGCGGGTATTTTGAGCTTGGCCCCGTGCTCATCTACATACTTGTTTTCGAAAGAATAAAAGTTGTCCTTAGGTATTATTTCTCCGGGGATCGATGCTTGCGGACTTTCATTGCCTAGTACGGCGCATTCTATCTCTCTTCCTGTAATTCTTTTTTCTATGAGTACTTTACGATCATATTGTAATGCCCGTCTGAGTCCTTTCCAGAATTGCTCTTCGTTTTCTACATATTCCACGCCTATAGACGAACCTAGATTGGCAGGTTTGATAAAAAGCTCCGCACCGAGCAGGGATACGATCTTGTTATAATTGGCGTTATCCGCATGATGCCTTACAGTGACACCTTCTGCCACCTTGATGCCTGCATCTCTTAGGATGCGTTTCATCATGTCTTTATCCATACCTACGGCAGACCCTATGATGCCGCACCCCACACATGGCAGATTGGCCAACTTAGCAAACCCTTGTACAGAGCCATCTTCGCCATAGTTACCATGTAAGACGGGAAACAGGACATCTATACTTAATATATCTTGACCTGTATCGGCAGAGATTAGTTTGTGGTGGTTGGTGTTTTGAGATATAAGTATCGGATTGGAATTTTGTGTTAGCTCTATGGTCAATGGATTTTTTTCATTCATTAATGATAGGGACTCATCATTCTGATGCCATTGTCCTTGCTTATCTATGCCTATAAGTATGGGCTCATATTTCTGCTTATCTATAGATCTGAATATGTTTTGAGCAGATAATAATGATATGTTATGTTCTGGAGATCGACCTCCAAAGAGGATGGCTACTTTTTTTTTCAATCCTTTGGCTTTGCATGCAAAATTAAAAACTATAAACACCTCTTGCTATGCTCACCGCCAAAAGAAATCAAGGTTTGATTTTGGAATACAAAAAGCTGCGAGACTGAAAGGAAATTATTCTTTAGAGCATAAAAAAAGGGACTCAATGAGTCCCTTTATGATAGTATATCTTAGAAAAATTAATTCTTAATATCTTCTTCTATCATTTCTGTTGTTTTCTCGGGGTTGAGCCACTTTGACAACAATATCTCTACCATCTAAGCTAGATTCGTTGAGATTGTTGATCGCGCTGTGACCTTCATCCTCATTAGGCATTTCTACGAAGCCATATCCTTTAGATCTGTTCGTAAACTTGTCCTGAATGATTTTGACTGATTCAACAGTACCAAAAGCCTCAAAAGCATCCCTTAAGGTGTCTTCTGACGTGCTAAAATTCAATTTTGCTACAAAAATATTCATGATTAAAAGTTGTGTAGATTAATATAAAGAGCAAAATCTTACCTTAACACAGAAGAATGAGAAAGTGCTAAATACATAAAATACAGGTTAATAAAATTAAGTGAACCTAAAAGCCAGATTCATTTTATATAATCATACAAAGGTCAGATTAGTTCCTTAATGTTCCAAATGTCTGTGAAAGAAAAAATTGACTAGATGTGCAGAGGCAATCATAATACCCCCAAGTACCACGGTATACGTACTGTATTCTCCTAAAAAATGGTGGAAAACCACTAGTAAAAGGCCCAAACAGCAGGTAAAAAACACTTTAAATGATACAATTCCCTCGAAATAGCCTTTGATAATTGATTTGTAGACGAAATACAAGGTCATACTTATCATGACAACCTCAAATAGAGGTGATGCAAACCAATTATGCGAACCGATAACGCCTGCTGAGAAGAAAATGGGTAACATTGCACAGTGTATTGCACAGGCGATGGATAATGTACTACCCCATAGGTCACTATTCTTTAGTATATTCTTCAAGTTACAAATGCAATGCTGTTGCAAATATAAATCAATTAAACGTACTTTTGTTCATATGAGTCAAAAAGCAGAAGACTTATTATTGTCTAAGTCCATAAGGAAGACACCATTCCGTGTAAAAGTCCTCGATATATTTATGAGTAATAGATCTCAGGCGATGGATACGGCTATGGTCGAGCAACGTTTAGATGACTTTGATCGCATTACGCTCTATCGTACAATCAAAAAATTTGAAGAAGAAGGAATAATACATCAGGCGATAGATGGGACTAACGAAAAAAAGTATGCCTTATGTGGCGAAAAGTGCTCTAGCCATAATCATACTGATAATCATGCCCATTTTGTTTGTTCTTCCTGCTCTCAGACTTCATGTATAGAATATACCATACCTAATATTTCGGCTCCCGCGGAGTACCAAGTAGATCAAGTTCATATTGCGCTAAAGGGTATTTGTCCAAGCTGTCAAGCTTAGATCTTTCGATTTTTACTTTTCTAATTAAAGGAGAATAGCCTTTGGAGGTGTTTTAACACCCAAGTATCTCAATACGCTCTAGAGCTTAGATAATACTTTGTATTTCAATACAGTACACATACATAAATATTATCATCTGATTTCAAATCTAAATTGAAATATAATATTGCCATTAATAATTATTGAAGAATAATAATTTTTAATATATTAATTCTTTAAAATTTATCTTCGAATAATTCATTTCCTAAACAATAAACTGACTTCACAATGGCAAAAACATCCAAAAACATCAGAAACATCTGTCTGCTTGGGCACTCGGGTAGCGGGAAGACCACCTTTGCAGAAACCATGTTATTTGAGGCAGGTGCGATTCCCAGAAAAGGTACAATAGAAGGGAAAAATACAGTATCAGATTTTACCAATATAGAAAAGGACAGAGGCAACTCTGTTTTCAGCACGCTAATGCATGCTCACTGGAAAGACAGCAAGATTAATATCATAGATACTCCTGGATTGGACGATTTTATTGGAGAAGTTGTGTCCTCACTCAAGGTCGCTGACACTGGAGTTATACTTATCAATGCATCTCAAGGCGTAGAAGTCAGTACAGAATTGGTTTGGGAATATGTAGATCAATTTAGCACGCCAGCCATGTTCGTCATTAATCAGATGGATCACGAAAAAGCGGATTATGATAGTGCATTGGAACAAATGAAATCTAGATTTGGGAATAAAGTTCTTCCTATCCAATATCCTATAAATCAAGGCGAAGGATTTAATAAAATAGTGGATGCACTTCGTATGACGATGTATGTATTCCCAGATGGCGGAGGCAAGCCAGAAAAACAAGACATCCCAGAGTCAGAGATGCCTCGCGCCCAAGAATTACATAATCTTCTGGTAGAAGCCGCCGCAGAAAATGAAGAAGGCCTGATGGAAAAGTTTTTCGAAAATGGCACATTGAACGAGGAGGATCTTGCCACTGGGCTGACCATTGCACTGGCTAACCAGCAGATTTATCCCGTATTTATATGTAGCTCTGAGCGCAACATGGGAAGTGGTCGTATCATGGGATTCATTAATGATATTGCACCATCACCAGTCGATAGGTCAGCCACTAAGTTAGCGGAAGGTGATGATCTCGCAGTAGATAGCAGTGGACCTAAATCATTATTTATATATAAATCTATGTCCGAGCCGCAGGTGGGCATGGTCTCTTATTTTAAGGTATTCTCAGGTACGCTTAACAGTGGCGAGGACCTCATCAACCAACAAAATCAAAACACAGAGAGATTCAACCAAATATTTGTATCCAATGGAAAAATAAGATCAAATGTAGATTCTCTATTGGCAGGAGATCTTGGAGCGACGGTGAAGCTCAAAAACTCGCAGACTAACCATTCTCTCTCCGAAAAAGGAAAAACTATAATCGTAGAACCGATAACCTTCCCACTAGATAAAATAAGAGTTGCAGTCCGGCCTCCTGGCAAAAACGAAATGGAAAAACTGATGAAGGCCCTTAATCAGATTGCCGACGAAGACCCAACTCTCAAAGTGGAACAATCTGCCACGCTCAAACAAACATTATTACATGGTCAAGGACAATTACACCTGGACCTAATAAAATATAGGATAGAAAAGGTCAATGGTATCACAATGGAATATGATAGACCGAAGATTGCCTACAGGGAAACTATCACGGCCAAAGCAGATGAAAGCTACAGACATAAGAAACAATCTGGCGGATCAGGGCAATTCGCTGAGGTACATCTGCGCATAGAGCCTTACTACGAGGGTATGGCTGATCCAGCAGATCTGACCGTAAGAAATAGTGAGGTCGAATTTTTGCCTTGGGGAGGTAAGTTAGTCTTCTTATGGTGTATTGTCGGTGGATCTATAGACGCGAAGTATAGCAATGCTATCAAAAAAGGTATTATGAATAAGATGGAAGAAGGCCCTCTTACGGGTTCTAACTGTCAAAATATCCGAGTAAGCATATATGATGGTAAGATGCACAGTGTGGATTCCAATGATATGGCATTTATGTTGGCGGCGACACAGGCATTCAAGAGTGCTTTCCAGCAAGCCAGACCGCAGCTCATGGAGCCTATATATGATGTATCCATTTTATGTTCTGATGAGGTCATGGGAGATATAATGAGTGACCTACAATCTCGACGGGCCATTATACAAGGTATAGAGGCAGAAGGTCATTATCAGAAAATAAAGGCTAAAGTACCATTGGCAGAAATGTATAAGTATAGCTCTACCCTAAGATCATTGAGTCAGGGACGTGCTAAGTTCAGCCGAATATTTAGCGAGTATGTTTCTGTGACTCCAGATCTACAAAAGACCTTAGTGCAAAACGCTAGTATGGAAGTGGTGGAATCCTAGATATCATTTGATATAGATTCTTTCTTAAAAAAGTCTTCGCTTCAAACGAGGACTTTTTTATGTACTCTACAAGTTTTTATGGTTTTGTTCTCAGGAATATTTGCTGTATCCTTAAGTCGTATATGTCCAAGGTCAGAATAGGGTTCGATGCTAAGAGATTATTCTTCAATAGGGAAGGGCTAGGCAGTTATGCAAGGACTTTGATCCATGATATACTTACTTACCTTCCTGAATACGAGTTGCATCTATATACACCTGAGCTAAGACGTAATGAAATGACAGCGCCGATTATCGAACATCCCCAGGTCCAAGTGCACACACCAGAAAGGGGTTCTATGTTTTGGCGGTCCAAAGGAATGATAAGTGACCTAAGGCGCGATAACATTAATATATATTGGGGACTCTCCAATGAACTACCTTACGGAATCAAAAAAGAAGGTATCCATACGATTGTCACAATCCATGATTTGATTCATCGTAAGTTCCCAGCACAATTTAAGCTAGCGGATAGAATGGTCAATCGACTGAAATTTACTCATGCAACTCAAGCTAGTGATCTTATAATTGTTCCTTCTTCTAATACTAAGGACGATCTTTTATCTTATTATCCAGAGGCATCCTCTAAGACCAAGGTGATGTATCAATCTGTCAATCCCCAGATCAGACAAGCCACTAAGAATACTGGCCAAGGGGAATACTTACTTTTCGTGGGAACAATTAATGAAAGAAAAAACCTTAAACTACTTATCCAGGCTCTAGGCAATATGAAATCTGAGGATAGGTATAAGGTCAAAGTTGTAGGAGAAGGCAAAAAATACAAAAGAGAATGCTTAGATATGATTGATGGCTTAGGATTGAGCGATCATTTTGATTTTGTATCTAATGTATCTACAGATGAGTTGATCGTTTTATATCAGAATGCTAAGTGCTTAGTATTTCCTTCTCATTATGAAGGTTTTGGCATTCCTGCGATAGAAGCACTAACGCTTAATATACCCGTTATAATAAGCAACTCGACGTCACTACCGGAGATAATTGGACAACATGGCATTGTTATTGATAACTTTAGGGCAGAGACACTGACTAATGCCCTTTATCATATCAAGTCAAAAGAGTGTAGGTCAAAGACTCTTATTGGTGTAGAAGATCACATCAAGAAATTCGATCCGCAAACAATTACTTTACAAGTAAAAGGATTGATAGACAGTTTACTGAATTAGCTTTAATACGATTATAAGTTTAGGTTATAGCATAATATTTTTATATTGCATCAGCTTAAACGCTAAGAATAAATCCAGGTTTCATTCTCATTATCTTGGGGTGATTTTCTCAAAAATCACCCCTTTTTTTATGCCCCTAATCAAAGGGCACTCAAAAAAATAAAATAACATATTATAAATATTTTGATATATAAATAATTATAATGTGTATATTCGTGTAGAATAACCACTTATCCTGTTGGGTAAGTAACAAAAACTACACAATGTCTCAGCTCAACTTAAGAAAACTCTTAATTGTCCCTACGTGTATATTTTCTATTAGTGCATTTCTGTTCCTTAACCCTGCCATTGCACAACAGACACGAACTTGCTCTATTATCTACAACCAAGATGAACTACGACTAAATAGTGCCTCACAAAAAGTGGCATCTCAAGTCAGCATGTCCTCCGAAAGAATTTATACGGATTGGTCAGATCTGGATAACGGACAATTGATGGATAATCGATCTATCAACATGACCATTAATCCAGGAGAGATATCTAAAGGGCTGATCTTTAGCGATTTTGGTTTTAATATTCCTAGTACATCTCATGTAACGGGTATAGAGGTATTACTTACAGGCTCGGGTGACAGTATTGCGGGTGTATGGGATCATAGCATCAGACTGACAAAGTCTAGTGGTGTTCCGCATAGTGAAAACAAAGCTAAAAATCTGACAAAAGGGACACCTTGGTCTGTAGATTCCACATTCCATACTAATACATGGATGTATGGACATACAACGGATGATTGGAATTCTGCTTGGTCTGCATCAGATATTAATAATGCGGGTTTTGGCGTTGTTATACAATATTCTAATTCTGGGACAGAAACAGCTACGTTACATTTGGACCAACTGAGGATTGTTGTGCATTACGAGCCACCAATCAGAGTATGCAGCGATCATGCATGTATACCAGTCTACACATTGCCTGATAATGATGTGGAAAGTTATAGTTGGGAGGTGAGTGGAGGATTAGTCTGGGAGCCTATAGAGAACAGTGATTTCACGATCAATGTGCTAACGGATCAATCATCTTATGGTACTTATGAGATATGCCTAACTAAGACTTATACAGATGGTCATGTAGAGACCTGCTGTCGGGCTCTTGTCTACGAAGACTGTACTAGAGCATCGCTGGGAGATTATGTTTGGGCTGACTATAATGGGGATGGTCTTCAAGATTCTGGAGAACCTGGATTACCAGGTTGCCGAATTAACCTCTATGATGAATCACTCAATTTTATAGATTACGACTATACAGATAGTGAGGGTAAATACCTATTCGAAGATCTCAAGCCAGGTCATTACATCGTACAGGTTGGCCTTAAAGGAATGATGCGTACAGTGACTAATAATTCCTCTGAGGAATTAAATTCTGATTATTCTCCGATGATTATGATGGATGCGTCTGGCATAATTTGGTTAGATCCAGACGAACATAGAAGAGATGTAGATTTTGGAATTGTCAGGCCCGGTAGTATCTGTGGCGTATCGTGGATAGATACTAATGGGGACGGCGTTATTGATGTAACTGATGGCGTATTAGACAGTATAGAAGTCTGTCTTTATAATAGCGCCAATGAACTTATGTCCTGTACGACTACCGATTCTTTGGGTAATTATAGTTTCGATAATATAAGACCGGGGGATTATAATGTGCAATTTACTATTGATGAAGAATTTGTGGCTACTAGCACGGATCAGGATAATAACATCAGCAATCAAAATTTTTCTTCCTCTGTCAATGTACCTTATGGTGGAAAATCAGTTATCAATGCTGGCGTATATAGGTATTCTACACTAGGTGATTATGTATGGTTCGACGAGAATGAAGATGGTGTACAAGATCCATCAGAATCTGGAATAGAAGATATCACGGTGAGGTTACTCACTTGTGATGGAGATGTAGTGGACGAAGTGGTTACGGATGCCAATGGAGCTTATCAGTTTGTCGATGTAAGTCCTGGACAATATCAGATATGTGCAGAAACTGATAGAAATGATATAGTGCCTACAGACGGTGTTAATTCTGATTCTCATACGGATTCTAATATAGATCTGACCAGTGACACCTATTGCACAACTTGTTTTATAGTAGGAGAAAATACGCATGATGACTCCTTTGATTTTGGTTTCAAAAATGGATTGGTCAAAATAGATGTTGTCACATTCATAGATGATAACACAGATAATAGGGTCGATGATAATGAGGAGTTAGTTCCTGGGGCAACTATAGAATTATATCATTGTGATGGTACGCTCATCGCTACTGCTGTTACTAATGACGAAGGCTATGTATGGTATGAAGATCTCCTTCCAGAGGAATATTATATCAAGGTTATTCCTCCTCATGGATATGATATAGTGCCTAACGGTTATGTAGATGGGACGCACGGTGAAGGTACAACAGCCTGTTATGATAGTCGTCCAGAGGGATTTACCCTAGAGATAGGTCTGGTAAGACAACTTGTAGATATAGATGTCTTTGTATTTGATGACGTCAATAATAATGGTGTTATAGATGCTGGCGAAACGAGAATGGAAGGCGTGGTCATTGAGGTATATAAGTGCGATGGTACTTATGTAGACAGGGCGGTAACTGATTCTGATGGTGGTGTATGGTTTGAAGAGCTCATAAGGATGGGGTACTATTTTCAGATGACTATGCCTGATGGTTACCAATTAGTACGTAATAATATAATTACAGGAAATAATGGTGCTGGCACAACGGATTGTTATGACGAAGACCCACCTGGCTTCACATTAGAAATAGGTATAGAAAGACAAAAAGTGGCCATTGACGTCTATGTCTTTGAAGATGAAAATGGGGACGGCATTATAGACGATAATGAAAACAGAATAGTCGATGTCGAAGTCAATGTATATAGTTGCGATGGGACATTCATAGGGTCTCAGATTACGGATATAGACGGTGGTGTATGGTTTATGGATCTTATAAGAATGGGCTACTATCTACAAATAGATGTGCCTTACGGCTACCAACTTACTGATAACAGTCTCATCACGGGAGCCAATGGACCTGGTACGACAGATTGTTATGATGATAATGTTCCAAGATTTGATGTGGAGATAGGATTAGAAAGACAAAGAGTCGACTTAGACCTGTTTGTTTTCGCCGATGATAATAAAAATGGAACAATCGATGATGATGAGAGGAGAATGGATGATGTTACAGTAGCGGTCTATAAATGCGATGGAACATTTATAGACGAAGCCAATACGGATGCAGATGGTAGTGTTTGGTTTGATCAATTGATTAGAATGGGCTACTATTTTCAGGTGACAATTCCAGATGGATACCAATTAGTCGATAATGATATAATAACTGGGGCCAATGGTGCTGGTACTACGGATTGTTATGACGAAGATCCACCAGGTCTGACTTTGGAGGTTGGCCTCGAAAGGCAAAAGGTTGATATCGACGTATTCATTTTTGAGGATGATGATCTAGATGGTGTAATAGATAATGGTGAAGATAGAATAGAAGGTGTGGAGATTAATCTTTATGAATGCGATGGAACCTACGTGGATACGCAAATAACAGATGGAGACGGCGGAATATGGTTCATGGGAATGATCAGAATGGGATATTATGTAGAAGTTATCATCCCTGAAGGCTATGAGTTGGTGGATAATAATATTATCACTGGAGCAAATGGTCCGGGTACGACGGATTGTTACGATGATGATGTACCGCGGTTTGACTTAGAAATAGGTCTACAAAAGAAGCGTGTAGACATAGATGTATTCATTTTCGAAGATGATAACCGTAATGGTTCTATAGATAATGATGAAGACAGAATATCAGATGTGGTTGTCGAGATTTATAGTTGTGATGGTACTTTGGTACAAAGCCTCACAACGGATGCTGACGGTGCCGTATGGTTTGAGCAACTTGTGCAGTCAGGTTATTATATTAAAATAGAAATGCCAGAGGGCTATGAGCTTGTCAACAATAATATCATTACTGGTGCTAACGGTGCAGGTACGACTGATTGCTATGATATTGATGATACCAATTTTGATCTGGAGATAGGCTTGGTCAGACAAGAAGTGGGCATAGATGTCTATGTGTATAATGACGAAAATGGAGATGGCGTATTTGATAATGAAGAAGATGGAATACCTCAGGTAGAAGTTGAGGTTTATCTCTGCGATGGTACATTGGTTGATAGTGATTTAACGGATTCCAGTGGAGGCGCATGGTTCAAAGACTTGACCAGAATGGGTTACTATCTTAAGATTATTGTTCCTGATGGCTACCAGTTAGTTGATGACAGTATTATTACTGGAGCTAACGGTGCAGGTACGACAGATTGTTATGATGATAATGTGCCTAGGTATGATATAGAAATTGGTTTGGAGAGGCTGAGGATGGATGTGTATGTTATCGTTTTTGAAGACGAAAATAGAGATGGTACCATAGGCAATGGAGAATCAGGTTTTGAAGGACTGGAGATCGAGATATATAGATGTGATGGCACATTAGTAGAGGATGAGCTAACTAATGCCGATGGTGGTGTTTCTTTTGATCAAATCGTAAGGACAGGATATTATATAAAGGTTCAACTTCCTTCTGGCTATCAGCTAGTGGATAATGATATAATTACAGGAGCTAATGGGTCAGGAACAAGCGATTGTTATGACAATGATGTCCCTAGTTTTGTGTTGCAAGTAGGCTTGCAGAGACAAGAGGTCGGAATAGATGTGATAGTTTATGAGGATGATAACGAAGATGGTATTCTATCCACTGATGAGTCCAGAATCCAAGACGTTAATATTGAATTATATCTTTGTGACGGTACACTAGTAGACGATCAGGTAACTGATGTCACTGGTGGTATATGGTTTAGAGATTTACCGCGTACAGGATATTACCTTAAGATAAACGTACCGACAGGTTACGAGCTGACCAGTAATAATATTATCACAGAGGCCAATGGACCGAACACGACAGATTGCATAAATAATAATGTTCCAAGAATAGATATAGAAATAGGTCTAAAGCCAGTCGTGCAGCAATTCGATATATCAGGTTATGTATGGCGAGATTCTGATGGCAACTTAATAGATAACGATGAGCTGGCCCTAGAACAAGTTTCTATCGACTTGTACGATTGTAACCAGCAATATATAATGACAGAGACCTCTGATGAAGGTGGTAATTTTTCTTTTGCTGATATGCAAGAAGGAGATTATTATATCGGAGTGCAGCCTATGGATGACTTTGACGTGGTTGTTGGTGGCGATTCTGATATATCTGACGCCAATGGAGAAAACAGCACGGACTGTATCAGATTCAATGTCCAAAATTCTGGACCTATTACTTTGGGTATGATTCCGATGTCCAGGATCATATCTAATACTTTCATGGATAATAATCGTAATGGTATAAGAGATGCTGGCGATACAGACATAGAAGGAATGATGATTGTCATGCGTGATATGCAAGATAGTGAGATACAGCAATTCGAAAGTGATCAAAATGGGCAGGCTCTTTTCCAAAATGTCTATCCAGGATCATATAGACTGGAAGTCATGCCTTCACAATCCAATTTGATTCCTACTTATCCTAACAATGGTCCTGAGGATAGTGATTCTGATATAACTAATGAGAATGGTAGATTCTTGACAGAAGTGTTTACTCTCAGAGACCTTAATGTCATAGAAAATATTGATTTCGGTTTCGTAGAAGTGGAAGAAGAAAAGAATGCTCTTATCTCTGGTACGGTCTGGAGAGATTCTAACGGTGATAGATTGTATGAGGGAGAAGAGACTATAGAAGGAATAGAAATAAAGCTGCATAACTGCGACGGAGGTATAGAAGTTGCAAGGACATTAACGAATCAGCAAGGTGGGTTTTCATTCACTGATGTTGTTCCAGGAAATTACTATCTGCAAGTAGAAGATCATCGTGACTTCTATTATGCTACTGGTGGTGACTCTGATATAAGTAATGTCATGGCCATTGGTGCGACAGATTGCATTACTATTGAGGAAGAGGAGGTAGTAGAGCAATTATTTGGAATGATACCATTGTCAGATATAGGGGATTACGTCTGGTTGGATTCTAATGTGAATGGTATACAAGATGCAGACGAGCAGGGTATACCTAACGTGCAGCTAGAATTAGTAAACGAAAATGGAGTACCGATTTGGGTTATGGAAACAGATGATACAGGGCACTACCTAATCCAAGATATACCAGCAGGAAATTACCAATTAGTCATTAATAATCTGGAAGGATATCAGCCCACGATCGCATCTGCTGGATCAGGTGATGTAGATTCAGATCTTAACTTAGTTAACTCCGCGATGATCTCTGATCAATTTACGCTTTACGATGGTGAAGATGACTTGTCGATTGATTTGGGACTTGTGTTAGAATCTTTTGTCCTAGGAGGTTTGGCTTATTTTGATTCTAATGGAGATGGAATATTTGGAGGAGGCGATACTCGCGCTACAGGTTTGCCAGTAGAGTTATATACAGAGAATGGTGATCTGGTAGATTCTGCTACCACAGATAATGATGGTGTATACAGTTTCTATAGTGTTGTCCCTGGTAGTTATTATGTACATTTTGAGATAGAGGATCGATACTCTTTTTCTGTCCCTTATCAAGGAGGCAATGATATACTGGACTCTGATGTCGTAGACCAAGACGGCAATTCTGAGATCATTGTGGGGTCTGGTGGTGATGTAATAATTGGTATTAATGCGGCTATCAGATTAAAGTCATCGCAAGTATCAGGACGTGTATGGGATGACGCTAACTATAACGGCAATCTAGATAATAATGAAAATGGCGTTGGTACTGTAACAGTTAATCTATTAGATACTGATGGCGACTTAGTGTTGACCACCAGAACAAATTCAAATGGAGACTACCTTTTTGATAATGTAGTAGCTGGTGCTTATAGTATAGAGGTAATCAAGCCAGACGCTTATGATGATTATACCCTCTATCAGATGGGTAATAACCAAAGTAGTTCTTCGCAGGTCATAAGATCTAATGGTCAGACTCAGATATTTGACGTTGTAGAAGGAGAATCTTATAATCAGATTAATGCTGGTCTTTTTGTAAATAATACGCAGATAGGAGGTATCGTCTGGAATGATAGTAATGAGGATGGTCTGTACACACCTGATGAGTTAGGTTTAGAATCTATTAAGGTTTACTTACATACCTCTGATCGACGTCGTATAGATTCCACACTCACAGATGTATTAGGGAATTTTACCTTCGAAAAAGTAAGTGCTGGTGAGCATTATTTGATTTTTGATATTGTAGAAGGCTTCAGGGCCACAAGTTATAGGGCTGGTGGATCGGCGACTAATGATTCTGAGGTAATCTATCCAGTATTAGGAGCCACTAATGTTTTCTTTATTAGATACGGAGAGCAGTTCTCACATATCAATGCAGGTCTTATCGAAATAGAAGAACCAATAGAGGTGGAATTATTTTCGGTAAGCGGGAGTGTCTGGGAAGATACCAATGGTGATGGAAGATTTGATAATGCGGAGTCTGGAGCCGATGGCATAACTGTGAATCTATATGACGAATCTGGAAGTCTAATACAATCTGTTCTCTCCACTGATCATCCTGACCTAGGGACATCTGGTTATTACATTTTCGAAAATGTAGAGGTAGGATCATACTATGTAGACTTTAGATTACCTAATAATGCTGTGGCCACGATAACGGGTGCAGATTCTGATATTCTGACGACTCAACGCACAACTGTATTTACTGTACAAGGAGGGTCTTTGAGTAACATAGATGCTGGATATTTTTACTATGCCAGCATAGGCGATTATATATGGTTTGATAATAATGAAGATGGGGTACAAGATGATAATGAGACAGGTGTAGAGAGGTATCTTATACAACTCTATGACGAGCAGGATAGACAGGTTTTCACGACATTCTCTGATCGTACAGGAAAGTATTCATTCGATGAGGTGGTGCCTGGAGATTATTATGTCAAGATTAATTTGCAGCAGGGTATAACTTTTTCTGCGGGTCTTAGCACTGATGCAGAAAATGATTCTAATGTTACAGGTGCTAACGGTGTCGGTACGACAGAATTCTTTACAATAAATTCTGGTGAGGTTGATAATTCTATTGATTTAGGGTTGGTACTTGCACCAGCGACTATAGGTGATAGATTATGGTTTGACGAAAATGCCAATGGCATATTTGAGAATAATGAAGAAGGGATCAATGGCATAGATGTCCATCTTTATACGTCTACAGGAACATTGGTAGAAACTGTCACGACTTATGGGACAGGAGAAGGTGATGGCTATTACTTGATAGAAAATATTATTCCTGGTCAGTATTATGTTCGGTTTGATTTACCTAGTAATTATTCCACGAGTGCTTCAGATGTGGGTGGTAATGATGCCACAGATTCTGATATAGATAATTCTAACGGTTTTGGTAGTACAAGTATATTTTCACTCGATCCAGGAGAAGAAGATTATGATATAGACGGTGGTGTCTTTAGTACCATGAAAATCGGGTCTTATGTATGGCATGATCGTGATGAGGATGGTATAAGAGATGTATTGGAGACTGGAGTATCTGGGGTAGATATTATACTTTTTAGTGAGAGTGGAGAATTGTTGGCTCAGACTACGTCTAATGGGGTAGGGAGATACTCTTTTGATGATGTCGCCGCGGGCAATTATTTTGTGCAGTTTCTTCTTGCGGAAGATTTTACATTCACTACTAAGAATAGCGGATCATCAGAAGAAGATAGCGACGTCAATGCCAACGGAAGTACAGATGTATTTACCGTAACTACTGGAGTAGATAGATTGGATATAGATGCTGGCTTAGTCAGACCTAAAAATGTAATAAGTGGTCTCGTATGGTATGACAATGATCTAGATGGCGTGTACCAATCAAGTGAGTCAGTGGTAGTAGGTAATACAGTATGGCTACTTACAGAGTCCCTGACGGTATTAGACGAAACACAGACAGGTTCTGGTGGTAGGTACATTTTTGAAAATATACCTGATGGCTCCTATGTGGTGCAATTTTTTAAAGAAGCAGGATTAGAGTTCACCTCTATCAATATAGGATCTGATGGTCTGGTAGACTCAGATGCGGACGCCAATGGTTATTCCGAAGTCCTTGTCGTCGATGGCATTACGGTGCATAGAGGAGTCAATGCGGGTATGATCACATCGCAATCTAATCGTGCCAGTGAGGTTTTTCCTAATCCTGTACGCGGTGAAACTATGACCGTTCGCACCGAATTATACAGAGATAACCTCAACCTAACTTATGAATTATATGATCTAAATGGTTTTCTGATCAAATCATGGAATAAGCACGGCGGACATTATCAAGGTCAGCAGACGCATCATCTGGATGTAGATAATGTCAGGCCAGGTACTTATTTGCTCAGAACCCTATACGGATCATGGGTGGATAAAAGAAAAGTTATAATCCTAAATGACTGATTAAAGTAATATCATATCTAAGGAAGTTGAGACGCCCCTGCTACGTGACAGTAACGGGGGCATTTTTTATTTATGCACAGTGCTTATCAAAAGCGTCTCTCAGATTATCTGCTATCATTTGTGCTGATCTTCCTTCTATGTTATGTCTTTCTATCATGTGCACTAGCTGACCATTTTTAAATAAGGCAATAGCTGGTGAAGATGGTGGATATGGCAGTAAATGCTCTCTCGCCTTATCTGTTGCTGCCTTGTCCACACCAGCAAATACTGTTACTGCTTGCTCTGGTCGATTGCTATGTCGCATGGCCATCTTAGCGGCTGGTCTTGCATTTCCTGCCGCGCAGCCGCAGACAGAATTAACAACGAGAAGAACAGCTCCCTCTTTGTTTTGAAGTATTTCGTCTACTTGTTCTGGCGTATTCAGTCCTTTAAAACCAAAATCTGTAAGATCTTTCGCCATTGGCGTTACCAATTCTATTGGATACATATATTATAGTTAATTTTAATACGTGAATTTATTTATATTGTTCTGCGATTATACTAACAAAAATGCGAATGCAAAAGATTTCAATATTGACTGTTTTTTTGGTCGGTTTTATAATCTTATCCTGTACTAGAGACGTAGCACCAGAAATCACCTGTGAGGGAGTAGCAAGTTGGGACGAAAACATACAACCAATAGTCGAAACCTATTGCGTCTATTCTGGTTGCCATGATGGTAGTCCGGGCGTGCCAGGTATATATAATAATTATGCGAGTATTCTGCCTTGGCTTAATGATGGTTCTTTTGATAATAGAGTCGTAGGTACAGGTGATATGCCTCCTAATTATGCTACTGGACCTAAAGAAATTACCCCTGAAGACTTGGATCTTCTTATCTGTTGGATAGAAGAGGAGTATCCAGAAAACTAATCTTGACTAAATACGAAATAAAGTAACAGCTATTATATTAACGAATGAAGGTTTTACAATTTAGTATCTTATTTCTGTTGTTATGCACGATAGAATCAATAGCACAAGAAAAGGTACATCAGATATTTAAAGATACGAGGGTTATTAATACACATTCCGTGGAGACTTTGAGAAAAGGAATCATGGATATCAGAATAGCGCATAGATTTGGAGATTTTGCGGGCGATGCTGGTGGATGGCCAACTTTTTATGGACTAGAAACAGCATCTGATGTGATGATAGGTCTGGAATATGGCATATCTAATAATCTAATGGTCGGAGTCAGTCGGACCAAAGGCTCAGGGCCACTTAAGCAAAACATCAATGGTTTTCTCAAATTCCGAGTTATGTCACAGGACGTAGGCGGTAGCAATCCCTTTAGTGTCACATTTGTCGGTACGGGATCATATTCTTCTATGCAAAAGTGTTCTACTCCTGGGTTGTTATGCTTTTTTGGTAAGACGGCACATAGGTACAGCTATAACTTTCAGGCTATTATAGGTAGTCGATTGACTGAGAGATTGTCATTGCAGGCTAATTTGTCCTGGACTTACCGAAATAATGTGGAATTCAATGATCAGAATGATTTACCAAGTGCGGGAGTAGTTTTTAAATATCAATTTTCTAAAGTCTTTGCGTTGATTGTGGATGCGACATTCCCGTTTTCAGAATTTAGAAATAATGAACTTGGTCCAGATGGTACCAAAGAATTCTACAGACCGCTGGGTGTAGGATTTGAATGGGAAACAGGTGGTGGACATGTATTCCAGATTAATTTTACCAATGCGACTGGATTGATAGAGACAGATTATATACCATATACAACAAGTGACTGGGGTAAAGGCGAATACAGATTAGGATTTACAATTTCTAGACAGTTCAAATTGTAAGTAATACCATGAAAGGAAAATTATATATTGGTTTTTTTATCGCTTGCTTTGTCGTTTGCGCTTCCTTGCTTATACCAGAAGATAAATCTATAGGTGGAGATGATAGAGTGTTTAAGGTTCTTTCTTCGCTAGGTGATACAGGCTTAGATCATTTTCCTAATACTAAAATTTTCGGTGTCTCCGCAAAGAGAGGTAAAGCTCTAGTAGAGAATGGTTTTAGTACCAAGCCAGGCGGAGGGAAGACCAGAAAGCAGAGTAAGCATTTCGTATGTACTTCTTGTCATAATCTGGAGCGAGAGGATCCTGATCTAGCAATATCTGATCCACAGGCCCGATTAGAATATACTAATCAGAAAGGACTACCATTCTTACAAGGAACAACGTTATATGGTGCAGTCAATAGAGAATCATTTTATAATGACGACTATGAGAAAAAGTACGGTCAGCTTGTCATACCTGCCCGCAATAATATAAGAGAAGCTATACAGCTATGCGCCGTAGAATGTGCGCAAGGAAGAAGACTCAAAGACTGGGAAGTGGAGTCCATATTGGCATATCTATGGACTATAGACCTCAAGTTATCAGATCTATCACTCAGTGAAAACGAAATGATCGCAGTCAATGAGGCGATGGATGGAAAAATACAATCGGACTCGGTTATATCCATGATAAAATCCAAATATCTAAAAGGGTCTCCTGCTCATTTTGTATCGGCTCAAGATTCTCGCGAAGCTAGTGTCAGCGTAGAAGGTAATCCTGATAATGGAAAACTCATCTATGATAACAGTTGTCTGCATTGTCATCAGGACAGAAGGTATTCTTACTTTGCTCTAGATGATTGTGATGTGACTTTCAAGTTTTTGAAAAGAAAAGAAGATAATTACTCTGATCACTCTATATATCAAGTGACGAGATATGGTGTACAGTCGGTATCTGGAAGAAGATCTTACATGCCTCAGTATCCTATAGAAAAAATGAGTGACCAACAACTTCAGGATCTCAGAGCATATATTAATATGCGTGCCGAGTAGTCGAGACACCGTTGTGCATTCATGCTTTTAGTTTCTACTTAACGCCAAGGCAAAATAGGTTTTGCCTTTTTGAATAATTAATGCACTCGTTATCAGAAAGCTTCTAAGAAGAATAAATGCAGATGCCAAGGATCAACCGTTTATAGGGATGGTTGTCTATGCGCTATTGGGATTTTTGAGACCCGCTATTTTGTTCTTTCTTTTACCCTTCTATATCAAAGTTTTTACTGAGGCAGAATATGGATTGTTTAACTTGATGGTAGACTTTGGGATGTTTACTATGATTGTCATCACCTTCCGTCTTAATAATGCCATGCTGACCTTCTATTATAATTATATGGATGATAGATCCGAGCAGAGACATTATCTACGTAATATTTTCACTTTCAGTATAGTATTGGCTTTCTTCATTATAGGCATAGCTTACTACCTAGGACCTTATATATTTGACCTAGTGTATAAGTCAGAGGAGGTGCTATTCTTTCCTTATGGATTTACCGTGGTTGTATATGCCGCCCTGTCCGAAATTAATCAGACCTATTACACATACCTCAAGAATAAAAAGGAAATTATCAGATATAGTTTTGTAGTGGGTACTCAGATGCTCTCGGTTATCGTGTTGCAATTAATTTTGATTGCCGGATTTAGCATGGGTGTGCAAGGTGGGTTAATAGGAATGCTCTTGGCTAATATCTTAACTACTGGCATCATTCTCTTATTAGAGCGAGATATAATAACTCTTAATCTAAGGAAGGATATGATATGGCCTTCACTTAAGTTTACTTTGGTGTTGATACCTTATTTGGTCATCTATTGGCTCATGACGAGAGGTGGGAGAGTTTTCTTAGAGCGGATGACTGACCTTAGTACGGTGGCTTTGTATGCAGTATTAATCACATTTTGTGGACTCATTATTATGGCTGTAGAGGCTGTGATTAATGGAATAAGACCATTTTTATTCGAGCAATTCGCATTGAAAGAAAATTCTGACAAGCGGAAGTTATACTTGATGGGTAATATGATGGTTAATTTACCTTTGCTGGCTATCCCAGTTATCGTCTTAGTCGGTACTAATATTTCTCTGATAACTTCCAAAGAGAACTATCTCAATATACCAGAGTATACAACGTATGCCTGTTTTGTAGTTTTTCTTTTGGTCTATGCACGTATGTTTTATCAGCAGTTACTCTATGCCAAAAAATCTGATAATGTCACTTTCTTATCGCTTATTACCGTCATTGTTTTAGTGATAGGTTTTTATTACTTCATTCCTCTATATCAAGTCTGGGGTCTTCTACACGCTACCTTGATAGCGAATGTATTATTAGCCATTCTATTTTATATATCAGGCACTAAATACCAAAAGGTGGAGTATAGCCACAAGAACATACTGGTTATTCCTGTAGTAGTTTTCTTGCTTTTGTTTGGTATCGAATTTTTGGTGACTTCTTTAGGATACAGTCTTTCCTTTTTTGGAATTATCCAATTTTTTATTGTAGTGCCTCTGATAATATTTTCCAACTGGAATAACATTCTTGCCTACAAAGACCTTTTTATGACGAAACAAAAGCATGTCGCTAAGAGTTAATATTGCATAATTTTGCAGATATGCTAAAAAAGGAAGTAGAGGCGCAGATACCTACTAAATGGGGAGAATTCAGAGTTATAGCCTACAGATCAGAGCATTCGGATTATTCTCCGGAGTTAGTCTTAGTACATCCTGATTGTAAGCTAGATGAGGTGGTTGATGTAAGAATTCATTCTGAGTGTATTACAGGAGATTTGTTTCATTCCGAAAAATGCGACTGTGGATCGCAGCTTGACTATGCGTTAGATCATATAAGTAATAACAAGGGCGTGCTTATTTATCTGAGACAAGAGGGTAGAGGCATAGGCATAATTAATAAACTCAAGGCTTATAACAAACAATCCGAGGGTATGGATACTGTAGAGGCTAATCTTTCTTTGGGTTTGGAAAATGATTATCGTCGTTATGACAAAGCCATAAGCATACTTACAGATTTAGGCATATCTCGAATCAATCTACTGACTAATAATCCAGATAAGTTATCCGCCTTTGATACTGGACAAGTTCAGTTGGTAAGCCGAATTCCCGTCTTAACTAAAGCTAACGACAATAACCTTTCGTACCTCCGAACCAAGCAAGAGTCCCTAGGGCATTTACTGGGAATGGATTGATACTTACAATTTTCTATTGCTCTTTTTCTTTAACCTCTTGACCTGATCTTTATAGAATTCGTAGTGTCCTTTTTCTTTTAAGAAGTTTTCCAGTTTGAGCGTTAGTTCTCTGTCTTCGGACTCATTGAGGTTATGTAGGATTTCTGTAAGATCATTACCGAGAATACTTCTCTTACGAAGAAAATAAGACCAATAAATAAGGCTCGCGATCAAGAAAAAGCCCAACCATGCCAATAAGATGGCATTTTGTCTCACCAGTACAACGATGCCTGGCAATGGCTCAGTGATATCTATGTTGTTTTGTACGGCTGTGGCAAGACTTATGATACTATCCCGTAGTTCTGGACTGAGGAGTTCTGTGCTTATTTTTTTGGATAGGGGCTGTAGATTAATATTGGCGATGGAATTATTCAGAAAATTATTGAGGCTGTCTTGCAGATTTTGAGATAGTACATTTACTAAAGACTCATCTAGGCTAGATAGTTCTGTGTCGAGCGATGCCGCAACCCTTTTAAGACTTGCCGATAAAGTGTTTTCTAATGATAAGATGGCGTCGGAAAAGTTTTCATCTGTTGACTTTGCTGTTGTGGTGATAAATTCTTTTAGAGAAGTTTCGACCTCATCGTTGATAAGCGATTCTACGATACCTTTGGAGAAATTCTGACCAGGCGTTCTTGTGTCGATTTTAGAAAATACCTTATTGAGTTCTTGTTCTAAATTTTTGGTAATGGTCTGTGTGAGTTTTTGTATGGATTCTTCAGATTCTGGAGTTTGACTACCGGAGAGGGCTCCTTCTACAGCCTTCTGAGACATGGTGGATATCTTGTCAGGCTCGGTTATATTATCTAACTTTTCGTTGAGCTTCTCTACCGATTTATATCCCATTTTTTTGTGCTGGAATGCAATACATGAGGATAATGAAATAACACTCCATGCTACAAAAAATATAATCAAAGACCTATTTGCCCAGCTTTTCATTTAAGGTATTTATAGTTCCAAAAGATTGATTGTCAGTAAGTCGTAAATAATAGCCCTGTCCTAAAAGTTATTAAAAAAAATTGTGGCGCAGATATTTCGTTAGCCAATAAAAGTAAGTTAACTGATAAACATATAATATATTTACTTAATCTCTAAAAACACAAGATCAGACAGCTAATAAATTATATTTCTATACATGATTTCTATACTCATACCGATTTATAATTTTAAGGTAGTCAAGCTGGTCAAAAAACTGCAAAAGCAATGCGAAAGGGCTAATGTGGATTATGAGATACTATGTTTCGATGACGGCTCAGCTGAGAAATATAAAAAGGAAAATGTCGTCCTATCTGATCTTTTTAGAGTTAATTACACAGAGCTTTCTCAAAATCTAGGGCGCGCCAGAATAAGGAATTGGCTTATGAAATCTGCAAGCTACCCCTATCTTCTCTTTTTGGATTGTGATACAAAGGTATTGTCTAACAGCTTTATTAAAGAATACCTTAAGGTGGCCCGAAAGGGTATGATTATATCAGGAGGACGTACATACGCCAAAAAACAGCCAAGAGCTTATACTAAGAAGTTACACTGGCTCTATGGCACGAAGAAGGAATCCAAAGATGCAAAGTATCGAAATAAATTTCCAGTCCAATATTTTCATTCTAATAACTTTCTGGCGGATGCGGAGATATTCAGAAAAGTCAGCTTCGACGAAAGTCTGACCACTTATGGATATGAAGACTTATTGCTAGGTAAGGAGATAATCGACCAAGGATTTGCGATCTGGCACATTGATAATCCGACAGAACATTTGGGATTAGAAAAGAATACTGTTTTTCTCAAAAAAACCAGAGAAGCAATAGATAACCTATTAATGCTTAATAATTCTGGTCATAAGGTGCCATCACATCTGGAAAAAATGGCCAATAGATTAAATAAAATGGGGTTAGTAAATGCCTATTTGACCTTCATGGAAAAAAGGATACCAACAATAGAGAAAAAGCTACTATCTAAGAATCCTAAAGTCATGTATCTGGACCTGTACAAGTTGTACTACTTTCTAACAAAAAGAAAAGACTCGACCCTTGGCGACACTTTCAAATAATGTTTCGTTGATTGGCTGATATTTGTACTTAAATTTTGATAGAAATGTCTCAATCTTTCAAATATTTTAAAGATATTGCGATCATAGCTTAAAAATTATTTCAATATTTTAAGAATTTCCCATCTATAATTAACTTTCAGTATGAAGAAACTCAAAGCAGAAATGAGAAAGGTGTGTTTGATTTTGGTCTGCACATTTTTTGGTGGCATATCTTATGCACAGACAACGGTAAGTGGGTCAGTAATCGATGCAGAGCTCAATGAGGCCATCATAGGTGCAAATATTATAATTGAAAATACAGCGGAGGGAACCGTATCGGATTGGGATGGAACTTTCGAATTTACAACCGATCGACCTTTACCTTTCAATGTGGTTGTATCTTATATTGGTTTTGCGGATAAAATAATAGAGGTCCTAGACGAAAGTAAGATAGAAGTGCTCATGGCGGAGAGTTCTGAGGTCATTGAGGCAATAGTAGTGAAAGGCAGCAGAATATCAGAGGAAAATAAAAAGTCACCACTGACGGTGGAGTCCCTTGATGTACTTGCCGTAAAAGAAACTCCAGCTTCTAACTTTTACGAAGGATTAGGAGCGCTTAAGGGTGTTGATCTGACGACGGCTAGTTTGGGTTTTCAGGTAATTAATACCCGTGGCTTTAATAGTACCAGTCCAGTAAGATCCTTGCAGATCATAGATGGCGTAGATAATCAGGCACCTGGGCTTAATTTTTCTTTAGGTAATTTCCTTGGGTCCTCTGAGTTAGATGTGTTGAAAGTCGATATCATAGTCGGAGCAAGTTCTGCTTTCTATGGTCCTAATGCATTTAATGGTGTTATTAGTATGGTAACCAAGAACCCTTTTTTCCAAAAGGGACTGTCGGCGTCTGTCAAGTTAGGAGAAAGAAACCTAAGAAAAGGAGAGGTCAGGTACGCGGATACTTTCAAGAACAAAGAAGGTCATGACTGGATAGGCTATAAGCTAAACGTTTCTGCTTTTAAGGCAGATGACTGGGAGGCCAACAATTTTGACCCCGTATTTGATACGGAATCAGGAGTCGATAACCCTGGTGGTTATGACGCGATCAATATATATGGTGATGAGTATAGATCGGCTTATGATCAATCCAGTGCTGTTCCTTGGAGTAGAGACTCTAAGGCTGTCGGAGTGTACCATAGGACTGGTTATAAAGAATCAGATTTACTTAATTACAACACAGAAAACCTTAAGACCAATGCAGCCCTACACTTCAGGCTCAACCCAGCATTAGAATTTGAGTCACCAGAACTGATATTCGCAGGAAGTTACAGTAATGGAACGACAATATATCAGGGGGATAATCGCTTTGCACTTAAGAATATTGAATTCTTTCAAGGGCGTATAGAGCTTAAGAAGAGAGATAAATACTTCCTGAGAGCTTATATGACCAAAGATGATGCGGGAGATACTTATGATCCATATTTTACTGCATTATTGCTACAAGAAAGATCTAAAAGCGATGAAGCATGGAATACAGCGTATATTAATAACTGGCAGACTAATATTGTGCCGAGGATAGATGCGACGGGTTACCCCCAGATAGAGATAGCGAGAGATGAAAATGGAGACCCGATCATAGGATCTAACGGTTTTCCGCAGACCACATTTGACTATGACGCATTGGATCAGTGGTATGTTGATTATCAGGATTCTCTTCTTGTATGGCATCAAGAGACAGAGGATATAGCTAATGTAGCCAATCCTGCCTTAGAAGATTTTACAACTAATTTTTATGAGCCAGGTACAGAAAGATTTGAGCAAGAATTTAATGAGATAATTAGTACCCCATCGGGAAGTCCGCAGGGAGGTTCTAGGATAATAGATAAATCGGCACTATATCACGTTCATGGAGAATATAAGTTTGAGCCAGATTTTCTTAATTATCTCAAGGTAGGAGCTAACGCCAGATTATATAGACCAAGATCTGATGGTACTATTTTTATTGATTCTACAGATGTCAGAATTTCTAATTTCGAATACGGTATATACGGTGGATTCGAAAAGTCATTATCTGATGATCTTAATGTGAGTGCGACTCTAAGGATGGATAAAAATGAGAATTTCGATTACTTGTTTTCACCGGCGGCATCCTTGGTTTGGACACCTTCTGAGAATAACTTCTTGAGGGTATCATTCTCTTCAGCCATACGTAATCCAACGTTATCAGATCAATACCTTGATTTCAATGTTGGTCGAGCAACTTTGAGGGGGAATCTCAATGGGGTAGATAGCTTGATTATGGTGGATTCGTTTTTGGATTTCATAGATAATCTATTAGAGACTGATAGAGCACCTCTCGAATATTTCTCCATAGATCCAATAAGGCCAGAGAAGGTTAAGACTTTTGAGGTGGGTTATCGCTCTACTTTATTCGAAAAATTATATGTAGACGCTGGGTATTACTTTAGTTTTTACGATGATTTCATAGGATATAATCTGGGATTAGACGTGTTATTTATCAATGGATTTCCGAGTGCTGTAAATGCTTTCCGTTACTCAGCTAATTCGTTGAATCAAGTGACAACACAAGGTCTTAGTATTGGACTTAACTACTTCTTTGGTCCATATTACAAGGTGGCTGGAAACTATTCTTGGAACAAATTAAACTCTGAAATAGATGATCCTATCATTCCAGCATTTAATACGCCAGAGCACAAGTATAACATAGGCATATCAGGTAGAGATATACCTTTAGGTGGGTCGAATAGCAATAAATTTGGCTTTAATATTAATTATAAATGGGTACAAGGATTTATATTTGAAGGGTCGCCTCAGTTTACTGGAGCAATTCCTGATTATGGATTGCTTGATGCGCAGATCAATTACCACATCAAAGGAATAAATACTACTTTTAAGTTAGGAGCATCTAACCTATTGAATAATTTGGTATTTCAAACTTATGGAGGGCCAAGAATAGGTAGGATGGCGTATGCTAGCTTACTTTACGAATTTGCTAAAAAATAACATTGGATTAAATCAAATACTTATATATGAAAAAAAATTACACACTTTTAGTTTTTTCTTTTTGTTTATGTTGCATCGGTATCCAAGCTCAGGAGAGGTATCTGAGTGAGGTGTTTGATGATACAGAAATGCAAGAAGATGTTATATATGGATTCAATACAACCATATTACCACTACTACAGCAGATGCCACCTGCCAAGAGACCATTGAATTTGGATCTTCTGATGCCTGCTGGTGATTCGCTGGCGGATAGACCTCTAATTATTATGCTTCCTACTGGTAATTTTTTACCAGAACTGCTTAATGGGCAAATACACGGTTCTATTGACGATCCTTATTTCAGAGCCATGGGTGTCAGATTAGCGAAGATGGGTTATGTTGTCGCGTTAATGGATTACAGAAAAGGATGGAATCCACTGGATCCTGAGAGAACGGCGAGAGTCGACCAACTTATCAATGCGACCTATAGAGGTATTCAGGATGTGCATACTTGTGCAAGATTCTTTAGAAAGAGTGTTGCGGAAGATGGCAATCCTTTTGGTATAGATCCTGATAAGATTATTTCTTGGGGATTTGGTACGGGTGGATACATCACCTTAGGAGCAAGTACGATAGATAATTATTTGGAATTAGTTATAGATAAGTTTATTGGAGATGATAAAGATGGCGATGGTAATCCAGATCCAATGGTTATAGAGCCTATCAATGGTGATCCATTTGGAATGAAAGTAGGTATTAATCCATTGACAGGTGATACACTGTGTTTCCCTAATCATGCTAATCTTGATTATCAGCAAGATTTTGCAATGAATGTTAATTTGGGAGGTGCTCTTGGAGATACATCATGGATAGATGCTAATGACCCACCTATGATTACGTTCCAGGTGCCGACAGACCCTTTCGCTCCTTACGAGACAGGTATAGTCATTGTGCCGACTACAGGAGGTCAAGTGGTAGAAGTTCAAGGAGGATATACTGTGCAACAAAAGCTTAAAGAATTAGGTAATAATGATGTTTTCGCTGGATTAGTAGATGATGAGTATACTGATGCTGCTAATGAGGCTAATGATGGTGCGGACGGTCTATTCCCTATGAGAAGACCGAACTGGGATCTCACGGATGACGGAGAAGATAATCCAATACCAAGAGAAGCTTCACCATGGGAGTTCTGGGACGAAGCTTTTTGGAGTACTACGCCTTGGGGACAAGCTGGCCCATTGGCAGATAATTGTATGGGAGCTCCTGTAGAATTATGTAATTGGCATTTAGTATCTCTTGGAAGTAATCCTGATATGTCTCTTATGAAGGCAAGGGCTTATCAAGATACAGTTCTTAATTATTTTGCTCCAAGAGCTTGTTTGGCTTTAGGTTTGGGTAATTGTGGAACAACGAGTACGGAGGAAGTATTGGCTCAAGATATTGTTACGATATCTCCTAATCCAGTACAGAACGAACTGATTATCAAAACAGATGGTAAGACGATAGATAATATCGAAGTCTATGATGTACAGGGTAGACTCGTAAGAAAAGTAAATGAAGTGAATAATTCATCTTTCGTAATGAATAGAGATGGTATACAAACGGGTATGCACATCTTACAAATCAGAATGGAAGAAGGCGTTGTATCTAAGCGAGTGATGTTTCACTGATAAAGATTTTTAAATTGATCTTATGTAACCCGATCTTGGCAATAGCTTTGATCGGGTTTTTTATTATAGGATCGAATAAATGAGAACATATTGACGTTCATTAAAGGCACTGTAAAAGTCTAATCTTGTAAAAAATCCCCAATAGAAAATTTTATGGCTAAGAATTGTCTGATTGTAGAAGGTGGTGGTTTCAGAACCTCGTTTACGGCTGGTGTGCTAGATGCACTCATTGTCGCTGGATATAATCCCTATAATATGGTAATAGGTATATCAGGTGGTGCAGTAGCTGCTTCTTACTTTCTATCCGCTCAGTATAATTATTGTCTACAGGCCATGATGATACTAGTGAAGGATAACAATTTTACTAAATATAGAAGAAGCCTTGGAGAGGAAGGATATATGGATATTGACTTTTTGTCAGAGGTGGCCGGAAAGAAGGTGCCGTTTGATCTGTCTAAGGCTTTGACCTCGAAGACTAAGGAAAACTATTTTGTCGCTACAGATAGATTATCAGGCGAGGCGATATATTTATCTCCTCAGGAGGGAGATTGGATAGATTGCGTTGTCGCTTCTTGTACTTTGCCATTTGTCACTAAGGGACGCCATCACGTGCACGGGAAAGAGTATTTCGATGGAGGATGGAGTGATGCATTACCTGTGCAATGGGCGTACGACCAAGGCGCGAGATCTATAACCATACTGCGCACCAGACCCTCTGGAATTCATCTGAAACAAAGCTGGTCAGATTACTTTGCGAGCATATACTATCGTACAGATCAGCAGTTAAGAGACACATTTGCTAAAGCTCATGAAAGGTATAACGATAGCCTGATTTTTATTAAGAACCCTCCGTCCGATGTTGTTATTAAAGAGATTTCTCCTAGAAAAGAACTACATAGTGGTGTCTATTCTTATAGCAAAAAGACCGTTATAAGAGACTATCGTAATGGTCTAGACAAAGGGCTGCAATACCTAAATCATTGGGGATAAGGTTATTTACACAACTTTGACAGTCCAACCAAAAGGATCTTTTAGCCTATTACTGCGTATGCCATTGATGGTATCCTTGAGCATTGGTGCTATCTGGTAATTGTCTGGGTTCAGTCTGATATTATCGTTTTGATACCCTATTTCCTTGACGTTAGCTACTACAGCAGCAGTACCCGCCCCAAAGACTTCCTGTAATTTTCCATTATGACCCGCTTCCATAATTTCTTCTATAGAAATAGGCCTTTCTTCTATGTGATGACCTTTTTCTATGAGGATTTTTATCAAAGAATCTCGTGTGATACCTTCCAGAATAGTGCCATCATCTATAGCTGGAGTAATTACTTTGTTATCGATAACGAAGAAGATATTCATCGTACCAACTTCCTGAGCGTATTTGAATTCTTTCGCATCAAGCCACAGAATTTGGTCGTATCCTTCGTTTTTAGCTAACTCCGTAGGATAAAGCGAACCTCCATAATTACCAGCGGCTTTAGCAAAGCCAGTTCCTCCTTTAGCGGCACGGATGTATTCAGTTTCTGCTTTTAGCTTTAGTGATTTGCTGTAGTATGGTCCGACTGGGCAACAAAAAATGATAAACTTATATGACTTAGCGACTTGCACACCGATGAACTCATCCATAGCCACCATATATGGTCTTATATATAGTGCGCTGCCCTCTTTCTTAGGTATCCAGTTTTGTTCTAGTTTGACAAGCTCATATAACGCTTCTCCGAATATATCTTCTGGAAACTCAGGCATACACATTCTTACTGCAGACTTGTTGATTCGTTTGCCATGCATCTCAGGACGAAATAACATCGGAATACCTTCGGTACTTTTAGTAGCTTTCATGCCTTCGAAAATGGCTTGGCCGTAATGCCATGCGATGTTGGCAGGATGGATGGAAAAGTGAGCAAAAGGTTCTATCCTGAAATCTGACCACGCTCCATCTTTATAATCAGCTACAAACATGTGGTCTGTAAATGCTTTCCCAAAGGGAATATTGTCAAAATCCAATTCAGATACTTTAGAAATGGATACTTTATTGACCGATATATTTTTTGCAGCTATCATCGCAAGAAATTTTAAAATTTTAGTGTAGAATGAAAATAAAATGTGGAACCAATTCTTCAACACTGAAATCTACTTTTGGATTTCCTCTTTTCTCGCTACAAATTTAATAAATTTAACATAATTCTATAGAGGTGCTAATTTAGGACACCTAACAGAATTATATTTTTTTTATTTTAAAAATTCGGCTTTTAATTTGGACTTACTTTTTGACGATTTGATGATTTTTAATGTTCCCAATGTCAACAAAAAGACATGTAATGCAACAGGGCAAGAAGGCTTATGCATAGTGGTCAACTCAGTAGAATATGGTGCACATCAAGTGTTACTGGAAAAAATAATTAAGGCTACTGGTAAAAATATGAGCCAAGATGTGCTACTAATAACTCCAGAAGAAAATCAAATAATAAATCTAACGGAACAGATCCCAACTCATGTCCAGCAAGTAATTTGTTTTGGCGTAAGCCCTAAGTCCCTTGGGCTTAATGCCGCATTCAGAGCTAATCAAAACTATAAGACGGAAACTTATAGTATCGTACTGACTTATGGCTTAAGCGAACTGCATGATAATGTTACCAAGAAAAAGGCCCTATGGAGCACACTACAAAAACTATAATTAATGGAAAACATAGTTGATATAGTTTTTGCTACAGCCAATGAACATAAGGCTAAGGAAGTAGCTAAAATGCTTGGTCCAGAATACAACTTATTGACCTTGCGTGATATTAATTTCACAGATGAGATAGAAGAATATGGGAGTACAATGGAGGAAAACGCCCGGATCAAAGCGAGAGCGGTATCTAAAATGACGGAAGTACCTATTATATCTGATGATAGCGGATTAGAGGTTTATTCTTTAGATATGCGACCAGGACTTTTTAGTGCTAGATTCGCTGGACCGCAGAAGAGTGCTCATGATAATATGGATAAGTTGCTCACAGAGATGCAGGATATAAGCGATAGAGCTGCTCAGTTCAGAGCGGTGATGGCGCTGATTATAGATGGGGTGGAGCATGTTTTCGAGGGAATTGTAAAAGGTCAGATTCTCAGAGAAAGACACGGAGAAGGTGGATTTGGTTATGATCCTATTTTCTTACCAGATGGATATGATAAGACTTTTGCTGAGTTATCACAAGATATAAAGAACAATATTAGTCATAGATATCATGCAATTCGGGCAATGAAAACACATTTGGAAGTGCAGTAAATGCAAGTCAGTATTAATAGGGTATAATACTAACTTGCTTATGTTTTTTCTTACCTAACAGTTAGTGCCGTTCTGTATATTCTGTTTTTGTCTGCTACCCTAAAAGCCAAGGTATAATTGCCTGCATCAAAGAGATTCTTTCCTATCATGACTATTTTAGTATTGATAGGGAGGCTATACATTAGATTATTAGATTCGTCAAGGATATCCAATTTAGAGACGTCCTGACGTGTTTTAAATTTCAAATCTCCTCTGAGCTCATCAAAAATAGCTTCTTCAAAGAAGTCATATCCTTCTCGATTATCTACGGTTACGACAATTTTTGCATTGTCGATAATCTTGAACTTCTCAGATACTATGGAGAAACTCATAAGCAATATGGCATAGAAGCCGAGGGTAAGGGATGAAGTTTTCATCATTTATTTTTTAATTATTTGGAATGAACAATTAAGGGTCTAATTATTAAATGATGAGTTATTAGTTATTATGAGTAGTAGTTCTCATGTCTGTCATGAGAATACTTCGAGCTGTGTAGCGTACATTCTTCTGTCTCCTTCTACATCAAAAATGATTCTATAGCTTCCTGAGTCGAAAAGATTTTTTCCAATTTTTATTTTACTTGATTCTACTGGCAACAAATACATCATAGATTCTAATTCGTCGTAGATTCTTATTTGTACAGTAGATTCTGTGGTAGAAAAATTCAATTCTTGTCTTAGGACGTCATACTCCGCTTTTTTGAAGAAAGCTAAATCTTCTTCAGAAGCGATAGATACTTGGATTTCTGCATTTTCTATCAATACAACCTTTTCGATGTATGAGTTATTTGCAGATGGGTTAGGGTAGAATGTAATCAAAATGTTTAAGAGGCCAAATACAAAATAGTGCTTTAAGTGACTTAATCTGATCATAGCCTTGTGTTTAAGTATGTATAAGAACAAACAATTTCTCAACTTAGTCTAAGCAAAGACTATTCCAAATATTATAATTATTTATAATATGTAATATGGGTTAACTATGTTATGTACGGTAATGTATTAGGCAGTTCCCTTAGGACGGCTTTGCTTGTCTTGGTAACAGTTACAGCAGGGCCATTTGTGTGTTTGTCCGATATATTCTCTTCGATATTAGAGTGATTCTAATTATTAAGTTCGTCAGTCAGGAAACCAACGAAAGCTAATGTCATTAGTGGGGCAGAAATAATCGGTTCTCTATGCGGTTGTTGGACCTTTTGACCAACAATAATACAACTTACCCTACTACAATCTCTGTCTGATTAACTCAAATAATGCTGTAGCCGTTGTTTGGTTAAATTCTTCTGGTTGGTCAAAGAGTAGATCATTATTTTCATTATTGAAATACATCATCCAGAATTTGGCGAATGATCGCTCTCCTATTTCGCCTTGCCAGACGATTTTAGGATTGAAGTGACGTGGGTCTTTTTGGATTTTGGCGAATAGTGATTCTACTTCTGATTTTTCGCCTTCTAATAACTGTAGGAATGTGCGATTTTTATAATAAAGACAACCCGTGATATTTCGATTCGGATTTTTTTGTCTGGCTTCATTGATGATATCTTGCATAGTCTGCTTGCTCATCTCGCCATCTGTGACAGACTGATATATTAATTCGATTAAGGGCATAATCTAAGGTGACTTATGTTTTTTAAGAAATTTAGGAAACCTGTTCTGGTCAAATTTCTTTAGAGATAGTGTACAATAATCTTTCCACTTATCTCATTATCATACCTTTTCATAAGCTTAGTTAAGAACTGTCATCTACCCTCCATTATTTACCATTAAGTGACCAGTCATAATCCAAATATTCGACTTTGGCATTATCATTAATCTTCTGCTCAGAATACTTATTGAGGAAAGTTATGATATCGCCAAAGTCAACTGCATACCACTCGAATATCTTGGATATTCTGATATGGTCCGCTTTTATCTGATTATACTTTGGATTATTAATAAAGTCTCTGGTGAGATTACGCATATTGGTATTAAGGTTGCCAGCCTGCCATACCTGATTACTCAAAGGTGGACACGACTTCGCAGCACAATTAACGGCAAAGTGTATGCGCGGTTCTTTGAACTGAGGTCTTATGATGTCGTTCTCTATATTATTAAGCGATAGTTTTTGTCCATTGATGTTTATCCACTTTTTATCCCAAGGCTTTCCTCCATCCAGATCGGTGATACTTTTGATCGGATAGTTGTCTATAATCAATTTAAGTGTGTAAGCATTGTAGGCATTTATCCAAAAAGCCAATTGCTCTCCAGTTCCTAATTCTTTGACATTGGTAGTAGAAAGAATAGATAGGTAGTCATCTAAGATTTCAACCTCCTTTTTAAGACCCTTGTAATTAACCACACCCATACCACTTACATAACCCTGTAAGAGCTTTTGAAAAAGTGCATGGTCCACTTTGTTGTTAGCTGGTTTTGTGGCCGACTTGGACTTATCCATATCTTCTTTGTTTTTTAGCTGGACAGGCTCTACTTGCTCGACTATAACTTTTTTTGGTATATCGGGCTTGTCTTCCTTAGTGTCAGAGGTTACATCTTCTACTTGCTTCTGAGTAATCTGCATATCGCTCCCCTTCTTTGTAATTTCTGATGTTTGTTCATTTTGTATATGTTCTTTTTTCTCCTCAGATTTTTCCTGAGCATTATTCCTTAATGACTCCGAAGGTTTCTTCTCTTCCTTCTTGTTTTCGCTTGCGATTTTTGTCGGAATATTGGTTGGCTCACTTTGTACAGTACCGTCAGTCGGTGACGGACTCTTCTCTTGACCTTTGCTTATGTCTGATTCTTCAGGTAATTCCCCTTGCGTATCTGTGGGCATATCTTCGAATTGCTCTACTTTATTATTATCTAATGACTTACCCTCCTGCTCCTGAGCATTCGACTTACATTGTATCATAAGCAGTGTCATACCAAATAGAACCAAACAAATTCTCATCTTGAATTAATATTTATTACATAACGTATAATGGCAATAGATTGGTTCTAAAACAATCGGTGTATTAAGACTATAACGACATATCTACACGAAGAGAGATGTTTCGGGGAGCTTCCAATAATCCAGGTCTCAATGTATATTCTGTATTCAATAAATTCTCACCGACAACCCCTACTTTGAGCGCACCAAAATCATAAGAAAGACGCCCGTCCAATTTGGTAAAACCACCAGAATTCACTCCTCTATAAAATCCTATAAATCCGATATTATTAAGTAACTCATCTATAGTCTCTGTAGCACTTGTATAATTAAAGGCCGCACCCAGAGATACGCCATAAATTGTAGTCTCCACATCCGCCTTGAAATTATGACGATTTCGATATTTAAGGATATTTTCCTTTTCTGATTTACCAACGGGTGTGCTAATGCTATTAAGTATTGCTTCGTTATTATCAAAGTCCTGATATTGAGGGTTGATGTAGGTATATCCAGCCATGATATTCAGGTCCGAACCAAAAAGTTTTGACTGCCCTATGAGGGTTATCTCGTAGCCCTTTATATCTGTCGCTCCTATGTTCTGAGATTGGAAGCCATTCTTACCATCTTCTGACACAAAGGTGAATTCCGTCATGTTATCATACTGCGACCAAAACGTCGCAAGATCTATATAACCCTGCCATGTTCCTACTCTAAAACCTTGCTTAATTCCGATCTCAGAAGTCCATCCGGATTCTGACCCAAGCCTAACATTTGGGAAAATAAAAAATCCGCTAATCGCCGTCTCTATAAACCTTTCTGTAATTGTTGGAAACCTATATCCCTGGCCCCAAGAAGCTCGCACATAAGTACCGTCAGATAGTTGATAGTTAAGACCTGCACGCGCGATCAATTTAGATTCGTCTACATGACCGTTAGGTATAGTGTCACCTTTGAATACTTCTGGGCTACCTTGATAATTGTATTCATATCTCAACCCCACTGTAGCACAAATTTTATCACCTATTTTCTTATCTAATTCTGTATAGATGGCATAATTGTTAGAGGTCAACTGAACGTCACCGAACAACTCCGAATTAGAAGTCACTAAATAAGTTGACGCACCTGACGTTACATCCAAACCAATATTATCTAAAGACTTTAGAAACTGATATTCCAGATATGTGCTTTTAGATGAATTAGACTGATTGGTACTGTTGTCATTATTGATGTAATAGTACCGACCAAAGACCTTGTGTCTGTTCTGTTTTTTATCAAAAATAGTTAGTTGAGGATCTATGTAATATCTCGTATTCTTATTGGTGATAAGTGAACCAGGTAATGCAAAGTATGCTCTACTATCTCCTTTTTCCCAGAGGAAAGGATTTTGGTTTTCTCCTGTATTAAACATCGTATTTAGCCCGAAATGAATACGGTCAGTAAGACGATATTTTGCATTAGCCGAAAACCTATATTTCTTCTCAAATGAATCTTTATAATAACTACTAAAGTCTTCATGAAATCCGTGCATCACCAAATCAAGTTTACCGATTTTTCTTTTGTGGACTAGCCCAGTGCTAAATCTATAAGGTGCATCACCACCCCAGTTGTCACTCCACCACTTTTTATCTTCATCTTGAGGTGACAAGAACTGACCGTAGCTTATATAGGCCTTCGTCTGGGGTTTGGATGTGGCATAGCCAGTTTTGATATTGATTATCCCATTCATGGCCGAAGAACCGTAGAGTGTGGATGAGGCTCCTTTGAGGACTTCTATTTGGCTAATATTTTCTACGGGTATATCGGTCCAGGAGGGTCTGCCTGCATCGCCCTGTAGAGCCGGTATATCATCGATAAGTAAAAGCACTCTACTACCCGCACCATAGGACCAGCCTGATCCTCCACGTATATTGGCCTGATTATCTATCAACTGTACGCCTGGTACTTTATCCAAGACAGAAGTTACTCTTATAGTATTTGTATTTTCTATTAAGTTAGGCTTCAGCACATTAATAGATACCGTTGATTCCGCAATACTCTTTTCGTGTACTGACCCAGTGACTACCGCCGTCTGCAAAACCGTATTTGTGGACACTAATTCACAGTTAATGGAAGTTGTTTCGTTCTCCTTTACGAGAATCTCTTCAGACCATATATCATAACCAACGTGACTGATTTCGACAGTATAGTTTCCAGCTGATAATTCGATAGTAAAGTTTCCATCCAGATTGGATGTGACACCTTCTTCTCCTACTCTTACCGTTGCACCAAAAAGGGTCTCACCAGATTGCTGGTCTATAACTTTTCCTTCTATACCCGTCGTCGACTGACCATAGGCCGAAAAGGTGATAGCAAAAAGTACAGACAGCGTTATCATGATTTGTCTCATAATCATCATGTTAGTCTGGATTAAGATACTCATTATATATCAATGTTATCTAACATATCTTTAGTCATAGCAGCTAAGTCATAATTTGGACTCCAATTCCAGTCTTTTCTTGCCCTGCTGTCGTCTATAGAGTCGGACCAGGAGTCAGCAATCTTTTGCCTTTCATCTGGCTTATAGTCTATAGAAAACAAAGGTAGATGCTCTGTTATGGCCTCGGATAATTCGGAAGGTGTAATGGAAAACCCAGCAATGTTGTATCCCATAGCAAGACTAATATCTGATGCGGGAGCGTCCATCAGTTGTAATGTTGCAGATATTACATCTGGCATATATATCATGGGCAACCTTGTTTCCGCAGACAGATAGCAAGTATAATGACCGTGGAGTTTGGCATCAAAAAACATCTCTACGGCATAGTCTGTTGTTCCACCTTCGGGGATACTTTGATAGCTAATGACACCGGGATATCTTATAGATCGGATATCCAGCCCATATCTGTCTTTATAATATTGACCCCATAATTCTCCTGTCCATTTAGTGATACCGTACACGGTTTTGGGTTCGAAAGAAGTGTGCTGAGGAGTATCTATTTTGGGTGTTGTTGGTCCATATATTCCGATAGTACTTGGAAAAAAAATACGCCCAATATTCTCCTGCCTGGCTAGCTCTAGAATATCAAGATACGCACTTAAATTGATGCGCCAAGTGAGGTGTGGTTTGACCTCTCCTTTAGATGATAATAATGCCGCGAGATGATAGATTTGGGTCACCCTATATTGCCTGATAACGGAGAGAATATTGTCTGGCTCAGTAATATCCAATAACTCAAATGGACCGTCAAGGTCGGATGGATTAATATCAGAAGCAATTACATTATCCTTACCATAAACTTTTCTCAGCTCTTGCACTAATACAGTACCGATCTGACCATTAGCTCCAGTAACAAGAATCACTTGATTTTCCAATCTATTACTTTGGTTAAGTTATAGACAAATTTAGTTTTTAATAACCAACGAAAAAAAACTTAAATCAGCAAATACTTCAATCCAAAAAGGATAATGAATTCAATGTATGGATTTCACTGGTTGTGTGGTCTATTTTGTAGGCCAAATGTTCTACACCATTGCTGATGAGCAAATAAGGCGCTCTCAACTCGATATTATATATCGCCGCTTGCTCCACACTCATTGAGTCCAGCCCTACTTTAAAACTCTTAAACTCGAACAATACAAAGGGCATAGCCTTTTTGTATAACACTAAGTCAAATCGTTTGGTCAACGATCCCACCTTAATACTTCTCTCCACCGATAAAGATGATGGCCTGATATTATTTTTTTCTAGTAAAAGTCTTATCCAAGATTGTCTGACCAGTTCTTCAGGTTGGATTTTGAGGTTTAGTTTTCTGATGGGATCATAGATAAGTTTTTCCTCATGATTATCGACGAATTCCAAAAGATGATTATATGCAGTCAGGTCTAAATTTATCAAAAGAAAATTTGCTCCAAAATTAAAAAGCCTCATCAATTATTTAGATTGATGAGGCCCTATATATTTGTTATCTGCTCTTATTTATTATTCACCATGCCGCCACTTACTTTTTCGCCATTCTTGTACTCATACTCTACAGTTACTTCTCCTTCGTCATTATAGTATTTCATGGTGCCGTGTTGTTTTCCTTCTTTATAATTTATCTCCCTCTGTACATCTCCTTTGTTATTATATTCTACTGTCAGTCCATCAAGCATATTGTCCTTATACTCTTGTCTCTTCTCTAGTCTTCCAAATTTATACTTGGAAAAAGGACCGTGATACTCGTTCTTTTTATAGTAGACTTCTGTCTCTATCTGACTACGATTAGTGAGTTCCAGATATGGACCGTTAAGCATACCATCTGAGTAAGAAGTGATCGTCTTAATTTTTCCGACGTGATCACCATCCCAGTAAGTTGTCCAGACTCCATTACGTTTACCATTAGATATATATCCTTCTTCTAGTAGATTGCCATCGGCATCAGATTTATAAGCTCTTGTGACGTTACTTCCCGAGATACTCTCGGTAGTATATCCTTCCAGATTGGCAACCGCTCCTGTTGTACTTCCACCACCGCAAGCAAAGAAAATGGTACACCCTGTCAATAAGAATAGAATCAATCTCATATTAAATTTAATTTTATACGAAAATAACGGTTCTACAAAAAACAACAAAACCTATTTGATAATCATTAACATACCTCGACGGAGATGAATAATAAAGAAATAGCAAGAAAATTTTCGCTATTAGGTAAGCTTATGGAGTTACATGAGGAGAGTCCTTTCAAGTACAAATCTTATAATAATGCCTATCTCAATATACGTAAGTTGCCTCGTCCACTTTCTGATATGTCCACAGACGAGTTGCAATCTGTACCAGGAATAGGAAAGGCTATAACTGCAAAAATCAAGGAACTGCTGGATACTGGCAGAATGCAAACTTTGGACAGGTATATAGACGTAACACCTGTCGGAATCATAGAGATGTTAGGTATAAAGGGCTTCGGACCGAAAAAGATAAATCTGATCTGGAAAACGCTCGAAATAGATACCATAGGCGAATTACTCAATGCCATAAAAGAAGACAAACTAACTCAGGTCAAAGGCTTTGGACAAAAAACACAAGAATCTCTGCGTGAACAATTAGAGTATCATTTGGAATCAAGAAACAGCCACCTCTATGCCAATATAGAAAAGACGGCGACGACCTTAATAAAGAGCCTAACAGATGCTTTTCAGGATCACAAAAGTGCGCTATCAGGACCGATAGCTAGAAAATGTCAAATAGTAAATCAGATAGATCTAACCACAACCATAGAAGAAAGTAGTCTGAAGGAATACTTGTTAGCCAAAGAAGATATAAGCGTGCTAGATGAAATATATTACCTAGGACAATACAAGTTGCATGTGCAACATTCGGGACTAGATGAGTTTGAATATAGTCAGGTAAAAAATACCTTATCTGATCAGCTATGGCAAGAACTTTCTATTCCAGAAGGTAATTACAAATCCGAAACGGAAGTTTTCCAATCCATAGGTCTACCCGATATAATACCAGAAATGAGAGAGATAGAAAACCTCTCAATAATTAAATCATCTACAGAAAAATCCCAACAGAAAGTAATACATAACGACGATATAAAAGGTTGCCTACATAATCATAGCACCTATAGTGATGGGGTTAATACATTGGTAGAAATGGTAGAAGCATGTATTGCCAAAGGGTTCGAGTACTTTATGATAAGCGATCACTCGCAATCGGCCTTCTATGCTAATGGATTATCGGAAGAAAGACTAATAGAGCAAATTAATGTCATCAGAGAATTAGACCAGTCGTATGATGACATACGCATATTCTCTGGAATAGAATCTGACATACTTAATGATGGCCGCCTTGATTATCCTGATGAACTACTAGGTCAACTGGACATCGTCATTGCTTCAGTCCACTCTAACCTAAAAATGGACTCCGATAAAGCGACGAATAGAATACTAAGAGCCATAGAGAATCCTTTTACCTCCATATTAGGTCATCCTACGGGTAGGTTACTGTTATCGAGAAAAGGATACCCCTTAGATCATAAGATGATTATAGACGCGTGTGCTGATAATAATGTAGCCATAGAACTCAATGCCAACCCACATCGACTGGATTTGGATTGGAGATATATAGATTATGCTATGGAGAAGGATGTTCTAATATCTATCAATCCTGACGCTCATAGCATTGCTGGAATAGATGATATCAAATATGGTATCAATGTAGCCAGAAAAGGCGGTCTGAGCAGATATAATTGTCTCAATGCCTTTGATATAGAGGATTTTGAGGACTGGATGCAGGAACAACACCTCAAAAGAGGATAAAAGACTAAATGGCATTCAACAGGATTGTTAATCGCTTGTTAACGACCGCCATTACTGGGGTTCTGGGTTTCCTTTGATGGGATATACAGATATATTTGTTTCGTATTTATAAAAAATTAAAAACAAGAAAATGAAAAAATTAGGATTATTATTTGCTTTCGGATTTTTCGCGATGATGTCATGCAAAAACGAAGGTACTTCTACAGAAACTGCGGATGCGGTAACTCCATCTGCACCGACGGCTGCTGCACCAGCGGCTAATGTGGCTTCTCCTGCGACGAGCCCTATTGCTAATAACGAGCCAGCGGTTCCTGCAGGACCTATCACTTCTATCGAATTTTCAGAAATAGAATATGATTTCGGTACAGTGATGGAAGGAGAAAAAGTAGTACACGACTACGCCTTCAAAAACACGGGTGATGAGCCATTAATCATCCAAAATGCTAAAGGATCTTGCGGATGTACAGTTCCTGATTGGCCAAGAGACCCTATCGCACCGGGTGAGTCTGGCGTAATCAAAGTACAGTTCGACTCTAAGAACAAAGGTAAAGTAGGTGGTGGCAAGCAGTCTAAGCGAGTAACTATTACCGCTAACACTGATCCAGTAAACACTTATCTTACCATCTCTGGCTCTGTAGACAAAGATGCGGAAAAAGCAGCTGCAGAAGAAGCAGCTAAGAAAGCGAAAAGTTAATCTATCCTAAGATTATATAGCTGAAAAGCAAAAGCCGTGACCTGATTAGGTCACGGCTTTTTTTTGTATTTAACATTGGCATTGTTATTCATAAGACCGACAACCTACATCTATTCTTCATAGGTTAAGATATCTCAAGAGTTCGTTGGCATTGTTGGTCGGGAGACCAACAACATACTCATTGCCTTCGTCGGTCGGGCGACCAACAACCTCCGCATTGCTTTCGTCGGTCTCCTGACCGACGAACATATCAGTTAGCTTTCGTTGGTAAGCAGACCAACGAACTATTTAGATCAAAGCAAAAAATCCCAATCCTTTTCCCCCGTATCATAATAATGAATGGAAGAATATTTATAATCCATGAGACCCCATTTACGCAACGGATTAAGATGGATATATCTGATCTTTTGCTGTAATGTCTTCTCGTAGTAGATTTCAAAATTATAAGAGCCGCGCTGCCAAAACTGATATTGGCGATCTTTTTTGTTGACATAAAAAGAATCCAAAAGATGAGGATGTTCTGATTTGAGTCTTTTTCTAAATTTATTGGCGGTATAAGTGAGAAGAGAATGTTGCACCTTGTCAAGTTGGAAAGGCTCTGATATTTGCCAGACCAAGTGGATATGATCATCCATAATGACAAATGCCCATATCGTCACTCGCTTCTCAGCTACTAAAAATCGGAAAGTATCAATTACTATATCCTTATAGGCATCCTCAATAAGCAATGGTCTCCAATCCAATATGGTGCTCGTCGTGAAATATAGGTCAATATACCTTTTCATTCTCTTACTAATTTACGTCTTCTGCTTGGCATTGTTGGTCGGGAGACCAACAACATACTCATTGCTTTCGTCGGTCGGGAGACCAACAACTTCCGCATTGCTTTCGTCGGTCTCCTGACCGACGAACGTATCGAACACACCATACCTTTTGTTGGTCTCTGACCAACAACATACGCAGATTATATAGCTGAAAAGCAAAAGCCGTGACCTATTTAGGTCACGGCTTTTTTTGTATTTAACATTGGCATTGTTATTCAGACCGACAACCTACATCTATTCTTCATAGGTTAAGATACCTCAAGAGTTCGTTGGCATTGTTGGTCGGGAGACCAACAACCTCCGCATTGCTCTCGTCCGTCGGGAGACCAACAACCTCCGCATTGCTCTCGTCGGTCGGGAGACCAACAACTTCCGCATTGCTCTCGTCGGTCTCGCGACCGACGAACGTATCGAACACACCATACCTTTGGTTAGCCCGAAGACCAACGGTCTCCAAGACTGACCATACAAACCGTCCGCCATACGACCAACCACATAAGAGAACCCCCTGAGATATCGTTTTTTTTACTTGACCATAGGAGTAAGCACTCCAAAACCTGTCTTAGCGATAGACGAAATGAATTACCACGAGCCTCTTTGAGGCACTAAGCTTCGATGTAACCAATCGGATTTAGATAATATTAATGTAATCACGTTTTCAGACTAAAGTTATACTGGACTCGACTGGAAGAAAATATTAATAACATATTATATTTTTTTATAATATGTTTTATATATTAGCAGCTGATTTCTACCCTAGGTAGAGGTCTACCCATCTAGTAACAGTATATATAATATGATATAAGGGTGTAGTATCATCCGGATATCATATCCCCAACAACAGTAACAACGTAGATCCGTAACCTGAGACCCTATATAATAATATGGTGTGATATGGACCTACACATTATTAGTAACTGAATACCTAATAAATATATACCGATGTATACTAAAGTTAATTTCTTGTATAGAACAACACGACAATTATTCTTTGTGTGTATAGCTATGATGAGCTATAGTTCTGTACATGCTTTTTCTTTTGATCTAGAGACCTTAGACCACAAGGCTAAAAATCTCTATGTCGCATACCAGCATGCAGACTGTGACGACGAGGCGATCCTATGGGATGCTTTTAGGTCCACAGTTGAGATGTCTTCTGTGACATCAGCAGGTTCTGCATCTATGATGATGATGGAGATGACCGAATGTCAGACCATTGCCTCATGTGATAGAGATGCAGAACAGATTGCCGTAGGCTCAGCTGCACCACTATATACGGTGTGTGAGCCTGACCCAAATCTCGGCGATCTGGACCTAGGGATGGTTGGAGATAACCAAATAGATGTTGCTCTTTCCTTTACAGGATGGAATATACCGACAGACGCTACTGTGACTAATGCGACAATAGAGTTTACAGCTTGTGCTAATAGTGTCGGGCCTTCATCTTTAATTATTTATGGAGAAGCCTTAGATAATAGTGGTCCCTACACAGCTGGGGACGATGTGCTTTCTAGACCGAGGACGGCGACATCTGTCAGTTGGACACCAGGTACCTGGACAGCAGGTACGTCTGGGGTAGCAACGACTACTGTGGATATATCGGCTATTATACAGGAGATTATAGATAGGCCCGGATATGTACAGGGTAATGCTATAGGAATACAAATAGAAGGTAGAGGTCTTCGGATAGCTTTTAGCTATGATAAGGACCCGGCTCTGGCTCCAGAGATGTGTATTACGTATACAGTACCAGATCCTCCGACAGAAACCTGTGATGGATGTCCTGATATCAGCGTTGTGAGTCTGGATGGAGTACCTAATTTCCCTACTGTAGACCTACTCAATGTCTGTTCTACACCAGATACAGCGAGTATATTAATATATAATCAGGGAGAGTGTATGATCAGTGCTGTAGACCTGATGGTAACTTTCGATAGCGGATTGTCCTATGGTGGATTTGTCTTTATGGATCCTAATAGTACGGGTGCAGGCACGGTAAGTGCAACTAATCTATCGGACCTGACACAACCGACATTTACGGTGACGGAGATCGGACCGGGAATGGCTTTTATAGTCAATTTTGCCATGCAAGCCGATTGTGATATCGACGTGGAGACAGAAGAGGATGTCAACTTTGACGCGATGGTGACTTATACCTATCCTGATGACAATGGGCAGAATGCCACTTGTAACGTCGGTATAAATGAGGTAGGCGCTTATAACTCAGGTATCAGAATACCGGTAGTCAATGTTTTGAATGTATCGCCTGATGAGTTGGATATTACTCAAGCTGGAGTTCCTCAATGTCAAACTATCTTAATATCACAAGACGGAATTCAAGCTTTCTTAGATGAATTCCAGTTTTCTGTGACGGGTTTAGATACGGGTGCATATATGGTGAGTAGTATATCTGTTAATGGTATGACAGTACCACCCACGGATTATTCTTACAATGCTTCATCACAGACCTTGGGCATGTTAGTAACCTCTAACTATTTTACTGCAAATACAGGGGCTAATGCTAATGGAGATGAGAAATTTGATGCAGATGAGAGGCTCGAAATACAGGTTTGTTACGAAGTTGCTTCTTGTATACAGGAAGCAAACTTTTTGATGTATCAGGCTTTTTATGGATGTAATAATCAGGTATGTTTTGGAATATCTGAAATGCAAGGAGCCTTGGATTTTACCCCTGATTTTGGAGCTGGAGTTGTTGCTAATAGCAGTAATGTTGTGTACGGCGAGATTTGTGGATCAGATATGAGTTTTGATTTTAGTTTATCGAGTGCTAATTCCGACCCATTGAATGGACTTTGGGAAGATTTAATCATAAAATATAATACATGTTCTGGGGGTAATATCGAGTTAATTAGTGTTGTGGTTAATGGAGTAGCTGCTCCATCTTCGATATTTGATTTGACTAATGGTGTGGTAACCCTTGATTTGACGAATAACACTTCTGACTTTGATGGACCAGGTGGTATCACTGATGAGGATAATGATGGGATATATGACGATTTACCTGGTGGTAATAGTATAGTTGTGATGACCGTATTAGATATAGGATGTGCGATGGAAGGGGCTGATTGCGGCTCGGTGGGTTGTTCTATCTCCAATATAGAAGTCAATGGCAAAAGAAATTGTGGACAAGATTTTCAGCAGTTCGCGCCTATAGGAGGTGATGGCCCTATATCCTTCTTTTATGGTAATACAGGAACTACGACCAATATAGATTATGACCTATGCTGCGGTGGATTTGTAAGTCGAGTATATCCTGTATGTGATGTATGGAATCCAACAGGTATAGGATATGAGTTAAGCTACGAATTTGGATCAGAGAACATCGGAGCCTGTCCGTCGGGAAATGGTAATATTGAGATGGTTATTACAGCTGTTGCTAATGGCGCCACTAGAATGCGGAATATGAGATATACGGCGGGGTCTGCGACTTATGAAGGGGCGGCTGTAACTGGAACTACCTCGCAATACTTAACGGTCAATAATGCTTCTGGGGGATTAGATACCGTGGCGCTAGAAATTAGGATTCCTGCAGGGAGTTCTGCCATAGATGGAGTCCAGCCTCATGATTACTTCTTTGATTTGGACTTTAAAGGGACTTGTTCTCCTAATGATTGGGTTAATCTCTCCTATCAGGTCGTGGAGACTTGTGATGCATGCGGTCCTGGAGGTTGTGAGATCGTAAGAGCTTGTAGTGGTGCTAGATCATATGTGGAATGGGCACAGTGTACATGTGATTGCGACATTTTTGCTTTTATTGATACGCTTTATAGGACTAATTATGGTTACGCGGATAAAGCCATGACTCAGAAACTGACTATAGATGATGTTCCAGAAGAGGATAGACAGAGATTTCTTCCTGGGGATACTATGTATTATAGGGCAGGTTTTGAGATTAATAATGCATCAGTACTATACGACGACAACTTTGTGCATAGATACTGGCAATTTTATGTCAATCTAAGGGAAGAAGCTGGACCTATAATGGGTGATGTGTATAATTCTACTTTTGGTGGTTGGTTTTACGAAGATGCCACTACTGGAGTGATAACAGAAATAGGAATACCTGATTGTATGCAAAACTATCCTGACGCAACGAGGGATAATTATTGGTATCCGACTCTAGGGCTGAGAAATATGGGTGTGGAAAATAAAAGTGAAAATTGGTCTGATAGAAACAATAATGCCTATCAGACTTGTGTCAATGATGATAATGTCAATCCAGATTACCCACCAGAAGCTGCAGTCCAATATGGTATGTATGATGATGATCGAAATGATCAATATACAGATAGACAAAGAATATTTATTCACTGGGGTGTTACACCTGGTTGTGAAGCTGATGATTATTGGACTGATGGCCTTTCCACAGATATGGTGGATAATAACTGTCGAGAAGAGTTCCTTCAGCAGTTTCCCATAAAAGATGGTGATTTCATATACTTTGATATGTATGTTCCTATGGTTCATAACCCGGCTTACGACTTGCAGATGTCGAATGGTTCCACTCTGAGTACATCTATGTGGTTAGAACCTTGGGCTGATATTGTCCAGCAAACGGAGAGTTGTGGTGATTTTGTAATATCAAGAACTTGTAATACCACCCAGACTTATGATGGACATTTACCCGGTCCTATGAGTGTTACACCAGACGTTCTAGTAACGGATTGTGATGTTCAGGTGGAGTATGATTTTACTCTTAGCAATCCATTGCCAGAAGTAGATTTGGCTAATGGAGAGGTTCCTTGGTATGCTAATGAGTATAGACCATATATGGCGACAGAATATCTCCAGTTTCATTTTCCTAGCAATATGGTATATGGCGATAATGGAGTACTTGTAATGCCAGATGGAAGTGAGCAACCACTCCCAGGTCAATATCTTGATGCTTCCGCTGGTAACTTAGCATGTATAACGGAGGCTAATGGAGATGTTTGCTGCACGGCATTGGACGCTGAGAGTCTAGCTTCTATGAGGTTCAATGATGCGGACTACACTAGAGGACTAAATATACTGAGTGCATCAACTGCAACTGGTCCCGGGACCAGTACAGATTTGTGTGACTCTAATCCATTAGTCCATGTTCCTAATGACCCTTTTCCTCATATCCCAGTAGGAGGTGCTGAGCCATGTCTTACTTATGGCGTGAGATATAACCTTACCTCTCTTTGTCCAGAAGATGTAGAATCAGGTGATTTTCAGCTTACCTATCAGTTTTCCGAACCCTATATACCTAACTTAGTTAGTCGAAATGGCGGTGTTTACAGGGGAAGTCATCTATTTTCGACGGGATCAGAAATTGGTGGCAGTTACAGAAATCTTTTTATTGATAACCCTTATGGTAGTAATTGTGGCAATGATGGAGCTGATGATGGATGTGTTGATTTTTATGATTTGATTTTTCCTCATCCAGAGGGCAGTACAGGAGAAAGTAATCCGATGCGTCAGCAAGGAACCAATACTACGACACCTGACGAGTTCGACGATCAGAGTTTAGATTTTCCTCCGCTGATTCCTAGTTTAGAGAATTTGCTAGAAGCAGATCTTGCTGGAGAGAATGAGACCAATACATTTATGGTATGTGCAGGAACCGTAGGTGGGTCTGCTACTCATACTAATGTCGTTACGAGCGTAAATATTCCTAATTCTATTCAGTTCATAGACGCGCAGGATATAAGTGGTGTTCCTGTAACTTGGACATTGGCGCAGACACTTCCTGATAGTCGGGTATATGCCATTGAGATGCCAGATTTAGCACCTGGTGAGTGTGCTGAAGTGGTATTAATAACAGAGTTATTATTTTGTCCAGTAGGATTAGATATAGAAACACGTATATGTATCCAAACAACAAGTGGTTGTTTAGAGCCTGTTAAGGCAGCTTCATTATCAGCGGCTGGTAACTCATGTGACATGGTAGAGGCCTGTTACGAGTATATCGCGGAAGAGGCGGACCTTCAGGTAGAGTGGGATCCACAGCCGCAGGGTGAGTATGGTCTATGTGAGACGATCCCGATGGGGGTAAGACTTAAAAACGTGAAGCCATCGATATTGGCGGATGTAAAATTAGATTTTTGGTTACCATCGGGCTTGAACTATGTACCTGGCTCATGGCAGGCCTGTTATCCAGGAGGTCCTACGAATGTAGGCGCGTGTATAACCATACCAGATCCGACGGCTGATCCATCAGAGAATAATGCCTTTGGTACGAATTTCGGCTATGACGAAGATGCGCTGTTCAGTACATATATAGATCAAAATGGATTCCCAGGTATTTTATCTTCATTAGATAGTAATAGGTTACAGATTTTATTCGAGGTAGAGACGGTCTGTGATGAGTTTGTATCAGGTACGAGTGTGTATCATCAGGCCAATGCGGCGGATCCATGTGAGGCGAGGATACAGTCTATGTTTGTGGAGAGTGATCCTGTGATTATAGAAAATGCGAATCCGGTGGATTTTGCTCAGTTTTTTGTATTTGCGGAGCCAGCGAGGGCGAACTGTGGTCAGGATGCCACATTGAGATTAACATATCTTAATATATCTCCGATAGGTGAGAGTCGAGAGAGTATGGTGTGTATGGATATAGAGACGAGTACATTTGCCTATATGAGTGGTAGTGTCCAATGGTTGGCACCGACGACGCATACACCGACGTTTACAGAAGAGATGAATGGCGCGATTACACATATCTGTTTTGATATCCCCGATGGTATAGGACCAGGGGAGGCATTTCAGGTGAGTTTTGATTATACGGTTCCAGAGAATATCGACTGTGGAACACAGAATTTAGGCGTACAGGTATCTACTGAGATTATGGATCAAACCTGCTCGGCGATAGGAGAAGAATGTAGTGTCAATGTACTGAATAGTGTCAATCCGACAGTGGAGTTAGAATTTTTACCACCACTCAGTGTGGCGAGCCAGCAGTTATTGACGAAGTGTCCTAACGGAGACGGTACAGTGGACCTATGCTACGATGTAGAATTGGCTAATTCGGGTGATTTTTATAGCGGTGATGTGGTGATTGCTTTGATCAGAGATGTCAATGGTAATCAGCAAATCGATGATGAGATTATAGATACAAAGCTGGCAGACATGACGCATTTTGTCAGTTTGGTAGATGGCGATACCACCTTGGTAACAGGTTGTTTTACCGTACCTGAATCTCAGGCCTGTCCGGTATTCTTGATGGTCATGCAGACGACTGATTGTGTGTGTGATAATCTGGATTACTACTATGACAGTATAGAGCCTGCTGTCAATGATGACATGCTCACTGAGTATACACTTTGTCCAGGAGTACCATTTGGATTAGAGAATTGTGGAAGTTGGACTTATGCAGTTAATCCTAGTAATGGTGCTTCTATTACTCAAAATGCGAATGGCGACAGTATCTACGTCACCTTAAATCCAGGTTTTGGAGGTACAACACCAGTAGAGTTACTAGTGACCAGCCAGACAGGCGGATGTGATGAGTTTGATTTTCCTATTGATTTATATAGTCTTAATGATTTTTCTTTTGGTCCTTACGATCAGGTAGAGACCTGTGAGGTGGGATGTAGACAATTGAGTCTTAATCTTCCACCAGATTATGAGAGTAATGTGACGGTGGAGTGGTTGCCAGACTTATATCTGGATGATAACACGAGCCTCTCACCGACGATCTGTGATCCAGCAGCGTCTATTAACTATACGGTGGTATTGACCTTTACTAATCAGGACGGCTCTACGTGTGAGTATCAGGCGAACTATCCTGTATCTGTAATGGAGCAACCTGTAGTGACTGGCGTGGCTAATGGTAACTTATGTAGTCCGACGCAGGCGACGATTATGGCTCCAGCTGGATTTAGTAATTATAGCTGGCATCAGGATAATGGTGACGGGACGACGACGGTCGTGCAGACGAGTAGTTCTAACATGTACATTGCGAGTGAAGAGGGCAGTTACTATGTAGAATATAGCAATCTGGGTGACATCTGTCCGACAAGATCTAATATATTCTCTGTGAGTGGATGTATAGAAATAGAGAAAACAATAGCGGCGATCGTACCGACGGCTAACCCAAATGAGTACACGGTAACTTATATGATTACTGTAGAAAATCCGGGTGCTGTAGGGACGCAATATGATTTATATGATGAGCCAGGTTTTGATACGGATATCGTTGCGTTAGCGGCGAGTTATACGAGTGATCAGGGCGGCGGATCAGCGTTGGCTTTACCAGCGCCGGCTAGTCCAGGCTGGCAATTAGCTAATGATGTAGCGATTGCAGGTAACACGACGCATACCTATATGATATCTTATGTAGTGAATATAGATCTGGAAGATGGCGCTGTGGGCGATGATGTGTATACGAGTTGTGGACAGGGTAGTGGACCAGAAAATGCGAGTCCAGGAGAAGGCTTATATAATAATGCGACGATAGACATGGACGAAGATCCAAGTACAGCAGAGATGGAAGACGACGCGTGTGGTGAGTTACCGTATCTGGTCATGGAGAAAGAACATACGAGCACCGTATCGACGAGTCTTAACTGTTATGATGTGACCTATGCTGTCAAGGTGACTAACCTAGGTGGTGCTCCAGGTCAGTATGACTTGGTGGATGATCCATCGTTTGATGATGATTTTGTGGTTAATACGGCGTTCTTTACGACAGATGCGACTGGTAATCCAGGTGGTAGTTTGCCAGGTAATGCAGCCTTCTATGTATTGGCAGATGATCAGGCTATTGCTACTGGAAAGATAGATAGCTTCTCAGTGACGATAAATGTTTGTCTAGACTTAGAAGACCCTGCTAGTCCAGGAGACGAAACCTATGTAGCCTGTGGAGAAGGCTCTGGTGGTGGTGATCCAGCACCAGGAGAGGGCTTGTTTAACCAAGCTACTCTAGATACTAACAATGACGGTACGCCAGATTTGACTGACGAGACAACTTGTGTAGATGTACCTTACATAACCTTAGAAAAAGTACAGCAAAGTGCCACGCTGCAAGCGAATGGTTCTTATGATATAGTATATAAAATAACAGTAGATAATATAGGTGGTGCTGTAGGTGAATACGATGCATGGGACTTCCCACAATTTGATGATGATATTGTTATCAATAGTGCGAGTTTCACGAGTGATGTACCTTCTAACGGTACCTTGCCGACGACAGTGCCAGCGAGTCCAGGATGGGTATTGGCTGCTGATCAAAGCATAGATCCTGGTACGACACATTGTTATACATTGACAGTTAATGTGAGTTATGATTTCTTTGATACTAATCCAATGGTCGGAGATAATACCTATGATGGTTGCGAAGGTACAGGACCAGACGATCCAGGTTCTCCAGGTCAGGGATTATATAACGAGGCATTATTAGACGCGAATAATGACGGTACTATAGATGACGTGACCGAAGAGGTCTGCGAAGACCTAGAGTCTGTCGATGTCGCCTTATGGAAGATTGTTAATACGCCAGGCCCTTATGCCTATGATGATATAATCAACTTTGATATCCGCGTATTCAATCAAGGGACAGTAACCTTGACAGATGTAGAAGTTATAGATTATCCATCTTGTGGATACGAGTATGTAGGCGGTACGCCGACTGTATGGACGGCATCTGGACCTAATTATACAGCGACTGTGCCCGGGCCTATTGCTCCAGGACAATTCGTAACAATTAGTATTAACTATAGGGTTGTTCCTTGCACATCAGGCACAGAGAATGCTTATCTCAATGTGGCTGAGGTGAGTGCAATGTCTGACGAGGATGGCAATGATGTGAGTGGTGATGATATAGATAGTACACCAGATACGACGGAAGGTAATGATGCTGGTGGAGAAGTTGATACAGCGAGTGATAACGTAGTCGATGGCAACGGTACGGGAACACCAGGTGACGAAGTACCAGCGACTGACGAAGATGATCAGGATCCAGCGCAAATAGAGATTTTTGATTTGGCCTTGACCAAAGTATTGGATACACCGGCTCCTTACGGCTATGGTGACGATTTGACCTTTACTATAGAGGTGACTAATCAAGGAAATATGGTAGCGACGGATATAGATCTGATAGACTATATACCGAGTGGTTTCAGTTATGTCAGTGGCACGCCAGCATGGACGGCAAGTGGTAGTAATGTGACGACAACATTGCCTGGACCTATTGCACCAGGAGGTACTGCAACGGCTACCATAGTATTAAAAGTAGAATCTGATAATACAGATGGTGATGACAGTTGGATCAATGTAGCAGAGATTACAGAGGCCTCAGATGAGGATGGAAATGTGACACCAGATGTTGATAGTACACCAGATGCGACAGAGACCAACGATGGTGGTGGCGAGGTGTTTACCGACAGTGACGATGTGATCGATGGTGATGCGAGTGGAGCGCCTGGTGATGAAGATCCGGCAACAGATGAGGATGACCAGGATCCAGCAGGTATACATATCGTAGATGGTGCATTAATTAAAGTAGTCAATACACCTGGTCCTTATGAGTACGATGATGTGATTAATTTTGATATCGTGGTGACTAACCAAGGGTCAGTAACTTTGACAGACGTCGAAGTGATAGATTACCCTTCATGCGGATATGAATATGTAGGCGGTACGCCGACTATATGGACAGCAAGCGGACCAAATTATACAGCGACAGTACCAGGTCCAATTTTACCAGGTGCAGATGTAACCGTAAGTATAAATTACAAGGTTGTACCATGTACATCGAATACAGAAAATGCGTTTTTGAATGTCGCGGAGATTTCAGGAATGTCAGATGAAGATGGAAACGATATAAGCGGAGACGATGTAGATAGTACGCCAGATACAACAGAAGGTAATGACGCTGGAGGTGCAGTAGATACGGCGAGTGACAACGTCATAGATGGAGATGCGACGGGTACTCCAGGAGACGAAAACCCTGTGACAGATGAAGATGACCAGGATCCAGCGCAGATAGAGATATTTGATCTTGGCTTGACTAAGGTGTTAGATACACCAGCTCCTTATAGCTATGGTGATGATTTGACCTTTACGATAGAAGTGACTAATCAAGGTAACATGGTCGCAACGGATATAGACATTGTCGATTATGTGCCGAGCGGTTATAGTTATGTGAGTGGTACACCTGCATGGACTGCAAGTGGTACTAATGTTACCACAACGATACCTGGTCCATTATTGCCAGGAAATAGCACGACAGCCACAATAGTATTGAAGTTATTGGCTAATAATACAGAAGATCACGACAGTTGGATTAACGTGGCTGAGATCACTGAAGCTTCCGACGAAGATGGTACTCCGACTGCAGATATAGACAGTACACCAGACACGACGGAAGGCAATGATGCGGGTGGTGAGGTCGATACGGCCAGTGATGATGTCATCGATGGTGATGCGAGTGGAGATCCGGGTGATGAAGATCCGACAACGGATGAGGATGATCAGGATCCTGCAGGAATATTCATCGTGGATGTGGCCTTAGCTAAGACGACAGTCAGCACAGGACCATATACATGGGGAGATCCAGTGACCTTTAATATAAGAGTGGTGAACCAAGGATCAGTAACCCTACAGAATCTGGATGTGACTGATTATATACCATGTGGTTATACTTACTTACCAGTGAATGACGGCGTGTGGACTTATGATGCGGGTACAGGCACTGCAGTGACAGAAATAGAAGGACCATTTGATCCGCAAGATTTTGTGGATATAGAGATTGTATTAGAGTTGACGCAATGCTATACTAATCCTGCGGAAGCCTGGACTAATGAGGCAGAGGTCAGCGAGATGTTTGATGATGAAGGCAATAATGTGAGTAATGACGATATAGATAGTACCTCAGATACGACTGACGGTAATGATGCAGGAGGTCTGCCAGATGGTAATAGTGATGATGTCGTCGATGGAGATGGTACAGGAGCCCCTAATTCTGATGATCCGACAACAGATGAAGATGATGCAGATCCAGAGCGTGTAGAGGTCTTTGATTTGGCCTTGACTAAGACGGTAGCGAGCGAAGGGCCTTATAATTGGTTAGATGATATCACTTTCGATATCACGGTGACTAATCAGGGTAACGAGTTTGCAGATAATATCTTAGTAACGGATTATATGCCAGCGTGCTTTAGTCTTAACGACGCACTATGGACAGATAACGGAGATGGTACAGCGGAGTTACTGATGAGTGTGGCTAACGGTTTATTAGCAGTGCCATTGCCTCCAGGAGCATCTATAGTAGTTCCTATTACTGTGAGAGTAGAGGTGTGTGATCTACAGGATCAAGTGAACTATGCTGAGATTTCTAGCGCAACTGATGAAGACGGTAATCCGGAGGATGACGTAGATAGTACGGCTGATGATACGAATGGTAATGATGCTGGTGGCGAAGAGGATACAGGAAGTGATGATGTTATCCAAGGAGATGGTACGGGTAATCCAGATGACGAGGATCCGACAACAGATGAGGACGATCATGATCCAGAGGATGTTATCGTTGAGGTGCCGATTTGGGATTTATCCTTAGTTAAGACCTTGAGCCTAGGACAGCCTAACCCAGTGGAAGTTGGTGATGTGGTGAGTTTCGATATCCAGGTGACGAATCAGGGTACAGAATTGGCAGACAATATCGTGGTAACGGATTATCTACCGACGTGTATGACCTTGAATGATGCGGACTGGACGGATAATAATGATGGTACTGCGAGTATTACCTTAAGTACAGCTAACGGTGCTTTAGTCGGTGGTCCATTGGCGCCAGGACAGAGTGTATTAGTAGATATACAATTTACGGTGGATGCCTGTGCCACAGGCACGATTATGAACTGGGCGGAGATCAGTGACTTTACAGATGAATATGGTGATCAGCAAGAAGACGATGACAGTACACCAAACTCTGATCCTAATGATGACACTTTCGTCACAGATGATGATCAGATGGGTAATGGCAAAGAAGGAGGAGACGAAGATGATCATGATCCAGCCGATATTACGATCATAGATCCGATCAATACGGTGTTTGATTTAGCCTTGACGAAGACATTGGCAGATGGACAAGCGGGTACTGTGGGTAACGGTGCGACAGTGACGTTCAATGTGAATGTGATAAATCAGGGTAATATTGCGGCAGATAATATAGATGTTGTAGACTATATGCCAGACTGCTTTGTATTAGCGGATCCAGCTTGGACAGATAATAATGATGGCACAGCGAGTATAACATTGAGTGTAGCGAATGGTGCGATGATGACACCATTGCAACCAGGCCAGACAGCCACAGTTCCTATCACAGTGATACTGATGGATTGTCCAGCAGGGCCGATCGAGAACTTGGCGGAGATCAGTGATGCGACAGATGATGATGGTAATCCACAGGATGATGTAGATAGTGAGCCAGATTCTGATCCAGATAATGATGGAGATCCTACGAATGATGAAGTAGATGGCGATCCTGATGATCCAGCGAATCCAGATGAAGATGATCATGATCCTGAAGAGATTATCATCGATGAGAATATCCCTATGGATTTTGATTTGGCCTTGGTAAAAATGTTAGCTCCAGGTCAGACAGTACCTGTAGAAAATGGAGACATGGTTAACTTCGAAATCGAAGTCTTTAATCAAGGAGACTTATCAGCTGATAATATAGAAGTTACAGATTACTTACCAAGCTGTATGAGCTTAGCGGATGCAGATTGGACAGATAATAACGATGGTACGGCGAGCATTGTACTAAGCTTAGCGAATGGAGGATTAGTGACGCCATTATTGCCAGGAACAAGTGTCAAAGTTCAGATTACCTTATCAGTGGATAATTGTACAGATGGTACAGTAGTGACGAACTGGTCAGAGATCAGTGATGCAACGGATGGTGCGGGTAACCCACAGGATGATGTAGATAGTACGCCAGATAATGATCCTAATAATGATCCATTCATGACGGACGATGATCCAGATTCTGACGGGACGATGGACGAAGATGATCATGATCCAGAAGAAGTTCCGATTGGTGATCCAGCAGATCAGGTATTTGATTTAGCCCTGGTTAAAGTATTAGCGACGGGTCAGGGTGCCAATGTAATGACAGGAGATTATGTGGATTATGAGATCTATGTGATTAACCAAGGAAACGTTGCAGCGGACAACCTAGATGTTGTGGACTATATACCAAGTTGTTTCACATTAGCGGATCCAGACTGGACGGATAATAATGACGGAACAGCCAGTATTACTTATAGTGTAGCAAATGGTGCTTTGGCGACTCCACTATTACCTGGCGAAAGTGTGGCAATACCTTTAACGCTTCAAGTAGGAAGTTGTAGTGGCACGACGCAGCGTAACTGGGCGGAGATAGAAGATGCGACCGATAGCGGCGGAAATCCACAAACGGATGTAGATAGTACACCAGACTCTGATCCTAATAATGATGCCTTTGGTGATGATGATGAGACGAATGGTGATGGCACAGATGATGAAGATGATCACGATCCAGAGGATGTGTTTGTAATGGATGAGTTAGAAGAGATTTTTGACTTGGCCCTGACGAAGACCTTACCAGCGGGTATGTCTAACACAATACCGACGAATAGTACGGTGACATTTAATATCACTGTATTCAACCAAGGGACGGTTGCGGCGGATAATATTGAGGTGGTAGATTACTTACCAGCGTGTGCGACCTTAGAAGATATCAATTGGACGGACAATATGGATGGCACAGCGAGTATAGAGCTGAGTGTGGCGAATGGTTACTTGAGCTATCCTCTGCCAGCGGGTGAGTTTATAGTCGTACCGATTACTTTAAACTACTCGGCTTGTCCGACAGGTGCGCATACAAACTGGGCAGAGATCAGCGATGCAACCGATGGCGATGGCGATCCACGAGATGACATTGATAGTGATTCGGATGCAGATCCAGATAATGATCCGTATGGTAATGACAACCAGACAGATGGCGATGGTACAAATGACGAAGATGATCACGATCCAGAGGAGGTGATTATATCTCCAGTGGTAGATCCAATCTTTGACTTAGCCCTAACGAAGATGTTGGCGATGGGTCAGGAGGCGAATGTCGCGAATGGTAATGTTGTGGTCTTCGAAATCAATGTCCATAACCAAGGTAACGTCCCTGCGGATGACATCGAGGTCATTGATTACCTACCAAGCTGTCAGAGTTTAGTAGACCCTAATTGGTTCTATGACAGTGCGGACCATGCCGCGGTAAGAGTACTAAGTGTAGCGAATGGCGACTTGACGGCGCCACTCGGACCAGGACAGAGTACCTCGGTGACGGTATCCGTCTTATTGACAGGTTGTCCTGTGGGTCCTGTGATGAACTGGGCGGAGATCGGTGATGCGACCGATGGCGCTGGTAACCCACAAGACGATGTAGATAGTACAATGGATGATGATCCAGACAATGATATTTATGGTACAGATAACCAGACGGATGGAGATGGTACGGACGACGAGGACGACCATGATCCAGAGCAGGTACAAGTGATGCCAGATGCGCCGAGCGATTTTGATTTGGCCTTAATTAAGATAGTAGTTCCTGGTCAGTTAGAAGAGTTCTCAGAAGGAGATCAGATAACCTTCAGAATTCAGGTAACGAATCAAGGAGATGTAGCGGCAGATAACATAGAAGTAATAGATTATATTCCAGCGTGTACAAGTTTAGCTGATGCAGACTGGACAGATAATAATGATGGTACGGCAAGTATCGCGTTAAGTGTTGCCAACGGTGGTCTACCAGGCTTATTGACCCCAGGTCAAAGTGTGAATGTAGATATTACTTTAACTATAGGAGATTGTATCTCAGGCGATCACCTTAACTGGGCAGAGATAACAGGAGCGACAGATGGACTGGGTAATCCAGGAAATGACATCGATAGTACACCAGATAGTGATCCTGGTAATGATAATTATGGTGAGGATAACATCAATGATGAAGACGGATTAAATGGTGGTGACGAAGACGACCATGATCCAGAGGCATTCAATATTGCACAGAGATTTGACCTAGCCTTGATTAAGGAGGTTGTACCAGGTGGACCGTACGAGTATGGAGATCCAGTATCCTTCAATATTACGGTAATGAATCAGGGCAACACGCATGCGAACAACATCGAGGTGACGGATTATGTACCAGCAGGTTATAGCTTTGATAGTGGATTGAATACAGGCTGGACAGATAACGGAGATGGAACACTGACTTATATACATACGACAGTGTTGCCAGTAGATGAGTCAGTACAGATACCATTGGTATTAACCTTAGAGCCAACGACAGGAGATGATGCAGACTGGCAGAATTGGTCAGAGATCAGTGGCGCGACGGATGAGAACGGTGATCCAGTGGTAGACATCGATAGTCAGCCAGATGAGTTCCAAGGTAATGACAACTTTGGTGAAGATAATCAGACAGATGGCGATGGTACAGATGACGAAGATGACCATGATCCAGCAGATATCGAGGTATTTGATTTAGCCTTGACTAAGGTGGCGGTGACGCCTGGCCCTTACAGGTATGATGACGAGGTGACGTATGAGATCCGAGTGTATAATCAGGGTAATGTACCAGCGAACAATGTGGTGGTGAATGACTTTTTACCATGTGGTCTGGAGTACTTACCAGTGAATGATGGGGTATGGACTTATGATGCCTCAAGTCATACAGTACAGACGACGTATGTGGGTGTAATCCAACCAGGGGCGTGGGCTGTAGAGTACATAACAGTGAAAGTGATACCATGTTACGAGGATGAGCCTAATGCTTGGACGAACTATAGTGAGATCGAAAGTGCGACGGACGAGGAGGGTAATCCGCGAGAAGATACAGATAGTAATGATGATGATAATCCAGGTAATGATCCGTATGGAGAGGATAATCAGTTAGATGGTGATGGTACGGATGATGAGGACGACCATGATCCAGAGACGATAGAAGTATTTGATCTGGCGATTACTAAAGAGTCGACGCACTTTGGCGTAGATAGCATCGGACCATTTATACCAGGAGACACGGTACAGTTTATCAATACGGTGTACAACCAAGGTAATGTTGATGCCTATGAGATCGAGATTACAGATTACATGCGTAATGGATATTTCTTTGATGCGAGTCTGAATCCAGGTTGGACCTTGACAGGTAATTTATTACAGAGGACCTTCCCAGGACCATTGGCATCAGGAGATAACATGGTGTTCAATGTATTCTTGGTGATCCAAGTATTGCCAGGTGCACAGCCAGACGATTGGTATAATGAATTAGAGATTAGTGATGGTGAGGATGCAGATGGTAACAGCCGAGTGGACGCAGATAGTGTGCCAGATACAGATCCAGATAATGATAATGATCTGGTGGATGGACCAGATGATGACAACATCTTCAATGGCGATCTGAATGACGAAGAGATCTTCAATAATAATGGAGACGAAGATGATAACGATGCCGAGGAAGTCTTAGTGACAGGCGAGATCGGAGATACGGTATTCAAAGACTTGAATGGAGACGGTATCCAGAATGACGGTGAGCCAGGCGTGGAAGGTGTCCGAGTGATATTGACTAGATGTGATGGACAGCCAGTTGATTCTTGGGTACAGGATACTGTATACACAGATGAGAATGGTTTCTATCTATTCGATCAGTTATTACCATCGATTATCAATGGAGACTATAAGTTGACCTTTGATGTGAGTCATATACCGAGTATTGCAGTGGATGTACCAGGTTGTGATTGGACCTTTGATAACGTGGGTACAGATGATGAGGTAGACAGTGATGTGGACCTTAATGGTTGCACAGATTGTATCGAGTTATTACCAGGAGAAAGAGACAGTACGGTAGATGCGGGATTATTGATACTGGCTAAGTTAGGCGACAAGGTATGGAATGATTGCGACGGTGATGGCGTCCAAGATGCGGATGAAGAAGGTATTGCAGGTATACGTGTCGAGTTATATGACCATGATAATGATCTTATCAAGGTGACGACGACGGATGCTAATGGAGAGTATATGTTCACGAGGTTATATCCTGGGCAGTACTATGTTAAGTTCATCATAGGAGAGTACGAATTTATCCATAGTAAGATCGGTGGAGATGGCACGGCGGATAGTGATGTGACCGATGGTAATGGAGCAGGTACGACCGATATGGTGTATGTAGGCCCTGGAGCATGTAACTTCGATGACTTTGATGCTGGTTTATATAAGTGCGTACGTATAGGAGAGTTAGTCTGGTTAGATTACAACGAGAACGACGTGTGGGATCCGAACGAGAACGGTATCAATGGTATGAAAGTCGAATTGTATAAGTATCAGGATGATGCATGGATATACTACGATTACACTTATACAGGTCATAAGCCGGGTACACCGAGTGACGATGGCTACTTTAAGTTCTGTGTGGCACCAGGTAGATACTACTTGAGATTTATGAATCCACCAGAGGCCCTTGTACCAGCGGTAGAAAACTTTGGTATCAATGAAGGCATCGACAGTGATGTGACAGGTGCATTCGGACCAGGGACGACCGAAGAGATCAATATCAGATGTGGCGAGGAGCGTTGCGATATCGGAGCGGGTTACTACAAGATGGGTAGTATCGGAGATTATGTGTGGATGGACTCTAACAGCAATGGTATGAGAGAAAACGGTGAGCGTGGATTAGCGAATATCGTTGTCAGAGCGATAGACCTGACAGGTACGGAGATATCTAATACGACAACGGATGCGGATGGTAAGTATATGATGGATTACCTAGGTAAGAATACCTACTATCTGAAGTTTGATCTACCAGCGAATCTGACGGCGACGACACCTAATATGGGTAGTGATGAGACCATGGATAGTGATGTGGATGGATCTAACGGTCCGATGACTACAAGGTACTATAACATCTTGCCAGGTCAACATACACCACATGTCGATGCGGGGGTCGTTAACTCAGTATTGGCGATAGAGTGGAATGATGTATGGGTAGAAGAGACAAGCAGTGCGCATGATGTACAGTGGAGTATTCTATCAGAGAGTGATGTGAGTCACTACGAGATAGAGAGATCTCTAGGTGATATCAGTGGTTTTGAGTCGATAGGTAAGAAGTTGTCTGAGGGAGATACACAAGAACTACGTAATTATAACTTCGAGGACTATGATATATCGTATAGAGACATCTACTACTACCGTATCAAGCAAGTGGATATGGATGGTACGACGACCTACTCTAAGATAGTATCGATAGAAAAAGAAGAGGTAGAGACGACAGTACTGACCAAGGTGGATATCTATCCTAACCCAGTGGTCAACGAGGTAACCTTTGATTTTGAATTAGGTAAATGGACCAGTGAGTTATCCGTAGACATCTATGATGTTCAGGGACAATTAGTGAAGAAGAATGTGGTGATGGACATCGATGTGTCCGCTGGTAAGAAGGTCTACAAGTTAGATATAGATGATCTGGCTAAAGGCGTCTATAATGTCAAGATCAAAGCGGATAGACAAGAAATGAATAAGAAATTGATCGTCATAGATCAGTAAAGAGGGGCTTTCCCAAGAACCCAAAAGAGGTTGCTTCTATCTGAAGCAGCCTCTTTTTTTGTCTGCTATTATACATTCTTAGAGGTCATTGTCTGATAGCTGACGGAAAAGGAAGGAGGCGGTGTAAAAAGAACTAAAATTTTAGTCTATCAATAGGGGTAAACACCTGTTTATATGTCTAATAAGTGAAGAGAATGTTTACCATTTATAATTGAGATAGAATAATTAAGTGTTAAAGTATAAATAGCCTTCCGATAAGGAGGGCTTTTTTTATGCACGGTACTCTGATAAAAGAGTATTCATAAAAAGTCTGCATCGCTATAGTTCTATCCGTCACACTAACTTAATGTATTACTCCTCCGTTAACTCAAAAGCTTCTAATGACGCCACCGAAGTGCCTGCATATCCTTGTATAGAGCCATACATGGTTGATGTGTTTTGTAATACTTTCTGTATTTGTTTTTCACGGGCGGACCAAATGCGCTGCATGGCATTTTTTTCTTTTTGTAGATCGGTCTGCATTTGAGTGAACCCATCTATAATGCCTTCTACATGCAGTTTGAACTCCTGAGAGGTCAGGTAGTTATAGACCAATTCCATTTTATCACCTTTGTTTTCCTGTGCTTTTTTGACCGCATTGACCCTTATGATAGTCTCTCTGAGTACGTGGCACAGACTTTTGAACTCAGCGAATGAGCATATCCAGACTCCTTTGCGTTGGCACATGGAGGATTCGCCTTTAGGGTAGGTCTGTGTTACGATGACGCCTATATCTGCGCCTATCTTAGTCATATCCGCTTTGAATTTTTCTATCCAGGCTGGTTGGAATTCTTTGGTTCTTTTACTTTCATAATATATGATGCCGCATTGGTTTTGCAAGCGGGTATTCACTATCTGTACACAGTCGCCGCCCCGAGCACCTTTTTTGATCTCTTCTATATCGTCTATGGCGAATTGCTGACTTAGATATTCTTCTATAGCGAGTTCTTGGACCTCTCCCTGGAGTTGTACAGACCCTTGCTCAGATTTTCTTTTCATTTCCGCTATGAGTTTTTTCTGAGCTTCTAGTTTCTGGTCTTTTTCTTTTATTCGTAATTCGTTTTCTTCTGATAGTCGTTTCCTGATTTGTTCTTCTCTATCGAGAAGTTGCTGACGCATTTGTTTTTGCAGTTTTAGCTCGATGTCTTTTTCCATTTCCTGCATCTGCGTCTGCATTTTTTCTATTTCGATCTCTTTTTGTTTGAGGTCTAGTACTTGTTGTCTTTTTTTCTGTAATTCTTCTTCTTGTGCCTTTATTTTGAGTTGATACTCTTCTTGTATGGACTTTTGCAATTCGGACTGCTTATTCTGTACGGCAGCTTCTAGCCTTTCTTTGAATATTTGATTTTCTCTTTTTTTCTTTTCGTCAAAGGCATTTTTTTCAGCTTCTAGTTCTTTTTTCTGTTCTGCTATTTTCTGGTTAAGCGATAATTTCTCTTGGTCGTATTCGGACTTTAGTTTCTGATGTATTTTGGAGGCCAAAACATCCTCTACATCAAAGTGGTGAGAACAATTAGGACAGGTAATGTTGCTATGCTTATCCATCAGATCAATTTGTTTATTGAAAGTTGTACAAATATGAGATTTATTTGCTATTTGAAGTGATCTAATGACTAAACTAAAATGACTAGTATAAGATCGAATGGTTAATCGGCTAGGTCATGGTCAAGAATATGGTTCTGAGCAGAGATGTTTCATAACATATCCTAAAGAAAGACCGATATTACGGATATGATCTGATAACTTTAGAGCCATAAAGAATTACAAATAAATGAACCGACTATTAAAAATTCAGGCCAAATTCTTAAAATATCCTAAAGGAAGGCTTTTATTCTCTAAAGTAGCCGCAAGAATGGCCCCTTATTTCAAAACTATCAATCCCTACATAGAAGAACTAAGACATAATTATTGTAAGGTCTCGATGAAGAAGAAGAAGTCGGTAGAAAATCACCTTAAGACGGTCCACGCCATAGCCATGTGTAATATGTGCGAATTTACTGCTGGGATGAGCATGGAGGCATCTATTCCCTCACACCGCCGATGGATACCGCAGGGTATGGAGGTCAAATATCTGAAGAAGGCCAAAACAGATCTCGTCGCTATATCTGATCTTGGTGATCCTGATTGGGACACGATAGGTAATCTGGTCTGTCACGTTAGTGTCCGCGACAAAAACAATGTAGAGGTCGTCGTGGCAGACATAGATATGAAGGTCAGCGACAAACCTAAGAAATCATAAGAAGTCCACATCTACTTCTAGCGGATGCCTTATCAGATTGAGTAAGGCTTTTTGCACAGGTACAGACTCATATACAATTTTGTAGAGCGTCTCTATCATAGGGGTTTGCAGTGAGGCGGCTTGAGATACTTTATATGCGAATCTTACGGTACGATATCCCTCCGCGACCTCTTCCATAATGTTTTTTATTTCTTCGACCGATTTGCCATCCGCGATAAGCGTACCAAAGGTGTAGTTACGACTCTTACTACTTGTCGAGGTGGCAATAAGGTCGCCGATACCAGCTGTCCCTAGAAAGGGTCGGACCTCCGCACCGACTGCTCTGGCGATGTGTATCATTTCTCTCAGTCCGCGTGTGATAAGAAGGGCTTCCATATTTTTGCCGAAGCCCATACCATTCATGATGCCGGATGAGATGGCTACGACATTCTTTAGTGCACCAGCGAGTTCTATTCCCTTAAGATTATGAGAACCATAGACTATAAAATTAATACTAGCCAAAGTACTCCTACCTAACTCAATGACTTCGTTAAATTCTGAAGCGATAACCGTAGCCGCAGGTTGACCTTCTAATATTTCTTTGGCCAGATTAGGACCAGCCAGACAACCAGTTCTCAGGACGCTTGTTTCCTGCCTCATGACTTCATTCATAGTGAAGACAGAATTCTTGATCTCTGTTATCGCTGTAGCTTCCATAAAAGAGGGTTTGACATCCAGACCTTTAGTACCGTGTATCATTATATGCTCTGGACCGACGTGAGGGGACAACGCTTTCATAACAGACCTAAATTGCTCAGAGGGTACTATCGGAAAGATCAAATTGCATTGTTCTCCTATTTCCGCCAGATCGGTTGTGGCTTTTATGTTATCGGGGATGTCTGTGTTTTTGTGTCTTCTTGAGATATTAATCTTGTCTGCGATCTCTTGTCTTCTACAGTAGATGAGTACGTCTGCATTCTTAGAGATAATTGTGGCTATCGCAGTGCCAAAAGAACCACTCCCTACAATGCCGATTTTATGATTTGGTTTGTTCAAAGCTAGGTTATTATGAACTTAAAATAATGAGACTTATCCATATCCCAAAACTTGAATTCCAACAATTAAGACATTGGGCCCTACAACCAGACAAGTAGAGCTGAGATTGTTACCTCTTCTTTTTCTTTTTAGACTGCTGTTGCTTATTACGCGTGGCTTGTATCTCTTGCTGCTTTTTCATGGCTTCTTCTAGCCTTGTTTGGAATCCACCTTTTTTCTTAGGCTTGTTTTTGGAGGCCATTAGCTCTGCCCGCAACTTCTCGTCATCAAAGACAAATTTCTTAGTCAACACTGTCTGCGCAATATTGAATAAGTTACTGAAGAACATATAACATGTTAGTCCTGAAGCATACGTATTAAAGAATACCAGAAAGGTAATTGGCATAAAATATTGGACATACTTCATGGCAGGGTTGGCCGACATGTCCATGTGTTTCATATTATAGTAGGAGTATATGATAGTAGATACCGCCCATAATATGGTGAATAAACTGAGATGCGAGCCAAATGCTGGAATGCTAAAAGGTAACCAGGCTATAACATCAAAGGAGGATAAATCATTAGCCCATAAGAAAGACTCTTGCCTGAAAGTGATAGAGGCAGGAAAGAATCGGAACAGAGCGTACCATATAGGCATCTGTACGATCATCGGGAGACAGCCACCCAGTGGGCTGACACCATACTCTCGATAGATTTTCATGGTCTCCATCTGAGCCTTTTGTGGCTCGTCTTTATATTTTACTTTTAGTTCTGCTAGCTCTGGTTTGAGCGCACCCATTTTGGCTTGCGAGTGCAGCATTTTGTACATCAGAGGGTAGAGTAACATCTTGATTATAAAGATCAAGAGTATTATCACGATCCCCTTACTACCTATAAATCCAGACAAAAAGTTGAACGCAGGTCTGATGATGTGTCGGTTGATACTACCAAAAATAGATCTACCAAATGGTATAATTTGCTCTAGCTCAGGGCCATAGTCCTGTAATCTATTGTACTCATTGGGACCGATGTAGAGCTTCATTTTGACCTCTTCGTAAGAAGAAAGGCTAAGGGGAATGTCATATTCTGATTTGATCAGTTTGAGATCAGGATCATCTTTCTCTAGCATCACCGTCTCGAATGTTCCATTTTCGAACTTGGTGGTTTCACCCACGATGGATGTATTGAAGAATTGGTTGACATGAGAAATCCACTCTATTTTTTTAGATTCTATATCTTCTCTATCATCACCTCTACAGTTGCAATAATCGGATGTTTCTCCAGTTTCTTTAAAATAGACAGTCGAGTAATATTTTTCGAAAGTCGTATTAAGCTCGACCTTGTCCAGATAGTGATGCCATTTGAATTTCATTTTTGAATTAGACGCATCGACGAGCTGATTCATGCCATTCATAGAGATGGCGTAATCTAGTTTATAACTATCATCTTGCAAGGTGTAGATCTGACTCATAGTCTGACCACCAGCAAAGGTTGCCTTTAGCTCTAACTTATTACCATTGACAGTCGGTGTGAAATACATGTCATTGGTATTGATATTACCATACCTCTGGGATGGGATAATGTATTCGAATTTGTTCTTTTCGTCTTCCATTAGATTGAGCAAGGCTTTGCTCTGCACATGGGCACTATCTTCGGTTACTTTGTAATGGTTTTTTATAAGGGCATTGACGATTTTTCCTCCTTTTGTGTCAAATGACAATTTGATTTTATCATTTTCGAGATTGACTATCTGAGATTGCCCGACCATCGCTGCACCAAACGGTCCGTAACTATCGCTCAATTGCTGTTGTTGCACGGAGTCAGGTAGAGCCTTTATCTGATTTTCTGCCTGAGTAACTTGCTGTTGCTTAGTAACTAATTCTGCTTGTGCAATAGAGTCTTGGATATATTTTTGCCTCTCGTACTCCTCGGCACTCGGAGACATATAGGTCATGTAGATGAGCAGGACTGCGAATATCAATAAGATACCTATACCATTATTTTTATCCATTTCTCGACTGAGTTTTGACCTTTATAGAATCGTCTATTTTTAAAGCGCTGCAAAGGTACAATTTTGTCATCTTTTGCCTCTTTGTCAATGACTTTTCTTAGATCAGTCCATTTTATCGACTAATATCCCGCATATTTGTATGATTACTGAAAAAAAATCTATGACTTCATTGGATAAATTGGTTGGGAATCGGTGGTGGATGGGACTGGTTATGGTTGTCTGCCTAATATTCGCCTCTTGTGGAGGTGATGACGAGATGGAAGGTGGTAATGAAGAACAGATTATGGTCAATCTTATTATCGGAGGTGAAGTCGTCTCTCTGGATAGAATTCTGGTAAGTATCGCCAATAATACAATGGCTGGTAATGATGTAAGAACCATCAGCATGGACTGGGAGTCAACTGATGGATCAACAACCCAAATTATAATAGAAGACATTAGCCCAAACCTTAATAATAATTGCATAAAAGCAAGGGATTACTTGTTCTTACCCCTAGAAGAAGATTGTATAGAAGCGGCTAATGGGGAATCAATATGTACGGGTAGTAAAATGACCTATGTAGATGCAGAAATGAATACTTATCAAAGTGAAAATACGGAAGGTACTGTGACTATAACAGCGTGTAGTGAAGAATCCATAAGTGGTTCTTTTAGTGGTTCTGTCAAGATGGGAGGACTTACTAGTTTCATGGATATATCGGGCAGTTTTGCTGATCTTCCTTTACAATAATATAAATACTTAAGGGCCAAAAGATTATAGTGCAAAAGGAAATCGAAATAAGAGTCCCGCCTTCAGAAATAGGTAATGATAGTTACATAGAACAACTTATCAATAAGAAGCTCAAGTGGAAGTCCAAAGCCACCATATATTATAGGATAATCAGAAAGTCTATTGATGCAAGGAAGTCGCCTCCATACTTTTTGCTAAGGTTGGTTGTCAGTAATAAGGATGATATCCAGACGGACTCCGACAAGTTAAAAATCACATATAGACCAATCAATAAGGCAACCGCCAAAAAGGTCATTATCATAGGTGCTGGCCCTGCTGGTTATTTCGCTGCACTCGAATGTATAGAGCGAGGAATGCAACCCATCGTACTAGAGCGTGGCAAGGATGTCAGACAAAGACGTCGTGATCTAAAGGCTATACAACAAGATGGTGTAGTCAATCCGCATAGCAATTATTGTTTTGGAGAGGGTGGGGCAGGGACCTATTCTGATGGTAAATTATACACCAGGTCTAAAAAAAGAGGCAAGATCATAAAGGTCCTCAAAATACTCGTAGATCATGGTGCGAAAAAAGATATACTCATCGACACACATCCGCATATCGGCAGCAATAAACTTCCTAAAATAATAGAACGCATAAGAGAGACTATCGAAGAGAATGGTGGTCAAGTTCTATTCGATCATCACGTGACAGATATACGTATAGAGAATGGACTCTGTCAAGGGGTGCAAGTCGGGGAGAAGATCATACAAGGGGATCATTATATCCTTGCCACAGGTCATTCCGCTAGAGATGTTTTTTCACTATTAGCGGATAAGAATATAGTTATAGAGGCTAAAGATTTTGCTATCGGATTACGTATAGAACATCCGCAAGCTCTGATCGACGAGATCCAGTACAAGCAAAGACCAAGAGAAGAAGGATTACCGGCATCCTCTTATCGTCTTGTAGCTCAGGTAGAGAATTGTGGTGTCTTTTCTTTTTGCATGTGCCCTGGTGGATTAATCGTTCCTGCGGCAACAGCGCCAGGCGAGATTGTAGTCAATGGTATGAGCCTGTCCAGACGTGATTCACCTTTTGCCAACTCTGGGATTGTTACTTCCATATCCAAAGAAGAATTGTCTCAATACGATTATGAAGGCGTGTTTGCCTGTATGGACTTTCAGAGGGATGTAGAGCAATCATTGTTTGAGCATGGAGACGGATCTCAGAAGGCACCCGCACAGAATCTTATAGATTTTGTCAATGGCAAAGAAATGTTAGCACTTAACGAGAGCTCTTATATCCCAGGATTATATGAGGCACCCTTGCATGAGCTACTACCTGATTTTGTATACGAAAGATTAAGACAAGGATTATTACAGTTCTCTACAAAACTCAAAGGATACTTTACCGATTCCGCTAATGTCGTCGGTGTAGAAAGTCGGACAAGTTCACCTGTCCGTATACCCCGTGATATAAAGACTTGCGCACATCCTCAAGTCAGCAATCTATATCCTTGTGGAGAAGGGGCTGGATATGCAGGAGGAATCTTGTCGGCTGCCATGGATGGACAACGCGTTATCACCGCAATAGACGGATAGGCGCCTAGGCATGAGATTTCTTGCCTTGATTCTCTTAGCCATTATGTATATTTTGTAAAGGAGAACAAAACCAATAATTATGACTAATCAATTTACATTACGTGGGATGGCCGCCATAGGCTTATTGCTTATCTCATTCACTACTTACTTAGCACAAGAAAGTTTTTATTCTATTGATACCGAATGGATATATTCTGAACAAGATACCGTCGATGGCGAAATTCAAGTGTCTCCAAAATCAATTCAAATAATAGCTGCGGGTCATTCTAACGGAATTTTTTTTGCAGACCTGTCGGATAGAGCAAGAATTAGTATAGAAGAATCAAAAGTGTATGAAGGCGAATATTTGGTATATGATTTCGCCGAGGAGGTTTCTTATGATTTTAAATATTACAATTTTGAAAAAGAAATAGTCGATTCTTGCACGGCAATAATAGATAGTCTGACTACGGAAATATTATTCGGAGGTGACGCTATAAGGGTGCAAAATATATCTGTCAGTTGTGCCGAGCGCGATCCTTACAAAATGAAAGTCTATAATAAAGTCGGTGTAATTGATTATCCATTTATACTATACGACAGAGCTAACTATAAGGGCATAGAGGAATTAGGTCAAAACAAACTGAGATGTTTTGTATCTGAGATCGAAACATACAATTTTGAAGATTTCGGATGTGATAGCACTTGGGTTATCACGTCTACAGAGGACTTACTTTCAGAGAGTCATATTGACATCTATCCTAATCCAACCGATTTAACATTGAAAGTACGCTTAGATATGGATCAGCCATTAGATATAATCATTTATGATGTATTTGGTCATGTGATATTAAAAAACTTGATAGACAAGAACCAATCCCAGATTTCATTTGATGTTAGCAATTATTCCGCTGGCAATTATTTCATACAGACCATCGGTAAAGAAGGTAGAATTTCAACAAAGAAATTTACTGTTAAATAATTTTTCCTTTCTTTGACCAACATTTTCAAGCATGAAAAATTGGTCAGAACTTCTGGGGAGGATTATTATAGGCTTGTTTTTTTTCTATGAGGCCTTTGATACGATGGTGTTCTTCGATGGCACAAGGAATACATTGACCGAATATGGTATCCATTTCGCTCAGGATTTTTTGATCGTGGGCTCTATCATTATTCTTTTGTTGGGTGCGGTGATGGTGATTATAGGTTATTATGCCAACATCGGAGCGACTATGCTCTTTATATATTGGTTCACTTTTACAGTTATAGTCTATTCGTTTTGGAATGACCCACCTGACGTCAAGCCCCTACATATCAAAGCTTTTATGCGTAATATGGCCTTATGTGGTGGACTCCTAATTATTGCCTCGAGAGGAGCTCAAGGCTGGCGCGTCAGAAGAATTTTTCATGTTATGAGACTACCTAAGTAATGTCGTATAAGTACCAGTGGTTGTTGTTCGATCTAGATAATACTCTTCTGGATTTCAACGCCAGTTCTAAGATCGGATTCAAGTCGCTAATAGAAAAAATTAATCCCAAGCTGGATTGGGAATCTTTATATCCCATATATCGAGATTATAACCATCAAGTATGGGACGAAAGAGAAGCAGGACTAATAAGTCATAATGATCTAAAAACTAAGAGGTGGCGCCTGTTCTTTGATCATGCTGATATAGAATTTGATCCGAGTCTGGCTAATGATCATTACTTCTATTATATCAAGAATAAGCCCTTTTTGATAGAAGGAGCCATAGATTTACTCCGACGTCTCAAAGGAGATTATCGGATGATGATTATCACTAACGGCTTATCCGAGGTACAATGGAATAGACTGCGGATTATGAAAATGGAATCCTACTTCGAGCATATCATTATATCTGACGAAATAAATGCCACCAAGCCCGAGTTTGCCTTCTTTGATCATTGCGATAAACTTATGGTTAGCCCTGATAAATCCGAAGTATTAGTCATTGGAGATACTCTAAAATCGGATATCAAAGGGGCCAATGATTTTGGCTATATATCATGCTGGTATAATTATTATCAGACAGAAAATGATTCTGATATAGAGCCAGATTATACGGTACAGAGTTTAGCCGATTTAGCTCGTGATGTATTAGAGATTAATTTGTTCCAAGATTAGAAAGATGGGTCTCTCAACTTTGGCTTAATCCAAGTTGGCAATTATTTATTCCTATCGGTTTTTGACTTGATGGTTTTGATGGTCTCCTTCACGGCTTCTTTGACAGCATCCTTCACGGCATCTTTGTTTTCTCCATGATAAGGGTGTAATTCGGCACCGCAAAATTTGCAATATTCAGCGTCTTTATCATGACCTTCTTTGAGGCAGTGAGAACACACTTGCGATGTATAGTTCTTGGCGACTTTCTTCTTATACCTTTTTGAAAATTCGGAAGAAACGATTCCAGTAGGTACGGCGATCACGGCGTAACCCATAATCATAATAATGGCAGCCAGAAATTGTCCAAAAGGTGTCGTCGGTGCTATATCTCCATATCCCACGGTCGTCAGTGTGACTATCGCCCAGTAGACGCTGATAGGTATACTAGTAAATTGGTTGTCGGGTTGTGGATTACTGCTTCCGCCTCCCTCTACCACATACATAATAGATCCGAAAATGGTCACCAAAATCAATATGAAAAAAAGGAATACCAGAATCTTATTCAAAGAATCCTTGAGTGCTTTCATGATTATCTGACCTTCTACCATGAATTGACCAAGACCAAATATTTTAAATACTCTGAGTAATCTGATGGCTCTCAATATCATGAAAGACTGTCCAGCAGGGAGGAATATGGCAATGTATGTCGGTAGTATAGATAGTAAGTCTACAATACCATAAAACGATGTAATATACCTCCTAGGAGAGTGTACAGTATATATCCTAGTAATGTATTCTGCCGTAAAGAAAAGTGTAAATGCCCACTCCAGTGCTGTGAAAAGTATCCTATACTTAGAATGAAGATGTGGAACTGTATCCAGCATCACCACAAGGATACTTCCAAGTATCATGATTAACAGGGCTATATCAAAGGTTTTACCCTCTGGTGTATCTGCTTCAAATATGATTTCGTATAACCGTTCTCTGAATGGGCTAAACCTTTCTCGTGTATTTTGATGAGGCGTGGACATGTTATCCGCTATATTAGAATTTATAGCAATGTATAAAAAAGAAAACTATACATCAACCTGATTTTTGGAATTAAAGGAATCATCCTATCGGTTTTTGGAATGACCTCTTTATTATTTTTTCGTTCTATCGGCGATATATAGTTTTCACATTTATATGGACTCAGGTGAGCTACACTAAGCTCGATGCAAATGTAGACAAGTCCTACCTCATTATAACAAGATATATGGGGTAATTTTCATATATAAATAATTAAATATTTAATAATCAATTATTTATACATGTGTAATTATTTTAATATGTATTATCTGATATAGGTGAGGAGATTGTCAGATGATAGGGATTCGTCATAATTATATCCTTCCGTATCGAAACCCTTGAGTCCTTCTATATCATTGATTTGATTCTGTACAATGTATCGAGTCATCATGCCACGTGCCTTTTTAGCATTGAACGAGATAAACTTGAGTTTCCCATTTCTTTCCTCTTTAAAGGCAATGTCTATAATCGGCGCTACAAGCAATTTTCTATTGACCGCTCCGAAATATTCTTGGGACGCCAGATTGATTAGGTATTTGGAGTCATGTTTTTTGAGTTCTTTATTGAGCGATTTGGTGATGTCATCACCCCAGAAATCATATAAGTCCTTGCCGTTATTATTTGCTAGCTTGGTCCCCATTTCTAGTCTATATGCTTGCATTCTGTCCAATGGCCTCAGCAAACCGTACAGCCCTGATAGGATTCTGACATGATCCTGAGCATAAGTTATCTCCTTATCGCTTAAGCTCTTGGCATCAAGACCGACATAGACATCCCCCTGAAAGGCAGATATGGCCGAACGCGAATTCTTAGCCGTATAAGACGATGAGAATTGTTGATATCGCTCATAATTCAATGCACCTAACTTTTCCTTGATGTGCATTAGGTCCATGATGTCTTTTTGGCTTTTAGTCTTGAGAATATCTATTAGCTCTGCCGTTTTCTTCTTGAATTGCGGAGACTTGGTAGCAGGGTATCCTTCTTCTTTATAATTAAGCGTTTTTGCTGGAGACAGTACAGTAATCATATTTTTCTAGCAATAGTTGATTGTAATACTTACTTGTATACAACTCTAATCTATCAGAATAGATCATAATATGGTATAAAAAAAACCTCCGCTTAATAATAAAGCGAAGGTTTTATTTTTCTTCTTCGGTAAAAAGAGGGTATTATTTACCTCCGCTACCACCACTTAGCATACTCGGCTCGCTCTTTGGTACGGACTCTTCTTCCTCTGCTTTGTTTATTTCTCCGACAACTTTTAGGACGTGAGGATCTGTTCCTTCGTTAGTTGTGATTCTAACTGTCTTATTGATTTTACCTAATCTATTTGTAGCATATCTGATTTCGATTTCTCCAGATTCGCCTGGCATAATTGGCTCTTTAGGCCATGTAGGTACTGTACATCCGCAAGATCCCTTGCAATTTTTGATAACTAATGGCTCATCCCCTGTGTTAGTGAATGATACAACTCTCAATGGCTCACCGTGTTGTTTCATAGTTCCATAGTCCACAGTTTTAGAATCGAATTCCATAACTGGACCGCCATCACTTGGTGTTTGTATTTTGTTCTGATCTAATGGTACAACTTCCATCTGCGCAGAAACGATGCTCATAGTAAATGCGCAGATCATGATTAGTAATAGATTTTTTAGCATGATTTATTATTTATCGTATTTATTCAATAATTGCTCTAATTACATGCCAAAATTAAGATATAATCATGCAAATAGAAACTAACATAAGTTTAATGACCTGTTAATATTGTGGAGCTGCGTAGACTTTTATATCAATTCTGTCCAAAAATCAATCTTTACCTCAATAAATAAGTCCTAATTTCGCGGTATCTTTTGAGACCTAACCAAACCTATCCTTAATGATAAAAGATCCAGAAATTGACATCTTTAAATCCGATCCCCTATCTCAAACCGAAAACTATAAGAAAAGAGTCCTCAAGGACTTTTGGATAGCCTCAGTCAGCCGCGAAGCCTCACTTATAGGACGTAAAGAAGTCCTTAATGGAAAAGCCAAATTTGGAATCTTAGGTGACGGCAAAGAATTGCCGCAGATCGCGTTAGCCCATTTTTTTAAGAAAGGAGATTTCCGGTCAGGTTATTACAGAGACCAGACCTGGATGATGGCACTCGGTATCTGCGATATAGAACAATATTTTGCTCAATTATATGCGGATCCCTTACATGACACTTTCAGTGGTGGTCGTCAGATGAATAACCACTTTGCTACGCCACTTATAGATAGTGATGATAACTGGCTTAGGCATACGGATATGTATAATGTCACTTCTGATATTAGCTCTACTGGTGGTCAGATGGCGCGCGCTTTGGGTTTGGCGATGGCCTCGTCCAAGTATAAGAAGCTTCCAGACCTTGATAAAGAGAATAATTTTTCTCGCAATGGAGAAGAAGTGGTGTGGTGCTCTATCGGTGATGCGAGTACATCCGAGGGCATATTCTGGGAAACACTCAATGCGGCGACAGTGGCGGAAGTCCCATTAGCTATAATGATCTGGGATGATGGCTATGGTATATCTGTACCTAAAGAGTTGCAAACAGCCAAAGGGTCTATCTCGCAAGCGGCAAGTGGTTTCTTATTAGATGATTCTGGAAAGGGTATATTAATATATAATGTCAAGGCGTGGGATTATCCAGAACTTATTAATGTATTTGATCGCGTATCGGCTCAACTCAGAAAAGAGCACCGTCCGATACTCATCCATGTAGAAGAATGTACTCAACCACAGGGTCACTCTACATCTGGTTCTCATGAGCGCTATAAGACCAAGGAAAGACTGGAATGGGAAAAGGAATACGATGGCTTAGTCAAGATGGCGGAATGGATAGTGGATAGTGGGATCGCTACCAAGGAAGAAGTCCAAGCCATGAGTGAGGAGGCCAAAAAATATAGTAGGCAATGCCAGAAAAATGCATGGAGCAAGTATCATACGCCAGTCAAGCAAAAGAAAGCACTACTCGGAACTATCTATACTGAAATAGAAGAAACGGAAGACATCAAAGAAATAAGAGAAGACCTTAATAAGATGGTCTTTCCTTCTTATGGTGAGATCATCGCTAATGCCAGAGCACTTAGACACCACCTGATAAATGAAGATGAAGACATTCCTGACTCACTTAATGTGCTTATAGAAGATGCCAAGAATTACGGAGCGGAGACTTATGAGACGTATCTATACTCTCATTCTTCTAAGTCCGCACTTAATATTCCAGTCGTACATCCAGAGTATAGCGAAAACTCTAAAGTCATAAATGGTTATAATATTATCAATGAATATTTTGATATAATTTTTGATAGATATCCAGAGGCCTTCGCTTTTGGAGAGGATGTAGGGAATATAGGTGGTGTCAATCAAGGCTTTGCAGGTCTGCAAGATAAGTATGGAAAGGATCGTGTGTTTGATACAGGTATCAGAGAATGGACCATAGTAGGTGAGGCCATAGGGTTAGCCATGCGTGGACTAAGACCGATAGGGGAGATACAGTATCTTGATTATCTGATATATGGTCTGACTCCGATGAGTGATGATCTGGCGACGCTGAGGTATAGATCTAATAATCTGCAGATGGCACCTGCCATCATAAGAACAAGAGGTCATAGACTCGAAGGTATCTGGCATGCAGGTTCTCCTCTAGGAATGATGATTAATAGTCTCAGAGGTATGTATATCTGTGTTCCTCGGAATTTTGTGCAGGCAGCGGGTATGTATAATACACTGATACAATCATCTGATCCGGGTATCGTCGTAGAAGTGCTCAATGGATATAGGATAAAAGAAACCATGCCGGATAACATTGGGGAATACACTGTGCCATTAGGTGTTCCTGAGGTTATCACAGAAGGCGATGATATGACTATAGTAACTTATGGACCTTGTGTCAGATATGCTAAGAAAGCAATAGAAAGATTATCTAATATGCCTTTTTCTATTGAGCTTATAGATGTGCAGACACTCCTACCTTTTGATCTCGAACATACTATTGTGGAGTCGCTCAAGAAAACTAATCGCGTGCTCTTTTTGGATGAAGATCTTCCTGGTGGCGCATCTAGTTATATGATGCAGAAAGTGCTAGAAGAGCAAGGAGGTTATTACTATTTGGATGCAAAACCTCATACGTTAACCGCAGCGGCTAATAGAACCGCTTTTGGCTCAGATGGCGATTATTTTTGCAAACCACAGGTGGGTGATATAGTAGATAGGATACTAGAAGTTATTAACGAATAGGACTGATTACTGCTTTCTTGTCTTCTATTCTCTTGTAAGGATTTGGCATGGTGCAATCTTTTGGATTACATACTCCTATATATTACAGAAAAATATAATACATTTATACACTAATCGTAACGGTGTCTAAGGTACTTATCATCATCCCCACATATAATGAGATCGAGAATATCACAGCTATCATAGATGCGGTACTCCAGATCACGGACCAATACCACGTACTTATAGTAGACGATGGGTCGCCCGATGGTACTGGAGATCAAGTCAAAAAACTGATGTCCAAATATCAAGGGAGATTACACCTCATAGAGCGTTCTGGCAAATTGGGGTTAGGGACTGCTTACATTGCGGGTTTCAGGTGGGCCTTAGATAGAGATTATGAGTATGTCACAGAGATGGATGCCGATTTTAGTCATAATCCTAAAAAGATTTCGGAATTACTACAGGCTGTTAAGCCATCAGGTATAGGTATGTCCGTCGGTAGTCGATACGTTAAAGGTGGTGGTTTTGTTAATTGGAGCAAATACCGACTCTTCTTGTCCTATGGTGCCTCCATTTATACCAGATTAATAACTGGTATGTCCGTCCGAGATGCCACCGCAGGATTCGTTATGTATAAGCGTGAGGTTCTCGAAAAAATGAATCTCGATAAGGTCGAGTTTATAGGCTATGCCTTCCAGATCGAAATGAAATACTATTGTCATTGTCTGGGCTATAAAATCGTAGAAGTGCCGATTACCTTCGTAGATCGAGAACTAGGTACTTCTAAGATGAATTCTTCTATTATAAAAGAAGCGGTACTGGGGGTGATAAAAATGCGAATGCGAGATTATAGCTGAGGTTTATTCTTTTAGCCACACCGTTGCAACTTTGAAAAACTGAAAGAACGGATTCAAGGGTTTCAAAAATTAGTTCGTCACCTTTAACGGTATAACTTCCTTGAAATTGTATGATGAGATTACTGTCTCAATAATCTGATTAGGAAACTGTATTGTTGCGCCATCATATGTTCCTAAAAATTGTAGAGATGGATCATCTAAAAATGATAACTTAACTCCGAGGATGTCTTCACCTTCAGCAATAATAAATTTGATATTCTCTTGAATTATCGAATCGCATTCAAAAATAGTGGTTGCCCAAGTGTAAGTAAAGAAAAAACTGCAATTTGTCCAATTTGTGTAATTGATTCTGTTTTAGATGATAAATATCCGATTGAGGATAAATTATTCTTCGATCAAATGCACGAACATTGGTTTGGCGAGATTTGGATAAGATTAAGTAAATTAAGAGAATGATTGAAACCTGTATTTTAGTCATTGGTTCAATGTTTCAGATTATACTTTATGTTTTAATCGGTATTGCATTCAATAATTACAAAGTGCCATATAAGATCATATTTGTATCAATTGCATCTTATATTTTAGTTGGAATAGGACTTACAATTTGGAATGTAACTTCAAATTTTCATTTAGGTGCTAGTGGAACAAAAGCATTTAACCCTTTAATCATAATTTCATTAATGTCACCATCGGGGAATGGGAGAAAATCCCTCACCTTTAGGTGAAGACTT
>JAHDFP010000010.1 GCA_020628095.1 Saprospiraceae bacterium
CGACTTATAGTCGAAATCAAATCTACCGGCTTATAGACGGTAGTAGTTTAATTTTATGAGATGGCTCATACGTATTCATTTAAATATAGTATTTTGACTCATAGAGCAAGGTTAAAGTCAGAATAAACCATTGCAAGTCGTCAGCTAATGTCCAAAACGAGAAACAAACAACTCAGCATCTATCATAGATTATACATAGATCTGCAAAAGAGTCAAATCAAAATCAAAGGCCAATTCAACCAAAAACTTAAAGAAAGTAAATTATCTATTTCTTTTGACCAATGGCTCATACTGCAAGAAATAAATATGACATTGGGTATCAACCAAAAAACAATTGCACAGAACTTGTCTAAAGATGTGGCCTCGATATCCCGTATTTTGACTAAGCTAGAAAAAGGAAACTTTGTCACCAAAGAGGTGAATAAAGAAAATTCGCGTGAGTTCAAATTATATCTCAAACCAGCTGGTATCGAAGTTATCCATCAAACAAAGCCAGAGTTTGAAAAAATATTTAAGCAACAATTTGCAGGCATCTATGAGCAGGAGCTCAATCTCTTATTAGATATACTCAAGAGAATCAACAATTAGTCTCGATATCTTAAATATCGGAGAGCTTCTAGGATAGAAATTACTAAGGTGAGTAGTCCAAGTGTTACTTTTTTATACAGCTCTGTGAGATCGGATTTTTCCATTATGGTCCACAGTAATACAAGGATAAGTGAGAACACGACGGGTATGTAATAGTCTCTTATTCTTAGGGACATTCCAGACTGATTAACGAGAAAATAACTCAGCATATAAATGATCACATAATATACCCCGATAGATACAATCATGATGTTAAGACTAACGTGACAGCTGACCAGCATAATGATTAATAAGGGAACAGCCGTCATACATTGCCAAAGAAAAAATGTCCGTGTCTGACCTAGGCTATATAATATGATGTCTATCGGATTAGCAATAATAATGGACATCCCTAGTACACAAAGTGCCGCTAACGTGCTTGTGTACTCGTGGTATGCTGGTGGAAAGAGATGTATGACCCAGTTATGACCAAGAAAGAGAATGAAAAGCACAGGAATAAATACCAACCGCGTGATGCACATGAAATCACGAAAGATAATATTGTAATGATATGGTCGATGTTTTTCTTTGGTTAATAATGGGAATACCACACTTTCTAATGCATTATAGATCACAATTACCGGACGGAGAACAACTTTTTTGATTATATCATAGATGCCCAATGTATGAAGTCCAAAAACATGACCTACGACAAAGGTATCAGCGTATGATATGATAGAAGATATGCCCTTATCTCCTATAATATACTTACCGTAGTCAAGATGTTTGGTCTTTAACTCTGACGAAGCATGTAACTTGAAATCTGTATAAAGCCAATCATTAATAATAAGCCAAAAGAGCATCGTTAGATGCTTAATAATATAGGCTACCACTAGAGACCATACACCGCAGTCAAAATACAGCAGAGTGATAATAGAAAAGAAAAAAGTAAGATGTCCCACGATCTCTATCATGGAGATTTTGGCAAAGCCCAGATCTCTTTTGAGTCCTGCTATATGTATAGATAATACTGAGGACAAAAAAAGTAAGGGTAAGAGTCCTACTAACAGATATATCATCACATACTGTTGCTGATATAGTCCGATACCAGTAACCACAACGAGTGCAATAACCGCTGTAATAATGCTTGTTTTGAAATTAAGAACCAATACAGCGGTATAATCTTCTTTGCTGACCTGATCAGAGTGTATAAGACTTGTAGGGAAAGCATACTCTATAATCGTCAATCCCATAAAAACCAAAGCCGAGGATATGGCAAACGAACCCAAATCCACCGTCGATACATATCTCGGGATGATAAGGAAAGTTATCGTCTGTAGTATCAGGAATATACAAGACGATAAGACCGTCCACCTTGACTTGCTGAGTATCGTTCTGAGAAAATGCAATGATTATAATCGTATTAAGGCGAAAATAATCATTACATGATAGGTCTCTTTATAGCTGCTTACGTAATCTCGCAACAGGTATGTTGAGTTGCTCACGATATTTAGCTACGGTACGCCTTGCGATGTTATAGCCTTTTTTCTGTAGGAGTTCTTTTAACTTTTCGTCAGATTCTGGTTTCTTTTTATTCTCAGTTTCTATAATGTCTTTGAGAATATTCTTCACCTCTAGCGTAGAAACCTCCTTGCCATTCTGTGTTGTAATGGATTCTGAGAAGAAATCCTTAAGTCGACGTGTACCAAATTCTGTCTGTACGAATTTGCTATTTGCCACCCTTGATATAGTGGATATGTCTAATCCAGTGATCTCCGATATATCTTTGAGGATCATCGGGCGGATTGTTCTTTCGTCACCAGTTGTAAAATATAGAAACTGGAACTGCATGATGGCATACATCGTATTATGCAAAGTCTCTTGTCGTTGCTTTATAGCATCTATAAACCATTTGGCAGAGTCTATTTTTTGTTTGATGAACATAACTGCCTCTTTTTCTTTTCTCTCTGCTCGACGCCCTTTCGTGGTATCTTTAAAAGTCTTTAACATGTCCAGATAATGGTCATTGATCCTTAGATCTGGAGCATTTTTGCTGTTTAGAATTAATTCTAACTCTCCATCTCTATTATTGATAATGAAATCTGGTACGACATATTGATTGCCATTGAGATTACGACCAGAAAAACCACTTGCTGGTTTGGGATTTAGTTTGAGAATCTCTTCGATGGCATCTCTTAGCTCATGCTCAGAGATAAAGAGATTCTTTTGTAGTTTTTGATAGTGTTTCTTGGTAAATTGTTCGAAGTGATTTTCTAATATCTTTAGTGCCGTCGCTTTCGCTTTTTTATTGTTGCCCTCTTCTTTATCTATTTTATTGACAATCTGTAATCTGAGGCACTCTTGCAGATTCCTTGCACCGACACCAGGAGGATCAAACTTCTGAATCTTCGTGAGCATCGTATTTATTTCCTCCTCTGTACAATCCACATTCTGAGTAAATAAAATATCATCTATCAGTGCGATAGGCTCTCGTCTAAGATACCCATCCATATCGATACTGCCAATGATCTGCTCTCCGATCATCTGGACTTTTTCGTCCTCTATCTTTAGCATTCCGAGCTGTTGTTCGAGATATTCGTGGAAAGAATTCTGTACAGCTATCGGTAGAGTCTTCTCTTCTATATCTTGTATAGAGTCACTTTTGATCTTATAACTTGTCGGATCATCTTCCATATATTCAGTTAGATAATCGTCCAGTTCAAAGTCTTCCGCCTTGGGCTCTTCATATTCCTCCTCTGAGTCTTCTGACTTTTCTATATCATATACCTCCGCACCTTCATCTCCTTCGTCGAGAGCAGGGTTGGACTCTAATTCTTCCTTGATTCTTTGGTCTAATGTAGCTGTTGGAATTTGAAGTAACTTCATAAGCTGTATCTGCTGAGGAGACAGCTTTTGAGTCATTTTCTGGCTGAGATTTTGTCTAAGCATTTTTCTTTGTACTAATTATTAACAATTTTTAGTCACTTCTCGTTCTCTGGCTGCATTATTATATATTGGTGTAAACAAAAAGAATGCCAAAATATTAAATTATTTTATAATGTTTAAATTTATACTAACCAATGTTTTACATATTATAATATTATTTAATATATGATAATAGAAAGATTAGCTGCATTTAGAGCCAAAATGCAATCACATGATATAGCTGCTTATATCATACCTTCTACAGATCCGCATCAGAGCGAGTATTTACCGGAGTATTGGTCATGCCGAGCTTGGTTATCTGGCTTCACAGGATCTGCAGGATTGATGGTGGTGACATCCACTAAGGCGGGTTTGTGGACGGACTCCAGATATTTCTTACAAGCTGAGACCCAACTGGAAGATACTACCATAGACTTTCATAAGGTTCTAGATAGAAGTAAAGCCTATTATCTGGATTATCTATGCCAAGAGCTCAAAAGTGGAGATAAAGTAGGTCTTTGTCCACTTCTATTTTCAAAACTTCAAATAGAAAGAATAAAAAAACACTTATCTGATTGTGGTATTGAGGTCGTACTAAGTGAAGATTTATTCGAGGAAGTATGGATAGACCGACCTTCTTTGCCCACAGAAACTGTTTTCGATCATCCCATAGAATATGCAGGAGAGAGCCGTGCCAAGAAAATAGAAGTCGTAAGAACCGAAATGACCTCTTACGGAGTAGGCAATTATCTCGTGTCGACATTAGATGACATAGCATGGTTGCTCAATCTGAGAGGTCGTGACATAAGGCTTAACCCTGTGTTTATGTCCTACCTCTTAATCTGCAAGGAAAAAACATACTTATACATCAACGCTGATAAGGTAGAATCTGAATTGAAAGCAGAACTTGAGGATGTACAGATTTACATAAGAGAATATGCTGAAATATCTAATGACCTGAAAGCTCTCGAAAGTACAGACAGTCTATTATTAGATGCAAGAAGTGCTAATTATTCTTTATATCAAGCTCTAGGTCATCTAAAGGTGACAGAAGGAAAGAATATCGTCAAACATCTCAAGTCAAAAAAGAGCAAAACGGAAGTCCGACATATAGAAAACGCCATGATCAAGGATGGGGTGGCTCTTTGTCATGCCTTCCATTGGCTAGAGCAAGAAATAGAAAACAGAACCGTCAGCGAATATGACTTTGCTGTTAAGTTAGCCGCTTGCAGAGGCGAACAGGCTGATTATTATGGAGAAAGTTTTGATGCGATAGTGGGTTATAAATCTAATGGCGCCATCATACATTACAGACCAGAAAAGGATCAATCGGCCATGATATCCAAGGATGGTGTTTTACTGGTAGATAGCGGAGGTCAATATATAGATGGGACGACCGATATTACCAGAACTTTTTGCTTAGGAGAGGTCACCCCAGAATTTAGTAAGGCTTATACTCAGGTGCTCAAAGGCTTTATAACTCTAGACAATGCCGTTATACCAGAGGGAACGAATGGTGGCCAGATAGATATACTGGCAAGACAATATCTGTGGGCATCAGGAAAAAATTATAGCCATGGTACGGGACACGGTGTCGGTTATTTTCTCAATGTCCATGAAGGTCCCCAAGGGATCTCTCCAGGTCGGTCTATGGGTGCGACTACCCCGCTAGAACAAGGAATGATCACATCTAATGAGCCAGGGTATTATGTAGAAGGCCAGTATGGAATCAGAATAGAGAATGTCATATTATGCCAGCCGTCAGAATATGAGAATTTCCTATCATTCCGATCGCTGACGATGTATCCCATAGAGACAAAAGCCATAGATAAATCAATATTCTCAAAGGAAGAGCAGAAATGGCTCAATGATTATCACCAAAACGTCTACGATAGGTTAAGTCCATACCTGAATGCTGAACTAAAGGCATGGCTACAAGAGAAATGTCAAAGTATATAAAACGGATATTGTTTTTTTCTGTTTCTTTGCACCGTAAATTGTTAATAATCATACCATAATGGCAGGAGGCAATCAACAAAATTGGGGCAAAAAGGGAGAATACCTTGCTAAGTTTTTTATAGGCTTAATCGTATTTTTTATTCTTCTTATTTGGGTATATAAGAAAAACCAAGCTGGTCTATCATAGCCGTTTACTAAAGGTCTACACTCATCATTTGAGTGAATCTCTTGATTCTTTCCGCTATCTGATCTTTATCTAAAGTTTTCAGTTTATCTAGGCTAAATTCTTCTACGCAGAAAGAAGCCATAGCACTACCATGTATTACTGCACGTTTGAGATTATCGAATGAGGTATCTCCCGTCTGAGCAATATGTCCCATAAGACCTCCTGCAAAAGTATCACCTGCACCAGTTGGATCTTTGACTAAAGCCAATGGCAATGCTGGAGCAAAGAACATTTCGTCCTTAGACATAAGCAGAGCACCATGTTCCCCTTTTTTGATGACTAAATATTTTGGCCCCATTTCGAATATCTTTTGAGCCGCATTGACTAGAGAATATTCTCCTGATAACTGTCTGGCCTCTTCGTCATTGATGGTCAGTAGGTCTACTTTGGAGATTGCCTCTTTGAGCCTATCCATAGCGATATCCATCCAAAAATTCATAGTATCCAAAGCAACGAATTGTGGATCTGTCAACTGTTCCATCACCCTGATCTGGATATCTGGTGTCAGATTACCCAGCATTATGTACTTGCTATCCTTATAACTATCTGGTAGCTCTGGATCAAAATCATCAAGGACATTAAGGTCTGTGGTGAGGGTGTCCCGCTGGTTCATGTTCTCATGATAGCGACCAGCCCAGAAGAAGGTCAAGCCATCTTTTACGATCTTGAGACCTTCCATATTGACTCCTCGTGCTTCGAGTGTTTTTATCTCTTCTGCTGGAAAATCGTGACCGACGATAGAAGTCAATCTGATATCATCAGTATAATATGATGCCGCCCAAGAAATATAAGTACAAGCGCCCCCTATAACTTTTTCTGCTTTTCCATAAGGCGTCTCGATACTATCAAAAGCAACCGTCCCGACCGTAAGTAAACTCATGACTCTGTGTTTTAGGCAGGCAAAAGTATAGAATTAATCAAATAAATCAAGTTGATTGTAATCCTCGGTTAGTTTGAATGATTTTCTATGCAATGGCGTAATCCCATGAGTCACTATAGAGGCTCGATGAGCAGCTGTGGGATATCCTTTATTAGTCTCCCAGCTGTAGTAGGGGTATCGCTTAGAGGCTCTCTTCATATATCTGTCCCTTGCGACCTTAGCCAATACGGAGGCCGCCGCGATGGAATAATACTTATCATCACCTTTTATAATGCAACTGAACGGTACCTTCTTATAGGGCTTGAACTTATTGCCATCTACGATGATGTAATCTGGTTGTACAGTAAGACCAGCTAGAGCATGATGCATCGCCAATATGGACGCATTAAGGATATTAATCTGATCTATTTTCTTAGGCGTGACCTTTTTTATAGCAAAAGAAAGCGCCGTTTGTTTGATAAGATTATAACATTCGTCCTTTTGGATAGAGTTTAACTTTTTGGAATCTCTCAGATAGGGGTGCGAAAAATCTCTTGGCAATATAACCGCCGCCGCGAATACGGGCCCTGCTAGACATCCGCGTCCTGCCTCGTCTGTACCTGCCTCTAGTTCTTTATCCGAATAAAAAGATTTTAGCATAAGCTCTTATATTCTAAAAATAGAATCTTTTGTTAATCCATTTCAGAAAATTTTTGTTTCCCTGTTATGTGGTTTGATAAGTACTATGCGTCCAGAAAGAAATTGATTATAGGCTTTGTCCTTGTGAGTGTTCTGAGCGCTTGTTTACTTCCTTTTTTAAAGTTTGCATTCAATTTTGAGCAGTTTTTCCCTGTCGGGGATAAAGACTTGGAGTTTTTTCAGGAATTTATAGAAGAGTTTGAGTCAGACGATAACTTTTTGCTCATTGCTTTTGAGCATAAGCCTTCTATTTTCGATACTTCATTTTTGAAAAAGGTAGACCAATTTACCGATGCGGCTCAGGATGTACCTTATGTAAAAAGTGTCCAGTCTCTGACTAATTTTTCTTTTCCGACCTTAACCCCCTTAGGACCAAGGATGATTCCTGCTGTTAGTATGGACGATCCCACAGAGATGAGCAGGGATAGCATACGATTGCTTAATGACGAAAGACTGGTCCATAATCTAATAAATCAAAATGCCAGCTCCACAGTCGTTATACTCAAAACAGAAGAAAACACCCAAATAGAAGAATGCAAGAGTATCATGCATGGAGTCAACCAGCTGATTGCTCAACATAATCTACCAGACCACTATATGCTCGGTCGTGCCTATTTTCAGACGGAATTGTCGGCCTTGCAATTCAGAGAAATATTTATGTCTACAGTAGTCAGTAGTATATTGATTTCTATCGTTATGATATTGATTTTTCGTAGATGGCGAAGCATTCTTATTGCGCTGGGATCTATAGGTGTGGGGCTGCTAATTTTTATGGGACTACTTTCTTTACTCGGTCGTGAGCTTACTTTGATGGCGGCGCTATATCCTATTCTTATGCTCATCGTAGGTACGAGTGATGTTATACACATTATGACCAAATACTTCGATGAGCTCAAGAAAGGTTTTGATAAAAAAGCGGCACTAGAAACTACGATTCGCCAGATCGGTATGGCGACCTTATTGACTTCTCTTACGACGGCAGCAGGATTTGCTACACTTTTGAGTTCTAGAATCATTCCGATTAAGGACTTTGGTATTAACGCGGCTATGGGCGTCGTTGTGGCCTATATTGTGGTTATTGGATTTACTTGTCCTTTGTTAAGTTATTTCAGAAAAGAACAACTTATCAAGAAGACGTCTACTGATACATTTTGGAACAATATATTGTCCCGCACTAATGCTATTACTAAGCAATATCGAGTGGCTATTAGCATTGGATTTTTCTTGTTTATCGGTGCTTGTCTGTATGGTATGTCTATGATACATACTAATTATGAGATCGCCATGAACCTTCCCAAAGGGGCCAAGATCACAGAAGATTTCAAATACTTTGAAAAAGAGTATGCGGGTTTTCGACCCATAGAGTTTGCCGTATTTATACAAGAAGGGTATAACTATGATGACTATGAGGTGTTAGAGGCCATTACTAAAACAGAAGATTACATAAGGACAAAAGAGGAAATAGCCAGCGTCATATCACTCGGTACCATAATGAAATCACTTAACCAAGCCGTCTATGGGAACAACCCAGCCGAGTATAAAATGCCCTCCCAAGAAACCTATGCCTTAGCCAAACCTGTATTCTCCATGCTATCGGCGCAAGGAGCGGAACTGTTAGTAAGTAAAGACAAACGAAAGTCGCGCATCAGTTCTAAGATCAAGGATATCGGCGCCGAAAAAATTAATATTGTATCCGCTGATATAGATCGCTGGATAGATGAAAACATTGATTCTAGTATTGTGCAATTTAATCAAACAGGAACGGGTCTCATACTGGATAAGAACTCTGAATTTGTAAGGGAAAGCCTGTTATACGGCCTTGGGATGGCACTGATCATCGTCAGCTTACTTATGGGAATGCTCTTCAGAAATATCAAAATGCTCCTACTAGCACTGATCCCTAATGTGATTCCCCTATTATTTGCGGCGGCTCTCATCGGTTATTTTGATATAGCCTTAGAAGCAGGAATATCTATTGTATTCGCTATCATTTTCGGTATAGCAGTAGATGATACGATCCACTTTCTATCTAAATATAAACTGGCAAAGGACAGACTTGGTGATAGAGAAGCCGCTCTGGAGGTGAGCTTTGTAGAAACTGGAAAAGCGATCATCTTTACTTCTATTATATTATTTTTTGGATTCGCCATTATGCTTTTTTCTTCTAATCTACCCAGCGTTATTATCGGTATGCTCATCTCTGTAACTCTAGTCAGTGCGATACTTGCAGATCTGATCTTTCTGCCTGTTATCATTAGGTTTTTTGACATATAGATAAGTTACCTTTAGGCTTATGTTAGCCATATTGCAATACTGGATTGTCGCACTTATAGTATGTGTTAGCCTAGGAGATTTCGTTCTCCATATCTTGTCAAAGTTATATAGAGAGGAAGCTGATCCGAGTTATAAGTTTTTGTGGCAATTTTTAATAGGACTGGCGACCATAACTTTTTTGGCTAATGTTACTTCACTTTTTTTTAGGATCAATGCAGAGTTCTATTGTCTGGCAATAATACTTTCTGTTTTTTGGCTCATAAAGAATCGCTCACGGATAGTACATATACGCCCATATTTATTTGACCCATTAACAAGATCTCCTTTGTTGTCTTTCTTGTATGTTGTGCTGGTCCTCATCACGGCACATCAGTGTTGTCTACTTACAGATAATGTTGATCAGTGGGGTTACTACCTTCCTTTAGTGCGCTGGATAGAAAACTATCCCTTGATTCCTGGCTTAGCCAATCTCAATGCGCGCTTTGGTTTTAATTCTGCCTATCACATGTCTCACGCAATATTTAGTCAGACGTTTATTTTTAGAGATGGTATATATGCGCTGACAGGTTTGCTATACCTTATTTTTTCTTTCCAAATATTTAAAACCATCAAAGAATGGTGGGTAACTAAACAGGAATTACACCCAGAGCAGTTTCTTTTTTTGTCAGCATTCGTTTTCCCTTTTTTCTTTCTGATTAATTCTATGGATGCGGATTACCCGACCATATTCATAGGTGTTTTTCTTATCTCGGTTTGTATCAAAAGAATCAGGTTACAACAGATATGGAAAATGGATGTAGAATTCTGGAGTTACGTGTTATTGGCATTATACCTATTTACTGTCAGGCCCTTTTCTATATTCTATCTTTTATATCCACTGATATTTTTAGTTCGCGGCATAAGAACAATTCCTCACAAAGAGTTGATCGTATTGATACTTCTACCCTTGATATATGTATTACCATGGTTAGTAAGAAATTATATCATGAGTGGGTATCTTATTTTTCCGCTCTACTTTATGGACTTTTTGGATGCCGACTGGAAAGTTTCTGAGCTAATGACAAAGAACTCTTATCTCATTATCAAAGAATTTGCGAAGCTGGAATTGATTCGTCATGAGTACGATTATATGGGTGTGACATCCCCTGCATTCATGACATGGATTGGTCCTTGGTTGGAAAATAACTTTTCGTTGCTTATAGGTAAGATTGTTATCCTTGGTTTACCTCTTACTTTTATTGCGAGTGCCTTGCTGGTTTTTAAAAAGAAAATATCTCGACCCCATAAGGGCTTGATAGTTGTTCTCTCGCTTATTGTGGTGCTTTGGTTTTATAATTATCCTTCTATAAGATTTGGCTGGGCGTACATACTGTCGTTAATGATACTTTGCTTTTATCTAGGTATTAGCCCATATAAATCTATTGTAAAATTATCAACGTATATATTAATAGCGTTACTATTTATCTCATACGCCAGATCGGGAATAAGAGTAATCAAAAGTTATAACAAGGAATGCCTTATTAGTCCAATGGAATTGCCACGCCCAGAAACTCAGCCCACAACAAAAGATGGAATAAGTATCAAGAGAAGTAGTAGCCATTATTGTTATGGCATCTCGCCACCATGTATCCCATCCCATCATAATCAGGTCATAGAGCCGCGAGGCCAAGCTATAACCGATGGATTTAGAACTAAAAAAAATCAATAATCGCTATTCCTTTCCCAGTAGTTTTGGTCTTCTATTTCGTCCAAGATTTGTAGATAATTTTGGTAGCGATAGATGCTGACTTCTTCGGTTTCTAATTTTTCTTTGACCTTACACTTGGGCTCGTTACGATGTAGACAATTATCAAATTTACATTCTGCCGATAACTCGAAAAATTCTTTAAAATTGTGAGCTACATCTTGAGTTTCCAGATGATTAAAACCCAAGGTTTTGATACCTGGACTATCAATGATTCTTGTGTCCGCATTGATCTCAAACATCTCCGCGAAAGTGGTCGTATGCTGCCCTTTACCAGTAAAATCTGATAATGATTTAGTCTTGAGATCGAGACCAGCATGGACTGCATTGATCAAGGAAGATTTGCCGACACCAGATTGACCGCTGAACAAAGTGGTGTTCTTTTGTAGAATGGTTCTTATCTCCTCTATTCCTGCACCTGTTTTGGCAGACAAGAGATAAGAAGGATAGCCGATGTTCTCATATATTTCTTTGAGATGATGATATAGATCGAGGTCATATTCGTCATATAGGTCAGACTTATTATAACAGATATGCACAGGAATATCATAAGGCTCCGTCATGAGTAAAAAGCGATCTATAAAGCCTTGCTTAAGTTTGGGATTCTTGATGGTAACTATAAGTATGGCTTGATCTATATTGGCGGCGAGTATATGTAAGAAGTGCTTTTTTCTCGGCGATTGTCTTATGACATAATTCTTTCTATCCAATATCTCATGTATTAATCCAGAGGCCTGCTTCTCTTCTCTCGTAATAAGGACACGGTCACCCACAGCAACGGGATTAGTCACTTTTTTATTCTCTAATCTGAATTTACCGACGATACGACAAGGTAAGATCTGACCTTCGGAGATTTTGACTTCGTACCAGCTGCCTGTGGATCTGATGATTAAGCCTTCCTCCATTTAGTTAAACACAGATTGCACAGAATGAATGGCTGCGGACATGTCTATAATCAGATGACGATCTTGTTCTATCGCATTCCCTACGACAATCATATCTGCTCCGGCACGCGCATTAGCCTCTGCCTTTTCTGGAGTTCTTATACCCCCACCTACTATTAACGGTATGCTTATATGCTTTCTGACGTCACTTATCATATCTGTGGATACTGGAATATTAGCGCCGCTACCGGCCTCTAGGTAAATCATCTTATGGCCGAGCATTTCGCCAGCCATAGCCGTGGCGACGGCGATTTCGTTTTTACCTCTTGGGATGGCTTGTGTGTGACTCATATAATTAACAGCGGTAGTCTGACCGCCCTCTATTAGCATATATCCTGTAGATAATATTTCTAATTTAGATTGCCTTAATAGACCAGCTGTCTCTACATGTTTTCCTATGAGTAGATCAGGATTCCTTCCAGAGATCAGACTGAGTAATAATATGCCATCGGCATACGGCGTAATTTGATACCCGCTACCTGGAAATAGAATGCAGGATATCTCGCTATAATCTTTTATTATCTTGATGGTATCCTCTAGGCTTGTATCCATCATAACACTACCCCCGATCAAAAAATAATCGACATGTGCGTCATTAGAGATTTTAACTAATTTTTCTAGATCTGTATGACTCGACTTATAGGGGTCGATTAAGACAGAAAAGAGTTTCTTTCCCTGTGACTGAGACGTTAATATCCTGTTGTATATATTCAATCCAGATTCTTATCTTCCTAAAGGTATGTACATTGCATCAATATAAAAACCCACACACCATTATATGGTCTTATGACATCTAATATAGTTATGCAAAAGTTATTACAGCTTGTGACAGGTTTGCTTGTGTATAGCACACTATCGGCACAGTCGGATAGTACCCTATATCACGCTCAGATAGCCTATGAGCAACAAGACTATCAGAGTGCTTTCGACCTTTATAATACTTGTTTTACGGCAGATTCTTCTAATGTATTTTGTTGTGAAAAAACGGGAATAAGTGCCTATCGGCTTGGTGATAGTCCATCAGCCAAAAGTATATTCTCACACCTTATTACGATAGATACATTCAGCAAAACAGGACACGCCCAACTCGCATCCATCTACGAGCAAGAAAAAAACACACCTAAAGCCATCAAGCATTATAACATACTCAAAAAACTTTTTCCTGATAATGCATACTATCAAAGAAAACTCGGACAGCAATATATGCAAGCCAACCTTATAAGAGAGGCTTTTGAAAATTATAGTAGTGCTTATAAACTAAATGATAAAGACATGGTCGCCTTGCAAGGCATTGCTGAGATCTTCCTTGCTAATGAGCAGTACACAGACGCGGACTCCATACTTACGATAGGTCTGCAGAGAGACTCTCTTAATGTGAAAATGAATCAACTCTATGCAAGAAGCCAATACAAACAGAAAAATTACAATAATACCATTGCATCCCTAGAAAAGATAAATGGTAGGATAGACCTCAGTCCTTATTTCAATAAGATGCTTGGATATTCTTATATCCAGATTGATTCCTTTGAGAGGTCGATATTCTTTTTAGAAAAATCACTTATGGATGCAGGTAGTCGAGAATATGCGCACTATTATCTAGCGACCGCTTACGAAAACCTTGATAATCAAGAATACGCGATATATCATTATAAAGAAGCGCTAAAAGAAGGTATCTCTAAGAATGTATCGACTTATCACCGCAACCTGGCCAATATCTATAATGGTGACAGTAATCTCAAAGAGGCGATACCACATTATCAGGATGCCTATAAATACAATGACGATCCGATCATCTTATTTTATCTGGCGCGGGCTTCTGATGATTATTATAAGGATAAGAACATCGCGATGCGCTATTACAAAAAGTACCTTAAGTCAGCCCATAAGAATAAACAGTACAAGAGTTATAGTGAAAAGAGAATAAGATATCTCAAAGAACTGAAACATCAGTCAGGCCAAGAATAATGGACTATTTCTTCCTACTTATGACATAATCCACGAGCTTCTCCATGCTTTCGCGACTTTCTGAGTTGGGGCATTTGTGTAAGAGTTCTAGGGCTTGATTTTTATAGTCCTGCATAATGGATTGGCTGTATTCTATGCCTCCTTTTTCATGGACGAATTGTATGACTTCTTTTATAACCTTTGGCTTAGTGGAGTGTTTTTTTATGCTTTTGATTATATGTCTTTTCTCCGATGAGCTGGATTGCGATAGGGCATAGATCAGAGGTAAGGTCATCTTCTTTTCTTTGATATCTATTCCTCGTGGTTTGCCTATGGAGCTTGTGCCATAATCGAACAGGTCATCTTTGATCTGAAAGGCAATACCTATTTTTTCACCGAACTTTCTCATCGTATCTATCGCCACCTTATTATCTGTTACCGAGGATGTCCCCGCTGCACAAGAAGATGAGATAAGCGATGCCGTCTTTTGCCTTATTATATCAAAGTAGATGGATTCTTTGATGTCTAGCTTTCTGGCTTTTTCTATCTGCAATAGTTCCCCTTCACTCATTTCTTTGACAGCCTGAGATACGATCTTTAGTATATCAAACTCATCATTATCTAGGGCCAATAATAGCCCTCTCGATAAAAGATAATCGCCTACCAATACGGCTATCTTATTTTTCCATATCGCATTGATAGATAGAAAGCCTCTTCTTTCGTTGGAGTCATCTACGACGTCGTCATGTACCAATGTCGCTGTATGTAAGAGCTCTATAAGGGAAGCCGCATTATAAGTAGAACTATTCACTTCTCCCCACATCTTGGCACTAAGAAAAACGAACATCGGTCGGACTTGCTTTCCTTTCCTTTGCACGATGTAATATGTAATCTTGTCCAGTAGAGGGACATGAGATTTCATCGACTTTTTGAAATGCTTCTCAAATCGCAAGAGGTCCTCCTCAATGGGAGATTTGATGGATTTTATGGGAGAAGTGGTTAGGAACATATCGTGCAAGATACTTTATTCATTATCCAACTAACATATAGGAGTTATAAAAGTTGTGGCAATTAACTAAATCATATCTTTGCGGCGAATAATAAAAAAGTATGTATAGAAGTCATAATTGTGGAGAACTCAGGATGGACCATGTAGGACAAACAGTGACGCTTTCTGGATGGGTTCAGAAGAGTCGTGATTTGGGTGGGTTGACCTTTGTTGACCTGAGAGATAGATATGGAATTACGCAACTTGTTTTCAATATGGACGAAAATCAAGTCCTGACGGAAAAGGCCAGAAAGCTGGGACGCGAATTCGTCGTCAGAGCGGAGGGACAGGTACGTGAACGCAGCAGTAAAAATGCCAATAGAGCCACAGGAAATATAGAAATAGATGTCAAGGACTTACAAATATTAAATGCTTCTAAGACGCCTCCATTTACTATAGAGGAAGACACTGACGGCGGTGAGGACTTACGTATGAAATACCGTTATCTCGACCTGAGACGCGGTCCTTTGCAACGTAATCTGATGTTCCGTAGTAAGCTCGCAGTAGAGACGAGAAAGTATCTATCAGACGTCGGCTTTATAGAGGTAGAAACACCTAATCTTATAAAAAGTACACCTGAAGGGGCACGTGATTTTGTTGTACCAAGTCGTATGAATCCGGGCGAATTTTATGCCCTGCCACAATCACCTCAGACCTTTAAGCAGATACTGATGGTGGGAGGATTTGATAAGTATTTTCAGATAGTCAAATGCTTTAGGGACGAAGACCTCAGAGCGGATCGCCAGCCGGAGTTTACTCAGATAGACTGCGAGATGTCCTTCGTGACAAGAGATCAGATTTTGGATACGTTCGAGGGATTGACCAAGTATCTTTTTAAGCAAATGTTAGATACTGAATTGCCAGACTTTCCTAAGATGTCTTATGATGAGGCGATGGAAAGATATGGTAGTGATAAGCCAGATACTAGATTCGGTATGGAGTTCACAGATATGACAGAGACGGTTAAGGGCAAGGGTTTTGGTGTGTTTGATAGTGCAGAATTTATAGCGGGTATCTGTGCCGAAGGCATTGCAGAATCTTACTCTAACAAAGATCTCAAGCAACTAACAGAATGGCTACAGCGACCACAAATAGGTTGTAAAGGCTTAGTCTATGCCAAGCTGAATAATGATGGTACTATAAAATCCACAGTCGGCAAATTCTATTCTGATGATGATCTTAAGTTATGGGCTGAAAAAATGGGTGGTAAGTCAGGAGATATTTTGCTTCTTCTTTGTGGCGAAAAAGAAAAAACGCAAAAGCAACTGAATGAGTTGCGTCTGGAAATGGGTCGTCGATTGGGCTTGATGGACCCTAAGGTATTTAATCCACTGTGGGTGGTGGACTTTCCATTATTAGAGTGGGACGAAGAGTCAGAGAGATTCCATGCTATGCACCATCCATTCACCTCTCCTAAGACAGAGGACATAGATAGAATGATGACTGGAGATCACGAGACGATGAAAGCACTCCGCGCTGATGCTTATGACTTAGTTATCAATGGTGTAGAAATAGGAGGAGGTTCTGTAAGAATACATGATAGAGATCTGCAGTCTAAGAATTTTGATCTTCTAGGATTTACCAAAGAAGAGGCAGAAGCACAATTCGGTTTTCTTTTAGGTGCTTTTGAGTATGGTGCACCGCCTCATGGTGGTATCGCCTTCGGTTTTGATAGATTGAATGCTGTCATGAATGGTCAAAATTCTATAAGAGATTTCATTGCTTTTCCTAAGAATACAAGTGGACGAGATATGATGATAGATGCGCCATCGCCAGTAGATAATGAGCAACTGGACGAGTTATATCTATCCTTACAGGAGATAGAGAAATCAGGGGCATAGACCACAAATAAGGCTGTTCTAATAAATTATTTAGACAAGTCTAATAATTTGATCTGAGATTCTACATATTCTCATAATTTTGTATTCAAAGCAAAGCGAAATAAAATGAGTATCGTAGAAATGAAAGTCCCTACCATAGGGGAATCCATCACAGAAGTCACACTTTCATCTTGGTTAATAAAAGATGGTGACTATGTAGAATTAGATCAACCCATCTGCGAATTTGAATCAGATAAAGCGACACTTGAGTTTCCAGCAGAAGCCTCAGGTAAACTAATCCATGTAGCCGCAGAGGATGATGACTTAGAGATAGGCGCTCTTGTTGCCAAGATTGATACCAGCGTTGCTAAACCAGCCTCTGCTAAATCTAGTGCTGCTCCAGCACCCGCCGAAACAAAAAAGGAGGCTCCAACTACTGAAAGCACTAATTACGCAACTGGTCATCCTGCACCAGCTGCCGCCAAAATAATGAAAGAGAAAGGGGTCGATCCATCCACTGTCAAAGGGACTGGTCGAGATGGTCGCATCACCAAGGAAGATGCTCAAAAAGCAAGTCCAACTCCTGCCAAAGAAAGTACAAAAGCGGTAGTTCCCCCAGCAAGTCTACAACCCTTAGTGCCATTCAGCAGAGAAGAGCGTCGTGAGAAGCTCAGCCGTATGCGTCGTACGATAGCCAAGCGATTAGTTTCTGCTAAAAATAATACCGCGATGCTGACCACATTCAATGAAGCGGATATGTCAGCAATTTTTAAGCTAAGAAAGACTTATCAAGAAAAGTTTGTGGAGAAGTATGGCGTTAAGTTAGGCTTCATGTCCATATTCTCTAAGGCCTGTGCTCAAATCCTAAAAGAGATGCCTTTTGTCAATTCTCGACTGGATGGAGAAGATCATATCGTATTCCATGACTATGTAGATATTTCTATAGCTATATCCACTCCGACGGGACTAGTTGTACCTCCTATCAAGAATGTGGAGTCACTAAGTTTTGCTCAGATAGAATTGAAGATAAAAGAATTGGCAGCGAAAGCGCGTGATGGCTCACTTAGTCTGGACGAGATGAAAGGTGGAACATTCACTATCACCAATGGAGGAGTATTCGGCTCGATGATGAGTACACCGATACTTAACCAACCACAATCTGCGATACTTGGTATGCATAATATTATTCAGAGACCAGTCGTGGTAGATGGAGAGATTGTTATAAGGCCGATGATGTATCTGGCATTATCTTATGATCATAGAGTCATCGATGGTAGTACATCAGTGACCTTCTTGGTCAAAGTCAAAGAACTCTTAGAAGATCCTGTCAAACTTATGATGAATATCTAAAAAGTATCTTATGACCTTCGGCGATTTTCTGACTTATCTTAATGATAATCCGTACTTCATTTTATTCTATTTTCTGGCGATTCCTTTGACAGCATTTTTGATTAATGTCGTCGGTAAAGGAGAGGGACACATGAGTCCGTGGTGTATTATCTACACTGCACTGATATATATGGTGGTGGTGCCAGGCATCTTTTCTATTCTGTTGAATATTTATCACATCTTATTCGAGAAGCAGAGTATATATGATGCCAATATGATCGCTCAGATATTACCCATACTCAGCATGATCTTGACTCTCATGATTATCAAAAGAAATGTGGATTATAGTCAGATACCAGGCTTCGGTCGCATGACAAGTTTTTTGGGCACAGTCACAGCGGTTATGCTCATATTATTTATACTTAATAAGACGCACCTTATTGCATTCACTTACGTCAAGTTCCAGTATATCTTATTAATGCTGGTCATACTTTTTGTAGCCTTAAGGTATGGAACGCGTTTACTTTTTAAGTAAGACAACTTTTACTTAAATATGATTTCAGTGACCTCTTTTTTGTTCAGTTTGTAATGAGCTTTAAAAGGGTCTGAGATGGCCTCTTTCAAGTTCATTTTGGATCTTGTACAGAATATATACTTATCATCATGGCAGACTACTAATAATCTTTCACTTTTGAAATTTTCTCTTGTGACTAACACTTTCTTTTGTCGGTTTATATAACCTTGATCTAACAATAGGAGAAACTGATCTCTTGTATTAAGGTTGCTATATTTTCTTTCGAGATGTTTTCTCCATAAGGACTTCGACTTAATTTCTTCAAAATGTAACACCGCCTCAATTTTATCAATTTTTTTAGTGCTGTAAGCGGCCGCCGAGTGTATCGCAAAGACCCCTCCTCCCAAGAATAGAAGTAATGCGAATAGAAACAGTCCTCCGTTGCCACAATCAGCCTGACAGTCGATGAAATTATAGTTTGCTTGAGTAGCTAAAAACAAAGCAAAGATCATTGCAAAAAGGCCCAATAGAATACGACCTAAGGGATTTCGTGCATAACGGATTTCCTTTACCTCTTGGAGCGCAACTCTGCGACCATCGGTGGGTGAAGTAATATTCTGTATATCAACCTTGTCCTGTACTAGATACATATATTGTTGGTCACAATTGACGAGGTAACCCCTTAGATTTTTCCCATTCTTAAGGATAACGTGGACCTTCGATTTTCGGAGATCCTTGTAAGAAAATTGTTGGTTAGAATTGGCTGGACTGACGGCAAAGACCTTTGATAAGCCCAAAAGAAGTAGAATGATGGTGAAAGTTATTCTCATTTTTATTTATTAAGTAACGTGGAAATTCATGTTCTTACTAACTACTAAGAACCTACAAGTAGCTCATCGATTTATTAAAAAATTATTCTCGCGATCGATTCCTTTTTCAATTTATGATTAGCCTTATCAGAATCTATAAGGGCTTCCTTCAGATTGTCTAATGATCCCGAGGCGTATAGATATTGGTCATCTTGAGCGACTACATATAATTTGGGGCTATTAGAGTTTTTTCTTTTGATTGTGACCTTCTTTTTTTGGTCGATGTAGCCTTGATCTAAGAGCAATAGGTACTGGTCCTTAGAGGACAAGTTGGCATACTTTTTTTCAAGGTGTTTTCTCCAGAGAGATTTGGATTTTATTTCTTTGATCTGAAGGCTTGATTCTACCTGGGCAAGTTTAAGTTTGTGAGGCGCAACAGATGATATGGCATAACCCAATCCAAACGCAAATAGAAAGAGCGAGAAAGTAGCCATTCCTCCATTACCACAATTTCTTTCGCAGTCTACATAACCGATATTACTAACCAATATGAAAAAAGCGACGATCATAGTCAAAAGCCCAATGAGAATGCGATTAACTGGATTTCTTGCATAACGGACTTCTTTTATTTCATGGAGTGCCATTTTGCTACCATAGAAGGGTGTTGTTATATTTTTTACATCATGCCTGTCCTGCACGATGTACATATATTGCTCGTCACAATTGACCAGATAACCCTTAAAACTTTTCCCATCCTTGAGGATGACATGTACCTTAGACTTGCTGACATCCTTGTCGGTAAACTGGGGAGTCGTATGGGCATGATGGATAGAGTTTGCGTCGGATAAGCATAGAAGAAAGAAGGTAAGAGTGAAAATTATTCTCATCTTTTCTTTTTATCCCAATGTAATATGGAAATTCATCTTGTGATTATTTAGTTAGTCTTATCAGCCCTAATTATGGAAGTTGAGACCTGATAAGGTTAATAACAAAAAACATTTACGATGCTCAAGAAAATCTTGATATTCCTTTTTTTACTGATAATAGCAGGCGTATGTGCCTTTACTTTATATCCATTTCATGGTCCGATCAAATTGCTCAAACATGATTATCAAGGGAACTTACCGCTAGATAATATCTCCTTACCTGATGGATTTCATATAGAGGTCTATTACGAAGGCATCGAGAATGCAAGGTCTTTGTGCCTTTCTCCGCAAGGGACGGTATTCGTAGGGACGCGTGGACTAGGATCTGTCTATGCGCTAGTAGATAGGAATAATGATTACCATGCCGACACGATGTATGTCCTGATGGAAGATGGCAATATGCCCAATGGCGTTGCTTATAAAGATGGGGATCTCTATGTGGCAGAAGTCAATCGCATCCTTAAGTGGACAGATATAGAAAGCAAGCTAGATAATCCTGGAGAACCAGAGGTCATATATGACCAGTATCCCACGGACAAGCATCATGGATGGAAATACATTGCCTTTGGTCCTGATGATAAGCTCTATGTGCCAGTCGGCGCACCTTGCAACATCTGCGAATCAGAAAACAAAATATATAATACGATTACGCGCTTAAATCCTGACGGGACAGATATGGAAATAGTCCAAGAGGGAGTCCGTAACACCGTAGGATTTACATGGCATCCTGAGACTGGAGAATTATGGTTTACTGATAATGGTCGTGACTGGATGGGTGATGACCTGCCAGCGTGTGAGCTCAATCATGCACCTAATGATTACATGCACTTTGGATACCCCTATTGTCATCAGGGTGATCTTGCTGATCCAGAGTTTGGCGATAAGTTTCCTTGCTCTGATTTTACTCCGCCCTTCCAAAATCTTGGACCACATACAGCACCGTTAGGATTGGAGATAGTAGAGTCAGAGATGTTTCCTGAGTCTTGGCAAGGTAAAGTGCTCATCGCCGAGCATGGCTCCTGGAATCGTTCCACTAAGATCGGCTATCGCATCTCTATGGTGGGTATCAAAGACGGAAAATCTCAAGGATACGAAACCTTTGCTGATGGATGGCTGAGTGATGCAGACCAAGAGGTGTGGGGAAGGCCCGTGGATCTGGAGTTCCTGCCAGATGGATCACTATTGATATCTGATGATTTTGGTGATGCCATCTATAGGGTATATTATGAGAAAAAGTAATCATGAAAAATAAGGAGGTACAATTACTCCAGTGACCCCCTTATCTTCATACTGACTTAATAATACATTAAGCCTTAGTTTCTATTATTCATTTCTGTACATCCATATTGGATCTCTTCTTGGAAACTTGGCTTTCTTTTCTTTGGTTTTAGATTTGAATAAATCCGAAATATAAGTTTTGAGAGGCTTCTTACTCTCTTTACTTTTCGGCATTTCAATTGTCATGTCTTTGTAGAGATTATTTTTCATCCTATTTGAATTGTTTTTTTTAATGAAAAAGCCAAGCAACAATGTTTGTTTTGCTGACTATATGCAATAAATTACTACTAATGATGTTAGTAACACTAACGTTTGTGGCTGGTTCACTAAAATGTTAGGTTTTTTATAAAAATTGATATTCGGATAAATAGAAATAAAGGAATTGTATCTTGATTACTACAGATCTAAAAAAACCATCAATAAGAAAATGAATACAAACAGGAGAGATTTTTTGGGAATGGGGCTTGCACTAGGGATAACACCAATTATAAATGCAAGTCCAGTAGGTAATCTAATCAACCATAAAAGGAGTGAAAAGAAATTAAAAATTCTGATTCTGGGCGGAACGAGTTTTTTGGGACCTCACCAAATTGCCTATGCATTAGATAGGGGACATGAGGTAACCACTTTCACGAGGGGAAAAACAATTCCGTCCGTTTACCAAGGGCTTTTTTCTAAAGTAGAAAAATTAGTAGGCGATCGTGAAGATAATTTAGAAGCACTCAAAAATAGAGAATGGGATGTTGTCATTGACAACTCAGGGCGTAAGGTGAAATGGACCGAGGATACCGCTGAGCTATTAAATGATAAGGTAGGGTATTATATGTATACCTCCTCTATCAGTGTTTATTATCCTTATTATGGAGATAATTTTTCGGAAGATCGTTCGGTGGTATTAGAAGTGCCCGAGGATGCGGAAGGAGATGAAAGGTATACTTACGAATACGGAGTGATGAAGGCAAACTCAGAATTAGCCGCTATAAAACATTTTGGTGTCGATAGATCTATTATAGTGCGACCAGCATTGATAGTTGGTCCGGGAGATAGAACGGATCGATTTCCGTATTGGTTGGCTAGACTGGAAAAAGGTGGTGACATAATTATCCCTGGAGGCCCCAACGAAGTAGTTCAATATATTGATGTGAGAGATCTTGCGGAGTGGATGATAAGACTTCTCGAAAATAAAGCCGCTGGCACATACAATGGATCTGGGCCAGGACATGATATGACGACCAATGCTTTTGTACATGGCGTACATGCGAGCTATAACTCTCCAGTGAACTATATACAAATAGATGATCTTGATTTTCTGAAAGAAAATAGCATCATAGGCATTCAGCCGTGGGTAATCCAATTGCCACAATATGCTGGGATGTCTAGGAGTGATAATAGTAAAGCGATAGAAGCGGGCCTTGCATTCAGACCATTATCAGATACTGTTAGTGCCACTAAAGATTGGTGGTATTCTGACGCTGTTACGCGGGAGCGGAGGGATAATATATTAAGTGGGGCGCGTTCGTTTATGCAAAGAGAAAAGGATATCTTATCAAAGTGGAAGATGAAGAAATAGAGTAAGTCTAAAAAAACACAAATCAAAAAACACCTACTCTAATACCGTTACCGTAAAAAATGCTTCCACGACAATAGGGTCAGTATTAGCGATGACATCGATTGTCTTTTTGATATCACCCAGGCGTTGGCCCGTGCTGTCGTAGGTGACTTCGATGATTCCCTCTGCTCCTGGAGGGACTGGCTCTACAGGGTAATCAAGTTTGGTGCATTTGCAAGACGTGACTAATTCTATGAAGAGTGGAGCATTTCCTACGTTTTTAAACTTATAGGTTAGGTCTCTTTTTTCACCACGCTTGACCTCACCTAGATGAAGGGTTTGCTCTTCCCATTGCATAATGGGAAGAGGATTGTCTGGATTTATCTTTTGAGTTTTTGTAGTCTTGGATGTGGTTTTGCATGAGGCTAACAGCCCTATCGCAAGTATAAAGTACAGTGCTTTCATTCTAATTATTAAAATGTCTTTTGTCCATAAAAATAATACATAAGCAAAATTGTCAAAACATGTACGGCCAACGGACAATCAAGATTCTGCGTGAGCTAAAGTATCTCGTCTATCATAACCACTCCGATAGATCGAATACCCTATCAAAAACCCTATCATGGATTGCATAAGCTGTATCTGAGTAAACAGTATCGTCATGAATAATATAAATGCAAAAAAATGACTGTCCTTATATAGTAGACTTCTGAAAGCTAGGTAAACCGCTAAGGGGAAAAGCAAACCGATAAAACCCAGCTGAAACATTACCAAGTTGATACTTCCTCCGATGCGATCTTTTTCGAAGACAATGTATTCGTTGAGCAATTTTCTATATTGACCGCGCACATAGAGGCCCTTAAGGAATTCCTTGTAATATCCGAGGCCCATGGGCATCATATAATGATGCTTATAAGATATAAATGGGGCGATGGCACCAGTCACGCGGACACCAGTACTGGCGTCGAATTGTGTAATCATCATCGGGTTATCTATAAACGCATTAGCTAATAACCCAAATCTGGTCTCTTCTATTTTTTTCATACCAAAATGGAAACCTGCAAATAGAGTAATCGCAATCATAGAACCCAGCGCGAAATATTTTAATCTAAGTCTCAGTATCTGAAAAACGATAAAGAGTAAAAGAGCGAACCCCAAAATGGCAAACCCTGTCGCTGATCTTGCCAGATATATCATCTGAAAAAGTAAAAAGGAAATGGCTATGATATTCTCCCTTTTGTTATAGGTGATCAGTGAAAAGATCATGAGAAAAAGACACATTGTGGCGTAGAAAGCAGGCTCGGGATTGAGAGAGATAACACCACGACCACCGAATAATACCTCGCCCCGACTCAGAAAGGATATCATAAAATCTGGAATGAAATGTAGTTGCACAAAACCCACTAAAAAATAAGTGAACAATATGCCCATAAACCATTTGAATGGGATATGGGTTTTCATTTTGAGAAACAAGTTATAACTGACAAAGGCAACAATCGGTGGTGCTAGATAATTCATCGAATTCTTGACATAAGAGAAGGTGGAAAGTTGGTTATGGAATATCAGAAACAAAGAAGCGAAAAATAGAATCAGTAATAATATGATGGGAGGATTGATCTTCTTTTCTTTCAACCCAAACAGCAAAATGCAACCAACGATTATCGCATTGGGCTGAGTATCATTGCCTAGTCCTAGCAGCGAGAGGTAGGGAAAAAAACAAAAGAAGAGAAATATATAAGCGAGGACGTGCATTAGGGAATTCTCTTTCTTATTTCCTTGGCATAATTGCCAGCGACGATGCTGTTTTCTTCTACGTCCTTGGTCACAACACTTCCCGCAGCGACCACAGCACCAGATTTTATAGTAATCCCAGCTAGGATAATAGATCCATGACCGATCCACACATTGCTTTGTACAGTGGTGGTTTTTTGTTCTGGCACACCAGCGTGCATGATGGGCGTATCCCCGATGTTATCTATAATGTGATCGTCACCGACGAATGCCACATGAGAAGCAATAAGTACATCATCTCCGATAACGACATGAGAGGCAAAGTGTGTACATCTTCCAACGTATAGATTCTTACCGGCTCTCACTTTATGTTTTCTTGACACATAGACGCCATTCATAAGAAAAAAACCAGAGCCAAGTGATATGTCCCTTAGGTTAGCCTTGAGCCAAAAAAGTCTCCAATGACCAAGTATAAATCGTCTATATTTTTTCAGTGCTTCTATCAAAAGTTCTTTGTGTCATCTCAAAATTACAGATTTTATATTCTGACGTAACTGGCATAAGCTGATAGCCCACAAGTAATTCATAGTAGTTACTGTCTTATTTCTTTTCGTATTTCTTATGGGCATAGTCGATAGCCTCTAGTAGCCTGTCCAATGCTTCATGTAACTCGTCCTCCTGATAGATAAGTGGTGGAGCTAATCGGAAAGATCTGTTATTGAATAAAAAATAATCGACGATCACGCCATTGTCCATTGCTTTATTGACCACATGCTTGAGATACTTTCTTTTAGTTAGTTCTACAGCCATCATCAGGCCAGAGGATCTTACTTCTTTGATGATCGGATGCTGTAGCTTGGACTTTATAATTTTTTCTTTAGTCGATACACCTGATATGATATCACTAGCTAATAAGGTCTGTAGGGTAGCGTATGCCGCAGCACACACGACGGGGTGACCGCCAAAGGTAGTGATATGACCTAAGTCAGGTTTTTTGGCAAATAGATTGATCAGCTCGTGATGTCCTACTAATCCGCCTATGGGCATCCCGCCTCCCATGGCCTTGCCTATACACATGAGATCAGGAATAACCTCATACTTCTGATGAGCGAATAGCTGACCTGTCCTCCCAAATCCAGTCTGTATCTCGTCCAAAACGAGTAACGCGTTCATCTCATGACATCTTGCGCGTAACTTCTTCAGGTAATCATTTTGTGGAGGAATGACGCCTGCCTCGGCTTGTACAGGTTCGGCTATGACGGCAGCCGTACGAGAGCCTATTTTCTTTAGATCCTCTTCATTATTATATTCTATAAACTTTACTCCTGGTATCAAAGGAAGAAATGCACCAGAATATTCCAAATCAGACCTCAGTGATTCCGCTCCCTGTGTACTGCCATGGTATGCGTGACGACAAGCTATAATCTCACGTCTTCCGGTGGCGCGCTTGGCTAATTTCATGGCGGCTTCTATGACTTCGCTACCTGAGTTAAGATAATAGACACAATCCAGAGATTCGTCTAGATTGTCCTTAAGTAGTTGTGCAAATTTTATTTGCGGAGATTGGATGTGTTCTCCATAGACCATGGTGTGGAGATACTTGTCCAGTTGATCTTTTATGGCCGATGTAACGGCTGGGTGTCTATGACCCAATGAGCTAACAGATATACCTGAGTTAAGGTCGAAATACTTTTTACCCTGTGTATCATAAATAAAAACACCTTCCGCCTTGGAGACTTCTAGAGCTAATGGAAAAGTACTTGTCTGGCCCACATGAGAAAGAAACAGATCTCGTTTAGAAAGCGCTTGCATTGGGATAAATTTATACCGACTAAGTTATACTGCTGTTAAAATTGTAAAGGATTGACTGTAAAATTCGTTTTAAAAATGGAATTCATGGTCTGATTTGTCCATTTTTGCATAAGAGAATGATTTTTAGACCTTTATCTTTAATTTTTCTATTTTAAAAAGAAAACTATGCGCTTGCGATTATCTGGATTATTGGTTGTATTATTTTGCTCTTCATTGGTCTATGGACAGGGTATTCAGTTCTTTGATGGTACATGGAAGGAAGCCCTAGCAGAGGCACAAAAAGGAGATAAAATAGTTTTCGTGGATGCTTATGCAACCTGGTGTGGACCTTGTAAACGCATGGCGAAAAAAGAATTTACCAAAGCCGACGTAGGCGATTTTTATAATTCCAACTTTATCAATGTCAAATTGGATATGGAAAAATCTGACGGGATGAGTTTTGGAGCAAGTTATCCAGTGCAGGCATTTCCTACCTTATTCTATCTAGATCCAGAGGGGGAGATGCTCAAAAAAGTGACAGGAGGACAGACGGGAGATAAACTCATAGAGTTAGCAAAACTGGCTATCAAGTCGTATGACAAAACCGACAAGTTTGCAGAGCTATACGAACAAGGAAAAAGAGACTATGATCTCATGGTCAATTATGTAAAGGAACTCAACAAAGTAGGCAAACCAAGTCTCAAAATATCTAACGATTATATAAAGTCTAATCCAGATATATCTGATGTAGAAAAGGCGGCATTCTTAATGGAGGCTGTAACAGAATCAGATTCTAAATTATTTAATCAGTTGGCCTCACTCAGAGACGAAGCCATCGAAGCGAGTTCAGAAGAAGAATACAAAATGGTGGTAGAAGAGGCCGTATTCGCCACTATAAAGAAAGCTGTAGAATATGATTATGAAGACCTTGTACAAGAAGCGATTACCCAATACAACAAGGCTGATATAGGTGATAATAAAATGCTCGAGCAAAAGGCCTATATGGAATATTATAAGCTCAATGGCGACTATTCTTCTTGGGAAACAACATCCAAGAAATTACTGAAAAAGCAGGGTAAGAAAAATCCAGACTTATATAAAGAGCATCTGAGAATCATAGGTCAATACTATCGCCACAATGCCGAGTCAATGGATTATGCAGATGAGATCTATCAGCAACTTATCAAGAAAGAAGATAGCACAGATAATTATCTGGGGTATATTCAGTTCTTATCCAAAAATAAAAGGATGGATGACGCGTTAAAGATTACGAATGACGCTATCAAAAAAGCGAAATCAAGAAAAGAAGATATAACTAACTTAGAGAGGATGTTAGACTATTTGAAAACCTCTCAAGGATAAGCCCCATACGACCTTATGTTGATAAGAATTCTGTTTTTTGTTCTCTTATGTCATGTCAGTTATGCACAGTCCAGTCAGATTAGATTTGCTAATATTGACTTACGTGCGGCTAAGCAACGTGCGACCATAGAGGACAAGCTGATTTTTATTGACACCTATACACAATACTGTGTCGCTTGCAAAAGAATGAATCGCGAGTTCGCCGATCCTAAGGTGGCGAAGTACTTTAATAAGCATTTTATCAATGTCAAAATAGACATGGAAACAGAAGCGGGCGACATTCTTAAAAGTGCTTATCAGGTCGTCTTTTTGCCCACGCTGATGTTCGTGGATAAAAATGGGAATCTAAAATTTAAAGTAGATAATGCGATAAGTGGGGCAGAGCTATTGGCATTCGGTAAACATTATCAAGAGAAAATCTATCCAGGGTCTAATCCTATCGTACATCATAGTACAGCAAGCAGCACAACTCGTCCCCCTAGAACTCCACCTACACAAAGAAAAACGACCTCAACCGTCTCTAAACCAACAAAAGCTGTAAGAACTAAAACTGAACCAGTTGTCGCGGCGGCAAGCACGAGGACAAGTACCAATACCAAGACAAAGAAAGCCTCAAATCCACCAGTCATCGAAAAGACAAAGCCCAGTGCAGATGACATACAAGATGATGGAAGAGGCGAAAAGGTGCTCTATGTGATGGGGCAGGGTGGAGATAACCTTCCTCCAGAAATCTTGAAGCAAGAAGCCTATTTCAGATTACAACTAATGGATGGTAGTCATGTTGATGCCGCAAGTAAATATCTAGATACTCAGTCAGATTGGTCCAGTTCGGCTAATATCAAATTCATTTTTGATTTTCTTTACTCTGTACAGTCAAGAGAGTTTGATTACATGATAGAGCAGAAGCCTTTATTCGAAAAAATAATAGGCGCGGAAAAGGTTAAACAGACCGTAGATATATTGGTTACTAAAGAACTAGAACGAGCTTATCCCCGACCTAATCTAGAACAAGCCAAAACGCTCTATGGTTATGTATCAGATAATCACGCTCAGGATGCTTATGAGTATATGTTATCACGATATATCAAGGAAGGCAACAAAGAAGAATTCGGATCATTGGCCGATAGATACTTTAAGACCTACGAAAGTCAAAATGCCAGCCTCTATAATGATTACGCCGTAAGTCTGTTACAAAAAAGCACCGCCAAAAAAGTCATGAAATGGGCCTATGAAAACATAGATAAAGCCATCGTCTTAGATGATAAGCAAAGCAGTTACTTCCTGACTAAAGCCATCATAGAGCAAAGAATGGGTAAAGAAAAACAAGCTGCCGCAACTGCCCAGCAAGCCCTCATGATTGCCAAAGAAAGTGGTCAGAACATCTTAGAGATCAATAAGTTTATTGATACGATCTTGTAGTAGAAAATAGAGTTATTGAGACAATTTCAAGAACTTTTTACTTCCGTGATATCTTCCATCATTTAATATTCTTATAAAATACGATCCTGAGGCAAGATCAGAGGTGTCTATTCTCTGAAGGCGAGTACCATTAGCAGGAATAACATCGATAATTCTTCCCATGATATCATATATCTCAATACTTCCGAATAATCTATAATTGGATCTAATTTGTACCTGAATAGAATTAGGGTTAGGAAATAGACTCCACTCTAGCTTGGATGGTGGCATAAGGACTCTCGTGACTGGAATACCCATGTCCTCTGCACTAAATCTAAACCATTCTGGATGCCAAGAAGCTTTAGCACCATCTTTATAACAAGAATGAGTAATTTTCATGATAACATCGCCGTCATCCAAGACCTCTAGAAACTCCACAGACCCAACCCAGTTTTGTTCTTTTATTGTTAGAGTCTTTAATGGTTGGATGTATCCGTCCTTGGTACTTTGATATAGCGAAATATTAGAATTACCCTCTTCGATAAACTCTCTAAAAGGCATATAAAAAATGCTATCACTATGAAAAACAATATTTTTGGATGAGAAATAGCTAGGTTGTTCACCATTGAATAAAGGACGAAATGTTTTTATTAGCTCGAATTTTGTATTCAATAGAAAGTATTGCCGATCACAATTAATGTAAGAGGCGGTTTCTGGAAAAGTATTAGAACAAGAATGTAGTAGAATGTGATTCTTATCAACGTACACAAAATGAAGTCTACTAAAAGTATCTATTCCTATTTCTTGCAAGTTGACATCTCGCATCATCTCAAAGTCAGAATTATACTCGGTAATTATGGCGTCAAAAGTATATCCAGTTTCTATATTAGTCCTTGGTGAATATTGCTCGATATGCAAATATGTATTATCGGGGCTCAATTTTAGTTGTCCCCTATTGTACGCTTCACTTTTTAGTAATTCTCTATTGCTAAAGCGTCCGACAACAACAGTATCAGGTGGCTTAGTTAAATGACCTAAAGTATCTATTAGTGTCCTTCTTAAATTAAGTCCCTTTCCAACAATGTAGTTTTTGGCGTCAATAAAATTCTCTAAGCGATCTTCGTAGAAAAAATTATAAGAACTACCCCTCTTATTCACATCGTATGCCATAGAATCTGATAAGGGCGGGGTAAAATATTTTAATAGCTGTCCCGTATTTACATCATATATTCGGCAAAAATATTTTCCTGTGTTTTGTCCCGAGAAATTTATCGTTTCTGTAGATATAGAATCAGGCAGGTTTTCTCTAAACCCGTACACATATAAAGCCTCTTTCTTTACTTTTGCTTCGCTAATCTGTTCCCTAAAGGCATGACTTCTGATGTCCTCTAAGATTTGCCATTGAAGTTCCCCTGTTTCTAAATCTATTTTTTCTATTAAAGAACTGGATATATCGTGACATATCTCATGTTCGGTTATTGAATATATAAATCCATCGTGGATAAAAGAGCCTCCATCAAAACCAAAATGGATCATTCCGTCATTCTGTTCAACTTGCCAATCATAAAAACAAGAAGGCTCGTAACCAATCATGGAGCTATCTATAGTCAGATAGCTCCACAAAGGTTCTGTGTCTTCAAAATCCAAGGATTTGTAAGAACATGGGAATAGTTGTGCATTAATGCCAGTACAAATTGTTTGTAAAAATATGGCTATATAAATCGTCTTCTTCAAATTAAATGCTAATTACAACGACTTATACAATTTGCTTGCGTGCCAAATGGATGACAAGGGCTAGAAATTGTTCCTTCACATTCTCCAGAAAGATTTTCTGTCCACTGTTCTAATTTAATTGCTCTTCCATTTTCACCATTGCACCATTTTGTCCTTTCTATGCAGCACCCTGAGATAGATTCTCCACAGGAAGCATAAACTGCTGTTGGAATAGGAAGACTATTACTATCGCCTTGATCTGTTTCTGCCATTTCATAACACAGTTCTACGCAATTCATCATTATAAAATTAGAATGTACTGTAGAACCTCCTGAAGAGCAATCGTCTAGACTAGCTCTAATATCCATATAGAATTCTATCGCAAATTCAGATGCACAAAGTCAAACTCCTTACTATTCATTACACAATTTACAGGACTGACTATTTCAATTCTGAAGTCTTCAAAATTGTATTCCACATTACCGTCAACGTAACACATATTGTAACGGTGGCGTATACATTGACAGTACAGTCAAAATATATACTTTTAAAGTCACTTATAAGCAAAATCTCTTCTGAAGGATCACAAATTCCTTGAGGTTCGCAAGGCGCGCTTCGAGATTCTAACTGTGTGTCAAAAACTGTTTTGACCTCAGATTCACTTTGATTACAAGCGAAAAATAAAATAGAACAGAAAATTAAAAAGAATGAAGCTCTGAAAATTAGTTTGTTTTGTGTTTTGTGTTTTGTGTCATCATGATAAGTTGTTTTTCTCAATATATTGGAAATTGACATAATGCGGAATATTTTAACATATTTAGGCCTAATTAATTTCCATTTATTCTGATTAATGTCTCTAAAAACAAATAATCTAATTGCTTTTACAACTTAATCTTCTTCCACATACACCACCTCATACCGAGGCCTAAAACTCTCTGGATCAGCCATCGCCATATATTTTTGCCATCTTCTTGGAATGGATTCTTCGCTGAGTAGGCATCCTTCTGTGATGTATGGATATAATTCCTGATAGCTTCTGGATGTGTGTTGTTCTACTCTTTGATAGACGTGACTGCGGTTGATTTGGTCAGGGTGATTAATACCTGCGGCGGCCATGAGCTCTACGAATACTTTGACAGTTTCTTTGTGATAATTGGCGACGCGGACTTTTTTATCCGTGACATCCAGACCCTTGACTAAAGAAGGATTTTGGGAGGCGACACCAGTAGGACAGGTGTTATGATTGCACTCCAGCGCCTGTATGCAACCTAGTGCCATCATCATGGCTCTGGCAGAATAGCACACATCTGCACCGAGAGATATGTTTTTGAACATATCAAAACCAGAAACGATCTTGCCTGAGGCGATAAGTGTTATATCTCTTTTCAGATCAAATCCCACGAGCGCATTATAGGCGAATGTTAGCCCTTCCTTTACGGGGACACCGACAGAATTACTAAACTCTAACGGGGCGGCACCCGTGCCACCTTCTCCACCATCTATAGAAATAAAATCTGGTTTTATACCAGACGACTTCATGGCTTTGCAGATGGCTAAGAACTCGCTGCGATGACCGATACATAGCTTGAACCCTATAGGTTTTCCTCCTGATAAGTCCCGACACTTCTTGACGAACTGCAATAACTCCATAGGTGTCTTAAAGGCTTTATGATATGGCGGTGATAGTACAGCTTTGTAGGGTTCGATGTTTCTGATCTTGGCTATTTCTGGAGTCGCTTTTTTGGCAGGTAGAATTCCCCCATGTCCTGGCTTAGCGCCTTGCGATAATTTGATCTCGACCATCTTGACATTATCAGCAGCCGTTCTTTCACCGAATAGGTCTGGGTCAAAGTGGCCATCATCACGACGACATCCAAAGTAACCTGTCCCAATCTGATAAATGAGATCTCCACCGAACTTATCATGATAGGGAGATATACCTCCTTCTCCCGTGTTATGTGCAAAGTCGCCAATCTTAGCTCCTCCATTAAGAGCCATAATTGCATTCTTACTAAGAGAACCAAAGCTCATGGCACTCACATTAAAGACACTGCAACTATATGGTTGCTTGCAATCCGGTCCGCCTATTGTTACCCTAGGATGTTGGATCAGATCATGATGATCTAGTGCTGCAATACTATGATTCATCCATTCGTATCCCTCTTGATATACATTGAGTTGTGTACCGAAAGGTGTGGTGTCATTGACCAGCTTAGATCTCTGATATACTATATTTCTTTTGAGCCTACTGAAAGGACGCCCATCTGTGTCAGGTTCTACAAAGTACTGATAGAGCTTGGGGCGCAGCCATTCCGCGACGTACCTTGATCTTCCTACGAGTGGAAAATTTCTTTTTAGCGCATGCTTTTTTTGGAATATATCAATCCAGCCTAATGACATAAGAGGAACGAATAGCAATAGCAACCAAAACCAGATATTGCTGACATATAATCCCAAAAGAATGATCCCAATAGTGACTATGATAGAGAAAATGATGAAGGCCGTACGCATGACATTATTTTTATAAGTAAAAATTAGGATTCCTGAAAAGAAACAATCTACGAAATATATCAATATCCATTAATCGAAAAGATATGTGCCTGATAACCCATTTATTAAATATTAATTATTTTTATAATATAAATTAAAAAAATGGGAAAGGTTCTAAAGATTATTTTGTGGATTGTTGTATTATCAGTAATCTATATTTGGTTTTCGACAGTCTTTAACTCTTGTAGTGCTGACGCAGAAGGCTCAGAATCTATCATCGATGATACAGAAGCACTTATAGAGGATGTAGGAGATGGTATAGAGGAAGTATCGGCGGATAGTTTTGAAGATGAGGAGCTTGATTATTCTGATAGTGGAGAGGAAGATTTTGAGGACTTTGAGGAAGAGATAGTAGAAGAAATTATAGACGAAGAAGACATCGACCCAGAACCACCAGCGAGATATACTAAGAACACAAGTACAACTAAAACCTATAGTACATCCTCTGGATCTTATATGCTCATAGCGGGCAATTATCTGGTAGAAACTAATGCAGGATCCATGCGTAGCAAGTTGAGCAACTTAGGTTATGGATCTGCGGAGATAGCTGTTTTTGATAATTCGCCTTACCATACAGTTATAGCTCAGCGGTATTCTGACTACAATTCTGCTTTTAGGGCATCTAATGATCTAAAGGACAAAGGCATAGAATGTTATGTCAAAAAAAGAAGCTAATCAATTAACTTAGAAAATAAAATCTTGACTAGTAAGTGATCTTAACCAAACTAAGGTCATAATTCCGCTCACTGGGTATAAGAACTGAAGTGGAACTCAGTTGTATGGCATCCTTGAACCTCAATCTCATGTTTTGATACTCTGTACTCATCAGACTATTACGTGCCATTTGTCCGACGGGGTCTAAGAGGTATTCGCTTACGGTACTGTTGTTTTTTATTTCATCATTATAGATAAAGCGTAGACGACTCGGAGTTCTCATTACGAAGAAGGAAGAAAAGATGGCATCATCATCTTGTGAGAACTGTTTTTTGTAGAGTACCTTATTCCATTCTGTTTCTCCCTGAGGGTCTACATTGGTGATAATAATATCTTCGTTATAGAAATCCATCCATCCTCTTCGGGATATGCCACTATGGGAAGAATTTCTATTGGAGAAAGCACTATTATATGCACTCCGTCGGGAGTATTCCTTGGTAATTTCGTTGATGAAAATTACACCACCATCGTTTCTGAAAAGGACTTCTTTGAGTTGGAGATCGTCCAGTATACGTTTTCGATTTTTACGTTTGCCTTGTATTAGCTCTGCGCTCAGTCTTTGCTCATAAGGTATGAGATTAGGAACTTCGAGATTGAGTAGATTTTTTAGTTTCTTTTTGATGTAGTAGATTCCTTTTACATCTCGATCATGTTTTTCTGCATAGTTACCGCTGATAATAAGTTGTTCGTTTTTGTCATCGAAGTCTATGAGTATATCCTTATAAAAGTATAGACCCAAATTAATTTTTGTCGTCAGTGGCAGATTTTCGCCAGGAGTAACGACATGGAAAATGATTTCGTTATTGTTTTTAGATTGATTGCTTTCTCTGAGTATAATTTTACCTGTGTTTGTCAGATAGATTTCGTTGATTTTCTTTTGGAAGAGAATCCTTCCGTTCCAGATTATTTTTTTTCTCTTGTAATCATATAGGTAGAACAAGAACTCGTTTTCACTATTTTTTGTGGATAACAGAATTTTTTTCTTGTCTTTGGATATGGCAGAAGTTATGCGCTTCTTAATTATTCTTTTAGGGACTTTGATCAGTGTTGTGCTGTCTATCAGTCTTACTAATTTGTCATAATGTCTTAGTTTGAATACCATAGAATCTTTTTCCATATATCCATATAGTACCTGAAACAAAGAGTCAAATCCGATAACATTGAAGACATCCGATTTTCTTTTTTCGAAATTGAGCTCAGATAATTGGGTATGCTCCATGTCCATATTGAATATATCCACCTCCTTAGTAAAGCCTTTATCTCTATACAGAAGGATACGATTCTCTATCTGACCTATTAACTCGTAAGAAAAATAGTTGCGGACATTGATGGCTTCTGAGATGGCCACTTCCTGCGATAACAAGTTAGTGGATATGAAGAGGCAAAATATGGTCGAACAAAATAGTCTATACATCACTACTACAATATAACGGAAATAATACTTTGCGAAAGTCATCTGTAAATAACAATATACTTTAGAAGAGATTTGTTGTCACGACTTATTCATTATTTGCGATAGAATCTTATCCGATTTTTGTTTGAGAGTCTGTATGGTTTCTTCTCCTTTATATTGGAGGTAATAAGCCATCCATATGAGCCTTTCGTTTTGTAATATTCCATTGACGGTCATGGCCATGGTAAAAGAGTCCATGTCAGCTTGTTCGTAGGTCATGAGCATTATCATGGAGAAAGAGCGATCGTTTAGATTATAACTTTGGATAATGGTTGGTTGGGTCATTTCTATTTCTAAACCGATTTCGTCGACTTCTTCCTTGATAAGGTCCCAGTTTTCGACTAAGAAATTAGACTTAATGATCTGCTCCATTTCAGTAAGAAGCGCTTCGTCAGCAGGATAATCCTGAAGTTGTTTTGTTGCATATATTTTGAAATAATCATCAAACCCTATTTGCAAAAAGCTGTCTTTGTTTTCATGAGTTTTTTCGTTGAGATAGAAAGCTAATACTTGGTTGATAGGTGCTTCTGTACCATCAGCTAATTCTTTTACTAGAGAATCTTGATAACATTCGATATAACCCGCTACAGGAGCAATATATATATCGATACTACCAAAATCTGCAAATCGCAAGCAGTCGGTGTCTTGTGAGGTAGCTGAGAAGCCAAGGAAGGCAGAAAGAATAATCGTCAGAAAGTGTTTATACATATTGATTTTTTAGTAATAAGTTATCTTACTTTTCTGAGTCTTTTAGTAAAGCGGCATCATACTTAACAATCATGTGCAACCATAGAGATCGGCTTCCTCTCAAAAACTTAAAATACAGCAAAGCCGTAATAAAAATCATCAAACCCATCGCTGCTTCAAAGGACCACTTATAATAAAAGACCAATAGCAAAGGTACAGGCAATAGCAACAAGCTGCTGACGACATAAGAAATAAACATCGCGCCATAATAAAATCCTGGCTCTGGCTCAGTCAATTGACCGCAGTAAGTGCACTTATCAGGCATGTCTAAGGGCTTGGTGATATCGAATGGTTTAGAAAATATATCTCCCTGCCTACAGCGAGGACACTTATAATTCCACATGGCTCTGAAAGAAAAAGACATATTACATAATGTATCTCAAAGGTAGTCCTAATGATATGATTGGTGTCAAAATTGACCTACATTTGGATTCAAAATATATAAAAAACCATGTCACAAGGCCAACTGATAGAGTGTGTACCTAATTTCAGCGAAGGTGTCAATATGGACATCATAAAAGCCATTGCGAAAGAAATAAAATCTGTAGAAAAAGTCAAGCTACTGGATATAGACCCTGGCAAAGCAACCAATAGGACAGTTGTGACTTTTGTCGGAGAACCACAAGCCGTCATAGAGGCGGCTTATCTGGCTATAAGCAAAGCCAGCGAACTCATAGATATGCGCTCACACACTGGAGAACATCCGCGCATGGGGGCTGCTGATGTCTGTCCTCTGATACCCATTGCCAATATAACAATGGAGGAAACCGTCGAATATGCAAATCAGCTAGGTAGAAGAGTGGGCAAAGAATTAGGTATTCCGATATACATGTATGAATCTGCGGCTAAGTCACCAGACCGAAAAAATCTGGCGAATATAAGATCGGGAGAGTACGAAGGATTTTCCAAAAAAATAAAAGATCCTAACTGGAAACCAGATTATGGTCCAGACGAATTCAATCTGAAAGCAGGGGCTACAGTTATCGGTGCTAGAGATTTTTTAGTGGCTTATAATGTCAATCTAAATACAACATCGGTCAGACGGGCCAATGCCATTGCTTTCGACATAAGGGAGAAAGGACGGGTCAAAAGAGAAGGACATCCCGTAACTGGTAAAATAGTAAGAGACGAAAACGGAGAAGCACTAAGAGCACCTGGCTTGCTCAAATCGGTCAAGGCTATCGGCTGGTATATAAAAGAATACGGCATCTCACAAATCTCGATGAACCTGACAGACATCAATGTTACTAGCTTACATGAGGCATTTGAGACAACAAGAAAATGCGCTGCGGATAGAGGCCTCAGGGTAACAGGGTCAGAACTGGTCGGTCTTGTACCAAAAAAAGTTATGTTAGCCGCAGGTAAATACTTTCTCAGACAGCAAAAAAGATCTGTCGGTATCTCAGAAGAACAGATCATCCATATCGCGGTCAAGTCGATGGGACTTGATGAGCTTGCACCATTCGATCCGAAGAAAAAGATCATAGAGTACCTTCTCGAAGAAGACCAAAGTCGCCCTCTTATAGGTAGTAGTTTGACAGCATTTACTGATGAGACAGCCTCAGAGAGTCCTGCCCCTGGAGGTGGTAGCATAGCGGCTTATGTGGGCTCGCTTGGTGTAGCTCTTGGTACTATGGTAGCTAATCTATCAGCGATCAAAAGAGGCTGGGATGAGCAATGGAATTTTTTCTCCGAGTGGGCCGAAAAAGGACAGGGTATCAAAGAGCGCCTTCTCTATCTTGTAGATGAAGATACAGAAGCCTTCAATGGGATTATGTCTGCCATCCGTATGCCCAAATCTTCTGACGAAGAAAAAAGAAAACGTAGTCAAGCATTAGTCCGTGCTACTAAAAATGCCATAGAGATACCCCTTGAGGTCATGAAGACGGCTTACGATTCTTACGATCTCTTAGAGACGATGGCGGAAAAAGGTAACCCTGCATCGGTATCGGATGCGGGTGTCGGCGCCTTGTGCGCACATACTGCCGTGCATGGTGCGTACCTTAATGTATTGATTAACTGTGCAGACTTTAAGGATACGGATTATGTCAATCAGAAAACATCAGAAGCCAAAAGCATATTACAACAATCTCTGACGCGACAGAAAGATATATTATCTAAGGTGGAATCTGTTATACAAGCATAACTATGTCCGCTTATGATCTTTTTGTAGATCGCATATCAGAGGAGCAAAGGCAGATTGTTTTTGTGCTTCATGATTTTTTTATGGATTATCCACAGGTACAGATGAAAGTGAGACATCGCATCCCATTTTTCTATTTATACAGCTGGGTATGTTATCTCAATCCTGTCAAACCTAATGGTATAGAACTCGCATTTATTAATGGCAAAAAACTGAGTAATAGTCAGGGCCTATTGGATGATCGAGGGCGTAAGATGGTGGCGGGGATTATAATGAATGATCCACAGACTATACCTCTGGAATCTATAGGTGAGATATTTGCGGAAGCACTGATGCTGGATAAAGAATTGAAAAAAAGATAGACAATAGTGAAAAGAACTTTTTTTATATCAGGTCTGGGAGCCAACGAAAGAGCGTTTGAAAAATTGAAAATTTCAAAACTCAACAGTGTATTTCTTCCTTGGTTAAAAAGCGAAGCCAACGAGTCTTTGGAGAGTTATTCTAAGCGATTGATACACGAATTTGACATTACCCAGGATGATGTGCTGGTTGGTTTGTCTTTTGGAGGAATAGTTGCTCAGCAAATTGCTTTGATCTTAGGACTAAAGTATGTTATTCTAATATCAAGTTTTAGAACCAAAGAAGACTTAAATAAAATTTTTCAATTTGGTCTGAGAAACAAATTATTTAGACTTATGCCGAGTTTCAAGTTTCCGATTATTAGTGAGGCGGTGGCGATTACTCTGAATGCTGGGTCACCAGATAGTAAGCCAATCATAAAGGAAATGTTAGATCAGACTGATATGGAAATGGTAAAATGGTCAATCCAAAAAATATATGAATTGGATCAACCAATAAAGCCAGAGATAATTAAATATAACGTGATAGGCACGCAAGACAGAATTATAGACATGTGGAAGAACGAAACCACTTATGAGATAGAAGGTGGAAGTCATTTTATGGTTTACGAAAAAGCTGATGAGGTCTCTCGCATTCTTAATCAAATTATATCAAAGGAGACATAACGATACAGTTAGTCTATATTCTAATACTCGACCAATAATTTATGGACAAAAGACCTCCATTGGACAAAGAAATTAGCCTTAAGGACTTTAAAGAATTTTATTGGCTCAAGGAAGAACTTGTACAATTCTGCCGAACTGAAAATCTGAAACGAGGAGGCAGTAAAATAGAGCTAGCTCGTAGGATCGAGAATTATCTCCTTACAGGCGCACCTGATTCTTCTCCTTCACGAATAACTAAAAAAGTCGAATCAAATTTCGATTGGCATAAGGCATTGATTACTGAAAAAACAGTGATAACAGATAACTATAGGAATACGGAAAATGTAAGGTCTTTTTTCCGAGATAAGCTAGGAAAGCAATTTAAGTTCAATGTCAGATTTATGGATTGGATGAAATCTAACATTGGCAAAACGATGGCTGATGCCATAATCCAATGGAGAATAATAAAAATAGAATCCAAAACTAAAATAAACAAGAAGCATATCGCTCCTCAGTTTGAGTACAATAGATATATCAGGGACTTCCTTGCTGATAATCCCGATTCCTCCCGAAACGAAGCCATCAAACTATGGAACATAAAAAGAAGAATGCGCGGAGATAATCACTACAGTAAGCAAGATCTAAAACTCTTGAAATAGAAAGTTATACTAAATACTTCCAAGACCCTACAGATGTATTTTATCTCACGTAAAAACTAAAATGTTTGGGCTTCTCCTTCGACAAGTAACAGATGTAAGTCCCTTTTTGTAGTTCATCAATATTTATCTCAGACATACCATTTTTCATTTTAGCTTGCATAACAAGCTGTCCTTGGATATTAAAAATGAATAAGTCTGCATCTTCTTCATGATCGGAAATAACATTTAGATGTTGACCGGCTTTTACAGGATTGGGATATACTAATAATTCGGAGCGATCATCTATATGGACAGCGCGGACATCGGAGAAAAACTCTTCTCCGTTATAGTCCACTTGTTTGAGCCTGTAATAGGAGGTGCCTGATAATGGATTGTTGTCTGTAATGGAATAATGTCTGAACGATTGGCTAGTACCTGCACCTTCTATTCTTTTGATATCTGTCCATGATTTATTGTCCTGACTTCTTTGTACGACATAGTATTGATTATTATTTTCTGATGCCGTGGACCAAGAGATGTGTACATGATCATCTTCATTATTGCGCACGATAAAATCCAGTAGGTCTATCTCCAGCGTCGTACCATCTATAAACCCATTAAATGCAAGGCTGACCACGCCATAGCATATTCCCAATCCGTCAATATCTTGTTGCAGCTCGTTTCTTATGACCGTATTAGTTTCTGCATGATACTGTATGGTGATGTTATCTATTTTTTGTTTGGCCCAGATTTTTGGTAGAAATGATTTTTCTATAACATTATCTGCTGTAAGCTCTATAGGAAATTCGTAATTGACATCCAGATTATAGGCTTGCCCCTCTAGTCGCATAATGACGGTCTGTGCTGAATCATACCTGCCAGAGACTATCAGTTGCTCTCCTTTGTAGAGATTAGGTAATCTATCCAGAGAGGGATAAGTCTCGTAGATCACTCCCGCTGGTTCCAGAGACATATCTATGTTAACAAGTACGGGGTTGTTTATCTTGAGAAAAAATTCGGTGATCTTAAGTTGTAGCTCTTCGTTATCTAAAAATTGCACCAGACCAGAGTTGTTAAGTGCTAATAGGGTCAACAACGTTTTATCCACATCTTGTCCTATACCGAAAGTAAATAAGAATATGTTGGTCTCTGAGGACTGTACTTGGTCCTCCACGGCTGATAGTATATCCTGAGTGTTGCGTAAGCCAGAAGTGGCTTGTCCATCTGTAAAGAAAATAATAATGTTGGCTCTGTCGTCCTGAGTAGAATCGAATTGAGAGATTGCTTCACTTAGTGATCCAGATATATTAGTACTGCCAGTAGCAGGTATATTGGAGATATAATGTAATGCTGTGCTCTTGTTCTGTTCGTTAACATCTTGATGCTCCGCAAACAAGCTATTGACACCCGACGAAAAGCTAATGATATTAAATCTATCACCTTCGTTAAGATTATTGACGATGAAACTTGCTGCTTCTCTAGCCTGTATTATCTTTCGGCCAGCCATACTTCCTGATTGATCAATTATAAGTGTAAAGTTTTTTTCTATGACATCGACCTGATCATTGGCTTCGGGTTCTATAATCATAGAGACGTATCCACTGCCGTTATTATCACAAGTATAAAGACTATCGGGCAGCATCGTGCTTAATGTTGTAATGCCAAGATTATCCGACAATAGGCCATAATTCAAAGTGAAATCTTTCTCAAGTCTTACGAATCGTTCTTCGAAAGAAATAACTGCTTGGCTAGTATCACTGGTAATAGTCGACTGAGCAAAATTGGTTTCGATATTGTCTAGGTTACGATCCGTAGTTAGGACGATATTCATATAAGAAAGCTCTGGAGCCTCAAACTGAATGGGACTATAATCATAAGGATAATGAAACGAGACTTGTCCAAAGGAGTAGGGTAGTAGCTGGACATAAGTCATCTCCATAGTTATGCGCGAGCCAGTACTTATAGTGTCTGCCGGCTCAAAATACAGGCCACTTGCTCCTATGTAGTCGCTTATACTATTAGAAGAGATAGTTCCTGACCCTGTAGATGTCTGAGGTATGCTAGTGTTCTGTGTGCTCTCATCTACGATGGCTTCTTTCCAGTCATTATCATCTATTTTCCATCTCAGTCTTATCGGATTAGCATCTGCGGATAATGGGAATCCATATTTGATAATAGCCTCCTCGCCAGTACGATTAAGAAATACTTGCTCTGAACGGACTATGGCGATCTGATTATCTATCTGTACGTCTACATAGGTCTCACTTAATTCGAATAATTGTCCAGATTGCTTATTAAGAACGATACCATGTGCGTCACTATGATTATCTATGCAGATAATAAGAATAACGAGTACCAAAATAGATTTAAGTTTCGTTTTGAGCTCAACCATTTCATTAGATTAATAGATATAATAGACTACTCAGTGCATTCTAGGAATACACCAAAGCAGTCTATTTATCAAAGTCATTAGAATCTCAGAGTGTAGTACAGTTCCACTTTCTGACTACCTCTAAATTTTTCTTCAAAAACGGCTCGTCTTATGAGATTTTCTATCTCATTTTGACATTGTTCATTCACGGTGGTGATGTAATCGATTAGGTCTAAATTTCCGCTTTCATTTATTACTATGCGGAGTTGTAGTTTTTTGTGACCAGACCTCTGATTTCTGCATATATTCCAACTATTGACAAAGGTTTTGTCCAGTATTTCTGTGTAGTCTCTTTTTAGTTCTGACTGATTCATGGTCTCCTGTAGGAGTAATGGAGGTTCAGAAAAATCACTTTGAGCTTTTGATAATTCAAAGTCTAATTGGGGTTGTAGAGATTTCATTTCTGAGGTGTACCCTGCATAACTGACTTTGGCCTTTTGATCCATGTCTACGACATCCATAGAGTAAGATCCATCTGATAAGGTCATCGACGTATCCTTATCTTTATCGGTTATGACATAAGCATTTTTGATAGGTAGTCCGTCTAGGTCTTTGACATAGCCTCGTATAATATTGGACTTATTAGAGGTCGTTGAGGCTAGGGCATCATTGCTGATCGCGACACCATCTAGGACGAGTGCCTCACTTTCAGTTAGGTTGGATTTTTTTGCCCTGAAGGACTTTTCTTGTGTAATGCGTGTATTAGCTGCAGGTGCGTTTGCAGTTTCGTACTCTGCAATTTCTGTCGACTCAGTTTCTTCCTCTACCCTTGCTGGTAGATTTTCTAGGTTATTACTTTTTTCTTCTTGATAAGAAGCGGAAGGACTTCTTTCAGATTCACTTTCTGTATATGTATTTTCTGATTCTCTATTCTGGTTTAACCAAGACTTATTATCGGATGCTGCCTTATTAGATACCGTTTGCGTACGAGTTTTTCCCTCCTCTATAGATTGATCTTCAGCATCTTTTAGGACCTCTTGTTTGGCAATAGTTTTTTCATTAGCAACATTTTCTTTTTGTGCCATATCTTGATGACTGGGCATAAGGCTACTGGATTGAGTTTGCATTAGCCAAAATGATACGCCCAGCAGTATAGCTAAGCTAGCTGCAATGGATAAGGGTCTCCATAGCTTGATTGTTTTTGCTCTTAATTTTTGGTTGTGACTAGGGGTGAGGTTAGGTTTTTCTACAGCGTAATTATAATAACCCTCTAGCGCATCTGCCAAGAATGGATCATCCAAACTTGCTCGATCAAGCTGCCATTTTTCTTGCTCTGTGATAGTGCCATCATCTAATTTTTTGAGCAATAAATGATATGTACGATCGGGGGACATTATTTTTCTATACAATTTTTAAGCATACGACGACCATTTTGTATTCTGGATCTGACTCTGTTCCAGCTTATTTTTTGCTCTTCCGCAATCATATCGTAGCTTTTATTTTTGAAATAAAACTCATCTATACAAGTCTTTTGTTCTTCGGTTAGTTTGCCAATACAATCTTGTAGTTTATCATATAACTCTTCTTCTATACTATCAGGATGGAAAATATCACTAGAATACATATCGAAAGCTATATTTTCTTTTTCTATCTGCCTTTTTTCTTTTCTGAGCAGATCAAGGCAATAATTTTTGCTTACCACATATAACCAAGGCTTGAAGTCTTCTACTTTATTGGTTTTTAGTTTTTTGCAGAGTAATTCGTAGATGGACATGACGGCGTCCTTAGATTTTTCTTGATCTTTTAGATATTTCAGACAGACTCCACGTACTAGGGGCATATAGGATTGGTACAGTTCTGCTAACGCAGTTTGATCCTGATTATCCACATATTGCTTGATGGCCTCATGCGCTCGTATGTTCTTTTCTTTTTCCAATCTTATACTAATCTCATAAAAAAATTACACTCATTTATGTAATCCACCTCATAGATGCATCATACAGATAAATTATCTCAATTCATTTATATAAATAATCATTCTATGAAAACTTATTTGCTATCTCTCTTATTTGGCTTCACAACTTTAATATCTACTCAAGAAAAATCTATTGCTGTCACAGGCGTTGTGGTTGACGACAGTGGCCTCCCGCTAATAGGGGCTAACGTCGTTATCAAGGGCACAGCGAAAGGAACGACCACGGACATTGATGGGATATTTTCTATAAGTGCATCTGATCTCGATGATGTACTAATCATCTCATACATTGGTTATGAAACAAAAGAAATAAGCCTAGAAGAATCAAAAACACATTATAAGATGGTGATGAAGGAAACCAAGGTAATGGAAGAATGTCTTGTTATCTGTGGCGCAAGTAAAAAAACGAGACGCCGAGCTAAAAGAAATAAAAAGCGTACCATGGTGATGGATGGCGTACCTCTACGTGTCAAAAGACCTTCTAGCTCATCAGCGACCATGTTGGCTAATTTCAGGGCGATATCGTCTGATGGGATGACGCCTTCTTTTGTAGAGAGCTACGAGATGCCAGACGCAGGACAGATCACAGCAGGAGAATGGAACGACTTAAATAATTGGGAAGATTGGAAATCCTTGATAGCCCAACCTAACTATAAGTCACACCAAGAACACTGGGGTATATATCCACGGAGCAGGTTTTCTGTATTCGCTACGACGGATAATAATTATCCTCTCGTCAATGCTCAAGCCACATTATGGAGTAAAGATGGCACGGCAATATGGCAAACATACACGGACCAATCAGGTAAAGCAGAGTTATGGAATGGAATAGATAATCAGCTAGCCAACATAGAAAAAATAACAATCCAAAAAGATGGTAATACATTTACTGTAGATAAACCAAAGTCATCAGATGATGGGACTAATCATATCAAGGTTGCCCTTCCTTGCCAATCCTATAATGAGGTGGAGATAATGTTTGTCGTAGATGCCACAGGGTCTATGGGTGACGAAATTTCTTTTCTAAGATCAGAGTTGAGCGATGTCATAGATCGAGTTAAGGCTATCGACGATCAGATGGATTATCGGATGGGAGCCGTGTTCTATAAAGACACCAAAGATGATTATCTGACTCAAGAGACTCCGCTGAGTAGTGACATAGATAAGACTATAGATTTTATAAAGAAAACAACTTATGGTGGTGGTGGCGATTTTCCAGAAGCTGTAGACGCGGCACTGGACAAAGCTCTTAATCAAGACTGGAATCCTGAGTCACTATCACGTATTATATTTCTACTCCTCGATGCACCCCCTCATGATGACCAAAAGACAAAAGAACGTATCAGCAGACAGATGAGAGAAGCGGCTGCTAAGGGAATCAAAATAGTACCCATCACGGCCAGCGGTATCGATCGACCAACAGAATTTTTGATGAAATTCTTATCTATTGCGACGAATAGCACTTATGTATTCATCACAGATCATAGTGGGATTGGCTCACCACACCTTGACCCAGTGGTAGAAGATTACGAAGTAGAAAAACTTAATGATCTATTAGTCCGAGTGATATCCAGTTATAGCATACAGGAAAATTGTACTAAGTCGTCAGATGCAATTATATCCGATCTAAATATGAAGGTCTATCCTAATCCAGCTTCGCAATTTGTGAATATTGACCTTGATACACAAGTGGATAAGATTGTATTGCGATCTGCCTCTGGTAAAATTGTACTTTCTCTGGATGACCCTAAGAAAGGAACTAATACGATGAGACTAGATAATCTAGTGGGTGGAATGTATATTCTTTCCGTTATAAAAGATGATAAGCCGATACAGACTAAATCTCTCATCGTTTTAGATAAGTAAGATCTGAGGTATAGTTTACTTGGAACTAGTCAGAAGTATTATAGAGCGAGGAGGATGACGATTCATATTTGATAATTCAGTATTTTGCTGATATCAATAAATCAGCAAAAAATATGAAATTCATTTTCCTCGCTTTGTCTGCTATTATGATGGCAGTAAGCGTCAGTGGTCAATCAAAATATATAGAACAAGTTACTCAGCACGCAGAGAGTTACGAGGCTGAGGTTATCGAGATAAGAAGAGTATTTCACCAGTATCCGGAGTTGTCTAACCGAGAATATGAGACGGCCCAGCGTATCGCGGATATAATGAAAAAGATGGGCATGAAAGTAGAGACGGGCGTCGCAAAAACGGGCGTGATCGCGGTCCTGGACTCTGGCAAGCCTGGTCCCACAATTGGCCTCCGAGCAGATATAGATGGACTTCCTGTGACAGAGCGTACACCAGTTCCATTTGCGTCTAAAGAAAAGACGGAGTATTTGGGTCAAGAGGTCGGTGTGATGCATGCCTGTGGTCATGATACGCATATTGCAATGCTTATAGGAGCAGCCAAAGTCTTATCCAAAATGAAGTCTCAGCTCAAAGGGAAAGTCGTATTTATATTCCAGCCAGCCGAGGAAGGTGCACCTCCAGGAGAGGAAGGGGGTGCAGAACTCATGGTAAAAGAAGGACTGATGGAAAAGTATGGGATAGATGTCGTCTTTGGACAACACATAAGCTCTACGACAGAAGTCGGAAAAATCAACTATAGAGTAGGAGGTATTATGGCGGCCTCTAATAGATTTACGATCAAGGTAAAAGGCGCCCAGACGCACGGATCAAGACCATGGGCGGGTATAGACCCCGTTACCGTTAGTGCGCAGATAATATTGGGCCTACAGACGATCGTCAGTCGTCAGATGGAACTAACTAAAAATGCCGCAGTCATTACCATAGGAAAGATCAATGCAGGGACGAGGAATAATAGTTATACCAGAGGAGGTAGAGATGATAGGCACAATAAGGACTTTGGACAGAGATATGCAGAAAGATATACACGAGAGAATACACAAAACAGCGACCAATATTGCAGAGGCGTCAGGCGCGGTCGCGGAGGTGACCATCGAGAAAGGATACCCAGTTACATACAATGATCCAGAACTTACAAGAGATATGATCGGGAGTCTCTACGCTGCCGCTGGAGAAGATAATGTGAGGGTAACAGCAGCGGTTACTGGCGCGGAGGATTTCTCTTATTTTGCACAAGAGGTGCCTGGATTATATTATTTCGTCGGTGGAAAACCGAAACCTCAGGAGGGAAAAGAACAGAAAGCGGCACCTCATCACACACCTGATTTTTTTATAGACGAATCTGGAATGATAACAGGCGTCAAGGCCCTTTCGCATTTGACATTAGATTACATGGATAAAAATTGATTATGAGATATTTGTTTTTGACCCTTTTCTCATTTGCATCCTATACGCTTTCTGGACAAAGCCCTATAGAGATTGCCTTATTCGAATTACCAGATGTATTATTTAAGCAGATAGAAACCCCTGAAGGTTATGAGGCCGCTTTTGAGTTACGCATCAAACAGGAGATAGATCACAAGAATCCTGATAAAGGACATTTTTATCAGCGTGCCTATTTAAGTCATAAGGGTTTTGATAACCCGACGGCAATTATTACTAATGGATATGGTCGACCAAGTAATAATATCACAGAAGTTGCCAAACTCACTGAGGCTAACCAGATCAATGTAGAGCACAGATACTTTCTGGAGTCATGTCCCGATAGTCTGGACTATGATTATCTCAATTTTGAACAAGTCACAGCAGACTTACATAAGATCAATCAACTTTTCAGAGAAATCTATAAGGGAAAATGGATATCCACGGGCATCAGCAAAGGCGGAACGACCACCATTTTTTACAAATATTTCTATCCTAATGATGTAGATGTTTCAATTCCCTATGTGGCACCCATAAATCATAGTGTGGAGGATAAGCGGATCTATAAATTCTTAGATAATGTCGGCAAGCCGTCATGTAGAAAGGATATATACGAATATCAAGTCCACATGCTGAAAAATGCAGATAATATGAAATCCAAACTCAAGTGGTATTCTAAGGGTAGCAATCTAAAATTTTCTTATCTCACCTTTGATCAGGCCTACGAATATGCCATACTGGAGTACCCTTTTTCTTTCTGGCAGTACGGGCATGATTGTACTAAAATACCAGAAAGCGGTGCGAGCGAAGACGAATTTTTACAGCATTTTATAGATATAGTAGGATTATCATTTTATTCTGATGCTGATATGGAGTCCTATGCCTCACATTATTATCAGTCAGGAACTGAGATGGGCTACTATGGTTTTGAGACGGATGACTTTAAAGGATTACTTAAACACTTAGGGACATCGACTAATCCATCAGCTGTTTTTATGCCTAATAAGATGAAAGCACCATTTAAAGGAGAACTTACTAATAAGGTATCTAAATGGGCTGAGACTGCGGACAATGTGATCTACATCAATGGTGCGCTGGATACGTGGTCTGCAACTGCGGTACCACCTAACGACTCTAATTCTCTTTTCTTTTTTATGGAAGGAAAACATCACGGTAATGCCAGAATAAAAAACATGACCGATGAGAATAAAAGTTTGTTAATGAAAACAATGGACCAGTGGCTTAATGAGTCACCATGATTAAGTCGCTGGTAATGTTGATTTAATAGGTCATATTTCATAAATTGGGTACTTAATACAAATCATTTTCCTAGTTTAATCGTTATAATTTTTTACATCACCGGCTATATTGCCAATGAGAGAAACTTGCCTTTATGCCCAAGGAAATAAGTAGCTACGACACCCTGATTAACAAGTTGGACCAATTTATCCGCAAATTTTACCTTAATCAGATTATCAGAGGATTTCTGTACACGACGGCAATCGTATTGGGTATATTCCTCATTTTTAGTCTGCTAGAGCACTATTTCTATTTTGATAAGAGTATCAGAAAGCTCATATTTTTTGGATTTATAGGCACGGCACTTGCTTCTTCCGTACTATTCATATTTAAGCCTCTACTTAACTATTTCAAACTAGGAAATCGTATATCTCACGAAAAAGCGGCTTTGATTATAGGAGATCACTTTAGTGATGTCAAAGACAAACTCCTTAACATACTCCAACTAAAAAGACAGAGCCAAAGTAGTGTTAGCCCAGATTTGATTTTTGCCAGTATTAACCAAAAGTCGGATGCGATCAAGCTGGTACCATTCAAGTCGGCTATAGACCTAGGAAAGAACAAAAAGTATCTGAGATATGCCCTGCCGCCAGCTATGGCCTTATTATTTATACTTGTTGCGGCACCATCTCTTATAAAAGATTCTACCCACCGTATTATTAATAATGACAAGCACTTTGAGAAAGCAGCGCCATTCCATTTTACACTTAATAATCAAGATCTGGATGTCGTACAATATGATGACCTATTAGTGTCTATAGAAGTAGATGGCGAAGTTATCCCCGATGAGGTGTTTATTGATGTAGATAATTTCCAATATCGTATGAGAAAGGAGAATGCTAACACATTCTCTTATACCTTCAAAAATGTACAGAAAAATATACCATTTGAGTTTTTCTCAGGACAAGTAAGATCTGACGAGCATAATCTCAATGTATTGCTCAAACCAAGGTTGACTAATTTTGACCTGTATCTTGACTATCCATCTTATACAGGTAGAAAAGACGAGTCTCTTAGTAATATAGGAGACGTTGTTGTACCTCAAGGAACTGTCATCACATGGAATTTTGATTCAGAAAACACGGATGCGATTCAGTTAAAGTTTGCTTCTAAAGACAAACTATATGATGCTAAAAGGAAAAACTCTGATAGATATGGAATAAGTCATAAAATGCTGAAAGATGACTTATACAAAGTCTTATATTCTAACGAGCTTATTGCGACGCCAGATTCTGTGACTTATAGCGTCAATGTATCACCAGACCAATATCCAGAAATAACTGTAGAAACATTTCAGGATAGTATAGAGAGTGGGTTAGTCTATTTTATCGGTAGGGCATCGGATGACTATGGCCTGACATCGGTTAGTTTTAATTATAACATTACTAAAGCGAACGGTGCAGTTTCTACTCAGAAAGAGGTCATCCTCAATCCCAAGTCGAGAGAGGCGCAATATGATTATACGCTAGATGTGGATGAGTTTAAACTTAAGCCAGGGGATAAGATTTCTTATTTCTTCGAGACCTATGATAATGATGCAGTTAATGGCAGTAAATCAGCCAAGACCTCGGTGATGGAATTAGAAAAACCAACAGTGGAGGAGTTTGAAGAGCAAGAAGACCAAAACGAAGAAGACATAAAAGATAAACTCCAGGAGGCATTGGAGGAATCCAGAAAAATAAAAGAAGACTTGCAGAAGCTGAGAGAAAAAATGCTGCAAAAGCAAGAGCCAGACTGGGAGGATAAGAAAGAGCTAGAGAAGCTCATGGAGCGACAAAAAGAGATGCAAGAGAAGATGCAGGAGGCTAAAGAGAAATTTGATGAGAATCTAAAGAACCAAGAGGAGTTTAGCGAAAGAGATGAGGAATTGCAAGAGAAGCAAGAGAAGATGCAGGAGTTGTTTGAGGAAGCAATGGATACCGAGACTCAAGAGCTAATGGATAAGATACAGCAGCTCATGGAAGAGCTCAATAAAGAGCAGATGCTCCAGCAGATGGAAGACATGCAGATGAATGATGAATCTATGGAGCAAGATGTAGAACGACTGACGGAGCTCTTCAAAAGTCTGGAGGTAGAGAAAGAAATGAAGGATGCCATGGAAAAGCTCGAAGAGTTATCACAGAAACAGGAGGAGTTAGCTAACGAAACTGCCAAAGAAGAAAAACCGCAGGATCAACTGGAAAAGGAGCAGGAAGAACTCAATGAAGAGTTTGAGAAGTTGCAAGAGGATATGAAGGACTTAGAAGAAAAGAATGATGAATTAGAAAGACCTAAAGATATCCCAGAGGATGCTCAGGAGCAGATGGAGGACATCAAGGAGGACATGGAAAAAAGCCAGGAGCAACTAGAGCAAGAACAAAATAATGACGCCTCTCAAAAGCAAAAAGATGCCGCTCAGAAAATGAAAAAGATGGCTTCTAATATGGCTCAGAGTATGCAATCTGGTGAGATGGAACAGATGCAAGAGGATATGGCAGCATTGAGGCAGTTATTAGAGAATCTAGTCAATCTTTCTTTTGATCAGGAAGACCTGATTAATGCCATCAAGAAGACCCAAATCAATACGCCCACTTATGTTGGGCACATACAGACCCAGTTCAAGCTAAAAGATGATTTTGGACTCATACAGGATAGCCTTCAGGCATTGGCAAAGCGTAATGATAAGATCGAAAGTTTCGTCACAGAAAAAGTACTGGAAGTAAAATCTAATATGGAATCTGGTCTGAAACAATTAGAAGACAGACAGAAGCCATTGGCCGAGGAGAATCAGAGATTCACTATGAAAAATGTGAATGATTTGGCTCTTATGCTGGCTGAAAGTATGGAACAGATGCAGCAGCAGATGTCTGGTATGATGTCAGGTAGCCAAATGTGTAATAAGCCAGGAGGCAGTGGTGGCGGAAAGAAAAATGTCCCTATGGACAAAATCACCGAAGGTCAAAAAGGACTCAATGAGCAAATGAAGAAAATGGCAGAGAAGAATAAGCAAGGTGGTAAAGATGGTAAGGGAGGCAACTCCGCTAAAGAATTTGCTGAGGCTACAGCTAAGCAGGCAGCACTAAGAAGAGCGCTAGAGGAAATCCAACAATCTCAGCAAGAGCAAGGCAAGGGTAGTAAAGAACTACAGGGCATCATAGATGCCATGGACAAAATAGAAACGGATCTAGTCAACAAAAAACTAGATGTCCAGATGATGCAGCGACAGCAGGAGATAATGACGCGCCTCCTAGAAGCAGAGAAAGCCGACCGACAAAGAGAAAAAGATAATAAGAGAAAGGGCGAAACGGGAGATGAAAAGGTCAAAGAATTACCACCAGCACTAAAAGAATACCTCAAAGAGAGAGAATCAGAAATAGAGATGTACAAGAAGGTCTCACCCTCTCTGAGACCATTCTATAAGCACTTAGTCGACGAGTATTACAAAGCCTTAAAAGCATCATAAGCCAACAATCTTTTAATAGATAGATCTATGCAGCAGAAGCTCATGCTACGGATTATTTCTAGCCCCAATCAGATCAGTAAGCTGGATTCTTATGTGCTGTCGCTTAAGGCCGAATGTAATCTTTCTCAAGAAACACATGATAATATTCTCATAAGTCTGACAGAGGCTGTTAATAATGCTATCATACACGGTAATAAGCAGGACCAGAAGAAGTATGTCAATATTAACTGTGTAGAATGTCAGACTAAGGTCATCATAAGGATTACTGATGAGGGAGCGGGATTTAACCCACATCAGGTCGCAGATCCTACATTGGTAGAAAACAGATCATGCTGTGGAGGTCGGGGTGTCTATATTATGAAGCAATTATCTGATGCCATTCAGTTCTTAGATAATGGACGGACTGTAGAAATGCACTTCAATACGCTCTAGTCATATTGGAAAATCAGGAAAAAGGATTTGTATTTCATTACGAAGGCGTAGAAGAGATCAGCTGGTCTGACCACATCAAAGACTGGCTTCTCAAGCCCTTTAGCGACCATCAAAAAACTATTGATAATATAGATGTCATATTCTGTACGGATGATTATCTTTTGGAGATTAATAAAACGCATCTCGACCATGACTATTATACCGATATTATCACCTTTCCGTTGCAGGATGACCCTATAGAAGCAAATGTCTTTATCAGTATCGAAAGAGTAAAGGAAAATGCCGAACTTTATAAAGTATCCTTCGATGAAGAATTACATCGAGTCATGATACATGGTATGTTACACCTTTGTGGTTATGGAGACAAAACAGATACTGAAAAAAGCCAAATGCGAAGCCAAGAAGATCATTATCTGGCTAGGCGTCCTCAGTAGTACCTGCCTATTTAATTCTTCGGCTATCAGCCAGACGACCACAAGTGACAAAAATTATACAGAGTACGTAGAGCTAAGTATACCATACAGCAATGGGGTGCTGGCTAAGCTAAATATGATTGAGGGAGTATATATCGATCATGGTTCTGACGAGAATTTCATAAATGTCTGTGCTAATGGTGCAGGTTATAGAGCACTTATAAAATCTCATATTCCTTACAGCCTAAGAGTAAGCGTGGAGCCAGAAATATCTATGATGGCAGCAGAAGAACTAAGTAGATGGCAGAGTCAAAAGGGAGAATGTATGACGGATATGGATTTTTATCTCAGTTATGAGGCTTACGTCCAAATGATGTATGACTTTGAGTCTAATTATCCTGAGTTATGTAAGATTATCAATATTGGCACTTTGCCATCCGGAAGAGAATTACTGGTAGCGCAAATAGGCGATAATGTCCAATCCAACCAGAGAGAAGAAGAACCTAACTTTTTCTACACCTCTACCATGCATGGAGATGAACTAGCAGGATATCCACTGATGTTGCAACTGATCGATTATTTACTATGTCAATATGACAAAAGTGATGATATAAAGGCACTCTTGGATGACGTCAATATATATATCAACCCTTTGGCTAATCCCGATGGAACATATCGAGGTGGTAATGAGACAGTCGAGGATGCTATAAGATTCAACCAATCATTCTTAGATCTTAACAGAAATTATCCAGATATAGACGAGGGAGATAATCCTGATTTCTCTTTTCTTCAGAAAGAAACAGAGTACTTTTTAGATTTTGCGGACAGTGTGCGTATCAATCTTGCATGCAACATACATTCTGGAGCAGAGGTGGTTAATTATCCCTGGGATCGCTATGCTGAGCTACATGCGGATGACGCATGGTGGCGACATGTATGTCGCAGATATGCAGATACTGTGCATAGTAATACAAATAATCTTAGGTATTTCCGAGACTTGGATAATGGTATTACTAATGGTCACGCATGGTTTGAGGTCAGAGGAGGTCGACAAGACTATATGACTTATTACGAAAGATCAAGAGAGTTTACTTTAGAACTTACCAATCGAAAAATATTAGATTCTAGTAGATTGCCTGATGTATGGTCTGCTCACAGATCTTCGCTAATTGGCTACATGGAAGAAGCGCTCTATGGATTTCATGGAAAGGTCAGGGACTGCGAAACGGGAGAATATATAGAAGCAGAAATATTCATTCCTGGTCATGACAAGCTAAACTCTTCAGTCTTTTCGGATCCTACAGATGGTACTTTTTATCGGTACCTGTATGAGGACAATTATGACATTGAGATCAGAGCAGAAGGATATATTACAGAAGTACGCAATATAGACATAATTGACAAGTCAAGATTGTATATGGAGATTGAAATGTGCCCAGTGATGAGCTCTAGTGCCAATGATTATTTGTTGGATGATGTTTATTCTGTGGCAGAAGAGAATAAAATTTTCGTAAGAGGACTTAGAGATAATATAAATATGGATTACGGTCTATATGCGATACAAGGACAATTGCTTGACTCTGGAAAAACAATTGATAGATCAATTAAAATTTCTAATAATATGACAGAAGGCTTTTACATACTCAAATTGTCGCACAATGGACATAACAAAGTCTTGAAAGTCTTTCTTAAATAGCTCTATCTCTGAAGATGGTGAAAAGGGATTAGGTATAGGCCCTTGCATCTATTCCTTCATAAAAATTAATAAAGGCACGGTTCACCACTTTCATACCTCCAGGTGTAGGATAATCTCCTGAGAAGTACCAATCTCCATTATTTTTTGGACAGGCTTGTCTTAGGTTATCGACGGTTTGGTATATGACCGTTACTTCTGGTTTGATATTCTTGGGTGTTACGATTTCCGCAATTTTATTAGATATGACATCATAATCAAAAATATCATAAAGGTCTTTGACTGGATTGGATATATCCCTGTCATCCTTTTTTAGTTCCTCTTTGCACTTGTGGTAGGTTTCGTCCAGCAGATGTTCTTTGCCAGATTCCTCCAGTAGCATATTGAGCGCTTTGAAGGCTACGAAATTTTTCATCTTAGACATATCTATTCCGTAGCAATCTGGATATCTTATCTGAGGTGCTGAGGATACGATAATGATTTTCTTGGGTCTAAGTCTAGATAGAATCTGAATGATACTTTGCTTAAGCGTTGTTCCTCTGACGATGGAGTCATCTATTATGACAAGGGTGTCTTTTTCGTTCTTCACTAGACCATAAGTTACATCGTACACGTGAGACACCATGCCACTACGATTATGATCATCGGCAATAAAGGTTCTCATTTTGGCATCCTTGATTGCTAGTTTTTCCACCCGTGGTTTGAGACGAAATATGGAGTCTATCTCCTCCTTACTGATCTTATCACCAAGGTCAAGTATTCTTTTCTTTTTGATGGCATCTAGCTCGTTATTAAGTCCCTCCACTAGTCCATAGAAAGCGACCTCCGCCGTATTAGGAATAAATGAAAAGATGGCATTCTCTAGATCGTAATCAATTTCTTTGAGTATTCTTGGTGCTAGTAGTCGCCCTAATTTTTTTCGCTCGTTATAGATTTCCAGATCATTGCCGCGAGAAAAATAAATTCTCTCAAACGAACAAGCCTTTCTTTGTTCTGAATGACGGACGACTTCTTCTGATACCTGACCATTCTTTTTTATAATCAAAGCGTTGCCCGGCTGTAACTCTTTGACCTTATCGATATGTATATCAAAAGTTGTCTGTATAGCTGGCCTCTCAGAAGCCATCACCACGATTTCTTCGTCCCTGTAGTAGAATGCAGGCCTTATACCAAAAGGATCTCTGAGTACAAAAGCATCACCGTGCCCTATCATACCAGCCATCACATATCCCCCATCAAACTTCCTTGATGCACGCTGTAACATGCGTCGTACGTCAAGTTTCTTAGCGATCTCCTGAGTAATCAGCTGATTGTCGTATCCTTCTGCTTTAAACCAATTGAATAGTTTCTGTACCTCGTCGTCGAGAAAATGCCCTATTTTCTCCATGACAGTGACCGTATCAGACATCTCTTTAGGATGCTGACCAAAAGAAATTAGTTCGTCAAAGAGCTCATGTACATTGGTCAGATTAAAATTACCCGCCAATACAAGATTCCTTGTTATCCAGTTATTAAGCCTCAGGAAAGGATGGACGGATTCTATACTATTGATGCCGTGTGTTCCATATCTCAAGTGTCCAAGTAATATCTCTCCTATGTAGGGTTTATTCTGCTTGAGATGAGTAAAGTCTATTTCTCCGGACATCTCTTCTGGACTGAAATAGTCATATACCTCATTAAAGATGTCTTCCAGATAGGTGGGGCTGTTACTTCTCTTACGGCTTATATATCGACTGCCAGGGGGCATGTCCAGTTTGATGGTTGCAATACCCGCTCCGTCCTGACCTCTGTTTCTCTGCTTTTGCATGAGCAACTGCAACTTGTGCAATCCGTAGAGTGGTGAGCCGTATTTTTTTTGGTAGTACTCTAGCGGTTGTAGTAATCGGATAAGGGCTAAACCGCATTCGTGTTTGATGATATCACTCATTATTTTTGGACAGGATCATGGATTTTATAAAGGTAGAGTATTTATGGTTTTATAACTATAATTTTAATTGTAATTAGCTCTTATGAGATAATATCAGACACAACTTTTTTTCTTTATAATTCATCATATATTGTAATAGAAAGAAAATATCAGAGATGAAGTTCATTTTTGGAAAAAGACCGCGTAATCTAAAGTTTGAGTATGTTCCTCGTTTTTATGACGAGCAGAAGGAAGACTTGGACAGAAGACTAGGTAATTATCAGGGTGATATGAATGATAAGGAAAAGGTCAAAGGAAGAATATCACAAGGACTCAGAAATAAACAATTCTCTAATAATAGCTATAAATCTAAGCTGGTAAAGAAATCTAATTTTACATTAATATATATCATCCTTATACTCTTACTGATTACATATTTGTTTCTAAAATCAGATGTTCTTATCAATTTTATCCACTCCATAGAAGGTCAGAAATAACCAACAATTGTTGAAAACTTGAAAGGTTTTACTGGTAAAAAATATATTACTTGTGGCATCGAATAGGAAAACCAGATGCCTGATATTATTAAGTTACTTCCAGAATCAGTAGCCAACCAAATTGCGGCGGGTGAAGTAATACAACGACCAGCATCTGTCGTCAAAGAGTTACTGGAAAATGCAGTGGATGCAAAAGCCAATAGCATCACACTTATTATAGGTCAAGCTGGTAAAACGCTCATACAAGTCATAGATAATGGCATCGGTATGTCGGAGACAGATGCGCGCATGAGTTTCGAGAGACATGCCACCTCTAAGATCCAATCCGCCAATGACCTTTTTCATATTAATACCAAAGGTTTTCGTGGTGAGGCACTAGCCTCCATTGCTTCTATTGCCGAGGTAGAAATGAAGACGCGACAACATGATTCTGACATGGCGAGTTACTTACTTGTCAAACACTCAGAAATAAAAGATCAATCATATTGCCAATCAGAGCCTGGGACATCTATTGCTGTCAAGAATTTGTTCTTTAATGTTCCAGCCAGACGGAAGTTTCTCAAATCTGATCCTGTAGAACTCAAGTATGTTTTAGAAGAATTTATACGCGTGGCATTGGCTCATTGTGATATCAAGTTCCGCGCGATACATAACGAAAACGAGCTTTATAATTTGCCTGTTTCTACGCTAAAGAAACGAGCCATCAAGCTCTTCCGAAAAACCTATGAAGATAAGCTCATCCGTGTAGACGAAGAGACAGATGTCATCAAAATAGAAGGTCTCATTGGTAATCCAGAGATAGCCAAAAAACAAAAAGGGGAACAATACATTTTTGTCAATCAAAGATTTATAAAAAGTAACTACCTCAATCATGCCATACGCAATGCTTATGATCAACTGATAAGCTCGGATCATGTACCATTTTATATTTTGTTTTTAGAGATCAATCCTGAGAAAATAGACATCAATGTACACCCTACCAAGCAAGAGATAAAATTTGATGAAGAGAGGGTTATATATAATTATCTGAAAGTTTCTATAAGGCATGCGCTAGGACGCTATAATCGTGTTCCCATTTTGGATTTTGAAAATGAAAATTCGGGATTTAGAAGAACGCCTCGATTGGCTACTAATAATACATCATCTACTCAGGCCTCGGGTCAGCCAAGAGCCTCTTTGTCAAGGTCCGCACCCGTTATGCGTAACTGGCAATCACTGTATCAGACTGACGAATCGATAGATCTAGAAGATGATAGCGATGACGAAGAATTGACTATTCCGAGTAGCGCGAGTGGAGATATACTGACCACCACCCTCATAGATAGTCCGGAGATCAAAGAACCTGTACAAATACATAATCAGTATATAATCGTGCAGATGAAAAGTGGTTTTATTATCATAGATCAGCATCACGCACACCAGCGCATTCTTTTTGAGAAATATCTGGACAAGCTCAATAACAGCGAAGCCTTGGTGCAAAAGCAATTGTTTCCTATTACCATAGAGGTGACTAAGGATAGAAAGCCTATAGTGGATGCTTTACAGCCCGAGCTCAAACAGTTGGGATTTGATATACAATCTTTTGGAGGAGACACTTACGTCGCTAATGGTATACCCGCCGGACTAGAAGACAGCAATCTACAAGAGATCATAGATCAGCTCATCGACCAGTATGCTAACAATATATCTCTCGACTTATCCAAAAACGAAAACCTTGCGAGATCAATGGCTTATAGTACAGCCGTAAAAAAAGGAAAAGAGTTGACTGTCAAAGAAATGAAAGCCATCATAGATGAGCTATTCGCCTGTCAGACACCTTATCTAAGTCCTACTGGTAAAAAGTGTTTCGTTAGTTATGAACTAGATGACCTCGAAAAACAGTTTAATTAGTATCTAACTAAACTTATTAATGCAACCTGTATCGGATATCGTCAAACACATGATTATAATCAATGTGTTGGTTTTTGTCCTTGTGTATTTTATCCCCTTAGGACAAATGTTACCTGATCTCAAATTATGGTTTCCTCTCATGAATGAGTTTAAACCATATCAATTGGTGACACACATGTTTATGCATGCGAGTATTGGGCATATTGCTTTTAATATGCTCGGACTGTTTTTTTTGGGGCCTCATGTAGAAAGGTATATGGGAGCAAGAAAATTTTTGTTGCTATACCTACTTAGTGGATTAGGTGCTCTATTGGCGCATTTGGGAGTTCAGTATTTTGATTATTCACAGGGTGTCCGAGCCTTTGGTCCAGTCTTAGGAGCATCGGGTGCTGTATATGGCGTTGTCATTGCATTCGCCGTACTTTTTCCTAATGTCCGATTACAGTTATTATTTCCACCTATACCCGTCAGAGCCAAATATCTCGCAATGGCTTATATAGCCTACGACTTGTTTTCTGGGCTTTCGGGAGCTAATACAGGGGTTGCGCATTTCGCACATTTAGGTGGTGCTATTGCGGGAGCGATTTTGACGTATCTTTGGTATAAGAGAAGATGACAAAGAAAATTATATTATTAGCCTTTCTTTTTCCATTGGTGGGATATACTCAGCAATATCATATCCCCGTATTCCCAGATTTGGATGGAGAAGAATTGAGAGACAATGTTGTGAGTGCCTATTTACCAGATACTGTGTTGAACCTATCACCATCCAAGGATACCTTATATAAGGTCGTCTTCCTTCATAAGGATTCTGTCGAGTGCATATATTCTGGTCTGAGAAGGTATCTTGATCCAGATGCCGATCCATCACAGTATTTATTTGGTAATGGTACGTCTACGGATATCAATATGGAGCACAGCTATCCCAGAGGTATGGGATCAAGTACAGGGAATGCCAATAGCGACATGCACCATCTATTTCCTTCGCGCGTAGATGTGAATGCGGACCGGGGATCTGATCCATTTGCGGAGATTCCTGATGCAAATACGGATAGCTGGTATTATAGGGATCTGACCCAATCCCAACGCCCTAACGTCAATATAGATGCCTACTCAGAAGATAATGATACTTCTTTTGAGCCTCGGGAATCTGTCAAAGGAGATATCGCCAGAGCCATTTTTTATTTCTATACGATGTATAAGGATCAGGCGGATTTGGCTAATCCTGATTTTTTTGAGAATCAGAGAAAGACCTTATGCCAATGGCATGAAGACGACCCTGTGGATTCTCTGGAATGGGAGAGAACCTTCAAGATAGCCAAGTACCAATTTGACAGGCCTAACCCTTTCATATTAGATTGTAGATTGGCAAGATTATACTGTGATTCTTTGGATGTGGGTTGTGTGGTGTCTAGCACAATTGATAGTTATGGACTCGATGCGGAAGTCTTTCCTACCATACTATCATCTCATGATATTATACATATAGAAACTAAATCTTCCGAAGAGTATCATATCACCATTACAGACAATCAAGGGCGACGGATGATGAATGATTCCTACGTAGGGACTCAGAGACGTATAGCTCTTAATTTTTCTTCAGGCTTATATTATTTACGCATAGCCACTAAGGATAGATGGCAGGTAAATAAGGTCGTTATTCGCTAAGAGACCTTTCTTCCTTTCCAGTTATATTTTTTGACAAATAGACTAAGCCAACCGACTATCGCAAGGTAGGGTATGTGCAATAGGTTAGCGGGTAAAAAATATTTCATGGACGGACGCTGATCAAAAAACCTAGTGCCTTCGTCCAAGAGTAAATAGTCTGATGCCATTTTGATAAGAAGGTGTCCTACTAATAATGATATAGCCCATTCCGTATAAAAAAATATCATTATGAGATGTAGCAGTATCCAGCAAGCATTAGCAAAAGGTATGACCATCATTAGCTGCATAGATGGACTTTTCATGTATTTATTTTTAGTGCCCCATCTTATCCTCTGACTTACTAAAGAAGTAAGGTCAGGCTGAGGAGGAGACAAAATACTGGCCTGAGCGGATTTGAGAAATGATACTTTCTTGCCTTGTTTAACAAAATTTTGAATAGCAAATATGTCATCTCCGGAGGCGAGATCAGAATCATGGGTTGACATAGAGGATCGTCTATATATCATGTTGGCGCCATTAGCCAGATGCCATTGCCGGGATTGTATTCCTGCTGCCGTCAGTATCATCATACCGATGTAGTCGAGCAATTGGAATTGTTCTATTACTGATTTCGCAGGACTGAGTATAACAGGGCCTGCTATAAAATCGGGGTTATCTTCTCTTATTTTCTGTTCTACAATGTGGAAATAATCTGAGGGTACAATCGTATCCGCATCTAGCTGTATGACATATTCGTATTGAGCTATGGACAGACCATAATTGATGGCTGCTTTTTTATAACTATTGTTTACCTCTTTGATCCGAATGTCATCTTTGAGTTCTAGAATTTTGATAATTTCTGAGTTATAAGATTGGATGACCTCCAGCGTATTATCCTCTGAGTGATCGTCTATTATAATAAGCTCATATCTCAGAGGAGTCAAGTGACATGCTAGAATGGACTCTATACAAGCACCTATATTTTGACCTTCGTTACGCGCGGGAATTAGTATAGAGAAAGTAGAAGAACACTGATCTTTTTCTTGTACGTTTTTGGTGTCATCTATTTTATACCAATAATGAAGTATATAATATATAAGAAAAGCATAGGCACTCGCAACTATAAGCGTCGCCGTAACATAGGTATAAAGAATCACCTATTATGAAAATAGGTCGTCGTAAGTGTTGTCTCTTGTCTGTGCTTGTTTTTGAGGTGTCTTGTCTAGATCTCCGAGATCTAAGAAATCTTCTTCTTTTTCTTGGACTTCTTCATATTTGATATAGTCCCCTTCCTTGTCTTTTTCTTTTGGATTTCTTTTTGATCCTAATGATCTTTTGGTGTAAGCCTTTAGTGCGAGGTAGGCCGCCACGAGTGGATAGCCTATGAATGTCCCTAATGTGAATAGTAGTCCCTTTCCAGTATCTTCTTTGAGTAACTTAAATAGCCATCTGACATAATCTGTCACGACGGTATGATTCATAAATAAAGCAAAGATGAGCATAATGGGCGCTATGACGCTCAGTATCCAGAATATACCAGATACCGCCTTAAAGATGACCCAAATCATTACAAACATAAAGAGCAGAAAAACAACACCTCCTATTGTACCCGCTTTTGATTGTCTGTTTGCCATTATACTAGATGTTTTTATGTCTTTAAAAATAAAGATTAATCACGATTGTAAATTATAGAAAAGTCCGTATTAAGTCAGCATAGATTCCTCAAACTGTTTTTCGTACAACTTCTTATAGAACCCATCCTCTGAGTCTAATAGTTCCTCATGGGTTCCCTCTTCCATCTTCTTTCCAGAATCCAATACGATAATCTTATCTGCGTGCCTTATAGTAGATAGTCGATGGGCAATAATGATCGACGTTCTTTTTTCTATTAGCTTTTCTATGGCATATTGGATAATGGATTCTGTCTCTGAGTCGATAGAAGAAGTGGCCTCATCCAGAATCAATATATCTGGATCAAACACAAGAGCACGCACAAATGATATGAGCTGTCTCTGTCCCATAGATAGATTAGATCCCCTCTCGGTGATAACGAAGTCATATTCCCCTGGCAATTTCTCTATAAAAGGATGCGCTCCGATCATCTTAGAGGCTTCTATTATTTTCTCACGTGTGATAGAGCCATCTCTTAGTCTGATATTATCCATCACCGTACCGTTAAATAAAAACACATCTTGTAAGACCATAGCTACCCGATCCCTGAGTTCCTTTTTTGGGTAATGTTTGATATCGATCTTGTCTATGAGTATGTTCCCTTTCTGGATGTCATAGAATCTATTAAGGATATTGATGATGGTCGTCTTTCCTGATCCCGTACTTCCGACGATGGCCAAGGTCTGTCCTGCGGGCAGCTTAAAACTTATATTATCCAGTACAAAATTTTCTTCGTCATAAGCGAAACCCACGTTCTTAAACTGGACCTCGCCTTTTAGCTTATTGATGGCTTTCTCACCATAATCTGGGATCGTCGCATCATCTTCTAATAGATTAAAAACCCGATTAGCAGCCACTAGTCCCATCTGTAATGTATTAAACTTATCAGCTAACATACGTATGGGTCTGAAAAGCATATTAAGATACATAGGAAAGGCAACGAATGCACCTGGCGAAATGGTATGATTCCAGATGCCCTTACTTCCCCACCATACTAATAGGGCCAAAGCAATAGCAGAGATTAGCTCCACGACTGGATAAAAGATCGCATAGTACTCTATGGCATCCAGATTGGCCTGTGTATATTTTCGATTTATCTTCTTAAATTTTTCAGCTTCCTGCTTTTCTGCATTGAACATCTGCACCACTTGCATGCCACTAATCTGTTCCTGCAAGAAAGAGTTCATGGCGGATATTTCGTTGCGGACTTTGAAGAAGGCCACCTTCACTTTTTCTTTGAATATCATCGTGGCTATAATCATCAGGGGCATGGTCGCCAGACAGATGAGTGTCAGTCGCCACGAGTTATACATCATAAACCCGATAATGGCGAAGATGCCTAGGATATCCGCGAGCATTGTCAGGACACCCTGTGTAAAAATTTCGTTGATTGCCTGGACATCGCCGATGGTGCGCGTGATAATCTTACCGACGGGTGTTTGGTCAAAAAAACGTAGCTTGAGACTGCTGATATGGTCGAAGACTTTGACGCGCAAGTCTTTGATGACGGATTGTCCCAGATAATTAGAGTAGTAAGTGAATAGGTATCGGATGACTGCATTAAGAAGGACAAGGACCAGATAGATAACTGCCCACATGGTTAGTCCATCAAGGTCTTTAGTGAAGATATGGTCATCCACCATCTTACTTATGATCATGGGCCTCGAATTAGCAATCGGTGCCATGATGAATGCCATCACCAAACAAAATATAAATAAGCCCTTATAGGGAGCGGCTAGTTTTAGGACTTTGGAGAGAACAACAAGATCAAATTCTGGTTTCTTTTCTTCTTTCATAGAAAGTGTCAAAGATATAATGTTTTAGAGTGTGCTTTGGTTTTTAATGATGGGTTGCTTGTTTTAAATTTGTTCACAGGGAAGAATCGGAGCATGACTATCTATGGTGCCCAGTGTCTCCGACGACGAAGGAGGCTATGTTGTCATGACCTTAGTCACAGTGCCTTATTAATTTGGCTAATTCGTATTCACTAATCAAAACTTCTGCAGGAATACCAAGGAACATATTGATTTGACGAATCATCTTGGGGGTAAGTTTTCTTTTTTATTTAGAATTTCGGATGCTTTACTTTTGCTGCCCACTATTTCTAATTCATAATTTTCAAATTAGCATGCTTAATAGCTCATCTTATTTGAAAGTTTTATCCTTTGGGGTAGAATCGAATTCTTCTCTAATCTCTTTAAAGCTTTTCGTATTCTTTTTCATCTGAAATTATTGTCCAATTCATATTTATAAAAATTAATATTATCATATTCTTCATAAGTTCCGATAAACCTTATCCAAATGGTTTTAAGGTCAAAGTTCACTTTTACAATAAGTCTATAAAGCTATTTCAGAGTATTCTTATATCGTAAAGACTTATAAAAGTTCTGAAAAGAAGAATTTTTGCTTTGATGCTTGGTGACGAATTAGCAATATCCTGTCTATGCGTTTGCCTTTGCTTAGGTCATCACTTGTTTCATATAGTATTTATCTCAAGACTAATTTCTCCCCCAAAATCTTTTCTATACTGCTGTTTAATCTGTAGTTCATTACCAGATATTGTTGTCCATTTAATATAATGATTCTTGACATATCCAAAACTATTCTGAATTTGAAAGGAGAATTTCATCTCGTTATCAACTTTTTCAATTGAGTTTACTCTGATTTTCCAGATATGACTTAATAATAAGTATTCATCCACAAAATTTGGATGCATTGCATAATTATTCATCCCCTTTTCGGCTTTTACAGAAGGGTAGATCAAAATTGGAGGCTTGACTGGGTTTCTATAGATATTGTGATGCCCTAGAAACGAGCTAATTGTTCTTTTGTCATCCTCAATAAAGAGTTTCGCCAAATAATTTTTCAGAAGTCTAACTGCATTTATCATATCATCATCAAAGGAGGGGTCAACTTTTGTTTTGAATTGTTCATTACTAAATGATGCAAGAGTGGTAAACTCGTTTATGTTTTCAAGGCGATCTTCAATATATGGCACAATGAAAAATCTTTCTCCTTTCTTCAATTGCCAATTGGAAATAACGAAGGTTGAATCAATATAGTTTCTTTCCTCTTGCCACTTCACTAAATATTCAATTAATGCAACAAATGGATGGTCAGCACAATAAAAAACTGGATTGCCAATTAGATTTGCTCTTAAATTTTCTTTTGAAAAGCAAGCTGGTGGATAAGAGTACTCTGCCCTTAAATTTGGGTTCTTTATTTCATGGAAATTACGGACTCTAAAGAAATTAAAATTAAATGGAAATTGATAAGGTGTATGAAGAATAAACGATATATTAAGTTTTGAAATATTTGTGAGTTTTTTATGCATCCTAAGTACATAAGCATCTAAATCTTTACCATTGTAGGATTCCCACTCAACTGCTTTTAATTGTTCAATTATTTGGACAGTTTCATCATACGTGGGATGGTTGAAATTATTCATTCTTAATTATGACTTAAAATATCTTCCTTACTATTTTATCGTCAGGATAAATAAATGTAGGAATATTGTTAAAATATGCCAGAGGTGTTAACTCTAGGAATTTCTTCTCTTCAGACCAGTAGATATAAGCTTTTTCTGTTAAGTATAGGAAGTTTGGAAGGTCTATCATTGAATTTAGTTTTTTTGATTCAGGTTTATCGTTAACGAATTTAGAATAGGTGTTTAAGACTAGGTCAATTCTACTCCAATCAACGTATTCTGGCTTGATTTCTTTAAATTCTGGGGATTCCATTGTCCTATCCTTAATGACAGAGTATACACAGTTCTTTTTGAGTTTGTGTTTATTTAAAACCTAATATAACATGATATAAATTACAAAAGTCATTCAAGTCACCCCTCTCCTCATATAACTCTCTCCCAATACCTTACCCAAATAACCCACAAACAAATCCGCATGAGACCGACTAAACACCATAGGCGGTTTTATCTTAATCACATTATGATGCGGTCCATCAGAACTGGTCAAGAAGCCGAGTGTGCGCATTCGATTGATAAGGTAGTCCGCTTGCTGGGGGGCTGGGGTTTTTAGTTCTCCGTTAGTGACTAGTTCGATACCTAAGAATAAGCCATGACCTCTGATATCACCTATGATGGGATGTTTGGATTGTAGTTCCTGGAGTCTGGAGATGAGATATTGTCCAGTTTGGTGGGCATTGTTTTGTAGTCCTTCTTCTTTGATGATTTGTAAGACCTCGTGTCCGATGGCGCAAGACACAGGGTTACCACCAAAAGTCGAGAAGTACTCCATACCATTGGCGAAAGCGTCCGCGATTTCTCTCGTCGTCACGACCGCGGATAGAGGATGTCCGTTACCTAACGGTTTGCCTATAGTCACAATATCAGGAATAATGCCTTGTAGCTCGAAGCCCCAAAAATGTGATCCGACCCGTCCCAGTCCTACTTGTACCTCATCGACTATCATCACACCGCCATGACCATGGATGTAATCTTGAGCTTTTTGTAGATAACCGTCTGGTAGGACGATTTGACCTCCACAGCTCAGGATGCTCTCACAAATCATTCCAGCGACTTGTCGGCCTTGCTGACCGACCTTGTCTATTTGTTCTTTGATATGAAGGGCGTATTGTTCTCCTGTATTATCACCTTGATAGATGCCGCTATAACTATTGGGTATCGGAACGATATGTGTATGTGCTGGTGCACCCTGTCCTCCTTTACCGTCAAATTTGTAACTACTCACATCTACGCAGGCCTGAGTACTGCCATGATATCCGATCTCTACAGCGATCATATCCTTTCTATTGGTATATGTTCTTGCCATACGTAAGGCCAACTCGTTGGCTTCACTACCAGAATTGACGAAGGTAGCGACGCTGAGTTTTTCAGGAAAGGTTTCGAGCAGGGCTTCCGCGAGTTTGATTATGTTATCGTGGAGATATCTGGTGTTGGTGTTGAGTATGCCGATTTGTTTGGTGGCGGCTTCTACGATTCTGGGATGTTCGTGACCGACATGTGCGACATTATTCACGGTATCTAAGTAACGCCGACCTTGTATGTCATAAAGATGTGGGCCATAGCCTCTGACGATATGTAGGTGGTTATTATAAGATAGGCTGAGGTTTTTGTTAAGTGTATTTTTTCTTTTGTCTATTAGGTCATTCTTAGTGTTAGTTGTTTTTGATGTTTTATACTCGGGAAATAGTAATGTTGGATCAGGGCATATCGAAGACCAAGTCTTAATGTCATCAGGAAAACAAACGCCTGCAAAATTATCTTTCTCTCCCAGCATATCAAGTATAATCTGAAAATGTAAATGCGGTGGCCACTGACCATTCTCACTCTCGTCACCAATCCAAGCAAAGTGAGTTCCTGCAATGATTACTTGACCTACATCTAAATTATCAAGAGAGTCCAAGGACAGGTGACCATAAAGGGTATAGAATGTCAGGTCTGAGGAAACCTGATGTTCTAATATAATCGTTGCACCATAATCCCTATCTATGTTATGATTGGCTTTGGCGTGTACGATTGCATCTATAGGCGCACATATTGGCGTTTGCGCTTTCGTCCATAGGTCAAGGCCGAGATGTACTGTTCTCCATTCTGGTCCATTGTCTTTTTCTACCTGATAACGGTCAGTAGTGTATATAGGTCGATATTCAGTATAGCCGCCATAGCCCAAAGAAGACTTGTTAGATTCTAAAAGACTATTTATCTTTTTCGAAAAGGCATTTACAGAATCAAAATGGCTATTGTTGCCCAAAGCAGTACTCCCCACGCTGATGTCAAATGGCGTGGGGTTCAAGAATTCTCCAGATAAGAGATTATGGATTTCTATCCTATTGATATAATTATGGAAAAGAAGTTCTTTAGGGCAAGGTGTTAGGCCGCAGGCGGATCGGAAAATGTATTGAACGTAATTAGGATGTATGTCTTTCCATTGTCGGAGTAACTGCCAGGCGGGCTTTTCGCTGATGGATAAGTACTCGTTATAAGGATTTTCTGATTTGTTTTTGGCGGATTGCGTGACAGTAATCAGCAGCCTTGCTGCGATGAGAGAATATAGAACTTCGATTTCTTGCTCGGATAATTTTATGACCTTGTTATATGCGCTAACGACCATGCGCATTGCTGATAGAGGGTCTTTTTTGTTCATGCCAGCATAAGCACAGGCTATGGCCAGCTCGCAGATAGAAGAGGTATAAAGAGCATCCCCAAAATCTATAACACCAGTGACAGAAGGAAAAACGGTCTTATCTCTACTCAGTAGATTTAGTTCGTGGGCGTCATTATAATTTATTCCTTTGGGTAGGTTGTCCATAAGTGGCAGGACCTCCGACTCGAACATGTTCCAGAAATAATCGGCAATTGTTTTTTCATCTTCCGACAGATAGGTTCTATTGACTTTGGCGTCTAAGGTATGTATGGGGTCCCACTTATAGTAACGGTGCGCGTATACATGATCGAAATCTCTCAAAGCTAAATTGAGCTGTGCAGTAACCTTCCCCCAGCTTTTGAGAAGGCTCTTACCTAATGGATTTATATGCCCGATGGGTTTACCCTCGACCCAACTTTGTACTCTGACAATACCGCGATCAAGACTAATATAATTATCGCCATATTGTGTTTTGATGATTTTAGGGATGTCGAAAGATAGCTTTTGAGAATGCAGATGATCTAATAGCTTAAGTTGAAAATCTATTTCACTTAGCGAGGTGTCTACCGAAGAAATTTTGATAAGAAATTTTTCTCCATTCGTCTTGAGAAGATAGTTTTGATCCACTTCACCCTCCAGACGTTTTATCTGACCTGATAGATTGTAATACTGGTCTAAGGTTTTTAGAATAAAATTTTCAGTATCGGTATGTTCTGCACTATTCCTCACAAGTATATTTATATCAAGCCTTCGTCTTTAAAACTATAATATCCCTTCTCCGATATGATGAGATGGTCAAGTACGCTTATGTCCAGTATTTTTCCCGCTTCGATTAATTTGTTAGTGATTGTGATGTCTTGTCGCGAAGGCTTAAGATTTCCAGACGGATGGTTATGTGCAAGTATTATAGAAGAGGCTAAATTATCCAGTGCTTTTTTGAAAAGTATTTTGGCATCGACGACGGTACCAGATACACCGCCTTTACTGATTGTGTCTATTTTTATCACGCGGTTATTTCTATTAAGTAGGAGTATTTTGAAAACTTCGTGATCCAGATCGCTCATTGATCCACTAAGGCAGAGGTAAGCTGCTTCGCTGCTTTTGACTTGAGGTCTCTCCTTGATAGTTGTTATCTGGCGTCTCCGTCCGAGCTCTAGTGCCGCTATAATAGAAATGGCTTTGGCTTCTCCGATGCCTTTAAATTTGATCAAGTCAGTAATACCCAATTTTCCAATCTTATTCAAGTCATTATCGTAAGACGAGAGAATATGGCGGGCAAGCTCTACAGCACTCATGTCTCTCGATCCAGAACCGAGTAAAATCGCAATCAGTTCCGCATCGGTTAAGACGGACTTTCCCTTATGGAGCAGTTTTTCTCTGGGTCTATCCTCTTCCGCCCATTGCTTTATAGAAAAGTTGGATTTGCTGTACATGATATGATCTTATTATAAGTTGGTCTGTTATGTTTAAAAGTAGCAAAAAGAAAAATACCAATGATGGAGAATCTTATCTTCGCGAATCTAAAAATGATGAATATATGAATGCGGTTATAACGGGTGCTACCAAGGGTATAGGAAGAGCGATTGCTGATAAATTTGCAAGCAAGGGCTTTAGTCTATGTATATGCTCACGTAGTGAGGACGATCTGGCCTCAGCTAAGAAAGCACTGACCGAGCTGAATCCTGAGATCAATGTCTACACCAAGGCGGTAGATCTATCCAAGAAAGAGGAGGTTATAGAGTTTGGAAATTTTTGTGCTCATAATATGGATACCATAGATGTCCTTATCAATAATGCAGGCATCTACATCGGCGGAGAAATTGTCAATGAAGAAGAAGGTGCTCTGGAATCCATGATAGAGACTAATCTATATAGTGCCTATCACCTGACGAGAAACCTTGTACCATCTATGATTGCACGCAAGTCGGGTTATATAATTAATATGGCATCCATTGCAAGTTTTATGGCATACCCTAATGGTGGATCGTATAGTATATCAAAGTTTGCCTTACGGGGTTTTTCGATGGTACTAAGAGAGGAACTAAAAGACAAAGGAATAAAGGTGACGACGGTCATGCCAGGGGCAACTTGGTCTAATTCCTGGGCAGGTGTCGAGCTTCCAGAAAGTCGTCTGATGCAGGCTAATGATATTGCAGAATCTGTATGGAGTTTATTTGAGATGAGTCCATCGGCGGTGGTCGAGGAGGTCATATTGAGGCCGCAGTTGGGAGATTTATAGGAATAGGTTAAATTCTATAAGTAAGTATATAACCTTTGCCCAAAATAATTTCTTCCTCTAATCGAAAGCCATGATTTTTCATTAACTCTTTTATTTCTGGATTTGTTTTGATAAGACTGCAATTTGATTCTTGCGCGTACCCTTCGAGGATAAATATTTTTCCATTTGGATTCAAAGTCTTTTTGATAGACTTTAGCATTTTCTTAGTTTTTGAAAAATGATGCAGGGTATTTCTTATAATTATGGCATCTACCTTCTGTGGAATCTTACATTTATTTTCTTTTCCTAATATTGGTATTATCTCGGAGGTGGCTAAAAACTTATTTTTTGGATTGATTATAGTCATCAGATAATTATGCTGATAACGGTTGATCTCATTAGAATAAATTTTTAAAGGTAATTCTGTAAGCCCGAGTAATATTGTATGTAGTCCATTACCTGCGCCTATTTCTGCTATGGTCTGACCCTTGTATAGTTTATAATGTTTTATTTGTTGGATTACTTTTTCTTCATTTGTATCGTATGGATAAGTGGATTGTACTAACTGTTGTGACATGAGCATGAACAGATCATAATTTTTACTTAGTGCAATAGAGTCTGAAGGTGTTATGGAATCAAGAATAATATTTTTGCCTTGCCTTTTGGATTGATTATCAACAATTTCCTGAAAATTGAAATTATAAATGACTTTTCCTTCCGAGGCTTTATAGAGGCAACGAACTAACTCTTCTTCATATACAGCCTTAAGTCGCCATTTTTCTATCAGATCAGTGAGATAATTTGATTGAAGTGAATCTTTAGGTAGAAGGCTTTCTTTATAATTATTTAAGTTAAGGATCAGAGTCTCAAACTCTCCGTATCTAGTTTGTGAAATACATTGGCTGCTAAAAATTATTAGTGTAAATACCGACAGCAGTACATAGAAAACTGATAATGAAATCCATTTCATTTTCTACTTTTTGAGATTAGTAAACAGATAGGCTATTCTTAATATTAAATAGGAGAATGTAAGAACGGCAAAATTCAAAACATTCCCGTAGATAGAAATAATAATTAAAGGATTGAATACTTCTGTCCCACATGATCTTATACTTTTATCAAAGTTAGATTTGCAGATGGTGAGAAGTATTCCGTTAGTAAAAAATAACACTAAGGAGTGAATTAAGACTTTTGTTGACACCCTGAATGTTTTGAATTTATAGGCATTGTATAATTGACATAATAGGTGCAGGGCCAATCCTATTTTTACAACATTTATTTCTATCATGACTTTATAAAACTTCCATTTTCCCTCACAATATATTTCCATTTTCCAGCGACAGGATACACAAAGATACAGTTCTGGACAACAGGCTTTAGAGTCAGTGTATAACTTAGATTTTCTTTATCTACAAAGAATCGATCTGTATCATAGTCTTTGAGTCCGCGCTTGCTTTTCCAAAACCAATTGCCGTATTGACCAAAGTATACCTTTAAAGTATTGGAGTCTAAGATGTCCACCTTAATAACATCAGCGTGGTCATTGGCATTATACTGAGCTATATCATAGCAGGTATTCGTTACCTTTTTTTCATATAGTAAATCAAGTGACTTGATAAACTTGTCAGCGTTGTAATGCGAATCATTATATAGATAAGCCCCTTTTAGATTTTCTGGATTGGCAAGAAAGTATAGGTCTCTATCCGATCTCGGTGGGTTAAAGTCTTTTAACAAACTGTGCTGTAGTTTACCAGCCGAATGTGTAATGGACATCATTTTGCAAAAACCGTATATAGTCGCAATGATATATACAAGGTACAGCAACCGCTTAAGTTGTTTACTCTTTATAGAAGAGATAAAAATAAGTAAGGCGGGTATAAAAAATGCGTTAGCCATATATCCATATCTGTCGTTTTCGTAATGATGGATATACATGAAGTATAGAGTTATTATAGGCAGTAGACATACGAAGAAGGAAAAGGTAAAAAGCAAAGACACTTTGAGATTAGCCGAAAAATATTTTCTTCTTATAATAACGAGACCTGATAGAATAACGGCTATAAGCGAGAGCGTTGAGTATATCCAAGTCTGACTCAGCACAAAATTATACAGCCACTCCTTATATCCAAAATTCCAGAAGTGACATAAAAAGAGATTTTTAAAAAAATATTTCCATGCATTACCAAATAGCAGAGCAGTATCAAATTTAATATGCTCCTCGGCACCATAATGACCGATATAATCACCGATGACAAGTCGGGATATTATTAGGTAAAGGGTAAGTAAGCTTAATTGTACAAGAGGAATTTTTACAAGCAAAGACTTATATGGTCTATCATAATAAGCTCTATCAAAGAGAACAAATAGAAAAACAACAAAAGGAATTATGAAACTGAGCTCTAATATGAAAAGACAAAGAAAGTACATGAAATGAATAAGTAGGAGTTGGGATATTTTTGATCTATCTATGTAACGATAAGTTATGATAAGAATGGAAAGTAGCAATAATGTGATGAGCAGATAATGCAGACATGCTTTCCAAGTGACGACCTCCACATTATAGGGAAAACAAAGAAAGAGTAGACCCGATAAGAGGGCTAGATATGATGCTCTGATATTATATCGCAGGGTTATTTTTTTTATAAGATGGTATAGAAGGTAGGCATTGATACCATGCAATACGGCGAATAGGAGATACCAGCATACAAGATCAAGACCAACCAACTTGTAAAAAGAAAAATTAATAACATGGAAGACCTGATGTAAGCCATGATATCCAAAGCAATCGATGACGTCTTTCCAGCTACCGTTAGCATACTTGCTCATCCAGTTAAGAAAATCGGTGACCATACCATATTGTCGACTAGGCAGGTAAATCAAAATGGAACCCACGACGAACAAGGTGAGCAGGATTATGTTTTTCTTAAGAGTGGACGTGGTGATTTATTTTTTTAGTCAAATTTAAATAATCAAAAACATCCTATGACAACAGAATATAATTGGATAGGTATTGACTATGGATCGAAACTGGCCGGGACGACAGTTATATGCTATGCGCAGGATAGTGGAATCAGGTTTTTACAATCTAAGAAAAAACAAGATGCAGATCAGATGATATTGGATTTTGTAGATGAGTACCCTTATGATTCTATTTTTTTGGATGCACCACTTTCTCTTCCATTGGCTTATTTCGATAATGGCAAAGATTATTTTTATCGCGAATGTGACAGGAAGACGGGTGCTATGTCACCGATGTTTTTAGGGGGATTGACTGCAAGGGCTATGAGATTGGCTTCCTTATTAATCACAACCAAATGTTATGAGACCTACCCAGCGTATCTTATTAAGACAGTTTTACAATTATCAGAGCTATATCAAAAGAAGTCAAAATTCACTGGAGATATCCTAGATAAATTATACCCGCTGTTACCCATCACCCTAGATGACGAAATAACTAATTGGCATCAATTCGATGCATTATTATGTTGGATCTCTGGCTATAGACACGATAGCAAGAAGGCATTATCTATTGGTCATAAAGACGAGGGACTGATAAACGTCTAGTCTGCTTCGTTGAGTCGGAAGCCAACGCCGTGGATATTTTCTATTTTGATAGTGGCGTCTTCTTTGAGATATTTTCTCAGACGACTGATGAATACATCCATACTGCGCCCCATGAAATAATCATTCTCACCCCAGATTCTTTCTAGTATAGCACTTCTTTCGACGATTTTGTTTTTACTGATGATGAGCATTTTGAGCAGATCGGCTTCTTTTTTGGTCATCTGTCGACTCTCCTCGTCCAGGACAAGTCTTAGGTTTTCGTGGTCCAGTGTATATTTTCCAATCTTTAGTATAGGCAATTCCTCACTACCCGTAATGTATTTTCTTTTCAGGAAAATTTTGATTTTCAACAGCAGCTCTTCTATGCTAAATGGTTTGGTGATATAATCGTCAGCTCCTATTTTGAGGCCTTTGATTTTATCTTCTTTAAGAGATTTGGCCGTGAGAAATAGAATCGGAATCTCAGAGTGTCGACTCCTTATCGTCTGAGCCACTTCGAATCCATCCACCTCAGGCAACATCACATCTACAAGACATAGATCGAACAAATCTTTCTTAAAAGACTGAATCGCTTCTTTTCCGTCTTTGGCGTGTGTCACTTTATAGCCATTGAGTTCCAGATTATCCTTTGTCACAAAGCTCAATACTTCGTCGTCCTCTACATATAAGATATGTGGTTGATTACTCATCTCTATACTTTGGTATTTCTATAATAAAATTGGTTCCTTTCTTTAGTTCTGTATCTATTCTTAATTTCCACCCATGTGCATCACTGATGTTTTTGACATAGTATAAACCTAGTCCAAACCCCTTAACGTTATGCACATTACCAGTCGAGACACGATAGAACTTACCGAATATTTTTTTGACTTGATCGGAATCTATACCGATACCGTTATCGCTTATGGATACTACATTGTGTTCTTTTGTCTCCGTCATGAGTATGGTGACTAATGGATTGTCACGGCAATACTTGAGGGCATTGTCGAGGATATTAGTCAATACATTAGTCAGATGTAGTTTGTCGGCATAGATGTATTGATCTTCGAGTGTGGTTTTCAGTATCAGGTCTCCTCCCTTATTTTCAAATTTTATTTTTTCGGTCTGCATGACTTTACCTAGAAGTGAGGTCAATTCTATCTTTTCGAGATTAAGTTTGAATTCGTCTTTTTCTAGACGGGCGATGTTGAGTACCTTTTCGACTTGATTGTTTAGTCTTTCGTTTTGGTCTTTGATGATGCCCGCGTATTTATTGATACGTGTATCTTTTTTGATAGCCTCATGACCGAGTATAACCTCCGAGGCTATTTTTATAGAAGATATGGGTGTCTTGAATTCATGTGTCATATTATTGATGAATTCTTTCTGTAGGTCCGTCACCTTTTGTTGCTTAAGTACAAGCCATACAGCATACATAAAAAATAGTATAGAGAGTACCGTCAAAAGGCTAAAGAGAAGGTTCGATTTCAGATCATTGATAAGATACCTCTCTCGGTCAGGAAAATTAACGACGAAGTAGTAGATCAGATCATCAAATTTTGGCAAATTTTCAGAACTCTGAAAATACTCAGGTCCCTGACTCAGATTACAAAAGTTTTGATGTATCAGAGAATCATTAGCACAATCATAGATAGCGTACTCATAGAGTGTGTTGAGCGATGCGGCGTCAAATTCTCTGACGAGAAAATCTTCCAGAATGTGTGCATCTATGGCACTATTGACATTGACAGAGTAGTAATTGGATTTTCTTTTTTGTACCAGATTACTTTTATCTAGAGTAATCTTATTGACGTCGGCAAGTTTTTCGGCGACTTTACGGAGGGCTTTAGTCACAGAGGTATTGAAATCTTCATTTTTTATCCTCCAGGTTTCTTTTAGCCAGTATGATTGGAATATAAGGACGCCACATATCATCAGCGACCCAAAGAACAGTAAAATCTTAAGAGACCTATTCGGCATATTGTCTCATCATATTATCTGTAAGTAAGATGCGAATTATTGGATTCTAATGAAAGTAATTTTTGACATCTTTTGGATTGCTTCACTTCTTATTAACAAGTTGTTTGAATAGCTTTGTTATCATATATGAAAGGCTATTTACTTGTTTTCTCTTTGTTTGTCATGGTGTGTCAGCCCTTGCATTCGCAAGAAAATAATCCTTTCTCAGTCTATCATAATGCGGAAACCATCACTGCGCCAGCAGAAACCGAGGTAGAGGAAGTTACCGATACCAAACTCAAGGTCGATAACCCCTTTACCGTGAGTCACATACCCATACGTAAGAACCAGTATAAGAAAATAGAAAGCCTGAGAACGATACCCAGGCAACAAAAGGAGTCTATCTCGCTTTCGTATTTGCCTCTGTGGATAACCACTTTTTGTTTCTGTCTGCTGGCTTACTTATTATTTATCAAAAAACAACATGTCAATAATCTTGTGAGATCATTGCTCAATGATAATTATCTCAGGATGATGAGTTACGAAGAGAATGGAGGCAAGTCATTGCCCTATATGATAGGATATTTGATTTTTATTATCAATATTATTCTTTTCGTTGTTCTTGTCACGGCCAAACTGGAAGTTGGCGTAGATAGTAATTGGCTTAAGTATATCGTGGCATCTATACTGCTCTTTATACTTGGAAAGCACCTTGTGCTGAGTATTGTTTCATGGATTTTTGAATTCGAAAAGGAAGCCGATTTGTATCAATTTACCATAGTCAGTTTCCGTAATGTCATGGCACTAGTTTTTCTGCTGATTAATGTGTTGATAATATTCGGAGGTGAGTCGTGGGTTCGACCATTGGCTATGAGTGGAATTATTATTTTCCTAATCTTCTTATTTTCAAGATATTATAAGGGTCTTAAGATATCAAGAACCTACGTTAGCAACAATTTTTTTCATTTTTTTCTTTATTTTTGCGCCTTTGAAATAACGCCGTGGCTATTTGTTTATAAAATGACAGAATCCCTGGTGTAATCGATAAAAAGTAATGTCCGCCGTTACAATGGCCAAGAGTAGAGAGTCGTACAGAAAAATTAAGTCAATCCTGATATCTCAGCCCAAGCCTGAGAGATCACCTTATTTTGATATAGAAGAAAGGTGGGGTATTAAAATAGATTGGCGTCCGTTCATACACGTAGAGGCGGTTACAGAAAAAGAGTTCAGAAAGAATAGACTCAGGCCAGATGATTTCTCTGCAATTATATTTACTAGTAAGAACTCCATTGAGCACTTCTTTAGAATGTGCGAAGAGATGCGTGTCAAGATGTCGCAGCAGACTAAATATTTTTGTCTGACAGAAGCCATTGCTAATTATCTACAAAAATTCATAGTCTACAGAAAAAGAAAGGTCTTCGTCGGTGTCAGAAAAATAGAAGACCTGGAGACTGCCTTCAAAAAGCATAAGGACAAAGAAAAGTTTCTTCTACCTTGCTCTAACCTAGGAGCTAAAGATGTCGTTAAGTATCTTGACGAAAATGACTTTGATTATAAGGAGGCGATGATGTATAGGACAGTCAGTAGTGATCTCTCTGATCTCAAGGATATAACCTATGATTGTCTGGTGTTTTTTAGTCCTTTAGGGATACAATCTCTCTATGACAATTTTCCAGAATTCAAACAAAACAAAACACGCCTTGCCGTATTTGGCACATCCACGACCAAGGCTGTAGAGGAAAAGGGACTGACGGTCAATATCAAGGCTCCAGCTCCAGAATCTCCATCTATGTCCATGGCGATAACTAACTACCTGAATAAGTCTAACAAATAATCTTATCTAATTCTAAAGAGAAGGATTAGTTTATTCATTGTAACTTCATCCCTTCCCAAATTATCCGTTCTTATTCACTACCTCACAGCTAGGTAAATCTTATACACTATGCCAGAATTTTGTCATCTACATTGCCATACTCAGTACTCTCTACTAGACGGTGCCTCTGATATAGGTGTCATGATGGATAAGGCCAAGGCCGATGGGCAGAAAGGTGTTGCGCTGACGGATCACGGCAATATGTTCGGTGCATTCAAGTTTGTGGCAGAAGCTAACAAGCGTGATATAAAACCTATACTGGGATGTGAGTTTTATCTAGTAGAAGATAGACATATCAAGACATTCAGCAGGAGTAATGGAGAGCGTGATGTAAGATATCACCAGCTTATGTTGGCTAAGAATCGAGAGGGTTATCAGAACCTGCTCAAACTATGTTCCTTGGGATTTATAGAGGGCCACTATCAGAAATATCCCAGAATAGACAAAGAACTGATCCTCAAATATCATAAGGGAATCATTGCCACCAGTTGTTGCCTTGGTGCAATTGTTCCTTCTCTTATAGCTAAAGACAAATTAGAAGAGGCAGAAAAAGAACTCAAATGGTGGTTAGATCTTTTTGGTGAAGATTACTATGTCGAACTACAAAGGCACCGAGGTCTGGAGCAGATAGACTATACCGATGCCAACCGAAGAAAAGGTATATCTAAATATTCTCAGGAAGACATTAATCAGATATTGATAGGGTTTGCTAAAAAGCATAATATCAAGATTATTGCTACTAATGACTCTCATTATGTGGAGGAAGAAGATGCGCCGATCCATGATATGCTTTTGTGCGTCAATACCAACTCACTGGTCAGCGACGAGAAGAGATTTAAGTTTGCTAGCTCAGACTTTTATTTCAAATCTCAGAAGGAGATGCAGGCTTTGTTCAAGGATGTACCGCAGGCCATAGATAACACCATGTATATCTATGACCAGATAGAATCACTAGAGTTATCTCGTGATGTATTATTACCCAATTTTCCACTACCCGACAAATTCAATACGCAAGAGGACTTCCTGAGACATCTCACTTTCGAAGGAGCGAAGCGTAGATATAAGACTATTACTCCAGATATAGAAACTAGACTAAATTTTGAGCTAAGTGTAATCAATAAGTCAGGCTATCCTGGTTACTTTTTGATCGTACAAGATTTTACTAATACGGCGAGAGAGATGGATGTCAGCGTAGGACCAGGGCGGGGTTCTGCAGCGGGCTCTGCTGTGGCTTACTGTCTGGGCATAACCAATGTAGACCCTATTAAGTACGATCTTCTATTTGAGCGCTTTCTCAATCCTGAGCGTATATCCATGCCCGATATAGATATAGACTTTGACGATGTCGGGCGATCTAAGGTGATAGATTATGTCATAGATAAGTATGGAAAAAATCAAGTCGCTCAGATTATCACCTATGGTACAATGGCGGCTAAGATGTCCTTACGTGATGTCGGCAGAGTGCTTAACGTTCCTCTATCTGATGTAGATAGGGTGACTAAGTCCTTTCCGCAACAGCTAGGTGCTTCTCTCAAAGATGTCCTCGCTGACGGTGGTGTATCTGCCAAACTCAAAGAATCCATGAACAAAGAAGACATGGATAAGGCGATACAGTTCAGAAAACTGGCAGACAAGAAGGACGACATCGGCAATATGATTCGGTCTGCCAAACGTATGGAAGGCGCGATCAGGAATACAGGAATACATGCCTGTGGAGTCATTATTACACCAGATGACATCACTAACTATGTACCCGTGTCTATAGCTAAAGATTCTGACTTATTAGTGAGTCAGTTTGATAATAGTGTGGCGGAAGATGCGGGATTACTTAAGATGGATTTCTTGGGTCTTAAGACTTTGACTATTATCAAGGATACGGTCAAGTTTGTCAGTAAGACAAAGGGTATAGAATTAGATGTAGATGCCATTGATCTGGAAGACCAGCCTTCGTTTAAGTTATTCCATGAGGGCAATACGATAGGGATATTCCAGTACGAGTCCCCGGGTATGCAAAAACATCTTAAGGACCTAAAGCCTAATAAGTTCGAAGATCTTATTGCTATGAATGCCTTGTATCGCCCTGGTCCATTGCAATATATTCCAGACTTTATTGCCAGAAAGCATGGTAAACAAAAAATCACCTATGATCTCCCAGAGATGCAGGAGTATCTGGAAGAGACTTACGGTATTACTGTCTATCAGGAGCAGGTGATGTTGCTATCACAAAAACTAGGAGGATTCTCCAAAGGTGAGGCTGATAAGCTCCGTAAGGGGATGGGAAAGAAGATAAAGAAGGTCATCGACGAGATGTATCCAAAGTTTGTAGAAGGTTGCAAGAAGAATGGACACCCAGAAAAAGTAATCGATAAAATCTGGAAGGATTGGGAAAAGTTTGCTTCTTATGCCTTTAACAAGTCGCATTCTACCTGTTACGCACTTATAGCTTTTCAGACGGCTTATCTTAAGACGCATTATCCGTCCGAGTTTATGACGGCTGTGCTCAATCATAATAAATCGGACACGACCAAGCTCAATTTCTTTCTAAGAGAATGTAAGAGAATGCAACTCAATGTATTCGGACCAGATATTAACCAAAGCGGTATTCAGTTTACGGTTAACGATAAGGGAGAAATTAGATTCGGTTTATCTGCGCTCAAAGGATTAGGCGTCGGACCAGCAGAAGAAATCATCAGAGAGAGGGAAGATAAAGGCGCCTATAATTCTATTATTGATTTCTCTAAACGGGTCAATCTAAGGTCAGTCAATAAAAAATCAGTAGAAAGTCTAGTGTACGGTGGAGCCTTCGACTCTTTTGGAAAGTACAGGTCTCAGTACTTCGAGCCATCAGAGAAATATGAGACATTTATAGAGCATGCATTGAAATTTGGTAACGCTTATCAGAATCAAAAAGAATCCGCACAGGTATCACTATTTGGTGGGATGGAAGACTCTATGATAAGTGATCCGAAATTACCTAAGGCTGAGCCTTGGATCAAGACCCAATTGCTCGAACGTGAAAAAGAAGTCACAGGGATATACATTACGGGTCACCCACTGGATGATTATAAGATGGAGCTGGAAAATTACGTCAACTGTACACTGGAATTTGCTCCTAATACTCGTAATACTACGATCAATATAGCGGGCATACTGACCAAAGTGACGCATGGCGTATCACAGAAAAATGGCTTAGGCTATGGGAGAGCCGTGATGCAGGATTATACAGGGTCATTTGAGCTAGGTGTCTATAACGAAAACTACGAAACCTATAAAAACCTACTCACAGAGGGTCAGGTTATCTATGTCACAGGAAGTTATGAAACATATAGACATTCTGATCGAGCGTTTTTCAGAATAAAAAATATCAGATTGTTGGCATCCGTAAGCCAAGACCTGACAAAGTCACTTACTATACGTGTACCCCTGAGTGATATAGATAATAACTTCGTTTCCAAGCTCAAACGTGTACTTACAACTCATTCGGGCAAACATACGCTGAAAATGAAGGTCTTCGATGTTGAAGAAGAAGCCAATTTGGATTTTGATGTATCTGGACTCAAGGTGGAGGTAGACTCTAAGCTCATAGACGAAATCAGACAATTGGGTCTAAGTTATAAGCTGAATTAAACTATTATCGGATTATTATCGTTCTACACAACATGAAACCCTATTTACTCATCGCTTTACTTTTAGTAGGATATGGACTGTCGGCGCAACAGTGGACGGTAGACGATGTTCCGCAATACAAGGATTTTGATGATTTTGAGAAGTATCTTCATCTCTCGGAGGAATCAGATTCTGATACCACTTATCTGATAAATTTTTGGGCGACCTGGTGTAAGCCTTGTGTGGCGGAGTTGCCTTACATAGAAGCATTGGTAGAAAAGTATAAGGACAAAAAATATCGTAGTATCTTAGTAAGTCTTGATTTCGAACGACAAATAGAATCCCGACTTATTCCTTTTCTTAATAAAAACGATATACAATCAGAGGTTGTCTTACTTATGGATACCAAAGAGAGTCGATGGATAGATCGTGTAGATCCATCATGGTCTGGTGCCATACCGATTACCTTAATCTATAACAAGAAAGAAAGAAGATTTTTTGAGCAGTCTTTTCATTCGATAGAAGAATTGCAAGAAATCATTGAGCCCATGATGGATGAGCGGTGAGCCAGTGAATAAGTTAGAGTCCATAATTCAAATAGGTATAATTTAAAACTTGAAAAATATTAAAATGAAAAAAATAGTAGGAATAGGTCTTGTCTTAATGATGGGCTTCTTTGTTTTTAGTGCTTTCACGACGGCGCATAAGGGATATCATATCGGAGATGTAGCAGCTGATTTTAGTCTTAAGAATGTAGATGGTAAGATGGTGTCATTAGCTGATTTCGATGAGGCTAAAGGGTACATTGTCGTATTTACCTGTAACCATTGTCCGTATGCCGTGATGTACGAAGATAGACTAATAGAGCTACATAACGAATATGCTCCTAAAGGTTATCCAGTAGTTGCCATTAATCCTAATGATCCTGCTGCACAGCCTAAGGATAGTTATGAGTTGATGCAAGAAAGAGCGAAGGAAAAGGAATTTCCTTTTGTTTACTTATTCGATGATGGGCAAAAGGTATATCCACAATATGGAGCGACTAAGACGCCTCATGTATTTTTGCTAGATGCAGAAAGAGTGGTCAAATATATCGGTGCGATAGATGATAGTCCTCGTGATGAGGCTGGCGTAGAGATCACATATCTAAGAGATGCGATAGATGCATTGAGCGCTGGTAAGAGTCCAGAGCCAGCAGAAACCAAGGCGATTGGCTGCTCTATCAAGAGTCTATAAGTGGGCGTATTGACAAGAGATATTTCTGTAGTTTTATGTTCTCAATAATTGAGAGATTTAAAATAATTTACTCAGGAATATTCTTGTATACTACATTCACATGCAATTAAGATTAATACTAATTATACTTATAGGTCTCGTTTCCTGCAAATCAGATAATACTGTATCATCTGGTCTGCAGGAACTTGATCTTATGAAATATGATCTCCCCATTAAGATCAAGGCACCCACTGACGCGGTCGTACAATCCGAAGACTTAGGATTCGTCAAAGATGTGACAATCAAGGGTGAAGGCAATTATTATATCCAAATCCAAAGCGGAGAGGCGACGACGACAGACAAAAAGCAAGTCAAAGAAAATCTACTGACCACAGTCAAAAACATGCGCTACTTCTCTAAAGTCGTTGAGGACTTCGAAAATGGTTTCATATATGAGAACAATCTGGGAGACGATAATCTCAATTATGATTTCCGAGTCGTCAAAATACAAGGAGATAAGGAGTATATTTTTCAGAGGGGACTAATGGGTAAGTTCTCCTTAGAAGAGGTAAAACGAATGTACAAAGCAGTAGAATAGCATAAATTACTCTACCACCTCATACATTCTCACTTTTATAATACCTCTGCATTATTCACCGACAGGATTCATCTTTTTATAATAAGTCCAGCTCGTTTCGTTAGGTTTGGAGTAGGTGCTCGGCGCGTGTCTATATTCGGGTTTTGTTTTCATGACGTAGTCGGTAAGTACTTTTGGCATTTCGTCATAGTTTCTTTCTGATAATTTGTAGCCTGCGCCCTGATACATCATCTTACCTGGACGTTGACCCATTTTCATCCAAGGTAGCCAAGGTCCAAATCTGGTCCAGGATATCGTGCAAGAAGTGGATAGGTCATCGGCATCGTTAAGCTCCTCCTCTGAGAAGAAAAATTGAAATAATTCGCAGGCTTCGTATAGATCAGATTGAGAGCTTTCTGGATAGTCTGCTACTTTCAGGGGAGAAGGATAGGTCAGCAATACATCAGCATTCATGCAGATCATATCGTCGCCATACTTATTGTGATTGACCCCCCATTTTCCAAACCTTCCTTCGAGTTGAAAATTTTGATTTACTGGATCATTCCATACATGCAATACATCGACGGTCTTTTCTGTATATGGGTTATTGTATTTCTCCAGAACTTCTCCTGTTTCTTTATCCATATAGAGTAGAACCTCTCTGGTCAATAACTGATAAGCGCCGCCTTCCATAGGTAATAATCTGGCAATGTTATACATCTCATAATCCATGAGGTGCTTGTCTCTTTCGCCTTCTACAAATCCGTATATAGAGCCGTTAGCATAGAATATAACTTCTTCGGTTGTATCTAGAGATCCTCTTACTTTGGCAAAGGCTTTTAGATTATCCGCAGGATCATCTAAGTTAAGACCTAAAGAGTTAGTAGATGCTTTCTTGGTTGTAGTATCGGCCTGATTTTCTTTGCAGCCTAATAGCAGAAGGATAAGGCTTACAAGATAAATAGTTGTTTTCATCATAAGTATTGATTATAAAAAAGGCAAGTATAATAATTTATACTTGCCTCAGTATGAAAAAACTTAGTACTTAAAAATCGTATCCTAGGGTCAACAATACTCTTCTCGGAATTTGAATTATTCCAAAGGTGAGTACGTCCGTATAGTTAGGATTATTTTGTTTCAATATAAGGGCATCATCTTCTGTGGTCGATGCCATAAGTTGCTGGACACCATTGCTATCGAATAGGTTCTTTACTCTGATGCCTAATCTTAGACCACTTCCATTACTGAGTCCAAATCTGTAATAGGCATTGGCGTTAGCTACAGTCAGGTCTGGGGTCTCTATTAGATTAAGAGCCGATGCATAGCGACCTGCATAAGTGACCATATCAAAAGATACACCATAAGACTTGGTATTATAACCAGCCACTAATGAGTATATCAGATTAGGTGTTCCCTGTACCTGATTACCAGATACGTCGATGACCTGATTACCTACAGAACCTTCTTTTTGGCTTGTTATAACATTTAATCCAAATAAATTATCAAGGTCTGCTTCTATAACTTCTGGTGTCGTATCATCTCCGTCATCATCGATTGTGCCTAGGGCTATCTCGAAACCGTTACCATCTGAGTCTGCTTTGTACTGCGAGTTTTGTAATGTCAATGATCCTCTCAAGATAAGACCCTTAACAGACTGAGGTGCATAGGTTAATTGGAGTTCTGCACCTGTAACGGTGTTATCACCTACAGGGACAGGAATAAAGGTTTGGCCAGTGGTAGAATTAGGATTGAATACTACTGCGACTCTATTGTTGATCGTCGTATTAAATAATCCGATATCCACACCAAGATCACCTAATCCGAATCTAGCCCCTATTTCTGTATTCCATACAATCTCATCTTTCTCTGGCAAAGGTGTATTAAGACCGACGGATGGTAGTGAAAATGCTCTTACAAAACTACCATATATAGCCGTCCTGGGTGCTAAAAGATAATTAGCTCCGATAGACCCTGACCAATTAGAAAAATCTAGTTCGTTCTCATCAAGTTCTGCTGGATCATAATCCAATCCATCTATTTCTTCTGGATCATTATTGAAGAATCCTGTCATACGATCCCACCTGAAACCAACATTCACACTTAACTTATCATTGAATACCATTTCGTCTCCTGCATAAAAAGCCAATACATTTTCTTCCTGATGAGAGGTTGTGCTAGAGAGAGAGAATACATTAGGTGGAGGTGTTCCCGGAGGGCCAAACCAACCATAAGTCGGTCTAGGGTTGACATCGGCCGTATACCAGTGGAGTCCACCGAATCTGTCATACTTAGCTGCACTATAATATGAACCTACACTAAACAAATGTTTGGATGAACCACTCCCAGCACTGATCTGCAATCTGAGGTCATTTATTAGATCGCTGATGTCACCATTAGAATTGGCATTCAATCTAAGAATTCTATCGCCCGCAGAATAGAAAGAAGAGAAAGTTACTTCGTTCTGATCTCTCCATCCGTAACTACTCATTCGGAATTTTTCGACAAGTGTAATATTATCGGATAGTGTAATACTTGCGGTCAGACCACCAAGACCCCCTATGACTTCTTCTCTATTATCATCTGCTTGATTTTGCTTTATTTCATTGCCATTGACATCCAGTATAGGTTGTGTGAACTGTACTGGTGCAAAGGCACTTGTTCTGAGTGTAGACTCGAAATCTAACTGACTATTGTCGCCATAAAAAGTATTGCTGTTGTCCCATCCATCGGCTATTTCACCTTTACCTAGATCAAAAGGAGAATCAGTCAAGTTATTGAATTGGTTATTACTCAAAATTCCATAAACCATAAGATTGACAGCATCACCAAGATCAAATTCCACGTTAGCGCTGAATTGTCTACCCTTATCCTTTTGTGCCCATTCTTTGTATCCAGAATCTTGCATGATATAACCCCCTACACCGAATTTTATACCATCAGCAATAGGACCACCAACATTGAAATCTGCTCTATAATCAAGATCGCCTTCGGCTGGGTGTCCTTCATTCATTACATTATTCATATACGTGAAGGATACATTGCCTTCCATCTCATCACCTCCTCTTCTTTGTATCAAGTTGACAGCACCAGCACCTGCGGCTCTTCCAAATAAAGTCGCACCGCTACCACGGACTACTTCGACTCTTTCGATACTATTATCAAATGCCAGATACTCAGTCTGACCAGCCGATCTAGAGGCAAATCCATTGAGTGGTAGCCCATCTAGCATTGTTGTTACATAAGTATTACCAGAAGGGAACCCTCTGATATTATATGACGCCTTTCTACCCTGACTATTAGCGACAGTCACACCTGGAGAGTAAGCTAATGCTTCAGCCACAGATTCTGGCTGGATAGATTTTAGTTCTTCTTCTCCTATAGAGGTAATAGAAGTCGTGGATTGAATTTTTCTGATAGGTTGTCGTGTAGCAGTGACCACAATATCAGAGAAGCTAGTCACATCCTGAGATAAAGTCACACTCATGACATTCCCAGAACCGACTGTGATTTCTTGTGGCACATAACCGACGTAAGATATAGTTAGTATATCCCCATTGTTGGCATCGATACTAAAGTTTCCGTCTAAATCTGTAATCACACCAGTATCAGCACCTTTTTTGATTACTGTAGCACCTGGTAGTGGTATACTATCTTCATCTTGTACGACACCACTGACGGATTGACCTTGCATAGATAAACTGCTAATGCAAAGACCAAAAACCAAGAGAAAAATAGTTTTGAGTTTTTTCATTATGTATAAATTTAATTTTAAGAACAACCCAATATAATTAATTAATAAGATTAATAGTTAATTAATTTAACTATTTTAGACTAAATATTTTTTGAATGGAATTGAAGTTGTTTCCAAAGCACACAGGAGTATGGGAGGGTACTTATATTAGAATCAATCCCGATGGATCAGTAAGAGATAAGTGGAACTCACGACTTACCATTAGATTTGAAGGACCTAAAGATTATCATCAGGTCAATGAATATATGTGGTCCGATGGTCATTATGAATGCCATGATTTTGGAGTCTGCCAGTTCAATGACAAAAATGAATTGATCTTTGATAATCCAAGAATCACAGGTAAGGCATGGGAAACACAGAATAGTGTTGTACTGACATGGACTTATAAAGACAGGCCTGGTTCCAGTCTATATGAAATAATCGACCTCATAGGACCAGAGGACAAACATCGCATCAGGGTATGGAAGTGGGCACAGGATGATGAGTTCCAAGGGCTGACTATGATAGATGAGAGACAAGTAAAAACAGAATCGCAAATAGATCCAAAATTCTGGGAAGAATTGCCAATCAAAAGAACCAATGGTCAACCATCAAGATCAGACAAATAGCAAGGAGACATGGGAATGACTATAACAGAAAAGATAATGGCCTCACAGAGCGGGCGTGATAAAGTAAGGCCTGGTGAGTTGGTATGGGTGGATGTGGAATCTGTTATGACGATGGACTACCTTGGCAAAACTTGTTTTGATAAATTCAGGTCTCTTGGCAAGACAGATGTTTTTGACAAGAATAAGGTGATCTGTGTCTCAGATCATCTAGTGCCGCCTCCTAATCAAAAATTTGCCACGATGCTCAATGAGTGGCGCGAAGTGGTCAAGGCTCATGACATCACATATTTTTATGACCTAGGGAGACAGGGTATTGCGCATCAGATTATGGTGGAGCAGGGACATGTATTGCCAGGTAAGGTGAGCATCGGTACAGATTCTCATGCGAATACTTATGGAGCTGTGGGAGCTGTGGGCAATGCTGTGGGTGTTACTGATGCGGCAGTGGCTATGGCTACAGGGAAGGCTTGGTTTAGAGTACCCAGCTCTGTAAAGTTTCATATTACTGGCGAATGGCAACCCTATATTATGGCCAAGGATTTGTCTCTGCATATCATGGGTATGATGCACTGGAATGGTCATCTTATATATAAGACCTTAGAGTTTTGTGGACCCGCGATAGACGCGCTTAGCGTAGCTGGACGAATGACACTTTGTAATATGACCGTTGACTTAGGTGCTAAGAATGGAATAGTCGCACCTGATGTTAAGACACAGGAATATCTTAAAGATATTGCCAAAGGAGATTGGGATATGCTCGCATCAGATGATGATGCAGAATATGAAGCGGTCTATGAGATCGATGTAAGTCAGCTAGGACCGACGGTTGCTTTGCCTGATAAGCTGGATGACACATTGCCTGTAGAAAAAGTGACAGGCAGAAAATTCAATAAAGCCTTTGTGGGCACATGTACTAACGGACGCCTAGAAGACTTAGCGATCATGGCTGATATACTTCAGGATAGGCAAATACACAGAGATGTCAATATGATTGTCGTGCCCGCTTCTCAGGGGGTTTATCTAGAAGCACTGCGTGCTGGATATTTAGAGACTTTGATATTAGCTGGTGCGGCTATAGATACGCCAAGTTGTGCGGCTTGTGCAGGCATACACACGGGCGTAGCTGGAGACGGTGATATCGTATTAAGTGCGGGCAACAGAAACATGAAAGGTCGTATGGGCAGTAAGAATGCAGAAATTTATCTCACCTCTCCAGCAGTGGTTGCAGCATCTGCGATCTATGGAGAGATTACTGATCCTAGAACATTATAATTTATTGATTTTGTTTTTGAAATGAGAAGAAGAGACTTCATAAGGAATTCTATAGGGGCTTGTTCAGCAACGGTCTTGTTGGGTGGGTGTTCTTCTAGGATGGATACGGAGTTTATTATTCTTGGTGGTGGAATATCTGGGCTGTATCTGGGATTATTGTTGCAGGATGAGGGAAAAGATTTTATGGTCCTAGAAGGTAGTCCTCGTATAGGTGGCAGATTATATAAGCACCCGGTTATCAATAGAGAAGTCGGTGGTCGTGGAATAGGTGATAAATATGTAGAAGTCATGAAATTGGTTGAGCGATTTGGTATAGAGCTTATTGATATTACTCCTTATATGAATAATCCGCGATCCATCTATTATAATAACACGCTGCATCCAAGTTGGGAAGATAGAACCACTAACCCTTCATTACTTGAGTTTACTCAGAAAGGAGATGTTACTTTAGAGGCTCTTGACGAATGGCATAAGCATCCAGATTGGGATATACCTTATGCAGAATATCTTATGCGTAATGGTACTAGTGAAGAAGCCTTGGACATTATTAATATCGCCACTAATTATAACGACGTATATTCTACTTCCGTTATGAATAGTCTTCACAGCCGAGCCTTCCGAAAGTTCAACGGATCCAAAATAATTTACAATTTCAAATCAGGCTCATCAGCTTTGATAGAGGCTATGGCAGATTCATATTCTGATCGTATTCATACAGACAAGTTTGTACAACAAATTGTATCTAGTGACGACTACGTAGAAGTAAAATGTGAAGACAACACAACGTATAGGGCCAAGACGGTCATAAGTACCTTGCCTTTCAGCACATTGCGAAGAGTAGATATCGACGCCCCATTAGGAGAGAATCAAAAGAGAGCAATTAGTGAATTAGGATATACCAATATCACCCAAATCCATCTTAATGCAACTGAAAAATACTGGGAAGAAGACGATACGGCACTTTCAATGTGGACAGACACACCGATAGAAAGAATCATGGATATGAACCCAAGTCCTAACAAGGCAGAAATCGTCTGTTGGGTTAATGGCAAAGGAACGGCATTTTTTGATAATATGACGGATAAAGAGATTGCTGATTATACTATAAAAACGATTAATAAAATAAGACCCGCCTCAGAAGGGAAACTGGAATATGTGGGGACGCATAGCTGGGGAAATTATAAATATAATAAGGGTGCTTATGCTGAATTCTTAGCTGGTCAGACTAAATTATTTACTGATATGATAAGACCTGCTGGCAGGATACATTTTGCGGGAGAGCATACCGCTCATTTTTCTCGTGGGATAGAGGGCGCAGCAGAGTCGGCTGTCAGGGTGTTCAAAGAATTAACTGTCTAAATATGATAAAAGGAACTTGCTGGGTCGCGGATGACTATGTTATGGCATACAATATTATTGTACAGGAATATTGGACGTCGCCTATAGATAAGTTAGAAAATAGTAAGTGGGTTATGGCTGGCGTACATGAGGACTTCAATAAAGAAAATGGCTTTAAGGATTGTGGATATACATTCATAGTCGCGGGGCATAATTTTGCGGGAGGTGGGAAGAGTATAGAGCACGTTATTGCTGGACTTATGGGGGCGGGTATACAGGCGGTATTTGCGACAAGTTTTGCCAGATTACAATTTAGGAATGCCATTAATTATGGATTGCCTTTTATTACGAGCCCTGATATAGATAAGAAATGTAAGACGGGCGATACCTTAGAGTATGATCCAGAAAGTGGAATAATAAAGAACTTGAGCCAAGACCTTAGTTTTGAATCCATTCCGACTCCACCATTTGTATCAGAAGTTGCACAGGCTGGTGGACTTATGAATTATGTCAAAGAAAAAATAGCGAAAGGAGAAGCCATAGGATAGTATGAAGAAAAATTTATTAAAGGAAAAAATAAGTAACGGTATTGCCACGTATGGCGTTATATCTCCTACGACTGATCCTATTATATGCGAGTATATTGGTCTCAATAGCTATGACTATTATATGATAGATGGTGAGCACGGTCCGATTACTAGTGCTGTAGTACCTAATCTGGTAAGAGCCTGTGAAAATGTGGGTTGTACACCGCTCGCTAGAATCCGTAGTGTCGATACAAAGTTAATATTACAATATATGGATGTGGGTGTCATGGGCGTTATGATGCCGACTATAGATGATGTAGATGATGTAAGAAGGCTGGTCGACGCTATCAAGTATCCTCCGATGGGCCAGAGAGGATTAGGTCCTGTCAGAGCTGCGGATTATATGCAAGGACCGCATACACAAGAACAGTATGTCCAATTTGCCAATCAAGAAACAATGGTATTACCGCAAGTAGAGTCACTAGCCTGTGTAGATAATCTGGAAAAATTATGTGCGATAGAGGGTGTAGATGGCTTTATAGTAGGGCCTAGAGATCTGGCGATGTCCATGGGATATTACGATGGTCCTAATCATCCAGAGGTCAAAGAAATGTTAGATAGAATATTTAAGACTATCCTGGATAATGGTAAATTTTTTGGAACAGTGGCGGGTACAGCGGAGAAAGCACAAGAGCTTATAGATAAGGGAGCTATGATGATATTGAACTCTGTCCAAGGACTAATAAAAACATCGTCCAAAGCCTTTTTAAAAAACAAACATTCATAAATAAAAGATAAAATGTCAGCACTGGTTGTATTATTTAATTTGAAAGACGCGGAGGCCAAAGAAAAATATGAGGCATGGGCTAAGACGACTGATGTTCCTACAGTCAAGCAACTCTCATCCGTTAATGATTTCAGAGTGTATAGATTGAATGCTATAATGGGTACAGAAGAAAAACCACCTTATCAATATTGTGAAGTTATTGATATCAATGATATGGCCAAATTGGGCGAAGAGGTAGCCACAGAAACAATGAAACGTGTTGCACAGGAATTTCAAGAATTTGCAGACAGCCCGATGTTTATAGTATCAGAACAATTTGCTTAGTCAGCGAAAATTGCAAATGCAAACTAAATGAAAAACCTTAAAGGAAAAACGGCTATTGTTACGGGATCAGGAAGAAGAAAAGGTATAGGTGAAGCCATCATTAAGTTACTCGCGAAGAGAGGTTGCAATGTGGTCGTGACTGATCTGGGCGAGCCGACTGGAAGAAACTTTGCCAAAAAACATATTGGCAGTTCCTCGGAAATGAAGGCCATAGTCAGAGAGATAAAGAGTGCAAAAGGACAGGCCATTTCTGTACCCTGCGATGTCAGAAAATCTAAGCAAGTAGAAGAACTAGTTGCTAAAACGGTAAAGAAATTTGGCAAGTTGGATATCATGGTGAATAACGCGGGTGTCGGTTATATCATGGAAGAATTTACCGACTTTAAGGAAAGTAGCTGGGATGCGGTGTTGGATGTCAACCTCAAAGGAGCTTTCTTATGCTCTCAAGCTGCGGCTAGGCAAATGATAAGGCAGAAGTCAGGTGGATGTATTATTAATATAGCGAGTCAAGCGGCAAAGTCTGGTTTTCCTTTTGCTGCTGCTTACACAGCTTCTAAGCATGGAATGATAGGATTGACAAGATCTAATGCTGTCGAGTTAGGCAAGTATGGTATCCGTGTCAATGCGGTATGTCCTAATCATATTACGACGGGTCTGGGTCACTGGCAAAATGAATTTTTTAGTAAGAAGCTGGGTATGGATTACGAAACTTATCTACAAGCCATAGTCGATAAAAACCCGCTGGGAAGAACAGGACTAGTACAAGATATTGCTAAGGCCGTCGCCTTTCTTGCCTCAGACGAATCAGATTATATAACTGGAGAGGCTATGAACGTAAGTGGAGGCGAAGAGTATCATTAATCAATTATAAAATAGTAAAGCTATCAGATTAGGAATAGACATAGGGGGAACTTTTACGGACTTAGTATTGCATGATAATCGTGATCAGAAGTTACGTTTTTCTAAGACTCTCACGACATATCCAGACCCGACACTGGGTATTTATAATGGAATAAAGAAGATAGAGGAGCTATATGGTGTCGTCTTAGATGAGATAGAGTACATTATACACGGCACAACACTTATTACCAATGCAGTGATAGAGCGCAAAGGCTCAAAGACAGCCTTTATTACAACCAAGGGCTTCGAAGATGTGCTGGAGATAGGAAGAGAACTTCGGTATGACATTTATGATCTTTTTCTGACGATGCCCAAAGCCTTGGTACCGAGGAATTTGAGATTTGGAGTAGAGGAGAGGGTCAGTAATAAAGGTGAAATTTTAACTCCATTGTCTCCACAGGGTCTACATGAGATTTCTCAAAAAATAATTGAGAATAAAGTGGAGGCTGTCGGTGTCTGCCTGCTGAATTCTTTTGCCAATGCGAGGCATGAAAAAATTATAGGGCAACACCTCCAAGAAAAATGTCCAGACGTACAGTTTAGCTTGTCGTCCGAGATCATGCCAGAGATCAGAGAGTATGAGCGTAGCAGTGCGACCGCTATGAATGCGTACGTGCAGCCGTTAACAGACAAGTACCTTAAGAAACTCGAAATAGAATTAAAAGAAAAAGGTTTCGGTGGAAAGCTGCTGATAATGGATTCTGGTGGAAAACTGACTACCGTACAGGAAGCCAGAAAATCACCTATACAACTGTTAGAATCTGGTCCTGCTGGGGGGGCGATTGCTGGTGTATATTTTAGCAAGACCTTAGATATCAAAAATCTTCTATGTTTTGATATGGGTGGAACAACGGCTAAGGCATCGATAATTTTTGATGGCAAGCCAGAGATCACTAATAATTTTGAGGCAGGACGAGTCAAGAGGTTTAAAAAAGGTAGCGGCCTACCAGTACGGATACCTGTCATAGATATGATCGAGATCGGTGCTGGTGGCGGTAGTATTGCACGGGCAGACCAGTTAGGGCTATTGGTCGTCGGTCCTGATAGTGCCTCATCGACGCCTGGGCCAGCATGTTATGGACGTGGTGGAGATAACCCGACGGTTACAGATGCCGATCTGGTACTAGGATATTTAGACCCAGAATATTTTTTGGGTGGGACGATGAATATCTCCGTAGAAAAATCACGTGATGCCTTAAGAGAAAAATTGTCTATTCCACTGGACATTAGCATAGAAGAGGCGGCGATGGGCATACATAGGGTCGTTAACGAAAATATGGCTAATGCGGCCAGAGTACATATATTAGAGAAAGGTATGGACCCGAGGCACTTTAGCATGATCGCCTTTGGTGGCGCAGGACCAGTCCATGCCTTTGGAGTGGCCAAGTTATTAAATGTCAAAGAACTTGTTATTCCGATAGGGGCGGGCGTTACGTCGGCGGTTGGATTTTTGTTAGCGCCTATAGCTAAAGAATGTATTCATAGTCATATACGGAACTTAGAGAGTCTTGATTGGGATGAAGTCAATAACTTTTTGGAGCGTCTGGAAGAGGAGGGGAAACAGTTTTTAGTGGAGTCAGGAGAAGATGATAAGGCTTATCATCTTAAGAGAGTGGTAGACATGAGATACGAGGGTCAAGGACATGATATTACCATAGAGTTGCCAGAGGATAAGTTAGACACTAAGAGCATAGACGAGATCAAGAAAAGATTTATCAAAGAATATAATTTCAGATATAACAGAAGTAATGATGATATTGCTCTGCAGATGGTAACATGGAGAGTGTTAGTTTCTGGTAAGATGCCAGATGTTGTCGTTAAGCAAAACCAGAAGGACAAGAGAGGGATTGATCCGTTGAAAAAAGTGAGAGAAGTCTATTTTGATGTCACAGGGTACATGAAATGTCCCGTTTATGACCGTTATCATTTAGCTACTGGATTTAGCGCCAGAGGTCCTATGATAATAGAAGAAAAAGAGAGCACAACTGTTGTCGGACTTAATAGCGAAGTATATATTGACAACGACAAGAATATAGTCATACATATCGAATAATTATATTATCGTCCTAAAATGAAAATTCCAAAATCCGTTTATATCTGTTCTCTGATAATGGAGAAACCAAAATCTTTACATAAATGACTTCTGACTTTATCATTATAGGTGCTGGTACAGCAGGTATGGTCTGTGCGATAGAGGCAGCGAGGAATCGCGTCCATGTTGCTGTCATAGAAAAAGATCGTAAACCAGGAGGTGCATTACATTGGTCTGGTGGACACATGAGTGGTGGTGGTACGATCGTGCAGAAAAGAAATAATATAGATGATAGTCCAGAGGATCACTATGCCGATATATTAAGAATAAATGGCGGCACTGGAGACTTAGATCTGATAAAATTAGCTGTTAATGAAGCGCCGCATACACTCGATTGGTTAGATAGCTTGGGATTTGATTGGGACGGTGCGTGCCCACGTATTATTTATGGTCATGTGCCTTATACCAAACCAAGAACACATTATGGTGCTAATAAAGCTATTAGTATTTATAATGTTATAAAGCCACTTTGGGATAAGGCCATATCTGATGGTTATATCCATTTTTATCCAGAACATACTTTGGAGGAAATCAAGAAAGATCTTAACGGAAAGCATGTTGCCATCTGCTCTACATTAGATAATAAGAAAGTAGAATTCAGCGCTAACAAGATAGTCTTATCGACAGGTGGTTATGGAAGTAATGCGGATATGTTTGCGAGGCGTCATCCTAATGTTCCTTACAACAGCGCGTGTTATCCCAATTCAACTGGAGAGGGATTATTAGTAATGGAAAATATTGGAGCCAAATTTAGGATGGCAGATTATCACCTGCCAAGTTTAGGTGGTATAGAGTTAGAGCCTAACTCAGGAAGAGCGGACTTTAATAAAGCATGGGCTATGGTATTGACGTCTGTCTATAGAAGACCAAGAGACATATATGTCAATAAAGAGGGCCGTCGATTTATGAATGAAGATGAAATAAACGCGGACACAAGAGAGCGTTTGGTTATGGAACAAGAAGGATGGTGTTTTTGGGTCATTTTTGATGAAGCAAGTCTGGTAGAGACTGACGAAAATGGTATCAATAATCCAATAGTGATCGGTTGGACTCCAGAGCAAATAAAAGCTGAGGCTAAGAAAAATAGAGCCATCTGTATGGCAGAAACTATTGAAGAATTAGGTGCCTTGACAGGTATTAATGTGGAGAACTTAGTCAAGACAGTAGGTGAGTATAATCTCGTAGTAAAATATGGGATGGATGTTGACTATAATAGATCTTATCTTAAGAATAAGATAGAATCACCACCTTATTATGCGGTTAAAGTACATGCTTCTACATTGGTAACTTTCGGAGGCTTAGAGGTGAATAATGACTTTGAGCTTATAGATAAGGAGGGTAAAGTGATTTCTGGTCTTTATGCCATAGGAGAGGCATTGGGCTTGGGTGCGACTAGTGGCAATACTTTTTGTAGCGGTATGGCTATTACGCCAGCGTTGAGTTTCGGAAGAATTTTGGGAAAAAAATTAACCTCTTAAGAGGAAGTAATGCTGATCAGCATTTATCAATAATAATAGTTAACTTAGTTAACTATTAAAGAAATTAACATTTGAGATCTTCTACTAAGATATTTGATCCCGTCACGTTTTCTATATTATGGTCTCGACTCATAAGTATAGTAGATGAGGCGGGTACGACATTGCAGAGGACTTCGTTTTCTACCGTCACAAGAGAATCCAATGACTTTGCCGTTGTACTTATGGATGCAGAGGGAAGATCTATTGCTCAGTCTAGTATATCGGTGCCCTCCTTTCTCGGTGTCCTTCCTATGCTGACTAAAGCCTTACTCAAGGATTATTTTCCTCTGGACCAATGGACAGAAGGCGATGTCGTGATGACTAATGATCCGTGGTTATGTGCTGGACATAAACCTGATATAGGAATAGTGTCTCCTATCTTTTATAAAAAAAATCTCATTGGATTTATCGGAACAATCGCTCACTCACCTGATATGGGTGGGGTATTATGGGGTGCTGGTTCTCGCGACCTGTACGAAGAGGGTCTTATGATACCACCTACTAAACTGATCAAGGCGGGCGAACCAAATACGACCTTATTCAATATACTAGAAGCTAATGTCAGAGCACCACTACAGACCATAGGTGATATAAAAGCACAGATTGCCGCCAATGATCAAGGCATCAAGTCGCTTAAGAAAATGATGCAGGAAAACAACCTCGTGGAATTAAATGATCTGGCAGATGCGATTATAGAGAAGACGGAGCAGACGATGCGAGACGCCATCCGCTCTGCTCCAGATGGTGATTATAGTTATACCTACATCACGGATGGAGATGGTAAGGAACTGAAATGTACAGTCCAAACAAAAATTACTATAAAAGGAGATACTATCCATGTGGACTATGAGGGGACATCAGGTGCACATCCACTCAGTATCAATGCAGTCAAGAATTATACTTACGCCTATACAGCCTATCCGATCAAGTGCGCCTTCAGTCCTAGTGTACCTAATAATGATGGCGCGTTCTATCCGATTACAGTAACCGCCCCAGAGGGTTCCTTGCTTAACGCCAAAAAACCATCACCCTTGGGTGCGCGAAATATTACGGGTAATATGTTGCATAGTTCTGTCTTTGGTGCATTATCTCAGGCCATCCCAGAAAAAGTACAGGCGGATTGCGGAAGTGCCTGTTGGTGCGTCGTACTCAACGGCATGTATAAGAACAAAGAGTATGTGGAGTATTTTTTCTTGAATGGAGGATATGGTGCGAGACCAGGTATGGATGGCGAATCAGTATTGAGTTTTCCTACTAATGTCGCCAATGTTCCGATTGAGGTATTAGAAAATGATGTTCCTATATTAGTAACAGAAAAGTCTTTAGTCGATGGGTCAGCGGGCGATGGACAATGGAGAGGGGGATTAGGTCAGCGGTTTGCTTTTAAAAATGTCGGTGAAGAAGCCATTAACATTTCTATACTTACAGAGAAAACTATAACTCAGGCCAAAGGATTATTAGGAGGGGGAGATGGTCTATCAGGAGATATTAGGATTATACCAGAGCGACCATTTCCTAAGAAAGGACTGGACAAATTGCACCCGGGAGAAGAACTTATTCTTACCTTGCCTGGAGGTGCTGGTTATGGTAACAAATCGAAAAGAGCAAAATCCAAAATAGATAATGATCGTTTAATGAAATATATAAAATAGATTATGGCAGCCAAGAATCTACCTCCTACTTATGATAAACTTGCAAAGCATGAGGTTTTTCCAGACTTAAACCATGACGAACGTGCGAGATATAATTTCTTAGCCAATCTGAACAAGCATCTTGCGCATGTATCTCAGGGTAATAGTCTAGCCTTCGAAAATAGAGTCAAGCCGAAGTACGAAAAAGAAAATGGGCATGACTTCCAATCTAAAGATGCTCTAGGCGATGCCATGTCCAAAGACCCGCACTACCAAACATGGTCTGCACTAAGAAGGTGTACGATGGAGATGAGACAGCAGGCAGGCAGGTCGCTAACGTATAGACAGGCGCAGCAACTGACGGACAAGGTCAATAGTATAAATGAAGGGAAAAGCACCCTAGAATTAGATGATGAAGTAAATGTTCCTCCTTACCTTATGGCAGTAGACAATCATATCATGCCTGGTAGTTACCATACAGAATTGTATGAAGGAGATGTCGCCAATGCAGCGAATTATGATGGTGGGTTATTCGTTACGACGGCAGGTCTACTTGGAAAATATACAGATGGAGGCGGTCAAGCCATAGCACAATGGATGAAAGATAATCACCCGACTTTCCAGCCCAAAAGAATACTGGATGTAGGTTGCGGTATAGGACATAATACCTTACCCATCGCCAAAATGTATCCTGACGCAGAGGTGATTGCGATAGACACTGGACGCCCAATGCTCAGATATGGTCATGCGAGAGCGCAGGTCTTAGGTTATCCTAATGTCAAATTTATGCAGGTCGAAGCATCTGAGATGCCTTTTGAGGATGAGAGTTTTGATTGGATACAGACGACAATGTTTTTGCATGAGACGGGTGGTAAGTCCATCTATAATATTATGAAAGAAATCTATAGATGTCTCAAGCCCGGTGGTATTACCATGCATATAGAGCAACCGCAATATACAGATGATATGAGCCTTTATGAGCAGTGGATTAGAGATTGGGATGCTTATAATAATTCTGAGCCATACTGGTCTAAGATGCATGATATAGACCCTAAGCAACTCATGATGGATTGTGGATTCAATGGGGATCACTATATGCAGATAGGAGCACAAGCGATCAATGATCTTGATGATGGAAATCAAAAAGCAGATGAACCCGAAGATCATGGACGCTCTCCGATATGGAATGTTTTTGGAACTTGGAAAAAATCCGTATGACGCAATGTCATCTACGAAAGAACTGATCCTTTGATGTTATTATTAGTTTTCAAAATAAAGGAAGCAAGAAAAAGAAATGTCAGATAAGAATAATATAATAGACTATATAGGAATCGCAGGTAATAAGCCCAAAGGTGCTAGACCTTACTTCTTTGATGATCCTGCCGTAGAGCGTGTACTTAATATTACAATGGCTATAGGTATGGAGCTTGCGGTCATGAGAGAGCGCATGGATTCTATGGAAAGATTGCTAGAAGAAAAAGGTGTCATGACCAACGAAGAGATAGATAATTATATTCCTCCTAATAAAGCCATAGCAGACGAACGCCAACAATGGCACAGCGAGTATATCTCCAGAATCTTGAGGATTATCCAACAAGAGATGGAGCAAATCAAAAACCCAGATAAGACCTTACAAGAGATTGCAGACGATATAGATAAGATGTAATGATCTTACAACAGCGTATAGAAAACTTCTGGGATGCCGTAATAAGAAAAGACTTAGAGTCTATTGCTACGGCATACATCCCTTCTGATTCTACCTATGTTATTTTAGAAGGTCCACGTTACTCTACGATTGGTTTTCAGAAAATAATGAAGGGGTGGAAGGACTTTTGTGGATCGTCTATAGATATGGAGGGATATGCATGGGTAGAAGGTCCTCAAGAAGAAACAGGTGATCAGCTTGGTTGGATTGGTGGTATTACCGATTTATCTATTCGTGTTAGTGGCAAGATATTCACAACAAGATTTAGGATTAGTTTTGTTATGAAACTTTTCGAGGAGGACTGGAAAATAAGACATGAGCATGTCTCTGCACCGCTAGCGGATCCTTATGGAGTAGGGGATTGGCTTAAGAAATAACTTCAGTTCTTATTTACATTCACTTTACTCTTTCATTCATTTTTCTAAACACAAAAATAAAGATAATGGCCGTGCTACACATCAGCAATCCGTAGACACCTGCTGGAACGGCCATCAGAGAATTATTAAGCATCGCTGCAGATGCGGCGATAGTCATAGCCAGTACATTATTCTGCATACCTGTCTCTATGGATACAGTGATGCACTGTCTCAGGTTAAGTCCTGATATTTTTCCCATCAAGAATCCAATACCAAGAGTAATTATATTAAGTAAGAAAACAGGAAATATACAGGCTCTTACAAATGAACCGACATCTCCGATATCATCCAGTTTGATATAAATAAGATATAGTGCCAGAATAATAATTAGTGTAGACACCCAGGCAATAAGAGAATTTATTTTTTTGGTAAAATCTGGAAACAAGTGGAAGACTAACATACCTAAGGCCACAGGGAGGATTGTTAGTTTAATAATATTGAAAATTGTTTTTACCAAAGGCAACTGAATAGCCGCATCACTTTCTGATAAGATATTAGCCAATGACCAATTAATAATAAAGGGAATAGTAAATACGGTGATAACACTAGAGCAAGCGGTCAAGCTAATCGATAGCGCCGTGTCGCCCTTGGACATGTGAGAGAAAAGATTAGATACGGCACCCCCAGGGCTGGCACAGATAACCATAAGTCCTACTGCGAATACAGGGTCCAATGATGTCAGCTTGATAATAATGTAACCTATAATCGGTAATAATATAATCTGACTAAATAATCCGATGGTGATCGCTTTAGGATATATGGCGACTCTTCTAAAGTCATCTAGGCTTAGTGTCATGCCCATAAGAAACATAACAAGAAAAAGAATTATCGGTAATATCTGAGGAATATACTGGACTATATCCATAACCTTAATTTCTGTACAACCTGCTGATCACCTCTTGTTGAATAGTTTTGAATTGAGACTTATTTACTTCTTGGTCAGTTATGCTGTTAGAGGGATAGTGTACATACTGTGCATAAGATGGAGCATATAGATCAAATCGTTGTCGGGCAATATAATTTTTCATAGATACCGTCTCTCTATAAGAACGTAATGCCTGTATATGTATAGGTGCATGTGCTACGATGCTTTCTCCTGGATAGGCTTCGGCTAGTGTAATACCGTCATAATTGACGATCTTAGATCCACCGTCTGTACTATTTTTGAGAATGCCAGAATCAGAGATGCCACCAGAGTTAGCAGATACGAGGTAAGAGATATTTTCTGTCGCTCTAGCGAGCTTGGCGATGTTCTTTTTGGTGAGCTGTGGTGAGCCGACTTCTGAAGAAGAGTGCAAGAATACTTCCGCACCACGCATCATAAGACAACGCGCTACTTCGGGATATAATATCTCTTCAGAGGCGATACATGCTAGATTGCCCAATGGTGTCTGTGTAACAGGAAACAAGCTATCCTCTCCATATAATTCAATGTATTTATCAAGCACATCATGTGGAGTAGGAGAGTACATCGAGTTAAGTCTTCTATAGTTAAGGATCATTTTTCCCTCGTTATCCAGGACGAAGGAACTTTGGAAAAATATATTTTCGAAATTGGGATCATCTTCGTAGTAGTTGCCCGAGATAAAGACATCATTGTCCCGACACATTTGACCTAACCTATCGAATAATGGATCAGACTGTGTTATGGCTACTTTCTTTTTCCACTCTATTATACTTTCTCTGACGGGATAGCTGGTCAAGAAATATTCTGGAAAGACGATAAGTCTCAGATGCTCACCTATAAATTTCTTTGCTGAGAAAACTTCTATAGAAATTTTATCAATGGCTTTTTCCATCTGACGTATACATTCGTCACGTGATGTGTACTTGTTGAGCGCAACGCATTGCAGTTGCATTGCCAAAGCGGTATAATATGGAATAGTTTTCATGGTGATTAAGACTTCATATCCATAATATTGTTACTACATCTTTGTAGATAACTTAGAAACTCTTGCTTTTCTTTTTTTGACAATCCCTTGAGCATCGATGCATTAGATGATATTCTTTCTGGCTGGATTTCTTGGACGAGCTTTTCGCCTTTCTTAGTTAGTTTCAGTCTTTTCTTTCTTCTGTCCTCTTTATCTTCTATCTGTAGTACAAGTTTCTTTTGTAGTAATGTCTTAATGAGATTAGTAACATTCGCTCTAGTAACCCCCAGCGAATCGGCAAGCTCATTAGCCATGATAGGTTTGTGGTGTGTCTCTCTTATGAAATATGGAAGGTTGGGATCTTTAGCAAGGTGAATAAGTATGACCCATTGCTGATTCGTTAAGCCTCTTTTAGATACGAAAGCAATATTTTGCTTAAGAAGCAATACTGAGGTTTCGTAAATGCTTAGTAGAATCGAAGTGTCTAGGTTCTTTTTAATCATAGACGAATGTATCAATTGGTCAACTCAAATTTTAATTCTGTAACAGGTTTGTTTTTTGTAGTGCCTTTTTCTATAAGTTGCCACGTGCATCCAGCAGGACAGGTGAAGACAAACGATCTTTCCTTATACTCGTTAGATTGTATTGCTGTTGGATCGAGATTGTGTTCTTGCACTAGTTTATAGACTAAATCTAATTTTTCTGTATAAAATGTATGCATCGTGATGCCCAGATGACCGAGTTTTTGAAGATGAGATTTATCCGTCTTTTGGCTGGTTGGTAAGAAAAACTTTAGCTTTCCACAGATATTATTAGGAGATACAAATCCTTGATACCAATGTGCCTCTCCGTCTCCCATCTTGAATACCGCCTTAGGACCTTTACTCCAGTCACCATCTAGCTCTGGTACGTCTTCTGCCTTAAGGCCTAGGGCTGACGAAAGATATGATAAGACGGACATGTCAGGTGCTGATATAATAAAGTCATGGTGGGTAAATTCACTTGTACGCAAAGGGCTTTTATCACCGATCGTACCATAACCCGGTATATGATAACCGTAACGCTGAAAAAATACATGATTAAAAAAAGCACCATAGACCGCATTTTCTCTTACGATAACGGGTTTATTAAAGAAGGATTTTTCTCCATCATCCAGATCAAAAAGATCATCAGACACAGGATAAGTGGGTAGCCAGTGTTTTCCATCACTGCGTGCAGCAGAGAATATATCATAGATTCTGAATATGTCTTTGGTCCGCATGACAGACATCCGTTGTCCGATGGTCTCAGGTGGACTATACCCCACGCCTTGCCCAAGAGGTGTATCCCAAACCAAGAGTCTCAGAAGTCCGTGACTGTCTATGTTACCATTTTGCAATCTATATGATTTTAAAGCCGAGTCAACCCCGTACACACGCGATGCTGTTATTGCATCTATCTCTGACGAATCAATTACAGTAAAACCAAATTCACCAAAATATTTAATAGCAAAATCTAAATCTTCTACAGCCTGAACGACTTCGTAGACGCCGCTTATGCCAGTGTCAGGAAGATTATTTTTTTGTGCAGTTGTTTCGGCCATGGTTATTAAGAATAGAGTGATACAAAAAATGTTTTTCATCTAATTTTTATTTGATGAGTAGTATTAAAAATCATATCCAAGACGCACTCAGACTTTCACAAGTAATTTTCCAAAATTTTCACCAGTAAACAACATCCTGAGTGTACTAGGAAAATTATCCAGACCTTCTACAATATGTTCTTTGGTCCTTAGCTTTCCCTCGCTGATCCATGTAGATATGTCACGGATGGCTTTTGGATATTGATCTATATAATCGAATACTATAACGCCACAGATATGTCCACGGGCTGTTACTATTTTCATATAATTTTTTGGACCATAGAGTTCTTTATTGTTGTATTGTGAGATGGCACCACAGATGACCACGCGCGCACCTCTGGCGAGTCTGGTCAATGCAATATCTAATAATGGTCCACCCACATTATCGTAGAAAATATTAACACCATCTGGACATAATTCTTTGAGACGCTTTGCCACATCTTCTTCCTTATAGTTAATAACAGCATCAAAAGAACATTCTTCTAATAGGTACTTACATTTCGCTGCTGATCCAGCAGTACCGATGACTTTGCATCCTTTGATTTTGGCTATTTGTCCTACGGTAGATCCGACGATGCCTGCTGCACCAGAGATGAAAACTGTTTCTCCAGCCTTAGGTTGCCCTTTCTCTAGTAGTCCAAAGTAAGCGGTCATTCCTGGCATACCCAGTACACCGAGATGATATGATAGAGATTCGTTGAGAGTTTTTATATGTGTTAGTCCTTGACCATTAGATATAGCGTATTGCTGGACTCCTAATAGGCCAGTGACATATTCTCTTTCTTTATAGTTAGGATTAAGCGATTCTATGATTTTACCAGCGGCAAATCCACGCATGACTTCATCTATTTTGACCGCCTCTATATATGTTTTGCCTGCATTCATCCACCCCCTCATTGCTGGATCGCATGAGATATATTCTATCGCTACTTTTATTTCGCCTTCCTTAATGTCTCGTAGATCATTAGAGACAAATCCAAAGTCATTTTCCTGTACAATACCAGAAGGTCGTTGCTTAAGTACCACTTGTTGGTTCAACATATTTCTTTGAGTATTATGCTTTTAAAAGTAGTTAATATTAAAAACAGTTAATAATATTAACTATTTTAATCTCAGTTATTCTGGATAGTATGTCGATATCTTATAAAGAGGTGAATAATCAAAGGATCGCTTTCAGATCTATGGGTCAGGGAGCACCAATAATCCTTTTGCACGCGTCTCCATTGAGTTCCCAAAGTATGACTTTTCTTATGGAAAGATTGGCTACGAATTATTTGGTGATTGCTCCTGATACACCTGGTTATGGAGACTCTGATATACCAGAGCATCGTCCTGATTCTATAGCGTATTATTCAGATGCTATAAATGCCTTTTGTGAGGCAATGGATATAGGCCATTATGCGATATATGGAACTGCAACAGGCGCACAGATAGCCATAAGATGTGCCTTATCATATCCAGACCGTGTCTCACATTTATTTCTGGACAATTGTGCACATTTTACTGATGGTGAAAGAGCAAAAATATTGGAATCATATTTTCCAGATTTTTCTGTGAAAGAAGATGGCTCTCACCTTGCGCAGACTTGGCAAACCATAGATGGACTATTCCGATACTTTCCTTGGTGTTTTAAAAGTCCAGAATATAAATTGAATATGCCAACACCTCCATTACCAGTCTATGATAATATGATGTATCATTACCTCAAGAGTGGAGCGCGGTATGATTGGGCATACAAAGTGGCTTTCGAGCATGAGGACAAGAAGCATATAGAATCACTAGATACACCAACGACAATATTCCGATGGGAAAGTAGTATACTTAAAAAATATACAGATCGAATATTTGAGGGTAATACAAAAGATAATATTAAGTCATTAGTGATTACAAAAGAAGAAAATAGGTATGATAGTATGGCGAGACACATAATCGACTCTTACCAGTCTGATCTTAGTATCAGTAGTCCCACAGCGCGTCAACTCAATGAAAATAATGGCCTTGATATAAATGTACCGTTTCCGGATTCTACGGCAGACGGATCTCACTGGCTAAGAGCTTGGGAAACAATAAAGTCTGATGATTCTGCCTCGCAAAAATCAAAAGAAGAGATAAACCAAGACCTCATTACATGGTCAAGAAAACATTTCAAAATATAGATATTAAGCAAAAAGAATTATGAGTGAAAAGGAAGCATTGAAAGAGTTCAAATATGGTTGGCCCGTCGTTGGGTCATCAGCTTTGGGTATAGGCTTGGGTATGTCACCGTTGCCCTTTTATACCATTGGTGTTTTTGTAGCCCCTTTTATGCAAGAATTTGGATGGCAAGTGCAGGATATCATGTTGGCTTTGACATTTTTTTCTATTACTGCTTTTTTTACTAGCCCACTCATTGGTCTGATTACAGATAAGGTTGGGGTGCGGAAGACAGTCTTGATTTCTATTGTCACTTTTGGCTTGGCCTTTATGGCCTTTTCGCTTAACAATGGTAATAAGACGCTTTACTTAGGTCTTTGGGTGCTACTGGCATTTATGGGATCTGGTACGTTACCTATCACCTGGACTCGCGCCATTAATTCTTGGTTCACTAAAAAGAGAGGTTTGGCATTGGGTCTGTCTTTATTAGGCACAGGAGCTTTTGGTGCAGTAGCCAAAATCTACGCTTCGCATCTTATAGAAAATTATGGCTGGAGAACGGCGTATATTGGACTAGCGTTATTGCCATTACTTATTGCATTACCAGTGGCTTTCTTTTTCTTTAGAGACACCAAAGATCCCAAAGTGCAGGACAAAGTAAAGAAGATGAAAGCGGAGTTGTCATATCTTAATGATTCCTCATCGGCAATCAATCATGAGGGTAAATCCCTCAAGGAGGCTTTGAAAGATTATCGGTTTTGGTTATTGGCACTTTCTTTTTTGTGTATCTCATTCGCTATCGGTGGTCCTATACCAAATTTTGAGAAAATCCTGGATATTAAGGGCTTTGAAATGAAAGATGCCGTCTATCTGGCTAGCCTTGTAGGTCTAGCGGTAATAGTGGGGCGTATATTTGGAGGCTATCTTATAGATAAAATATGGGCACCAGCGGTGGCATTTGTGATTTTTATGTTACCCGTTATAGCCTGCCTCATATTTAGACAAGCTGACTTATCTTATGTTATGGCTGGTACGGCCATAGTCATCATTGGGCTATCTGCTGGTGTCGAATATGATCTGATGGCTTTTCTTGTTTCCAAATATTTTGGTCTAAAAAACTATAGTGCCATATATGGAGCGATCTATGGTTTTTTTGCAATAGGAGCTGGATTCGGACCCTACGTTTTCGCCAAATCATTTTCTATGACGGGATCTTATAATGCAATATTCGGTTACGCGGCTTTTGGTTTTGCCATAAGTGCATTTCTGCTATTGTTTTTGGGTAAATACAAATATGATTGATAAAGAAATTTATCATTAAGTGCTTATGGAATTAAGTTTACTAAAAAGAACTACATATATCGTACAGAATGCTAAAAAGTCAGCCGACTTTTTTACTCAGGTTTTTGGTTGGACAATATGGTATGATAATATACTGAAGGCGGATCACAGGTTTCCACCAGTGGGTAGATCAGAAAATTCCAAGGTGAGATTAATTATAATGCATGTCAAGGATGCTAAGATAGGTAGGTTGGGCTTATTAGAATACGTCGAACCTCGATTAGATGCAGATATTAATAGGGAAAAAAGTTACCTGAAAGTGGGCGATCCCATTTTGGTAATAGAAAACGAAGAAATAGATGAACTGTACCAAAGAGCGTCTGATGCGGGTGCTCGTATCATCAGCCCGCCAGTAGATTGGACAGTTCCAGGTCCAAATAAAGAATCATCCATTCAGCTAAGGACACTTTCTTTTTTTGATCCTAATGGAATCTATATGGAAATAAGCGCACACCCTAATAGAGTTAGTCATGAGTGAATCTATAATCAATAGACAATGGGTTGTAGCGGAACATCCTACCAAAGAATTAGAGGAAAAACATTTCGGTTATAAAGAATCCTCGGTAAGACCATTACAAGAAGGAGAGGTCTTACTCAAAACACACTATCTTAATATCGCCCCTGTTATGAGGATGTATATGATGAAAGATGGAGGGGGTTATTCTTCAGAGAAGTTACTTAGTATAGGAGATGTCATTCACGGACGTGGTGTCGCGGAAATTATTGATAGTCGGCATTCTGATTATCAAGTGGGTGAATATGTACATGGACAAGTGGGTTGGCAAACTTATAAGATTTCTAGTATGACGGATCAAGAGAAGTTCGTAAAAATGACTCCTCGGAAATTACCAGTTCACTATGGACTATCTGCTTTAGGTATGACGGGATACTCGGCATATTGCGGATTTTTTCATCGAGGATATCCACATCCTGATGATACGGTATTAGTATCTGGTGCTGCAGGGGGCGTCGGCTCATTAGTTGTCCAGATGGCTAAGACGATAGGATGTAAAAAAATAGTAGGGATAGCAGGTGGAAAGGTGAAGTGTGATCTGGTGAAGGAACTCGGTGCGCATGATGTGATAGATTACAAGCAAGAAGATGTTGCAGAAAGATTAAGCCAAACTCTGGCAGAGGGTTATGATGTATTCTTCGATAATGTGGGTGGGGAGATTATGGATAATTCCTTATTGTACATGCGAGCAGGTGCCCGTGTGGTCCAATGTGGTGCTATATCAGAATATCTTAGAGAGGGACAGTTTATTCCTCAGAATGTTATACAGGTCAGAAAAAAGGCCGCTTCGCTCAATGGCTTTTTTGTATATAGACATAGACATCAATATAAGGAGGCCGAAGATCGCATTGCATCATGGATAGGGGAGGGTGTGATAAAACCGTTAGTAGATATCGAGATAGGATTCGAAAGAATGCCTCATGCACTGATGGGGTTGTACTCTGGAAATAATATAGGCAAGAAGATGGTACAGGTTGCCCAAACAGAAACAATATATTAATCACATTATCTAATAAAGCAAAGGTCTGATGAGAAGCATTATTTACTTACTATTATGTATTGTCGCATTACATTCTTGTCACTCAAGGCTTACATCAGAAATACAATCGCCAGAAAAAGTCCAAGAAGTATCACCACTTTCTTCTCTTGTGGGAGATTATGATAATTTTCTTCAGTACTGGAAAGAAAACACCAACGACAATCGGCATAGAGATACCATCAGCGAAACACATGAGCACATACACATAAAAATTGAGGCCGTAGATTCTGTCGGAAATGAAGCCAATGTGAGTTATTATAAAGACCGAAATAATAAGGAGTATAGCCTAACAGAGAAGTGGCATTTTGAAAAAGAGCAAAATGGTAGTTGGCAAATAAAGAGAGAAGGAAAAGCTGATATTACGTTAAGTAAGAGCGAGAGTGGTTGGTCATCAGATTATTTTAACATCAGAGGTGATACATTATTGATAAATCATCCCAGTCATACGGATAAGTTCAGTCGTGATCCCTATAAACTTATAAGGTGTCGTTATTTTTCTGGATGGTTGCAGTTTCCTATTCCTGATATTCCTGACAGTACTTACTTCCAATCTAACTTACGTATACACGACCAGGGTGGTATGGTGGAATTGGATATTCCAGATGCTGATTATACTGCAGAATTGACACAATTAGAATACGGACATCGTATCAAACTGATGAAACTGGCAATCTATGATATTTCTCTAGAAGAGGTGGGTATCAATAGTCGATCTATAAGCTATACATGGACAAGCCCTGATGCCAAAAGATTAGGTATTAACCTCCGTAAGGTGGTGTCAGGATGGACTCTTGTGGAGTAGGAGTAGTTGGTCTGTTGACCAACAACTTGCAACTATCAGTAAGGTCTCTTAAGATACTTACCCTTAGATTCTCCTATAGTCTTGCCATTTTCGAAAATCAGTTGACCTCTTAAAAAAGTAGATTTTACCTTTCCAGATAATTCCATTCCTTCAAAAGGGGTATAGCCTTGTGCAGATTCTGATTCTGCGGCTCTTACCACGAAACTATCATTAGGATCATAAAGTACAATGTCTGCATCGTAGCCTACAGCAATATCTCCTTTGCTTCTCAGGCCATATCTTGTAGCAGGGTTATGACATACTAACTGTGCCATGTGCTGCAGAGTCATTCCGCGCTTCGTTCCTTCTGTATGTAATCCTGATAGTAGATATTCTGTCCCTCCAAAACCAGATTTGGCAAGAAATATATTATCAGGATTTTTATTATCTAATTTGAATTCTGCGCTACAGCAAGCATGATCACTGACAACCCAGTCCAATTTACCCTCTAAGAGTTTGGACCAAAGATATTCGACATTTTCTCTGTCTCTAATAGGCGGATTGACTTTAGCATGTCCTGCGGCTGGCGAATCTACATCTAGTAATAGGTGACCTATCGTAACCTCTTTTTTGAAGTTGACATGAGGGAAACATTGTTCCATCATCAGAGCGGCATCTACTGCTTTTTGTGAGGATAGGTGTAGCAAGTTGATATTTTTGCAGGCCGTCTCATGTGCTAAGTAACTCGCGATAAATATGGCCAAACCTTCGGAGTGTGGCGGACGGGAGGCGGAGTAAGCACGCAGTCCAGATAAGGTGCCTTCGCGTTCTACGATTTCGGTGTAGGCGCGCATTATTTCGGCGGTTTCGCAATGCAAACTTAGGCTGATCTCATCACTTTTATCAGGATTCTTTTCTATAGCTTGTTGTACACTGCGCATTATAAACTCGAAGTGGGCAATGTCATAGTGTTCGCCTTCAGGAGTCATCAGAAATTCGTTTTGGCTGCCCTTGCTTGCTTTTCCATGTAAGCCATGACTACCATAAAACATGAATATTTTGAATGAGGTAACACCAAATTTTTCGATGAGCATTTCTATTTCGTCACGATGCTCATAACGGATAGGGGCTAGATGATAAGCGTAATCAACATGAAATTTGCCATCAGATATAGCTAATACTTCTGGGTAAAAATCTGCATACTTACCTGTTTTGTTAAGATAATACTGACCGGTACGCATATAGTTAATACTCGTTGTCACGCCACCCATCGCTGCGGCTTTACTTTCTGTGATGGCGTCCTCTGAGAGATGAGAGTAGATGCCTGTATGCATGTGTGCGTCTACTAATCCGGGGAACGCCAAGTATGACTTACCATCGTATATAGATTTGGCTTGGTCTGCTGATATGGTGTCTTCTATAGCTGCTATTTTCTCATCAGTTATAGCGATGTCACAGTTTCTTACTTCTGGATTAGTAGGACTGACGAGCCTTACATTTTTTATTACTAAATCATACATTGTTATCTGTTTTATCAAAGTGAATAATTTGATTTTTCTTTAATTCTTCTGCTTGATCTTCTTGTATGCCAATACGATCTATAATGGATAAGGTATGCTCACCTATAGAAGGTGGGTCATAGACTTTGCTTATACGTTGGCCTTTGTATTCTAGTGGAAACTTAGGAAGCGGAACAACTTCACCATTTTTCATTTTTACTGGTATTAGGCTGCCACCTTCTTTTAGCTGCGAATCTTCAAAGAGATCTATTGGTTTAGATATTGGTGCAAACGGTATATGATATTCGTCACAATTCGCAATTATTTGAGCTTTACTAAAGAGACGCACACGGTCATCAAGTTCTGGTAAGAACCATTCTCGCTGATCTATTCTGCCATTATTAGTGGAGAGCCTTTCATCATTTTTCCAGTCGAGCCACTCAAAAGCAGAGCAAAATCGCTCCCAATGTTTTTCACTTATAATACCGATGAAGACCTTATCGTCATCTGCCGTATCGAATATCTTGTATATCGACCAAGCACTTATTCGCTCGGGCATAGGTGGTATGGTATAGTCCACTTGTGACTGATAAGCCATGTGCTGACCCATCAGGAAAGTGCAAGTCTCAAAAAGTGCTGACTTGACATAAGCGCCTTCTCCTGTTTTCTCGCGCTCATAGAGTGCTTGTAAGATTCCGATATAACCAAACATACCTCCTGTAATATCTATCACAGAAGTTCCCGCCCTCAGTGGATCACCGCTTCTACCTGTCATGTGTGCCAGCCCGCCCATCATCTGTACCACTTCATCCATAGCATGTCTTTTCTCATAGGGTCCACTTAGAAATCCTTTGAGAGAGCAGTAGATGATAGCGGGATTGATCTCTTTCATTTTGTCATAAGAAAAGCCAAGTCGATCCATTGTTCCCGGTCCGAAATTTTCTACTATAACATCTGTCGTTTTTGCTAATTGATATATTATTTCTTTTCCTTCATCAGACTTAAGATCGACGGCCAGACTTTTTTTATTTCTATTATAAAACCAGAAATAACCTGTCCCGAAACCTTTTAAAAATCTTGTACTGTTGCCTTTTGGAGGCTCTACAAGAATAACATCTGCACCATTATCAGCGAGCATAAGACCAGCACATGGTCCCATGACTGCATGTGTAAATTCTAAAACTTTTATATCCTTTAATGGTCCAGACATTGATAATCTAATTATAGTTATACTTGATTTTCGACTTTAAATTTTTGATGGGTTCGTAGATAATTTACCAGTCCATCGGCACTAAGTATATCCATCATGATTTGCGGTAGTTGTGTGCCTTGATACAACTTGTTATAAGTTGTATCCATTACGTGACCCTGAGCTAAATCTATTTCTATGGCACTATCTGTTTTGATATTATGAGGGCCTATCTCTATGATAGGCAAGCCTATATTGATGGCATTCCTAAAAAAAATCCGGGCAAAATCTTCCGCGATAACTGTTTTTATACCAGCTTGTTTGAGAGCAATAGGGGCTTGCTCACGTGATGATCCACAACCAAAATTTTTACCAGCAACTAGGATGTCTCCGGGCTGCACCTTTTCTTTAAACTCTGGATCTAAATCCTCAAGCACATGAGCTGCCAAACTGGAAATATCAAGAGTCTTTGTATATTTTCCTGGAATGATACGGTCCGTATCTATATTATCTCCATAAATGTGTAAAGTCATACTATGATTTTAGTTTTGATGGAGAAATAATTTCACCTGCCAATGCGCTGGCAGCCACGACAGCAGGAGAAGCCAAATAGATGTTGGAGTTAGGATTACCCATGCGTCCGCGGAAATTTCTGTTGGCTGCCGAGATCACGGTTTCGTTATTGCCGGGTACGCCCTGATGAGTTCCGACGCAGGGTCCACATCCTGGTGTCAGAATAGCCGCACCAGCATCCATTAGTGTTTGTAAGGTGCCATTATTCATCGCGTCCATCATAGTTTTCTTAGAGGCAGGTGCAATAAGAAATCTAACGCCCTTGGGTATGCGGTGTCCTTTGAGTACTTCAGCGGCGGCTTGCAAATCTTCCAGTCTTCCGTTGCAGCAAGTACCTATGAATGCATAATCGATTTTTGTACCAGCGACTACAGACGAGTTAACTGTATTATCAGGAGACTCTGGGATAGCAATTTGATTTTCTAGACTGCTGATATCAAATTCGTAAACTTCTGAATAATTGGCATTGGCATCAGGTATATAAATGTCATCAAAAGAATAATCCAACTTTAGTCCTCTAGAAGAAATCAATCCTGCCTTAGCACCCATCTCAGCGACCATGTTTGTGATGGTCATTCGACTTGCCAAAGTCATATTCTCAAATACTTCACCATTGAACTCAATGGCCTTGTACGTTGCACCTGAGATAGTTATTTTACCGACAAGAAATAGAATTAAGTCTTTAGCCGTGACGCTATCCTGCAGTTGACCATGACAGATAATCTTAATTGACTCCGGTACTTTTAGCCAAATACTTCCCGTCATCATCGTAGCAGCTAAGTCTGTAGAACCTACCCCACACGCGAATGCACTCAAGGCACCATAAGTCGGTGTATGCGAGTCCGCTCCTATAAATACATGACCTGGTTTGACATAAGCCTGCTCTACCATAACTTGATGACATATCCCTTCTCCTATGTCAAAAAGTTCTATCCCTTGTTCCTTTGCAAACTGACGCATCATCACATGTAAGTTAGCGATGCGCTCGTTAGGGGCTGGGACGGCATGATCTAATATGAGTGCACATTTTTTAGGATCAAAAACCTTCGTACCACCCATACTTTCAAAGGCCTTAATGGCTAACGGTGCGGTTGTATCTGTAGCCATGACTCCGTCTACGGGACAAATTATAAGTTGACCTGGTCGGACGTGTTCGCCGATATGCTTTGATAATATTTTTTCTGTAATGGTCAATTATAGTGACTTATGTTATTTTGATTTGTTCGTTGTGCAATAAGTTGTACATCTGGCCTTGTAATGTATGTCCAAGTCTTTCTTCCATCTCTATAGATATAGAGGCTATTTTTTTATTATTAATTCCAGTCTCATAGCCCATCTGATGTAGCATGTGTACAGTGTCTTCGGTCGCGATATTACCTGTCGCACTTTTTATAAATGGACATCCACCTAGTCCTCCAAAGGCTGTATCAAAGTGGCGGACACCCCCTGTGACGGCAGTATACACATTAGCAAGACCCTTGCTTTCTGTATTGTGTAAATGTAGGAACACAGGAATGCCTTCGCACAAAGAGATTATTTCCTCCGTGTATTCCTTGATCTGGGCAGGATGTGCCATACCAGTAGAATCTGCAAGAGCTATCTCCGTTATGCCCAAATCGAGATGGTGTTTTACCAGATCCATCACAACGGATTTACTTATATGACCTTCATAACGACAACCAAAAGCGCACTGTATACCAGCGCGTACTTGTATTCCGTTAGACTTGGCGAGCGATATCATATACTTTATTCTGGTGCGTGCATCCGTAAGAGAGATTCGCGCATTTTTTTGACTATGTGTATCGCTTGCTGACATAGAACAAGATAGATGTCCAAGGCCACAATCAATGGCTCTATGGACACCTTTTTCGTTAAGAACAAGACCACTGTACAGCACATCTTCACTATGAACCAATCGAGAAATGAGTTCTTCCGCATCAGCCATTTGAGGGACTAATTTGGGATGTACAAATGAGGCGACTTGTATACGGCTTATACCACTATCTATAAGTTGTTGTATGATTTGTAGCTTGGTGTCAATTGTAATTGGGATGGCCAAATTTTGTATGCCGTCTCTAAGTCCTTGCTCCTCTATGGTGATATGTTTGGATGGATTCAGTCTGATCTTTTTATAGTAATTCGATAAATTCTAACCAAGCTCCATCAGGGCTTTGGATTGCCAATGTTTTACAAAGTCCATAGGGCGGAATATCTACTAAGCCGTAGCCTCTGATTTCTTCATCACTAAATCTTTTTTTGTAATTATCTACATCACGACACGGAAAACGAAGTGTCATAATACCCAGATTAGGTGGATGCGCTCTCGAAGAATAGTCTTTACCCATGATCCCATCTAATTCTATTAACTCCACACTACCAAAATTTTTTCCATCAGGACTAAGTATACATATCTTTCGCTCTATATTCTGATAGATATTTTGGGGAACACCAAATAAGTTTTCGTCCTTGTCTGTGCCCTTTAGTACCTTATCCATATAAACTTTGAAGCCGAGCTTATTGATGTAAAAGTCTTTGGATTTTTCTATATCTGTGACGATCTGTGAAGAGTTAAATATGTGGCTTACTTTTCTGAGATGTGGATAACCTTGTAACTCTGGCTGATGTCTCTGTATCAACGCGAACACAATATCCTCATATCCATGCACTAATACTTCGGAGATATGAAAATCTCCGAATACGTACTCAATAGGATCATTATATGCCGTCCAACCAAAAGACCTGAACAGGTCAAATGTCTCACCCAAATTAGTAACACGAACATCCACATCATAGATGCCACCTGTGTCCCAGGATTGTGAACTGGATCGGATATATTCTTGTTCCAGATTATCAAATTGGCAAAGCCTAAGATATCCTCTATTGCAATGGGGATTATGCAGAACGATCTGGCGCGTTTTATCTGCTGTGTTAATATTCCAAAATGTCAATTGGTCCTGTGCAATCGATGAATCCGATATAGTGCTCCAACCTGTAATTGATTCATACTGTAGCCTGGCTGCTTCCGCATCTTTTATACAAAAAATAACTTCTTGAAAACCTCGCACCTCCCAAGAGTCAGTGCCTTGAGAAGATTCGGTAGTCAACCAATCAGTTATATATGCAGGTGCATTATCCAAGAAAAAATGATTATCTGTAAAATTAGTTAATTAAGTTAACTAATTTAATTTTAATTTAGAGCATGTGCAATAATCTTGGTAGAAGTTATCTATTGGTCGTATGTATGCTGATAAGCATAATATCTTGTCAGGATTACAAACCATCTCATACCTCAAACAATAAATCTATGTCAACCAAAGATCCTCTGGCGGCGGATAATGATTCTACAGGATTATCTGGTCCACTGCATACGGTTACGCTTTCTACTAATGATCTTGAGGAGATAAAAAAGTTCTATGTGGATGGTATGGGTCTTACAATGGATGGTCCTATAAAACTGGGAACAGCTCAGAGTGAAGCACAAAGAAAATTATGGCAACTAGATTCTAAAGAAGAATATGACTTCTATCATCTCTATCGGGCTTCAGTACCAGAACTAATACAAATAAGATTATTACATTTCAAAGAAAAGAAAAAGCCTATCCATAGTAGTTACAATAGCATGGAGTTAGGACCATTCTCTTTAGGTTTTCCAAATCTGGACCAAAAGGCGCTGGATACAAAGCTGAGAAAAATGGGTATCGGTTCTATGGACAAGATGCAAGAAGGGACGATACCCAGACCTGACGGCAGTACCTACAGATACTGGGAAACCATATTCAATGGACCAGATTATGTGCATAGCGTCGGCATAGAAAGAGGAGATGGGATGCCGCCCTTGTCACCATCTGATACTCTGACTAAGCTGGGTGGACCAGGTTATTCTGCTCAGGTGATTACTGATTCTGATCGTTACTTGGAGTTCATGACGGACGTTTTAGATTTAGAATTAAGAGCGGATAGACAATGGGAATCTTCACCAGGTTCTGCGCTTGGAATAGAAGAAGGTATTCCATTCAGATTTGCCTTGGTCTATGCTAAGGGGAGTTCATATAATCATTTTCTGTTCTTAGATTTTTTTGAATCTGAGATGATAGACCCCGGAGTTCCACCTAGAATACCTCATCTTGGATTAGGTGCATGGACTATAGAGACTAAGGACATCAAGGAAGTAACAAAGAGGGCTAAAGAGTTTGGTTCAACTATCATTGCCGAAGACGATAATTATGACAGCCCTATATTTGGACGATGTGAGATAGTCACGATGTTGGCGCCTAATGGATTTATAATTGAGCTATTTCAGAAAAAACTTTCTAACTAAATAGACTCCCAAAAAAAAGAAAATATAGGTAACCCAAACAAAAAATCTTATGCCGACAAAGGGAATAAAATTGTTCGAGAAAATTATTGTTGGACATTTCGATAACCAAGATCAGATAGATAATGAAATATCCGATGGTCAACAGATACATCCTTACGCCGTGCATGTAACCGAAGTTATAAACCATAGAATCAGTAATATTCCGTCGGACTTTGTCGGAACCTTTATACTAGAAGAATCTTATTACACTTATCCCGATGGTTCTAAGAAAATAAAGCCTCTGTTTTTTAGAGTTACACCTTGTGGAGAATTTGATATTCATTTGCAGTCTGTGCAGATTCCTGATAGATTAGATGATAAAGAGGTGGTCAATGCCAATCCTGATTTGAGTTTTGATTATGAAGAGTTAGAGGTAAGAGAGCAATTTGGAAAAGCAACTTATCATAATATAGGTGATAAGTTTGTGGTCAATCATCTTACTGATATGGGCGGCGGCATATTATTTAACCTTATAGAGACGCTATCGGATGGGAGATTACAAGTCATGGAGCTAGTCAAAAAGAATGGGCATAAAATAACGCCTTATGATTCGCCGATAATATACATACGTAAATAAGTGAAAAAGAATACTTTATATACCTTTTTGATCGCGGTTATGGGCATGCTCATACTGACCGTCACTAATGGAATGACCTTTACAGGTCTGACGGTCTATGATGAGTCGCTCATAGAATATTTTAACTGGACTAAATCCACACTAAAGTTTCGAGATTTTCTTAACCTAGCTTGTGCGGCTATTATCTTACCGTTCATCGGTGCATTCGTGGATAAGTTTGGTGTCAAAAGGTCGCTTATAGTGGGATTACTGCTATTAGGATTATGCTATAAGCTATATGCGCATATCGCAACACCGACACAGATGTATTTGATACATATAATATTTGCATTTGGTGTGGCGGCATCTGGGACCTTAGTAGTTATCATCATGGTATCGCAGAGAGTATCTAACAATAGAGGTGCAGCAATAGGGATAGCTCTGGCAGGTACGAGCCTTGGCGGTATATTGATACCTAAGTTGGCTGGTTATCTATTGAAAGATAACGATTGGAGAGAGGCTTTTCAGTATGAGTCTATATTACCCTTCTTTATCATCATATTGGTTCTGCTGTTTGTTAAGGATAAAGACAAATTTGAATCATCAGGTAAAAAGAAAACGCAAGATCTTACGGAGTTAGATTTTAAGGCTGCACTGAAGACGCGACCATTTTGGTTATTGGCGTTCATTGGGTTCTTTTGTTACTATGCCATACTGGGTCTTATGGGGAATTTGTTTTTATACATGAGAGAACTATCCTTTAGCACGGAGACGGCTATCAATGCGTTAGGACTTATCTCGCTGGTTATCCTTGTTGCCAAATTAGTTTCTGGTGTACTGACGGACTATGTCAATCGGTATGTTCTTTTTCGTATACAGATATTTGTGATGCTCTTAGGTGCGATAGGATTTGCTATGTATAGCGATAGCATGGTGTGGTTTGCCATTCCACTTATGGCTATCGGATGGGGTGGTTTATATACCTTGATTAACTATATTATCATAACGACCTTCGGTGTAGATTCTGCTGGTAAGATTGGAGGATCTATTTCTACCTTTGAGTCATTGGGTGCTGGTCTGGGCATCTGGCTTTCTGGTATGATCGCAGACCAGTCGGGTAGTTATCAGATGAGTTTTATTGTGGTGTCCGCCTTTTTATTTATTGCCTTTATTTTTTCTTTTCTTTTGAAACCTCTAACAGAAGAGACGCATGCAGGTACGTAATCCAAGAACAGGAGAGTATGATTATCATCTTACCGTCGATAGGCTAGAGGATATAAGAGAGAAGGCTATAAGACTAAGAGCTGCGCAAAAGCAATGGAACGAAGCAGGTCTAGATCATAGAATATCAGTCATCAGTGATTGGGCAGATCGATTAGAACAAAACAAGGAGTCCGTCATCAATCAATTGAGTATTGATACGGGCAGAAATAAAATATCCAAAATAGAATACGAAGGAACACTCGGAATGATACGCGGTCGATGTCACACCGTAAAGTCTATGCTCCCTCCGCATGAGCCACGCCCCTCATTTATTGATCCCAATGTGCATATAACACAGCAGTACATTCCTTACCCTGTGGTCGGTGTCATCAGTCCTTGGAATTTTCCGATGCTGCTTGCTCTGATAGATGCAATTCCAGCCTTACTTGCGGGTTCTTCTGTCTTATTGAAAGCCAGCGAGGTAACACCACGATTTTTGGATCCCATAGAGCAAAGTATTGTGGTACATAGTGGATTATCAGATGTTATACAAATTATCCGAGGTGGAGCAGAAGCTGGAAGGGAAGTGATCGAGCAATCGGATGCGGTTTGTTTTACGGGTAGTGTAGCTACAGGGCAAAAAATTGCAGCGCATTGTGCGCAGAGGTTTATCCCTGCTTTTTTAGAACTAGGAGGAAAAGATCCGGCGATCGTGCTGGAAGATGCGGATATAGAGATAACGAGTGAAGCCATACTCAGAAGTGCGGCAGGTGCAACTGGACAGGCGTGCCAGTCCCTAGAGCGTGTCTATGCAGACGAAAAAATAGTGGAACATCTAACCCAGACCTTACTGGAAAAAATATCTACTCTAAAGTATAATTTCCATCAAGGAGGTGCACTGGGACCGTTAATATACGATAAGCAAGCCTCGATTATACAATCACATATAGATGATGCACTATCCAAAGGAGCAATAATACACTCTGGAGGTAAAGTAGAAAATATGAATGGTGGACTCTGGATTATGCCCACTGTTATCACGCAAGTAACACATGACATGAAGGTCATGACGGAAGAGACTTTTGGCCCGATCATACCTATTATGACTTATAGTGATGAAAAGGAGGCAATACGTTTAGCTAATGATTCGATATTTGGGTTATCAGCTTCTGTCTTTTCTCAAAATATAGAAAGAGCGCATCACCTTGCCAAACAAATAGATGCTGGCGGCATCTCCATCAATGATGCCAGTCTTACCAATAAAATATTTGATGTAGAAAAAAATGCTTTTAAGTATTCGGGTATCAATGGCTCACGAATGGGACGCGATGGTTTTTTGCGTTTCTTCAGAAAAAAGGCACTTATGAATCAGACTGGTAGACCTGATAGTATCTTGATGCAGAGTGAGGAATGAAGGTGGTTTTCTTTACTTATATTCCAAGATTTATTTAGCTGCCTTTTCTCTTTTGAAATGCTCTTGGATAACAAATTTAGATTGGGGCTTTTCTCTTCCTCGGTTCACCGCAGTTGATTCATATATAATGGATATGCAACCATATTGGCCTTGTTCGAATTCGACCAGATAGCTATGGCTACGCTCCTGTGGTATAATATCATAATATATGAAGGGAACAATTTCTTGCCCGCAAGTACTAAGTATTCCCCATTTGCTATTCTTCCTGTAGATGTTACTCGACCTTTTTTTATCATTGGCCTCAACAAATTTTACACCTTGATAAATAAATTTCGGAGAGACTTTATATGAAGAGTCTCTGGGAATAACAATACGCTTATTTGCGACTAGATCTATTCCTTGTGAGAAGGCCGTTTGATAGATGGCATACTTGTGATTCTTTTTCAATAAGGCATAATGTCTATCTATCTCTATAATAGTATCTAACCTTAAATTAGTAGTGTCATGAATAACGTATCCTGAAGTATCACTTTGAGTTTTTAAATATTGAAAAGTAATCTCATAAGTACCGTCTCCATTTTTTATAGAGTATTCATCTAATCGTGACAAAAATTCAACACATCCAGCGATAGGTCTGGAAAAATTAATTTGCTTAATTGGTGAGTCTGAGGTATTTATATAAAAGTCACCTTTACCTTCGCTTACTTTGGCAATTAATTTTTTTTGAGCCTTTCCATCTTCATAGGGCCCATAATATCTTAATTCAAATGGACCAGCGCTTATGTATTTAGCTTTAATAAGCCAATGTCCATTAAGGGATATGTATCCGTAAAGATTATTTTGTTTTACTACAGCTATATCGTAATAGAAAAGAGACGCCTCATCAAATTGTGGTTCTATAATGGTATTCCCAAAAAAATCAGCATAGCCCCATTGCTCATTGTACTTAATCGGATAGAGGTTATTACTATATGAGTTACTACTGGCCTTTTTTTCTATTATCGATTCGCTCTGTTTGCAACCGAGGTTAATTATTATCAATATGAATATTAGCTTATTCAATGGGATTATTGACCTAACTGTAGACACCATGTTCTATTCTACCAATAATATTTTCAATCAATTCTATACCTATGGAGGTGTCCACAATATCAATGGGCGTGACTATTTGTATTTTAAAGAATTCCACATAACATCGACAATAGGATGACTTTTTGAAGATTCTTGAACATCTTGGCTAATTGTTATAATCAATAATCCTTCATCTTTCTTTCCAATACTTGCTACTTCATATTCCGAAACTTCATTTTGATAAGTAAGGTTACATTTAAGAACATCAATTTCTTGTCCAGTTGCAAGGATTCTCTTGTAATCACTTCTTCTAGATGTATAACCGTAAGCAATACTTTCTTTTGTTAATTCAGAAAGCATGAATTCTTGCAACATACTTGGATTCATGATTTTATAATCTTGAATCATAATTCCATTACCATCAGACGACATTATCATAATTTGTTCAATGCCTTCTTCTAATTGAGCTTCTGAAATACCAAATTCTTTAGGATACCTAATTGAATAGTTTTCACTGATATATTCTAGGGTATCTTTTAAAGATAAAATAATTGATATAGTTTCTTCACCATTTTGGATATTTAGAGTATCATCCAATTGAATTGAATGCTTCGAATTATTTATTGTTAAAAAATAGTTTTCTTGAGCGAATGAAAAATTACTACATAATATAACTAACAATAAATTAGTAGAATTCTTAAATAAAATCATACTTGGCTTCTTTTTCATATTTATTTTAAATAACAATTTTGAGTATTTTGGCCACGCGGAATGATAGCCTTAGTAGCCTATCCCAAGTGGCTATGCTGTGCTATCGATAGTTACATGGAGTTTATATTCAGATATATACCCAACAATTTTCTTTGTTCAATTTTATTTTCCAGGTAAATGGGTTAGGTCTTATTGCATTTTTGAAATTCTTAGGTCTCATTACATTTCCTTTTGAGGTTTTAATTTCAAATTTTTCTAAAATTAATGGAGATTTAGGAATCTTAAAGATTGTGTTTCTTGTTTCTGACGAACTTGATAAAAGTACGGTGATACTCATTTCTGAATAACATAGTTCATTGATACTTAATATTCCTCCATTATTGTTAATTGAATTAATTGGAATGTTTTTTAGTGATATTTTAAACGATTTTGACTTAGTGTCCATGTAGGCTAATGAGCTTATGTCAGAATATAATAGCCCATTATTCGCAACATTTAGCCAATTTGAAGAAGAGTCAATTTGAATTTTTGATTTTAGTTCAAAGGATGGAGCGATGATTTTTAAACTATCATTGTAATTCGATGTATGAAATTCTAGGGATGTTTGAATTACATTTAAGTTGTTATAATACCATCTAAGCGAATTGGTTTGTGTCATGTATGAGTTCCATTTCTCTTCTTTTCGTAAGTGCTCTATGATTTTAGGATCATCTATATAAAAACTCAAATCAATATTGTATGTAAACCATTCAGGGACTCCGAATTGATATTCTCTTTGTTTTTCTATTAAATTATTTATTTCCTTTCTTAGGTCATTGTTGTCCTGAGATAACTTTTTATTTAATTCTGAAACATTTGTAACTATCGAGTCAATATTAGATGTTGCATCTAAAAGAGAGATTAACCTTATAAGCTGTAATTCTGTTTTAATTGAATCTTCTTTATACCGTCTTATTTCTTTTGCAATTTTATTCCTTTGCTTTTTGTCTTTTGTGTAGGAATAGATTATAATTTGTGACAATAAAAAAACAGATATGTACAGCCAGCCCCATTTTGTGAGTTTCTTTAGTTTTGATTTCTCATTCTCTTTTCTTGTTTGTGTGAAAATCGGAATTATGAAAAGGGCTACACTAAAAATTATAGTGAGAACAGCATTGTTTTGATATATAAATTCCAACCGAATATTTTTTATTTAAAGGTAGATTGCACTTTTGTTTTAATATAAAGCTTTCAATCCATTACTAGAATTTTCGTGAGTTCATCTTGAAGTTTCTTTTTTTGGGTTTTTGACAGAAAGTTATTTATTCTTTTGTTAGGTTTTCTAATTGCATGTAACTAGTAACTAAAAGGAACTTTCCAATGTATAACCTAACAAAATTATCCTATTTCCTTACATAAGTCGAGCGGACTTACACCATATCAATAGCCCTATAAGTTAAGGCGGGCAACAAAAAAAGGCTATCTCACTGAGATAGCCCCTTTTTACTGTTTTTGGTGTGTTTCTTATGCTTCTTGTAAAAACTGATCAGCGTTTACCAAAAGCACTAACAAAGCGATACTTAAAATGATCATGGGTTTAGAATTTTGCATTACTTAATATATTCATTCGTATTCTATAAGAATACTGGGTATAAAGCAAACGCACGTTTGCGCTGATTCGTCTACTGCGATGTAAAATTATTTGTTTTTTTGTCGTCGGAGGGCTTCATTTAGTCGTACAAGCCTCTACAAAAAGAAAACATAGACACCTGACAAAAGGTTGTGGCGTCAGAACTTTAATGTTTCTCCGTGTTGTGAGAGCCATGCTTCTTTATCTTCATAGTCAGGCATGACTCTTTTGACTATGTTCCAGAATCGTGCCGAATGATTCATCTCCTTGAGATGGGCCAGCTCGTGGACGATTACATAATCAATGACCTCTTGCGGCGCAAAGAGGAGTCGCGTAGAGAGATTAATGTTTTTGTTGGATGAGCAGCTGCCCCAGTTGGACTGATTGTTTTTGAGTCTGACGCTCTTGATCTCTTCCTGATAGTATTTTTCGTTAAAGTAATGGACGCGATCTGATATGTCCTTCTGGAAGTGATTAGCGAATATCCTGGATAAGAGCTTTCCTATCAGAAGATTTTCTTCTTGCTGATCCATGCCCTGAGGGATCTCCGTGATGATTTGGTTGTTTTTGTTTATTCGGCCAGATGCGGTCTTTCGGTTCCTTTTGGTAATCAACAACTGGAAGTCTTTATTGTAGACTCTTATAAATTCTCCGTTTTGATAGATAATAGCTCGGAATCTGGAGAGGAGCTTGGGGTCTTTTTGGAATTGTTTGATGCACCAGTCATGGAGTTTGGATACTTCATGGCTGAGCATAGGACCTTTATAATATTTAGGTACGGTAAGGTTGACACTTTTACCGCTTATAGAATACCTGATTTTTGATTTCCAGTCACTCCTTATGCGGACTGGGATTTTGACATTATCGACAGTGAAGTATGTCTTCACTAGGCATGTGCGTTTTTGAGGTGTTGCATGACCGATACCAGAGTCTCGACGCTGTCTTTTTCCATCGCATTATACATAGAAGCTCGGAATCCACCGACTGACCTATGACCTTTGATGCCCATGATACCCGCTTCTGCGCATAGACTTAGAAACTGCTCATCTAGGTTATTGTCTTTAAGGACAAAGGTGGCATTCATGGTAGATCTATCCGCAATGTCAGTTGTCCCCTCGAATAATGGGTTACTATCTATCTCACCATATAGTAACGAGGCTTTTTCTTCATTACGTTCTTCCATGGCTTTGACACCTCCGTGATCGATTATCCACTTTAGGTTAAGCATCGTGACATAAATAGAGAAAACGGGCGGTGTATTGAAGGCAGAATTTTTATTGATGTGAGTGGTATAATCTAACATGGTCGGAATATCCCTCTGGCGCTGGCCTACAAGGTCTTTTCTGACGATGACGAGAGTCGTACCAGCCAGACCGACATTCTTTTGCGCTCCTGCGTAGATAAGCCCAAATTTTTCTACCGGAATCTCTCTACTGAATATGTCGGAACTCATATCAGAGACTAACGGAGCGTCACAATTCACCCATTCCTTAGTCTGAGTACCGAATACGGTATTATTACTTGTCAGGTGGACATAATTAAGACCCTGAGGTACATCGTATCCTTTAGGTATGTATGTATAGTTCTTTTCTTTGGAAGAAGCCAATTCGACCGCTTCAGAAAATTTATTAGCCTCTTTGATGGCTTTAGCCGACCAGGTACCCGTATCTACATAGCCCGTTTTTTCCTGACTATCCGCGAGATTCATGGCTGCCATATAAAATTGACTACTTGCACCACCAGTAAGAAATAGGACCGCATAATCATCGCTGAGGTTAAACAAATCTCTGACATGCTGCTCTGCATTATTCATAATTTCCACGACATCTGCTGACCTATGGGAAATTTCCATAAGCGATAGACCGAGACCATTATACTCTACTGCGGCTTCGGCAGCTTTTTTCATGACTGATTGTGGTAGTATTGCTGGACCTGCGAAGAAATTATGCTTTTTCATACTGACATTGATATTATGACCAAATAATGCACAATATTAAGCACAATATTAATATGAAACCTCTATGTCGTAAATGAATATTTAGACAATCGGTTCGCTATGTAATGGGATGATAGATTCAAAGGCGTGAATCAATTTTTTCATAATCTGAGATTCTTTATCGTTATTGATAATCCGTCCATCTATCTTCTTGATAGGTGTCAGTTCTCCCATAGTTCCTGTACAAAATACTTCATCTGCGGCGTATAGCTCTGTGAGGGAAATATTCTTCTCTGTACAAGGGATGTTTTCCTTTTCCGCTAGCTCTATGACAATACCACGAGTAATCCCATGTAGACATGCATCCGCATGCGGTGTATAGAGGTGATTATTTTTTACCATGAATATATTCGTGCCATTCAGTTCTGCAGCATAGCCATATAGGTCTAACATCAGAGCAGCATCTGCACCAGCAACATTTGATTGTATTTTGGCGAGGATATTATTGATGAGATTGTTGTGATGTATTTTGGAATCGAGGTGATTAGGGGAATTCCTTCTTATCGTGGAGGTAATAATATCTATCCCATTGTCATTATCATAGACTGGTGCTTTGTACTCTGGTACAATGATGAGGCAGGAGCCAAACTGATTAAGTCGTGGGTCCATGCCGGAGGTTATTTTTTCGCCTCTTGTCAGTGTGAGTCTGACATGAACACCATCGGTCATCTCATTGGCCTTGAGGGTATCGAAGAGGCATTGTTTGATCTCAGCTCGACTGGGAATATCTGCAAAATGCATGGCATGAGCAGAATCCAAGAGACGATCCAGGTGCCTATCTAGCATAAACACTTGCCCCTTATAGATTCTTAATCCTTCCCATACAGCATCACCACCTTGCACTACACTATCGAAAACGGATACCTTGGCCTCTGAGCGAGGGTAGAGTCCATCTTTGACATATATCTGGATATCTTTATTTCGTTCGTCAAACTGTTGTAGCATAGGTTAAGCTTTTATAGAGTGATACTTGAGTTTGTCATAATAATACTGCGCTTTTTCTAATAATGGCTCTAAATGCTCTGGAAAAGGACGGCTACTTGTTTTTTGTTTTTGAAAACCTGTAGATTGATGGACATTTTGATACCAATATTTTGCCCAGACACCGTCTTCTGCTCTTGGTCCAGCAGGCCATGATAGCATGCTATCGTCGAAAGGGATGTCGATTTCCTTGCACAGTGCTTCTAAGACTTTATGTGGGTTGTTGAGCACCTCATTAGAATCTAAGACGATATTCCTTTTTTCTTGTGACTTGAGATATTCCATAATCTCATACTCTAGCTTTAAGCCTATGTCCAGCATTGTGGGTTGATGGATGACTTGTGCAAAAGAAGCGATTAACTGTTTAGGATTTCTTATCAAAAAAATGATTTCAAAGTCCAGAAGAAAAGTCCAATCTACCTTGTCCAGATGATGGGCCATATTTTTAAAAAACACATAAGACGTCGGATAGTCTTTGTAGAAAACTTCTTTTTTGACCTCATCCAGATTGGTGCTTTGACTCTCTAGAGTTTCTTCTTTGCCAGGATGATTTATATGTGGATGCGTATGAAGATAATAGGCGTACATAGGTTCGTCTACTATAGTGGTATCTGGACGATTACCAAAGCTGTACATCAGTGCGGTAGAGATATTACGAGGGCCAGAGATGAGGTGTATTCTTTTCATCTTATTCCTAAATAATATAGACTTGAGATTAATTTAAAAACTGTTAGCACTTGCCTCATGCAAACAGATTTTGATCGAGGTGTTCTCCAGGATGCCAAAAGACTTCTTTGAAATTTTGGATTTTGTTATTGACTACAACAATGCCTTCTTGCTCCAGTAACTCTTGCATAATCGTCGGCGTCGGGAATTGCATACGTCCTGATAATTCACCTTTTCTATTGACGACACGATGAGCGGGTATACTAAGAAGGGAGGACTTGTTAAGTGCCCAACCGACCATGCGTGCCGATCCTAAGGCCAAAAAATCAGCTATGGCCCCATAGTTTGTTACCCTACCAAAAGGAATACTCTTGGTTACCTCGTAGACATTATTGAAATAGGAGTCCTTCATAGATCGAAACAGAAATAATACCTTTGCAAAAAAAGAAATTATTGCTCAAACAAAAAGTATTAGCTCAAAATATTACCAACCTTACGGATGCTAGATATTTTGCAGCTTGGGGAGTAGACTATTTGAGTTTTAACTCTATCCCTGATTCGGACTATTATATGGCTCCCGATAAGATCAAAGAAATAAAAGAATGGGTAGAAGGTCCTCAATGTTTGGTCGAAGCCAATGCGCTGGAGTTTGATGATCTCGCGGACGGTTTTATCTTATCTAATGTATACAGTTCTCTTCCTATTGTCAAAGAGACTTTCTACCGTATACACTTTGATGATCTCATCAAGGGTCTACCAGATGGAAAATATATATCCGATATATCTGAGGCGCAATTATCTCAGCTTGATAAAGTGGATACGGCTCATTTGGATGTTTTCTTTAATATTTCTGAACTAGCAGTAGATAGTATCGAGCAATTACAAAATTATGGATTGGTGATACAGGGAGGAGAAGAAGACAAAATTGGAGTCAAGAGTTTTGATGAGTTAGATTTATTATTTGAGTATCTCATTGACGAAAAATAGATTGCTCTTATGAAAACATAACACCGTATGAGGTACTATATTTGCCTGAACACTTTTAATTTATATCATTTTGCATTCATTATAGTTACGAAACCATTAATATGAAAAAACACATCATTAAAGCATTTCTGACATCGATTATACTTTCATCATTCATCATAATCGAAGTTGGTTCTTTCGAATCAATATTTCAAAATCTCAAAAAATATAACGAAGAATATTATCCAGAAAAAGTCTACCTACATACGGATAGGAGCGTCTATGCCAAGGAGGATACCATTTGGATAAAGACATACCTTGTCAATGGAATAACACACAAGCCTAATACGGGTTCCCGAATTGTGCACATTGACCTTATAGATCCAGATAAAAGGGTAGTTGCGCAACAGTTGGCCTATGTGGAGGAGATAGGTTCTGCCAATGATATAATCACGGGACGAGAATGGAGGGCTGGAAAATATTTGTTACGGGGATATACTAAAGAGAATACTGTTTCCAGTAAAGAATATATTTTTCAAAAAGAGATTGAGTTATTGGATATTAACGAAGAATACAAGCGATACGAAGAAAACTTTGGTCAAGGCAATATTGAAAGTGAAATGAACACTAGTGATATCCAGTTAAGGTTTTTTCCAGAAGGAGGACAGTTTGTTAATGGTGTAAAGAATCGTCTGGCTATGAAGTTAAAAGGTATCAGCGTTTCTGGAATAAAAGGATATGTAGAAGATAGTGATGGTAACAAAATATCGGATTTCAAGATATACGAATTTGGTTATGGGTCTATTAATATGACTCCTGAACAGGGAAAAAAATATAGAGCTATCATTGATTTCGATGGAAAGAAAAACACCTTTGACCTGCCTATGGCTCAAGATAAAGGTTATGCGATGTTAGTGAATAGTAGATTTGAATCAATTGCTATTGACATCGTTGCAAGTCCTAACTCCAGCCTATCAGAGGGTACAATTATTGGTCATACTCGCGGTTCTGTGTTTTTAGAGAAAGAAGTTTCTGTAGATGATAGTGGTATATTTTCGATTAAAATTCCCACTGATAATATGAAGGCTGGTATATCACACTTTACTTTTTTCAATGGAGATGGTCTTCCGGAATGTGAGAGATTAGTATTTGTCAATAATGAAAATGTTGATATAGAAATAGGTCTGGATAAGGAAGGTTATGGTAAAAGAGAAAAGGTAAAAATTGATATTGTAAGCGAAGAGACCTCGGATTCTGATTACGATTGTTCTTTGTCTGTGGTAGAACTCAATAACCTCAAAATAAACAATGCTACAAATATCAAAACCTGGTTATTATTAAACTCTGACCTAAGAGGGCACATAGAAAATGCGACATATTTTTTCGAAAAAGAAAAGGACTATAAGCGTGCTTACCTATTAGATCATGTTATGATGACTAATGGTTGGAGAAGGTTTACTTGGTCAGATATGTTGGATTCGGATTCTTTTAGAGAAGAAAACGTAGCTAGAGAAAAAGGTCTTTATGTAAATGGAAGAACGACCAAAAAGTTATTTTCTGATAATGGGCAGAAATCGAAATGTGTACTAACATTTATGGATAATAATTTTACTGAGCAGGAGTTGGTTTCGGATGATGAGGGGTACTTTTCATTTGGTCCTTATACTTCTTTTGATACTTTGGATGCGATCTTACAGGCTAGAAGGTTCAAGAGTGGTAATGAAGGACTAGAAGGTAATAAAAAGTTAAAAATAGAAATTATAGACGAAGACATAAGTCCAGAAGTTGTGTGGGAATCATTAAGTGCGAATAATTCTGATTATGATGCCTTTAGCAACTTTGTAGTTAATAACAAAACAGCACAGGTACTCAAGGATCAATATCACATGATGTCTGTAGAGCTGGATGAGATAATCATAAAGGCGAAACGTAATACGGCAGAAAAGAGGGTACAAAAAGTCAGGAAAAGCTTGTCAGCTTATAATAGCCCGACACATACTAAGACCTTTGAAGAGGGTGAAAATTTCAGATACCCTGATGTCTATCAGATGCTAGAGACCATGCCAGGAATCCGAGTAGAGGGTTCTCCGGGAAGCAGAACTGTCGACCTTGGACGAGGTATTAAATCTTTCAATGCCTCCACAGAACCACTTTATTTGGTCAATGGTAGACCAACTGCATCACTGGAGGGTATATTACCCATAGAAGTTGACTTTATAGATGTACTGAAGGATGCCAATGCCAGCGCCTATGGACTAAGAGGTGCTAACGGCGTAATAGCGGTTTACACTACATCGAGAAGAACTTCCATAATAGACCGTAAAGATGGAATTGTCAGTTTGAAACTTAACGGATTCTACTCGGGAAGAGAGTTCTACTCTACTGATTATTCTGGGGTGGTATCTAAGGTATATACGCCTGATATGCGTACAACCTTACATTGGGATCCATTGATAAAAATTTCTCCGTCCTCAAAAAGTAGTGAAGAGTTTTATACTGGAGATATTACTGGGGAGTTTATGGTGATAATCGAAGGGATCAATAGTGATGGCGAGGTACTACATAAGACCCAAACCTTTGTAGTACATTAGAAAGGCGAAATAAAACCACAGTTCAATACATTTTCTCGACAGTTCATGACATCTAGGTTTATTAAGAGGGGATGATGATTCATATTTGAATTGTTATTTAAAATAATCTAATTAGTAAGTCATGAAACGAACTGAAATTTTCAAACCACTTTTATATTTATTAGTATTTATAGTATACTTTTTTTCATTGCCGATACCGGGATTTGCACAAAGTCCTCCACCGCCGCCTCCGCCTCCACCACCTACAGTTACTCCGCCACCAGCTCCTCCTGCGCCACCAGCTCCATCATCTCGAAGAATAGAAACATATAGTTCTTCTAGTATTTTTAGCTTTTTTGGAGGAGGTAAGACTAAAATAAGTTATGAGGATGGCGATGATAGTTTTAGTCTAGAATATGACGGAGAGGTAACTCTATCAGATGATGATAAGGATATCATTGGATTGTCTAATGGAGGTTTTATCAAACTGGAAAAGTCCTCTTTTGGTAAAAAAAGAAAGGTCATCATAGAGTCTAACAGAAAAGGCGAACTGAACAAAGAATACTACGAAGGTCGGAAAGAAAAAAATTATGTTCCCGAGGGTCAGGAATGGCTGGCTGAGATATTACCAGAGGTAGTAAGAGTGACGACTATAGGTGCCAAAGGTCGAGTCAAAAGATTTATGGCTCAAGGCTCCGATGCTCTTATCCGTGAGGTAGGAAGACTGGAAAGTGACCATGTCATTGCAACCTACATAGATTTAGCTTTCGAAGAAGATCTCTATGATGATGACTATAATGAACTAGTAAGAGTTGCCAGCCAAAAAATAGAATCTGATCACTACCTATCAGAAGTATTAATCAATAGCAATGAACGTTTATTGACCTGCGAAGACTTTATTCAGACCTATATCAATGCGGCTAAGTCAATAGAATCGGATCATTATAAGAGTGAAGTCTTACAAGAGGCTATACAAAATGATAGATTGACGCATAGTCAGCTTTCTCATATTTTCACCATTATAGATGATATAGAGTCTGATCATTATCTGGCAGAAGTGTTATCTGAAGTCCTCGAAGAAAAACAACTGGTCGGTGACAATCAAAAACTATTTGTCAAAGTACTGGACGATATTAACTCTGATCATTATAAGACAGAGGTTATCTCAGAAGCAGTTAACGAAAGTCAATTAGATCATGACACATACATGATGTTGATAAGATCTATAAAAGATATAGGATCGGATCACTATAAGTCCGAAGCACTAATAGAAGTCATCAATGAGGTAGAGATGAATGATGAGTTACTACAAAGTGTTCTTTCTAGTATAAATGACATAGAATCAGATCATTACTATGTAGAGATGATCCGCGAGATACAAAGTGAAGTGGATGATCCGAAGCTCAGTAATCTGATGATAAAGGCTATCAATGAGAATATAGAATCTGATCACTACAAGTCCGAAGCGCTCACGACTGTATTGGATGATATGGACATGGAAGAGTTAGACGTAGATCAATTTATTAGTTCTATAGAGGATATAGAATCAGATCATTATCTCACTGAGGTAATAGATGATTTTGTATCAGAAAATGATCTCAATGAGTCACAGATGATAAGTCTGATAGAGAGTCTGGATGTGATAGAAAGTGACCATTACTTATCAGAAGTCCTTCAGAGTATCGCCGATCAAGTCAATGACCAGGGCGATAAGGTCAAAAAAGCATACCTCAAAGCAAGCAAGAACATCGAATCCGATGTCTACTATGGCAGAACCATAAAGGCTTTAGACTTTTAATTCAAGTACTTGTTCGTCCAGTCATAGTTAACTAACTTGACTGGATGAATGAGTCTAGCTTAGACACCAAGGACATGCGAATCATTAAGTCTAAACTCTTTATCAGCACAATCATCTTTGTACTTGGATATAGTCTGTTTTCCTTTGTCTACAACTATGAGGAAAAGATTAGTTTTCGCCAGTTGTATTATGTTGTAGCTGGGATAATATCGGTCCTTACATTTTATATGGTGAGTCGCATATCCCTGTATTTAGATCAAAGAATATCGTGGATAGATAACCTTGGCCTGAGGTTGCTGTCTGGTATTCTTGTAGGGTATCTTATTTTCCTTTTCAGTTACACAGTATTAGTTCAGGTATATTCCATAATTGCGGATTTGGAAAATAAAGAAGTCGTTTATAAGTTTTCCATATTATTGTTTTTGCTGAGTATTACTGGTAATGCCGTTTATTTAGTTTTCTTCAGTTATAATCATTATGCAGAACAACAGTTACAATCTATACAACTGGAGAGTAAACAAATCAATCTTCAACTAGATGTGCTTAAGTCTCAGATAAGCCCCCATTTTTTATTTAATAACCTTAATACAATTTCCTTTCTGATAACAGAAGATGCAATTAAGGCCAAAACGTATATAAGGCAGATGGCGCATTGTTATAAGTATGTATTAGATAGTTATAATAAGGTACTAGTCAGATTGAGTGAAGAATTGTCATTCGTCAAGGCCTATCAGTTTTTAATACGTACAAGACATAATGATGCGGTAAGTATAAAGAAGGAGTTGTCAGAAAAAGACCTTTCGGTGAAAGTTCCAGCCCTGAGTGTACAATTATTATTAGAAAATGCAGTCAAGCATAACATGGCGACGGCCGAGAATCCGTTAGTTATAAAAATACATTCTGACAACAACCATATTATCGTCAGTAACCCAAAGACAGAAAAAAGGTCTGCTAAGAAATCAACGGGCATAGGATTAAAAAATATAATAGGTAGATACGCTCTGATTTCTAATCGGAATGTCGAAGTACAGGATGGAGATACTTTTGTAGTTAAATTACCTAAGATCTATTGAAAAGGTTTTTCATCAATCGGCCGTTATTTATTTTTTTAGGACCACTGGTAAGTGGAGTGATTATTTACTTATTGATACTTCTTTATCATAACGAGGTAAGGAATGTTATAGAGCTGTACGCAGACTCAGAATTACAACTATGTATTGTCATCGCCTTCTTAGTCCAAGAGACCACTAGAAGAACATTTTTGTTTTTCTATAGAGATAATGCTGCGCGAGCTCATAATCAAGATATGGTTTTTTATCTCGTTGTCAGTCTTACTATATCATTAGGCGTTATTGTTTTGTTAGTTAATCTGTTTTATAGGAAGATAGTTGGATTCTCACCTTCTTTCGAGGATTTGATTTTATTTATCAGCTTGTATGGAGTGATGTCCCTTTTTATTTCTTCGTTGCTATTTAGTTACAACTATCTAAATCAGCAGAACAAAACAGCAATAAATAAGCAAAAAGAGATACGACAAGAAATCACTCAGGACTTTCATCAGTTCAGAGATGGGATCAATCCGAATTTGCTTTTCGAAAGCCTTGAGGCCCTATTAGTGCTTATAGAAAATAATAATCCGCAATCTGAGGATCTTTTAGATAATATGGCCCAAGTGTATAGATATATACTTGCCCGTCGGTCAGTAGAGCTTATCGATATAAATAGTGAAATAGAAGTAACTAAGTCATTGATAAATATATTCGACTATTTGCCATCCGCAAAAATCAGGCTTGATGTGAAGGGTAAGATTGATTCTTTGATCATTCCAGGTACGCTGCTCAAGGTCGCAGAGACCATTACCCGAAAAAGTATTACGTCTAAAAGTAGTAATGCTTTCATCAATCTGAGTATGAAAGATACTTTGATAGTAGTAGAGTTTAAGACGATGGAAAAACTGAATAGTCAAATAACTATAGATGATTTTAATGATATCAAGAAGAGTTATCAGTTCTATACTGACACGCCTATAAAATTAGATAGGCGTACACCTTATACCGTTATTACACTTCCAGAGTTAAAAACCAACTAACTAAGCAAATATGAAAGTACTTATTGTAGAGGATGAATACCCAGCGGCAAAAAAACTCGAGAAGTATCTCAATAAATACGATCCTAATATAGAAGTGTTGACTATCACAGAATCTATAGAAGATACTGTGAAATGGCTTGCGAATAACCAAGAAAAAGTGTCTTTGATATTCATGGATATTCAATTACGAGATGGTCTTAGTTTTGAGATATTCTCGCAGATACAGGTTAGTAGGCCGATTATATTTACGACGGCTTATGATGAGTATGCTATAGATGCATTTAGATTGAACAGTATAGATTATTTGCTTAAGCCGTTGACTTTTATGGGTCTGTCTCAGGCTATGAAAAAACTAAGTACGCTCAAACTCAGCCTCAGCGAAGTAGAGCACAGAACCCACGCCATCAAAAATATATCCGAAAAGAAATATAAGGATAGATTCTTAGTCAAACGCGGAAACAATATACAATCAATAAGCACCAATGAAGTGGCCTACTTTTTTGCAGAGGGAAGGACCGTATATCTCGTGACGCAAGATCAAAAAAAGTCTATCATAGATTATAAGTTACAGGCCTTAGACGAGGTATTAGATCCAGATGAGTTTTTTAGAGCGAATCGATCCTACATAATCAACTTTACGGCTATCAAGAATATAGCCGTGCACTCTAACAGTCGATTAAAAATTCACCTTAATATTGCGACAGAGGACATTATTGTGAGCCGTGAGAAAGTAGGCGAGTTCAAAGTATGGCTAGACAAATAACCTCTAAAATCAAAAACTCACACTATAACCCAAACTTAGTCCAAAACCTTTATAATCCTGGCGATAAGGATTTTTGTTAGCGATACTAAATTCTGCAGCACTGTATTGACACCCTAATAACAATCGTGACTTATCAGATAATGATTTGGTCAATAATAATTGTGAGGCTAGTTTGAGACCAATATCATTTTTATAATAGGTCGCATTGATCAGCTGATTATCTAACAAGTGTTCTCCATTGTCGTTGCTTATAATTCCTCGGAAGGATTGTGCGAAATTAACCCTTGTTCCGACCATCGCTCTTATATCCCAACTTCCTAGTTTTTTCTTATAACCCAACATGATAGGAATACCGATTTTGATGGTTTCGTTATGGTTTCTTATATGACGTGAAACAACTTCTGTATACGGTCTTCTTCCAGCCACGATACTATTGTTATAGATAATCGCTGTGTCATGTTCTATGCTTGTTTCGATAGTTTCGATATTATCCTGCTCATAGTCATAAGTGGTGCTTATGATGTCAAGCTGCAAGCCACTCTGTAATAGAAAGTGATCATTGATAGGCAATTCGACGCCTATAGTAGTTCTGTTAACAAAATTTAATCTCTCCTTATCATTTCTCTGCTCCATATAAGATGCAGGACCATCATAAGTGGAGCTTCCCATAGATATTGTGTTCATGACAAAAAGGGAAATTGGATCTTTGCCTTCATCGAGCGATACAGTGGCATCAAGTGATGGTATGTTGTGCTGAGAAAAATCATAATTGTCAATGTGGATTAACTCACTTTGGATGACTTCTATTGCTTTTAATTCATCTATGATGTCAGCATACTTATTAGAAGATTTTTGAGCAGCGGTGACGTTATCAGAGTTTTGTAGACTAGCACTTGTTTTAGTCAATTTATCATCCTTACTTGATGAGGCCATTATTTTTTCGGGTGCAATCTGATTCTTTGCTACGATTTCTTGATTTCTAATTTTTTCTTTTTCTATAGTCGGGGTTGTTTGATTTTCAGCATGTTGACTTGCTGTTTTTTCTTTGTTCTTTAATTCGGTATTTAATCTTGTGTTTTCTTTTTGCGCTTTGTTTTCTTCTGTACTATTATTTGTGATTATTTGAGCAGGGTCTATTTCTAAGTTGTTTTTTGATCGTATAGTAGTCTCAGGAGTTGGAGAGTCAGTGACTGGCTTTTCGGTTTCTGCAATAGGGGTCTCAGTAACAGCTAAGTCGGTAGATAGGTAATCATCTTGATTTTTGTCTATGGCTAAGAACATACCACCTAGTCCTATACCAGCAAACACGAAGAACCAAATAAGGAATCTTCTTCTCTTTTCCTTTTTCTGTTTCTTGACGATATTTTGCCAGACTTTATCTTTATCGTATTTGATATTGGTAGCCATAGGGTGTTAGTTTACTTTTTCGGAAATGGGGTTAAGATGATAATGGTCATTATCCCGTACGACAACCATAAGTCGTCTGCGCGCTCTAGAAAACATCTTTCTGATGGTGACCTCTTTGATGTTTAACTTTTCTGAGATTTCTTTGTACTCATAGCCCTCTATTAATCTCAGCAGAATGATCGTCTTGTATTTTTCGTCGAGCAGATCTATTTTTTTCAGTAACTCTTCGAAGTGTAGGTTTTCTAATCCTTCGTTTTGTATATGCGTATCCACTCTGGAGAAATCATAATCTACGACATTCAGCTTTTTCTTTTTTCTCAGGCACATCAGAGATTGATTGATCGCAATCTTATATGACCAAGACTCGAACGTTCCTAATTCGTAGTTGAACTGTTTTATCTTACGGAAGATATTACAGAATGTGTCCTGCAATACTTCTTCGGCATCATCTACATTTTTGACATAACGATATATGACGGACATCAGCCGATCGCAGTGCGCATAGTACAACTCTTTCTGAGCCGTAGCATGGCCTTTATATAATTTAGTGAGTTGTTGCTTGTCCAATCTATACTTTTTCGACTCTAAATCTAATCTTCATAAATCCAGTAGACTGATCCACACGCATAATAACGCCAGAGATCATATCATTATCTTCCTTAGTAATATTCATATAGACCTTTTCATCGAAATCAAAATTTTGATCTGTATTAATGTCGTGCTGATATTTGAATTTTTTGAAGGCTCTAAAATTTATGTCTTTACCACTATTAGAATTGTTGAACGATTCTGTAAGTACATCATCTACTTCCATTACAAAACTCAAAGGGCTACTTGAGTTTTGGCTTTCGAATCTTGCCTCAGTAACATTATATACCACATCATAAAGCGTATCTATTATACCCCTATAGTCAAGCTCTAAAAACCAACTACTGGGTGTACAGGGATATAAGCTATAGTCTGATGAGTGATTTGATGATTCATGAAATTCTCCATCAAAGTGTTGTCCTGATCTTTCTTCTACACCTATAAACAGTAACGCGTTACTCTTATCCGTACAATAGTCAAGGCTAAAGTTCCTTATAGGGTCGCCTACAATGGCCAGAGACTGCTGAGCTGGAAAATAAATTTTAGATAATACGTTAGGGTTACAGTCATTATTGACTTTAGGATATATACTGAGTTGTTCCTCTGGAATTTTTTGGAATGTCAGACTACCGAGTGAAGCAGAAGGAAGTTGTCCCATAATGGATTCTTCGATAGTAGTCTGACATTTATCGGTCGGTAGAGAATATCTTAGTACCAGAGATTCTTGATTCTGGTCCATCACACCCATGATAGAAAATTGTCCGTCTGCATTGGTATAAAACCTCGCTGACGCTGGCGTCTCCAATTGACCAGTTTTCTTATCTATAAGCTGATATTCTATCCCAGTAATCGGTGTCATATCAGGATTAATAATTTGGCCAGATACTTCGTATAGGTCTGCAATATTAAAATCCGTGTATATAAAGTCTAGATCTGGATTGTCTACTAAGACAAGTTTTTGAGATATAATGATGTTGTCTCTATCGTATTTAATGATTTGTCGATCATAATATTCCTTGGCAACAGTTATATATCCATGATCTATAGACTCAGGCAAAACGAAATCAAAATCACCATTGAGATCACTCTTAGTCCTTATTTCTTCTGATTGAGAAGTGAAAATAACGACGGCCTCAGCAATAGGATTATCGTTATTATCTCTCAGAGTGGAGGATATGAGATTGGCATCTATAATTTCTGGCTCTCCGATGACTTCGGTAGTACTTAATTCGTCAAATTCTGGCCCACAAGAAACTAGGCATATAGCCCAAAAACAATAGAGAAAACGACTCATTTGATCATTTATATAATATCTGTAAAAAACATGTTCTTGCCTCTATTATGCTAGTTACATAATATATGTGACAATTACCCAGATAATAAATCTATTGTCCAGTACGGTATAAGAACTCTTTAAGCCCAAGGCCTAATAGAGGTATGTTTGTGGATAGTATCTAACTTAATAGCTCCTTGACAATGCCACTGATGGTTTTGCCATCAGCTTGACCTGCTAACTGAGAGGAGGCCATTCCCATGACTTTACCCATATCTTTCATGCCAGCCGCACCAGTCTTAGAGATAATATCCTGGATTATTGGCTTAAGTTCTTCTACAGATAGTTGCTTAGGAAGGTAACGTTGTAGTACTTCGATTTCTTCTCTTTCCTTAGTCGCTAGGTCTTCGCGTCCTTGTTTTTCGAATATGTCAAGGGAGTCTTGCCTTTGTTTGACAAGTTTTTGTACGAGTTTGATTTCGCCAGCCTCGTCTAGTTCTTTGCCTGATCCGTCCGTCTTAGTAAGCAATATAGCAGCCTTTATCGCACGTATAGATCTGAGAGCAGCTTGATCCTTGGCTTTCATGGCCTCTTTTAGGTCGGTCATTATTCTTGATTCTAAACTCATTTTTTCTCCTTTTGAATATTTTTTGCAATAATAACGAATTCTTCTACGCTTAGTTCTTCTGGTCTTTTCTGATAAAGGGGATCCGAGAGATCATTAGTCATAGACTTTAGTGTGTTTCTCATTTTTTTTCTTCGTTGCCCATAAGCTGTTTTGACTATACGGCGCAATAGTTTAGTATCGCATTCCAGCGTATATTCTTTTTTTCTCTTTAAAAGAATCACCGCAGAGTCTACTTTAGGAGGTGGATCAAAGGCTTCAGGACCAATTTCTAGTAGTATCTCCGCTTGGTAATGCGCCTGTGTCAGAATACTTAATATTCCGTTCACCTTACCGCCAGGTGAGGCGCAGATTCTTTGTGCCACTTCTTTCTGGAACATCCCGACAACGACAGGAATGCGGTCTACATAATCTAATATCTTAAAGACTATCTGAGAAGAAATGTTATAAGGGAAATTACCGACGATATTAAGTTGTCTATCTGGATACAAACGCTTGATATCATACTTAAGAAAATCGTTATGAATAAGTCTGTCATCAGATATAGATTCTTTCAAAATATTAACCATATCTACATCGAACTCGATGGCCCTGAAATCAGCATATTTTTTATCAAGATCGAGAGTCAAAATACCTTGTCCCGGTCCTATTTCTAGGAGAGGGGTTTGATCATTACAGTGACTATATATTTCGTCCAAAATCTTTGCAATAACCGCCTGATCTCTAAGGAAATGCTGACCGAGATGTTTCTTTGCTTTCAAAAATTCGTGTTGAAATTAGTTTATCTTCGTGCTCAATATATACAGTATATATGGCTAAGAAGATAAAGATAGGTATAACAATCGGCGATATAAATGGGATCGGTCCTGAGGTAATTATCAAATCACTAGCGCATCCTAAGACGATAGAACACATAACGCCGATTATATATGGTTCTTCTAAAGCCATTGCTTACCATAAGAACATAGTCAAAGACACCAGTTTTCAGTTTGTCTCTATCCGTCATGCGGATAATGCGGCATATAATAAGATCAATGTCTATAATGTCTCCGATGATCCAGTCAATATTACACTAGGAAAGCCATCCGCAGAGGCGGGCAAATTAGCTCATCTTTCCCTACAGAAAGCGGTGGAAGATTGTAAGGCAGGACGTATAGACGCCCTCGTGACCGCACCGATCAATAAGGAGGGTATGCAGATGAGCGACTTCAAATATCCTGGACATACAGAATATCTGACGGAAGCCTTTGATGCACCAGAAACCGTGATGACGATGGTCTCTGATAACGTGGTCGTTGGTCTTGCCACTAATCATGTCCCTGTCAAGGATATACATACGGTACTCAATAAAAATAAGGTTATACGCAAACTCAAAGTCTTGACCAAATCACTAAAGCAAGACTTTGGATACGAAAAACCGACTATCGCGGTATTAGGGCTTAATCCTCATGCTGGTGATAATGGCGTCATAGGTCAGGAAGAAAAAGAGTATATCAAGCCAGCAATTATAGAGGCCAAGAACAATGGTGTAATGGCTATCGGTCCTTTGGCGGCAGATGGATTTTTTGGATCTGGAGATTTCAGGAAAATCAAGGCCATATTAGCCATGTATCACGATCAAGGATTAATACCATTTAAGTTAATGTCCTTTGGTAATGGGGTAAACTTTACGGCGGGACTGCCTATCATAAGGACATCTCCTGACCACGGGACGGCTTATAATATTGCTGGAGAAAACATGGCTAATCCGTCATCTATGAGGCAAGCCATTTATTTAGCTAAAGATTTGTTTAAAAATAGGAAGGCGTTTCTGGAGAGTAGCAGAGATCCTATGAAAAAAGCGCCAAAGCAAAAAGAGGAAATCCAAGAATAGGTTGAGATTTAGGTTCTAAAAAAATCTTTCCCCAGATTGGTTTATTGCTTTTCATTACTCCTAATGCTCTGGCAGCCCAAATATATATATTATTTATCCTTTCGTTGAAATCGTCTTTAATTTCTTGAGTTGATTGAAAGGATTTTCAATATAATCTAATTCGTTAAGGTTGTATCTTTCTATAAAAGAGATCAATTTTTCTGCATATCGAGGGTCGGTTGCATATCCTGACCGTTTAAGACCGTGCGCCCATGACTTATAATCTCTTTTATCTATTTCGAATAAATTCTGATAATTAAATGTGAATTTCAGAAAATTAGAATGATCTATATAGGAGTCATGTACGGTATCATAAGCTCGGAAGCATGATTCTATAAGGACTCCAGCGTCATCCAGATCGTCATCTTTATGAAAATAAGTCGGACCACTCCAGTATTTTTTACACTTTATACCAAAGTGATTATTGGCTTTGGTGGCTAAGTCACTCTTTCCTTTATTGGATTCGTGTAGTGCCTGTGCCATAGTAATGCTGGCTGGAATTCCCGTACGATACATCTCTATAACTGCAAAATCTTTATACTTTTCTATGTAGTCGTGCGCTTCTATATCTGCCGAATTATCTACAGCCATAAAAGCAAACAGAAGGTAAATTATCATGTTGCTCAATGCTCAGGTTGTTTCCCCTGAAAGTTCAAAACTTATGCCAATAATTTATAATATGTTTTCCGAGCTATAGAGAGATTACCTCTTGGAGGAATCTTCTCCTGTGTTTTCCTTGATATTAGTCCCTTCGTCACAAGGCAGTATCTGAGCTAAGAAGACCCCACCAGGATTAACTTCAAAATTAGACGTAAGGTCTATATCCGTACCCGCATTATAGATAACATCTTGTAGACTAGTTATAGTCGCATCAGAATCTATAGTCTGTTCTGCATAATAGGTTGGTTGGGTAATCTGACTTATGACAAGATTAGCCCCATCGCAAGGAGGAAGCGAACAACCTTCATCTATGACACCATCGCAGTCATTGTCTATATTATCGCAGATTTCTATAGCATTAGGATTGATTGTGGGATCGGAGTCGTTACAATCAGTGTTGTCTGTCACCCAACCTACGGGTTGAGCACACCCCGCTATGGAGACATTATTATTACCGAATCCGTCACCGTCCTCATCCTGATAATAGTTGACGGGATTAGAGCAAAGTTCCATTTTTAGTGTGTTGAGTCCATATTTGATATCAGAAGCGAGAATACAGCCAGATGCCATGAATGGATAGGTGCCCCAGTTACCCTTATATCCCGTATAATTATTACCGTTATCTGGATAAGTGTCATAATAACCTACCAGTGTGGGTATCTCAGGATTAATAAGATCATAGACTTTTATCCCATCTTCATAATAAGATATATATAGCGTGTCCTGATGTACAAACGGGTTATGCGGTGTAACATCAGTCTGAGTCGAGGATAGTGGATCTTTAAAAGTATGTACTACCTGTATATCCAGTATGGGGTGACCAAGATTAGTGAGATCGACCACGGCCATTTCTTCCCCTCTCGGTACTTCTTCCGCATAGTAGGAATAAGTGCCCGTTCTATCTATCCAGCTACTATGATTATAAGCCGGAGAGTCATAACTACCTAATAGTGTTATGTTATTAAGATCACCTAGGTCCCAGACATAGAATCCCGTATATCCATGAGAGCAATAGGCTGTATCGTTTTGTACGAATACATCATGCACATAAAAATTCTCCGAAGGCATACCTATTTCGTCATCAAACTCAATCTGAGCTAGCAATACAGGATCATCAGGCGTCGTAAGGTCTAACACGGTCAGTCCCTCGGATGCACCATCGCCACCAGCGGCATAGAGCTTATGAGTAGCCGTATCGACGTATATATTATGAGCTCTTCCAAAAAAAGATGTAATCGTCGTATCATGGGTAACTGTCCCATTATGAGCTTGGGACATATCGAAGATGTGAAGACCCTCCGTGCAATTGTCACACACTCCGTACACATAATCACCATAAGTCTTAAAATCTCTCCAGGTCGTCCTGTCACCACCATCATATCCAAAAATCCTTACGGGATCAGAGCAAGTAGAGACGTCTAAGATGATAATAGAATCCACATTACCCAATATGGCAAACTCACTGCCATCAGCCGCTGTATATCCCCAAATATCATTGTATGTGACGCTACCATTAGAGGGCATACCTGGCGGATTCCATTGACCTAGTCTGGTCATATTAAGCGAATCCTGACAAATCATGCTCGTCTGGAATAATAGAATCAATGCAGCAATTATTTTACCTTGTAATTTTAATTTCATGGTATCTAAATTTAATAAGAATTGCCCAAATCCAATTCTATAGCGAAGCAACAATTGTCAAAAGATCCAGTTTTTAGCCACATTGTGGACAATTATGAGCCTCTTTCTTTATCCAAAACGGGTAATGTCTACAGAGAACTCGTCCGAAGCATCGTATACCAGCAAATATCTTATAAGGCAGCAGACAAAATATATGAGAGGCTAGTGGGTGTCATAGGAGCCAAGGATTATAGACCTGCTGACATCACAACTGTCTCATTTGATGAGCTGAAAAGTGCTGGACTATCTAAGCAAAAGACCCAGTACATAATTAATATCAGCAACTTTTTTGCAGAAAGAAATCTTGTGGAGGCCAACTGGGATAATTATACCGATGAGGAAATATCAAAGCTGCTCACGGAGATCAAAGGTGTCGGGCAATGGACGGCGGATATGATATTAATATTCGAGCTGGGGAGACCGGATATATTACCAGTTAAAGATCTGGCGATCCGAGAAGCCATCAAATCTCTATATAAGATCAAAAAGGAGAAAAAAGCACTCATAGACGAGATATATAAGATTGCCGAAAAATGGAAACCATATAGATCATTAGCTTCTTTATATTTATGGTCTTGGTATAGAGTCAATGGATAGAGTTACAGACAGACTTATAGGTGATTATGACGATGGTGTAAGAGGACCATTATTTTTTTGTTTTGGTGCGATGCATGGCAATGAGCCGGCGGGAGTCAGGGCCGTAGAGTTGGTCCTGAAGATGCTCGAAGTGGAGCATATCAAAAACCCCAACTTTCGGTATCGAGGAAAATTCGTCGGTCTGATAGGTAATCTTAAGGCGTATCAGCAAGGGCAGCGATTCCTCAATAAAGACCTCAATCGACAATTTATTAAGGAACATATCGAAAAAATAAAAACGGTAGAACCAATAGACCTTGATCCAGAAGATGCCGAGTTACTTGATATTTTGGATATTATAAACCAAGAAATCCAAGCCTACAAACCAGAGCAAATTATTTTTCTTGATCTGCATACGACCTCATCTGATGGTGGGATATTCACGATATGCCAAAAGGATAAGAGAACAATAGATGTGGCGATGGGATTACACGCGCCGATTGTATTAGGTATCATAGAGGGGCTTGTAGGGACGACACTACATTATTTTACTACGGATAATTTTGGTATTGACACCATGTCTTTGACTTTTGAGTCGGGACAACATCAGGAGTCTCTGGCTATCAATCGGGCTATCGCCGCGATAATATGCGCCATGCGCGAAATCAAAAGTGTTAATCCAGAAGACGTAGAAAACTATCACGAAGAAATACTAATTAATTACTCTAAAAATCTACCCAAGCTAACAACACTAGTAGAGCATTACCCGATAGAAGATGGAGAAAAGTTTGTCATGGATTCTGGGTACAAGAACTTTCAGAAAATAGAGGCCAATCAAAAAATTGCATCTAACGAGCAAGGCCCGCTATACACCAAAGCGGATGGATTAATCCTAATGCCGTTGTATCAGGAAAAAGGAGAAGATGGTTATTTTATAGTCAAAGAAATAGAATATTGATACCAGAAAAGATAATAGATCAGGTCCTGGAAGATGACCATATCATGGAGAATAGTACCTTCTATGATAACTCAGGTGTTGCGCCCTATTTGATGTCAGAAGCCTTCGATGTACTATCGCAGGTAGAGCAAAAATCTTTGGTCTTTGTCTGTGATGTCATCTATAATGCTCACATACTAAGCTATCATCAGGAGCCACATTATGACATGGATCAGATGACTCTGGCGGAAGAAAAAAACTGGCAAATAAGAGAGTCTAATAAAAACTGGGATACCACCAAAGACCTCTTCTTTGATAATTACAAAGAGGAAGACCTGCTGGCATTCGTAGAGGATTACCTATCCGATAACGAAGATGCTAAACTGACCGAAATCGGCTCAGAGATGATCTTCATCACCGCTAAATCTTATATAGACTCAATATCAGGCGGAGCTTAATCTATCTTGACGACTTTCGCTTTGGCATTATATGTCTCGGACGTTATGTTGAGATAATATACACCGCTATCAAGATGAGTAATATCTAATTCTCTAGAGACTGATGTACCATCTAGGATTTCCTGATGGACTAGTTCTCCTTTCATATTATAGACATGTAATCTTGCATTATGATAATCAGACGATAGATTATCTATATGGAAAGTACCATTATTAGGATTAGGTCTGATTGTTATGTTCTCTATTTCTTGTAGCTCAGTGCTTGATGATATGAGGTCTATGGTGATGTCGATTTCGTCAGAGTAATAATAGTTGCATCCATCGTATACACCGACTCTCAGTCTGTAATCACCATCTTCTATTCCTTCCGTATCTAGGCTTGTGGATTCCTGACCTGTAATATCGTATTCATAAGCGACATTGCCACCTTGGATTAATTGTATCTGGTTATTGCCTATGTTTTCTGCTTGTGTCCATGAGACCTGAAACGAATCATCTTTGATAACCGTATCATCACTTGGCTCAGTGATGATCGGTGACATAAGTGCTGGCAGATCAGAAAGTATGAGATACACCTGTGTCAAAAATTGTATATCGTTATCATCATCAATCAGACTAAGGGTTAATGGACCATCGCGTCTATCGAGTTCTTCTTCAATTATGACATTGGCAAAATCTGGTCTGGCACTATCTGTTTCTAAGGAGAAATCTAAGTCATTACCTCTGGAGTCTGTTACTCTCAGGCTGTTATTATCTCCTGGTAGATAATGAGAATAGATGCTGGTACCAGAATTACAAATGATAGCATCGTGGTCACTTGGTATGATAATAGGTGCTTTTGCTCCGCTATAACATACCTCCATAGACCATGACTGAAACTCACCACCATCTATGAATTGTGTGTCTTCCACTTCCATGTTCCATGCGCCGCCCAGTGTCATACCGTTAAACACACTCAATGGACTGACCGGCTGATGCATCATGCCATCGACAGGTGGACAAGGTACGGTTGTCGATGATTCGTCATCAAAGCCTACATCAAAATTGTCATTGTCAAAACAAATATTGCTGAACAGCGTCGCCTTCTCACCAGAAAACACCAATCGGCAATCTAAGTCTTCTATAAACTCGTGTAAACCCTGTACCTTAGTGACATTGACATCAGCGACTTTGACTGGATAAGGTAGGTCTATGGTAGATGTAACTGTTTCTGGGTTTAAGGATATGGTCAGGGGAAGGTCTTTGCCAGAAGCTCTAGTACAATATACTTCTGATGTAAAAAATGTATAGGTCTGAGACCAATCTGATTCCCCGCAAGGATTGATGGCTTTTACGCGCCAGAAGTATTCCGCTCTGGCAGTCAAATCATTAACACTCCATTCCGTACCATTGACGGATTCTGTTGTGACATCAGAGAAATTAGGCAGTGTAGAAAGTTGGAAGGTAAACTCCTGAGCAGAACTTTGGTTTTCTGTGATGAGTGTTAGATTGATAGCGACCTCTCTTTCTCCATTAGCAGGAAACATAGGGACTGGAGTATCTGGAACATCCTGATAGATATTGATTCTTAGCTCCCGGCTTACCTCATTAGTACCATCGGTGACAGTAACATTGAGTATATATGTGGAATCCGTTAGACTTTCATAATTAGAAAGTCTCAAGGTATTTAATTCGTCAGGGTCTCCTGAGGAGAATCCCAGTTCTGCATCCATGCCATTCGGTACATTTTCTATGCTGTAGCTAAGTAGACTATTATAGTTTTCGCTTGGTGTCAGATCTATTACCAGATCATCTTGACTCTGAGTGCATAGTTCTATATACTGCGTACTTACCTCTAGCGAATAAGAACAACTCATTCCAGTAATGGCCAAGTCACCTGTATTATCTGGGTCTAGCCAACTGCTCAGGCTGCGAGAAGGGTCTGTCGTATTATCCCAGGAGTATATTAGTGCGCCGTAGTCATCATAAGAGCTATTGCCACAAGCCGCAAATCCGCCGAACAACTGACCTATTATTTGTTTTTTGGTATTAAATAAAGGGGAGCCAGAGGAGCCGCCTTCGGTGGTTCCGATTTCCCAGTTTTCTACACGTAGATATATGGAGTCACTTCCTCTCATCTGGACAGATGGTGCACCATAATCAAAGCTGATTCTTTTTTCTTCCACATTAGGGTGGTGCACACAGATAGAGGTATCTTGATAGATTCCTGTCCTATCCCATCCTGCAAAAAATAAGTCATACTCTGGATTAATCTCATCATCCAGCTCCAAGAGGGTAAAATCAGAACCGATACGACTATTGAGCGAGGCCCTGAGACGGCTACCTGAGTTAAACTGGTCTCTCAGTCCATCGCCTAACCCGCCTGATTCTGGCGAGTCCGGTTGTCTACAGGTGGAGTTCTGATAGTTCCAGTAGACGACGACACTCGCACTGTTAGAGTTACTTATACCACAGTGATCTGCTGTCAAGAAGTAAGGTGTGCAATCTCTCCGTGTATTGTTAATCAATGCCCCTGAGCAGGCGTCTATGCCATCTATCGTATATGCCCCCACCGAGGAAATAATATCACGATAGTTGTCTACGATGCCCCATCCATCGTCATCACCGCAGGTAACGTCTAGGTTGCAACTTCCCGAAAGTGATTTTTTGATATCTAAGAAATCATGGTTGACCTTAGATAATAATAACTGGACCTTATCTCTTCTTTCTATATCGACCTGTAGTTCTATGACAATTTCGTCACCATCTACCATCGGAGTCCAGTACTGGTTATGGTCATCATTATCTGCTTTGGTGAGTGGACCTATAACGGATGTTCTTTTGGGATTATATATAAATAGTACACCGGATTCTGGTAGATGAAACTTAGTAAATCCGACATTGAGGGTATGGGCATCTGGTGATTTGATTCTTTGTCTCCAGACGGCTTTGTCACTCATGGTGTACTCCCAGTTGCCTGTATGCGCGGGACCCACATGGACTTCTCTGCCTTCGGCAAAGCGAAGCGCCTGGCCTTTTTGGAAGGGATGTAATGATTTCAGATAGACATTATCGAGCCTCGGTAACTCTAAGAGATCTACGGAAGATAGGGGAGAGACCTCTTGATTAAGGTCTAATTGCGAAAATCCGCTGTAATAGAATAAAAGTAGTATAGGAATTATGATGTGATGCATGTTATCAGATATAGTAGCAAATTAATGATTTCTGAGATTTATAACAGTAAATAGAGTACCATCAGTCCTCAGAAGACAGAATCACGGAAAAAACAAAGTATTGTAGGGGTATAAATTATGTGATAGAAAAATTGCACAATTACAGCAATACATATAAATTTGCGCTCGCTTAATTAGCTTCCTTAGCTCAGCTGGTTAGAGCATCTGACTGTTAATCAGAGGGTCCAAG
>JAHDFP010000011.1 GCA_020628095.1 Saprospiraceae bacterium
CCGCGACCCCCTGCGTGACAGGCAGGTATTCTAACCAACTGAACTACCAGACCGTATTTTAACTTTTAATGATCCTCATTGATTTAAACAACATTATGTTTTCACCTTTGAGGCGCGGACAAAAATAGGTACTCTAATTAGAATTCACAATATTATTTCAGAAAAAAAGATCACAATTAGTGTGAAAGTTTGTCTTGGTCATTGAAAACATTGATGGTAAATGACTTTGTGCACTAAGTAATTCTGTGATATATGCGAATGAAAAGAGTGGAGTCTAGCGATGGTGGTCGATATATTAAAATTTGCAGATGTATTTTATATACTATATGAGGTATATGTAAGAGATCGAACTTCGTGATTATCAGACACTTATACGGGATAGAAGATGTCTTGGGCTTGTCATTTTTTGTAATAAAGGCATAAGAATGTATAGACATCTATAACTTAGTAGAACCGATTTTAAGAAGGAAGTTAGATACGTATACATGAGACCAAAAACCTTTGCCCTGCCGAAGCAGATATTGCTGTTATTCTCGCTATTAATCCATTCTACCATACAGAGCGAAACGCCAATAGATAATTCTCTCAGACCTAATATACTGGTCGATTTTAATTCTTGTTCTGCATTCAATGATGGGGGCAACTTTAGTTATCAGGAATTTACGGGAATCGAAAGCAATTTTGAGCAATGTGGTCAGGTACAGCTTGCCCACCCTGGTCACGTCTACAGAGTCAGAAATACGCTCAATCCACACTCCTGTACGCCAGGTGTATATGGACGGGTAGGTATGTGCATAGATGCTCATGCAGGATGTACTTATCAGGCTGGGGATAATAAGTCCCTTAGATTTAATGTTCTTGTGACGCCTGGTCCTTCAGGGATTGGTACGTTAGATAGTATTTCGTTTTTCGGTAAAGCACCAGAGCTTTATGAATTATTCTTGGGTGAGACTGGAGTCAATAATTATCCGACACGGTACGGCCTGCGAGTCGTAGTAGATGATAAAGAAATATACAGACGGGATAATATCGAAACTTCGAGAGATTGGAGTCTGGAATCTTTTCATTTTGGAGGTATAGCTGATTTCGAAATTAGAGAAGAGACCACATTTAGATTTGAAATACTGCCTTATTGTCCCATAGGTAATGGAGCACCCAATATCATCTGGGATATAGACGAACTAAGAATATACGCAGGGTGTAATAACTTGTATTCTGGAGTTATTTCTACCAGAGATGATAGGCAGGTTTGTTATACAGATGCAGCGTCTTGGACCAAGACTTTCGATGTGCAAAATCAGTTTGGGCCTTTTTCGGGTTGGATCGTGGCAGGGCCCAATGGTTTGATAGTAGAGACTTCGACAAGTCCTATAATTGATTTCGAAAATTATAGAAGAGGTATTTTCGAAGTCTTCCACATCGCTTATGATGACACTCTGATGGGTCTTAACGCTGGGAATAATATAAATACACTCCAAGGGTGTTACGACTTGTCTGAGCCTATACGGATACAGGTTACTAATCTCAGGGGTGGCGATTTACGTACGACCACGAGTCAGACAACTATTAATGTATGCAACGATGATATAAGTGCGAATAGATTAGCCGTTATCTTGACTTCTAATTCTGGTGACTTTGCAGAATTCTTTGTTCTGGATCGTAATAACCTTATCATAGATAACAATCAAGGACCTAATTTCAATTTCGAATCATATCCATCTGGCAGCTATAGTATAATTGCTGTGTCTCATGATGGAGATCTCACTAATAATGATCTAGGTTCTTCTTTATCTAATCTAGGAGGATGCTTTGCTTTGTCTAATGAAATTAGAATAGACAAGGAATTAGTAGATGGCGGTTCTATCTCCGTAGGTGGAGAAACGGATCTATCTTTTTGTGTGGGAGATGGACAATCTATTACGCCGAGACCATTGGGAATAATCGGTTCTAATTTTAGATGGGTCGTCACCGACCTTAACGGTGAGATACTCGATGTCTTATCTAATGTTCCTATTTCTTTAAACCGATATTCAGAGCGGTTTTTAGAATTAAGATTAATTGCTTTCGGTAATGATGTACAAGGATTAGAGAGAAGAAACAGCCTTTCTGATATACAAGGTTGTTTTGATTTTTCCAATGTGGTTTCTATAGAACTTATGATAGCCGATAGTGGCGATATACTTTTTGCTAACGACGAGGAAACGACTGCACTTTGTGTAGATGATGGTATAGATGAGCAAGTCATGGTAAGTCTAGGTAATTCTTTCGGCGATAGCCAATGGGTTATATTGGATGAGAATGGTCAGATTATGGCCATATCTACGGATAACATTTTCAATTTTGAAGGTGCAGGTCCAGGGACTTGTTACATAAGACATGTCAGTACAGAAGGTGCTGTGGAGAATCTACAAGTTGGTTCTAATATCGATGATTTAGAGGGATGTTATGATGTTTCCAATGAGTTGGTAGTTGAGAGGCTTGTGAGATTCGAATGTTTTGGCGGTTGCAATGTGGATGGCGGAGATCTTGTAATAGAAAGTGATAGATTCTGCCAAGGCGATGGACAAATTAATATTCTTATAGGAGCAGTAGAAAATTCTTCTGGTAATGTAAATCAATTTTTGATTACAGATGAGCAAGATAACATTGTTACCATTTTCCAACAGTTACCACTTAATATAACCAATTTTTCAACGGGCGATTATAGATTATACCACATTTCATCTTTTGACGATGTGGCATTATTCGTTGGATCAAATCTTAATGATATAGATCATGATTGCTTTGATATTTCTGAGGCCGAGTCATTTTCTATTACTGATAACATCGGTGGAGAGGTCAGAGAAAGTAGAGGATTATCTACAGTAGAGGTTTGCGTCGGTGATGATGAGGAGGATGTTTTGACATTTTCTACGACAGGTAGCGGAAATAATTACCATTATGTCGTAACAGATGATCAAGGGCTGATTTTGGAAATATCAGAAAACGCAGACATTAATTTTAACGATGCACCAGCTGGAACTTGCCGAGTTTACGGTTTAGCTTTCGATGTGGATAATGGTTATTCTGGATCGGGCACGATATCAGAATTGAGAGAGGATGATTGTATTTCTCTTTCTTCTAATTTCGTAGAGATCATCAGGGCGGACGAAGGAATTATATGTGGCGAAATTCCATGCGAAGTTCTCGCTGGGACTATTGAGCTAAATCAATCTTTTTTCTGTGTCGGCGATGGTAACGCTGATTTATTAGATGCGACGATAACAGGGGCTTCTGCTAACTGGATGCAACTTATTATTACGGATGCAGACAGCAATATAATAGAGACCCCGATGTCATTGCCTATTGATCTGGAGGGTGCAGAAGAAGGCACATGCATCTTATGGAATCTGGTTGCGGATAATCCTATATTATTATCTCCTGATATGCATATTAGTACCATTCAGGATTCCTGCTTTATGTTATCTCAGGGTGCCGCTTTCGAGAGAGTAAGTAATAATGGTGGAGAGGTTGCTTTAGATAATGGAGAGACAAGAATAGAAATATGTGTGGGTGATACCATCGCGGATATATTGACTTTCAATACAACGGGAGCGGGAGCTAATTATCAATATATCATAACAGATGATAGCAATGTCATCCTCGAAAGACCTACCAATAATACTTTCAATTTTAATAATGCACCTTCAGGAATATGCAGGGTGTGGGGGGTTGCTCATAATAGCTTATTTACACTTAACCAAGGCGATACCCTAAGGGGCATATCAAGACCAAATGCGTGTTTTGATTATTCTGATAATTTCATAGAAGTAGTCAGGTCAGAGGATGCGCCTATTTGTGGAGAAGAGTGCTTGGTTAGTGCTGGAATAATTAATGTGGCGGATGTTCTTTATTGTGTGGGGGATGGCGAATCTGACCTTGTAGAAGGTAATATTCTAGGAGCAGACGGGGACTTTACTCAGATATTAGTTACTGACGCGGATAGTATAATAGTTGCTTTACCTGATTCTTTTCCTTTTGATGTAGAGGATGCGGGTGATGGGACGTGTATAGTATGGCATTTCGCATCTAGAGATACCGTTAGTATAGAACTAGGGGCTAATATATCAGATTTAGATTTTGAATGTTTCGACCTTTCTCAAGGAGCTATTATTACACGTATAGGAAATAATGGAGGTCGTGTAGCTTTACCTTCTGGATTGGATACCATTACTGTATGTACTTCTGATACGATATCTGATTTACTAAGATTTAATACAACAGGCTTTGGTCAGAACTATAGATTTGTCATCACATCAGAATCTAATGTCATTATCGGTGCACTGGGCAATGGCGTCAATGCTTTTGATTTTAGCCAAGTAGCACCTGGGGTGTGTCGCGTATGGGGTGTCGCTTATCTTAATGATATAGAGTTAATTGCAGGTGTCGCATTATCTGTTCCGCCTGATCCTAATAATTGTGTAGATATATCAGAGAATTTTATCGAGGTAACTAAAATAGATTGTAGCATAGAAGAATGTATTGCGGAGGCAGGAGTTATTAGTTTGGATCAAGATCGTTTTTGTGTAGGTGATGGAGAACTTGATTTTGTGGTAGGAACTATTACTGGTGAAGCTGGAAATGTCAGCCAATTAATAGTTACAGATTCTGATAGTCTTATAGTGGCATTACCGCCAGCATTCGGTTTTAATGTAGAGGATGCGGGTGTAGGCCAGTGCATAGTCTGGCACTTGATTTCAGAAGAAAGTATATCTCTTATGGAAGGGATGCATATCGATTCTATAAGTAGTGATTGTTTTGATATTTCTGAAGGTGCTTCATTTACAAGAGTCCAGAATAATGGAGGAGAAGTGACTTTGTCTAATGGAGATACAAGTATTGACTTTTGTGTAAGCGATGCATTCACTGATTATCTGGTTATGACGACAACGGGTGTTGGAAGTATCTACAGTTATATTATAACAGACGAAAATGATGTCATATTAGAAATATCGGATAATGACACCTTAGATTTTACTAATGCTCCAGTCGGTGTATGTCGCGTATGGGGTGTGGCCTATGAGCAGGCTGACGAATACGAGATAGGAGATACACTGGTAGAGTTGGATATAACAGGGAGATGTATAGATGTGTCCTCTAATTTTGTTACAGTCAATCGTGTGGACAGTGGTGATGCCTGCGATCTCTGCTTAGAGGCTGGCGATAATTGTACTGGCGATGAATTAGCATTCATCTTTAATGATACAGATGTATTTGTTGGTACTAATGTATGCATACCTCTTACGGTAGAAAATTTTGATAGTGTTGCAGTATTGCAAGGAGGTATTATGTGGGACCCTAATCAATTGATGTTCACGGGTACGCAAGGTTATGCCTTACCTAGTATGAATCCTTTCAGTTCTTTTAATATAGATACTTTGGCAGGTAAGACTAGTTTCGTGTGGACAGATCTTAGTGGTGGTGCTGATCCTCAGAGCCTCAATGATGGTGAAGCGATATTTGAAATTTGTTTTGATGTTATTGGCAACTTAGGTGATAAGTCTATAATAATGGTAACAGATCTGCCGACTACACCTATTCAGGTTGCAGATGCGGATTCTCAGTTGATAGATTTTTGTACTAATGATGGATGTATTGCTATTATAGAAAGTACTAACGATGTGACATTCATAGCAGAAACGATCATTACTATGGACACGGAAGTATGCGCGGATATAACAGTGCAGAATTTTGTAGATATAGAATCGGTCCAGTTCACCTTGCAGTGGGATTCTACATTTATGTGCTTTGACACATTGACTAATCTCAACCAAACGGCTGGTATATTTTCGAGTAGCTTTAATTCTAATGCGGCAGCGGATATATTAAGGTTTTCTTGGGAAGTGGGACAACCTACCTTGGCCGATAATACTGTCATATTCACAGTCTGCTATGATATAAAAGAAGGCAATTGTGATAGCACGAGTGTAATACAGTTTATAGATGATAATGTGGATATAGAAGTCGCCAATACAAGTAGCGAAGTGATTCCATTCGTCGTTGTATCAGGTTCGGTTACTTTAGAGTGTCAGGAAATAAATAGACCTCTGATAGGTGAGAGTTTGGACTTTGAGATTTATCCTAATCCAGTAAGAGAGGAGGTCCAAGTTAAAATCATGGAAACACCTGATGATAACAACGAAATCAACTTATATAATAGTTATGGTGAATTAGTTATCAGAAAATCTTTCAACCTCAATGATCCATTACAGGAAATTGCGGTACATGATTTGCCACAGGGCATATATTATGTCAAGCTCAAAAGTGGAGATCAAGAAATGACTAAGAAACTGTTGATTATTAAATAACCTTGAAAAACAATAGAATGAGCGCAATAACTCTTATTGGTGCGTTCTCATTATATAAAAGGGGTGATTAATAACTTAAAAATGAGAGACATAGTCTGACTTATATAACGTAGCAAATTATGAGACCAAAGACCTTGATTAGATCGTTAGTTGTTGCATTGATATTAGGAATTATTCCATTTACCTCTAAGAGTGCAGTACTAGATCAAAATAACCCACAGATAAGAGTAAGTTTCGATGATTGCGTTTCCTTTATAGGAGGTTCGAATACAGATTATTCTGAATTTACGGGCATCGAAAGTAATTATCCTGATTGTAGTATGTTGACCTTAGCCGACCCTGGTTATGTGTATAGAACCAATGACCTAGGTCATTCTTGCACGCCAGGTATCAACAATACGAATGGGATGTGCGTGGACGGAAGTCCCAATTGTTTTTACGATGCTGGTAATCTAAGGTCATTAAGATTTAATGTAACAGTGACACCTAATGCCTTTGGAGTAGGGTCGATAGATCAGTTATCTTTTTACGAGCAGGCACCTGAGCAATTTGTTTTTACCCATGGTGCGACAGGTGATAATAACTACCCGACTAGGTTAGCCATAAGAATATTAAGAGATGGTGTGGAGATACATCGTATTGATAATATAGAAACCGCACGTGCTTGGACTCTCAGAGAGTTTGATTTGAATGGAGTACAAGAATTGACGGTAAGTCAAGAGACGACTTTTAATTTCGAATTCCTTGCTTACTGTCCAGTGGGTAATGGAGCAAATAGAATTATATGGGATATAGAAGAGCTGATTATAGAGGGAAATTGTAATCGACTATTCGCAGGGCAAATCAGCACTGATGATAATACGCAGATATGCCATTCGGATAACTCTTCTACGATTATCATTCCTGAAGTAACTGGACAGTATGGTGAAGATTTTTCTTGGATAGTGGTCGATCAAAACCAAAATATATTAGGTATAGCCAGAGCCAATAGGTTTGATTTTGGCAGGGCACCTAATGGACGATATACTATTTATCATATCGCTTTTGATAGTACCTTAGAAGGATTGGAGATCGGAGGTAATTTGAGTCAGTTGACTGGATGTTTTGATTTATCTAATGGTATATCAGTTAGTAATGATGTATTGGCAGGTGGATCGTTGGAGACAAGAGATTCTGGAAATACGGCATATATATGCAATGATGATCCAAACTTTAATAGAGTTATAGCTGACTTATCTGGGCAAGAAGGGTTGATTACAGATTACGTTATCACGGATGAGAATGATTTGATAATTCAGACCAGTTCTGATTCCGACTTTGATTTCAGGAGCTTTCCAGAAGGTCGTTTTTTGATCTACGCCATTACTCATAACGGAAGAATATCAAATTTGATAGCAGGATCATCATTAGATGAAGTCGCTGGTTGTTATGAGATATCTAATTCTATTACAGTAGAAAAAGAAATAATAGGAGTCGGACTCATTAGTATAGATGGTGATGTGCAGATAGACCTATGTGGATCGCAAAGTATGATGGTATCTCCAGAGGTCAATGGACCAGTCGCAAATAATCCTTTATGGTTAGTCACAGATGCGATGGGTAATGTACTTATGACATCTAGTACTTTACCATTAGATGTGGCGCAATTCAACTTACTAGAAGTGCGTGTATATCTTTTGAGCTCGCTTACACAGATAGCTATCAATGATGGAGATAATATATCTGATCTGGAAGGATGCTTTTTGTTGTCCAATTTTGTAGAAATAAGTAATGATGCGATCAATGGAGGAATCATAGATATAGATGGTCGTGACGAATTATCTCTTTGTCTCAATGATAATCCATCACCATTCGAAGTTAACTTACAAGATAATCAAGGAGATGATTTCAGTTGGGTGGTTACGACACCTGATGGCGAAATTCTTGACCTGAGTTCTTCCAATCAGTTTGATTTCTCAGATGTGCCTGCGGGCGTTTGTCTGATTTGGCACCTTAGTTATCTTAATGGCTTTCAGGGATTAGCAGTAGGCAATACACCAGATGATTTTTCTGGATGCTATGATTTGTCCAATCCTGTCAGGGTCACTAGACAAGCGGTAGCTGCAGGTAATATTATCACCTCTACAGGATTAGATAGATTAGAAATATGTTCTGGAGACGGCTTATTAGATAGTGTCTTTGTAGAAGTCAATAACGAAAGTGCTCCTTTTTCTACATTGGTAGTAACAGACTCGACGGGTCATATATTAGAAGTATTGGATAGTAATGTCATTGATTTCGAAGATGTCGATGATGGTGTATGCTTAATATACAATGTAGCCTCTGATACCGATACGGTACTTACAGGAACTGATCTTAATGTCAATCAACTGGACGGCTGCACGGAGATATCTAATGCGATTACAATCATTCGAAATAGAGTGCAAAGAGGAGCTATTGCCGCAAGTGACGGTAGCAATGTTATTACTATAACATCAGGTGACGCTTTGCCAGATTCTATCTTCGTATCTCAGTCAGGTAGCCTTGGTCAAAATTCTGCATGGCTTATTACAGATAACGATTTGATTATTTTGGATTTGCCATTAGCACCACCATTTTCAATTGAGGGTATAGATCTGGATTCTTGTTTGGTGTGGCATCTTTCTTATGATAACATAGATGGTTTGGCTATAGGAAATAGTGCCTCTCGATTATCTGGTTGCTATGCACTATCTAATTCTGTTAAGGTTATAAAAAACACAATCGATGGAGGAAATATTACGACCATCAGTGGTCAATCAGAAGCAGCTATTTGTTTAGGAGACCAAGAGTCTGATACGATAACTGTGTTACTTGCTGGTAATAGAGGATCAGAATTCAGATATGTACTCACTGACGATATGGATACGATCGTGTCGGTAAGTATGGATAGTATTTTCACATTCGCACAAGATGAGCCAGGTGTTTGCCATTTGTACCATATATCTTATTTGGCTGGACTGCAAGGATTAACAGAAGGCAGGACCATACAGGATTTGACTGGATCTTTTTCTTTGTCTAATCGTATTACTATTACAAAATCTTCTGTAGGCGAAGGTACAATTACGGGTGTCGATGGACTAACTGAATATAATATATGCTCTGGTGATGGATTGGCGGATAGTTTAGGACTTAGCGTCACTGGCAATATAGGAACCAACAGTCAGTGGATAGTAACAGACTCTGATTTTGCAATATTAGAATTATCAGATGATGCACCAGCCGATTTTGAGGGAGTAGGTGCAGGTACTTGTTTTATATATCATATATCTTATTTGCCAGGTATAGTAGGGTTAGAAGCAGATGCAAGCGTTTTAGATTTGTCAGGCTGCTTTGCACTATCTAATCGAATTACTATCAATAGATCATTCGTGGATGGGGGCTCTTTAGAATTCGATAATGGCACTATTGCGGATACGATTATTGTAGGAGACCGGATAGCGGACTCTATAGACTTACAGCTAATGAATGCTGTAGGGGACAGCACGATCTGGTTAGTCACTGATACGGCTGGTGTGATATCAGATATACTGACGGGTAACCCACCGTTCGATTTTAATGATGCGGATGTCGGGACATGTCTTATATGGAATCTAAGTTTTAATGGTAATGTAACTAATGTGGCGATAGGTAACAGCGCCTCTCAGATAGAAGGTTGTTATGCCTTAAGTAATCCATTGACCTTAGTCAAAGAAATAATTGATGGAGGAACAATTTCTTCTAATAATTTAGATATATGCTTATCGGATCTTTTACCTGATAGTGTAGACGTCATGCTGGCTGATGCTTCCGGGAGTAACTCGGCTTGGCTCATTACTGATGCGGATAGTACGATACTAGAATTGCCTACAGCTCCACCTTTTGATTTTAGTAGTACGGCAGGAGGAGTGTGTTTGATATGGCATCTTAGTTATGAAGACAATCTTACGGGTTTATCATCGGGTAATGATATTGATATGCTGATGGGTTCTTTTGACTTGTCTAATGCTCTTACAGTTACGAGGAACGAAGTTATAGGAGGTAGGATCACTTTAGATAGCGGTAGCCAAGATACTACTCTTATGGTGGGTATTGGGCTTATGGACTCCTTGGAGGTTATAGTAAGTGGAGTCAATGGTGCGGATACATCTGCATTTTTGATTACTGATCCTATGGGTAACATAATAGATATACAAGAGTTTGGTCCATTTACCTTTGAGAATGCGGGTGGCGGAGTATGTCAGATTTGGTTCTTGGCTTTTTTAGATGGTCTGACTGGACTATCCATAGGTAATAATGTGTCAGATCTTAATGGTTGCTATGGATTATCGCAGCGCCCTGTAACTGTTACTAGAGAAGGTCTCACAGGGGGAAATTTATTGACCTCAGATGGCTTAGATCAGGTTTCTTTTTGTGTTGGAAACGGAGAAGCTGACTTAGTTAATGTTGTATTGACAGATTCTGTAGGACCTGTTAATACTTGGGTGATAACGGATACCTTTGGTATGATCTTGGATTTGCCGATGAAGCCACCTTTTGATTTTGATGCGACCCCTGTCGGAGCTTGCCAAATATGGAATCTAGCACATACGGCGGATATCATGGGGTTAGCCGTAGGTCAGAATGTGAGCGGATTGATGGGTAATTTTAATTTTTCTAATCCGATAACAGTATTCAGAAGCTCAGTAGATGGTGGCTCTTTAACCACTAATGATGGAAATATAATTGATACAATTCAAGTCAATGATAATTTCAGGGACTTAATCGGTGTCTCGTTAAGTTCTGCAAGTGGAGATAATCAAGAATATATCATTACAGATACTATAGGTAATATCCTTGAGATTAACGCCATAACCCCATTTGATCTCGAATCTTATGGCCCTGGCGTTTGTCAGATTTGGCACATCAGTTACGGAGATGGATTGACAGGGTTAGCTGTCGGTAATAATGTCTCAGGACTATCAGGATGTTTTGATTTCTCTAATGACATCACCATAGTCAAAGAGGAGCTTGTACTCGATGGTGGCATAATAAGTACTCAAGATAATACAACAAGATGCGCGGGAGATGGAGAACCAGATATCATCAACGTTGCTATCGAGAATGCCTCTGGAGTTGACTTCAATTATGTTCTCACGGATACGTTTGACATTATACAGAGTGTTATTCCAGTCATGTCTACTGTCAATTTGGAACAAGCCAATGGTGGCGTATTCAGATTGCGACACATAGCATATACTCCTGGACTTAGTGGATTGAGCGCTGGTCTGAGTATAGATGATTTACAAGGCAATTTCGATTTTTCTAATGCCTTAACTATTGTTAATAATCGAGTAGATGGTGGCGCCTTAGATTTGTTAGGAGGATCTAGGGATACATTGATTATGGTGGGAGATGGATCGGACGATATTATACAAGTTAATTTAACTGGGGAGATCGGTGATACTTTGTATTGGTTAATTACGGATGATGCTGGGACGATATTGGAAATTCCCGATGCACCACCATTTAATCTAGAAAATGCAGGTAACGGAATCTGCCAAATATGGAACTTAAGTACTGCCGGGACTTTGTCTGGATTACAAGTCGGAAATAACGTCAACCAAATATCTGGTTGCACAGATTTGTCTAACCCGATTAATATTACCAGAATCGGAATTAGTGGTGGAATGATAGCTACACCAGCTGGATTAGATACGGCGAATATATGTTTCGTAGATATGGTTACTCCTCCTGCAGTGGATGTAGTCCTTACGGGTAATGGTGGACAAAATCAGGAATGGATTATTACGGATGAATTAGATACTATACTTCTGATCTCTTCTTCTGGTCCACCGTTTGATTTTTCCAATATTGGCTTAGGAAATTGTAATATATACCACATAGCTTACGAATCAGGCGTCAATGGACTTATGGAGGGATTGCATATCAATGGTATTACAGGAATGTTCAGTTTGTCTAATAGATTGTCTGTACTACGAAACGAAGCAGAGGCGGGTACAATTATGACCCGAGACTTAATGGATAGAGATACGGTTACTGTCAATGATGGTATGCCAGATACCATACAGATAATTAGGATGGGGTCATTATTGGGTGATCAGTCTCGATTTGTGCTAACTGATACATTTGGAGTTATCATGGATGTCCAGATGTCTAATGAATTTATTTTCGAAAACCAAGGAGGAGGCGTTTGTGAGATTAGATCGATAAGCTATAATGATGAGATATCTGGATTGACATTGGGAAGTAGACTTTCTGATTTGTTTGGTTGTTTTGATCTATCTGATCCTGTGACCATCGTACGCGATGGTATTAATGGTGGTAACCTCATAACGCAGGATAGCATGACTAACGTGTTTGTATGCTCTAATGATGGGCGGAGTGACTTATTCGATGTTATATTAAGAGATACATCTGGGACTAACCATGTATATATTCTTGCTGATGCTAGCGGTATGATATTGGATGATCAGATTTTTGCACCATTTGATTTCGAATCATTAGTAGGTGGACTTGTAGAATTATATATCTATAACGTAGCTTACGAAGATGGGATTATGGGATTAGAAAGAGGTGGAAACATAGCTAATCTTACAGGCATTTTTGATCTGTCTAATCCGATTATAGTCACACGTGATTACAACCGTGCTGGAAATATATTTGGTAATGACAGACTTCAGTTTATTGATATCGTGATCGGAGAGGGTGTCACTGATACTATTTTTATAACCAATGACCAAATACCTATAGGAGACTCATTGGCTTGGTTAATACTAAATACAGATGATGAGATAATTGATATTCCTGCAGCTGGACCTCCATTTACATTTGAAGATTCTAATGAGGATACTTGTGCTATCCGATTCCTTACATATTCTACTGGCCTGACTGGACTAGAGGTAGGCAATCACATAGATAGCTTACAAGGTTGCTTCAGTTTATCTAATAATGATGTAAAGATTGCTAAGAAAAGATTGCTGGGTGGTAATTTGTCTCTTTCCAGCGGATTAGCTACAGATACGGTATGCGTAGGAGATGGTGTGGATGATATTATTTCCTTTTCCGTTACAGGACAGTTGGGAGACGCTCAGGACTTTTTAGTAACTGATGATCAAGGAGTCATATTGCAAGTAACGGATAATGCACTTGTCAACTTCGAAGGGTCAGGTCAGGGCGTATGTAGAATATATTCTATCAGTTATAGCGGTACAATTAATGGACTTTTGGCAGGACAAAATATTGCAAATATCAGTGGATGTTATGCACTGTCTAATGCCATTCCTATAACTCGAATAGGAGTCATCGGAGGATTGGTAGAAATCACTGGTGGTATTACTGATACGACACTATGTCTTAATGATAATCTTTCTGATTTTGTTTCTTTCCAGACAAATAGTACTTCGCAACAATATATCTATCTGATCACTGATACGCTCAATGTCATAGATACGATATTAACAACTAATAATTTTGATTTTGCCAATAGTGGAGAAGGAACATGCAGAGTCTATGGTATCTCGTACACTGGTAGTTTCACGGCTGTTATCGGAGATACAGTATTGGTAAGTGACTTGTCATCTCAGTGTGCCGATGCATCTGGGAACTTTGTAGAAGTACGTAAAACGATATGTCCAGGTATACCTGTCTTGAGTGAGATATCCTCCTTAGGTATGGTAGAGATAAAAAATATGGGATTAGATACTATAGATATAACGGGTTATAGGTTATGCTCTCAGCTGAGATATGCGGCTATAGGTAATCTCACTCAGATCTGCGGAGGTTCTCTTCGGTTACCGCCAGACTCATTAGTGACCTTAGAGTTGTCATCGGAGATACTTGCTAATTTTGATTCCGCAGATGGCGAGATGGCTCTTTACTTGCCGACGGGCTCTTTTGATGACTTTAATAATATAGTGGATTATGTAGAGTGGGGTAGTGCTGGTCACGATCGTGCTGATGAGGCAGTTAGTGCGGGTATTTGGACTATGGGTGATTTCGTAGCCTCGTTCAGTAATCCTAATTCTTTGTTATACGATGGAGAAGGAGATAGAGCAACAGATTGGAGTGCGGGAACACCGAGTTCCTGTATTTCTAATTTACAAAATGAAGAATCTGAGGACTATGAGGTATACAGAATATTCCCTAATCCAGCCACCGAGTTTCTTATCTTAGAATTGGAAGAAGAAAATGAACAACCTATCGAATTTCTCATTTTAGATAGTAGTGGGAAGACTGTTTTTAGCGAAAAAATAAAAGGTGGTAATTATATGAATATAAAACTACCTAGACTAGAGCCAGGTATCTATTATACCAGAATGCTCCTAGGGTATAAGGTCTACACAGATAAGTTTATTCTGATGGAATAATTCATTTTGTTAGTTAGATATTATTAAGGGGTGAAATTTTTTTTCACCCCTTTTTTTATTTTTCGAGCAACGTTTTGCCTATTTCACGCATATAATAAGTAATAAGTTGGTTTCCGTTGAGGTCTGATCATTTCTGTGGTCGGACCTTTTTTATGTTAATAATATGTTATAGCTTATCAAGACTATAATCGGAAATAATTAAATTCGTCTACCCAATTAGAATCCGAATTTCCAGATACATCGGACTACAATTTCAATGTTGTATACGTACAGTCCATATTTTTTTAAAATTTAGTCATGAATATTAAAATTCAAAATCTGACCAAGCTCTATGGTCCTCAAAAGGCGGTCGATAATATCTCGTTTGAGGTTAAGACTGGAGAGATATTAGGGTTTTTAGGTCCCAATGGTGCTGGTAAATCCACCACCATGAAAATGATCACTCAATATCTAGAAGCCGATACAGGATCCATACTTGTCAATAACCAACCCATTGCGACACAAAGCATAAAAAAAAATATAGGTTACTTGCCGGAGCACAATTCCCTATACGAAGATATGCCAGTGATGGATTACTTAAAGTTCATGGCACAACTGCAAGGTGTAGAAAAAACTATAGTGGACGATAGGATCAAAGAGATGGTTGTTGTCTGCGGACTTAATGATGAGAAGCATAAGAAGATAGGGGAATTATCTAAAGGTTATCGACAAAGGGTCGGGCTAGCTCAAGCTATGATCCATGATCCGGAGATATTGATATTGGATGAGCCGACGACGGGTTTGGATCCAAATCAGATCGTAGAGATCAGAGAACTAATAAAGAAGCTCGGCAACTCTAAGACGGTCATACTCAGCACTCATATCTTACCAGAAGTAGAAGCAACCTGCGACCGTATACTGATTATCAATAAAGGAAAAATTGTCGCTGATGGTACGGCGGATACACTCAGAAAGTCAGCGCAAGGAAGTCAGATACTCAATGTGCGCATCATAGGATCGGATCAGGAAATGATAGTCAACCAACTCAAAGAATTGGCTTCCGTACAATCGGTAGAAATTGTAGATAGTGCAGAGGGCAGATTTGAGATCCAGAGCAAAACAGAGATGCAATCTAACGAAAGTGTATTCCGCATGTGTGCTCAGAAAAACTTGGTGCTCATGGAAATGATACCGACAGAAACCAAATTAGAAGACATATTTAGAGACTTAACCCTTAACTGATAACTATGAATGCAATATGGATAATTGCCAAAAAAGAATTATCTGGTTTTTTTAATTCTTTGGTGGCTTATATTTTGTTGATCGCCTTTCTTGGGTTTACAGGATTCTTTACTTGGCTCAATGGTAATGGGGATGTCTTTTTCCGGAAGCAAGCGGACTTGCGTGTCTTTTTTAGTATAGCGAGTTTGACTTTGTTTTTCTTTATTCCTGCGATTACTATGCGCTTGATAGCTGAAGAGAAAAAAACGGGTACCATAGAATTATTACTGACCAAGGCAGTCACTAATCGAGAAGTTGTATTAGGTAAGTTTTTGGCGGCCTTACTTATGGTGCTTATTGCACTATTATTCACCATTCCTTATTATATAACCGTTAGTAAACTTGGAAACTTTGATCATGGAGCGAGCCTCAGTGGTTATCTGGGTCTGGTGTTACTAAGCTCTGCGTATATAGGCATAGGGTTATTCGCTAGTAGTATCACTAATAATCAGATTGTATCTTTTCTTCTTGCGTTACTTTTAGGTATTTGCTTTCATTTTTTGTTTGGCATTATCGCGTCTATTAGTTCAGGTTGGATTGCAGAATTATTTAATACATTAAGTCTGACTAATCACTTTGATAGTATATCAAGAGGAGTTATTGATTCTAAGGATATCGTGTATTTTCTATCCGTTACATTCCTTGGTATTTTTCTTTCAGAATATATACTGAGTAAAAGATAAGACCCATGAAGAAGAATAGTATATCTATCATATTGATTGTGTTGATTATTTTATTAATCAATTTTTTGTCCAAAGAATTTTTCTTTCGGATTGATACAACAGCTGACAAACTATATACACTCAGTAAAGCAAGTAAGAATATTCTCAACGAATTAGAAGAGCCTATAACGGTTACTGGATATTTTACAGAAGACTTACCTCCGCAGTATTCTAAAAATTTGGATGACTTCAAAGACTTACTGATCGAGTATAACCGCCGATCAGGTGGAATGGTCAATTATGAGTTTATAGATCCTAATGCAGCGGAGACTGAGCAAGAAGCCGCACAGAATGGTATACAACCATTACTGATTAATGTCCGTGATAAAGATCAGGTGATACAGAAGAAAGCCTTCATGGGGGCCATAGTCAAATCAGAACTTGGACAAGAAATTCTGCCTTTTATCCAACCAGAAGGTCCGATGGAATATCAATTGACCACAGCCATCAAGAAGATTTCTGTATCAGACAAGCCGACTATCGGTATGGTGACTGGTCATGGAGAACTAGCGACGCAAGAGATCGCAGAAATCTATCAGGAGCTAAGTGTCTTATACGATATAGAGACGGTGGACTTATCTAGTGGAGAGATACCCACAAGACTGAGGACAGTCTTGCTGGCAAGACCACAAGATTCTATTCCTATGGCGCATTTTGATGTTTTGGATAATTATCTTGCCAGTGGTGGTAACTTATGTATTGCGGTCAATGCTGTTATCGGCGATTTTCAGTCAGTCCAAGGGTCAGAGGCGAACACTATGATACCAGAGTGGCTAGAGGGCAAAGGTGTTAGACTTAACAAGGACTTTGTCTTAGATGCGCAATGTGGTTCCATTAGTGTACAGCAGAAACAGAGTTTCTTTTCCTTTTCTTCTCAGGTACAGTTCCCGTATTTTCCTATGGTAGCCGAATACGAAGATCATCCGATCACCAAAGGCATAGATCAGGTTATGTTCCCATTCGCAAGTAGTATCGAAAATGTGGGTAGTAATACTATGATTCCTATTGTCAAGTCTTCATCGAGTTCTGCTACACTGACGCCACCTATATTTTTTGATGTACAAAAAAAGTGGAGACAAAGTGATTTTCCAGAACCCGCAAAAACGATCGGCGCGATTATAGAAGGCGATTTAGCAGGGACGGGAACATCAGGAAAAATGGTATTATTCTCTGATGCTGATTTCTTATCGTCACAAGGTCGAAATAGTCGGACCAATGCAGATAATTTTAGTTTGATAGTCAATAGTGTAGATTGGTTATCAGATGATACGGGCCTGATAGATCTGAGAACCAAAGGTGTCGCCTCGCGACCGATAAAAGAATTAGAAGATTCTACAGTGTCCACTTATAAGTGGGTTAACTTTTTAATGCCACTTATTCTTGTGTTAGTATTAGGTATATATCGAAATCAAAGAAACAGAAACTTAAGAGTAAAACGTATGACAACACGTTACGAGGCCTAACTCTAAATCAGAAGCAGAATGAATTTCAATAATAAAATATTAGCAATCGTTTTCTTTGCCTTGCTGGCATTATATGTCATGAGGAAAGTCCTTAATAAACCAGAAGTAAGAAGCATAAAAGACGTATTAGTTCAGGTAGATACATCAGCCGTAGATAGACTTATAATCACAAATAAAAATGCTATTCCTATAGAGTTAGAACGAACCAATGTGGGATGGACGGCTACACAGAATAACATAACTGTCAATGCGACGAATCAATCTATCAATGGATTATTGTCCAGTATAATAAGAATCGATCCATTGAGCCTCGTTTCTAAGAGTAAAGAAAAATGGAGCGACTACGAAGTGGATGATATGACTGGACGAAAGGTGGAGATATTTTCTAACGGAAAGAAAATAGATGGCTTCTACGCTGGACGATTTAATTTCAACCAAAACACTAGATCTGCTAAGACTTACTTGCGAAAAGCAGATGACGATGATGTCTATGCGGTAGATGGTTTTTTGAGTATGACATTTGATCGCCAGATAGATGACTTTAGGGATAAGAGACTTTTTGCGGGATTATCGGCGATAGAAATTAATGCGATTAATATTAAATCAGAATCCTTGTCTAATAGCATAATTAAATCAGGGAACAATTGGACAGATGACAAGGGCAGTGTGTTAGATTCCGCGAGGGTTGCTAATTATATTAATTCCATTCCTACGAGACAATCTTCTGATATAGAGTTAGAGTTCGATGTTAGTTCTGCCTCACAATTAGGAGCAATCCAATTTAGCGATGTCAATAACAATGAGAAAGCAGTGCTTAGTATCTATCAGGACGAGGGGGAAAAACCTTTTGTCTATCATAGTACACTCAATCCAGAATTGTATTTCAGATCGGATAGTACTGGTTTGTATAAAGGGCTGTGGTTGGATTTGATAGAGTTGTTCTAATTTATCGGTCAGAGTGTCCCTTATCTTTTTAGCCAAAAACAAATCAAGAGGATAAGTCGTATATTTGCATTAGAATGAAACTACATCGACCTTAATTCCTATATAGGTTAAAAGAAAAATTGTTTTCCATCTCATCAAATTTTCTGCAATAATCGAGCTTGAGGTAGATCGTTACAAGAAGAGAAAATAAAATATGAAGTTCGAAACACTAGGTATTATTGAGCCTATTATGAAGGCGCTCAAGGAACTCAAGTATTATGAAGCTACAGATATTCAGGCTAAGTCTATTCCGCTTGTCCTCAATCGTAAGGACATCTTAGGATGTGCACAGACGGGTACGGGAAAGACAGCAGCTTTTGCTTTACCTATTATACAACTTATCTATAAAAAGGAAATTGTTCCTCGGCACGACGTGGCTCTGAGAGCGCTTATTGTCACACCCACAAGAGAGTTAGCCATACAGATAGATGACAACATCAAAGAATATGGAAAGTATACTGGGTTAAAGCATGCCGTTATTTTTGGAGGGGTCAAACAACATCATCAAGTCAAACAACTGGAGAGAGGCGTGCATATTCTCGTAGCTACCCCGGGTCGTCTATTAGATCTTATCTCACAGGGATTATTATCTCTGGATGCAATCAAGTTATTTGTATTAGACGAGGCGGATCGGATGCTGGATATGGGTTTTATTAATGATATAAAGAAATTACTGAAGCTCCTTCCTGATAGCAAGCAGTCCTTATTCTTTTCTGCTACCGTACCTCCTAATATCATGAAGCTAGCTAATACGATACTCAAAAATCCGAGTAAAGTAGAAGCCGCACGGGTGTCATCTACGGCAGAGACAATACAGCAATATGTATACTATACCAATAGAACATCCAAGAAGGCACTGTTATACCACATCTTGCAAAATCCAGAAATAGACCAAGTCTTACTTTTCTCCAGAACAAAACACGGAGCAGATCGTATATGTCGAGATCTGAAAAAAAAGAAGATCAATGCCATGGCTATCCATGGCGATAAGGCACAGAACCAAAGACAAAAAGCTCTGAAGAATTTCAAAGAGAAAAAGATAAAGGTGCTGGTGGCGACGGATATTGCCGCAAGAGGTATAGATATCAATAAGCTCAGGCATGTAATAAATTATGACATTCCTAACGAACCAGAAACTTATGTCCATAGAATAGGAAGATCAGGTAGGGCAGGAGAAGAAGGCGTAGCGATATCACTCAGCGAACCAGAAGAGAATGCTTATGTGAAGGTCATAGAAAAATTAATTAAAAAGAAAATTTCTGTAGTCAATGATCATCCTCACCCACAGACTGACAAGCCCATGACAGCAGCAGAAAAAAAGGAGTGGAATAAAGAAAAGCAAAGAAGAAAGCAAGAATTTTTTGCCAATAGGAAGAAGAATAGGATGGGTGCTCGACGATGATTAAGTTGAGGAAGGTAAGACGTATTAAGCGTACTCAGATAATTCTAACCACCTATCCTCTTTAGTTGATAATTGTTGGTCAATTTCTCCTAGTTCTTTGGACAATTCTGATATTTGGTTGCCATCAAGACTGCTATCAAGGAAAGCGTTATTGATTTCCTTTTTTCTCTTTTCTAAGTATTCCATATCCTTTTCAAGGGATTGTAATTCCATTTTTTCCTTATAAGATAGTTTCCTAGATTCTTGCTCTGATATTTGTAGAGAAGTCTCTTCGGTCTTTGTTTTTATTTTATTGTTGGATGATTTCTTTTTTAGTTCTCGATAGTCAGAGTAAGAGCCGTTATAGTCTTTTACGTTTCCATTACCTTCTAAGATAAACATGTGATCTATAATCTTATCCATAAAGAATCGATCATGAGACGTTACCATCAGACAGCCTTCGTAAGACATCAAGAAGTCCTCTAGTACATTGAGGGTAATGAGATCCAGGTCATTAGTCGGTTCATCTAGTATAAGAAAATTAGGATTCCCCATTAAGACACGAAGGAGATGCAATCTTCTTTTTTCTCCTCCACTCAATTGTGATACATAGACTTGTTGCTGAGGTCGTGGGAAGAGAAATCTTTCTAAGAGAGATTCGGCAGTGAGTTTTTTTCCTTTTTTGAGCGGGATGTAATCCGCTATTTCTCTGATGCTGTCTATGACTCTGATGTCTTGGTTAAGGTCGCTAATATCCTGTCTATAATGACCAAATACAACAGTATCGCCGACAACGACTTTCCCAGCATCGGGTCTGAGTTCTTTGGTCAGTAACTTGATAAATGTGGTCTTACCCACGCCATTAGGTCCTGATAGCCCGACCCGTTCTTTTTTCTTAAACTTATAAGAGAAGTTGGTGCATATATCTAACTCACCGAAAGACTTACTGATATTATGTGCCTCTAGTATCTTACTACCCAGTCTTTCCATTTCGATATGCATCGCTATCGAATCTTCATTGACGTCTTGATGAGCTTTGGATTTTATTTCATAGAATTTATCTATACGAGATTTGGCTTTAGTTGTTCTGGCTTGCGGTGATCGGCGCATCCAATCCAGTTCTTTCTTATAAAGTTTTTTGGTTTTGATAAGATTGGATTTTTCATTTTGCAGTCTCTCACTTTTTTTCATGAGATAATCAGAGTAGCTTCCTTTATACCTATAAAGCTGCCCTCTATCTAGTTCCAATATATCTGTACATACACGCTCCAGAAAGTAACGATCATGTGTCACCATGAATAAAGTCAGATTTTGTCTGGATAGATATCCCTCCAGCCATTCTATCATATCTATGTCAAGATGGTTAGTGGGCTCATCAAGTATAACAAAGTCTGGTTCCTCGATAAGAATTTTGGCGAGGGCCAGCCTTTTCTTTTGACCACCAGATAAGGAACTACACTTCTGAGAGAAATCCTTGATATTGAGTTTACCTAATATCTCTTTGATGCGCGACTCTATATCCCAGGCTTTGAGGTCTTCTACGACGGCGATGGTGTCTTGTATGAGTTGGTTATCGCCACTGACATTGGCTAGCTGAAGATTTTTTATAGCGGCAATTTTTTCGTTTGGACTATCGAGGGCCGCTTCGAGTACACTGGCGTTATTATCGAAATATGGTTCTTGTCTTAAATATCTAGTCTTAATCTCTTTACTCAGAATGAATTTGGAGTTTTCTCCTTCAATAGATTCTTCGCCAGCGATGACCTTAAGCAGCGTTGTCTTTCCAGTACCATTTTTAGCAACGAGTGCAATCTTTTGTCCTTTACCTATCGTCAGATTGATATTCTGAAAAAGGATTTTTTCTCCAAAGGATTTACTAATATTTTCTAAAGTCAGATAATTCAATGCTCAGTATTAATACTTTTATTTAATATCTATTATGCCCCAGCCTCTTATTTGCCTTATAACCATTTGTCCATCTTCTTTTTCGCTTCCGTTAATGTAATCGAATATCAATGAAGCAGATAGCTTTTCATTTTCATACTGGTATATAGGATTTTGCATATTCAGATCGCTATAATTGATTTTAGTAGTACTGTGTTTTGACAGAGACTTGAGATAATTATTTAGATTAATTTCCGCAAGTTTTTTATTGCCATTATAGTAGAATATACTTTGTTCGGTTGGGTTAAAGATCAGTCTATTCTGACTTTCTGAGTTTGTCTTGGAACTATTAAATGGGACAAAAAATTTATTATTATCAATTTTGACTGCTTTCTTGTTATCATAACTCCATCTGAAGTATCGTACCCTATTGTTATAGATGTTGTCTCGTTTTGTCTTGAATAGATTAAGTCGTTCTTTAAGTAACTCTGTATTATGATATCTGTGTAACGCATCAGTTAGGACTGTTGGGTCTTTTTCTTTTATGAGCGGCACTTCGTTATTGATCCAATTATTAATAAAGCTAAGATCGGACCTCTTATCGAGAAATTTAATTTTATTATTGATCTCACGAGAGAAGTGTTTTATACTATCTATGCTAATAGAGTTATCTGCCGATATGGTGTCTGGGAAGGATTTCAACTCTTTGTCTACGAGCAATTTTTTATCTATTAATTGCTTTCGTAGATTTTTTTGCTGGCTAGAGAGCGTAGAGTTAAAAATGTTAAATGGCCCTAACAGTATGGGCAAAAGAGAAAATACGGAAAGGCTCATGGGGATCACCTTGAGGCTTCTTTTCTTAGATATAATAAAGTATACGGATACGCATAATAGCCATACGCCTAAGAGAGATACAATATATCTAAGCTCCGTAACACCGTACTCTGATACCCTTCTATATATGGCTACGAATATTAGAGCAATCGGTAGTAGTAGTATAGGGAAAAAGTATTTTTTAAAAAATGTCGTCAACCTGTTATCCGAGAACTTATAATTAAAGTAGTTAAGTAGATAGGCGAATATACCGACGACACTAAACCATAATGACAGTTGTGATACCCAGCCCTTGGGTAGTTCCCAGCGAAAACCAATCTTACCTGCATAGGCATAGAGTATGATCATATACAAAAGGACTAATGGGATCAATATGTATTGGGAGAAAATAAGGAATGCCTTGATCGGTTTTTTTATAGTATTATCATAAGTGACGGTCGGGAAGTTGCTAAGAAAATATAGTGTCTGAAAAGTACCAATCAGGAAAATGAATAGTCTGGGATAGGCAAGACTATCTATCTCTATGCCAAATAACTTATCTAATGATACAAGAGCAATGGATAATCCTAAGAATAAGGAAAAAGCATAGAACGCCGCCTCTACCAAAGTCAGTAAGACATCTTTATTATATTCCCAAAAGTCTTCTTCTCCACCTTGAGAGATAAATGGGATATAGGCTATGAGTAGATGAAGAAATATTAGAATACAGCCGTACCATATCGGAAGTCTAAATAATGCCGTCGTATGTACCTCGTAACTTTCTGGTAGACACGTCAGATAGAATATGACTAGCGAGAGTAAAATAATGAATCTGCCAATCCATAGTTTTGTTTGTGACCAGTTATAAGAATAGTGACTAATGCTCCAAGCAATATTAGACACTGCACCTATAATGGCAGTGAGTATTAGACTGATAATGTGTGAGGAGGGATGAGGCTTATCCAAAGAATACATAAGAAGAGATGTGGCAAGAATAGCTAAAATACTCGCCACAGGAAACCTCAAAAATGCTTGGATAAGATTGAAGTTTTTAATGTTTAACAAGAACGTTCGTTTGTTTAGAATTCTAAATATAGACGAGATTTTGTTAATCCAGATTTTATTATTCCAGATAATTTAGATTCTTTTTTGGCATTCGCGAACAGTTAGTTTTTATTTTTGTTCTTTTTTTAGGAAAAGATCGTGTTGATATGTATATACGTCGTAACATCAAATGGTCGATTGTACTTAGGTTTGCTTGGTCATATTTGCTGTTTTTTATTTTTTGGTCAGGTCTGTTGACTTATGTTTATCATTATCTAGAGCATCAAGGGAAAGACGTAACCATTCCATTCCAACCCATATCCACTATAGGTATTGCCGTTGCTTTCTATATCGGTTTTAAGAATAATGCGTCTTATGATAGATTTTGGGAAGCAAGGAAAATATGGGGAGGCATAGTCAATTATAGTAGGACCTGGGCTAATCAGGTCATGTCTTACGTCACCAGACATCGTGCCAAAGAAAGTATATCTGATGATGATCTACACGAAATAAGAAGAAGACTTATCTACAGACATGTAGCATATATCAACGCTCTTAGATTACAACTCAGACAACCTAATTCTTTTAGTCTCAAACATCCTAAGACTGTAAGGACAATCTTGGCTAAGGAATCAGGAGATGAATGGAAAAAAAGTGTCGGTAGTCTACTGGATAAAGAAGAGTATGATTTTCTTATTGATAGACGCAATACTGCTACACAATTAGTAAGAAAGCAAGGAGAAGAATTGCGTATCCTGATGGAAGAAAAAGGTCTCATAGAAGACTTTCGTCACATGGACATGATGAGTACGATGGAAGAGTTCTATAACCTCCAGGGAAAATGCGAACGAATAAAAAACACACCATTTCCAAGGCAGTATGCGTTCTTTAGTAAGGTGTTCACCTGGATATTTGTACTATTGCTTCCTCTAGGTATGCTTAACGAATTCTCCAAGATGGGACATGACTTCTTATGGCTTAACATACCTTTTTGTGTGTTAATCTCGTGGATATTTATTACGATGGAACTTGTGGGAGATAATAGCGAAGACCCATTTGAGTCATTCGTCAATGATGTGCCGATGACGGCACTATGTCGTACTATAGAAATAGATCTCAGAGAAATGCTGGGCGAGACGACACTACCTGATGGAATTAAACCCGTAAATGATATTTTATTATAAAAAAATGAATACTAAATGAGCTCAAAGAAAAATTTAACCTCCGCTCAAGCCCTAAAAAGACTAAAGGCTGGAAATAAAAAATTTGTCAGTGACAAACTAGATGGCAAGCTACAAGATTCTTCTAGAAGGGCTAGTCTGACTAAAGGACAAAACCCTTATGCTATTATCCTCAGCTGTGCGGATAGTCGAGTTGTTCCTGAGTTGGCATTTGATTCTGGATTAGGAGAAATCTTTGTAATACGTGTCGCTGGTAATGTTGCCTCTACGGATGCTATTGCTAGTATCGAGTATGCTGTTGCCCACCTAGGTGTTAACCTTATTGTAGTACTAGGACATGAAAGCTGTGGAGCTGTGACTGCTGCCATGGGTGGTGGTGATAATGGTTATAACCTCAACCACCTTCTCGCACATATTACACCAGCGGTAAGTGCTACTAAAGGAAGAAAAGTCAACAACGTCGTAAAGACAAATGCAAAACTTACTGCTAAGGAATTAGTGTCAAGATCAGAAATCATCTCTAAGGCAACTAAGAAAAGAGAATTCAGAATCTTACCAGCTTACTATAATCTGAAAAGTGGTGCCGTGGATTTTATTTAATAGAAATATTAAATATTTAGAATAAATAAAATGGAGATACCATCTGGTATGTCCATTTTTTGTTTTCCGATGGTGGTCAGTTAATGATTCTTTTATAGCTCAATATGGGAATCATCCCGAGTTGTTTTTCCAGTACGACCTCATCCAGATAGTTGTCATAGTAATAATAGGCATCGTTCTGTCGATTCGTTAGATTTTGGATGTCAAGAATCAGTTCGTTGTTGTCTTTCCAGGAGTATTTTAACTGAGCATCTATTCTGTAATAATCCCTTAGATCGTATACGGTATCTCCGTATTGGGCAAGATCTAATTCCTTATAGTCATTAAATATATCTAAAGCGCCTCCTCGATAATGACCAGTGATGCTGCCTGATAACTTATTCCATCGCTTGGTGAAAACTAGATTGGCTACATAGCCAAAATCGAATCTTGTCGGACTATTATCAGATTGAATCTGAAAATAACTTAGATTGCCATGTAGGTAAAGATTATTACCAAACGACTTATCCGCAGCTAGCTCAATACCATAACTGGTACTTTGTAGTTTTTCTTCATATTCTCCCGTAACGATAAAGTTATAACCGTTCATTACAGGATTGTATCGCCCTATGACGGGTAGATCAAAATAGGTCTGCACAAAAATATTAGTAGAAAAATCAATAGAACCTCTATGCTTCCATATAAGTGAAGAACTAAAAGATTCGACTCTGGACACATTTTGTCCATTTTCTATTACCTCTCCATTATCTAGTTTGGTACCTCTGATAAGTGTACTAATTGTTTGTGACTTTAATGCTGTAGAAAAAATCCAAGTGTTAGAATTTTTGGATAGAATGGCTTGTATCCCCGGCTCAACAAACAAACTTTTTTCCGAACCAGAATCATGTAATATACTCAGTTGTGGTCTAAATGTAAAATCAGAACGACCATATTTATAGAATAAATATGATACGGTCGGTTGGAAAATAAAGGTATTGCCCTTAAATGAAGAAACTGTATAGTCGAGGTCATCTATACTAAGGTGACTATTAACCGATAATTGCAATCTATCATCGCGGTATGTACCGTTATAACCAATTTTTGAGACAGAATAACTACTGCTGTCCCTCATCTCAGTTATCGGCGAATAAGAATCTCGATAATCAGAGCGATGTGAAAAGACAAGTGCATGTTCATAATGTTCTTTCTTATAATGTAGTCCTGACATTATTAGCTCCGCGTCATAGCTTATGTCAGAGAAGTCTTTTTCGGTTAGTCCATTTTCGATAGGTGATTTTTTATTTTGACTTTTTCCATAAGTTGTCGTTATACTCCAATGGTCGTCAATATCCAAATGAAGGAAAAGATCACCGAATCTGATACTTTCGCCATCAAAACTAATGCCGAGATCGGATAGTAATCCTACTGTAGAATATCTTCCATGGGCTTTTATGCCGATGTCTGAGTTAGATAGTGATTCTGCCATACCGACCTCCATACCCAGTAACCCTAATTTAAAAAAAGTATCTCCAGTAGAATCAAATTGGAAATCGAAAAGTCCAGATATTCCACTTTGCAAATGATTGCTGTAGGGTTGTCTATGAAAACTAAATTGTGAAATGGTCTCAAATGGTATAGACAATACACCACCAGAACTGGCACTGGCCTGATCTGAAAATGTTCCTGCATTGCTCAGGTGATTAGGATTGACAATAGAGGCGCCGTACATCGACCACTGTATAAGATCAGGAGAAAGACCGCGATAGACGATGGCATTGGATTGGTCATTTTGGATCGAGGTACTGCTTGTACGATAAGCCAATCGTGAGGGATCTCCAAAATTAGCTGCTATAAGATCAGAATAACGATTGATTACTAATGTGTTTCCGTACTTATTTTGCAATAGATCCTGTAGTGGATATATGGGAATAATAAAACCACAAAAAGGAAATTCTATGTCAGAAAGGTTATATTCAAAATTATATAATTTGTTTTCCATTAGAGCAATGGTATCAGTTAAAGTCTGGTAGCCAGCGTAGGGAATGCTTAGATCATATATACCTGGCTTTATAGAATCTATAGAGAAGCTTCCATATATATCGGTTAAAGCCACATGTATAATTTGCTCATCCTGATATAATAGTACATGAGCACCTATAATGCCACTATTATCAGAGGCATCTTTAACCATACCTTTAATAGATTGTGCATACGCACTATTCAAGCAAAATAAGAAAAGCGATATTAACAATACCCTCACAATCCTAAGGCCTTATTCACCATAGACTGATCCACATCACCACCTGCAAAGTCATCAAAAGTTTTTTCTGTGACATTTATAATATGGTCAGCGATAAATCTAGCCCCTTCTTCTGCTCCTTGCTGTGGAGACTTAATGCAACATTCCCACTCGAGTACTGCCCAGAGGTCGAGTCCATACTGAGATAACTTGGAGAATACTTTTTTGAAATCTACCTGCCCATCTCCTAGAGATCGGAAACGACCTGCACGATTGCCCCATGATTGGTAGCCTCCGTATACACCTTGTCGTCCATCTGGATTAAACTCGGCATCCTTGATGTGACAGGCTCTGATGCGCTCATGATAATGATCGATATATTCTATATAATCTAATCCCTGTAGTATGAAATGACTCGGATCGTATAGTAGACAAGCACGCGGATGATTGTTGACACGCTCTAAGAACATCTCGTAAGTGACGCCATCATGGAGATCTTCTCCTGGATGGATTTCGTAACAAAGGTCCACTCCACATTCGTCAAACTCATTGAGTATAGGCGTCCATCTTTTAGCTAATTCGTCAAAGGCTGTCTCTACGAGTCCAGCAGGTCTCTGTGGCCATGGGTAGACATAAGGCCAAGCTAATGCACCGGAGAAAGATGCATGACTTTTGAGACCTAAATTCTGAGAGGCTTTTGCTGCTAAACGTAGTTGGTTGATGGCCCACTTTTTTCTTTCGTCTGGTTTGCCATGTAATTCTGTGGGCGCAAAGGCATCAAACATTTCGTTATATGCGGGGTGGACGGCTACGAGCTGGCCTTGTAAGTGTGTCGATAGTTCTGTTATCTGTAGACCATGTTCAGCTATTTTACCTTTGAGTTCGTCGCAGTAATCTTTACTCATCGCGGCCTCTTCGAGATTGATAAGGCGTCTTTCCCAGGTGGGGATTTGTATGCCTATATATCCGAGATCGGATACCCATTTAGATATAGAGTCTAAAGAATTGAAGGGGGCTTCGTCGCCCATAAATTGCGCGAGAAATATAGCAGGACCTTTTATAGTCTTCATGGTTTTCGATTTTAGAGAAAGATAAGAAGACTGTATAAATAGAATGCAAAAAACCAGTCATTTAATATTCTAAATGACTGGTCAGCTAGGATTGATCAACATACCTTACGGTATATTATCTTTTAATGATTTTGTACTTAGTCTAAAAGACAATAGTGTTGTTTCAATTGTATTGTGGTGTCCGTTTTCTATATGATTGACCGTTGTCTTACTTTAAGATAGGCAGATATGGCCGTTACGTCCACTGACGGCGTACGTTTAATCGTTTGTTAACTTATATTATGGAACTTTTTAATTTTTCTTAACGAAAAAGGGGGCTTATTCTTCCTCCGAGGAGATAAGTAGGTCTTTGGAGTAGAGAACATTAAACCATTTTATAACCTTTTTCATATCCTTTAAGGATACTTTATCCTCATCGTAATCTGGAAGTATCATTTCGAAATACTCCTCAATGACATGTTTCTCTGACTTGACAGCTACGGGTGGGTTAGTCGGATACTTTTCTAACATGGTCTTGAATACTTCCTCTAGCGGTGAGGTATCTTGTAGAGTATAGATAGCAATAGAGCCAAGTGGAGTAAATTGATGTTTTCTCACGGAGTAAAACTTAGCTTTGCCAGGATGGTCTAGATTTTCAAGTACAAGACCATTATTCTTAGAAGCTATCAACTTAAATAATCCACCCTCTCCTGATACGGCTATATATGGTTCGATATTCATTTTTACAATTTAACTGTTATTATAGATGCCAAAGTTACTATTCTGAAAACACCTTTTCTTGCTGATCGATGCTCTCTGCGTGTACCGCTTTTATATAACTAACGAGAAACTTTTCACTTATGGATAATTCTTTGGCCTGTACTTTTGATTTTTCTATAATCTCGTTCCATCTTTTTGGTTGATAGATGGTCATATTGTTCTCCTTTTTGTATTGACCTATTTCTCTGGCGGCATTCATACGATTAGAGATAAGGTTTAGTATTTCTTCGTCTATATGATCTATGACCTCTCTTAGCTGATCTAATTTACTTTGCAGTCGCATGTTATCTTCATAATCATGCCTTAGTTTCATATCCGTGATCATCTCACCGAATACTTCTGGCGTAATCTGCTGCTTAGCATCACTCCAGGCCTTATCAGGATCTATATGGGATTCTATCATGAGACCATCATAGTCGAGATCCATCGCTTTTTGACCTACCGCCTGTAGTATATCTCGTCGACCACATATATGACTGGGGTCGCATATCATAGGTATCTCTGGTACACGCCTCATAAATTCGATGGCGATTTGCCATTGCGGACGATTTCTATAAAATTTTTCGCCGAGATTAGAAAACCCGCGATGTATCGCGCCCAGTTCTTTGACACCAGCTTTTTTCAGTCTTTCTATACCGCCTATCCATAGTGCGAGATCAGGATTGATAGGATTTTTGACTAGAACAGGGACGTCCACGCCCTTTAGAGCATCGGCGATCTCTTGCACGGCAAAAGGATTGACAGTAGTACGCGCGCCTATCCATAGCACATCTATATCAAATTCTAAACACAACTCCACGTGTTTAGCTTTCGCCACCTCGACTGTGACAGGAAACCCTGTCTCTTCTTTGACCTTTTGCATCCAGGGTAATCCTTTGACACCGACACCTTCGAATGATCCAGGACTCGTTCTAGGCTTCCAGATTCCTGCTCTATAGATATCCGATTTGCCTGTTTTTTTGAGTCGATGAGCAGTCTCTAGTACTTGCTCTTCCGTCTCCGCACTGCATGGGCCTGCAATGACTATAGGTCTTTTTTCTTTGGTTAACCATGATAATGGTCTTACTTGAATTTCTCCTTGCGTTTCCATGTTCTTATAATTAGTCTTCTATTTTTTAGCTTTTGATATTTTGTTTGATGCCTTTGAGTACACCAGATATTTTATTTGATTCTGATATGGCGGCATACATACCTGTCCAGTCCCTCTGGTCCACCAGTTCCTTATATTTTTTCATGTACTTGATATATACATCTATGGCTTCCGAGAGATAATCTGGGTTTTTTTCGAATATGGCAGTCCAAGTTGTCGGATTGCATTTAGCAAGTCGGGCGGTAGAGGCAAATCCCGTACTGGCTAGATTAAAAATTTGCTTGTCATCTTTTTCTATTTCTAACACCGTCTGACTAAGCGCAAAAGAGGTCACATGAGAAAGATGAGATACATAGGCCAGATGTTTGTCATGTTCTTCTGGATTAAGATAAAAAGTATTCATACCTAAAAACTCGAATACCTTCAACGCTTTCTCTAGTGCTTCGGGCTCGCTTTTTTCTTTTTCGCAGATTATATTTTTCTTACCATGAAAGAGATTAAGAATGGCAGCCTCTGGCCCAGAGAACTCTGTACCAGCTAATGGATGTGCTGCGACAAATCGTTTTCTATTGGGATGATCTTTGACAGCGAGGCAGATGTCCGATTTAGTAGAGCCGACATCTATGGCGACTTGGTTGTCGCTAAGATTATCAAGTATATGAGGTAATATTTTTTCTATGATGTTAACTGGGGTTGCGATAATCATGACCTCGGATTCTGCGAGCGCTTCTTCCATCGATATAACCTTTTCTACGAGCTTAAGCTCTACGGCTTTCTCACCATGAGAGGGATTCTTATCGACTCCATATACCTGTATAGTACCTAATGATCTATTGTTTAGTTCTTTGGCAATTGATCCACCTATAAGTCCAAGACCGACTATTGTAATTATCATAACCTATATCTAAAAAAAAAGTCCGAAGAAATCCTCGGACTAATATTTTCTTTTATTTAAAAAGCAATACAATCAGAGGACAACTTCTGTAGTCCAATAACCATAATATGTATTGCAATAATTATTTCGCATCGAAGTACAAACTTAAGGGGAATATATTACTCCATCAATAGGGTGAGTCATATAATTTAGTTTCACTCTATTCCTTGACCCCAGGGTCTCTTTGCAAGAATTCTTCGTAGAGCAAAGTATGTCTGCTTTCCAGAGGTACTTTCCACCCATCTATGAATAAATGTTTAATCTGAGTCTTCGTCTCGAATGGGTCACCATCTGAGACAAAAACATTGGCTACTTTTCCTCTTTCTATCGTGCCGTACTTGTCATCTATTCCAAAAATTTCTGCTGGAATAATGGTCACGGCCTTGAATGCTTCTCTCCATCCCATTCCATAAGCAGCGGCAAATCCAGCATTGTAAGGTAAGTTGCGCACATTCTCGGTTTCGTTAGTTCTGATCGCGACTTTCACGCCAGCTTTTTGCATTTTGCCTGCATTAGAATAAGCTGCGTCGAAATGGTCAGACGAGCGTCTCGGATTACTCAATATAGGTCCAGTGATAACGGGGATATTGTATTTGGCCAAAGAGTCCGCAACCCTATATCCTTCTGCGACACCAGTGAAAATGGCCTTGACTTCATTTTCATTGACCCAGGCTATGGCGCTGAGTATATCAGATTTTTGATTTACCTCGATAAGTAGAGGTGCCTCTTTATTCACGATAGGAATAAGAGCATCTAATTGTGGGTTATATTTGGTCTGTCCTTTGGCGGCTAGTTGTGCCTGTAACTTGGCCTTATCCCAAAATTCTTTTAGTTTTTTCTTGGCTTTAGCTTCATCTTTTTTGATGTCCTCAGCAGATCGGCGATCCCATCGACCTCTCTTGCCAGTACTTGGATAGTTAAATACCACTCCCTTAAATCCAGCATACATCTGCTCTGGTGTGTAGCCGTGCAGATTGATAAGTGCTGCCGTGCCAGGGAATCGACCTCCCGACGGAACAGCAAGGACGCTGGTGACTCCATTGACCCGAGTGACGGGTATATTAACTGAGTTAGGGTTAACCGCCGTGAGTGCTTGCATGTGAGGTGTGAATTCTCCTATTTCGTTATGGTCCTGTGTAAGAGATACAGCACCAATTTCTGCTAGTCCTAGTTTGGTACCGCTGTCGATCATTCCAGGATAGATCATAAGGCCTTTGCAATCCACTATCGTGGCGCCAGGATGGTCGATGGTCTCGGCAACTTCTTTGATTAGTCCATTTTCTATAAGGACGTCGGCATCTATGAGTCCTTCGTAGACTGTCTCTACACGACCGTCTTTGAGTAGGAATATACCAGATTTTGATTTTTCTACCTGTTGCGATGTGAGCATCAAGGGTAAGACTAATAATAGAAGAACTTTATATATGGATTGACAATTTTTCATTTCTGCTAATTTTTTCAAAGAGTGATTAACTACTAATTACTTTCTGTAAGAGAGATTATAAAAATGAACATCCTGCAAGCAGCCGTCTGCATGATTATGACCGCACTTATGGAGTTCTTCTTCATAAAAAGCAGGAATACTTTCTTCTGGATCTATATCGATCCGCATATCATTAGGATCACTATTAGTATCAAACCTCACCACGCCATCCACGATAGTATATTGATTGATGGCATAAACAGACAAAGGGTGTTCTTTGAATATGGCAATATCTCCTTCTTTACCGACTTCTATAGAGCCTACTCTTTTATCTATACCCAGTTGGATGGCGGGATTGATCGTTATCAGTCTTAGTGCTTCGTTATCCGAGAGATCGCCATACTTTTGGGCTTTGGCCGCTTCGTGATACAGATGCCTTATAAGTTCTCTGGAGTCAGAGTTAATAGAGGTGACGACACCATTCTTAGTCAAGATGGCGGCGTTATATGCAGTAGAATAATAGACTTCGAACTTGTAAGCCCACCAATCAGAGAATACAGAAGCATAAGCGCCGAATTCTGCCAATTCTGGCGCAACCTTAAATCCTTCATTGACATGTTGGAATGTTATTTTATCAACTCCGTAGTCGCTTAGAACATTCATCAGCATCAAGATTTCGTCAGCTCTATACGAGTGGCAGTGGATCATAATTTCGCCAGAAAGAATGCCAGCGATAGTCTCATGTCTTAGGTTATACTCAGGTGGCACTTTGGTTTTTCCTGATTTATAATCTTTCCATTGCTGCGTATAGGCTTTGGCATCTTCGAATGCATGTCTAAAGACTTGCTCCACACCCATACGCGTCGCGGGTACGATGCTATTACGCTCGCCATGTACACGCATCGGATTTTCTCCTAGGGCAAATTTGATGGTACGCATAGCGCCTTCCATTCGTAATTCGTCAGGGTCCATGACGCCCCATCTGTGTTTGATGGTTTCGCACTGACCACCGATAGCATTAGCTGATCCATGCATAGCATGAGATATGGTGACGCCACCTGCTAAGGCTCTGTAGATGTTGATGTCATAAGGATTGAGAGCGTCGCCGACCCACACTTCGGCAGTATTTGGGTTAGTAGCTTCATTGACTGCATCTATGGCGATATGAGAGTGCGCATCTATAATGCCGGGCATCACGTATAATCCTTTGGCATCTATGGTCTTGATATTACCCGCATCGAGTCCTTCTCCTATCTGTGATATCTTACCATTGCGGATGAGTACATCGGTATTCTCTTTGATGCCCTCTGTTATGGTGATTACTGTACCATTCTTGATTAAAATGTCACCCGTTTCTGCTTGCCCGAAAGTGTAGAGTGAGCATAAAACCAACGATGCTATGAATATTATTTTTTTCATCTGTTTCAATAATTTATTACTCAGGAAGAGATTCAAAATAATTTCTATTATGAAATAAACAAGATTGTCGTTCTATTCTGGAGAACTCTTTTTACTGCCAGATATTGGAAATGATCCAAATTCTGCAACACTGATATTACCCTCGAAAGAATCACCAGCAAAGTTGAGGTCAAAGTCTACGATGAGCTCCATACCATTATTAACTACTGTAAGTGTAAATAAGACATTGTCCTCGTTGAACTTAACATTTTCGGCTTCGTCTTTATCTCCTGGTTCGTCGTCTCCTTCTACTTCTATGACGCCAGCATCGGAGATAAAGATAGTTCCTGACTGCCCGTCACCTGGGATTTCTATATCATAGCTCCATGCACCCACCAATGATTTCGCTACTTCTCCAGCTTCACCCTCAGCGGCCTTTTCTTTGACTTCCATCTCATATTTGCTGCCTTCTACGAACATGTATTTGATCGCCGATTCTTTATCAAAATACGGCTGAGTAGAGATCATAATATTGGCCAGTTTTCCTTCTGATAATGTTCCTGTTACGTTGTCTATACCCAGTATTTTGGCTGGATTAGTCGTAAGTGCTGCAAGGGCTGCTTCTTGGGATAACCCTTGCTCGATCATTTTCAAGATGTTTTTCTTTACATTGGCTGGCTTAGCTCCCATCAGAGAAAAACCAAAAGGAATCCTTTCTTTTTCGAGCATCATGGCCTGAGACTTATACGACTTAAGGGTTTCTTTTTTTCTCTTCTCTAGAGCCTCTTTTTCTGGATTTTTCTCTTTTTCTTCTTTCTTATCATCAGATTTTGCTTTATCTGATTTTTTATCCTTCTTCTCTTCTTTAGGGAGACTAGTGGATAGAAGGATATGAGCACCAGACTGTTTTACTTTCTGCAAGGCTGGTGTGACATATTTGACATTCGTCAATACAAGATTATAACCTAATTCTTTTTTTAGTTGAAGGGCTCTGAATATCTCTTTAGGCTTAGATGCTTTAGCGAAGAGTGACATCTCCTTATTTGTCAGAGGTATCAAGGCTTGCAAGGATTTGTCTTTTTTGGGTCTTTGCATTCCTTGGGTATTGGTCTTATACATTCTTCTATGATCTGATAACCCTTGGGCATTTTTATAAAGGTTGCGCCACTTAGCCATAACGCCTATGATCGTAGAAGGGTAGACGCCGCGACTACCAGAAAATTGCATATAGATAGATGCCTTTTCTTTCATAACTAAATCTTCGGCATCACCTCTAGATAGTGCGATTAATGCACCAGTTCCTGGTAACATTTTGCCTGATGGAGCCGTATGCGATATTGCAAACCCTGACTCTCGCATAGATTTGATCGAAGATTCTTTTCCAGATACCATTTCGGCGGCTAATTTTTCTGGTGTAATGCCAGCGACATCATTAGGTGCAGCACCTGGAAATTTCACTTTAGGTCTATCTTCTTTACCTTCTGATTTAGCTATGCCTGTATGAGAAAGACCATCTATAAAAGCTGCATAAGCATAGGCAGAATCAGCCTCGATCACCTGAGCATCTATCGGTGGGTCTATTTGTCTGGCTACTTTTTTTATAAGTCCATTTTCTATAAGGATATCACCGAGACCAAAACTGTCCGTAGGTGATTTGATAATATGGACATCATTAATTAAGTAAGTGGACGTCACATCGGGTACTATATTATAGTCTATCTGCGCATGAGACACATATGCACAGCTTACTATTATCAGAATGAGCTTTATTTTTTTCACAGATCGGAAATTCTAATTGCACTAAATATAATCCAAAATGCGATTGTACCCTCTGTATTACACTAATTTAAAATATATGATGATTTTTCTTAATTTGTATTTTTGTACTTTATGTCCAAGAAGAAAGCTCAGAAAAAGAATAAGAATATCTCCACACCGCAGGTAGTTGAGACAGACTCTGGCTATAAGAGAGGTTATTCTAAGTATTTTCCAGCAATTATTTTCGCTATATCCTTTCTCCTTTATGCTAATACTTTGGGTCATAAGTATACGCAAGATGACGCCATCGTCATCACTGAGAACATGTATACACAGGATGGCATCCAGGGGATACCTGGAATATTGAGTAAGGATACTTTTTTTGGATTTTTTAAGGAGGAAGGAAAAGACAAATTAGTCAGTGGTGGACGCTATCGTCCTTTTACGTTAATGATGTTCGCCATAGAAAATCAGATTTTTGGTAACAAGCCATTAGTAGGTCATCTTATTAATATATTGTTATACGGGGCATTGGGTGTATTTATCTATAAGTTAATTGTGTTATTGCTTTGTGGTAATACAAGATCGCCAAAAGATAAGATTAGCATTCTTATAGCTTTTCTTATTTCGCTTATATATATAACGCATCCATTACACACAGAAGCGGTCGCTAATATCAAAGGAAGGGACGAAATCATGACAATGCTGGGTTCGGTTGTTGCCCTCTGGGCTGCTTTCCAGTATCACTATACCGCATCTAAAAAATATCTGATCTATTGCTTGATTTCCTTTTTTGTTGCTCTGATGAGTAAGGAGAATGCGATTACTTTTTTGGCTATTGTGCCATTGAGCTTTTTGATGTTTTCTAAGAAGAAAAATATAACCCTAGGTCAAAGTATTAAATTAATCTGGCCATTCGCCGTCTCGGCAATAGTTTTCTTGGCTATCAGGTTTTCTGTATTAGGATTCGATTTTGGAGGGACGCCTAATGAACTTATGAATAACCCCTTTCTTAAAATAGAAGGAAACCAATATGTAGATTTTACGGCCAGTGAGAAAATGGCAACGATAACATATACCCTCGGTAAGTATTTGTCCCTTTTGGTTTTGCCGCATCCGTTGTGTCATGATTATTATCCACGAGCTATTGAGATTATGCAGTTTGGAGATTGGAAGGTGTTATTAACTTTATTCTTGTATGCGGCGCTTGTGTTTCTTGCATTTTGGACCTACAAAAGAAATAAACTTATCAGCTTTGGTATTTTCTTTTATCTCATCACCTTATCTATCGTCTCTAATATAGTTTTTCCCATAGGTACTAATATGAGTGAACGATTTATGTTTATGCCTTCTTTGGGTTTTGCGATTATGATCGTTGGTTTGCTACATCATTTTATTTCTGATAAAAAGATTCTGATAGCTGTTGTCGCGCTGATGAGTATTGCCTTTTCAATAAAAACAGTTACGCGCAATCCTGTCTGGAAAGATGATTTTACACTATTTACGACAGATGTAAAGACAAATCCAAGGTCTGCAAAATTACTGAATGCCGCAGGCGGAGCATTGTCCACCGAAGCAGCTAATCTAAAAGAAGGCACACAAAAATCAGAATACCTCAATCAGGCAATTGAATATCTGAAACAAGCCGTAGAAATACATCCTGCCTATCGCAATGCTTATCTCTTATTGGCTAACTCTCATTTCTATCAAAAGAAATACGAACCTTCCATTTCATATTATGAACAGGCACTTAAATATGATCCTAACTTTGGAGACGCCTCTAAAAATCTGGCGATCGTCTTACGTGAGGGTGGAAGGCATAAGGGACAGGTAGAAAATAACCTGCCTAAAGCAACTGAATGGCTGAAGAAATCTTACGCCATAGACCCGAATGATTATGAGACCTGTCGTCTACTCGGTATTACTTATGGTATCAAAGGTGAGCACCAGCAAGCCATTGAGTACTTTAATAAGGCCATCACGATTAATCCTGGGGTTGCAGAAAATTACGTCAGCATGGGTACAGCGTATCAGCAGATCGGAGACAAAGAAAATGCGAGAATTTATTACGAAAAAGCGGTCGCTATCAATCCTAAAGCTCTTAATAATCTAAGACGAGAATAAAGTGAGAAAAGCCATATCAACATCCATTATATGCCTTATCTGTTTGATGCTCTGTGGGCAACAGAATAAGGACGAGACTAACGCTTGGGTAATGTCTAAGCTAAATTCTATGACCTTGGAAGAAAAGATAGGTCAACTATTCATGATAAGGGCACATTCTGATCTGGGTGCGGATCATATCAAAAGTGTCGAAAGCCAAATAAAGAAATATAAAGTCGGAGGATTATGCTTTTTTCAGGGTACTCCTCAGAAGCAAGCAGAACTCACTAACAAATATCAAGCTCTTTCCGAGACTCCACTTATGGTGGCGATAGATGCAGAGACCGGATTAGGTATGAGACATAAGGCGGCAGCCATTACTTTTCCCGACCAATTGACTTTAGGAGCTATACGAGATAACACAAGCATCTATCAGATGGGGCGGATAATAGCGGAACACCTTAACCGTATCGGTGTACACGTCAATTTTGCGCCAGTCGTCGATGTCAACAATAATCCAGCTAATCCAGTCATCCATAATAGATCATTTGGTGAGGATATTTTTAATGTTGCGACTAAGTCTTTCGCCTATATGAAAGGATTACAAGATGGTGGAATCATTGCTTGTGCTAAACACTTTCCTGGTCATGGCGATACAGATGTTGATTCTCATTATGATTTGCCTCTGATCTCTCATGATAGAGAACGTATAGACAGTATCGAGTTATTACCTTTTAGAGTATTGACACAGCTCGGAGTCAAAAGTATGATGACTGCTCACTTAGCGATACCTGTTTTGGATGCCAGACCTAACAGACCTACTTCTTTATCTCAAGATGTGGTACAGAAACTTTTACAAGATGAGATGCACTTCGAGGGATTGATATTTACAGATGGTCTGGAAATGCACGGCGTTGCCAAACACTTCAAACCTGGCATCATGGAGGTGGAAGCGCTGATAGCAGGAAACGATATTATGTTGTTGCCTATAGATATAGACGCTGCATTCCAAGCTATAAAAGAAGCCATAAAAAATGGTCAGCTCACAAAAGAACAATTAGATGTAAAAGTGAAGAAAATACTTAGCGCTAAGTACAATTCTAAGTTGAATACATCACCAAGGATAACTTCTATTTCTGCCATACCTAAGGACGTCAACAAAAGCGAACATATTGCTTTCAAATCAAAGTTATATCAGCAAGCATTGACATTAGTAAAAGATCAAGAGGCACTTGTACCACTTAAGAACATAGGGAAAGATGATGTCGCGATAATAAGTCTAGGTGAGACTAAAGAATCTGATCTACAAAAGTCAGCGAAGAAATTTGCAAGGTATACCTGCATCTCAACAAGTAAGGACATCTCGACTACTCAGAAGAGCGATATAATCAAAAAGATAAATAAGTGCGAAATCGTCATCATCGGTCTATATGATATGTCTATTTCATCTAAGAAGAATTTTGGTATCACTAAGAGTATGTTCGATCTCATATACGATATCAATTCTCAAAAAGAAGTCATATTGGTCAATTATGGCTCGCCTTATGCGCTGAAGTTTTTTGAAAAGATTCCGACGATCTTGCAAGCCTACGAAGATGATCCATTGATGCAAGATGCGTCTTTACAAGCCATCATGGGTGTCAATCCTATCAATGGAGAGTTGCCCGTATCTGTGGACAGTATATTTTCTATCAAAAGTGGGCTGCATAGGAATGGATATTTTAGGTTAGGATATGCCGATCCTGAGATGCTCTTTGTGGACAAGGACACATTAAAAAAAATAGACACGATTGTATCTGAAATGATACAGAGAAAAGCCGCACCAGGCTGTCAAGTTCTTGCAATAAAGGATGGTAAAATATTTTTTGAGAAGTCTTATGGTTATCATACTTATGATAAGAAAAGAAAGTCACAGCTTTCAGATATATATGATGTAGCCTCAGTGACTAAGACCTTGGCGACGACTATTTCTCTGATGAAACTATATGATGAGGGTAAGTTGGATTTGTATAAACCCCTAAAGAAATATTTGCCTCATCTGGATACTACTAACAAGGGGCCACTTATTGTGGAAGATATGCTGGCGCACCATTCTGGATTACCAGGGTGGATTCCTTTCTATGAGGATACCATGGAGGAAGAATCGAAGCGACCCAAGAGAATACCTTCCTATTTTTCTGACACAAGAAAACCAACTCATACGTTGAGGATAAATGATGAATTATGGATCAGAAATGATTGGCAGGATAGTATATACAACATGGTCTATAATTGTGATCTAAGAGATCGGAGGAATTACAGGTATAGTGATCTGTCCTTTTATCTATTCAAACAATTAATCGAGAGACAAACAGGAGATGCCTATAAAGATTATGTGAGTAAAGAATTCTATGAGCCTCTCAATCTTAATTATACATTGTTCAATCCACTGAATAAGTTTTCTAAAGAAAGAATTCCGCCTACCGAAAAGGATGATTATTTCAGATTAGGCGAGGTCCATGGTTACGTGCATGATATGGGAGCTGCCATGCTAGGCGGTGTAAGTGGTCATGCGGGCTTATTTTCTAATGGGAAAGATCTCGCCGTGCTTATGCAGATGTTACTGAACGGTGGACAATACGAGGGCAAAAAGTATTTGACACCTAAGACAATCCAAAAATTTACTACGAGATATTTCAGATCTACTAGGCGAGGATTGGGCTTTGATATGAAAGAATTAGACCCAGACAGATCATTAAATGTTGCTGAGGAGTGTTCCACCTTGACTTTTGGGCATCTAGGATTTACTGGTATATCTGTATTCGCTGATCCCAAATATGATTTCATATTTATATTTCTTTCTAACAGAACTTATCCTAGCATGGATAACAACAAATTTTCTAAATATAACTATCGCCCTCGTATACAATCTGTATTTTACCGAGCGATGACTCACAATAATAATCCAGCACTTAACTAGCGACTATTTATCTGAGATATGGTCAGACTGCTCTTAGATATATCACGCCGTTATCTTATCGGTAAGAAATCGGCCAATATTATAAATATTATTACCGCTATCTCCGTATTCGGTATAGCTATAGGGACCGCAGCCTTGATTCTGATTCTTAGTGTATTCAATGGTTTTGAGTTATTGTTGACTTCTCTTTTTAATCCATTCAATCCTGATCTTAAAGTAGAAACGGTAGAAGGAAAATTCTTTAACATCAGCGATGAACAACTAGCCCAGATTTATTCTATCAATGGTGTGGAATCCGTGTCTAAGTCTATAGAAGAAATTGCATTATTCGATTATAAGGGATCTCAGGAATTGGGTATTATCAAAGGGGTAGATGATGCTTTTGTCCAGGTAACTCAGATAGATACAGCTATTAATTTTGGTCGATTTTTAATAAAAAAAGACAAAGTCAATTATGCCGTAGTAGAAGAGGGCATAAGAAACAAACTGGGTCTCAACATAGAGAATAAGAGTGTACCCGTCAAGGTCTACATGCCCTCCACTAAGAAAAAAATGTTCGGAGCCAAGGAGTTCGTGACAAAGAGTTTTTACCCTACGGGCATATTTTCTAAATCCAATGATGATAACAACCAATATATCATCACCAATATAGCTCTCGTCCAATCTCTCATTGAAAAGAAGAATCTATACAGTGCCTTAGAAATAAAGCTAGGAAGTGGTGCCGATATAGAATCACTAAAACCTGAAATGCAAAATATTTTAGGGGATGGATTAATTATCAAAAACAGATTTGAACAAGACGAAGTCATCCTGAAGACTATGAAGGTGGAAAAGTGGATATTTTTCCTGATTACGGGACTCACCATTTTTTTGATAGTTGTCAATTTAGTGGCGGCCCTTTGGATGCTAGTATTGGATAAGAGAAGGGATATATCCATATTCAAATCCTTTGGCTTTACAAAGCGAGATATTAATAACATCTTTTTGTTTTTGGGCGTTTTTATCACCTTGATAGGAATAATCCTTGGCTTTTTGCTCGCATTATTACTCTATTATATCCAAAAGGAATACGGACTTATTGGTCTATCGGATGGATTTATGATAGATGCTTACCCCGTACAACTGAGGTGGACAGATTTCATCATTGTCACCTTGACGGTTCTTTTTATTGGTTTTTTGGCCTCTATTATACCTTCTAATAAGGCATCAAACCAAGAAATTACCTTGAGATCTACTTGATTTTAGGCGGATAAGGATAATTTTTTTCTCAGATTACATTTCCTTACAAAAATTGGCAAGATATATGCTACTAATGTATTGTTCAGATTATTGGAGAGGAATCCTTAGTGATAAGATCTTCTTCAGGCCGGTTCGTAGGGGGAAAACTAGAACCGGCTTTTTTTATGTCTTCTGGTGACTTCTTTTAGATAAATCTAGCATTTCGTCTCGATTCTTTAGCTTTTCTTCATTATTTTCCGCAATCAATTAATATACAAGTAACATCCCTATAATGCTAAGATTATCATTTGTTGTTTTTGCTCTAATTATGTTTTCTAATCTATCTGGTCAGGAGAGGACTTGGCAAGATATGATGGGTGATCCCAATATCAGCTTTTTTGAGGTCCAGGCGGCTTTTAATGAGGCTTTTAGAGGAATCGCTAATGAAGATATTCCCAAAGGTGCAGGCTATAAGCCTTTCAAGAGATGGGAATATTTTATGGAAACAAGAGTGGACGAAAATGGATTTTATAATCCATTGCAGACTCAGAGAGCATACGAAAAATACATCAAAGAGAATCCAGCTTCCAGAGAAAAAGGATTAACGAATCCTTGGACGATATTAGGACCGTCTAACCAACCTACGGGCAATAACGGTATCGGTCGTATTAATGTAATACAGGTCGATCCTAATAATGCGTCTACCATATATGTCGGTGCACCAGTAGGAGGAATATGGAAAAGTACTGATGACGGAACGACATGGTCCACGACTACTGATTTTCTTCCAAGTATTGGCGTGTCTGACATAGACTTTGATCCTAGTAATTCGAGTACTATATACATCGTGACTGGAGATAGAGATCATAATGACTCCAGCACTGATGGTATATATAAGAGCACCGATGCTGGAGCTACATGGAACCCTACGGCATTCCAACCAGGAAATAACGGATTACCTAATTTCTACTTGATACATCAGTTGCTTATTCACCCAAGTAATGTTAATGTACAGATTGCTTCCACTACCTCTGGCGTGTTCCGTACGACTGACGAGTGGGCAACTTGGACAGAAGTTTTGCCCGGAGACTGTCTGAGGCACATGGAGTTTAAGCCGGGAGACCCAAATGTCATTTATGGTACGACATCCACTAATTACTGCGGTGGCCTTAATGGCACTGCTACATTCTTCAGATCTATGAATAATGGTGTATCATGGTCTCAAACCTCGTTACCAGGTGGAGGAAACTTAGATAGGATAGGTATAGGTGTCACTGCAGACAACACATCTGCTGTTTTTCTTCTCGGTGCTGTATCAAGTAGTGGCAATGACTTTGACAAATTATATAGATCTACTGATTCTGGGGCGAGTTTTACGGAAATAAACCCTAGTCACGAGCCATCTCTCGGCAGTCAGTCATGGTATGACTGGTCATTTACGGTAGATCCTAATGACGAAGATGTCATGTACGCAGGAGGAGTACACATAGAAAGAACGACTAATGGTGGAGATACTTGGACGAGAGTAACTAATAATGGACCTAATAATGTCCATGTGGATCATCATTATGCAAAATTCTATGGATCATACTTATACGTAGGATCTGATGGAGGGATCTGGAGAACGGACAATGGTGCATCATCTTGGGATGTGCTAAATGATGGATTAGCCATTACGCAGTATTATAGGATATCTAATGCAGAGTCTAATATAGATAGAGTATTAGCAGGCTCGCAGGATAATGGAACGCATCATCTGACTAATGGAAGTGGCGGTAACTGGATCTACGAATATGGCGGTGATGGTATGGATAATGCAATCGACCCTAATGATCAGTCGCATCTGATAGCAAGTTATCAATATGGCTATTTTGTAAGATCATTCAATACAGGTGCTTCTTGGTCTACTATGATTAATCCTAATTCGACGGGCGTAAACGGAGCATGGGTTACCCCAGTAAAAATAGACGAGACGAATACTAATAACATCTATGTGGGTTATGACAGAATATGGAAGTCAACTAATGATGGTGTCAACTGGACTAACCCATCTGGACAAGCATTGACACCATCTAATAGGAGATTAAGATACATAGATGTTGCTCCATCCAATAATAATGTGATCTACACCACGGATTATTTTGATATATGGAGATCAGGAGATGGAGGAACCTCATGGACAGCACTCAATGATCCGGGTAATTCTATAAGATGGATAGAAATAGACGAGACGGACGAAAATAAAATATGGATTGTATCTGGCAATGACGTATTACAATCTACTAATGGTGGATCATCATGGACAGATATATCTGCTAATCTACCTAATATCCCAATGAACTCTATAGCTCTTGACTACGGCTCTAATGAAGCACTCTATGTAGGAACGGATGTAGGAGTTTATTATAAGGATGCGGCGTCACCTAATTGGTTTTTGTTTAATACGGATTTGCCAAATGTCGTAGTATTAGAAGTGGATATTCTGGAATCTCAGGATAAAGTGCGTGTTGCTACTTTTGGTAGAGGTGTATGGGAGGCAGACCTTGTATCCAGTAATGGTGGCTGTAGCATTGACGGGATGGTAGACTTAGGGATTGCAACTTGCGATCCTACTAATAATCTTTATACAAGAAACATAGAGGTCTCATATACTAACCCTCCGACGACTGGTTCTCTTAATGTACAAGGACAATTATTCACGATTACATCAAGCCCTCAAGTGGTTGCCGTATTGCAGCCTGCTAATGGAGCTGTGGTCAACTGTATTGCTAAGTTTAGCGATAATTCTTCTTGTAATCTGACTATCAATGGATTGTATACTAATCCGACAGTAGGAACTTATTATAGAGATAGTGATGGAGACGGCTTTGGTAATCCTTCTGTGTCGGTATCTGATTGCTCAGCACCGACGGGATTCGTTGCAGATAACACGGATTGCGATGATAATGATGCTAATAATTATCCAGGTAATGTAGAGGTCTGTGATGGTCAGGATAATGACTGTGATGGTATGGTGGACGAGGGCTGTAGTGGAAACACTTGCGACGGTCAGTTTCTTGTGATTAATAACATCACACAAAATACCTATCGAGCAGAGATAAATATTACATCTGACGCACTGGTCAATAATGGACAATCTATACTATTTACAGCTGGTACAGATATAGATATTGTGGCTCCATTTGAGGTAGTTATTGGAACGGAATTCGAGGCACGGATAGAGCCTTGTATACCTCAGAGTATCAATAGACCAAATCACAATGAAGAAGAAGTCATGGAAAATCTATTGATAGAGTTTATTCAGGAAGTAGAGAATAATCAGACGGGTAACTCGGATGAACTTATGATATTTGATATATCAGGAGAAAAACTATTTAGTAAAGTTTCATTAGATGACTTCGTAAGTAATTACAAATCTGTTACTGAAAACTTAGAGGATGGATTTTATCTCATCAAGGCTCAACTAGAAGGTAGGGTCATTGAGCAAAAACTATTCATTATCAATAAGAAATAACTTTAGGATCAGACTGCTAATTCTGGGATACTTCGGAATTCTTTGTATTTCAGTATTAGCAGTACTCCTGATACTAGTAGGAGTACTCCAGTAATTCTATAAGCCACAACGATGTTGTTCTCTATCTGGAAATAGGCTAAAGAAAATATAGCTAAGAAAATTATACGAAGTACAACGTTGAATATAAAGAATATACTTCCTGCCCTTCCGAAAAAATGATTAGGTACTTTTCTGAATAAGAAGGTGATTCTGGATACACGAACTCCAGCATTGATAATACCGATGAGTAACATCATTGCGAAGAAAAAATATACAGATTGCACATAAGACAGTGATACAAATATACTGGCCATAGCCATAGTCAATATGGTTATGAATAAAGGAATATTAACTTTTTTGAGTATGGTCGTAATTGATAATCCCAAAATGATAGCTCCGAGAGAATAGGCCATCTTAGAATTTGCATATACATCGCCAGATTGTTGTAGCTGGTTGCTCACGTAACTGACTCCCAAATAAAAAGCCTCCAATAACATAGCTGTGAATACTATGAATGAAAGAATCCCAAACCAGAGAATGGATCGGTTTTTATCCAGATATCGCATTCCTGTTTTTATTCTATCCAGTACATTTCCAGTTTCTTTCTTACGGACTTTTACCGCTTCGTATGTTATAAATGAGATTATGCAGAATGATATGAAGTACGTAAATGAGTCTAATAAGAATATCTTATGTATAGCCCAAGGGGTAATGTCAACTCCGATATTAATTTGAAAACCGAAGATTTTCAATATTCCTCCTTGTGTGCCTTCTAATAAGAGGGTAGCACCAGCTCCAGCCATAATCGTGGTACATTGTCCTATAACCTCAAGAACAGAGGTCATTTTATTATAATTTTTTGGTTCTGTTATTTCTTGTATGAAAGCGTATAGGCAGGGATAATGTATGTTATAGTTAAGGAAGGTAATCACGAATACAGATCCGACCAGAGCCAATGGTAATCCATCCATGATATGTCCTGCGAGAGCAAAACCTAAAATGATTGTACCTACAGTTGCCGTTATGGTTAGAAATATTTTTCGCCTGTCATATTTGTCAACTATAGTACCAGTTATAGGAACCCAAAACATGGATAACACATTGGTAAGCAGATAGACGATTCCGAATGTTGCTAAAGAGTTTTGTTGGGAGAAGAACCAAGGAATGGAAATCATACTTATCCCCTGAGCCACGCCAGATATTGCATTAGCAATAAAGAGTAATGTGATGGCTTTTTTATTCAATCATAATCTATTAGTGACAAGAGGGGTTATTTACTATAATAATGGAGTACACGCATCTTTGTTTCGAAATAAGCATATTGCCCTCTCATTTCGCTATCAATTTTCTCAAGGAGTATGCGCATTTTGGATAATTTATTTTGCTCAAATAGTGAATGCGACCCAAACCAAAATTGCATCGCATAAGAATTGCCTAAGTCCTTTTCGTGTGGCTCTATTTCATTAATCTGTACAGCCTTAATGATCTCACCATCGACCAAAGTAGAGGATATATCTTTAGCTATACTAAGCCACCTAGAGATATAGTCAGGAGATATCTGAAAGGTAAGATTATATAATATCTGATCGTCCGACATCAGATGTTATCACCACGTAGAATTCTATATCTCTTACGTGCCTCCACTGCAAAGGTGCTGTTAGAGAATTCCACGAAAAGTTTTTCGTAGAGTTCCTTGGCTTTTTCTATGTCTTCTAGTTGATTTTCTTTTAGTTCTGCGGCTTTATATAGAGCGTTGTCGGCTCTGATTTCTTCTGGATAATCGGTATAGACCTTAGTGTATATATCATAAGCCTTGGTGTAATCTCTTTTCTTAAGGAACAGGTTGGCTTTTTCGTATAATACATCATCTTCCAGATCATGCTCTGGATATAGAGTGAGTATAGAATCTAGCTTTGAGAAAGAATCGTCATATCGATTCTGTACAGTCAGTAATTCGGCCTCAGAAAACATCTTTAGCGGAATATCAGTAGTATCCAGTCCCATGTTGTCCAGAATAAATATGGACAAGTCTATAGCATCATTAGAGATTAATCTGGAAGTAGCGGCTTTGAGTATGCTAAACTGTTCTTGAGCCCACTCAAAGTTTCCAGCATAATAGAATAACTTGGCATTCTTAAATCGTGCCACCTCACCTAGATATTCTTCTGTAAAGTCTTTTTCTACCTGAGAATATAATAATGTGGCTTCCCATATTTCACCTTTCATCAGGTTATAATCAGCCAGAGATAATTTAGCATTTGCTTTTACATATTTGCTGATGGTACCGAGACTGATTAGGTTTTCTAGTACGCCGATAGATTTATCCAGATCGCCTTTATATAGTGCTAAGAAATCGGCATATTCTTTAACCAAGAACTCAGTCCTGGAATTGATACCAAATTCCTCTATAAAGGATTCATATTCTTTTTGAAGTGTGTCTAAGTCTGCCTCTTGATAATTAAAGTTGCTTGTTATTTTTTTTCTTTTGCTCTTGAGTATGGCTCTTTTGGAGTCGATGTATAGATCGCTGTTGAGACTTTTGTTTTTGGTCACATATTCATAAGCCTTGATCGCCGTCTTATAGTCCTTTGCATTATAGGCAATATCTCCTAGAGATTTGACACGGCTACCGTCTTCATTATTTTTTCTATCCAGTGCTCTGGCTTGTCTCAGCGCTTTGCCGAATTCTTTTTTCTCTATGTAGACCCACTCCATCAGTTCGGGATATACTACATTATCAGGGTCTTCCTGGATTTTGGTATAGAGTTGTTTTCTTAGTTCTTCTAGGTCGTCTTCGGTACTCAGACTTCGCTGGAGGTAAGTCTTATATCTTGATAATTGTTCTGGATTCTGGGTAGATGCTTTGATATAATATTCTATCATCTTGGGCGTATCTCCTTTTCTCTTATAGAGATCGGCCAGATTATAAGCAAACAAGTTTTCGTTATTTATCAGTTTTCCACCTTTGACGTACACCTCGATAGCCTGATCGTATCTTGTTAGTCGTACGAATGAATTAGATAACTTATTAATGATATTGATGTCAGGAGGTAGGTTTTCTATGGCCTGTTCGTATTGTTCGTCGGCTTCTTCTGGGCGGAATTGTCTCTCCAGTAAGTTTCCGTAGATTACGTACAGTTGCATGTACTTAGGATTCTTCTTGATTTGTTTTTTTACCTCTGCTTCTGCGGTTGCAAAATCTTCCATAGCACTGAGCGATTCTATATAGCGCTGAAAGTAATAATCGCTATTGCCGTTCTTATCAAAGAGTTTTTTGAATACTGAAGCGGCTTTTTCGTACTCTCCAGTCTGAAAGTACTGGTGGGCAAGTCTGGAGTCTTGTCCCATAGCGGCACTAAAAGAAAGCAGTAATATGGATAAAAGAAGGATTCTCATTATTGTAGTGTATACGATAGTATAACGATAAAAATAGAAATTAGATTTCTAAAACAATTCTTAAATAATAAGGGCCTATAAAAGGGAAAGGCTGCAACTATAAGTCGCAGCCGTTCAGATTATTTTAAAAGCTAGTAAATCTTTATCCTCGGTTTCGACACAAATATAACAAGTTGTATCCAAAATAATGGCAAAACGTCAGTAATTAATGCCGTTAATTAGGCGAACTGGTGAGCTGTCGATACTTGTCGTTTATATCAAGAAATTTTGTTTTATATTCTTGCAACTGTTTCAGCAAGTTAGACTTTAATACCTCGTCACCGCGTCTTAGTTCTTCCAGTTTATTATATTCTGAATTGAACCCTTCGTGGGTCTTTTTTAGCTCCGCAAGCTCATGATGAGCCTTATAATGCATTTCTTCCCAGTACTTGACATCTGTCTCTAGCTTGGTATTTTTAGCCTTTAGTGCTCGCATCGTCCTTTGTATCATCTTGAGATCATTGAATTTCTCCTCTTGAGATTGATACTTTTCCTTATACTTTTTGCCATCTTCTAGAGCCTGAGCTAGTTTGGATTTAAGATTATTTATTTCTCGTTCTACCGACTCTTTCTCTGATCTCCACTTAGTGGCTCCTTCTAGGTCCGTTTTGTACTTTTCCTTAAGATTAGCAAGGTCTTTGGATAATTTATCATTGATTCGTTGCAGACCTTGATTTTCGTTTGTTTGGGATTTCAGTTTACTCTGCAACTCGTTAAGTTCAGCTTGTTTATCTTCTATAGAATTTAGATAAGATTTCTTCTCATTTTGTAAATCCGCTTTTAGTACCTGAAACTCAGACTTCCATTTTTCGGTTTTGTCTTTCTGATTATCGTAATTGGATTTTTCTTTTTTGACCTTTTTGAGTAGGGCCTTGTTTTCGTTTTCTAGCTTATTGATTTTTTCTTGCCAGTTTTCGTCCTTTCCTCTTATCAGTCTATTGACCAGCCAACCTAGCACAAAAAAGATTAAACTGCCCAGCACTACTGTTAAGTAAGATAATGTCCACATCTGTATACTAAGATTTATTACTTAATTAACGCAAAAAATGAAAGTTACGATTCTTCTATAATATAGACGTCGTAATATAACAATGTAACTGCTTGTGGACCGAAAAAAATAATGTTGTCGCCTCAGCGCTTTATTCTAATTTGAATTTTATTGGGATATTATATTTTACCTTAACCTGTTTCCCTTGTTGCATACCTGGTGTCCATAACCCTGCTTTCTCCTCCATCTTTTTCATGACATCCATTGCAGCATTGGATAGATTGCCGCCTACGGTATTTCTGACCTTGAGATCAGTCATTTTCCCTGATTTATCAATGACAAATTGTACCACAACGGTGCCTTGTATATTATTCTCACGAGCGAGCGCTGGATATTTAAGGTTTTTCTGTACATAAGTGAGCATTTGTAATTCGGTACATTTCCGTTTTTCTTCTTTGTCATAGTTTTCATTATCACATCCTGGAAACACAGGCATGGACTCTGCGAATATGAGAATCTCATCATCATCTTCTCTTACTATGTTTTTGGGTGCTTCCTGCTTAGTGTTTAACATCATCGAATCTATATTATGATGAATAATATCGGATTGATCAGTGATAAGAGGTTGTTCTTCTGAAGGAATATCTACTTCTACAGGTATAAAAATAGGTGGTTGTTTGATGGGTACTTTTGGTAGGTCTATTGGTTTATTTTCTGGTGGAGGTGGGATTATTTCTGGTTGCGGTAATTCCCAATTGGATGGTGGAATAATAATCCCGTCATCTTCCATGACTTCAATATCATAAGTACTTACCTCTCGCTTTTGTACTTCTATATTAAAGCAGATTATAACTAAAAAGAGCGAGATAGACATGCCTAACAGATAATGGGAGTTAGAAAATCCTATGTGATTCTTGGTTTTATAAAAAGATATTTTTCTCCATTTGATGTAGATGGACAAAAGGAGAGTAATCAATAATAGGGCATAAAATAAATGAGACCAGGTGAGTGATAAGAATAGATTCATGTTGTTCGTTTTATAGGGAAGATGCTTAGAACATGAATCTTGGCGCAAGAAAAATGTCGGCAGGAGTTATAAGAACGAGATGCCTTTTGGAGAGGGTGAAAAAAAAAGAGCCAGTATTTTGGATACTGACTCTTTGTATGTGGTTTGATAATTTTTTATTCTAATCGGAAATGCACAGGCATTGTAAAAAGTACCTTTACTGGTCTACCACGTTGCTTTCCAGGAGTCCACTTCTGAGGCATGTTATTCATACTCTCGACGACTTTCTTAGCCGCGTCACCACATCCCGCTCCTATATCACGGACAACGTTGACATCCTCTATAGATCCATTTTGGCTCACAACGAACTGCACGTACACCTTACCATCTATACCGTTCTCTCTGGCTATTGCAGGATACTTAAGGTTCTTTTGTACATATTGTAACAACTTAGTTTCTGCACAGCTTTTTCTTTCTTCTTTAGTAGGCTCATCGTCGCAACCAGGAAATCTTGGCATTTCTTCCACAACCTTAAAGATTTCTGGCTCTTCTGGTGGTGGAGGTGGTGGTGGCGGCGGCGGAGGTGGTGCTTCTTCCTCTACGACAGGAGTCGGTTCTTCTATGACATCCTCCTCGTCTACGTCTTGATCTATAAATTCTGGTTCTTCCTCTTCCTCTATTTCTTCTTCCGGTACCTCTTCAATGACTGGAGGTGGCGGCGGTGGAGGTGGAGGTGGGGGTTCGGCGGTCCTTGGGGGTTCTATTTCGAGTTCTTCGTCTATTTCTAGCGATAATCCCGATATATCTACACCCTTATCAAAGGTCGTCCAACTGAAAGCAAATAAAGTCGCTGCGAGCGAAAGTACAAGACCAAAAAGAAAAATAGGTCTTGATAACTTAAAAGTATTCACATCTGGATACTTATTACTTGCTTCTATCGGAGACTTCCATTGGTGATCTGCATATTTCTCTGCAAAACTCTGCTTTGGTGTCTTGTTGAAGTTACCTCGTATAATGAAAATAACAGCAATCACCAAAACGACCAACAAGGCTATCAGCCCTAATGCCATACTTCCCGTTAGCGTTATATCTCCCATGTTGTTTGATTTAAAATGTAAAATATAAGTGTGCCTATCAAAGCACCAATAATATTAGCAATAATATCAAAATAATCAAAATGTCTGCCCAATTCCATCGCACCCTGTAGCAGTTCCATAGACCAGCCGTATGCGCTACAGAAAAGGATCGCTAATAGCCACGCTTTGGGTTGGTTACGTAATACTATGCATATAATAATGGACATGACAAAATAGAATATGAAATGTGCAATTTTATCATAATCCATAAGTCCCTCAATACCAGAATCCTGAATGGGCAATAGTGAACCCAAGGTGACTATAATAGTCCAAAGGACTAATAAAAACTTTGCTTTCAAAGCATTCACAATTCTAAGATGTGTATAAGGGAGAGATTGGTGTGTATCGTGCTAAGAAATTAATTCTTTATATGCGGTAGCATCTAATAGATCTGAAATTTCTTCTGTATTTTCTATTTCTAGTTTGATGATCCAGCCCTCACCATAGGGGTCCGAATTTACTAAATCAGGAGAATCTCCATCGTTTTCGTCCAGTTGTGGATTGAATTCGATAATTTTTCCTGTTAAGGGTAAGAAAAGTTCTGAGGTGGTTTTGACTGCTTCTATCGTGCCGAATACTTCATCTTTCGAAAGAGATTCTCCGATAGTGTCTACTTCTACATAGACGATTTCGCCTAATTCGCTCTGGGCGAAATCCGTAATGCCTATGATGGCTATGTTGTCATCTTCTATTCTTACCCACTCGTGCTCCTTAGTATATTTTAAGTTTTCTTGGATATCCATAATATGACTAGACTAACTATTATTGATTTGTTCTTTTATCCATAGACTATTGACGGATTTAGGTCTTTCGAGTGGTAGTCCAAGAGCTCTTGACCAGCACGAAGCGGCCATAACGCCTAAGGCTCTTGATACTCCGAATAGTACAGTGTAAAATGTATACTGAGTCAATCCATAATGCACTAAGATGGCACCAGAGTGCGCATCCACATTAGGCCAAGGATTTTTAACCTTTCCTAATGCGCCAAGTATCGGAGGCACAACCTCAAAGAGTTGCCATACAATCTTGACGAAATCATTATCAGGAATATATTCTTCTGCAAACAATCTCTGTGCTGTAAATCTTGGATCAGGTTGTCTTAGTACGGCATGTCCATATCCTGGGATGACTTTGCCAGACTTTAGTGTTTCGTTGATATAATCTTTGACTTGGTCATTCGTTGGTTTAGTTGTACCAAGCTCTTCTGTCATTTCTACGATCCATTTGATCACTTCCTGATTAGCCAAACCGTGCAATGGTCCTGCCAAAGATGACATCGCTCCACCGTAAGATAGATAAACATCCGCCAGTGTAGAATTAATAAGATGTGCCGTATGAGCAGAGGCATTACCACCCTCATGATCGGCATGTATGGTAAGATACAACCTCATAAGACTCTTAAAGTCTTCGCTGCCTATACCCAGCATGTGGGCAAAATTACCTGCCCAATCCAATGAGTTATCTGGCTCGATCTGCTTGCCATCGTGATATACTTTTCTGTATATATATGCTGCTAATCTTGGCAGCCTCGCGAGCAAATTCATCGAGTCCTCATAGGTGGCGTCCCAGTAATCAGCTTTAGACATGCCTTCGGCATATTTCTTAGCAAAAATGCTATCATATTGCAACGCATTGATACCCATTATAAACATGGACATCGGATGGGTGTCTTCTGGCAAACTGTCTAACATCTTAAATACAGAAGATGGAATGTCAGCACGTTTTTCCCATTCATCGCTTAGCCAGTTGACTTCTTCCTGGGTAGGAATTTCGTCTACGAGCATAAGCCAAAAAAGTCCTTCTGGTAGTGGTTCTTTACCATCTGGGGCTCGCTTAGGTAATATTTCTTTCAGTTCTGGTATGGTATATCCTCGGAATCTGATGCCTTCATTGGCATCTAGGACGGAGGTTTCCCATAGCATGCTCTTTATTCCACGCATTCCGCCTATGATCTGCGCTATATTGACATCATCTACTACTTTCTGACCGTGTTCTTTTCTTAGTGCTTTAAGTTCTGTGCGTAGTTGAGAAGATTTATCAAAAAACTTTTTCTTTAATATATCCATGTGTTTGTAGAGGGGATTATAATTTGAATTTTAATAGTTAGGTTTTGTATAAGTTTTATTGGTTGGTGCTTTGAGGCTTCTTACCTGAAAATGATTTTACATCTTCTGACTTGATAATTCCATTTTCTAAGAGGCCTTTACTTATTTTCTGATGATTGAGAAAGGCTTTCTTTTGTTCTTCGTCGAGTATGGCTAATACGCTTTTGTTATAGGTATTATCTGCTTCTTGGATTTTGACGTGGTCTATATTTTTCTTGAAGTTTCCTTTGCCATCCAGCATACTGTTGTATGCCTTTAGTTTGGTCTCCAATATGGGCTTTAATTGACCTTTCTGAGCGTCATTAAGATTATAGAGTTTGGCCAGTTTGTTCACGGCTCGGTCTATATCGTAACCGTTTGATTGACCATAGATAGTCGAGGAAAATAAAGCAATAATTAGGACTAATACGTATTTCATATTCTGAAAGATAAGCTGATATTATTAAGGATTAATAACGTCCGAAAATTACGACTTTTATCATTAATTTTCTTACTCCTATGACACTGTCTTGTATTACATTACAGATAAGACATTATTCTGAGTATTTGGTTTTTAGACTTATTACTTTGTTGGATATTTATTCATTTAAGATTTGATTCTAATTCAAGAAATATTGGTTTCTGATGAGCTTATCAAGGAGCAATTTGCATGTGCTCTGGATAAGTGTCAGGGTGCATGCTGCGAGGAAGGTGATTATGGAGCACCGCTAGAAGAGCAAGAAGTGGACATCATTAAGGGTTTATTGTCTGAGATTCTGCCTTTTTTGGACGAAAAATCTAAGAAAGTCATCTCGGAAGAGGGATATCATGTATATAACGAAGAAACCGATAACATAGAAACGACTTTAGTAGATGGTGGGCCGTGCGTCTTTATGGGTAGAGAAAAGAGTGGGATTAGCTATTGTGCAATAGAAAAGGCCTATTATGCTGGAAAAATAGATTACAAAAAACCGATCAGTTGTCATCTATACCCGATACGTGTATCAAAAAACGAAACTATAGGCTTTGAGGCTCTTAATTATGATAGATGGGATATATGCAGTGCCGCCTGTACTAAAGGAAAAAAAGAAGGGATCAGAATATACGAGTTTGCCAAAGAAGCAATAATCCGTAAGTACGGTGTGGATTTCTACCAAGAACTAGACGCCGCAGCAAAAAATCTCAGCTCCGAATAATTATATCTTTTTACTCTTTTGGCTCTTTGAGGCTTTCTCTGACTTCTGTTTCTATATTGGCCTTAGCATTATTAAATTCTCTGATGCCACGTCCTAAACCTTTCATAAGTTCTGGTAATTTTTTACCACCAAATAATAAGAGAACCACAAAAGCGACAAGCAAAAGTTCTGTACCACCGAGACTTCCGAATAACAGATTGATAGATAAGGTCATCATTACGATTTGTTACAAATGTAAGACATATATAATAACCAAATGGTTTAATATAGTAATACTACAAAACGTATTAGGATCACTTTTAATATAAGAGTCAGCAGTTAAAAATATAGTTTAAAATAGAGGTATAATGAGCTATTGAGTCATCGCACTTATACGCTGATGTGCCGCCTTATAGTCTTCATTAGAGGGTTCCATTTGAAAGGCTTTCGTAATTTCTACTTTAGCAACGGGTATATTTTTTAACTCTTCATAGGCTAATGCTTTGATGTAGTGCGCTTTAGCAGTGGCTTTGGTTTTGCTTAGGTACGTATCCACATCATTTATACTTTTTTGGTACTGACCATCGGATAAGTATATGCCCGCTCTATTAAGGTAATTATCGAGATTTTTGGGGAAACGCTCTATGGCTTGATTGAATTTTTCGATCGCTGTCTTGTAGTCTTGTATGGAAAAATAATAAGCGCCTATATTGCTCAGGGCTTCTTGATGATTAGGGTTGATGCTTAGGCATTTTTCGTAGTCATTTCTGGCTTCTTGTTTCCGATTGAGTTGTAGTAGTGCATTGGCTCTATTATTATACAAGTCGGCATCTTCTTTCTCCAGCGTCAGAGCTCGGTTATATGCCTCTAATGCTTTATTACCGTCACCTTTTTTTCTCAATATGTTTCCATGTAATAAGTGTAGGAGGTATTCGTCATCATAAGTTTTAAGGGATTCTGTGACGTCTGATAACGCAGCATCTATTCTGCCGGTATCATAATAATATTCGCCACGGGCCTTCAGAGCGAAATGACTTTTGGGGTATAGCTGTAGGACATTATTCCATAAGGTCCCTCCATTAGTCCATGTTTTAGTCTGTTGATACGATCTATAGGCGCATATCACCAGCCAAAGTGAAGCAATTCCTATTAAGAGAGGCTTCGACTTCTCATATCTATTAGTCAAATGTCCTAATCCAAATAATAACAATATAATGAGTCCGTGATAAGAAAGATAGGTATACCGATCACTCACTGCCGATGGCCCAACCTGAACAAATTGTAAGGTCAATAGAAGATTGACAATAAAAAATCCAATACCCAGTAGGACAAGCTTGTTCTTTCGGAAATAATAACCACCAAGACCTAAACCGATCAATACAAGCCATGGACATATCGTCATGAATAAGGGCAGGTTGCCCGATCCTGGATAGGGGTGATATGCTCCCGTTGCCGTGGGCAAGAAGAACTTATATATATAATAACAGATACCGTAAGATCCAAATGTTATTTTCTCAAATAAGGAGAACTTGTCAAGATCGCCTACAGCGACGTCCCCTTGAATACTCAAAGTGATTAAACCAAAAATGACTGATAGGACAAATAGGGGTGCTTTGGACAAAAGGCCTTTTACATTAAGTCGACCTTCCTTCCATATATCTATAAGAACCAAGACGACAGGAAAAGTAACCGCAGATGGCTTAGACAAAAGTGACAATACGAAAAAGATATAGACCCAAACCATTCTGCTTTTGCCATCCGACTTTCCTTTGAGGTAATAATTAAGTCCAAGTAAATAAAACATAACGAAGAGCACATCCTTTCTTTCAGATATCCATGCCACTGACTCTACGTGCATCGGATGTATCGCAAATATGGTGGCACCTAATAAGGCTAACCAAGTCTTTTTCTTTCCCAACAGAAGATGAAAAAATACAAAGGACAAATAGACGTTCGCCAGATGAATCAAAAGATTTAACCAATGATATGATGCTGCACCTTCTCCAAAGAAGGAATTATTTACCATCAGGCTGATCATGGTCAGTGGATGATAATTGCTAGCCAAGCCATCTGGGTACTCAGGATGTATACCAGCTAAAAAGGCTGTTTTTATATTGTCGAAATTAAGAGCTCTATAGGCACTATTCGTCACATAATCTGGGTCATCCCAATTGACAAAACCTAGATCTTTAATTGGTAGAAATACAAGAGCTGTAAGGACTAATAGGAGAGGGATTAAAATTTTTGCATTGAAATTAGATTTGGACTTATTAATGGCGGTTTTCTGAGAAGAATCCTTGATTGGTCCTTTGTTGAGACTCTTTTTGATTTTTTTCTTTCCCGTTTTGTTCTTTTTAGCCATTGGTCCAAGTTCTTGATCCGTATACTATTAGAACTATAATCCAAGATTATTCCAACTTGGAACTGTAGATGGATTCTGGATATAAGTGCAAGCTATACTACAATATGGAATTTGCCACAACACAGAAATTATATTTGACATATCAACAAATGATAAAATCAGCAAATATTGCCTTGTGTTTCCTGAATAATTAATTAGTTGACAAGTCAATATTAGTATAGCGTATGTCATTGACAACTAGGCGACTATCCTGCCCATCCCTCTCTGTCCAAACTCCTGTATTGAATGGCCTCGGCGAGGTGTTCTATTTTGATGTCAGGTGAAGCGGATAGGTCAGCTGCGGTACGTGCCACTTTAAGGATTCTGTCATAGGCGCGTGCGGATAATTGCAATTTGCTCATTGCGGTCTTTAGTAGTGTTTGTCCAGCTTTATTGATACTACATATCTCTCGGACCATACGACTAGGCATCTGGGCATTAGCGTGGATGTTCTTATAGTCTTTAAATCTTTCCGTTTGTATGGTTCTGGCCTCTATAACTCTAGTTCTGATGTCTTCACTGGAGATGTCTGCAGGTTTGAATTCTGCCAATTCGTCATAAGATACAGGTGTAACCTCTACATGTAAATCGATTCTATCGAGTAATGGACCAGATATTTTGGCCAAATATTTTTTGACGATGCCAGGTCCGCAGACGCAATCTTTGGTGGGGTGATTATAGAAGCCGCAAGGACAGGGATTCATCGAGGCTATGAGCATGAAACTGGCAGGATAGTCCACTGATATTCTTGCTCTAGATATAGTCACTTTTCTTTCTTCCATCGGCTGTCTCAGGACTTCTAGTACAGCTCTTTTGAATTCTGGCAATTCATCTAAGAAGAGTACACCATTATGTGCCAGAGATATTTCGCCAGGGTTAGGATTAGATCCTCCTCCTACTAAGGCGACATCACTGATAGTATGATGCGGCGCACGGAATGGTCTCGTCGTGACTAAAGACGCTTCGGCACCAAGCATCCCTGAGACGGAGTGTATTTTAGTCGTTTCTAAGGCTTCGTATAAGTCTAACGGAGGAAGTATAGATGGTAATCTCCTTGCTAGCATTGTCTTACCCGCACCTGGAGGGCCTATAAGTATTGCGTTATGTCCTCCAGCCGCAGCGATCTCAAGAGATCGCTTAATATTTTCTTGCCCCTTGACATCCGAAAAATCGACCTGATAGTCGTTGATAGTGTCATTAAAGCTTTCTCTCGTGTTGTAGTCGTATGGTGGAAAAGTATTATTCTCCGATACGATCGATATGGCGTCGAGAAGGGTCTTAGCGCCATATACTTTGAGGTCATTGACTATTGCAGCTTCTCTCGCGTTCTGGGCAGGTACAATCAGACCGTCCAATTTCTCTTCTCTTGCTTTGATAGCTATTGGGAGTGCGCCTTTTATAGGTCTCAATGACCCATCTAATGCTAACTCACCCATTATCATAAATCGACTAAGCCTTTCTGATTCTATTTGCTTGGTTGCTGCAAGGACACCTAGTGCGATGGGCAGATCATAGGCAGATCCTTCTTTTCTTATATCTGCAGGGGCTAGATTAATAACCAGTTTGAGACGTGGCATTTTGAATCCTACATTCTTAGTCGCGGCCTCTATTCTTTGGAACCCCTCTGTGACCGCTTTGTCTGGCAAACCTACGATAAAGAACATCTGCTTACCAGCTGCTACAGTACCTCCAGCATTCACTTCTACAGTTATTTTTTGGGCTTCTACGCCTTGTACAGCTGCCGCATTAGTTTTTACAAGCATCAGAATTCTTAATAATCTAATTTGACGAAATTATTGTTGAATTCTTCATAACTACAATTATATTTTTGGAAGGTAAAATATCTTAAGGGCAGTAAGCGAGTTACATTATATAAAATCGAAATATGAAAACTTTAGTATCCATAGAGGGATTGAAATTTAGAGCATTCCATGGTTTTTACGATGAGGAACGAAAAAAAGGAAACGATTTCATTTGTGATGTGCAGGTAGAAATCAAAAATTTTAATTCGGCCGATGATAACATATACGATACCGTTAACTATGAGTCTATCTACGATATAGTCAAAGACGAAATGAGTAAGACTAAGAAACTTATAGAAACTGTGGCATACCACATATTAGAGCGTGTAAGAAAACTGGACAATGTAACGGGGGCTTCCGTCAGGTTAAGTAAGCTCAATCCTCCGATCAATGGAATAGTAGACAGAGCGGTAGTAGAAATGAAGATCTAAGTCATTAGAGTATGTTATCTTCCTTACTACACAGGTACATAATATCGGATATATGTGTATAGATGACAATCGCCACTATTACCGATGGTAATAGTATATAAGGAAACATGGTTACAGCTCTATTAGGTTGGTCAAACGCAAATAGCTGAAAAGGGGATTCTATAGACAAACTCGCATTGATCAGGATAAAAGTGACCAAGGCTAAACTAACCGCATTCCATAATAGCATTATTCTTTTATTGGCTTTCCCTTTTCTCAATAGAAGGTACATGATCAGTGCGGTTATGCCTGCTAGAATGTCATAGTTACGACCCTCAAAAGTCATCAATTGTGGAACAAGAGCATCTTTGTAAATAAAGAATAAGATAAGCTCGACTGGGATTCGTACACTATGTAGTAGCGTCGATATTTTGATATTTCTATTCTTAATAAACCATTTTCTTCGGTCGCCTGTCAGGCCATAAATGATCAGAGCAAGGGTAGGAGCAATAATAAGAGTAACAGGTGGCGGAAACCTTAGATTATCATAATAGAATCCAGTGTAGGCTAAGAAAGATTGTAAGACGGTCCATATCAATATAAGACCTATTAGTTTGGTGGGTTTCCCATTGGCTAGGTAGAATAGAATGACAGTCGCAACGACTGTTGCCATAAATAAGAACTCCATTATGTTATCATTGATTAAGTAGGTAAGCACAAATATCACATCTAGTGATATTTGTGCTTATAGATAGATTATCCCATAGGATAAAAGAATTGTTCTGATACGATTTTTCCGTTTTCTACTCTGAATACACACACTTCTTCATTGACACTTCTTTCCTGGCCTTTCATTGTAATGTCCATTTTCATGGTTGCTGTGAAATGATCACCTGCCACGATGGGCCCTTCCACTTCCATGCCATGAAAAGTTTCGACCATACTATTCCAGCTTTCACCTTTTGCTTTGATCGCTTCCATGCCCTCTACTCTTTCAGGAAAACCTTGTACACCTTCCATCTCTATACTTACCGCATTGTCAGCGAATAACTCCGCTTGTGCTTTGTCCCACTGTCCAGTAGTGCAGTATTCTTTCCATTTGTTTGCAACTTCTTGTGTTGTCATTTTGTCAATTTTTTTAGTTAATGTTTTTAAATACTTTGAAAATTATAATCAAGTCATCAATAATAGAACCAAAGACTTAAAGTCCAAAGTTCATTTCGATAAAACTAATTTTAGTTAAGACCAAGTGTCTAATATTCCTCCCATGATTGCGAAACAGATTACCCAGAACCCAACATTTATAAGGATGTTTTTGGCAGTTGATTTTTGGAATAATCCTAGGCATATTATTATAGGAACTACGAATCCTAGACAAAGTATAGCACCATGCAAAGCTCCATGTCCGAATGTATGGAAGCTAGCAAAGACTAGTTCTCCTGCTTGGTTGACATCTTTATGAGTCAACTCTATAACCATTTTCATAAAAAATGAGACTACCACGGATAAAAGCAAGGCACTGCCATATATAAGACCTTCGTTACGTCCTTTCATATCATCCGCAGTATATCCGAGAGATGATAACCATGCTTTACCGAATACAGGACCATAGTATATAGCACCTATGATATTAGGAACAAGAGCAGCGACGATGATAGAGATGTAGTTAATTTCTGGCATTTTGATTTCTTTTTGTTTGAATTAATAATGACCGCAACTTAGAATGTAATTTGGAATTAATGATCGAAATGATGGAAACGGGATGATTTAGGGCTATATGGGAAAATTATATTCCGAATGGGAAAACTCTGGGACAGATGGGAAGCCTTAACTTACAAGGAGGTTGCGATCCAATGAGCGAGATACCGGAATTTCTTTATCGCTCTCGCTCATTCTTAGATAAAGCGATCTTGCATTACCAGATATGAGCTGGATATGATGTTTATTAATAAGATAAGACCTATGACATCTTATAATAGAGGCATCATCCATTAGCTCTTCTACTTTTTTGAGGCTTATTCTAAGCAATTTCTCCTCTACGCTTTCATCATTTTTCAGATATAAATGACAGTAATTGCTCTGAGCATGGGCATATAAGAAGTTTGACAAACTAAAATTTAATAAACCGTCCTTAGCTGTATCGGACTGGAGAGTGATTTTTTTTTCGATAGTTTGAACTTGACCAGTCTTCAACTGATCTAATTGGTAAGCTTCGGCCGAGTTTTTCTTAGAGGCACTTCTTTCTGAGATGTAGGTGATAATCATGATGGGTAAGGCGCCGACAGCTGTGGTAAAGTAAATAAACATCCAAAAGCTGTATTGCGGCGAAAATGACTTTCCGATAATCGAATTAAGGAGATAATTCAATACTGAGATAATCAATATTAAGCCGCTGCATACTGCGATATGATTTTTGATCTGCCAGTTTTCTATATCGTATAATCCTGTGAGAAATTTGGGTAATAAGATGAACATGATAAAAAGCCCACAAAAAGCATTAAAACCAAAAGCCAAGAGGAAAAGTGACTTGCCCTCTTGTATCGTGGAGAGACCAAATGGTTGGAAAATAAGCAAGATCAGAAAACACAAAAATCCTATCCCCACGCATAGTGATAATCTTAGTTTTAAGTCTTCGATAAAAGGATAAGGTTTGTCGAGCCAGCTCATGGAAATCTAAAAATAGATTATTATCTCGACATCGTAATCAGCGACTATACTTAAGTAATAATTCCTGCAGTTGATTAGGGTTATAGGGCTTGGATAAGAAGTCTGAGAAACCCACCTGCTTGGCCTTTTCTCTATCTTCTGCAAAGCTGTTGGCGGTAAGGGCTATAATGGGTATAGTATTGTTAATTGTATTTCTTATCTGTGTGGTGGCCTGATATCCATCCATGGTGGGCATCTGGATATCCATCAGCACCAGATCAAATTCCGATGAAGCCATAAGATCAATGGCCTCTTGACCATTCTGCGCAATCTTATATTCAATTTTCCATTTGTTTAATAGATTTTTGAGATACATCTGATTTAGCAGATTGTCTTCCGCGATGAGGATTTGTTTGATGGTGATTTTGTCTTTTTTCTTTTTTGGGCTTGTTTTTATAATAGATTTTTCTTGACTCAGGGTTAGTGGTATGGTAAAATAAAATGTACTGCCTTGACTTATTTCACTAGCTACTTCTAATGTACCACCTAGTAACTCTATGATTTTTTTCGATATGGATAGCCCCAGCCCAGTACCTCCATATTTTCTTGACGTGCTTTTATCAGCTTGGATAAACTTATTGAATATTTTCTCTTGCTGGTCTTTGCTGATGCCTATACCAGAGTCTTTACATTTGAAAGTGATGTATTGTTTGTCCTCTTGTCTATTATGTAGTTCGACTATAAGAGAGATGCTTCCTCGCTCGGTAAACTTTAGAGCATTACCGATGAGGTTTATCAGTACATGATTGAGCAATTTTTTATCCGCAAGAACAAAATTCTGTATATCAGAATCAATCTTGAGTAAAAAATCCAACCCCTTTTTCTTGGCTTGAGGAAGAAAAATACTTTTGATAATATTCAGAAAGTCTATTAGGTCGAAAGATTCGTTGACCACCGATATTTTACCAGAATCTATCTTAGATAGGTCGAGTATATCATTGATCAGATCTTGTAAGATGTTAGCCGAATGAATAAGCGTATTGAGATACTCCTTCTGCTGATTATTGAGTTCATAGTCTGACATGAGGTGAGCCATGCCTATGATCGCATTGAGCGGCGTTCTTATTTCGTGACTCATGTTGGCCAGAAAGTTTTTCTGTGCCATTTGCGCCTTTACAGCCTTGTCTTTTGCAATTTCTAGTTCTTGCGTACGTTCTTTGACTTTTTTTTCCAGTTCTTGCTTAGACTCCCATAACTGAAGTGCTTTTTGCTCAAGAATTTGTTCGGCTTTGACCCGAGCTTTTTCGAGGCGATTTATTTTCCGAGTCAGTAACTGGACCTCATCCATGTATTAGATTTTGGTAATCGTAAATAAGACTTGACTACCATCTTCTTCTATGTTCTTTTTTTGGATTTCTATCTTTTCGTTATAGTAATCGGCGGTGTCTAGTATGAGGCCTTCGGCAAAATCTCCCATCTTACGTTTGGAAGAATACAGAAGCTCTAACTTATTATCGCTTAACTTATTAGTAGAAAACTTGGGTAACTCCGCCTCTGGATAGAGTTTCTTGACTTCTACATGGATGTGACCGTCTATAGACTCCAGAAAAGAAAAAGTATCGGTCGCCTCTTGGTAAAAAGACTCATATTTTCTAAGATGGGTTTTGCCGAAGTACTTTGCGTAAGTGTTAAGTAAGTCCGGAACTCCAATACCTGAAAATTCGGATAACTTGGTAACCAATTGTACCATCTCAGAATGGTCATACGTGCCAACGGATGTATATATACCGTCAGAATCCAAATTGCAAGAGTCTATCAACTTATCCACCATCTCATAACCAAACTCCTTCTCTACAAGCTCAAAAAAACCAACAAAAACAACACCTTTCATATTATATCATGTATACGTAATAAGACAACTATATAAGCTAGTCACCCTAATTAGTAAATAAAAATTATCTATCTAATATTAAATATGCTAATAATATTTAATATGTACTAGGTGAGTCGGGACTTATATTAAGGATGCTTAGGTTGGACTTTGTGATTGATGTTCTTTTTTATCGAGGCTTCAGTTGCGTATTAATTACTAATAGTGGTGTTATTTTAAAATAAAAAAAGCCCATCAAGACATTGATGGGCTTTGTAACCTAATTATATCTAATCGATCATATTAGTCTATAACAATCAACTTTTTCTTGACACTAACGGCATCGGTAGATATGTCTACATAATATATACCTGATGACAAGTCATTAGTTCTGATGTTGATCAATGTGTCATCGACATTTATTTCTTTGACAGCTCTACCGCTTTCGTCATACATGGTTGCCACTGCTCCGACGAGTTCTTCTGATGTCTGTAAGGTAAAAGTCTCAGAAGTAGATACTGGGTTAGGGTAGACTTTGACTTCGCTGACATTATAGTCTTTGATCTTTTCCATTTTGTCAAAGCCCTCCATCTGGATTTCAGCAGCAAACTTTCCTATCTGCTTTAGGTCCATATTACCTATGAGAGAGAACACACCAAAGGCTTCGTTATCTGTACCGATACCTACAAGCTCATGTACGATACCGTTAGACTCATCTACGTAAAGAGAAAAACTTCCTTCTGGACTTCTGATAACCATCAGCTCTTCGTGTACACCCTTGAGAGCACTAAGACCTTTCTTATACTCAGATTCTGCAGTTTCTAATTTTTCGAAAGCGAGAGCTTTGAAATGCTTAATCGTAGACACGAAGTCTAATACCTGATCCGCTTCCTTATCTCCTGTATTTTCGATATGTGTCGCTAGGCTGAAAAGTTTGCCCGTAATTTCTATCTGAGTTGCTTCGTCACGATCTTCTAAGTGACCAAATTGTTCTGAGATAATATCTTGAGCATAAGTACCCAAGCTCAATAAACCAATTACAAATGTGAATAGTATATTTTTCATTTTAGAATTTTTAGTCGTTTTGTAAAAAATAGTTTTGATGCGCATGTACAACACAATGACGACAGGGAAAACGATTTGTTACAGAAATCTTAAAAACCTCTATGAATGTGCCTAATTAATCGCTGAATGAAATACTATTTACTATGAACTTTACTACTTGTTATTTTAGTTCAGCTCCGCTTTCAGATACTTAGCCGTGTGACTTTTCTTATTCTTGATGAGTTTTTCTGGTGTGCCAGAAAAAACAATCGTGCCGCCACCACGACCACCTTCGGGCCCGATGTCGACAATGTGGTCCGCCACTTTGATGACATCCATGTTATGCTCTATGACGACGATGGTGTTTCCTTTTTCTACAAGTTTATTTAAAACTCGTAACAAGTGCTTTATATCCTGAAAGTGCAGACCCGTCGTCGGCTCGTCCAATATGTAGAAAGTATTACCCGTGTCTTTTTTGGATAGTTCCTGTGATAATTTTACTCGCTGGGCCTCGCCTCCTGACAGATTGGTCGCGCGTTGTCCTAAGGTAATATATCCCAGTCCTACATCTTGCAGCGTTTTTAGTTTGCGATAGATCTTTGGTATAGGAGCAAAAAATTCTACGGCTTCATCTACATTCATTTCTAGAACATCCGCTATGGATTTTCCCTTGTACATGATTTCAAGCGTCTCCCTTTTATACCTTTTTCCAAGGCACTCTTCACATTCGACATAGACGTCTGGTAAGAAATTCATTTCTATAAGTTTCATGCCGCCACCTTCGCAAGTCTCGCATCGTCCTACTTTTACATTGAAGGAGAACCTTCCCGGTTTATAACCTCTGATTTTAGATTCTGGTAAGTCTGCGAATATTTTTCTTATATCCGCGAATACGCCGATGTATGTGACGGGATTGGATCGCGGTGTACGACCTATCGGACTTTGATCGATTTCTATGACCTTATCTACAAGGTCAATGCCTTCTACGCTCTTGTAAGGAAGTGGTCTTTTTATGCTTTTATAAAAATGTTGTCTTAGTATATGATATAGGGTTTCGTTGACCAGAGTAGACTTACCACTACCAGAGACACCCGTAATACAGGTAAACGTGCCCAGTGGAATTTCGAGGTTTACACTTTTTAGGTTGTGACCTGTCGCGCCTTTGAGGATTATGCTCTGACCATTGCCCTTTCTTCTGACTTTTGGTATTTCTATTTTTTGAGTTTCGCTGAGATAAGCCGCAGTGACGCCTTTGCCTTTATAAAAAGTATTGGGGATGCCTTCGTCTACGATGTAACCACCTAATTTTCCAGCCCCAGGTCCGAGATCTATCAGGTAATCTGAAGCGATCATGATGTCCTTATCATGTTCTACGACGACGACGGTATTGCCTATATCCGTCAGATCCTTCAGTGCAGTGATTAGTTTTTGGTTATCCCGCTGGTGTAATCCGATACTCGGCTCATCCATGATATAGGTTATCCCAGAGAGCTGAGAACCGATCTGGGTAGCCAGTCTTGTGCGCTGCGATTCTCCACCAGATAGGGTACGGGTTGGTCGATTAAGGCTGAGATAATCCAGTCCTACATCCAATAAGAATTGTGTGCGCATTCGGATTTCTTTGAGGATGTCTTTGGCGATGGCTTTTTGTTTTTTGTCGAGATATTTCTCTATCTGACCCATCCAGTCCGCCAGTATATTGAGGTCCATCGTCGCCAATTCTCCGATATGCTTTTCGCCTAGCTTAAAGTGTCGTGACTCTTTCTTCAGCCTATAACCTTCGCAGTCTGGACAAGTGATAACCGCCATGAAATCTTCTGCCCATTGTCTAATCTTCTCGGAAGTCGAACTGGATTGCCATCTATAGAGCATGTTGATTAATCCCTCGTGTGCCAGATTGTAGGTGAAGTCATGCGTGGTCCATTCTAATTTGGCATCATAGATGTCATCACCGCCATGTAGGATAATGTCCAGTGCTTTTTTAGGAATCTTTTTGATCGGCGTGGCGAAGGTGAATTTGAATTTTTTGGATAAGGCTCTCAGTTGCTTAAATGTATAATTGTCCCTGACCTCACCAAATGGAACGATACCGCCATCATTGATCGACTTGCTGTCATCAGGGATCACTTTGTCCATCTCTACGCTATGACATTCTCCGAGACCCTTACATCTGGTACAAGTCCCGTAAGGAGAATTAAAAGAAAAAGTATTGGGCGAAGGTTCTTCGTAAGAGATACCCGTCTCTGGACACATGAGTCTTTTGCTATAGGTGCGGACCTCATTGGAGTCATTGTTGAGTATCTGGATAAAATCTGGACTTTGCTTAAACGCAATACGTAGAGAATCTGCCAGACGATCTCTTTTGTCTTTGGATATTTTTATACGATCTATGACGATTTCTATATCATGTATTTTATATCTATCGACTTGTAAGCCTGGCACAAGATCTTTGACTTCACCATCGACTCTGACTTTGGTGTAGCCCTTTTTTCGCGTTTGCTCAAAGAGGTCGCGATAGTGCCCTTTTCTAGCTCTGATGACAGGCGCCAGAATTGATATTTTTTTGTTGTTGAAGTTTTTGAGAATGTGGTCGATGATCTGTACTTCGCTATACTGGACCATCTTCTTTCCTGTATTATAACTATAGGCTTCGCCTATCCGCGCATACAGTAGTCTCAAGAAGTCATATATTTCCGTCGTTGTACCCACCGTCGATCTTGGATTCCATGCTGTGGTCTTTTGCTCTATAGATATGACAGGGCTTAGCCCTTCGATTTTTTCTACATCTGGACGCTCCATCTTGCCTAAAAACTGTCGGGCATAAGAAGAGAAGGTTTCCATATACCGACGCTGCCCTTCCGCATATAAGGTATCAAAGGCTAATGATGATTTTCCGCTGCCGCTGAGACCAGTTATCACAACGAGTTTGTTCTTAGGTATGGAGACGTCTATGTCTTTGAGGTTGTTTTCTCTGGCTCCGTAGATGTTGATGGTTTGGTCTGTGCTCATTTATATATTCTGAAACTTACGAATATACAATTAACACTATTGCACTTGTGTTCGCTGGCAATTTAATCTTTAAATTTGTCACTTATCATTAGCTTTATACTTCAATATTATTTATTTAGAACAACTACTTATGCGCCTGATTTATATATTTCTCACTCTTTTCTTTACACTTTCACCAAACGTATCAGAGGCTCAAGATTACTTTCCGTTAGCCGCGGACTACGAATGGAAGTATAACTGGATCTATGATAGAGGGTCTTACGGTGAAATAGCAGATACTTTTTCTTTTAAGATTGTGGAGATTGATACAATTCCATCCCAGAATGTGGTTGCATATAAGGTTGCTGTCATGGATGATCTTCAAATAGATAGTCTTTATTATTATTCGCCTCTATCTGATGAAAATCAGGTCTTTTTGGTAATGGATTTTTCGGATATCGAAAACTCGCTATGCGAGTTACCATTCCGACATAATTATCAATCTACATTAGATACCTTGTCTTGTGACAATGGAGAACTCAATGTATCAGAGTATTATGGTAGTTATACAACAATATTGGGGTTAACCTTTGATGATTGTTGGGTTACTTATGAAATATTAGAGGATGGAAGAGGTAATGATTATTATTTCGTGGCTCCAAATGTTGGCTTAGTGGCTTTTAGAGATAAATTAACCGATATACCAGATAGCGAAATCATCTGCTATTCATTTCAGTCGACCAACATAGAGTCAGTAAACACGGGGAGTATCAAAGTATATCCTAATCCTACTTCTGATTATCTTATGATCGACCATCAAGATACTGAGGCACCAGATCGTGTTTATATATTTGACCTTAATGGTCTAATTGTAGAACAGATAAATTACAAGGAGGACTTATCCATAAATGTTAGTCATCTCTCATCTTCGACTTATTTTTTGATAGCCCAGAAGAATAATAGATTAATCTGGAAAAAACAATTCATCAAAAGATAAAGACCTGATTCAGTATCATACCAGAAGGATATCTAATTAAAAAAAAGTGAATCCAAGATATTCTTTATGTGCGGAATAGCACTTTCCGCCCTCTTAATAACCATTTCCACGGTAGTTTCCTTTATAACTTCAGGAGGATAGCATACATTGGTGATAACAGATAAGACCGCTGTCCTAATGCTACAGTGATGAGCGACGATGACTTCTGGTACGGTGGACATGCCGACCATATCCCCACCTATGATATTTAAGTATTTGTATTCGGCGGGGGTCTCTAGTGATGGTCCAGGCAGGCCGACATAGACGCCTTGTTTTAAGTTTGGGTTAATTTTTAAGAGGTCTTGCCTCATAGTCGTGTCGTAGGCATTAGACATATCAGGAAACCTAATGCCAAATCGATCATCATTGGGGCCTCTCAGAGGATTATCTGGGAAGAGATTGATGTGATCTTTGACTATGACGATCTCACCTTCTTGATAATCAGGATTGAGGCCACCAGAGGCATTGGTCATGAGTAATTTTTCGATACCAAGTAAGGATAGTACTCGGATGGGAAAGGTGACTTCCGGAAGGGAGAAGCCCTCATAATAATGTAATCTACCGTTGAGGCACAAGAAAGATTTATTCCCTGCTTTCAGATGAAGAAGTTCTCCTTTGTGGAAAGTGGGTGTGTTAAAGTGTGGAATGTCAGCATAGGGTATTCTGCACAGGGTCTCATAATGACCAGTGATCTCACTCATCCCTGATCCTGTAGTCAACGCAAATGAGGGAATTTGCTTTATTTTTTCTCTGATAGCATGGGCGGCTTGAGTTGCCCGATCATACATATTCATACTTTTTATATATGTTAGTTATGGTGTGTAGCTACTTGTAATATCTGCAATAATTCTTTATTTTTGTGGCGATTTAAGATTCGGAGGGAACGCGAGTTCCCTCTTTTTTTTACTCAAATAAAAAGTTTTTGGCGAAAGCTGAAAAAAGTCAGATGTCAGATCAAATCATTGCAAAAATTACTGAAATCTGCGAAGATCGATTTAAAGAAAGCGATCTAAGTTCTTGTTTTCTTGTAGATGTAGAAATCCATAACAAAAAAGTGGATGTCTATATGGATAGTGATGTGGGTGTGCACTACAAAGATTGTCAGATAATAAGTCGGGTTATAGAAGAATATCTTGATGGCAGTCAGGTGCTGGGAGAAAAGTATACACTTAATGTATCATCACCAGGCGTAGATAGACCGCTCAAGTATCAAAGGCAATATCCGCGTAACAAAGGGCGCAATATCGAGATCAAGCTGAGAAATGGATCGTTCCTCAATGGAGTCCTCACTGAGGTCTCAGAGGATTCTATTTCTGTGACGACTAAGAAAACAAAGAAGAAAGAAAGTATGGTACATCATATTAAATATGATGACATAAGTCATTCAAAAATATTAGTTACATTTTGAAAAACTTTAAAATTATGAAACAATGAATCTCGTAGATTCTTTTGCGGAATTCAAAGCAGGAAAGAACATTGACAGACCGACGATGGTCAGAGTCTTAGAGGATGTTTTCCGCACACTCATAAAAAAGAAATATGGTTCCGATGATAATTTTGATATCATCGTCAATACGCAGAATGGAGACTTAGAGATGTGGAGAGTAAGAGAGATTGTACCCGATGGAGAGGTGACAGATGAGATGAGTCAGATCTCTTTTTCGGAGGCGATATCTATAGATGATGATTACGAAATCGGTGAGGAATGTTACGAGCAGTTAGGATTAGAGGATTTTGGAAGAAGAGCGATACTTGCTGCCAGACAGACCTTGATTTCGAGGATTATGGAACTGGAAAAAGATGAAGTATACAAAAGGTACTCAGACAGAGTCGGTGATATAATTCTGGGAGAGGTGGCACAGGTACTTAAGCGAGAGTTGCTTATACTTGATGATGCAACGGGCAGCGAACTTATTTTGCCGCGAAACGAAATGATAAGAGGAGACTTTGTAAGAAAAGGCGATATGATCAAAGGGGTCATCAAGAAAGTGGAGATGAAAAATAATAACCCTGTGGTCATTGTCTCTAGAACGGATAGCAAGTTCCTGGAGAAACTGATGGAGCAAGAAGTGCCTGAGATAGAAGATGGATTGATTACAGTCAAGAAAATAGTAAGAATTCCTGGTGAAAGAGCCAAGGTTGCAGTAGAATCCTATGATGATAGGATAGATCCTGTCGGTGCTTGTGTCGGTATGAAAGGATCAAGGATACACGGAATAGTCAGAGAACTCAAGAATGAGAATATAGATATCGTTAATTACACGAATAATATCTCATTATTTATACAAAGGTCTCTGACGCCAGCCAAGGTCTCTAATATTGGTTTGGATATGGATAATAAGACGGCGTCTGTATTCTTAAAGCCAGATCAGGTGTCTCTGGCAATAGGGAAGGGCGGATCTAATATCAAACTGGCGAGTCAGCTTACAGGATTTGAGATAGATGTCTATAGAGAAGATGATGATCCTAATCTAGAAGACGTCGACTTAGACGAGTTCTCTGATGAAATAGAAGAGTGGGTGATCGATGGTCTTAAGGAGATAGGCTGCGATACGGCACGTAGTGTATTGGATCTGAGTAAGGAGGAACTTATGAGGAGGACAGATTTAGAAGAAGAGACTATAATAGGTGTTCTTAAGATATTGGAGCAGGAATTTGCCAATGATTAGGAACTGAAAGAAGCAAAAATTAATTAACAGCATATATGGCAAAACGCTTAGTTAAAATAGCGAAAGAATTAAATGTAGGTACTGGTACCATAGTAGACTTTCTAGCCTCTAATGGTATGGAGGTAGAAAATAAGCCTACATCTAAGCTGACGGATGAGATGTATGATATGCTGTTACAAGAGTTTAGCAACTCGATGGCGGTCAAAGAGAAAGCAGACCAGTTAGTCATCGGAATAAGAACAGAGGAAGATGCACCAGAACCTGTAAAAACGCCGCCGCCAAAAGAAGAGAAAAAGATAGAAGTAAAAGTAGAAGAAGATAAAGAAGAAAAAGTCCTCAAAAAATTGGATGAACTGGTTGCTGAGCGTGAAGAGGAACAGGTGATAAAAGCAGAAGTAGAAAAGAAAGAACTTAAGGTAGTCGGTAAAATAGATTTAGATAAGAAAAAGAAGAAAGAGACTCCGGCAGAAAGTAAGAAAGAAGAACCTGTTGCTGAAAAGGAAGATAAGAAGGTCGAAAAAGAACCGGAAGAAAAAGTAGAAGGAAATATCGCCCCAGAAGAGACGATGGTGCGAGCGGAAACACCGCAACTCAAAGGTCTAAAGATACAGGGCAAGATCGATATCAAAAAGTTTGATAAGCCTAAAAAAGAACAAAAGACAGACACTAATAAAGGTCAATCCAAAGGTGTCAAATCTAAGAATCAGCAAGAAAAGCCTAAGAGAAAGAGAACACGTAGAAAAATGACTGCCGAAAATATGATGAGGCGTGAGCGTGGTAGAGGAGGCTCTGGTGGCGGCAGAGATAAAAGAAAAGATGAGGTCAAAGTTGTAACTAAAAAAGAGATCGAGGATAAGATCAAAGCAACAATGGCCAGAATCTCTGGCGGTGGTGGAAAGAAGAAACGTCAGAAGATAAGAAGAGAAAATCGAGAAGATAAAAGGGAAAAGGCGGAATTAAAAGAAATGGAAAACTTCGAAGTGAAACTTAAACTCACTGAGTTTATTTCCGCTTCTGAGTTAGCCAATCTAATGAATGTCTCCGCGACCGACATTATAACCAAATGTATGAACATGGGTGTCTTCATATCCATCAACCAAAGATTGGATGCGGAGATCATAGAACTAGTGGCAGCAGAATATGGTCATGAGGTCGAATTTATCTCTGTGGAATCTCAACAAGAAGAAGAACAAGAGGCGCCAGATGATCCTAAGGATCTTATACCGAGAGCACCTATCGTGACGGTCATGGGACACGTGGATCACGGTAAGACCTCTTTACTGGATTATATCAGGAAGGCTAATGTAGCAGAGGGCGAAGCAGGTGGAATAACACAGCATGTCGGTGCCTATTCGGTCAAGGTAGGTAAAGATGACAAGGTCACATTCTTAGATACACCAGGTCACGAGGCCTTTACGGCCATGAGGGCCAGAGGGGCTAAGGTGACAGATATTGTTATTGTCATCGTTGCGGCGGATGACCGTATAATGCCTCAGACTAGGGAGGCAATCAGTCACGCACAAGCCGCAGGAGTACCTATAGTATTTGCTGTCAATAAGATAGATAAGGATGGAGCTAACCCTAACGCTATAAAGCAGGAGTTATCTCAGATGAATATTCTGGTAGAAGAGTGGGGTGGAAAGTTTCAGTCTCAGGATATATCAGCCAAGACAGGAGAGAATATAGATCAATTACTAGAAAAAGTTCTCTTAGAAGCAGAAATGCTAGAGCTAAAGGCGAATCCGAATAAGAATGCGATAGGTACTGTAGTAGAGGCCTCACTAGATAAAGGTCGTGGTTATGTTACTAAATTACTAGTCCAGGCAGGAACGCTCAAAATAGGTGACCCTATGGTGGCAGGATCTTATTCTGGTAAGATCAAAGCCATGTTCAATGATAAAGGCCTAAAGATAAAAACGGCAGGACCATCTACACCAGTGGCTATATTAGGTCTTGATGGTGCTCCGCAGGCGGGAGAGAAATTTAAGGTTACGGATAAAGAACAAATAGCCAAGGAGCTTGCAACGAAGAGATCACAGATCGAAAGAGAACAATCTAACAGAGCCAGCAAGCGTATTAGTCTGGATGAGATAGGAAGAAGATTAGCTTTAGGTACTTTCAAGGAATTAAATCTAATCGTCAAAGGTGACGTGGATGGTAGTATAGAGGCATTATCTGACTCTATGATTAAATTATCTCAGGAGACAGTTCAGGTCAATGTGATACATAAAGCGGTAGGTGCGATTGCAGAATCGGATGTCTTATTAGCTTCTGCTTCGGATGCTATTATTATTGGATTCCAAGTAAGACCATCTGGTAGTGCTAGACAATTGGCAGAAAAAGAAGGTGTCCAGATCAAAACATACTCCATTATCTACGAGGCCATAGATGAAATAAAGGCGGCGATAGAGGGTATGTTAGATACCATCAAAGAGGAGAAAGTCCTTGGTAATATAGAAATCAAAGAAACCTACAAGATCAGTAAAATAGGAACCATCGCTGGTTGCTTAGTGACCGAAGGTAAGGTAACAAATGACTCTAAGATCAGACTAATCAGAGAGGGTATCGTGGTCTATCCAACAAAACAGGGCGCTGTAGCAGAGCTAGGCTCACTTAAGAGATATAAAGATGATGTCAAAGAAGTCAGAGCGGGTATGGAATGCGGACTTACGATCAAGAACTACAATGACATCAAGGCAGGAGATATCATAGAATCTTATGAGATCGTAGAAATCAAGAGAAAATTAGAGTAAGATTATCCTTCTATATAGATGCCTTCATTCAAGAACCAAAAAGAACTCAAGGCATTTTTGGATATCAAGGTCGATCAAATCAATCGACCAGATTTTATATTGGATGATCCCATTATAATACCTAAAAGCTATTCTTTACTTCAGGATATAGAGATAACAGCATTCTGGACTGCCATATTTGCCTGGGGTCAGCGTGTCACTATCATTAACAAAGCGAAGGAGTTGTTTTCTCTTATGGATAATGCACCTTATGAGTTTATTTGTAATCATGTAGAGAGGGATAGAGAACGGTTTAAGGATTTTAAGCATCGCACTTTTCAGTATACCGACACGCTTTATTTTTTAGAATTCCTACAATGGTTTTATCAGAATAATAAATCTCTGGAAGAGGCCTTTGATTTTAGCACATCCGCTCAGGAGGGGTTGAGTAAGTTCCATGATTTGTTTTTTAGCCTCCCTTATTCACCAAAAAGGACTAGAAAGCATATTGCCACACCAGTAAGAAAATCTACTTGCAAGCGGTTGAATATGTTTTTACGATGGATGGTACGTCATGATGATAGGGGCGTGGATTTTGGTATCTGGCGGGCAATTAATCCTAGTCAGCTCATGATGCCCTATGATATACACGTGGAACGTGTGGCTAGAAAATTGGGACTTCTGAAAAGAAAACAAAGAGACTGGAAGGCCGTAGAAGAATTAACTGATAATCTCAGTAAACTAGATTCTTCTGACCCTGTCAAATATGATTATGCCTTATATGGAATGGGCGTAAAGCAAATGCTATAATACCCGACGAAATCTTACAGAAGAGATAGTCCTTCTGGCGCCATGATCTTCAAAATGGACAAATATCCGCAGCCCATCACCTTGGGCATTATAGGCTTCGGCTATTATATAGTTGGCATCATCTGTTTCTGACGATCCTTTATGTACCTTTTTCCATCGGACTGGCTTGAGGGCTTTTATCTTTTTGGAAATGAGATTGGCGGCCTTGATATTGGTATAAGTTCCTTTCTTTCTATTGATTTCTAGCTTGACCTGATCAGAGAAGTGCTTGCTGAAATCACCATCCTGATAGGCTTGTATGATTTTGTGTTGTTTCTGAGCATTGATGAAAACACTATGACCGATTACCGCTAACAAGATTATTAAGAACCTCATGATTATAAAATTAGTTGATTTATTAGTTATATGCATAACGTTAGATAGACCTAGTTTTCAACGATATTCTTGATAAATTCTTGTTAATAAATAACGTAACATTAAATCAATATTATGTAATCCATTGAATTACAAAGATTTAATTAGTTTTAGCGACTTAATTTTTTAGATGTCGAAAAAAGCATTTCTTATCATATTAGATGGATGGGGTCATGGTCTAAATCCTAATGTCAGTGCAATCGCTCAGGCGAATACAAGTTATATAGACGGTTTGTATGAGGAACATCCACATTCGGAATTAGTCACATACGGAGAGCAAGTTGGTCTACCAGAGGGGCAGATGGGAAATTCTGAGGTAGGCCATCTTAATATAGGCGCTGGACGAGTGGTATATCAAGAATTGGCTAGAATCAATAAGGAAATAAAGGAAGGTACTTTTGCGGAAAACGCAGTATTGAAAAAGGTATTGACTGATGCCGTTGATAAGAAACGTACTGTGCATCTCATAGGATTGCTTTCTGATGGAGGAGTCCATTCGCATATAGACCATCTGATTGCGTTAATCCATCTTTGTGATCAATATGGCATAGAGAATACCAGAATACATGCATTCCTCGATGGAAGAGATACGGCTCCAGACGGAGGCCTAGGCTATCTTCAAAATTTACTAGATAACACCAAGGATTCTAATGCCAAGTTGTCTTCTGTGATAGGTCGATACTATGCGATGGATAGGGATAACCGATGGGAAAGAACTCAGAAAGCCTATAATCTTTTGGTCAAAGGCGAAGCAGATATACAATCTGACGATGTGATGTCTAGTGTTCAATCGGCCTATGATGATAACATTACTGACGAATTCATGAGTGCTATCCAAATTGTGGGACATCAGTATAACACCATATCAGAGGGAGACCTTGTGATTAGTTTCAATTTTAGGACAGATCGACCGCGTCAGATAATAGATGCACTATCACAAAGAGACATGGCGGATCATGCCATGAACAAGCTGGATGTCAAGGTGTGTACCATGACAATGTACGATAGCACCTTCCAGGGAATCGATGTGGTGTATCAAAAGGAAGACATCAGAAATACATTAGGCGAAATAATCTCAGGTCAAGGTTTGACTCAATTGAGATTAGCGGAGACAGAAAAATATCCGCATGTCACTTTCTTTTTCTCTGGAGGTCGCGAAGAAATACTCGAAAAAGAAGTAAGAGAACTTGTAGATTCTCCCAAAGTCGCCACTTATGATCTAAAACCCGATATGAGCGCGTATGAGATTACTAATAAGGCAGATTATCATATTAGATCATCGACTCCACCGGATTTTATCATTCTTAACTATGCCAATGCAGATATGGTGGGTCATACAGGAGATATGAGTGCTGCAACTCAGGCTGCGGAAGTTCTGGACGCTTGTCTGGAGAGCCTCATACCTATCGCTGTGAGACAGGATTATTATGTTGTCATCATCGCAGATCATGGTAATTCGGATATTATGTGTAACGAAGATGGTAGCCCGCATACGGCCCATACCACTAATAAAGTGCCTTTTATTCTCATAGATCCCTCTCAGAGTATAAAAGAAGTATCAGATGGTAAGTTAGCTGACATAGCTCCGACGCTATTATCGCTGATGGAAATAGATATTCCTTCTGAAATGGATGGAAATATACTGACCAAATAGAACATTATTCTGATTTGGGATAAAATACTGCCTAATTATATTGAAATGAACGCTAATAATTAATTTTAATAAGGGCATTTGCTTATTAATCCTTTATTTATTATTTTCATCAATTAATAAACGCCCTGTATTATGACAATTTTTTACGGAATTTTAGCTCTGTTCGCAGTAATCTTGTTGGGAATATATATGATGTATAAAAAGAATGTGGACGCTTAATAAGTCCACTTAATGTTTTTTAATATCATCCCATACACAGATCGTTAAGAACTTTGCAACCCAATGATATAAATTGAATTTATATCATTCATAGAAAACGAAAAAGGCTTGAAATTTTACTTCAAGCCTTTTTTATTTATTCTTACTACTACTCTTATTTCTTTCTATTCCTTAGTCAGTCTCATCACATCAAGTAGCTTATCTTTTTCGTCAATGAGTCTAACCAAGTATACACCTTTATCCAAACCTGATATATTATGGCTTTGACCTGATTTGTGAGCGTTTTTGGATATTAACTTTCCTATGACACTCAGTATGACCACATGCTTGACGTTCTTATCATCTTTGATTTTGAATCTATCCGTACTTGGATTGGGATAGAGACTCAATGGCATCTGTGTTTTGAGATTATCTTGATCTATCGATTTGTCTCCATTGACTTTAACCTCCAGTTCTTGAGAAGCAACAATCTTACCTTTTCCACCGCACTGCGTATGTAGATTAAAACTAAGTGTGGATTCTCCTATGTTGTTATTAGGTAAAATCTGCATTACGATATCTTGCTCTGCACCTGACGCTATAACATTGATAAAAGCGTCATTACAAGGGCTTTTGTGAGTCCCAGCACTATGCGCAAGATTTTGGTCAGCTACTTTGAATGACCAATTGTAAGACGATTCGTCTATCGACCACCAATAGTTTACTGACTCGTCGCCAATATTTTTTACGGTAAATGTAACGGACTGGTTTGTTTCGTTGACTTGAGACTCTAAGACAGAACTACTCTCTATAATAAGCTGACCATTCAGCGAGACGCCGAGTAATAAACTTATTAGTGAAAGTAGAATTTTCTCCATGTATCAACCTTAATATACCAAATATACGTTTTTAGAGGCAATGAAAAGTCTTAATGAGGCGTTAATGTCGGTTGGATTGATAATATTAGGAGCAATAACTTTACCATTCCTACTGATTGAAATTCATTTCAAATTATTTACACCCATCAAATTATGATTTTTGAATATGTTATTAACTAACAATCAGTCGGGTGAGAAGAGTAATGAGGCGATCCATTAATATTCTCAACAAGAATGTTGATCATTTGCCGAAACCTGACATACGACTTATGACATATTATATTTACTTTATATGTGTATAAGATGATTTAGTATATGAAAGTCGTCATAATTGGCAACGGAATTAGCGGAATTACGGCCGCTAGATGGATCAGAAAATTGAGTGATCATGAGATAACGGTCATTTCATCTGAGACCAAGTATTTTTATTCTAGGACGGCATTGATGTATGTCTATATGGGGCACATGCGTGCCGAAGATACACAGCCTTATGAGCCTTGGTTTTGGAGTAGAAACAGAATCCAACTAATGGAAGATCATGTCGAGACCATTGATTTCGAAAACAGAGAACTTTCGCTAAAGTCAGGAAAGAAAGCCCCTTATGACAAACTCATACTGGCATTAGGGTCTAAGCCTAATAAGTTTGGATGGCCTGGTCAGGACCTCAAAAGGGTGGGTGGATTATATCACTGGCAAGATCTCGAGAATATGGAAGCCCATAGTGCTGGGCTAAGTCGTGCGGTTATTGTCGGAGGTGGATTGATAGGGATAGAGATGGCTGAGATGTTCAGATCGAGAGATATACCCGTCACCATGCTGGTAAGAGAAGAGAGTTATTGGAATAATGTGCTACCTCCAGAAGAATCTCAGATGGTGTCAGATCATATCAGAGCGCATCATATTGATCTCCGACTTGGTGTCAATCTTGGAGAAATTATTGGCAATGAGCAGGGACAGGCCATGGGCGTTGTTGTCAAAGAGACTGGCGAAAGAATAGACTGCGGGTATGTCGGATTGACTGCTGGTGTCCATCCTAATATTGCCTTCTTGAAAGACCAATCACTAGAAATACAGAAAGGTATTCTGGTAAATAATAATCTGGAGACTAACATATCAGGAGTCTATGCTATCGGTGATTGCGCTCAACTAAGAGAGCCCCGAGAGGGCCGAAGAAGTATAGAAGCAGTCTGGTATACGGGCAGAATGATGGGTGAGGTAGCCGCTCATAATATTTGTGGACATGTCACGGAATACGATCCGGGAATATGGTTTAATTCTGCCAAATTTTTGGATATCGAGTATCAAGTCTATGGGACTGTTCTTGCCAAACCTCCAGAAAATCATGTTTCGATTTTCTGGCAACATGAGGATAATACCAAGTCAATAAGATTGGTATTCGATCAAAGGACGAATGAAATTTTGGGCTTCAATCTTATGGGTGTGAGATTTCGTCATGAGCTATGCGAAAAGTGGTTAAAGGAGAAAACGGATATCGAAGAAGTACTTAGAAGCCTTCCTTTAGCCAACTTCGATCCAGAATTTTCTAAGCAATATGAGGGAGAACTCATTCGGATATATAATGCTCAATTTGGAAAAAATATAACGGCTAAGCACAAGAAAAGAAGTCTGGATAGAGTGCTGCAATTCTTAAAAAAATAAGTGATGTCTTTATTACAAAAAATTGGATTGACTTTGTTCTTATGCGCTTTGGCGATATTCACATTGACATTGGGTCTCAACAAATTTACGCTCACGTCAGAGTCACTCGCCGTGGATAAAGAGGTCCATAGGGAGAGTATAATATCTATGGCTAGGGATATGGGTATGCTCGATAAAACATATCAGAATCAATTTGCCTTCGTATCAGACCTGAAAAAATGTATCAAAGCATCACAATTAGAACTTAGCGCCAGTTACGATAATGCAGAATATAAGGGATCAGAATGGGATTATAAAATAGGAGACTGGGCCATCAAGGATTACATATTACCCACTGTACAAAAGTCAGGTCATGGTATGGTCTCAGATAATAAAGGTCTCTTTTTATTATTGACATTTGGTCTAGGGATATTAGGTGGCCTGATATTTATCTTACCAAAATTTATGGAACAACCTGGGATAAAAAATGATAACATCTATCATGATCCCCTGACGAGAGGAATGAATTATAATATAAGAACAGGATTGCTCATTACCTCCATAATCGGCATCCTTGTCTACGGAATTTTCTATACGTCTGGAAATGTCTTACTACCCATATTATCCGCCATTGTCATCTTGATAATTATAGGATTGGTTTTCATATATCAAAAAGAAAAAAACAGAAAATCCCCACGGTCCGCTTCCGCCAAGGTTATTGGTTGGTTAGGACTTGTTGCGGGTATATATCTTATCATTTTTTACATCCTATTATACTGGAAACCTGAGTATATAACTAACTGGATGACGATAGTAGATCCTGTTAGCGAAAAACTCAATGGTGGAGCCGCGAGCCAATGGTTCCTATACGGACTAATGTATACTGTCATTGTCCTTGTCATGGGAGTGAGGATGATATCTAAGTATCGACATAACCGCTACCAAATTATCAGGACATTATCCGTGATGTTCTTTCAGACGGCTATTGCATTTTTGTTACCAGAGATACTGACACGTCTTAATTACCCCTACTACGATTTCAAAAATATATGGCCGCTTAATTATACTTTTTTCTTTGATTGGAATATTAAAAATCTGATAGCTAGCGGTGGTCTCGGAATTTTTATGCTGGTATGGGGTATCGTCCTCATCGTTTTGGCAGTGCCTATCATTACCTATTTCTTTGGTAAGAGATGGTATTGCTCTTGGGTATGTGGCTGTGGTGGATTAGCGGAGACAATGGGTGACCCGTTCAGGCAGTTATCCGATAAGAGTGTGAGGGCGTGGAGATTTGAGAGATGGATAATACATGCCGTTTTGGTCTTTGCGGTGGTGATGACTTTGATGGTGCTCTATCATTATTTTACGGGTAGGCAACAGGTTCTATTTCTTAATAGTGATTCTATCAGATCCTGGTATGGGTTTTTGATTGGGTCAGCTTTTGCGGGTGTTGTGGGGACAGGATTTTATCCGCTTATGGGTAATCGTGTATGGTGTCGCTATGGATGTCCATTAGCCGCTTATCTCGGCCTCGTGCAACGATTCAAATCAAGATTTAGAATTACGACTAATGGAGGGCAATGTATATCTTGTGGTAATTGTTCTACATACTGTGAGATGGGCATAGATGTGAGACATTATGCACAGCGAGGTCAGGATATAGTCAGATCATCATGTGTAGGATGCGGTGTCTGTGCGGCTGTCTGTCCGAGAGGTGTACTGAGACTGGAGAATGCGAGTGCCGATGTCAACCAAAGGACTGAAGATCTCAGAACAGTACACATAGAAGATTTAATCAACGCTCAATAAATTAATAACAAAGAAAATTGGAAGGTATAAATCAATCATTGCTGGACGCGTTTATTAACGCATCACTAAGAGAGGATGTCAAAGATGGAGACCACACCTCATTAGCCTGTATAGATCCATTATCTAGAGATACAGCAAGGCTTATTGTCAAGGATGAGGGAGTCATTGCAGGAATTGATTTCGCGGAATATGTATTTAATAAACTGGATGATTCCGTTGGGTTTAACCGATTGCTAAAAGATGGCGATAAAGTGTCTCATGGAGATATAGCCTTTGAAGTAGAATGCAACTCCCAAGCCTTGCTCAAGGGAGAGCGTCTTGTCCTTAATACAATGCAGAGACTCAGTGGTGTGTCTAGCATGGCTCGGAAGTTTCGGGATCTAGTACATGATCTTCCAGTGACTATATTGGATACTAGAAAAACGACGCCGCTGATGAGGTTTTTGGAAAAATGGGCGGTAAGAATAGGTGGTTGCACTAACTATCGAGATGGACTCTACGACTGGATCATGATAAAAGATAATCATGTCGTTGCCTGTGGTAGTATCACTAAGGCCATACAGAAAGTGAAGGCCTACCTCAAGGAAAATAACAAACAACTGGGCATCACTGTAGAAGTGAGAAACCTAGAAGAACTAAGAGAGGCAATGAAAGAGGGCGGAATAACGCGTATTATGCTAGATAATTTCGAACTGGGGATGCTTAAGGAGGCAGTGAAAATTATCGACGGTCAATACGAGTCAGAAGCATCTGGAGGAGTGAACTTGTCTACTGTCAGAGCTATAGCGGAGACAGGCGTTAATTTTATTTCAGTAGGGGCACTGACGCATAGTGCCGGGTCTCTTGATATGAGTCTTAAGGTCAAGAAGTAGTAGCTGTACTCAGTCTAGAAGTATTCATAAAAAGAAAAACCCTTGATCAAATTAATAACCAAGGGTATTCTTTCCTTTCGTAGGTGGCTATCCTGGATAACTCATAATCAAGAATGTGAGTATTATACTGCAGAAAAAAGCCACCATCCAGAATCGTAAATCTTTAAGCAGATTTTCGTTTTCGTTATGGATCATGTTAGAAAGAGAGTTTTGGTTATTAAAGAGAGTATTCGACATATCATGCCCACGTTCTCTTTAATGCCAAAAAGGATACCATAGCAATAATTCCTTATATGATAATCACTATCCAATCATAGTGATTATTGGGTAGTCTTACTATTAGATAATATTGTAATTCATTAACCATTGATAGTGAGCTAGTATTTAGGCTTTCACATCTAAGATTTTAATAATCTTACTTTTTTGGATAAGTAAAAAATACCTAAATCATTTAGATGATAACAAGGCTTTTTTGATTCGTTTTATCATGGACGGACCTTGGTAAATCATACCTGAGTATATCTGGATAAGGTCAGCTCCAGCCTCTATCATGCCGATGGCATCTTTGGTCTCATAGATGCCGCCTACACCGATAATGGGTATACTTTTGTTCTTTGATCTGATATATCTGACTACCTCTATTGATCGATTATGGAGAGGGGCGCCGCTGAGTCCACCGTTACCGATAGATTCTATTTTGTTGTCGGTAGTCTTTAGTCCTGATCTTGATATGGTGGTATTGGTCGCTATGATACCATCGACGTTTTCTTGCTCCAATATATCTAATACATCGTCTATCTGACTTTCGCTAAGATCAGGGGCAATCTTTAGTAATACGGGTTTAGTCTTTTCTTTTTTGGATCTTAGTAAGATAATGTGTCGGAGAAGTTTTTGTAGGGGTTCTTTGTCCTGAAGAGACCTAAGGTCTGGAGTATTAGGTGAGCTCACATTGACCACGAAATAGTCTACATAAGGATACAATTTTTCGAAGCATATTTCGTAATCGTCTATGGCGTTCTCATTAGGCGTTGTTTTGTTCTTACCGATATTACCGCCGATGACTATTTTGTTTTTCTTTCTTTTTTTTAGCCTTGCTACGAGGGCGTCGATACCCTCGTTATTGAACCCCATCCTATTGATAAGAGCGTTGTCTTTTGGTAGTCTAAAGAGTCTCTGCTTGGGATTACCGATCTGCGGTCGGGGTGTTACAGTGCCGATCTCAATAAAGCCAAATCCCAGAGCGGACATATCTTCGCAGTACTTTCCATCTTTATCAAAACCAGCCGCTAAGCCTACAGGGTTAGTGAACTTAAGACCTAATACCTCTTTTTCTAATGACTTATTTTCATACAAAAATCTGCGCCTGATAAGATGGCTGAGGATCGGTATAGAAAGAGAGATAGCAAATAGTCTAGTACTAAGATGATGGGCTTTCTCTGGATCAATCCTAAATAATAAAGGCTTAATTAGACTCTTGTAAATCAATTTATTTTATCTCTGCTTTTAGTTTGTCTAGGTCTCTTATCAATAGTCTCTTTCTGTCAAAGGTAAGTATCTCATCATTTCTTAGCTCGTTCAGTACGGTGGTTACCGTTTGTCTTGATGTAGCTGTTAGGTTAGCAATTTCTTGGTGCGTGATGAAGTTGCGCACAACCCATTCGTACCCTACGCGCTGACCTCTTTTGTTGACCATTTCTTCTAGGTACTCTATAATCCGACTGCGAGAATCTTTAAATACCAGAGACTCCAGTCTATTTTCCATCTCTATCATCTTAGACCCCATGATCTTCATGAAGAAAAGACTCAGAGCACTATGATCTTTGATTAGAGATTTCATTTCTTCTGAGCTGATAGCGCATATTTCTGTATCCTCTACCGCTATGGCATAATCATTTCTCTTCTCTTGACCTATCATGGCCAGTTCTCCGAATACCTCACCTTTGCTTATGATCGCCTTGGTTATTTCTTTTCCACTATCTGCATAAGAACCTATTTTGACACGCCCCTCATTGATAAAATATATCTTATCACTAGCATCGTCGGGCATGTATATATAATCATCTTTCTTGACTTTCTTTACGTGATGCTCACCGAGTCCTTCTCCCATTTTTTTTGGACAGAATATGCCTCCTACATCTATATTTTCTAAGTACCAGATTGCTTTATTATCCATGGTTCAACTAGTTATTTTTGATTTTTAATTTGAACTCATCTACCAGTAATTGAAATTCTGGATTTTTTTCAAGTAACAAATCAAACTTTTCTTTAGTTGTCAAATGTCTTGGTTTTTTGGGTGGTGAGTAATTGGGGAATGTCTCAGGCGAGACCTCATAGTCTATTTTAGTATACTTATTGGCAAATTGTTCGTGGATTATCTCGAGTAAGCGACTTTCTTGCTTGACAAAATCCAGAAATACCTGATTAGGTGATAAGAAGGTAATGGTTTCTGGACTTATCTGTGGTTTGATATATCTCAGAGCAGAGCTGACGGACTTGGAGTCGGTTTCTTTTTTATACTCATCCAGCAATTGTTGGACACCTTCTTCTGAGAAGGTTAGGTCATCTCTTACTTTATTTTTTTTGGTTTCCCCTCCATTGATAAGATTATCCAGATCAGTGGAGATTGTCGGTATGGCGGTCTTGTTTATTGTGGGTTTGGGTGCGGTTGGATTGGTCGGTGGAGGTTGCGCTTTTATACTTTTGGGTTTGGATTCGGGGGCCGGAGTAGTCTTGGGCTCTTTTGGTTCTTCGTCGGAAGTGTCTTTGTCAGATGGAGTTGTTGTATTTTCTATCTTGATTTTAGGTTCTATTCGGTCTTCACTTTTTTTTTTATCTATAACTCTATTGAGGTAGCATATTTTGCTGAGAGCAATTTCTACGCTCAGTCTTTTGTTTTGTGATCTTGGTAAGTTGATATCACAATCGTTTAATACGGAAAGGCTAGATAATAAAAAAGAGGTCGTGGTCAAAGCCGCTTGACTTTCATATCTGGCAGTCAATGATTCTGCTACATCCAATATAGAAGCCGTCTTGACATCCCTTATCATCATCAGATCTCTGATATGCGCCATTAGTCCCAGCACAAATTGCTCTGACTCAAAACCCTTCTGACAGATATCATGATAGGTGAGCATGATCTCTGGAAGATTTTCTTTGATAGCGGCATCCACGATTTGAAAATAGTATTCATAATCTAAGACATTAAGGCTGGTAGCGACTTCTTTATATGTAATATCGCCCTCCACGCTACTGACTACTTTATCAAAGATAGAGAGACCATCTCGCATAGCGCCATCCGCTTTTTGAGCGATAAGGTGGAGTGCATTGTCTTCTATGTTTCTATTTTCTTTCTTCGCTATTTCGGTTAGTTGTTCTACGATGTCCTTGATACGTAATCTTTTGAAATCGAAAATCTGACACCGTGACAAGATGGTCGGAATAATTTTATGCTTTTCCGTGGTTGCCAAAATGAATTTCGCATAAGGAGGCGGCTCTTCCAGAGTTTTCAGAAAGGCATTAAATGCAGCCTGAGATAACATGTGTACCTCATCTATGATATAGATCTTATATGATCCTTGCTGAGGCTGGAATCGGACCTGTTCGTTGAGTGCGCGTATATGTTCCACACTATTATTAGATGCGGCGTCTAGCTCAAATATATTGAACGAAGCATTTTCCTGAAACGAAAGACACGAGCTACAGGCATTGCAAGCGATATAATCATCTTTGAGATCTTGGCAATTGAGTACTCTTGCCAGTATTCTGGCACTCGTTGTTTTGCCGACACCCCGAGGACCAGAAAAAAGAAATGCATGCGCTAATTGATCATTTTTCAAAGCACTCTTCAGCGTTTTGGCGATATGATCTTGGCCTACAAGTTCATCAAAGTTCTGAGGTCTATATTTTCTGGCTGATACGACGAAGCTCATAAAGGTTGCTAAGATATTAATTAATGAGACTTGCCTTCAGATAATTTAGTTTTTCGAGAAGTTCCTTGTCATTGAGTTCTGACAGTATGGCTTGTTGTACGTGATAGAGCGCTTCATCTTTCATGCCGAGCCTATTTAGGATTTTGGCGCGGACTAATCTTGTCTCAGGTAGGTCGATATATTTTTCTGCTTGTTCCGCCCAGGATAGTGCGACAACTAATTTCTCAGATTGATCAAAGAACTGTTCGCTTGTCTCTGAAAGTCTAGTGAACTCAGTTGCCCATTGGACCGCATATTTTCTTTTTTGTCTGATTTGGTTTTCAGTCTTATATATCGGCGTTTGGTAATCAAACTTTGGCGCCAGACGTTTTTTATTTATTTGTCGGAGTCTATCCTTTTCTGTTATCATCTTAGGCGTGTAAGCGCTGAGATACTTACGGACTCTGATTTCTGCCTGAGCGAAGTATTCGTCCTGGTATTTGTGTTTTTTATAAAATTCTAAAAGTCGCTCGTTGTTTTCTTTGTCTGCACCGTTGAGATTTTTGCTATTGATCCTGTCGTCAAAATCTAAATTGATCTGTACTAGTTCTAGCATGAGCTTGTGATCGTTAGAGTGCAATGCTCTCTTAAATTCTGCGTTGATATGTGATTTGATTTTACTCTTTTGGTTGTTTCTGTTTTTGTGCGCATCGTAGTCCAGTTTGGTATTTGGAAAATGCTTCACGGCAAATTTTAACTGATTAAGATCATATATGTTATCTATAACAACGGCTATCTCATCTTCTGACAGATCATTTTTATCTTGTAGATACTCATATAATTGTAAGTAGAGATCACGCTTCTTAGCAAACTTATATCCAAGGTTATCCGATAAGAAATATGATATTTCGGAAAAGTCGGTCGGACTTTGCTTAAGTAATTTTTCGACTTGAGTCTTATGATCGGTCGATCCAAAATGTAGCACACTATGTCCTAATTTTATTAATTCGGAGCTTTTTAAAAATCCAGATCGCCGTTTGATGACCTTTCCGTCGGCGGTCATAAATAGAAAAGTAGGGTATCCTCTGACATCATATTTCCGTGCAAGAGGTGCGCCATCCTTGGACTCTGCATTCCACTTGACATTGATGAAATTATCATTCATAAATGAACCGACTTCTTTGTCCTGAAAGGTACGCTGGTCCATTTTCTTGCAGGGGCCGCACCATTTAGTATAAGTGTCGACGAAAATTATCTTGCCTTCATTAGCGGATTGCTCAAGGGTTAGCTTCCAATCTTGATCTACAAAATCGACTTGAGCAAACATATTGCTCGTACATAAAGTGCAAAAAATCAGTAGAGAAGAAAATCGCTTACGCATAATTCGCTATTTATCTAGATCAGGATAGATTAAGTTTCTAATGTCATGTAAATTTAGCCTAGAATAGCTAAGAAGAAATATCATTGGTATTAATAAGCTTCGATAATAAAGCTAGTAATTTATTAGTTATTGAAAATCAGTTCTTTAGAAAATAAATATAGATGAAAGTAGCGATTGCTCAGCTTAATTATCTCATAGGAGATTTTGATGGTAATGTATCTAAGATTACAGAATATATAAACAAGGCTAAAGAGGCGAAAGCCGACATTGTCGTCTTTGGAGAATTAGCCATCTGCGGATATCCGCCAAGAGATTTTCTGGAGTTTTCTGATTTTATCGCGCAATCTGATCAGGCATTATCTAAGATAACTGAAGCGTCTCAGGGTATTGCAGTGGTGCTTGGTGCACCGACGGTCAATCCTGTAGTCGAAGGCAAAGACCTCTACAACTCTGTCTATTTTATATCAGATGGTGAGGTGAAGCATGTACAACATAAGGCATTATTACCGACTTATGATGTATTCGATGAGAACAGATACTTTGAGCCAGCGACAGAGTTTAGTACGTTAGAGTACAAAGGATATAAGATAGCTCTCACGGTCTGTGAAGACATCTGGAATATAGGAAACGAAAATCCGCTTTACGTTACCTGCCCATTGGATATATTAATAGAAGAAAAACCTGATTTTGTTATCAACGTCTCAGCATCTCCTTTTTCTTATAATCATGCTGAAGAAAGATTGGAAGTGCTCAAGGCGAATGTCGATAGATATAAGGTGCCATTCTTTTATAGTAATAATGTGGGCGCTCAGACTGAGTTGATATTTGATGGTGGTTCGGTCGTGATGTCTGCTAACGGGGCTATACATCGAGAGATGCCATACTTCACCGAGTGTATGGAAGTTTTTGATTTGGATGAAGTCATCAGAGGGGACACCCATCAGGAGCAACCTAAGGACGACATAGCCGAGATACACGATGCGATAATCTGTGGTATCAAAGACTATTTTGGCAAGTTAGGTTTCAAAAAAGCGATCCTCGGCTTATCAGGAGGCATAGACTCTGCCGTAACAGCGGTGATGGCGCAGCGTGCATTGGGATCTGATAATGTCAGGGTCTTACTGATGCCTTCTCAGTTTTCTTCCGATCACTCTGTCAATGATGCGGAGGCACTGGCTATAAATCTCAATATCCAGTATGACATCATTAAGATCAAAGATGTTTTCGACGCTTTTATGGATAAGCTGGGTGGACACTTCGAAGGGCTAGATTTCAATGTGACTGAAGAGAATATACAGGCTAGAGTAAGAGGGACTCTCCTCATGGCATTTTCTAATAAGTTCGGTAATATATTATTGAATACTTCTAATAAAAGTGAGATGGCAGTAGGCTATGGTACTCTGTATGGAGATCTGGCTGGTGGTCTTTCTGTATTAGGTGATGTATACAAAACACAGGTCTACGCTCTGGCTAATTATATCAATAAGGATAGCGAAGTCATACCAAAAAACTCTATCACTAAGCCACCTTCTGCAGAACTAAGACCTAATCAAAAGGACTCCGATAGCTTGCCAGATTATGATATTCTGGATGAGATATTATTCGAGTATATAGAAAACAGAAAAGGACCTCAGGAAATAATAGATATGGGTCATGATCCTGCACTGGTCAAAAGAATACTAAGACTGGTCAATATCAACGAGTTCAAAAGATATCAGACAGCACCCGTGCTGAGAGTGTCTTCTAAGGCTTTTGGAATGGGTAGAAGGATGCCTATTGTGGGTAAATACTTGTCTTAGATGTATTAAAATAAACTAAGAACAGATTGTAATGACGAATTATCAAATAACAGGTCTCACGATAGCCGTAACCAATATGGAATCTATGCTGGACTTTTACACGCATATATTTGATATACAATTTGTGGAAAAAGAAATGTTCGGGGCAAGACTCTATTCTGGACAATGGGGCGGGATAGAACTGCTTTTTTGTCCAGCAGAAATTGCACAAAACACGGCCAAACAAAATAGACACCAATTTGACATTCTTGTTCCTGATTTGAAACAATTGATAAGTCAATCTCAAGAATATGGAGGCCAAGTCATAGGAGAACCTTTAGAAGACGAAGAGTCGATTAGAGTGGGAATCTATGATCCTGATCAAAATTCTATCGTGTTCAAACAATTGAAATCTTAGAACCATAACAGGTTGTTTTTTCCTTGTTCTTAACTCATCTGGATGATTTAGATAATTGATCTTTATATTTTTGACTCAAAGAGTAAACCATGTACAGAACTTTTATTTATTCTCTTCTCCTGAGCATTTTTGGCTTGATCGACTCTAACTTATGTGCAGAGCGTTTTAGTGGTTACTATAACTTTCAATATGTAGAAGAATCTGGCAAGATATTATTGGATGTGCCGGAGGAAAGAATAGGGGAGCCTTTCTTATATGTAACCTCTCTTGCGGCTGGAGTAGGGTCCAATGATCTTGGTTTGGATAGAGGACAGCTAGGAGATCAGAAAGTGGTGTATTGGTATAGAGCGGGTAACAAACTATTACTCATACAGGATAACCTGAAGTATCGAGCTATCAGTGATAATAAAGCAGAACAAAAAGCCGTACACGAAGCCTTTGCCGAATCTGTCATCTATGGATTTGTGATTATTAATGCGATCGATGGTGGTCTACAAGTAGATATGACTAACTTTTTGATGAGGGATGCACATCACATATCTTCTAAGCTAAGAAAGCAAAAAGAAGGAGAATATAAGCTGGATAAAACACGCTCGACTATTTATAAAGAAGGATTATTTTCTTTTCCTAACAATAGCGAATTTGAGTCTATTTTGACCTTTGTAGGATCTCCTAAAGGGAAACACATTAGATCCGTCAGTCCTGACCCTTACCTAGTGAGTACAAGACAGCATCATTCTTTCATTGCTTTGCCAGATGATGATTATGAGCCAAGAGTTTTTTATCCAGAATCCGGATATTTCTATACTGAGTATTATGACTATGCGACACCTATAGAAGAGCCGTTAGTCAAAAAATTTATTAACAGACACCGACTCAAGAAAAAATATCCCGATCAAGAAACTAGCGAAGCTGTCGATCCCATTATCTATTATTTAGATCCAGGTTGTCCAGAACCTATTAAGTCAGCCCTCCTGGAAGGTGCCTCGTGGTGGAATCAGGCTTTCGAGGCGGCGGGCTATATTGACGCTTTTCAGATAAGGGAATTACCAGAAGGCGCACATCCACTGGACGTAAGATATAATGTCATACAATGGGTACACCGCAGTACACGAGGCTGGTCTTATGGAGCCTCCATCAAAGACCCAAGAACAGGCGAAATCATAAAAGGCCACGTCAGTCTTGGGTCACTGCGAGTAAGGCAAGATTTCATGATTGCACAGGGTCTAATATCTAAGAGCGATAAAGTGTCCAGAGACCGTATGAAAGCAATGGCTCTGGATAGACTACGACAATTGTCTGCCCATGAGGTCGGACATACAATCGGACTGGCGCATAATTTTGCTGCATCCACGGATAATAGATCATCCGTTATGGATTACCCTCATCCTCTGATCATGGCTGGGGAAGGTGGTGCATTAGACTTTAGTGATGCTTATGATCAGAAAATAGGAGAATGGGACAAACGAGCCATCATCTATGGATATAAAGAATTAGACACAGAAAATGAAAAAGCAGAGTTACAGATGATGATGGAGAATAATCGACAAGATGGATTCCGCTACATCACAGACAAAGATGCAAGACCACTTGGAGGAATGCACCCTGATGCGCACCTCTGGGATAATGGTCGTGATATTATAGGAGAGTTGGATCGACTGATGACCCTAAGAGCTTACACTATGGAAAACCTAACTGGTGATGCCCTCATGGATGGCCAACCTTATTCAGAGCTAGAAAAGATTCTAGTCCCTGTCTATCTCATGCATCGTTACCAGATGGAGGGTGTATCCAAAATGATAGGGGGTGTTAATTATTCTTATAGCCTGAAATCTGATAAGTCAGATCAAAAACAATGGACTGTAATAAATAAAGCATCACAGGAAAAGGCCCTTTCTGCCATGTTGAATTGCCTAAAAGTGGAAAACCTCACGATACCTCAGCGGTTGCTTGACCAAATACCTCCACCAGCTTATGGATATGCCAGAGATAGAGAAACCTTCAAGGGGAATACAGGCGAAATGTTTGATCCTATGGCGGTCATGGAAGCCACCGCTAATCAAGTTATGTCCATGTTATTGCATCCTCAGAGACTGACTAGAATAGATCAGCAATCTCTTTGGTCTGTCAAAGAATATCTCGGTGAGGTCAAAAATTTCTTAGACCAGCAAAAAGCTAAGGATGATAAGATCGGAACATTGCTTTACAGCTTATTTCTAAACCAACTTATCAAGCTTTCGGGAGATGAAGGAACATCTAACCTGATCTCCTTAGAGGTCAATAGCTTCCTTCTACAACTGACTGGCAAGATATCGGATTTCGATATCCAACTACTATTACAGAAATTTTTAGATAACCCTAAAGATTATCAGATACCTAATATGCCCAAGCTGCCACCGGGCTCACCCATAGGTTGTTATTAAGCAATCGTCTAATAATGAGTTAGTTATATATAGTTAAAAAAATTATAATATATTTTTTAACCTTAACGTGTATAAAAAATATAATATTGTTGAATATCCTTTTGGAAATAGGTTATGTCGCGAAAATCGAAAAGATCAATACTTATAGATTTCCATAATTAATATTCTAAATAATTATTTCATAACTAACTTAAACAATCGAAATGGATTTAACATCAATTTTAATTTGGGTAGTCGTGGGTGCTGTTGCAGGATTCATAGCTAACTACATTAAACCAAATGGATTTGGAACACTCGGCACAATTATCTCGGGTATCATTGGTTCTTTTTTAGGAGGCTATTTAGGGCAAACGTTACTTGGTGTAGGAGCAGATGCAGATGCTGGATTTAACATCACAACTGTACTTACGGCAGTCGTAGGTGCTTTGATATTCAGTTTCATTTTGGGATTTGTCAAAAGCAAAACTTAGAAATAAAAAAGGAGGAGCATTCTCCAGAATGCCTCTCCTAATTTTTTCTTTTTGCGTAAACCTATTCTAATTTTGCCGCAGATAATTTCTGATTACCACTTATCCAATAAGGATACCATACTAATAATATTTTATCTACTTTAACATCAGCACGTCGAGGTTTGATTTCGGTTATAGATATGTCCTGAGATAAGTCCTGGTACTTATCTTTTATTTCTCTTGTTTTTTCTACTAACTCATTTTCCATCTGATCTTTATCAAATTCTAATTCTCTCAGTTCTTCCTTGCTCTCTTCGATTCTTTCAGATGCTCTTCGTGACATGCGCCTTTTGGATGTCACAGAACTAAATGAGCGACGGCTACGCCTACCACCGAATACTGCACTGAATACGGTAGACGCTACATTGATTAATTCGTCATTCCGCCGATCTTGCTTTTCAGCCTCTGCCTCATCCAGATCCCTTTGTTCTTTTCTGATTTTGTCAGCGATTTTTTCTATCTTCTTTTCATATCTTTCTTGCAGTTTATCTATTTCTTCATCCGCTAATTCTCTTATGGTATGATCTATTCGAGATGCAAACGATCCTTCGTCTTCGTTAATGCCTCTTGTTATTTTAAGTTTGGCATGTTCTTTTACCTCATATCTTTTCTCATCGTATATCCAATCCGAAAATTCTTTCTGTACTGTCTTGAGTTCTTTAGCGGTATTCATCGAGTCAGGCACATCACCGAATCTGACTTCCACACTTTTTGGATGATCTGGTTTATTTAGAACCTTTTTCCAATTATTAATGGAGATCGCCTCCGACCAGTTAATACGACCAAATTCGTCAGGGGCGTGAGTAAGTACTGCAATGTCGTTGACTATATCGACTTTTCTCTTATCATCATTAAAGCGCACTTTACCTATGGCAAGCACATGTGGTTCGTATACAATACTATTTTCTGCACTGACAGTAAGCCCGACTTCTGGCGGTGCCTTATATACTGCGAAATATTTTTGCTCTATAGCTGGATCTATAGAAGGGGGTATTGCAGAATTATTTGTATTCGCCATCTGTGTTGCGTTCGTATTTGTAACGGACGCATTCATTGCTATTACGGGAGTGGCCTGTTTTTTTGCAGCCATCAGTGACTTGATCTGAGGTCTTGTCATAGGACCACTCAGATAGGACATGACCCATCGTGTATTGAAAAGTATAGGGCCCTCATCATGTACATTATGCAGTAAAAACTTTCGGGACTGTAAGGAAGAAATTAATGTATCAAAGTCCAGTTCAGCAGACTTTCCAGCCTCGGCTATAGCACCTTTGAGTCCTTCTAAGACGCGCGCTTTATCTCTTTCTGTCTGAAGTTTTCCTATAAACCATGTACCCGCATTGGACAGTCCTTTGTAATCTATGTCCACAGGGTTCTGAGTAACGAGGACTGCGCCTAGACCAAAAGCTCTAGCTTGCTTGAGTATCGTTAGGAGTGGTTTTTTGGATGGAGGATTAGCTGTCGGAGGGAAGTAGCCAAATATTTCGTCAAAGTATAAAAGACTGCGTAAGCTGGATGTTCCAGACTGCCTGCGCATCCATGTGACCAGATTATTCAAAAGTAAGGTCACAAAAAACATACGCTCAGAATCCGATAGGTGTGCAATGTAGAATATGCTGTGTCTCGGTTTTCCATCTGATGTAAAATACATCTTGGTTATATCTAGGTCATCGCCGATAAGCCAATTGCGGAAAGAAGGCGACGCAATGAGTGTATTAAAATCCATGGCTAGATTAAATCTATCCTTCTGTGGATAAAAGGTTTCTACATCGAAGACGCCAAGTTGTGACATGGGAGGTGCTTGGATGCCTTTTATTAGTTTGGGCAAGTCTAAGTCTTCGTCTTTGGACCAATAATGCTCGAATAGATTAGATAATAAAATGCCTTCTCTACTTCTGACGGGGTCTTCTTTATTACCGATCATACCGAGTAGAGCTGCCACAGTACCTTGTATTCGCTCACGTATAGATTCTGCTTGTGCTTCGAAGTCTGGTCCTGGTGATGTGAACGATCCCATAATATTGACTGGAATACCCGCAGTAGACCCTGGAGTATAAATCGTGAAATCCGTGGTCTCTTTTAGTTTCTTAATACGATCCGCTGACTGACCCCACTCGGCAAGTCCATTTTTCCATTTCTCTGCAGTAGCCTTGCCGTGCTCGTCTAAGCTAATTCCCTTTCTTGCGGCATCATCAGGACTGACCCAAGGCTTGAATTCTTCTGCACTAAGATTATCAAATTGCAATAACAGATTGGTCATGTCACCTTTAGGATCAATAATTAAGGCGGGGACTTTATCCATAGCCGCTTCTTCCAGCAATCCGATGCAAAGTCCAGTCTTCCCACTACCGGTCATACCCACGCAGACTGCGTGTGTCGTCAGATCTCTGGCATCATAGTTTACAGGAATATCAGTGACCTCATTAGTATCATTATCATACTCAGCACCTAAGTAAAAAGAACCTAAAATTTCTGGTGGTAAATTAACCATGACGATTTTGTGTTTTTTATTAGTTATGGAATCCTATGGAAGTCGTCCGTGTTACTGATCAGACAGTATTGTATTTTCTATGATTTTTGGGAAATATTGGTGTTCCAGAGTTTGGACTTTTTTAGCAATGATATCTGGCGTATCACACACATCTAAGGTAATTGATTTTTGGAAAATTACTTGTCCCTCATCATAGGCTTCGTTGACATAATGTATCGTAATGCCTGATTCGGCTTCCATATTATCAAAGACACTTTGATGGACATGTTTGCCATACATGCCTTTACCTCCATACTTCGGCAATAGTGAAGGGTGGATGTTTATTATTTTATTCTTGTAATTTTCTATAAGGCTAATTGGAATCAGCCAAAGAAATCCTGCCAGCACTATCCAATGGACTTCTGATTTTTCTAATATATCAGTGACATTAGATGAGTTATAAAAATCTTCTCGGCTAAATACCTGAGAGGTGATATTGTGCTTTTCGGCACGCTCTAATACGTAGGCATTCTTTTTATTGGATAAAATAACTTTGACGGTAATATCTGGATGACCTTCGAAATGTTGTATAATCTTTTCTGCATTGGAGCCACTACCCGATGCAAATACTGCAATGTTAATCTTCAAGATAGATTATCTGAGGGCGTTGTATTCTGAAGACTGGGCAGGATCTATTTTTACCATAATGTCATAGACCTTATTCTGCTGACCCTTACTTGATCCTTTGAATATTTCCACGATCTCCTTTCGCTTGCTATCAGCAAACATTTGTACCGCAGAAGAATTAGGATAGGATGCATGTACCTGTTGTATGGTGCTAAGGCTACTGACCATGATGGCTTTGGACTTATCTATATCTTCCGACATCTTATCGAGGCTTTGGATATAGTATTCGTATAATGCCTGCCGCATTGGTCTTACACGTGGATTCATCATATTCTCTACCATCCAATATTTGTTACGACGGTTGCCTAGCGCACCCCAGTCTCTTGGGGCATTAGGTGTATTAGCTGGTATGCCGTTGACTATATTCTGAGCTATAGTAAAATATGGGTCACCACCGAGCGACGAGAAAGTATCATAGTCATAAGCAATAATCATATAAGCATAATAGGTCAGTACAGACGAAAGAGGGTCAAAGTAATTTTGCGTACTATTTTCTATCGGTTGGTTTTCTATGTAAGAAAATCTCACTCCATTATCCACAAGATTAAGTACCTGTGTCTTATAGGTACTCTTAAAGACAGGTCTGATCGTCTGTACAAAGATATCTGCGACAAAGGTGCTACCATTGATATCCTCAGTAATTGTCACGTTGACATTACCTTCTATTTTTTCAAAATCCTCAAATTCGTCCTCTGTCCATTTAGTCTGATTAAGGAATTCTGAGATTTGATTTTCCAGAGATTCAAAGACCTTCGGGTCAGTACTTACTATACGGGGTGCTTTGACCTGTACATCTATGTTGAGTTCCTGAGCAAAGGATCGAAAAGAAATAATGCTGATTATCGCTAAGAAAATCCCCTTTTTAATCATCTGGACTTTGTATTTTAAGTATTAACGTACTTTTTTACAATTGTATTGATAATATCCTCTGCAACTTCCTTTTTTGATTTGAGCTCGAAGTCCAGTTTTTCATTATCATTTGTAAAAATCGTGATTTTATTGGTATCAACTTGAAAACCGGCACCCTTATCTCTCAAGGAGTTAAGGACAATGAAATCAAAGTTCTTCTTATCCAGTTTTTTGCGGGCATACTCACTTTCATTAGTGGACTCTAGGGCAAATCCGATGTGTATCTGGTGATCTTTTTTTCTATCGCCCAAGGTTTTAGCGATATCACGGGTTTTTTCTAGCTCTATGGTTAGCGTGGTATCCTTCTTTTTGATCTTCTCCTTACTTACCGTTATCGGTCTATAATCAGCCACAGCTGCAGCGAATATGGATATGTCCGAATCCTCATGATAAGAAGAAGCCTTGTTATACATTTCTTCCCCAGATTTGATCCTATCTACTTGTATAGTTGGATGTGACACTTGCAATGCGCTTGGACCTAATATGAGCTTGACATGAGCACCTCTTGATGCGGCTGCCATAGCTATTGCGACACCCATCTTACCAGAGCTGTGATTACCTATAAATCTTACAGGGTCTATGGCCTCATAAGTAGGCCCAGCAGTGATTAATACTTTTTTCCCCTTAAGGTCTTCTCTCTGAAAAAAAAAATTCTCCAATTGGCTGACAATATCATCAGGCTCTGCCATCCTTCCTTTGCCTATAAGGCCACTTGCGAGCTCTCCGTCGGCGACATCGATGATTTTGTTTTGGTATGATTTGAGTGTGTTGATATTGTTTTGGGTAGCGGGGTGTAACCACATGTCTCTGTCCATAGCAGGAGCCACGTATACAGGACACTTAGCCGAAAGATACACGGCTGTCACCATATTATCACTCATCCCTGTCGCCATCTTAGCGATTGTAGATGCTGTAGCGGGTGCTACTATCATCAGGTCCGCCCATAACCCCAGATCGACGTGATTATTCCATGATGTGCCATCAGTGACATCAGAGTGTACGTCATGCTTAGATAGAGTGGATAATGTGAGGGGTGATATGAATGCCTTGGCATTTTCTGTCATTATAACTTTGACAGAACCACCTTTTTTGATAATTGCTCGGACAAGATAGGCCGCCTTATAAGCTGCAATGCTTCCTGTGACGGCCAATAATATTTTTTTACCCTCCAAATTTTGGGATAGAAGATTAGGCTAAGTCAGGGTCTCTTTCTCTCTGTCTATACTCTAACTTATCATCGAAAAACTCCTGTGTCGCAATGAGAGTAGGGTTAGGCAGTTTTTCGTAGAACTTGGAGATTTCTATCTGCTCTTTATTTTCTTGTATTTCCTCTATAGTCTCAGAAGTAATAGCGAACTCTTCTAACTTACCGTGAAGCTCTTGCTTGATATCCACATTGAGTTGTCTTGCTCTTTTGGCAATGACAGCCAAAGACTCATATATATTGTTAGTCTTAGTAAGGAAACTCTTGATGTCTCTAGACTGAGCAGAAGGTTCTATATTTTGTACTTGATTTTTTATATCTGTCATTGGACAAATCTTTTTAGTTCGTTATTACAAAAATCCTTTATATCTCCTAACTCCGACAGATTTTCTGATGTCGGATATTTAGTTGCAAATTTATTGCATTTTTTGATGGTATTCTGCAATCGCTCTTCCATCTTCTCGTAGATACTATTTTTAGCTAGTAGGTAGCTGGATTGTATAATGAGAAAATTGATTTCTTCTCTGCGTTTGGTCTCTGGAAAATCTTTTAAAAGATTTTCGAAAGAAGACATGGCAGACTGATAATTCTTTAGTTGGTAATAGAGTTTGGCTTTTTCGAATGCCTTGGTTTCTAGTTTTAACCTTAACTCATCTATAAGCTCATTGCACTGATCGACTCTTGGACTGCTCGGATAATTATTAATAAAGGCCTGTAGGTCTTCTATCGCTTGGCGAGATGGTTTTTGATCTAATTTGTAGGAAGGCGATAATTCATAGTTGGCATAAGCCGACATGAATGCCATTTCTTCTTTTTTAGGACTATTATAAAAGGTCTTAGCAAAACTGTTGAAATAATGGCTCGCTAGGGTATACTGACCTAAGTTGTAATAGGTATAAGAATAGTTATAAAACAAATCCTCCGCCTCCTTTTTACCTCTGAAAAAAGGTATGGCTAATTCGTACAAAGCTTGCGCTTTAAGAAAATCGCCTTCTTCAAAGTATTTATTGGCCGAGGTGAGTATTCTCTGAGGGTCATTACTTGTCCTAATCTCCTCATAGGCAGATCTGCAAGAAATCAATAAGACGAAAGAGAACAGTATAGATATAAGTAGTTTATCCATTGTCATAAAGGGCTACAAATGTAAATTAATTCGTGTGGATATACAATCATCTTTCAGAATATAGAAGATTGTATAAATGATTGATTATAAGCATGTTGACTATTTGCTTGCGCCAATGTAACGCAATCATAATCAGTATAGATATAATCGATAATACTTTAAGAGAAAATTATAAGTAGTGGAGTGTGAGGAGTAGACTTTTAAAAAAAGGAAAAAGCCAGTACTTGCATACTGACTTTAACACCTTTTGATTTTGACTTTAACTATCCTTTTATTCTATCATGTTGTTGCCAACGATAATAAGACAGAGATACAGGCAATTACCCCTATGTCGAATAAAGATTTATTCAAATAGCGTATTTCTTGAGCTCTTTTGCTAGTTGTCTGTCATTTTTGAGGCGTGGTACTTTATTTTGACCACCTAGTTTGCCTATGGATTGCATATAATCTCGGAAAGCGTTTTTCTTCAGAGGTGTGATTTTTAGCGTTTGGATGATGTTACCTGTGATGAGATCGCGATAATAAATGTTTTGTCTTATGATCTCTTCATCCAGTTTTATTTCTATCTCAGTAAGATTGTCTGGTGTATTTACAAATTCTACAAACCATTCGTGATAGGGTAGTCCAGACTGTGGACTCACTTGTGGTGCCACAGTGAAGTCAACTACTGTAAAATCATGATCCTTACTGACTATTTCCATCGCATCTTCTACCTCCTTAGAGATAACATGCTCTCCAAATGCCGATATGAAATGCTTAGTCCGACCACTTACAACTATTTTGTAGGGGTCTAATGAGGTAAATCTCACCATATCCCCAATGTCATAAGACCACAGACCAGCATCACTGCTGATATATATGGCATAATCAATATCCACATCGACTTCCGCCAGAGAAATCCTATGTGATTCCGCATCATTTATTTTATTGACGGGTACAAACTCGAAAAAGAGGCCCGCAGAGGTATTCAGAAGTAGACCCTCATCATCCATGTCATCCTGATATGCTATAAATCCCTCAGAAGCAGGGTAAGTCTCTAGTGTATAAATCCCAGAGCCCATCAGTGACTCCATGGTCCTTTTGTAAGGCTTATAGTTTACACCGCCGTGGACGAATAGTTTGAGATTGGGGAATATGTCATTGATATACTTTTTGCCAGTGCGTTCTATCAGCTTTTCGTAGTACATCTGTACCCAGGGCGGTATACCACTGATCAGAGACATTTCCTGTCCTAAAGTTTCATTGACAATGTGATCGAGTTTGTCTTCCCATTCCTCTGTGCAGTTGGTTTCGTAAGAGGGTAACTTATTGCTATTGGCCCAGACTGGAATTTCGTGATTGACTATTCCTGATAACCTGCCTGTCGCTATTGGACCTTCAGTATTAAGTACAGGCGAACCTGACAAGAAAATCATTTTACCAGAAAATAGATTGGCGCCCGTCTGAGAGACAAAGTTGAGTATGGCATTACGTGCCGTGTTAATTTGGGATTTGATGCTTTCGTTAGTAATGGGTATGTACTTGACACCAGAGGTTGTTCCCGAGGTTTTAGCGAAGTATTTGGGTTTTCCAGGCCATAAGACATCGGATTCGCCTTGTATTATTTTGTCTACATAAGGTCTTAGGGCTTCGTAATCCCTGATGGGGACGCGTTGTTTGTACTCTTCATAAGACCTTACTTCATCTAAGTGATGATCCTTACCGAAAGAGGCTATCTTTCCTTTGGAGATAAGATTAGAGAATTGTGCCTGTTGATCTATAAGGGCGTTTTTAGCTTGTCTTTTTATCTTGGAACGGATATAATGGGCGTACTGACCTATGACGAAGGATTTAAGACCCATGTAAGCTATATTTCACTTATGAAATTTCCCCAGACCCATCCCTCCGTTCCGGCATAGTTGATTTTGCACCATCTTCCAGCATTGCCGTTGAGGTAGTAAGTTTCTGTGTCATAGAACATAATCTTAACCTCTGCATTAGCGGGTATGCGCAGCACGATACTGGAAGACAAAGAAGGCTTGTCTCGCATATTGAGAGTTTCGCTATCTATAATGACCAGTCCTCTTTTGAAGCCATTAGCTCCCGTACAGTTTGCCAGTTTGGTTTCTAGATCTGATATGATGCTGTCTTTTTCTTTTATAAGGGCATCTTTTGCAGAGCCCGTTGGATTAGGGATTTTGGAGAACGCACCAGAAATAACTTCGCTCGGACTTTTTTGCATAATAATGGACGCCACTAACCAAGTACTAATTAGCCCAAAGAATATGATGTACCCCCATCTGAGGATATTTTGTTTGTTATTTTTTTGATAGCGTGAGCGAGACAAGGATTGACGATTTTTTATAAAAGCATTGTGAAATTAGCTATAAATATTAAAATCATAAGGCGTAAACGGTGAATACTAAATGCTTAGTTATCAAGAAATTAGAATTTATAACATGAAGTATTTGTCAGAGGTTAATTGTCAATTTTTGATTATTGGACGCTAATAATATAGCCAATAACCTTTTGGCTAAATCTATGTTTCAATACTAATAAAGTCAACATGAATATACTTATAGCAGGTGGTACAGGACTGATTGGGTCTAGGTTATTGGAATTACTGGACCACGAAAGACATAATGTGACTATACTTTCTCGCAGAAAAAGGGAGGATGCTCCAGAGTGTAAATATGTCCAGTGGTCTCCATCGGACGAATCCATTAATCTGCAAAACTTAGATAACTATGATGCCATAATCAATCTAGCAGGAGCAGGTATAGCGGATAAACGATGGACGGCAAACTACAAGAAAATTATATTAGATAGCCGTATACAAAGTGCAAGGACTCTGGAAAAATATCTTCGCCTTACTCACAACAAACCAAGTGTCTATATCGGTGCATCGGCCATAGGTATATATGGAGACCAAGGCGACAAAAAGTTATTGGAATCTGATGAGGTCGGGCAAGGCTTTTTGGCAGATGTAACCAAAGAATGGGAGACAGCACATCGGCAAATAGAGTCTCTGTCAGAGCGCACGGTCTTACTAAGAATAGGAATCGTCCTGAGCACCTTAGGAGGTGCACTAAAAGAGATCATTAAACCAGCACAGGTCGGAATGTACGGGTACTTTGGGGATGGCAGCGCCTATTACTCTTGGATACATATAGATGATATGTGCAAAATTATTATAGAATCTATGGAGAATGCAAATATGCAAGGTGTCTATAACGCTACTAATCCAGAGCCTGTTACTATTAAAAAACTTGTAAAATCAGTGAAAAGAGCTAAAGGGGGATTCGGATTAGCGATACCTGTTCCTGCCATTTCTCTCAAGACCATGCTGGGCGAGATGTCTCAGATGTTACTCAATAGTACGAGAGTAATACCTCAACGATTGATGGATGCCAATTTTAAGTTTGATCACAATAGCCTCGTCCCCGCATTAAAGGACTTATTGTCTAAGAAAATCTGATTAATTATTACTGAGAATCAATCGTCGAAGACTTCGATTTCTTTATTGGCCATAATAAGTTCGGTGAACTTACCTTTGAATCGGGTCGCCTTGACCATGTGATTATCTATCCAGTGATAGTTTCCACCTCTTGGTTTGCCCATGAGTAATCCGTGATACTTAAACCCATGTTTTGCCAGCCAAGTCTCTGTATACTCTCTATGATCTTCTGTCCTGGACGTAAAAAACGTGATGATATGACCTTCATCATACCATTTATTGAGTATCTCTAGTGCATCAGGATATGGATTGGCAGTCAGCATTCGATGAGGTTCTTCATTGGGTATGTCGTCGCATACCGTACCGTCGATGTCAATAAGATAGTTTTTGACATTGTCAGGAAGCACAGGGCTGAGAAGATTTCCTTCTGCATCGAATAGTTCTTTGAGTTCTTTCTTACTGCTCATTTGTACTTTTAAAAGTTTAAATATTCTTTTGGATTCACTGCGATACCGTCATTCCATATTTCGAAGTGGACATGCGGACCAGATGTCAGTTTTCCAGTATTACCGATTATTGCGATGGCCTCACAAGAAGATACTTTTTCTCCTATGTTTTTGAGTAATACAGAATTATGCTTGTAGACAGATACTATATTGTTATCATGCTGTATGCTTATGGTATTACCTGTATTAGTAGACCAATCTGCATTAATCACGACACCATCTAAGATACTTTTTACGGGTGTATCCTTAGGAGCAACTAAATCTATCCCATAATGTTCTATGCCTATGTCAAATTCTGCACTGACAACACCCTCTATTGGTTTGCAAAAGTAATAATGATTTAGATCAATATCATTAGAAATTTTTGCATAGTTATACTCATTTGTTGAATAATTATCAACATACATGGAAGAATCCCCTTCTTTAGATGGCTTTATGTGGCTTGGATTTAGAATATTTTTAATGCTCTCTGTATACACGCGCTGTGTACTTATATCTTTCTCCAGACCGTCTATCTTTTCTATGAGTTCCAGATAAGTTTTGTTACTCTCGATCTCTCCGTATCCAGGTATCAGATATTTGATGGGTGTAAATGCGACTAATAGGTAGGTCAACGCGCCTACAAGCAAGGTCATAAAGGTAATCACAGCAAATAAGCCGAAAAAAGTGAAGCGCTGTACTTTGATCTCTCCCAGTGTGTCATCATCTAAGATGACTAGCCTATATCGATCCGTTAATTTTTCTTTTAGACTTCTTTTTTTCTCTGGAGAATCAGCCATCAGAAGATTTAAGACCGCAAAGTTAGTCTATCATGGTATAAATTGGGTTGAGAAGCTGCTGGAAATCATAAAAAATTAAAATATTTTTGCACTAATCTGAGTTATTCTAGGTGTATAAGTGAGTGATACCTAATAATGATTTTCAATAGGGCTCGTCGGTTTTAATTTATTTATAATAAATCCCTCATAAGCTTGAAAAATTTCAAAACCTTCCAAGTGTTGTTGGTCGTAGTCATGTTATTATCATGCTCTACAACAAAAAAGAAATCGGAAGTAAAGGGCTTCAAAAAGTTCTATCATAATACAACGGCTAAGTTCAATGGTTACTTTAATGCAGAAGAGCTCATAGATGAGGGCATCTATAAGCTTCAGCAGATGCATGTCGATAACTATAACTCCATATTGGAGGTCTATGACTATGTAGCCGTGGATGATGCCAGTACGATTTCGGCGGATATGGATAAGGCCATAGAGAAGTTATCTACGGTGGCAACCATACATGATGTCAGTAATTATCTGGATGATTGTTATGTCAACATAGGCAAAGCTCAGTATCTCAAGCAGGATTACATCTCTGCAGAGGAGACCTTCCAATATTTTGAAGAAGAATTTGATCCTAAGAATCCTTATGGACGGGTCTATAAGGTCAACAATAAAAAGAAAACAGGAAACGCCCTGAAAAAAGAAAGGGCAAGGGAGAGAAAAGAAAAAGAAAAGGAAAGAGACGAAGAGAGGAAAGAAAAAGAAAAAGAAAGAGAAGAAGCTAAGAAGGAAAGAGAGAAAACGATAGAAGAAAAAAAGAAAGCGAGAAAGGAAGAGCTCAAGCAACGTAAAAAGGACAGAAAGAAGAAGAGTAGCAGCAAAAAGAAGAGAATGACCAAAGAGGAGCGCAAAGCAGAATTAGCTAAGCGCCGAGCTGAAAAGGAGGCAGAAGAAAAACTCAAAGAAACCAAGTCGGCGGAAGAAATTGCCGCTCAAAAAGCAAAGGAAGAAGCAAACAAAAAGGCGATAGAAGAAGCCCAGAGACAAAAAGAAGAGGCCGAGAAGAAAAAGAAAGAAAAGGAAAAAGAGGAAGAGAAAAAATATGCTAGAGAAGGTGAAGGGGCGATTTTCAAAAATAAAACGGCTTACACGGAGGGATTATATTGGCTTGCGCGAACATATATAGAGACAGAGAGATACTCCACGGCAGATTATATTATCAAAAGATTAGAAGGGACGGCGGGTCTGACAGAAAGTGTCGGTAAGAAGTTGCCTGCCGCCAAAGCCCACATGTATATCAAGACCAAAGATTTCCCCCTGGCACTGGTAGAACTGGATGAGGCTATAAGTCAGGAAAAGAAAAAAAAGAACAAGGCCAGATACGCTTTTATCAAAGCTCAAATACACGAACGATTAGGGAACATAAGTGGTGCTTATGAAGAGTATCGCCGAGTAAAAAAATTCAACCCATCTTATGAGTTAGAACTTAATGCTCAACTCAACGAAATAAAACTAGCCCACAAGCAAGGACAAAAGAGTAGTGAGAGCGTAATAAAGTCCATGGAGAAATTGCTGGAGAGTACCAAGAATAAGGACTATCAGGATCAGATACATTTTGCATTGGCTCAGGTAAGATTAGAGTCAGGTGATACAGAAGGTGCTATCGCAGATTTTAACTCTGCATTACAATCTACTGGTGGTAACAGAAGTGTCAAGTTAGAGGCTTACTACAAACTGGCGAACTTATTATTCGATAGTGGTAAATATGCTGAGTCCAAAGAAAAATTTGACGAAGTGAAGAAGCTCATGAGTAAGCACGATGATAGGTATAGGTCTGTAGACGTCCTATCCAAAAACCTTACTCAAATCTCCAATAATATGGAGACTATAGAGTTGCAGGATAGCTTGCTGAGATTAAGTCTTATGTCTGAAGAAGAGCTAAGAGAAATAGCGGTCGAAATTTTGGATGAAAAAGAAGCCAACAAAGAACCGCTCAAAGCAGGCCGAGAGCCAAATCTCAGTAATATGAGAAGGTCTAACGAAGCCTTCGGTGCGACTAAGTCTGATTTCTTTGCCTATGACAACTCGCAGGTCAATAAGGGCAAGATAGAATTCGATAGACTATGGGGTGATAGAGTCCTGGAGGATAACTGGAGAAGATCATTGAGGTCGGATGCTTCATCCTTGTTCATAGACGAATCTGAGGATGATGAAATAGCCGAAAAATCTTATAGCGAAGAAGAAATCAGAACGGCACTCAATAAGGTCCCTCGTAACGAAGCGCAGAAGAAATCTTCTCATCTGAAGATTCAGAATGCCTTATTTAATCTAGGTGTGTTATTCCGAGATAGGATAAGGAACTACGAAAAATCTATAGAGGTACTGGAAAGACTTATAAGAGAGTATCCAGATTACGACAAGAGAGACGAGGCACTCTTCTACCTATACCTCTCTTATAAAGATCTCCCTGATGAGGCCAGAGCTAATGAGATCTTATCTAAGATGAAAAAAGAATACCCTAGCTCTAAGTTTACCAAACTGGCAACCGATCCTAATTATGCTAACTCACTCAGAGAGAATGAAGAGTCTATAGGCTCGTATTATGATAAGACCTATGCTTTATTTACAGAAGGCGCATATGAGGAGGTCATAGACCGATGCGAAAAGAAAACTCAGGTGTTCCCAGATAAGAAAGATTATGCGGCCAAGTTTGCAATTATCAAGGCGATGAGTATAGGTAAGTTAGACGGAAAAGATGCTTACATCAAAGAATTGCAGCAAGTGGTCAGAGCTTTTCCTAAGACAGACGAAGAGGCTAGAGCTAAAGAAATATTGCGATTCCTTAAGGGAGACTCAGAGGCCTTTGATGAGATATTATTTGATGAGGCTTATGATAGATTTACTCTAGATGATAAGAAGTTGCATTATGTTTTTGCGGTGACTTATGATTATGGTCAGAAAGAATTTGACAAAGCGAAAAAGGACATTCATAACTATAATAAGTCGTACTACAGATTCGATAATCTTAAGATATCCAATATCTATCTTAATGTCGAGAGTAAGTCGCAGATCATATTAATACGTTCTTTTCCGGATCGTCTCAAGGCTATGAAATACTATACGGCGGTATTAGAAAAGCAGGCGGAATTTATCAAAGATCAGTCTAAGGCTTACGACCTATACGTCGGTACTCAAAAGAACTATAGAGAGGTGGTCAAGCAAAGATCTACCAAAAGTTATAATATCTTCTTCGAAAAGAATTATCTGAATGATGGTAAGTAGAGTATTTTGCTCTGCTCATTATCTTGTTATGCAGAAGTAGGATTTTTAGTAAGCATATTAAGAGGTAACATAGAATCCTTCGACTTGGATATAAAGTAAATTCTATTGTTTGGCACTGTTACTTTGGCATTGCCCCAAAGTAACCAAAACTCTAGTTCATTAAAAGGTCTTTATGCCCTTCTCAATTCCTTCAGCTCCCATATTTACTGCTCATGCGTTATTTCATAACCCAAGCCGCAGACGTAAATATGCTCGCCACAGACTGAATAATGAACGGTCCAAATACGTTTTCTCAAAAGAACCCGCGACTTTTCCATGCTTTATTATTATTACTCCGTTTTCAGCACTTTATGTGCTTTTATCAGTCACCAAAAATTTATGAGATTAAGATCAATAAAAGTTGACTTTGCTTGAGACTCCCATATAGCCAGAAAACTAAACCAGCTTACTTTTACCAAAAGAAAGAAATACTTCTGAATATTCCCTAGTTAATCATATTATCCAGATCTGGACAACTAATATATTGTCTGTCTAGATCTATGTAAGTCGTACGTAGCTTTTCTTCCAGCCATTCGGCGAAGTAGATATTCTTTTTACTTTCCTTAGCGTATTGCAGGATTTTAGCATAGTCTTGCTCCAGACTGGCCTTGTGTGGCTTAGTCCTATCATTAAGTCTGACTATACGGTAATAGACTTCTCCCGTAGGCAGAGGGTATTCTAAGGGTTCTGTTACACCACCGACTTCGACCTCTTCTATCGCGATGTAGATATTAAAAGGAAGATCTGACATGTCAAAAATGGTTTTACCCGTATTAGGATTTTGTAGCAGGCCATTATTATTGTAGCTCGGTACATCTTCTAGAGAGTACTTCTTAACAGCTTCTGAGAAGTCCATTCCCTCGTCTATTTCCATTTTGATGGTGTCTAGTCTTAGGCGCGCTAGTTGCTTATCATCTTCTGTAATATTGGGTTTGACTAATATGTGTCTTAGTCCTAATCTATTACCTCTCCTTTCGAGAAGTTGTATGATATGAAAACCATACTGAGTCTCCACAGGATCGGATATTTCTCCTTCTTCTAGTACAAAGGCCACTGCTTCGAATTCAGGTACAAGACTTCCTCTTACCATAAATCCTAGGTTGCCACCATCTCTGGCTGACCCTGGGTCATCAGAAAATTTCTTCGCTAATTCTCCAAAGTCCTGACCTTCTTCTACTATTTTTTTTCTGATGTCTACTATTTTTTGGAGTGCCTTGGTCCGTTCTTCTTTGTTGACTTCTGGTTTGACGACGATTTCTGATAGTTCCACTTCGGCATTGAGATAAGGGATGCTATCCACAGGGATATTATTATAAAATTCTTTGACCTCCTTAGGTGTGATGTTCACGTTTTGGATGATTTGCGCTTGCATACGCTGGACAACCATTTGATTTCTTTCGTCTTCTCTGAGATTATCTTTCATTTCCTGGGGAGACATCTCATATATTTCTTTGAAGGCCTGGATGTCACCATTCATCTGCCTATTGAGTACACCATCTACCTTGAAATCCAAACTGGCCTCCACTTCTTCTGGAGACACAAATACACTATCCAATTTGGCCTGGTGCAATAATAGTTTTTGGCCTATCAGGGATTGCAATATTTCGCATTTGATGCTAGGGTCTACATCGACACTTTGTTTTTTGGTGTAGCTATATTGTGCTTCTACATCAGATAATAGGATAGATTCAGTACCCACTTTGGCTACAACTTTGTCTATCATCACGGTCTGCCCATAAGCACTATATGATATAGCACAAGTGATGGAAGCAATTACTATAAGGGAGAATATATTTTTACGAATCATATTTAGTCTTGATAGAAATATTTTTGTTTTCGATGCTCTTATTGAAAAGCTCTTTTCTTTTTTTCTTTAATACACGCTCAGATCGATTGTGTAATATACGCTGTTGGATAATATGCTTTACTTGATTAACGGGTGCATCTTCTCCTGCTTTTTTACGATCGAGTATTTTAACATAAAATTTGAAGTTGCCATCCTCTTGTGAGTAAGTTTCGGTCCGATCAAAGTTTATTTTCTTAATGAGACTTTCTGGAAAAATATTACTGAGATGCCTCTTATTAATCCAAAAATCTGGATCTAAATGTAATATCGTCTGATGTTTCGATAGATAAGTTTTTAGACCGGGTAGGTCTTCTGTTTTCCAAAGAGTCTTCAGAGAATCATTATCTAAGTTTTTAGGAATTTTTATGTGGAGCGATCTTACAATATCCTCCTTTAGCACAAAGTCTTTCTTGAATTTGTTATAAAAGGTATCAATCTCCGCTTGAGATATTTCAGTATTAAGATTTTCGCTGATAATCAGTTTTTCATATTCATGGATCAATAGCGAATTTCTATAGTCTTCTACCAGGGCATCTATGTTTTTGGTTTGGGTCAACTTTTTCTTGGCCTCCTGATGCAAGATTCTATCCATTAGCCATTGGTCGACGGCTTGGTTAATTACAAAAGAAGAATCAGAGTAAGTGCTGAGACCTGTCAATTGTTTGTCCAGATCATTCATCGATAGAGTAGCACCATAAGCCTGAGCTAATACATCGGCATTATCAATACTTGATTGCTGACAGCCAAGTGATACGACCAAATTGAGTATAAATATGACCTTACAATATCTTGTCATATTATTTTCAGCCATTACTTGATAATCGACTTGAGGACCTTGTTATCTATTTTGACCTTATACTTACTCTCTAGATCACTTATCCAGTTTTTTTCTAAGTGATCCTGATAGTCCGCGATGATGTAGCCTTTAGCTTCGTCCAGTGTCTTAGGAGACGGTGGTACAGTTTTCATAATCCTATAAAAATGCGCAGGAGGCGGATTAAGTACCAGCTGTGTGACCTTGTCATTTTCCTCTGTAAGATTTTTAATTTCTTCGGATTCCTGATCTATAAGTTCTTCTGTAAAGGTCAGTTTGGCTTCTTTGTCTTCCTTATATTTTTCCGCAAATTTTTGATGGTCTTTTTTGATAGCAAACTTGTGCATGCTGACGATCTTCTGAGTTTCTGGTGACTCTATATTGTATTTATAGACTTTATATCTATCAGGCCAGTTGTATTTTTTGGGAGTCGATGCGTAGAAGTTTTTGAGACCAGTTGTATCCTGAGATGCCTTGTCCCACACCTCTTGCTTAGTAATCTCAAATAAGAGAATGCCCTCGCTATACTCTCTCATTAATGATTTGAAATCTGGGTATTTGCGCTCTAGATTTTCTTCTTCGTAGGCCATCACCTGATCACTAATGTATTTTTGATATAACTCTTCTGCGGCCTCTTGTACAGGTTTGTTTTTACTGAATTTAAGTCGCTCTCGTATATTCTTTTTAGTGTAGACTGCGAAATCAGCAAGGGTATATGACTTGCCACCAAGATTAAATAATTCCAGATTGTTTTCATAAGTCGGTGGTTGCCACTTATAGCTGTAGAAATCAGAATCCAATGCTGTAGAAAATCTTTTGAAAGCTAATTTATCCTCTTTGTACCCAGCTTCTTCTTTGACATCATCTATAAGTTTCTTTTCTGCTATTTTGAATCTGTCATTGTTCCTTATTCTTGCCTCTATTCTTTTCTTTACTCTGACCTCATCAGAATCATCTCTTTTGGAGAGTCTCTTGATGATGTGATATCCGATTTTAGTTTTTATGGGTTTGCTGTATTCTTTATCATTTTTAAGAGCAAAAGCTGCATCTTCAAAAGGACCTTCATATTGATTGATCCCAAAGAAACCTAAGTAACCACCTTTGGTTTTTGTCTTATCATCATCAGAAAATTTTCCTGCCATGTTCTCATAATTCCGACCATCTTGCAACAGGCCATAGACAGAGTCAATAAGTATACTGGCTTGCTCATCTGTTCTTAGTTTACCCGATCTCACGAGTATATGAGCTATTTCCATTTGACCACGGGCTGGTCTTTTGTCTGATACTTTTACTATATGGAATCCCATCTTAGATCTGACAGGTTTGGAGACTTTTCCTACCTCAGTTGTGTAGATGGCATTCTCTAGATCATAAAAACCATCAGGTAAAGGAGAAGTATAATAGCCCAACATGCCTCCTCTGACAGATGTGGCTTTGTCTTCTGATAAGGTCTTAGCCATGTCGACAAAGAATTTTCCATCATTAGATTTCAATTTATCATAGATGTCATTAATTTTTTGCTCAGCCATCTGCTGTTTTTGAGCACCCGATTTAAGTGGGGCAGACACGAAAATGTGACTAACCTCGACATCGGTTTTCATTCGCTCAGCGACCTCATTTATTATGCGTTCTGATATTTCTTTATCCTTGAGATAAGACTTTGCCAGTTGCTTTCTATAACCTGCCAGTTCTTCTTGTAGGGCTTGCACAGTATCTAGTCCTATCTCTTTGGCTCTTCTTACTTTTAGCTTGAATTTTTTATAAAGTTCCAGATATTCTTCGACGCTTTGCTTAGAATAGTCGGCTTCGTCTGCATTGTTTTTTTCGTAGATGTATCTGAATTCTGAAAGTCTGACCTCGTCATTATCCACCGAGAAAAGAACAGGATCATTGCCCTGACCGAAAGTGAGTAGTGATTGCGTGATGAGCAACAATACAAATAGGATTCTCATGCTGGAAATTTTGTGCAAAAATATGTCATTCTAAGCTGAATGCAAATAATTCAAATAACAATAAAAAGCTATGATAAATTGTTGAATTTCAGAACTTTAAATAATAATATCCACATTATATGGACCCGAAAGTTGGTCTTTATAATTCTTAGTCCTTGTTTTCGTCATTAATATAAACAGAGAAAATAGCTGAGACGTACAAAAATGGGGGTGTTTAAAACTCTATTAACACTTTCCATTTAATAAGAAATACTGTATCCGAGTAACCACTACTGATAGTGGTACGTGCGCTTGACACGTGGAGCAATGCGACTAATAATCTCATACGGAATGGTCTCGCTTTTTTCGGCCAAATCCTCTATCGGTTTTGCCTGATCAAAAATGATCACCTCATCTCCTTCCTTAATATGCGACGATCCTGTGATGTCCACCATAGAGACATCCATACATACATTTCCGACTAATGGATATAGCTGATTATGAATGCAGACGGAAAATTTATTTTTAGCGGCTATGCGCATCAGGCCATCTGCATAACCTATACTTATTACGGCCACCATTTTATCTTCTGATGCGAAACCAGCAGTGCCATAACCTGTTCTATCTCCTTTGTTGAGTTTTTTGATTTGTAATATTCGGGCTTTGAGAGTATGTACTTTTTGCAATTGTGTATCTAATGAGACTGTATCATCTATACCATATAGGCCGAGACCTATTCTGACCATATCATACTGGGCGTCGCGATGTCTTATGATACCATGAGTGTTGAGTATGTGTCTTTTTGGGCTTTGATTAGGAAAAGCGTCTATGATTTGATTAGAAGAAGATTCATACAGTCTTATCTGGTCATTTGTAAAGTCGTCCTGACTTGGATCTTCACTGCTGGAGAGATGAGAAAATACAGACGCAATCTTCATCTGATCGCATTGCTTGATGAGTCTTATTACCTCAGGTAATTCGTCAGATTTAAAGCCGAGTCGATTCATGCCCGTATCTATTTTGATATGAATGTCTATGGCTTCTGACTTGCTTTTTGCTTTACTAATTATCTTTTCCAATAATCTCAATGAATAAACTTCTGGCTCTAGATTGTAATCCCATAAGGTGTCAAGATGATTATCCTGTACATTCAGTATCATAATCGGAGTGTCTATCCCTGCATCTCGGATATCTACGGCTTCGTCAATAATCGCTACTGCCATATAGTCGATGCCCCTATCATGTAAAAAGTGAGCCAATTCGCTACTGCCGCTTCCATAGGCTTCGGCTTTGAGTATGGCCATTACTTGAGTATCTCTTTTTAGTAATGATCTGAAAACATTAAGATTATGGGCTATAGCCGAAAAATTAGTCTCCAAAACGGTTTGGTGTGCCTTCTTCGATAAGTAGCCGAAGATTTTTTCTAAGGTATATTGTCTGGCTCCTTTGATTAGCACACAGAAATCTTCCCAAGATTCGAAGTCAAAGTCATACAGACAATTCTCAGTAGAACTATAATTATGAATTTCCAGATTCCCATATTGTCTGGCTTCTGGTCCTATATGGATGATCCTTTTTACTCCATGTGCGATAAGCAAGTTTTCTATCTCTTTACTCGTCTTAGAATCATCCTTTTGTTGTAAAAAATCGGTTATAATGACCGCTTTTTCTTTTTTCTGGGCATGCTGGTCTTGATATTCTAGGGCCAATTTGAGTGAGGCGAGGTCTGCAGAGTAGCTGTCATTAATAAGAACCGTATTATATCGACCCTCTTTTATTTCTAATCTATTAGGTATAGAAGAAAAGGGCCTAATGACTTTTTGTATATCTTTTTCACTCCATTGGAAAAATAATAAACAAGAAATCACATGTAGACAATTGTCCACCATGTTAGAATGAGTAACAGGTAACTCAAGATGATATATCTGAGTATTATATTTTATAGTGATCGAGGTGTTCTTGTCGTTTGCATTTATCTCGGTAATTTCTATTTCTGCTCTGCTGTTCTTTCCCCAGGAAGTTGTTTTACTCAGTAAATGATTATCCATGGCTTCTCTGATATCATTGTGATCATAGCAATATATCAGAGACTCCACATCTCGGAATAATCCGAGTTTTTCATTTATTTTTTGATGTTTGTCATCGAATCCGTGGCTATGGGCATCACCGATATTGGTCATGATCCCATGAGTTGGTTTGATCATTTTTGCCAGATGCTCCATTTCTCCTTGTTCCGATATACCAGCTTCTATGATGGCGAGCTCGTGTGATTTTTCGATTTGTAAGAGGGATAAAGCGACTCCTATCTGAGAGTTATAACTTCCTGGACTATTGTAAGAGTTAAGTTGAGTACTTAGTGCTTGATGCAGCCATTCTTTGACTATCGTCTTGCCATTACTACCTGTAATGGCTATCACTGGAATGTCAAACTGAGATCGATGAAAAGTGGCCCACTGCTGCAGGGCTCTTAGCGTATCAGATACTAATACATAACTTACATCTTTCAGGTCAGAAATAGAGTCTGGCTCTGAAACTAAAAACTGTCTGACACCTTTTTCGTAGGCCTGTGCTAGGTATTTGTGGCCATCCGCTTTGTTAGTTCTGAAAGCAATAAAAATGGACTCATGTCCAAAGGCAATTCTCCTAGAGTCGAAGTAAATGTGGCGCACCTTCATTTGCCCTTGGTTATGGAACAATTGTCCTCCTGTGATTTCAGATATTTGTTGTAAGCTATATTCCATTATCTACAGGTCAAAACCTATATCCTTCCTGTACTGCATCCCCTCAAAGTGAACAGATGAGATATTTTGTAAGGATTTTGAGATGGCTTCTTTATGGTCTCCTCCATAAGATGTTATGGCGATGACTCTTCCACCATTCGTAACTACATCATGCTCTAAGGTCTTAGTACCTGCATGAAATATGAGGCTTTCGGACTGAGACTTGTCTATAGTAATATGCTTTCCTTTTTGGTACGCTCCAGGATACCCATCAGATACTAAGAAAATAGTCGCTGCCGACTCAGGACGAAACTTAATTGTCTGATTACCAAGTGTTCCGCCAAATACTGAGATGATATGCTCAAATAAGTCAGACTCTATCCTCGGCAGGATTACTTCTGTCTCAGGATCACCAAATCGGCAGTTATATTCTATGACATAAGGATCACCTTCTACATTAATTAATCCAAAGAAGATGACCCCCTTATATTCTAATTTCTTTTTCTTGAGACCATTGATAGTAGGGATAATAATTTCGCTTTTGACCTTGTCCATTAAGACCTCATCGACGAATGGAACTGGCGATACGGCGCCCATTCCGCCTGTATTGAGTCCTTGATCGCCTTCTAGTCTTCTTTTATAATCTTTAGCGACTGGTAATAATTTGTACTCTTTACCATCCGTGATAACGAATACGGAAAACTCGATTCCGTCCAGAAATTCCTCTATAACTACTCTCTCAGAGGCTTGACCGAATTTACCTTCTATCATAGAGGCAAGCTCTTTTTTTGCCTCTTCTTTGTCATTTAGTATTAGGACGCCTTTACCAGCTGCAAGTCCATCTGCTTTGAGGACTATTTTTGATTTTTGTTGTTCAATGTGGTCGATGCCGTCTTGCAGATTATCTTTGGTAATTATCATATAATCCGCCGTCGGTATTCCAAATTCTTTCATGAAATCATTGGCATAAGACTTAGACCCTTCCAGTCGTGAGGCTTCCTTAGATGGACCAAATATTTTAACCTCATGCTCCAGGAAAGCATCATAAATACCCTCTACTAATGGCGCTTCAGGTCCGACGATGATATAATCGATCTTATTATCATGGACAATTTTCTTGATTTGATCAAAGTCAAGAATGTTCAGATCTATATTCTGACCATAATCGCTTGTCCCTGCATTACCTGGAGCGATGTAGAGATTTTGGCATAATGGACTTTGACTCAGTTTCCATGCCAGCGCATGTTCTCTTCCGCCACTTCCTATAATCAATACATTATTGGTCATTTTTTGTCTTGTTTTTGATAAACTGTACTTCTGCAGAAGTAATATAAATAATTGAATAAAAATATTTTACGTATTATTATATTTATTAATATGTTAATATTTAAATTCTTTATCTTCGCAGGCAAAAATAGCTGTTTTGATAGCTTATCTAGAAGGAAATATAACGCATAAAGCACCCACCCACACTTATATAGATATAGGTGGTGTAGCTTATGACGTACAGATAAGTCTGAATACCTATGCACATGTAGAAGATGCGGATAAGATCAAGCTATTTACTCATCTTGTGGTGAGAGAAGATTCGCAGACCTTATTTGGATTTTATAGCCTGGAAGAGAAGGAATTGTTTATCAAATTATTATCCGTCTCAGGTATAGGCCCTAATACGGCGCGCGTTATATTATCCTACATGAATACGGAAGAAGTAGTACGTGCAATTTCCACGGATAATGTTACTGCATTCAAGAAAGTCAAAGGCGTCGGCCCTAAAACGGCTCAAAGAATCATACTCGATCTAAAGGATAAAATCGTCAAAAAAGAGCTGGACAAGGGTACTTTAACATCTTTGAGTCAACCTTCTATACGAGAAGAGGCGATTTCTGCGTTAGTAGCATTAGGATTCCAAAAAACTCAAGTTTCTAAACAAGTAGATAAGGTGCTTACCAAAGAGACGGACATTACTCAAGTGGAAGTATTGATAAAAGAAACATTGAGACAATTTTCATAGACAATATTCAGTGATTTACACGTTACTAAGACATAGATTTAATCAGGACACGGGCATTAGAATATTAAGTACTAGTAAGGCAATGGCAATTAATCGAAATTTTTGGAAGGGCATTATTTTGCTCGGTGTTATAACATTTTGTAATAATGCGTATTGTGAGGGTAATTATTTGCCTGGCCCATTAGAGGAGCTATACTCCGATAATAGTTTTGTCTCTGATACCATACCTCCACTCAGAGAGAGAGAAGGAAACTTTATCACTGATGAGACCTATAATCCATTCGATATATTTCCTAATAATATAGAGCAGACTGTAGAGTATGATATGGATACGGATACCTATATCATCATAGAAAAGATCGGCGACGAATATTATCGCTCACCGACGTATCTCAGTTTTGACGAATACATGGAGTGGAGAGCCAAAAAGCAGGAGAGAGAATATTTTGATAAGATAAGTGGCGTCAGCACAGAGTATAAAAGCGGTACTGGTAAAATAGATCCACTATCAAGAATCAATCTGGACCAAAATCTAACAGACCGCTTATTCGGTGGTAATGAGATTACGATCGAGCCACAAGGTGGTATTGATCTCATTTTTGGACTCGATTATCAGCGTAACGAAAATCCCAACTTAGATCCAAGACAACAGACGCAAGGACCATTTTTGGACTTTGACATGGATATAAAAATGAATGTCGAAGGAAAGATTGGGGATAAGATGGATTTGGGATTCAATTATGATACCAATGCAAGTTTTGACTTTGATAGAAAGATTAAGTTAGCCTACGATAGTGAGCAGTGGACAGAAGATGACATCATCAAGAAAATAGAGGCTGGTAATGTAAGTCTACCACTCAGAGGTAATCTGATACAAGGAGCACAGAGTCTATTTGGTCTTAAGACAGAATTATTGTTTGGTAACCTGAGGATCACGGGTATCGCCTCACAACAAAAATCAAAACAAGAGACTGTCGCCATCCAAAATGGTTCTTCGACACAAGAGTTTGAGATAAGACCGCAGGAATATGACGAGTTTAGACACTTTTTTATCTCACACTATCACAGGGATAATTTCGAAGAGGCTCTATCAGGTTTGCCTAATATTAAAAGCAATTTCCGAGTCTCTAATCTGGAAGTATGGGTGTCAGATGACAATGGTCGTTATCAGCAAAATCAGACCATGGTCTGTGCGCTTTCTGATATGGGAGAACCAGATATAGATAGGTTTAATAATCCTAATTCTTTATACGGATTACCTAATGTTATCGACCCTAATAATATAGACCGCAATGGAGATCATCTACCTGTCAATGAGGCTAATACCTTATTCGAAACAGTAACTAATGATATGTCTCTTACCACAAGTGATGGAGCGACTAGAGAATTAGGAAAAGAAACAAATTATAATTTGAGAAATGGGGTGGACTATGCTGTATTCCGAGGAAGAAAGTTGTCTCCTTCAGAATATACTTTCAATGAGGAATTAGGGTTTATTTCTCTTAATCTTAAGTTACAAGACAATCAAAACCTAGCCATAGCCTACGAATATTTCTATACACTTAATTGCGAAGGCATATATAAGGTAGGTGTCACAACGGACGAAGGCGCTAGGTCTAATACGGATAGTACAGGCACGCTGATTCCAGAAACGGTCATTTTTACCAAGCTATTAAGGGGTCAGAAAAATAGTATCAGCGATCCTTCATGGGATTTGATGATGAAGAATGTTTACCCGCTTCGTACATCTGGTCTTGATCCTGAGAATTTCGAGTTTGATATTTTTTATGAGAATGACAGAGACGGATCTCTGAGAAAGGTGCTCTCATTGGACTTGGCAGAGTCTTTAGGGGCAGATATTAGTGCCATAGACGCTTCGGTAATTAATCGAGTACGACGTACACCTTTGCTTAATCTATTTGGTCTTGATAAGCTCAACTCTCGATTGGACCCTCAGCCTGATGGTGTTTTTGATTTCGTACCAGGCGTTACGGTTATAACGCAGAGCAGTAGTATTGTTTTTCCTGTGTTAGAGCCTTTCGGCGAATCTCTTGACTCCTTATTGGGCAGTGAAGAACTCGCGCAATATTATGCATTCCCAGAATTATATGATACCTCATTAGTCATAGCAGAGCAAAGTGGTATTGTCAAGAACAAATTCGTCATGGTCGGAAAGTCCGAATCCAGTGTCGCTTCTGAGTATTCTTTAGGTGCTTGGAATATTCCACAAGGATCAGTAAGAGTGACGGCGGGAAGTAGACAATTAGTAGAAGGGGCAGATTATGAAGTAGATTATTCTATAGGTCGTGTCAGAATACTTAATGAATCACTACTCCAGCAGGGTATCCCTATCAATATTTCCTTTGAGGATAACTCGGTATTCAGTCTACAACAGAAAACCATGCTCGGTTTACGCGCCGAATATGAGGTCAACGAAAATTTCTATCTCGGAGCAACATACTTGAGACTATTTGAGAGACCATTTACACAAAAGGTTAATATCTACGATGACCCTATTAATAATAGGGTACTAGGATTTGATATGGATTTCAGTACGGAGTCCATGTGGATAACTAATGTATTAGACAAACTTCCTTTTTACGAAACCAATACCCCATCTAATGTAAACTTCTCCGCAGAGGTCGCTGCGCTCAAACCAGGACATTCGCGTGCGATTAATTCGGCAGATGAGAAAGGGGGTATCATCCATATAGATGATTTTGAGGGAGCCGTAACTGGATTTCCTCTGAGCAGTCAGGCTAACAATGTGTGGAGCTTGGCCAGTGTGCCGAGGTACGATAGTATTAACTTGGATAGACTTCAAGATTTTCCAGAAGGTAGATTGGATTCCAGTCTGATATCAGGTATGAATCGTGCCAAATTAGCTTGGTATGTTTTTGATCAGAGTATCGTATTAAGCTCCGATAATTCTAACTCCTATGTACGCTATGTGGATCAGGAAGACCTATTCGATAGGCAGGTGCCGCAGGGGATACTGGGAAATCTACAGACCTTTGATCTGACTTATTTTCCTGACGAAAGAGGACCATATAATTTTGATCCACCTAATGGGGTCGAGATTCCTCAATCTGGTCAGAGCACGGCTGGTTCGAGATTTGACGAACAAAGAAACATGGTGGTCCTTAATGAGCCAGAAACGCGTTGGGCGGGAATCATGCGATATCTCCCTAATAACGATTTTCAGTCAGCCAATTATGAGTTCATTGAGTTTTGGATGCTTAACCCATTCTTGGAAAAACCAGATGGACAAAGACATGGTTTGGATGAAGAAGGTTACTTAACCATTCATCTTGGTAATGTCTCAGAAGACATACTTAATGATGGTGGACAATTTTATGAAAACTCTCTTAGGAATGATGAGAGTTCTGACGAGATTCTTAAGAATACTGTCTGGGGTAAAGTACCTATACTGACGCCTAATAACAATGGATTTAATAGAGAGGATCAGGTGACTCAGGACTTAGGTCTAGATGGTCTCACTGATGGAGAAGAAACAGAGAAATTTGCAGATTACCTTAATGCTTTTCAAGGACAGCCTAATGCCCTGTGGAGTGATCCAGCAGGAGATAATTTTGTGTCATTTAATAACCTGGAAGAGAACGAAGGGGGATATTCTGAGGATGATGATCCGCTTAGAAGGTATTCTAAGTTCAATAACCCACAGGGGAATTCGCCTAATTTCAATGCGAGCAATCAAGTAAATCCGACAAACCCAGCTCTGCAAAATCAAAGAATTAATAGAAGGGGTCAGCCGCAGCCCGATCAAGAAGATTTTAATAATAATAGAACACTGGATAGTGACGAGAGCTTTTTTGAGTACAGAATCAAACTGGCCAATGATGCGGGCGAAATAGACGAACGTAATAATCCGTACATCAGAGATATAAGGACTATCAGTAATGAAAGAGCGGGTAATGAAGAAAAATGGTATCGTTTCCGTATACCTCTAGAGGATGGTATTCCTATCAATAAAATAACAGATTTCAGATCTATACAATTCATGAGAATTTTGGTTAACGGATTTGAAACTCAAAAAACTTTCAGATTAGCGGAACTAGAGCTAATCAGAAGTCAGTGGAGAAGGAAAGCAGAGGTATGCGACAGACCAGTCGATGGTACGGGCAAACTGGTAGACTTTACTTTGGATGCTGTAGGCTTCGAAGAAAATAATAGTAAGTTGCCATTTAATTATGTGCTGCCAAAAGGTATTCAGCGAGAAAGACTATTCAATACTTTCTCCAATGTACTGCAGGATGAGCGATCACTTGCTTTAAAGTACTGCGATTTTCCGAGCAGTTGTTATGACGTGTCAGCCGTCAAGCTCAATAATCTGGATTTCAGGCAATACGAAAATTTCCAAATGTTCGTCCACGCCGAAGAGAGTGACGGGATACAGGAGGATGGCGACATGGCCGTCTTTATAAGAATGGGAAAGGATGACTCTTTACATTATTACGAGTACGAGATTCCACTTACACTTTCTGATACCAGTAAGTTAGGTGTGGGGGGTTTTGATAAGATAGATATTATATGGCCTGAGGCTAACAAATTTGATTTTCCATTAGATTATTTCATCCAAGCCAAGAAATTAAGGAATGTATCGGAAGCAGAAGTTCTGGATAGATTTACTATCAATAAAAACAGAATAAGAGATCTTAATCTGAGTACTCTGGCGAGTACTTATTCCAGTATAGATTTGAGCCAATTAGATAGTCTGCCTGAGGGTCATTCTCTTACTATCAAGGGTAACCCTAATCTCGGCAAGATTAAAATCTTACAAATAGGTATAAGACGAAAAGACAAAGAAAAAGACAATTTCTGCGGAGAAGTCTGGGTCAACGAAATGAGACTCACAGGTCTCAAAGAAAGAATTGGTTACGCTGGTATGGCAAGATTAGATGTTCAGTTAGCGGACCTAGGTAGCATTACAGCGGCAGGTAGTTATTCTAGTATAGGATGGGGTGCTCTCGATGATCGAATACATGATAGATCACTGGAGGCTATTACAGAATACGATTTTTCTACTAGCTTGGAGTTAGGTAATTTCTTTCCTTCTAACTGGGGACTACGTGTTCCATTTTATGCGCAATATGGCAAGTCGATACGTAATCCGGAGTTTGACGCCTTTGATTTTGATATCAAGGTAGAGGACGAATTTGACCTAAATAGTCAAGGTGTAGGACCAACTGATGAAGAAATAAAGGATAGGAATCCTACGGTAACAACTATCAAAACCTTCAATCTGACCAATGTCAGAAAGGAGAGAGTAACTAAAACAAATACTAATAAATCACTACCTCCACCATCCAATAAAGGGGATATCAACAAGGCCGTAGTTAAACCAAAAGAGGCCAAGAAGCAGAAAAAGCCTATGCCTTGGGATATAGAAAATTTCAGTGCGAGCTATGCTTTTACGGAGATGGAGTATAGAGATCCTATCGTAGAATACGAAAGGACCAAAGATTACAAACTAGGCGTCGATTATATATTCTCTCGCAGAGGCGGGTATATAGAACCGTTCAAAAAAATAAAATCTAAACATCTCAAGATCATAAAGGAGATTAATTTTAATCCACTTCCTAACTCGTTTACGTTTAGCTCTACGATTAACAGATATAAATCTGAGAGAAAATTCAGATTACCAAAAGAAATTCCTTTGGTGTTCAACGACCAAAGATATACATGGGATCGTACTTACGATGTTGGTTGGAATCTGACCAAGGCATTAAAAGTAAATTTCTCCGCGTTTAACGAATCTTACATAGATGAATTGCGACAAGTTGGTATCGCAGATACTCCTGACGAAAGAGATTTGGTAGATCAGTTTGGTAGAAAGAGCAACGCGGCAGGTCAAAGCTATAGCGATCTGGCGCAGCAAGACGCCAATTTTCTGGATAATTATAGAAGAGAAAATTTGAGAGGTCTTGGACGTAATACGAATTATGACCATCAGCTATCCATTAACTATAACTTACCTATTAAGTTATTGCCTTATATGGATTGGGTGGATGTCAAGGCACAATACCGTTCTAGTTACAACTGGTCTGCAGGACCATTAGTGACGATAGATGACGATGGTACTTTACTAGGCGCAATTATCCAGAATAGTCAGAATAGATCATTGACCGCTAATTTCAACCTAGAAAAACTCTATAACAAATCTAAGTATATCAAGGGTCTGGATAGGATAGGGACATCAAGAACTAAAAGAACTCGTAATAGCCTCGGCAAAGAAGACGAAACAAAAGTAGATAAAGCACAGACCAAGCCAGCAAGAAAAAAGAAGGCCAAAGAACCAAGTAAAATGGCAAAACTTCTTCTTAGACCATTATTTATGGTAAGGTCAATAAGGTTCAATTATAAAGAAGATTTTAGAACTATTGTACCAGGCTTTACGGAGACGCCACGATATTTTGGATTGTCAAGAGGATTTGAAGCCCCAGGAACAGGTTTCGTATTAGGTTTGCAACCAGACCTAGCATTTGGTAATCGTGATAACTGGCTATATCAGGCGGCTGAAAAAGACTGGATAAGTAAAAGTACAGCCCTCAACCAGCAGGTAGTACAAATCAAGAATCAAAATCTAGAGGCTAAAATAAAAATAGAGCCTTGGAGAGATTTCAAAATTGATATAGACTTCAAGAAGAACTATTCTTTTAATCATCAGGAAGAATTTAAGACAAAGACGCAAGGAGAAAATGACTTTCAGCAGTTGGCAGCGAGAGATGTTGGTTCATTTGAGTTGACATATTTCAGTACGCAAACTTTGTTTGGATATAATTCGGAAGATGAGTTACAAGCTTTGTTCCAAACCTTTGAGAGTTATAGGAGTATCATATCTAATCGATTAGCTAATGATCCTGATAACGGCACGCATAGTCAAGATGGGAGCCAATATGCCTATGGTTATGGAAAGTTAAGCTCTCAGGTCATTATACCGGCATTTTTGGCCGCTTATACTAATAAAGACCCCGAGACCATCAGTACTGATCTGGAAGCCGACGTCAGCAGTCTCAGTTATATTCCTCGACCTAACTGGTCACTGAGATATGATGGATTGTCCAAGTTGCCTTGGTTCAAAGAGAAGTTCTCTAGTGTCTCTATTAAGCATGGTTACTCTAACATATTGAGAGTTAATAGTTTTATGAATGATGTACAATATGATCGTACTAACCCATTCGCTGAGACGAAGCTCAATGGAAACTATTATTCTCGTATAGAGATACCAGCTATACAAATCTCGGAGCAATTCAGACCGGTAATAGGTGTGAGTATAAAGACAAGAAGTGATCTGACCTTAGACTTCGAGTATAATAAAACAAGAAATTTAGATCTTTCTATAAATACGGCAAAGGAGCTCAATGAGCAACGTACCACGGAATTCGTTTTTGGATTTGGATATACTATCAAAAACTCCAGTTTCTTAAAAAAGAAAAAACGAAAAAGAAGAAGATCCCGAGCTACTAATCCTGATGATCAGAATAATACAGCCAATAATACAGGTCGACGACAACGCGGAAATGTAACTACGACAAGAGGCAGTGATATTACCATATCTCTCGACTTCGGTATAGCGGATGACATCAGCTACGTACATGATCTTGACTTCAATGCGGATCCTGAACAAACAAGAGGTGCTAAGACAATTTTCTTTAGTCCAGCTTGTGAGTATATGGTCAATGATAACCTTAAGGTGACGGCGTTTTTTGATTATAATTCGACAGAGCCGTATCTCAATACCGCTTTTAAGACGACCACGATACAGGGAGGTATTAGAATGGGTATTATACTGAATTAAGAAAAATCAAAATTGACCTCGATCTAATTGTTTTTAAAAGGACAATTTTAGAGAACAATTTCGCTTATGTTAGTACTATAATTATTTGTAATGAGCGAAATACATAAGCAGGTACAGGATTACTATGGTCAGAGGCTTAAGACGTCAGATGATCTACAGACTAATGCCTGTTGTACCCTAGAGTCCCCATCTAAAAATATTAGAGAGGCGTTATCTCTGATTCACGACGAAGTACAAAGCAAGTATTATGGCTGTGGGCTATGCATACCCAATGAGCTTGTGGGTCTCAAAGTCCTAGATCTGGGATCAGGCAGTGGCAGAGATTGCTATATCTTATCTAAGCTTGTAGGTCAGGAAGGCCAGGTCGTCGGTGTGGATATGACGCAAGAACAATTAGACATCGCTAATAAGTATATTGATCACCATACAGAACAATTTGGTTATAAATACGCTAATGTCAAATTCCTCAAGGGAAATATAGAGTCGCTGAGCGACTTGGCATTAGAGCCTAATTCATTCGATCTTATAGTCTCTAATTGTGTAATCAATCTGGCGGCTGATAAGCGAAAAGTATTCTCTGATGCTTACCAATTACTAAAGCCAGGAGGTGAGATTTACTTCAGTGATGTATATGCTGATAGGCGTATACCACAATCTCTGAGAAAAGACCCCGTCTTATGGGGAGAGTGTCTCAGTGGTGCCCTCTATTGGAACGACTTCCTCAATATTGCGAAGGATTGTGGATTTACCGATCCTAGGGTGATGAAAAGCTCAGCGATTACTATAGAAAATGAAGATGTCCAGAATAAAGTCGGTGATATCCAATTCTTTTCTGTCACCTATCGCTTGTTCAAGCTTGATAATCTAGAATCAGATTGCGAAGATTATGGTCAGGCGGTTAAGTATTTAGGAACTATAGAGGGGCAGGAAGCCAGTTTTGACCTGGATGATCATCATAACTTTCCTGCTGGTAAAATGGCTCCAGTATGTGGTAACACCTATATGATGTTGTATGATACGAGATTCAAAGGTCACTTTGAGTTTTATGGAAACTTTGATACACATTACGGCATATATGAGGGCTGTGGTGGTAATATGCCATTCAATTCGGAAGAGGGTAGTAACGGAGAATCTTGCTGCTAAAGAATATTAATTTGCCATTGTCCAAAAACTTGAGAAATTTACATCTCAATCTTGTAAATGATTCTGACGGACAAAGAGATACTCAAGTGTATAGACAAAGGTGAAATAATAATAGAACCTTTTGACCCACAACAATTAGGTACTAATTCTTATGACGTTAGATTAGGGAGATATCTGGCTGTATATGATGATGAAGTACTAGATGCGAAGAAGCACAACACCATAACGGAGATAGAAATTCCTGATGATGGATATGTTATACAGCCAGGAACGCTATACTTAGGTGTTACCGAAGAATATACAGAGACGCATACAACGGTTCCTTTTTTAGAGGGTAAGTCGAGCGTGGGAAGACTCGGAATAGATATACATGCTACCGCAGGTAAGGGAGATGTTGGCTTTTGTAATACCTGGACTCTCGAAATATCTTGTGTCCATCCTGTAAGAATCTATGCCGGAATGCCAATAGGGCAGTTGATATATTTCAAAGTAGAAGGCGAGATAGAAAATTATTACAATAAGAAAAGCAACGCCAAGTATAACCAAAGAACAATCAAACCTGTAGAAAGTATGATGTGGAAGAATACCTTTTAAAGAATAGAATTACGAAGTGCTGAATAGTCTTTTGTAATTTCAACCTAAATCAGATCATTTGATAAAAGCATATAATTGCTGCGAAGCTTACGTTAGTATTTTTTTATGGAGCTTAATAATTATTTCTTTTACCGCGCTCCCATTTGCCCAGACCTTCTCTCAATCCAAAGAAATAGATAGCCTCGAGTCTCTACTTACCTTAGCAGAAAGCGAGACTCAACGAGTCGATTTGCTCAACGAACTGAGTTATGCGACCTACCCAGTTGACATGAACCAGTCCATTATGTACGCTGATACGGCGCTTGTTCTTTCGGAATCTATGGGATATAAAAAAGGCAAAGGGTTTGCCTACAGGAATTTGGGTATAAACCATCGTAGTGCAGGTGACATACCTAAATGTCTTGAGCTTTCTCAGAAAGCTATCGAAATCGCTAATGACATAGATGACAAAGAATTATTGGCAAATGCTTATAATTCCTTGGGTGCATGTTATGATGATATGGAGCTCTATGATATAGCCATAGATCACTACAAAAATGCCAATAAATATGCCCAAGAAATAAATGATAAGAGACTTATTTGCTTTACCTCAATCAACCTTTCTGTTCTATATGAGAAAAAGGGAGATACGGAGAAGTCAAGATATTATCATAAGAAAGGTGTAGAAATTGCGCAGAGTAGTAAAGAGAAATCATTGAGATATATTCCCGATCTACAATTGGCCTGGCAATATCAGCATAATGAAGAACACGATAAGGCTTTAGATTATTTAGAAAGGTCTCTTGAAACTAATCCAGAGATCTATACCAAAGGAGATATTTATAACAAAATTGCCCAGATATATCTTGAGCAGGGCAACTTACCCCTCGCTGAGAAAAATCTTAGACTAAGTGTTGAAACACTACAAGAGTATGGTGAAAATAATTTCTTAGAGGCGGCCAGATTGGAGTTAGTTAAAAACTTGATTTTGCAGGATAAGAATGACGAAGCCATCAGAATATTCGAAGGTATCAAGTTAAAAGCGGGACAAACAAACACAAAATTAGGCAAAGAGTATTACACCCAAAAAGTGTTACTTAACCTAAGAAAAACCGATCAGAGATTGATAGAAAATGACTTTGATAAACTGACCCGCATAACGGATAGCCTATATAATATCTCAGAATTATATGCTACTAAGGAACTGGAAATCAAGCATCAGGTCGAAAGAAACGAAAATGAGAATACCTATCTGAAGGAATTACAGAGACAAAATCATCTCATATCCGCTCAAAGAAGAAGAGCCTTATTCATTTCTTTACTTGCGGCGGCCTTGGCTTGTGTGATGGCTTTTTTCCTTTATAGGTCTAATCGTCAGAAACAAGAGTTTAATGCTCTGTTATCGGATGAGATCCATCAGAAGACAGAAACTCTACGTGAGGCCAATGAGCAACTTAAAGCGTCCAATATAGAGCTAGAACGATTTGCTTATGTAGCCTCACATGACCTAAAAGAACCTCTGAGAAACATACATAACTTCTCGGAGTTACTGGACAGAAAACTCGGACAAGGAGGTATGGATGCAGAACTGCAGGAGTATTTGAGTCTTATTAAGTCTAATGCTACTCAAATGTTTCATCTCGTAGAGGACTCCCTGGAGTACTCGCAGGTGGATCAAGGGTATAAAGAAAAATATCAAGAAACCGACCTTACAAGTATCATAAATGATATCAGAAAGGCCATGTATTCTGATCTTGAGAAAGAGAATGCTCAGATCATTATTGATAATCCATCGCCCAGATTTAGTACCATCACATCACAGCTTTTTTTGGTACTTAAAAATTTGATTAGCAATGGGATTAAGTATAATACGAGTGAGACAAAGATCATCCGAGTAGATTACTCAGATCAAGGCGAATATCATGAGTTTTCTGTATCAGATAACGGCATAGGTATAGAGCCAAAACATCAAAGGAGAGTGTTCGATATGTTCAAGAGACTGCATACTCGTCATGATTATCCTGGCACAGGTCTTGGTCTGGCTATTTGCGAGAAAATAGTCAAAAATTTAGGTGGACAAATTACCTGTGAGAGCCAAGGCCAAGGCAGTACTTTTAGATTTACTATAGCGAAACGTCAAGAAGCCAATTGAAGAATATTAGGCTCTTTTTTTACCCTTTTCGTTTTTGAGTTTGAGGACTTGTTTTTCGAGATTTTTTATGGCTTTGTCGAGAGATTCTTCTGTATTAGAAGCAATAGAGTGTATATGTACTATAGACCCTTGATGTGATATGAGGTCTATCTCGGACTTTATATTATCATTCTTATCTCTTTTGATTAAGATATTAATAGAGGAAATAAAGGCCTGAGTGAAACGTTCTTTGATGATTTGTATAATGGATTTTTCGAGGTTTGCGTCTCGATCGGAATTTTTAAAATCAACATTCAATATCATACACTTAATATTCTATACACATAACGGATGAAGGGTCAAAAAAGATTGCACCCAAAGAATAAAAAATGAATGCGTCTTCAAAATTGTCCTGATCTGGACTATTTTTCCTGAAGAATGACAGCTCTGAATTTCCAGAAATAATCAGCAAATGAGATAATAGCCAGAGCCAATGCGAAGTAAATCACCCACATATAATGATCAAATTCCACTAATAGAAGTGTAAGCCCTAAAAATAGAATAGCCGTCTTGGATTTGCCCAGCATACTGGCCTTAATCTCATACTTGTGATAGGCAGTGTATATTCTCATACCCATCACTATGATCTCTCTATACAAAAATATAAAAGTGACCCAGGCCGGTATCACACCAGCGACACTAAAGACAAGTAAAGCCGATAGTACAAATAATTTGTCCGCGGTAAAATCGTGTATAGCTCCTAGGTAGCTCGTTTTGTTGTAAGTCCTAGCAATGTAACCATCTAAGAAATCAGTTATTGCCGAAGCAATAACCAGTCCCAACAAGAAATTATACTTATGAGGCCAATCACCTAGAAATACGAGGGTCAATGGAGCAAAGATCCATCGAAGAAATGAAATGAACTGTGCTAGGTGCAAATGTTTCATCTGGCAACAAGATATGATAAAAAATTACTGTCATGCTGTAATCGGTTGCCATTATTTCACTCTGACTGCCTACTTATAGGACAATATGGCATAAATGTGGTCATGGCATTTATTTTGACATTAATAATGCGTTAACAGAAAAATAGTAATGGAAAAAGGACAAATCTCAGTACAAACGGAAAATATATTCCCGATTATCAAAAAGTTTCTCTACTCTGATCAGGAAATCTTCCTGAGAGAACTTATCTCCAATGCCATAGATGCCACCACCAAAATCAAGACTTTGGCATCAAGGGGTGAATTTAAAGAAGAGTTAGGCGAATTAACGATTGATATAATTCTCGATGAGAAGAAAAAGACGCTGACTATTAGAGATCGCGGTATCGGTATGTCAGAGGCAGAGGTCAAAAAATATCTTAATCAGGTCGCGTTTTCATCAGCAGAATCATTCCTCAAGAAATATCAGGATGATGCGAGTATCATTGGTCATTTTGGACTTGGTTTTTATTCTGCATTTATGGTGGCGAGTAAGGTAGAAGTCGTCACTAAGTCCTATAAGAAATCAGCTAAAGCGGTCAAGTGGGTCTGCACTGGTAATCCAGAATACAAAATAGGCGCAGGCGAGAGAGACTTTAGAGGCACAGATATTATTCTACACGTCTCTGATGACAGCAAGGAGTTCTTGGAAAAAGCACGGATACAATCCCTCTTAGATAAATACTCTAAGTTCTTACCTATTCCTATAAGATTTGGTACCAAGACAAGAACTGAATGGGAAGGAGAAGGCGAGGATAGAAAATCTAAAGAAATTATAGAGGATAACATCGTCAATAATCCAGACCCTCTATGGAAAAAGAAACCCAATAAGCTCAAGGAAGAAGATTATAAGTCCTTTTATCAGGAGCTATATCCATACAGCCAAGAGCCACTTTTTTGGATACATCTTAATATGGATTATCCATTTAATTTGACCGGTGTGCTTTATTTTCCTAAGCTGAATAACAGTCTGGAGGTCCAAAAAAATAAAATACAACTTTACTCTAATCAGGTCTATGTGACAGATGACGTAAAAGAGATTGTTCCTGAGTTTTTGTTGTTATTGCATGGCGTTATAGATTCTCCAGATATACCACTTAATGTATCGAGGTCTTACCTACAGAGCGACAGCAATGTGCGCAAGATTACCTCTTATATCACTAAGAAAGTGGCTGATAAGTTGAAATCACTCTATAAGAAAGACCCTAAGTCCTTTGAAGAAAAATGGGATGATGTAGGGACATTCGTTAAATACGGAATGATCTCTGACGAAAAGTTTAATGATAAAGCTGGGGCTTTTACCCTTGTAAAGAATACGAATGGCGAGTTTGCAGTACTAGATGATTATCTAGAGAAGATAAAAGCCACGCAGACAGATAAGCATGAGCGCACAGTAGTCATCTATACAACCAACGAAAAAGAACAGCACAGTTATATAGAATCCGCTAAATCTTACGGCTATGATGTCGCTATGATGAATAATGTGATAGATAATCACTTCATGCAGCATCTGGAGCAAAAGAAGGATAAGATCACTTTCGTACGGGTAGATTCTGATACGGTAGATAAGCTCGTCCAGAAGGACGAAGAAAAGGCCTCTGTACTATCTGAGAAAGAAGAAGAAAAAGTCAAGACGCTATTTACAGATGCGCTAGGAGATCTCAAGGGGGGGAATATAGAACTAAGGCCGCTAGGTCCTGATGACCACCCTGTGATGATTACTAAGCCAGAATTCATGCGAAGGATGAAGGAAATGCAGATGATGCAAGGTATGTCTATGGGAGATCTGCCAGACAGCCATAACGTTATCATCAATGCTAATCATGAGATTGTCGCTCAGAAACTATTGTCTATGAAAGGCAAGGAAAAGAAAGCAAGATTCGCTAAATACCTCTATGATCTAGCCAGGCTCAACCAAAATATGCTGAAAGGAGAAGAAATGAGCGATTTTATAAAAACGAGCTTAGAGTTCATGAAATAGGAAACAGGGAAATTAGTGCAGATAATGGGGATTTAAGTAGATTTTATTTTAGTTATTTGCACTAATTAAAAAAAATAGAGAATAGGTCTCAGTTTAGATATCGTCCTGCCGATTTATAACCCGACTCCTGATTGGGCGTCAGAGACTATTCGCCAGTATAATGAGCTAAAGGCTAGATTGGATTTTGTAGATCAATTTACTCTGATTATAGTCAATGATGGCAGTAACAAAAGTCTGTCTGAGGGAATTACAGATATAAAAAAGACGATACCCGAAAGTCATTACATCGATTATCACACTAATATGGGTAAAGGTCATGCGCTGAGGAAGGGGGTCGAGAGATGCCATAGTGATCTTATCATGTATACGGACTATGATTTTCCATACACCTATGGGAGCATGATATCGATGGTTAAGATATTACAATCGGATAAGGTCGATGCTGTCGTAGGTAAAAGAGACCAATCTTACTATAATCATATATCTAAGCGCCGTCAGCGCATAAGCCACTATCTACGAAATGCTAATAGACTACTCTTTAGATTACCTACGGATGATACTCAGTGTGGCCTAAAAGTATTCCGCCAAAATCAAAAAGAATTATTCCTAAGTACAAAAACCAATCGTTATTTGATAGACGTAGAATTTCTGAAATTAATGTCTAAAAACAAGATCAAAGTTGGCGTGCAACTGGTCAAACTAAGAGAGAACGTCAAGCTGTCTAAAATCTCTAACCTCTACCTAGTCAAGGAATTTTTTAATTATCTGAAGATTATGTTGACTTAGGATGTTATAGAAGTACGGTATAATAGTACGACTTGGCTCGACTTCTTTTTTAATATGCTTTAAACATTTTTCATCTCGACCTTGTGGAGAGATCTCTAGGTAGAGAGATCTTATATGACTGAAGATTTTTCGACAAGCTCAAAATGAAAAAAATGCAAATAGCGACTAATACTGTCAAATTTTGGGGAATGCCAAAATAACGTACCAAAAAGAAAAGATACTTCTTAATATCCCGACTTAGGCCTTATTGGCTTCTAGTTCGTCCCAGTACTCTACGGCTCTCCGTGTGTGTGGAATACAGATCGAGCCACCTACAAGGTTAGCTATAGAAAATACCTCGAATACTTCTTCTGTGCTTGTACCCAGCTCATGTGCTGTGCCCAGGTGATATTTGATGCAATCATCACAACGTAGTACCATAGATGCGACAAGACCTAATAGTTCTTTGGTTTTGACATCTAATGCACCTTCGCTGTAGGCCTGATTATCCAGACTGAAAAATCTTTTGAGTACTTTATTATCCTGACCGAGAATACGGTCATTCATTTTTTTTCTATAGTCGTTAAATTGTTCTACTTGACTCATGGCTTAAGTTTTTTTGTGAATCGCATTGATTTTATAACGGAGTACATTATTCTGTTCCCTTATTAATTTTTCTCCAGACAGAAATTATCATCCTAAAAGGCATCATCAGATTAGTGATAAAAGCAGATGCCCAGAAGAATATCATTTCTGTTTTGATAAATAGAGCCAGCTTGGCTTGGTTTGTATAAGGAAGTTCGCCTAAGACCGATCTGATACCTTCCTCATCAGCAAATCTCTGAAAATCATATATCACACCTAACAGATAAAAAAATAGAGGAATAGGCAGAATCATGAATATGGCTTTTGCCCAGTTAGATATAGTCAGCCAATGATGCTTAAGCAAGAAAATGTACCTGACAAAGGTGACCGCAATTATTATCACTAAGATATTATCTCTGTAAAATGGGTAGGCATCCCCTATGTTCAGATATATCGGAACCAGAAATAATAAGAGGATAACTAACGTTATCATCCACCATAGCAACTCAAAGTATAATTTGTATTTCAACGTCCGTTATTTCTGTTTTTTATATATCAGATAGTAAGCTAAAATAACTAGCTTATTCGCCTTTTCTATATCAGAATCCTAATTTGATACTTCGGCAATGTAATGATTATAAACAACAAAATTACTGTCCAGTTTAATGCGGAAAGAATCTTTGCTTTCAGAAATTATGGCATGATCTATATGAAGTAGGTCGGCTGTGATATTCCAATCTAAAAAGTCTGCTCCGGAAGGTATTTCTATATTTTTTTTGAGTTGTATCCAGTTATCGATGACTTCGCACCTCGGTATATCTAAATCGCGATAATTAATGATTTGTAAGGTTTTCTGATTAGCATCTTTGATATAAATAGAAAAGAATGCCGTCGTGCTATGGTTAGGTTCTATTTTGGTCCAAAGACTCATAGTAAGAGAATCGGATGATACATCATTAAGACTTACGGGACCAGCTATTTTTGTGAGACCATTTATTTTAACCGCACCCTGAGAATATAGTCCTGTGTTCTTCTGCTCGTTATATCCATTATAGTACATCGGGCTCTTATTGTCCAGGTTCATATCTGGGAGCTTTCTTGCCTGATCTAAGCTAGCCGTATTGATACCATAGACCTTCACTTCTTTACTTTCTCCTAGGTAATAACCCATTGCAAGCAGGTCCGCATATTCAGCTTCTACTTCTTTTCCTATCACGATAAGAAAGTCCTTTTGGCTCGGTAGATCTTTGACTAGGGTCTTAGTTACATAGGAAGAAGAACCTAATTGGTACTGACTGAGTATGTTGCTGAGTGATGTGCGGGACATGTAGGCTCCTATAATGGGTAGGCCTGATTGGAAAGCATAGGGTATAGCTCTTGTTTTGGAGAACCAGTTGTCGGCAGGCGTGATTTTTTCTGCACCTTCCATACTGACAGGTAATGGTAAGATGGCCTGAAAGTCCTTGGCATCATAAGTTGATGCCTTCACTATATCGTTCACCTCTTTGTTGCTATACAGTTCGTTAGGTGCCTTATACTTGTTCATGTTTTTGTTGAAAGCTTTGGTATAAAACCAAAAATCCAAGCACCACAATCCAAGCACCAGAGCGATCAGACTAGATCTAAGAATGGGTGATTTAGCTTGATGAATCACCATATAGAAAAAGACTGAAAGAGTAACAAATCCCACGTAATAAAATGGCCAGGAAAAGCGGCCTAGAGCGCGGAATTGTTTCATCATAGGTATCCAGTCTAATATCTTATGACCTGTGATAAAAATATGTAAACCACATGCGAAAAGAAGAACGAGAATAGATGCCAGGAAATAGTAGGATTCTATATTTGCTTTTTTTGTAGACGGTTTTTTGAAACGTATAGATATCCAAATCAGGGGACAGATGAAAATTAAAACACCTAAGTAATTATATCCCTCGTGGTAACTTGTCCTTGTCTCCAAGACTCCAGAAAACAAACGCGCAAACCAACCATAGAATGGAAAAAAATCAGCTGCTTCAGCTTTGTATTCCCAAGCACCCCAGGGATTCTGAGGACGATCAGCATATATGTCTAATCCACTATTGATATACAAATACAACAGAACTGGAATAACCGCAGAAGAGAAGACACTCCAGTGTATTCTCTTTGATAATATCTCAATAAAGAAAAATGCTAATAAAAAGAAGCTGCCAATCAGCAAATGATAAGGATGGATGAAAGCATAAATCAAAAGCGCGACGATGCTGATCAGGATATAATTTATGTTCTTAATCCGACTCTCTTTATAGCATATCAAAAGATACCAGATACTCGGAAAGCAAAAAGTATATCCTAATGCGAAGTGGGCATTGAATCGAAATAGCTGTGGCGAGAGTGCAAGACAGAAAATGACGGTAACTACTGTCCACCAATCGGGCATCTGGTAATGCCTCAGTATTTTATGCAAAAAATATGCACCCAAGAATAATCCAAGGACTGGAAGAATCTGAACTACTAATAATTCGTAACCAGAAAAATCTAAGCCCATTTTTTTAAGGCCAATCAGAGGCAGGGTAATCGCGGGCTGTCCATCGGCATAACTCAATAAGTCACCATAAGGATATTGCATCCCCGAAAACCATAATCCACCTTCGTACTTATATTGCCAGGCAAAGGCGAAATAATTTTTGAAGCCGTCGCCACTACGGTCAAGTTGATTTTGATTGAGCGCAAATAACAGGTCACCGAATAATCGCCAAGCAATCAAAAAAATGCCAACGGCATATATTAAAATGTAGAAGAGACGTCGCAAATAAAAACAGTTTAAAAGAAAAGTGACTGATGGATTCTGCCTCTAATGTATATAATTACCGTAATTATAATTCATCCGCACCTTTTAGTTTGAATACCTTAATGCTTTCCTTGTAATATATGGTGTCCGCCATGAGTACTTTGAATCCTTCTTGGTTTTCTATAATGCGCGAATCAGAAATAAAGTACTGTGCATCTTGTCTTTCTATGATGTCTTTTATCCAAGCGACAGGAAGATGATCTTTTCTGAATATGTATCCATCCTGATCACAGAGATAGGGGATGATACTATTTGTGCGATCATTTGCGATAATTGATTTGACATTTGCGGGGATAAGATTCGCAATTTCGTTTCCGTATTGGAAAAAGTCTTTATTGAAATAGGCTTTCTCTATGTCCCAATTATCTTTTACGTTTTGCCAACAGTAAATGGGCATGGTAATACAAAAGGATAGTATGAGTATCCTCGATATCCGATTAGCCCATAGGAAATCAATGAGATTAAGATGGGATAAGAGTACAATCGGCAGGAGTGGAAATAGGTAGTAATCATGTGTGCCTCGTATTTGCTTGAGTACAAAAAGAAAGTAGAGGCAAACAGCAAGTAATCCTAAGTAGATATATGAGCTATGTTTTCTTTTATATAAAACAGGAAGGGCTACAAGAAATAGGAGAGAGGCGGGCTGATTGAGTACTAACTTTGGTATTGTCTCCGTCAGTTGTATATAAAGGTATTGCTTAACAAGCTCTATAGATATGGTATTATCAAATATTCCAATCTGAATCCTATTGCTTTCCCACTGCGGTACGGAGATAAGATACCAGCACATAATAGGTAATAATGTTATGGTTCCTATGGAGACTATCTTAAGAGAATGCTCTAAGTTTTTGACTCTTAGATTTCTTATGAGATATAATATTATCATTCCACCATATAATATAAATGGCAATTTACATAGAGCGGATAAGGCCAGAAAAATGCAGGCCGTTATGAGATGGCGGATGTTTTCTGTGTTCAAAAATCTAAAAAAGTAGAATAGGTAGAATATGCAAAAGCAAAAAGCTAGATTATCTGGCAGTGGATTCATACTATGAAAAAAGAAAATGCCATAGAAGCTTAATATCCATATAGCCATAGAGGCAATATGATTCTTTCTGAACAATTCTAAGGATAATAGATAGACGCCCCATAAGCTCATGAGGCTAATAATGTAAAGGCACATCCGTGTAACGAAAACACTCTCTCCAGTAACTCTTTGTATCATGCCTATGGCCCATTGCATGAGAGGAAATTCTAGCCTATTTATGTTATTATTATCTCCATTATAAGTGGCGTCTCGTGGGTTGAAAATATTGGCATCAGATCGGGTGAAATATCTAATGTTAAGTGAGGTCTTCGCTTGCCTCCAAGTATGCTTACCTTGTATATTACTGGTAAACAAGTCTTTCCTTAGCCAAAAAGAAATGAGAATAGCAAGAGTGATAATAGAAATGCCAATGAATTTATTGTGTCTGATAATGCTTTAAGTTGATGTAAGAGTTTTGTTATAATGACTCTTAGCGAACGAAGCATCGCTTAACTATCGGATAAGACATAATGAATTAATTATTAAATTGTCTGCATAAGCATTAAGACTAAAATTGAAAGCAGGTTATACAATATGGATTTTGGGACTTCTCCTAGCAATTTCTTGTTCTGAAGAAAAGGTTACTAATCCGCATGCCGAAAATATAATAGTACTCGGACATACCTATCAGTGGCATGCTGATGGAACAAAAATAGATCATCGGATTGCCGATGTAGACTTTAGTCAATATAGAGGGGTGTGGTTAGGGGGAGATATGTGCTCTGAGACAACTAGACACCAGTCCACTTTGGATTATCTCGACAGTATTTTTAAGCTATCTCATGTGTCCACCTTATAGGCAACAGGAAATCATGATATACGGAATGGTAATCTTTCGTGGATAACAGAAAAGACAGGACGAGAATTATATTACCGACAGGATATGGACGCAATCTCAGTGTTGGTTCTTTGCACACTCGTAGAACACGATATGCTCAGGGATAGCTGTCAGTGGAAAAAGAGGCAAGGCGACTTTTTACATCAGCAGTTAGATCAGCTCACGATGGATACTAACAAACAAGCTGTTGTAATATTCACCCATAATACAGTCTGGTCATCGTGCGAGCCAGAATTTGCTGATATGGGAAGAATTGGAAATCAAGCATCGGCTTGGATGAATTTTTATTGCGATCGCCCTAGTGTATTTAGGTCAGAATACTTTCCTAAGATTAAAAAGCTCAAGGAATCTGGAAAGCATGTCATTTTCGTAGCGGGTGATGGAGGACAATACGATAAGACATTTTATCATAAGTCGGCTCTGGATATAGAGTATTATGTAACGGGGATTAACAATACAGTTTTGGAATCTAATAATCGTGAGTTAAAAGAGAGATTTAATACCAATCCTGACTCCATTTTATTACTCAGTATCCTGAATAAATACCCATATCTGGAAGGCAAATTCAAATCACTGTCAGAAATTCAATGACTTTGTGGATTTTATATAATTTTGACCGTTTCTGATTACGTTTCTATCTGTAGAAACTATCCTGATAAATTAATAGAGCATGCTCAAGTTTGAAGAATACTTGACTGATTTTACTAATAGTGTCAATTTATTAGATTTTATTATCAATCTAATCGTAGCGACATTATTAGGCATCATAGTCAAGGCTTTTTATGTTAGATACGGACAATCATTCAGTAATAAGGAGAAGTTTGCTTCCATCTTTGTCCCCTTGGCATTATCCACCTTGCTTATTATCACGGTAGTACAAGCATCTATTGCTTTGTCACTAGGATTAGTGGGTGCGTTATCTATCGTAAGATTCCGAGCAGCTATAAAGGAACCAGAAGAGCTAACTTATCTATTCCTTATCATAGGCATAGGTATCACCTGTGGCGCTAACAAACCTATACTGGCTGTCATAGCTATCCTACTTATTCTGATTATGATATTCCTTAATCAAAATGTAAGTAAGAAGAAAACATTTGTCAGGGATCAAAAGCTGGTCAATATAAGAACTGCATCTACCGATATAAAGGCTGTCACCTCAGCACTGAGTAGTATGCCTTATCTAGAACTGAAGCGTATGGAAGAAAACCAAGATGGATTATTTCTGACCTATCTTACTAAGATGGATACCATAGATGATATTGCTGCGGTCAGATCCCAACTTAAGGGCTTGGATGATAACATCAAGATTACTATAATCGATCAACCAGAGTTGGTTCTATGATAATTACTGGGAAAAGTATTCCTAATAAGGGCTCAAGATCTTTTTGGTTGCTTGGTTTGATTTTGTTGCCTATTCTTTTTCTGAGATTTTTTGATTCTACTTTTTTCCAAAAGTCTGAGAATTCTCATAAAGATGTCGTGATCTGCGATGCAGAAGAAGTGGATGGAGAATATTTTGTGACAGATGGAGATCGGTTTTATGGGGCACATACTAGATCTGATAAGAATAAAAATTCTGGTGATTATGCTTGCCGATTAGATGCTGATAATAACTATGGATTCACCTATAACATAGAAAAGCCAGAACCTGGACAAAGATATCATGCCGAAGTATGGTCACATAATAAGCATCCCGTCAATGCTTACTTAGTTGCTCAAGCGGAAGATTCGGATCAGTTCTATGTAAGGTCTGATAATCCTGTGTATAGGAGAGGGGACTATTGGCAACGATGGTCTCTTACATTCACCGTACCTCGATACGCCACACCCGATCTCATAAAGGTCTATGTATACAAGGAAAGCGGCCCTAACGAGATTTATTTTGATGATCTTAAAATTTCTAAGCTAGAACAAGATGATCTAGAGTTGTCTGGTGCAGCTTTTGTCCCTCAGGAATTTGCGATTAGTATAGATGAGGAGGGCGTAAATAAATTAGATCAGCATAAACAGAGGTCCATATCCAGAGGTCTTGTATATCATGACGGAACTAAGATACCCGCTAGAATATGGGATGACAACAGGTACAAAAAAGCAAAGATCAGACATAAGGGTGACTGGCTAGATCACATGTCGGGAGTCCCTTCTTACAGAGTGGATATGTCATCAGAAGAGAGTTGGCAGGGAATGCAAACCTTTTCTGTACAAGAACCGAATACAAGAGGATTTTTGCGTGAGTGGGTTTTCTATAAGTTTTTGGACTACGCCGATATTATAAGGCCTAGGTATGACTTTATCTATTACAAGCACAATGATGATGAGAAAATAGTCTTTTCTTACGAGGAGCATTTCGGTAAGAATCTGGTAGAGTATCGAGCCAGAAGAGAAGGCCCTATCGTGAAAATGACTGAGGATAGAATATGGGAAGTCACTAGAAGGACTATCGAAAAATGGAAAAGATCTCTACCCACAATCGACGAAAAAGATAAAGCCTATTGGACCTCAGAACTCAGAGCTTTCAAAGAAGGCAAGCTGATGAAGAATGAAAAACTTCTTAAAGATTTTAACGAAGCGCAAAACCTTCTCCACCAATATAAATATCAACTCCAACCAGCATCAGAAATATTTGATCTGGATAGGATGGCGCGTTATTTAGCCCTGGTAGATATATGCCTCGCACATCATGCCGTTACCTGGCATAATCAGAGATTTTATTATAATCCAGTGACGGCCTTATTAGAGCCGATTGGTTTTGATGCTTATTCTTCTGATGATCCTCAGAAATATGCCAAGCATATTTATACAGAAAAACTATATACCAAAGGCGCGGGGCATAAAGAGCCTATAGATTGGTTGTTTTTTGATGAAGAGTTTGTAAGAGCTTACTTTTATTATCTCGATCTATATTCCAGGCCAGAATTCATAGATCATTTTCTGGATGACTTGGAGGAGGATGTAGTGGCTAGGGAAGAGTTTATAAGGCAGAGACATGCCACGTACAAATTGGATAGAGAGTTTATAAGAAAAAAAGCGGCCAAAATACAAATAGGTCTTCCCGCTCATGTCAATAGTTTACAAGCTTTTAGATTTGAAAAAGGTGACGAAACTCAAACTATAAAATTATCTAATCGGCATTCCTTTCCAATAGAGGTTATAACTGGAGAAAGTGCCAGTGGAGAAGAAAGGATCATATATCCTCAGGAATCCAAAAGTGTGCCTGTATACCTACAATGGAAAGTTCCCTCTGGAGTACGGTCCATTAAGTACAAAATACCAGGTATTGATTCTGTTTATTCCACGACTGTACTTGACTGGCTTGCACCTGATGATTATACACGTAGACAATCATTGGTGGCGGGTGCATCTATAGATAAGTTGACTGATATACTAAAGAAAGGAGAAGACGGTAAGCTAACAATGGATAAGGGAGATGTGATTATAGACGAACCAGTCATTATTCCACAGGGAACAGAGTTGAATATCTTGGCTGGCACTAATGTACTGTTTAAGAATAAGGGCTGTATAATCAGTTATTCGCCAGTACAGATAACAGGAGACGAAGAGCAGCCGGTGGTGATACAGTCTGATAATGGAGAGGCTGGAAGTTTTTCAGTAATACAAGCCTCAGAACGATCTAAAATACGGTATGCGATTTTCAAAAATCAGAATACTCTAAGAGAAGGAAACTGGCAACTGACGGGAGCGGTCAATTTTTACGAAAGTGATGTGGACATTACTAAGACCAGATTTGATAGTAACCAATGCGAGGACGCATTGAATATTATTCGTTCTGATTTTACGATGACAGAGTGCACTTTTTATAAAACGTTTGCAGACGCCTTTGATTCTGACTTCTGTACGGGGACGGTAAGTAATACTAGGTTCGTTGATATAGGAAATGATGCCATAGATGGATCGGGTAGCGTATTGGAGCTAACAGGTGTAATAATCGATGGTACGGGTGACAAAGGAATATCGGCTGGAGAGCAGTCTACGATTAAGTCCGAATGGACAGAAATAAGTGGCTGCGTGATAGGTGTCGCATCTAAGGATAAATCCAAATTACATCTAGATCATCTAACGTTAAAAGATTGCCAAACTGGTTTCGCCGCATATCAGAAAAAACCTGAATTTGGACCTGCAAAGATTTTTGTCAAAAATTATAAGACAGAGAATGTGCCCAAATTGTATATGATAGAAGAAGGCTCGGAACTCGTAGACGAAAGTATACAATGAAGCGGTACGAACTAAAATATGTCATCGCGCCACAGGACTTTTATAAATTAGAATCTATTTTATTGGCACATCCTGCAGGTTTCAGTAAGGCTTATCCTAATAGAATAGTTAATAATATTTATTTCGATAGTGTGGGATTTAAGGCGGGCTATTCTAATCTCGGAGGTGTCTCAGATCGTACCAAGGTAAGATACAGATGGTATGGAAGCGAGGCAGATAATATTACGGGTAACATAGAGCTAAAAATAAAGAACAATACACTGGGTTATAAAAAGTACATTAAGGACATCTCTTATGATACTATGGATGGTCTGACTCAGAAAGTCAACAAAAATTATAATACCTCCTTAATGTATCCCTCTTTGGTCAATAGATATACGAGACAGTACTATGTCGATACGACTGAGCGTTATAGACTTACAATAGATCATAATATCGCTTATCAATATCCTCAGGATGTTTTGTCTACGGATCAGGATTATCCCTTCAAAGATTATCGATGTATCGTAGAGATAAAATTTGATTCTGCCGATTACAGGACGATAGAAAACGTATCTCAGTATTTTCCATTCCGACTATCTAAGCATTCTAAGTATGTTACTGGCTTGTTTTCTCTTTATGGGTAAATTCATGTAGAGCAAAATTTTCAAATGGGATGAAACACTAAGTTTCTATAATTTTATTAAATAGTTTTTAATGGTCACAATAAAGGTTTAAATCCTCGCTCTTTAGAGCGATAAATTTC
>JAHDFP010000012.1:160-139550 GCA_020628095.1 Saprospiraceae bacterium
ATACTGGTAGGAACAAAAAAAGGCTGCCCAAAATCATTGGACAACCTTTATATATCTATAAGACAAATGATGATGTGATTACATCATACCGCCCATGCCACCACCTGGAGGCATCATAGGAGCGGGATTGTCTTCTTTCTTATCGTTGATGACGCACTCTGTGGTGAGGACCATACCTGCGATAGAGCCAGCATTTTCTATTGCGACTCTGGTTACTTTAGTAGGGTCAATGACACCAGCTTTCTTTAGGTCTTGGTACTTATCCGTACGTGCGTTATATCCGAATGATCCCTTCTCAGACATCACCTTTTGTAAGACGACAGATCCATCGACGCCTGCATTTTCTGAGATACCTCTTAGCGGTGCCTCTAATGCTTTTTTGACGATCTGTATACCCATTGTCTCATCTTCGTTTTCGCCAGCGAGTTTGCCTAAGGCAGGAATAGCGCGCACTAAGGCCACACCACCACCAGTGACGATACCTTCTTCTACAGCGGCTCTGGTCGCGTGTAGGGCATCATCTACTCTGTCTTTCTTTTCTTTCATCTCTACCTCCGTCGCTGCACCGACGTATAGTACAGCCACACCACCAGATAACTTAGCGAGTCTCTCTTGTAGTTTCTCTCTGTCGTAATCAGATGTTGTGTCTTGTATTTGTTGTTTGATCTGGTTGATACGAGCTGTGATGGCTCTCTTAGATCCAGCGCCATTGACGATAGTCGTATTGTCTTTGTCTACTGTGATCTTATCACAAGTACCCAGCTGAGAGATCTCTACAGAATCTAATTTGTATCCTTTTTCTTCTGAGATCACTGTACCACCTGTCAGGATAGCGATATCCTCTAGCATGGCTTTTCTTCTATCTCCGAATCCTGGTGCCTTGACTGCAACCACCTTAAGGCCACCTCTTAGTCTATTGACAACTAATACACCTAGTGCCTGAGACTCGACATCCTCTGCGATGATAAGTAGTGGTCTACCAGCCTGAGAACATTTCTCTAGTACAGGGATGATGTCTTGTACGTTAGAGACTTTCTTATCGTGGATAAGGATGTATGGATTTTCGTATTCTGTCACCATGTTATCACTGCTCGTGATAAAATATGGAGAAAGATACCCTCTATCAAACTGCATACCCATAACCTCTTCTACATAAGTATCCGTTCCTTTAGCTTCTTCTACAGTGATGACGCCGTCCTTAGATACTCTTTTCATCGCATCGGCGATAAGCGATCCTATCTCATTGTCATTGTTAGCTGAGATAGACCCGACTTGCTCTATCTTATTGAAATCGTTGCCGACGACGGTACTACCTTTCTTAAGGCTTGCTGTTACTGACGCGACGGCCTTATCGATTCCTCTTTTGAGGTCCATCGGATTAGCTCCTGCAGCGACATATTTCATACCGGCAGCGACCATGGCTTGCGCAAGTATAGTGGCTGTAGTGGTACCATCTCCTGCTGCATCGTTAGTCTTAGAGGCGACCTCTTTGACCATCTGAGCTCCCATGTTTTCTACTGCATCTTCTAGTTCTATTTCTTTAGCTACGGTCACACCATCTTTAGTAATAGTCGGTGCACCAAAACTTTTTTGTATAACGACATTACGTCCTTTTGGTCCTAGTGTAACTCTTACGGCGTTAGCGAGGGCATCGATACCTGCTTTGAGTTTCATCCGCGCATCAGAGTCAAAAGTTATTTCTTTTGCCATTGTTGATTAACTTTTTAAAAAATTGGATTTTTAATTAAGTGAATGTGAAAAATTGTGAAATTATAGGATGACTAGAATGTCGTCCTCTCTCATGATTAAGTAATCTTCCCCTTCGTAATGAAGTTCTTGTCCAGCATACTTGCCGTAGAGTACAGTATTTCCTTTTTTGACGGTCATTGCGTTACCATCTTTGCCTGGACCTACAGCGACGACTTTGCCTTTCTGAGGCTTTTCTTTGGCCGTGTCTGGTAGTATAATGCCACCTTTTGTTTTGGTTTCGGCTTTAGCGGGTTTTACGACAACCCTGTCATTTATGGGCTTCATGCTTATTGAGATATTTTATTAGGTTAAAGAATGATTTTTATAATAATATATTAAGTAACAAGAGACTTATCATCATTAATGATGCCAGCGCTGATTTCCTGACAATATTGCATGATCTGCCGTATTATTGGCATGATACATGGCGCATTTTTGTCATTATGACAAACAATAATTGTAAGAATTATTATCCTTGGTATGAATCCAATAATTCGGTGCCTGTGCCACCAGCAGAATTAGCTACGATAATCGCCGTCAGAATAGCCAATATGAATAGAGAAATAGCCAGACCCCAAGTCAGTTTTTCGACAAAATCCGTAGATCTCGCTGCGCCGAACACCTGATTCGCACCCTGACCTCCGAAAGTAGAATCTATTCCACCTCCTTTGGGATTTTGTATAAGCACGATGGCTGTCAGTATGATACCATTGAGAGCAATAAGGATTGTCAGTGCCGTAACCATTATAATTTCTTTTTTAGGTCTTTAATTTGGACCGCAAAGAAACTACTTTTTTTGGGATTTTTCAAACTGAGCGTTTCGTACACCTTGATGGCCTTCTTATAGTGACCCTGCTCTGTATAGAGTTGTGCCAAGGCTTCTGTGGCTATTTTTTTGTTGGTTTTGACGCTTTTGGAGATTTTGGATTTGAGTTTTGACTTGGCTGACTTTTTGCCCGCTTTTTTTGTCTTTTTCTCAGCTTTAGACTTCGTCGCAGAAGACTTTGATTTTTTGCTCTTTTTATCCTCATCGAGACTATTGATCCATACTGTAAATGGATCTAATCCCATGTCCTTCGTCTTCTTCTTAGTTGCTTTACTTTTGGTTTTAGATGTTTTCGGTTGAGATACACTGACTTTCTTGGTGCTCTTCTTTTTGGATTTGACCTTGTCTGTGACTTTAGTTGTCTTGGCTTTTTCGGCTTTTGTTTTCTCAGTCTTCGCTTTAGGCACTGTTACTTTCTGTGCTTTTACTTTTGCAGACTTCTCTTTCTCAGTTTTCGCTTTCTCCGACTTCGTTTTCTCTATTTTCGTGCTCTTTTTCTCTTTGGCGGTTGGTGCTGGCTTGGTTTCTTTTGCCTTTTTTATAACAGCGCTCTGTTCTTTCTCTGATGTCGATATTACCTCTTTTTCCTCTATGATCTCGACTGCCTTTTTGGAGTCCTCGACGATGGATGCTGATAGAGTTGCTGATTCTTCTGCAGGGGCATCTACTAGTTCGGTGACAATGTCAGATATGACATTCGTGTTTTCTGTAGCGGTTTTAGTAGGGAATATAGAGACATTCTTGCGCTTGTTTTTCTTCTTTTTCTTGAGCTTTATCTTGTCTATGATGACCAGGTTTTCTTCTGCTGTCAGGTCACTTTTCGCTGGGGGCGTGGTCCATTGATAATCATAGATGGCGTATTTGTTTTCGCCATTGGCCTGATCTGAGAGTTTTTGCCAAGGCTGCGAGAAAGGGGATTTGCGTAGCTTTTCCTGGATCAATTCCTTGTCTACGGCTTCTTTATTTTTGATGATTTTCCCCAATGTCTTCATATATTATCATTATGTAATGATCCCTCCAAAATTAGTGTATCATTATTACAAATGGGTATTATAGGGTGTTATTTTGTTTAATATTCAGCAAGCTAGAATGATACATGGGGGATATTAAGAAGTCACTTTTCCTTGGCATGTTACTTTGGCATTGCCCCAAAGCAAGCAAAACGCTTTTCGTGCATTGTTTTTTCATTTTGAGCTTGTCAAAAATCTTAAGTCAGTGGAAAGCTCATCTGGAGATCTCTCCACAAGGTCGAGATGAAAAAATATAAAGGGGATATTCAGAAGTAAATTTTCCTTCGGCATATCACTTTGGCATCGCCCCAAAGTAACCAAAACTCTAGTTCATTAAAAGGTCTTTTTGCTATGCTCTATTCCTTCAGCTCACATATTTACTGCTCATGGGTTATTTCATAACCCAAGCCGCGGACGTAAATATACTCGCCGCAGACTGAGTAATGAACGGTCCAAAATGATTTCTTCTTTAGAATTAGAATATACCTGTTAAAAAATTTCCTTCGTCAAATCGCTTTTTGGTAGCCAAACACTTTCTGTGCCTTTTTTTCATTTTGAGCTTGTCGAAAAATCTTAAGTCAGTGGAAAGGTCATCTGGAGATCTCTCCACAAGGTCGAGATGAAAAAACATAAAAGGGATATTCAGAAGTAAATTTTTCCTTCGGCATATCACTTTGGCATCGCCCCTAAGTAACCAAACGCTTTTCGTGCATTTTTTTTCATTTTGAGCTTGTCAAAAAATCTTAAGTCAGTGGAAAGGTCATCTGGAGATCTCTCCACAAGGTCGAGATGAAAAAACATAAAGGGATATTCAGAAGTAAATTTTCCTTCGGCATCGCCCTAAGTAACCAAAACGCTAGTTCATTAAAAGGTCTTTATACCTATGTGAAATAAGGCCCCATTACAATACACCTGACTATCACCAATCCGTAAAAGCATCATTAAAGACGCGCTCCAGAATATCTTCTATGATGACATCATATAGTCCTTCTTCTATTTCCTGAAAGTTGGCATTGCTATCAAAATCTTCGAAGTCAGAGTATGATTTGGTCCAGGTGTCCTCTTCGTTGAGTTCGTTGACGTAGGTGACTTTGATACCGATGTCTAATCTATTGAGGCTGGTGGTACTGTTGCCATCTGGGGCGATGGCGCTGATGTTATATTTAGTCAGTGCCCCGCTAAAGACGATGTGCGGGTCCGTCTCACTGTAGACGAGCTTAGATTCTTCGCGGACTTTTCTTCTTAGCTCCTCAGCGAACAGATAATTAAGATCACCGGGCAGATCCAGTACAGTCGCGGAGAAGTCTTCCACATAATAAGTCTTGATCTCAGGGGCGATGGTGATACCTCGGAAATTATAACAACCCATGCACAGTAGGCATGTCATCGTTATGGTCGTCTTATATAGCGATCTCATATTCTTTGATCTTTCTATAGAGTGTTCTTTCGGATATACCTAACTCTACAGCCGCGTGCTTGCGCTTGCCTTTATGCTTTTTGAGTGCCTTTTTGATGAGGTCCTTTGTGACATCATCGAGAGATAGGCTTTCTTCCACCTCTTCCGCATTGCTGTAGTCATTAGGATGACCTGCTATTATAACGGGAGAATTATCATATTCATTGAAATGAGGCGCTTTTTCTATCGGATTAAAACTTTGCTCCATCTCCTCTTTATATAAAGAAGTCGGCATGGCACTGGTATTCATAACTGAAGGAGAGAGGCTCGGCATCTTAAGATTATTACGCTGCACCAGCTCGAAGACCAGTTTTTTCAGATCATTAAGATCGTTTTTCATCTCGAATAGAAACTTGTATAGTATCTCGCGCTCTTCCAGATTAGGTTCTTGTCCGACATGTCTCGCGGGAAGATTCCGCTGTGAGAGGTGCGGTGCCAACTTGAGCAAATCCTCTATGTTGATCAGATGATCTTGTGTCAGCACGGATAATTGCTCTACGAGATTACGTAGCTCTCTGATATTGCCGGGCCACCTATAGTTGGTCAAAAGTTGCTTAGATGCATCATCCAGTCTGACCGAGTCTGTACTATATTTCTCAGCAAAATCATTGGCAAATTTCCTGAATAGCATCAAGATGTCATCTCGTCGCTCATGGAGAGCCGGGACGATAATCGGCACTGTATTGAGCCTGTAGTAAAGGTCTTCTCTGAATTTTCCTTGCTTTATTTTCTCCTTGAGGTTGACATTGGTGGCGGCGATGATGCGGACATCGGTTTTGTGGACTTTAGATGCGCCGACCTTAATATACTCGCCACTTTCTAGTACTCTCAGTAGGTAAGCCTGTGTATCCAATGGCATCTCGCCGATCTCGTCTAAGAAGATCGTCCCTTTATTAACCGTCTCAAAGTATCCCTTACGATCAGAAGTCGCCCCTGTAAAGGCCCCTTTTTCGTGACCGAATAACTCAGAATTGATCGTGCCCTCTGGTATAGCGCCTGTATTGATGGCTATAAATGGATCGTGCTTACGCTTGCTGTATTCGTGTATAATCTTAGAGATGACCTCTTTTCCGACGCCACTCTCACCCTGTATCAGCACAGTCAGATCCGTCGATGCGACGCGCAAGGCCGTCTGGAGCGCATGCTCCAGTTGCTCTGAGCGACCAACGATGCCGTATCTTTGTTTGACTGATTGGATGTTCATAGTTTTATACAATTTGGCCTAGGAGAGAACCTGCGGTAGCGGATTCTATACGTACGTTAACGTAGTCTCCAGGCTTATAGTTTTCTTGCTTAGGGAAGATGACCATTTTGAACTGGCTATTTCTACCCTTAAATTCCTGATCTGATTTTTTAGAATTCCCCTCTATCAGTACCTTGAATGTCTTGCCGACATCTTTTTCATTAGTGGCTAATGATATTTGACTTTGGAGGTCTATGACTTCTCTCAGGCGTCTTTTCTTTGTCTCTAATGGGATGTCATCTTCGTACTTGCGCGCGGCAAGAGTACCCGGTCTTTCGCTATAAAAAAACATATATGACATCGTATACTGAGAGTACTCCATGATGCTCAGTGTGTCCTGATGTTCTTCCTCCGTCTCAGAGCAAAAGCCTGTGATCATATCAGAAGAGATGGCACAGTCTGGGATGATCTCATAGATACGATCTACCTTGTTCTTATACCATGCGCGGTCATAGGTACGATTCATCAGCTTGAGTATCCGCGAATTGCCAGACTGCACAGGCAGATGAATATACTTACATATATTCTCGTAATCTCTGATGGCATAGAGTACTTCATCAGTTATATCCTTAGGATGCGACGTCGAAAACCGTACCCTCAGATCAGGATCGACCTTAGCCACCATAACCAGTAACTGAGCAAAGGAGACATTCTCTCCCGTATCTGGATTTTTCCAACTATAGGAATCTACATTCTGACCCAGCAAGGTCACTTCTTTATATCCCTGATTTGCCAGCTCCTGTGCCTCTGCGACAATAGAAAACGCATCACGACTCCGCTCTCTTCCTCTCGTAAATGGCACGACACAGAAAGAGCACATGTTATCACAGCCTCTCATGATAGATATAAATGCCTGTAGTCCATTAGACGCAAATCGCAATGGGGCTATATCGGCGTAAGTTTCTTCTCTGGACAAGAGGACATTGACACCGCGTTCGCCTTCTTCGGCAGTCGATATGAGATTAGGTAAGTCTCTGTAAGCGTCCGGACCTAAGACTATATCCACCAGTTTCTCTTGGTCTAATAATTTGGCCTTGAGCCGTTCCGCCATACAACCCAATATACCGATCAGCATCGCCGGTCTCTGCTTTTTGATCTTATTGAATTGTTTGAGTCTATTGCGGACGGTAGTTTCTGCTTTTTCTCTGATCGAGCAAGTATTTATCAGGATAAGGTCGGATTCTTTGGCTTCTTTAGTGGAGTGATAGCCTTCTCCTGCCAGTATAGACGCCACGATCTCGGAGTCACTAAAATTCATCGCGCAACCGTAGCTTTCTATATAGTATTTCTTAGCGTTCGGTCTACGCCCTTTCTTCTGATCATCAAACACTTGTCCTTGGATAGATTGGTCCAGGTCTTTATCTGTCAGCGGGATTTGGTGATCGTACATAACACTTGATTCTAAAGTTGCAAAAGTACTATAAATGGATCATAGAAGTGACATAATGGCAGGAATGTGGTGGGGGATTGAGATATTACTATTTCTTATTCTTCTGTTACTTTTTTCCGTTAGAATAGTAAACTAAAGATACTTAGACAGCAAACCGCTCCGCTTACCTGTCCGGCCACCCGCTTCTTTACATTTTTTTTCATTTTGAGCTTGCCGAAAAATCTTCAGAGCAGTAGGAATAACCCTGAAGATCTCTCCACAAGGTCGAGATGAAAAAGTATCTGTGTAACATTAACAAAGAGGCCGAGCCCGTCGAATGTTTGTGGGTGGCGGGGGCGGCACAGGGTATAGCCTTACATTGAACAAGATTTTTTTGGTTCGTTTTTTTATCGAATGAAAAAAATGAACTGAAAGGTATAAAAGGATAGCATTTTGCACCGATGAGATTATCCAAAAACAAAGAAAATAACAACACCCTAATACCCTATCACCTGCAACCGCCTAGACTGAATCGTCTTCCCTCGTCCATCACGGATAATATAAGAGTAGATTCCTTGCTCCAGATAAGGAAGATCAATACGGAATAATTGTGTGGTGTGATCCATGACAAGCTCCTGTTGCCATATTTTTTTGCCGATGATGGAATTGATGGTGAGAGAGTATTTTTGGTCGTGGGCGTGAGCAATTTTTAGCGAGACATCATCGAAGGTCGGATTAGGGAAAAGGTAGATGTCCTCATAGTTATGGAGGCAAGTCTCCTGAGTATAATCCAAATCCATCGTATAAAACTGCACTTGCGTATGATCTCCGTATGTCAATCGGGCCATCTCTATATGGTCAGTGCGATGATACAAGGAGGTATAATGGATGCGTTTTTCGCCGAAATATTTTAGTAGTACGGCGTTAGTCTCGATGGGTTTCCATTGGTGGTCTATGCGTACTTCGATGGAGGTGATGCGGAGATCTATGATGTTATCGATGACATAACCATCCATACGATCCAGACCTGTTCTTATATAATCTTCACCCTGATATTCTACCTGATAATCCAATTGGCCATTGACACGCAGGCTTTGATAATTATTTTTTGTAGCCCATGATCGGAGATTATTAGGTAGTTCTTCAAGCTCATAATCTATGGCAAATCCTGTCTCTCCATATTGGTCCAAGGACTTAGTATTTCGATAATCCATGATGGGGATGTTGCGATAATATTGGATGAGCTTACGAGGTGCGGCAAGATAAGGGTCACTACCTTTATATCCTACCAGATAGATGAGGCCATCCTCCTGATGATAATAATCGGCTGTGCCGGACTCAGACGTATATTGGTAATCCGTTCTGGGTAGACTGGATTTTTCGTGATAGACTTCCTCCATACAATACAGCTCGATATTCTGTATACTCAGTTGGGAAAATCTCTCCACATCTTGACTCAAATATCCATGATATAGATAGTAATAGTTGGCAGTTTCGATTTGTTTTTTCTGAGCGGCAAGCCACATCGTATTACACCACAATCCAAGTACTAATATTAATATGCGCCGATGCTTCATCCTATGCAATCGTCTGTAAGTCCACGTAATCGGCATATACGCCCTGATGTCTGATCAGCTCCTGATGACTCCCCTGCTCTACGATCTGACCGTCTTTGAGGACCAGTATCCTATCCGCATACTGCGTCGTCGATAATCTATGCGCAATAATAATGGCTGTCCTGTCTTTGACGGCGCGCCATAGAGCTTCAGAGACTTTCTTTTCGGAGACAGGATCTAAGGCGGAGGTCGGCTCGTCAAATATTATCAAAGAAGGATCCGTCAACAACGCCCGCGCGATAGCAATACGCTGCTGCTCTCCCCCACTCAGCCGCGAGCCTCTATCTTTTATATTAGTAGATAATCCCTCATCCATCTGACTGATGATCTGTGCGCTATCGGACTGCGACAGACTACGCTCCATCTGCTCTTGGTGTATGCCTCCACGACCGAGGGTAATATTGTTATGTATCGTATCATTATAAAGGAAGGGATTCTGCGTCACCATACCGATGTGCTTATACCAAGACGTGGTATCTATATCGTGTATCGCGCAACCATCTATAAGTATTTGGCCTTGGGTGGGTTTTAGTTTTTTGAGTAAGAGCATGGATATAGTGGACTTGCCAGCACCCGATGGACCGACAATGGCTATCTTTTCTCCCACCCGAATGGAAAAACTCACCTTATCTAATACCCGCTCCTGGCCATAGGAAAAACTCACATCGCGGAATTCTATATTGTGTCTTATGCCTTCTATTTTAGACAAAGAGGATGAACTTGTATATGTCGTCTTTTGCTCTAATAATTCGTCGATGCGCTCTAAGGCCGCCGAACCTTTGCGCACACTGTAGAAGGCAGAAGAAAATGACTTGGACGGTTCTATCACATTATAGAAAGCGAAGATAAAAGCAAAGAAAGTCTCTGGCATCAGTTGGTTATCCAGCACCAGGTGCGACCCATACCACAGCAATACGACAACAACCGAGACACCCAAAAATTCTGACAAAGGCGAAGACAAATCCTGTCTCCAAGAGACCCTATTGAGCGTGTGGCTATAGGACTCATTACTACGGACGAACCGTGATCTCCAAAATTTCTGCACTCCAAACAGATCAATATGCAGCTTGCCATCCAGACTCTCTTCCCATATCGCAGTAATATCGCTGAGTCGCTCTTGTAGGGTGAGTGATTGTTTTTTGAGAGTCTTAGACAATGTACCGATAACCAATGCCGTAAAGAGCATCAGCACAAAGACAAATAAAGTCAGCGACGGACTTATCTGCAACATCAGTAAGATGCTACCGATGATAATCACAGGCGACTTGAATATCGTCTCGACGAATCTCAATATACTCCACTCCACCTCTTGCACATCCGCCGTCATCCGCGTGATGAGGTCACCCCGCTTGAGGGCTTTGATCTTGTCATCTTCTGTGTATAGATGATGGTCAAAGAGTTGACACCTGAGATCCTTAACTACACTAGAGCGGACGGGCACCATGAAGTACATCGCCAGATAGCGGAATACATTTTTGAAAAAGAAAGTCACGACGATCAGCAGACAGATGATAACGATAGATCGCGAGACACCATGCTGCTCTATGATCTGGACAAAATAATACTGCAACCAGCCGATAATATCCAATCGACTCTCTGGTACCTCCGCCTCTACAGGCGTCCTCGAAAACAATACCTGAAAGAATGGAATCACCAATGGAATAGATATAACAGTAAACAAAGCCATCAGAATATGACATAAGATACTGCTTATGACATGACTCCTATAGGGCTTGATATAATGTAATAACCTCCTAAAATCCCTCATGATCGATCTGATAACACAAGATCACCGAAAAATAACTGAAATAAGATTGCAAAGTAATATTTATTGGGCTTGTTCCCGCGATTAATAGAACGGTAAAGGGGCTTGGTGTTAGTATGGGTGGGCTTGTTTAATGTAGAGATAATATTCTGCTCTTAGCTTAATAATTCTGAAAGCCCTGTGCTCATTGACATCTTTTTCATGCGGACTTTGCGGAGGTATCTTCAGCACTGGTTTCTGTACTGAAGATTCTTCGGCAAGCTCAGAATGAAAAAATTTCTTTTCTATACGAGCCAAATGCATCTTATCTAAACCCAACATAAAATAATGAACGAAATATATTCTTATTACGTATATTTATAAGCATATATACGTATGACAACAAAGCTCACATTATCAATAAACAAAGCGATTATAGCCAAAGCCAAGCAATACGCTAAAAATAATAATCAAAGTCTTTCTCAAATAATAGAATCGTATCTGGAAAAAATCGTCTCTCAAAATCCGGAATTAGGAGATCAAGAATTAGATGAAATCAGAGGGATTATCAAACTTCCAGATAATTATAACGAAAAGGAAGAGGCAAGAAAAATGAGGATCGAGAAGCATGGCTAAGTTGAAATTGTTTCTTGATACGAACGTGATAATTGATCTCTTGGCGGATAGGAAACCCTTCTCTAATTCGGCCTATGCTATATTCAAAGCAGCAAATAGTAAATGGAAATTATTTACTTCTTCGAATTCCATTTTGACTTCTTATTATATTCTTGCAAAACAAATCGGTAATAAGAATGCCAATAAGGCTATATCCATGATTATCAAAAGACTGGAAATCAAGGATACTTCTAACAATGAAATGCTTATCGCATTAAATTCCAAAACTGAAGACTTAGAAGATGCTTATCAAATAGAATGTGCCAAGACAATAAAAGATATTGATCACATTATTACAAGGGATAAAACAGGATTCAAATTTTCGCACATAAATATTTTACATCCTGACGAGTTGATCTCTTTGTATCTTTAATGTAATGCTATATCTTAAGACCTCCCTTACTCCTTCTTCATCTCGAAAGTATCCAAAAACTTAGTCGTCACGTTACCCGCTTTGAAGTCCTCGTTTTTCATGAGTTGCTTGTGGAATGGAACGGTTGTCTTGATACCCTCCACGACGAATTCTTCTAGTGCGCGGGCCATCTTTTTGATACATTCTTCGCGGGTCTCGGCGCGGCAGATGAGCTTGGCGATCATGGAGTCGTAGTATGGCGGTACGGTATAGCCAGCGTACACATGCGTATCGACTCTGACACCATGCCCCTTAGGACTATGGAATGAAGTGATATGACCAGGATTAGGTCGGAAATCGTGGTGTGGATCTTCTGCATTGATACGGCACTCTATACAGTGCAGCTCAGGGAAATAGTTTTTGCCAGATAGTTTTTCTCCTGCGGCGACTTTGATTTGTTCTTTGATGAGGTCACGGTTGATGACTTCTTCTGTGACGGGATGCTCTACCTGTATACGGGTATTCATCTCCATGAAGTAGAATTTCCTATACTTATCGACAAGAAATTCGACGGTGCCGACGCCCTCATAGTTGATCGCTTTAGCGGCCTTGATGGCAGCGCGGCCCATTTTTTCTCTCAGTTTCTTATCTAAAAATGGTGATGGCGACTCTTCCAGTAATTTCTGATGACGACGCTGTATAGAGCAATCTCTCTCTGAGAGATGGACCACCTTACCATGCTGATCCCCTATAATCTGAAACTCTATATGCCTCGGCTCTTCTACAAATTTCTCCAGATACATGGCATCATTACCGAATGCTGCACCCGCCTCTATCTGCGCCTTAGATAATTGCTCTTCGAATTCGTCCTCTGTATTGACGATACGCATTCCTTTTCCACCGCCACCTGCGGTGGCTTTGAGGATGACAGGGTAGCCTATCTTGGCAGCTATCTTTTTTCCTTCTTTGACACTTTTGACCTGACCATCAGAGCCTGGGACGACAGGCACTTTGGCCTTGATCATCGTGTCTTTGGCGGTGATCTTATCTCCCATCAGTCGTATCATCTCCGCCGATGGCCCTATAAACTTGACACCATACTCCTCGCATACCTCCGCAAAAGACGCATTCTCTGATAAGAAACCGTATCCTGGGTGTATCGCATCGGCATTAGTGATCTCCACGGCCGCCATAATCTTGCTTACATTGAGATAAGACTCCGCTGAGCTCGGTGGACCGATGCAGACCGCCTCATCAGCGAATCTTACATGCAGACTCTCTTTGTCTGCCGTACTATATATCGCCACAGTCCTGATACCCATCTCACGACAAGTACGGATAACACGCAAAGCAATTTCTCCACGATTAGCAATAAGAACTTTCTTGAACATGCCTATAAAAATGAGATGGTGAAGAAAAAAATTATCCTTTAGGATCGACTAAGAAGAGAACCTGATCGTACTCTACAGGGCTGGCGTCATCCACCACCACTTTGACGATCTTCCCGGATACTTCGCTCTCTATCTCATTGAATAGTTTCATCGCCTCGACGATGCAGACAACTGATCCCTCTCCTACTGTGTCACCTACCGATACATAGACCGGCTTATCAGGCGATGGTGATCTGTAGAACGTACCGACAATAGGCGATCTGATCTCCATCAATCCTGCGGTGCTTTCGGCAGCACTATCCTGTGCTGGAGCAGATGCTGCAGTTGGGGCAGCGGCTGTAGTCGCTGCTGGAGCGGCTACATTAGCAGCTGGCATAGGCGCAACCATCTGAGCAGGCATCACAGGTGACGCCATCGTGGAGGCCTTAGCGTAGTTTTTATTTCTTACGACGACTTCTGTATCTCCTTGCTTCACCTTGACTTCTGATAAATCGGAATCGGCAACAAGTTTGAGTAAGTCTTTGATTTCTTTAAATGTCATAGGGTCTTAGGTTAGTTGGTCGCTGTTTTGGTCTAAAATAAGACATATTTCTGAAGGAATTCTCTACTCCTTGACTCTTTCGTGATAAGATCGGTTTTTAGTATCTACTTTGACCAGATCGCCTTCATTGATAAATATCGGCACTTTGATCTCGGCACCTGATTCTACTGTGGCTGGCTTAGTCACATTAGTGGCTGTATCGCCTCTGACGCCTGGCTCCGTGTAGGTGACGCGTAGATTGACATATTGTGGTAGATCGATGGTCAGTGGCGTTTCGTTTTCTGCATGAAATAAGATATCCACCATCGCACCATCCATGAGCAGATCCCCATTTTCTATCATCTTACCATCTATCATCACCTGCTCATAGGTCTCTGTATTCATAAAATGAAAATCCGCACCCTCCTTATATAGGAACTGGTACTTTCTACGCTCTACACGCACCACATCTATCTTATGACCTGCTGGAAAAGTATTATCCAGCACCTTACCCGAAGTAAGACTCTTGAGCTTAGTCCTGACGAATGCCGGTCCCTTACCAGGCTTGACGTGGAGAAACTCGACGATCTTATAGATGTCATTATTATAGTTAAGACACAATCCGTTCTTTATATCTGATGTACTTGCCATTTCTTGTGATGTATAATAAATAGAATGCGCCGCAAAAGTAAAAAATATAATGCTGCTATTATTGCGCGAAAACGGCACTTTAAGATGTTAATATGCCCATTCTAGTAATATAGACCCCCATGTGAATCCCCCACCAAAGGCCGTCAGGATGATTTTATCTCCTTTTTTGAACTTGGATTCGTAATCCCAGAGGCATAGTGGGATGGTGCCTGCCGTTGTGTTTCCGTATTTTTCTATATTAATAAGGACCTTATCCATATCTATGCCTACATAGTTGGCGACGCTGGATAATATGCGCTTATTGGCCTGATGCGGTACCATCCAGTCGATATCCTCATGCGTCAGATTATTGCGTACCAGCAGGTCATGGATGCTCTCAGACATCCCCTTGACGGCTGCCTTGAATACGGTTTTTCCTTCCTGGTAGACATAGTGCCAGTCATTAGCGATCGTCTCTGCGGAGGCTGGATTCTTGCTACCACCCCCTTTCATGTGTAGATATTCCCAGCCCGCACCTTCTGCACGCAGTATAGAGTCCTGTACACCAGGTCCCTCCTCATTAGGCTCTAATAAGACCACACCCGCACCGTCGCCAAAGAGAATACAGGTCGTCCGATCCTTATAATTAATAATAGAAGACATCTGATCACTGCCGACCACCAATATCTTCTTATATGTTCCCGTCTCGATAAATTTAGAAGCCGTCACCAGAGAATAGATGAATCCCGAGCACGCCGCATTGATATCATAACCGAAAGCATTCTTAGCGCCGATCTTATGGGCAACCAGATTAGCCGTATCTGGAAATGGATAATCTGCCGTCACCGTCCCCACGATAATCATATCTATCTCTTCTACGTCTATGTTCTTGCGAGAAAGCAGATTTTGGATAGCACCGACGACCATATCACTGTTGGCCTTATCGGGATCTTTGAGTATATGGCGTTTTTGGATGCCTGTACGAGTGATAATCCACTCTTCTGACGTGTCTACCAGCTCCTCCATATCCTTATTAGTCAGAATGCCTTCTGGTAGGTAGCCCCCGATTCCTGTTATTGCAGCTCTTATCATGTTGCCTGATCTAAAATCTGTTTTCGATGGAAGGACCAAAATAGTTAAAATCTGATGAGGACTACGCAACTCTGGGTAATCTCTATAAGGGTTTAGAATTCATATATTATTTATTAAAAAAAATAATCAAGTATAAAATACTGTATAACAGATTATTACATAATCACAAAAGTCTACTATGACATATTAAGGCCATTATTGGAACACCTTTTGCTTAACGTAAGTGACGGTTGTCCAATAATTTATGAATAAGAAAAAGTTTTAATATGTATACTTTCATAAAAATATCTCTCATTACTCTGGTCACTCCATTATTATTGACCACTAATACAGATAAGAACACTACTAATGCTCCAAACACCTCTGTCAATTTCCACATCGGAAGTTTTGACAGTGGCAAAGTCAGAGCCAATAAGGAAGGAAAATTATTTTTTGTCGAGTTTTACGCCGATTGGTGTACGCCATGCAAGTGGATGGATAAGACCACATTCAAGGACGGCAATGTCGTCTCCTTACTTAATGATAACTATGTCCCTCTCAAGATGGATATAGAATCATCAGAAGGTCGCGGTCTCAAAGGAGAATACTCCGTCAGAATGCTACCAACGATACTGATATTCAACTCGCAAGGTCGTATGATAGAGCGTGTCGAAAAGACGCTTAGCTCTGAGGCGATGGTGAGCCTACTGTCTTTCCATAATAATGATGAAAACAAGGAAGCAGGCGTCATGCAGACGAATTCCAGTCCGAGTTCTTCTCAGAATGCTGATACGCCTGACCTTAACCATCTATATAACAGATATAAAGTTGCCGAGAGATTTAAGACTAACTATAAGCTACAGGTCGGTAATCACATGGATTACGCTAAGGCATTTAAGCAAGTCAAAGGTCTTAAAGATCAATTCATAGAGCCTATCGTCGTGATGAATGATTATGTCGATAACAAAACGCATTACAAAGTGCTGATGGGAGAATTTAAGACAATGCAAGAAGCTGAGAGTTTCCGCGTTATCTTAAAGAGAGATTTTGATTTGGATGCGATCGTTTATTAAGCAAAACAGTTTATTACCTATAGATGCCTCATTCCAAAAACATTTTAATACAACATATTAAAAGTATTGTTGGCATCATGACTGCGCCTTACTCTTTACAAAAGGGTAAGGCTCAGTCCATTGTAGAGACGCTCGATAATGCTTACCTCATCGTCAGAGATGGCCTCATACATGAGATGGGTCCGATGACGGATTGTCCACCGACGACAGACTACCACGTCATAGATGCCACAGGCCAGTACCTCTGCCCTACCTGGTGCGACTCGCACACGCATCTGGTGTATGCGGCCAGTCGTGAGCGGGAATTCGTCATGAGACTGCAAGGCAAGTCCTACAAAGAAATCGCCGAAGAAGGTGGCGGCATACTCAACACTGCCAAAAAACTACAAGCAACCTCAGAAGAGCAACTCTACCTCTCTGCAGAAAAACGACTACAGCAGGTCATCAGTCAAGGGACGGGTGCTATAGAAATAAAAAGTGGCTACGGCCTCACCCTCGACAGCGAACTCAAGATGCTACGCGTCATCAAAAAACTAAACGACAACTACCCCATTACCATCAAAGCGACTTTCCTCGGTGCGCATGCCATCCCACAAGAGTATAAGCATGACCGCACTAAGTATATAGACCTTATAATAAACGAAATGCTCCCTGCCGTCGCACAGGATAACCTCGCAGAATACTGTGATGCCTTCTGCGACGAAGGATTTTTTACCACCGCAGAGACAGATCGTATCCTGACCGCCGCCAGCGGCTACGGCCTCAAAGCAAAAATCCATGCCAACGAACTGGCAAATAGCGGCGGGGTACAGATCGGTATTGCACACAACGCCATCTCTCTAGATCACCTAGAAGAAATCGGTCCAGAAGAGATCTCTCTACTGGCCTCATCATCTACCATACCGACGCTACTACCCTCTTGTTCTTTCTTCCTCGGTATACCCTATGCGCCAGCGCGCAAGCTCCTAGATGCGGGTGCTGGTGTCGCCATCGCCACGGATTATAACCCCGGTACTTCGCCGTCGGGTAACATCCCGTTACTGATGTCTCTCGCCTGCCTCAAAATGAAACTCACCCCACAAGAAGCCTTCAATGCCATCACCATCAACGGTGCCTGCGCCATGGAGCTACAGGATACACTCGGCTCCATCAGCATCGGCAAAAAAGCTAATTTACTTTTGACCAAGAGTATTCCTTCTATGGATTACCTGCCCTACTCTTTTGGTGAGATGAATGTGGATATGGTGATGCTGGAAGGGGAAGTGGTGTAGACTTATTTTTGTTTGCCAAAAACTATAATTAAGTTCTATCTTAAGTGTTGACATCAGAACCAAATATCTGATTCCAAAAAAAATGAAAGTACAAGATTCCATAGTCCGCCTTCTAACCTTTAGGTTGAAAAGAGAAGACATGTTGCTATTCAATAATCGCCATTTTATTGCTGGGCTAATAGGAACATGGCTCGTAGGAATGGGGCGCTACTGGGATGACCCTGGCGCCAAAATGCTGCAACACCTTGGAATGGGTTCGGTTATTTACATTTTCGTAATGGCAGGACTTATATGGCTCATTGTGCTTCCATTCAGAATCAAAGGATGGAAATATTTTACTGTTCTTACTTTCGTTTCTCTCACTTCGTTTCCTGCTATTTTTTATGCGATACCCGTAGAACGTTTTTTGACTATAGAAACCGCCAATACAATTAATGTTTGGTTTCTGGCTATCGTGGCGGCATGGAGACTGGGACTGCTTTATTATTTCCTCAGAGAGTTTACACAATTATCCGTAGGCAAGATACTAACCATTACGCTCATGCCGGTCTGTTTAATAATTTCTGCACTTACCGCATTGAATCTCCATCGTGTTGTTTTCAATGTTATGGGAGGGGTCAGAAATCCGACTCCACATGACTCGGCTTATATCGTATTACTGATACTTACGACAGTCTCTGTAATTTTAATTGGGCCGCTTATTATTGCCTATTTTGCTTTTATATATCAGAAGGCGAAAAATTTGAGAAAATAAGAACAGCTTACGCAAGTCAGAAAAAAAGATAGTCAAATAAACAGATTAACCGACTCATCTTAGGTTATTATAAAAACAAAATCCATGTGGTTCGAAAAATTAACAGGATTCCAAGAAAGGTCAGCAGATTATGTACGTGATAATCTTGAGGTGGAAGGAGATACTTTTATTTCTAAAGCCAATGACCAAAAATTTACTTTTGGTCATTTAGAAATACCGACTCTCCAAGAATTAAAAGCGCAATGTCCACCTATAGAAACATATAATGACAAAATCAAAGTAGAGGAACTTGTGGCAGATGTAAGAGATTTGCATTGTCAGATCGAAAATAAAAACGCGCTATTTCAAGCAGCTTCTCAATTCAATTTATTGGAGATGATAGACCCTTCTATTTCTCCCGAAAATGGAATAGATAGATATGAAAACGATTATACTCAAGGACCCGCTTGTGCCATAGCCTGTGGTTCAGGAACAATTTATAGAAACTACTTCGTCCCAGTTGGAGACCAAATAGGTCAAACCAGAAGCAATCAAATTGATTGTTTAGATCTTATAGGACAAGAACTCAAAAATGATGAATTCAAATATTGGAGTATGCGAAATGGATATGCCCTATTTGATGAAAAAGGTTTGTTTGCATTGAATAAAAAAATTGCATCTCTTAATAGCACGGAACGAGAAGCGCTTAAACAAAAACTAAAAACAGGAATACAATGGAATACCGAGGTCACTATATCCAAGTCCAAGCATAGAGTATCTCAGATATATTGTTCTGCCTTGCCCGTCGCCTATTGTGCTACCGATCAAATATATTGGGAATACTTTTCAAGAATAATCTTAGAAGCAACTTACGAATCTACCCTTTATGCCGCCTTGATCAATTTAGAAAAATATAATTCTAACAAAGTCTTTTTGACGCTAGTAGGAGGCGGTGCATTTGGTAATGCGGAATATTGGATATTGGAGTCCATGCGAGATGCCATTAGAAAATTTAGGTATACACCCTTGGACATAAAAATTGTCAGCTATGGTCACTCTAATGATAATCTGATCGAATACTTAAAAGATCTATAAAAAAAAATCAAGGACTGCCACTAACGTGGCAATCCCCGATACTCTTTATAAATCAGTAATAAGACTCAGAATTATTATCCATAGGGAATCCCAAGTTGTCTATAGTACCCCAGTAAAATCTATGCGTACCTCTCCACCATGTTCTCGTGCATAATATCTGAGATGTAACAGCAGTAATAGAAGAATATCTGTTTCTATTTTTACTTTTTATCCTCGGATTAGCAACTGGAGTCCAGACCGTTGGTCCTACTTGGTTGTAGCCATGATGACAGAAATTCAAAGTTCCTATCTTTTGCGGTGTAGACTCACTCTCCAGTCTTTTCATATACTCTATTACCGCAGGATCGTCATCTTCCATATTGACCAAATCTAAATCTTCTACTATTTTCATTTCTCTATTGAGAAAATCAAATTTCTCTACGGCTTCGAGATATTTGTTTTTATCGATAGACTTAAGGTAGTCCAGTATCTCATCTTGCGTGTTAAAGTTAACCACGTCTTGCCCCTCTATCATAATGCTGTAACCTTCTATCTGATCCATCAGAGAAGATTCCTTAGTGAGACTTTCGTCAGTAGAGCAAGAAGTGACTAATAGGCCTGCTATGAGCAAGCATCCGATTGACTTAAATACATTTTTCATGTTCTTTATTTTTTGGTTAAATAGAAATTGGATCAACTTGATAACTACCAAATTGATTTTTATGTCAACATTAAATCTATGCAAGATCACCACAGCGAGATAAAAATTGTGGGGATCGCGTGCTTTGAGTTCGTGAATGTTATCTTTTAGTGAGGGAATTAAAAGATGAGAATTTCTTTGTATTAGTCACTTGGGAGAGGTATAATATTTTTTTTCAAAAATCTAATTCTACTAATGGTTACCTTTTGATTTATTCAGTTATTAATAAAGGTATCTTAGATAAACTCAGATAAGAAATCCAATTTTTTTAAGTATTGATTCCTAGTGTATTAAAGAAAATAAGATGCAAAAGAAAATTGCGATATCATTAAGGACAGGAATAGAATTCATCAAACTGGAAGACATCTATTATTGCAAGGCGATGGATAACTATACCATACTCTATCTGGAAAACGACAAGAAGGTCGTCTGCAAGTCCCTCAAGAATTTCCAAGAACCTCTGGAGAACAATGGTTTCTTTCGTGTATCAAGATCTTATCTCGTCAACTTAAAATATATCAAATCACTCATCCTCGGAAAGAAGTCTTCTGTCAGATTAGAAAACGATATCAATATTATCCTCAGTCGCAACAACAAAAAGAAATTCATAGATACCATTTATCAGAATTCCATTATACATGTGTAGTGACTTAACTACTTGGTCTCTTAGTATAAAGAAAATCCATTACTGATTTTTTCTGATGATATAGTTTTTTTTCGCTTAACTCATCATCGACGTTTTATTACCATAACTTAAATTTTCACTAGCCTAAGTGCTAATGCTTTATAGGCAATCCTCCCCTAACCAAAGGGGCAAAACCCCCTTGCCCAAAAGAGAATTTCACTTGTATACCCGCGTCTTGATTCTATTAAAATTGTAACGACAAACGAAACCATTTTTTAACAATCAAGATTTTTTAAAAAGATGAAAATTAAACAACAAAAAGTTCCTCCCAAACTGAGAAGGATCGCCGCTCGGCACTTAGAGTCTATCCGTGGCACGGGTATGGCGCTCAATGCACAGGACCTGTATTTGTCAGATACGGTCTGTCCTATTTATCGTCCTGACATCAAGGAGCCTGCTTACTACGAGTTCCAGATTATCAAAGAAACCAGATCTAATGTAGACAACAGATTAGACCTTACAGAAAAGATAGGTAAGATCAATCTCTACTCTCCTGCCTCTGGTCTCAAAGAAATCTATGGTACACCAGAAGCCATTGCCAAATTCAAAACTGAATACTCGGTAAAATTCAAAAGTGGCGTCCAAGGATTTATTATCGTGTCTGCGGACAAGCATGACTTCCCTATTACACATTGGAGTATGGAATCAGAGCCGCCGAGTTTCTTATTAGAGCAAGAAGCCTCTCAGAGTCGATTGAATCTTCATAAAATATATAAGGTAGATGCACTCTCTTATGTAGGAGAAGATAAGGATGGCAAAGAGGTCGCCACTCTGGGCCAAAAACCTCCTATCATAGAAGGTCTCATGGCTGATCTCTCTCGACAAGCGGGCAAAATAAGCAGCGTAGAAATAGCCAACACTGCCTCTCGTAGGATCAATGACTCTGTCAAGATCAGACCAGGTAGAATGATAACCAAAGGACCTAAAGCCAAGGACTACAAATTCCTGAGTAAGGACTGGGGTAACATCAAAAAGAACTTTGTCAAAAGTTATAAGCCGCTCATGCAGCAGCTAGAAAAAAGTGCCGCACAGGTCTGGGAAAAAGAAACTATGATAGATGAGATGGGCGAAGGCATATTGGCAGGCGAACAGTTTTTTATCCCTGTGCTAGAAAAAGATTTTACAGTAGAAATCTATGGCGAAGCAAGTGAGCATACTGTACTGCGCGTCGTCAAGAGACCTAATGGCATGTCGACTATAGAGCTGACTACCAAAACACTTCCATCGTCTGGTGAGCTGGATTTATTCGTGCAGATAAGATATAAGAACTCGGACGAACTCATTAAACTTTTTGTGGTGAATCCAGATTCGCCGACAGAATCTATTAATAACCTTAAAAACGAAGAATCATGAGTTGGACATATTATTGGGCACGTGGAGGTCATGCTGCACAACCACGTTATAATCAATTTCAATATAAAGGCTGCGCTGTCGGATGCGGCGCCGTCGCATGGGGTATCTTATTCGGATGGGCAGATAGACAAGCCGCTAGCGGCAACTCTTACTGGGCTCCAAGATGGGGTCTCTACCGACAGAATGGAGGACGCGGTGCCAATGCCGTCGCACCAATAATCATGGATAATGGCGTCAGGAATATGATCAGGGAAATCAGAGACCACATAGGCACATTTTGTATTGCTGGTTCCGGTGCGACTTTTCCTTGGGATATGCATCAGGCGCGCAGATATCTAAATGGTCGTACAGGCACAACACTGAGTACGCATTATAACTCTTTCGGGATACACGAAGGTCGCCTCAGAGAGAAAGCCCGTAACTCGATAAGAGACAGAGAGACACCTGCAATCATAGGTACAGGCTGGCTCAATCATTACCCTGTCGCTTATGGATATGCATGGCAAAGAAGAACAGTAAGAAAATGTTTCATATTTTGCTGGAACACCACCGTCTACGATCGATACTTTTACGTCAATCAAGGATGGGGCGGTAGTGGCAATGGATGGGTCAATGCTTCGACTTGGTTTGCAGGACAGATATACCCATAGGTCTTTGATCTAGGATAAGTTGACTAGGTCCTCCCTTATAATATATCTTTGGGAGGACCTGTTATAATAGTAGATATGCTCATGATGACTAAATATATTTTCATTATCGTAATCCTGACAAGTACAAGTATGTGTAATAAGAACGCATTGACCATAGACGCTGACGAAGTCTATAGTATAAAAGAAGTGACTTCCTCTTCTTTATTTGAGACCAAATGTGGTGAGACATCCGAGATAGAAAATGAGATGATTACGATACGTGGTTTGTTTTCCACCTTACATTATACACCAGAGGCTTATCAGCTATACCTGCTTGACCCCAATCAAAAGGATAGAATAGAAACAAGGTACAACAAAGACCTCGCAGAAACCATCGAAACAAGAGTAGACAAATTACAAGACAACCAGCCGATACAAGTCACTGGAAAAATCATCGGTTATGATCAGCCCAAGAACTTCGGCTGCAAGAGGGTTCATTATCTACAGATAATGAATGCCGACGACATCATAGTAAAATAGTACACAGAAAAATTATTTCTATAATTCCCAAGTCGTGATCTGACTTCTGGCAGAATATATGAGATAGTTTGCTACACAGTTTTCCGTATAAAAATTGACATAGAGCTTAGTATATGCTAAGCGACTGATTCAGCATACAGGCTTGGACATATCTGTCCATTGTCCTCTATTACCGTACAACATAATATAGAAAGAGCTAACAACCATTCTCTTTATTAGGTAACCAAACTCATAACTAAATCACATGAGCATCCAAGTCTACAAAGTCCATCATAATGGCACACATGACCTCTCTAATCAAATGGTCAAAATACCTGGACTAATCGTACAGTTCCAAGTAGCGAAACCCTCACATGTTTTTATATCAGGGAGCGTGGGTTACGAGCATCGTAAGATACCTCTCAGCATACATAACAAAACTAAAGGTGAAGTAAAGGCCATGAAGAAAATTTATGGAGAAAATCTGACGGAATATGCCATCGGCATAACGGGACGCCTTGAGCACATAGACGAAAAAGGAACAAGACAATGGATCAAAGGATCAAAGTGGGGACCTAATATCAATGGCGGCTCTCAACACTATGGCATCATACCTATCAGTGGATACCTAGAGGTGAATGCTGGCACGCACGAAATATCCTATTGGGCAGAAGCTCATACAGACGCTCCAGCTTATGCCTACCCTGTAGAAATCCAAGGCGCATCAGATAGTGACAATCCAGGAGGCACGACCGACCCCTATAACCAAATGATCATAAGAATAGAAGAAAAATAAAATCTAAAAAATTAAAACACATATAGTCTTAGCGTTAGTAATAATCAAAAAAACCAAATCATGAATAATCACACTTTTACATCAACCATACTCTGCAAAACATTAATACTTGCATTCATCATTTTCACCATAGGATGTAAATATTCTAAGCCAAAATCAGAAAAAGAAAATTGGAATTGGGTGCACTCTTCTATATCATCAAAAGAAAAAGCCAATCTCAATGAATATGTGAATAATATGTTCAGCAGAATTTCTTCGGCATATAAGAAAAATGACGAACATACTTTTTATAAAACCACAATAGAACTACTCGTAGAAAGCAATCGATATCCCATCTTTTACTTAGACTCCACATGGCTTGACCTCAAAGACAGATTGGTCAAAGACGGGATAGAGCCGTACATGTCTTATCTGTTAGATTATGGTTTTCGCTTAGAAAAAATTAGGACTGAGCAGTCGATTAGTATTGTGGACGAAATAAGAGAATTACTGAAGAGTGCAGAGGTGCAGCGTTTTGATCATAAGTTTTTCTTTAAAAATAGCAAAGATGAAATGTACTATGCCTACTCTGGTAATATGGGCTGGGCCATCACCAATCTGCTTTACTCCGATTACGGCAGTTCCTATATAAGTCAGTATGATGCAGAATTGACAGATTTCGTATCGCTCGTCGGTGATGCGCTCAATTGTAAGGCCTGCGCACTTGGCACGATGACCGATAACGCTAAGATCATAGGAATGCAGCTAGCCAATAATACTGAGCAAATAGGATCTAACTCATCGGCGTGCGATGTTATTAACGGCCTAATGGCCGCCAGCCTCAACGAACAATTACTCAATCCCAGTAGCAGACCAGATAACAGATCTGACAACTTCTGTAAGGCTATAAGAGATGGTAATAATTCTGGATTCTCACAGTTCAACTGTATGATAGAGGCAATCAATGAGTACAAGCAAGATACTGACGCTTCTCCACTGGGCAGCGGTGCAGCACTTATAAGAAGACTCGAAGAATATATAGAATGTCGCCAAAATAATGGTGGAGGTCCACTACGAAATTCGCCTGTTAAAGATAAGATGGGATGGTACTTCGAAGGAGATAAAAACCAATGTACTCAAGAAAGCCCTTGCACTAGTCAAGATGAAGAAGGAAATAGGAAGGAGAAAGTAGAATCTACAATAACCAAGGATGGTGAAGAAGGTAAGCAAACTACAATCACTACTATCGATAAAAGGGGTGTTACAAGAAAAAGAACTACTATATTCCGTAGTAAGAACCGTAGAGTCGAAAAGCAAGAAGAATATGATGAAAATGGAATCAGAACATTTGCTCGCGAAACTGACGAGTCATATGATGACCAAGGAAATAGAATATCCTGGAGATATCGAGAAAAACAAATAGATGGGGATAAGGAATTAGGTAGGGTAATAAAAGAAGGAAACAGAGGTACTACAGTACAATATTTTAGAGGTGAGAGATCGCGAACCGGCCGCATGATTCATAAACCGATTACCAAAAAGGAATACGATCGAAGAAGAAGAAATTATCCAAAAAACAACTCCACCCCGAACCCTGAAAGCAATTTTGATCCTTGCGCATACATGCTATCAGAAAAGGAAGCGGAAATAATAAAGCGCGGAGGCGACCTTGGTCCATTAATTAATCCTGATCCATCTAATCCTAATACAGATCCTGCTCTGACCAGACTCATAGATAATATCGCCCGTTGTCTGATAGGCAACCTAGGTAACCGTGTAGAATGCGACCCCAGAATCAGATGCGCCGACCAAACCTGTGACTGTGGGAAAATATACGAAATAGAACTGGTCGATCTACCTATCAAGAATCGCTGCAACCAAATACAATGCGGACCTGATCAAAAACTAAATCCACTGACGTGTCAGTGTGTGGGGTATGATGATGTCGGTGAGTTGATTGGTGTTACTCCAGGGTTATATGGGTCGCTGCGGTAGAGTGGTTTTGCAGAATCAGGGAAATTACATGTAATTAAATACTTCTTATTATAAATTAAAAAATAACATTATGAAAATCAATACAATCGAAATTTTGTGCTTCTTGCTAATAATTTCATTTAGCTCTTGCACACCAAAGTGGCATTTAAAAGCTGATTGCCCAAATATGAAAATAGGCTCATCGGCTTCTTGGGGGATTGATCCAAATAATAATTTCAGAATATATGCCATCGGCGGAGACAATCAAAACTCTGTTAATAATTTGGTTGACGGGTTCGACGTTTTTAATAACACCTGGTCCGCATTTAGTCCAATGATAGAAGAAAGAACAAGACACGCCTCTGTAACACTCGTTAATCTGAAATCTAATTCCAACAAAAAACTTTCAAAAAATTCTGCGCAATTATTTAGCGATGTCAAAATTTATGTTTTCGGTGGTATGAAGGGAAATATTACCTTAAGTGCATGCGAAGTTTATGATACAAGAACGGACACATGGAGCTCGATTGCGCCTATGTCAATAGCAAGGCATGGATTAGCAGCCGCAATTGGTGGCAATGGGAAAATATATGTTTTTGGAGGTGAAAATGGGAGCACTACGTTCGATTCTGTAGAAGAATATAATCCTAATACAAATAGTTGGACAACTAAAAGTGTTATGCCCGATAAAAGAGCATGGTTAGGTGCCGCAACAGGGCAAGATGGTTATATTTATTTAACAGGTGGAGTTTCTATGGGTTCTGAAGAAGATAATCTGTGGAGGTATGACCCAAATACGGATTCCTATACTGTCTTACCTAATATGCCATCCAATTCATCAAGGCACGATTCTGCGGCAGGTCATGGAGATAAAATTTTTGTATTAGGTAATGTCTCATACCAATTTGACATTTCAGATAATGCTTGGTCGACAATCGCTACAATGCCCTGTGATTATAGAATTGATGGAGCGGCAGAGTCGTTTATTAATGGAATATACTTTATTGGCGGATATAGAAGATTTAATCCTCCGTTTAATTGTACTGAGGTTTATTCCAAAGGGTTATGAAATACTGAGGATAATAACGAGACTGTCCTACTTGGGCAGTTTCCTTTTTGAGATGTTTCCTTCATATTTAATCTATTATTATTAAAGAATTCTTAAAGGCTAGGGAACATGAGTTATACTTAATAATGAAGAAGCACTCACCAATATCTGCAATATCTCATAAATAGTTTAGGCGACAAGTATTGCATATCAAGGATAACTTTCTCGACCCTGTGGGGAGATCCTCAGATTTTGTTTTCATGTACTTAATATTTTTCGACAAGCTCAAAATGAAAAAGGAAATGCCTATTCCATAGAGGAGTTATTATTGACGCGTATTTTCTGACTTACCATCTAATAGGCAGGAATATTATTGTCTCCTAGACTTTGCACTATAGTGCCCCTCGCCCATTGGCTACAACCAGACTCTGGTTCTTTTTTCTTTTTCATCTCGACCTTGTGGAGAGATACTCAGATTTTGTTTTCATGTACTTAAGATTTTTCGGCAAGCTCAAAATGAAAAAAGGAAAAGCCCATTCCATAGAGGAGTTATTATTGTCGCTTGTCTTCTGACTTACCACCAGGTAGGCAAGAATATTATTGTCTCCTAGACTTTGCACTATAGTGCTCCCCTCGCCCACTGGCTACAACCAGACTCTGGTTCTCTTTTTCTTTTTCATCTCGACCTTGTGGAGAGATACTCAGACTACCGTTCTTACAATCTGATGATTTTTCGGCAAGCTCAAAATGAAAAAAGGAAATGCCTATTCCATAGAGGAGTTATTATTGACGTGTATTTTCTGACTTGCCGTCTGGTAGGTAAGATATTATTGTCTCCTATATTATGCACTATAGAGCTTCCCTCGCCCACTGGCTACAATCAGACTCTGTTTCTCTCTTCCCTTTTTCATCTCGACCTTGTGGAGAGATCCTCAGACTACCATTATTACAATCTGATGATCTCTCGACAAGCTCAAAATGAAAAAAAGGTATATATGATTAGCGAATGATAGACGGACTAAGACAACTCACCCTACTCCATACACATATTATTTCTTGCCATGACACTGCTTATACTTCTTACCACTACCACAATGGCAGGGATCATTACGGCCCACTTTCTTTTCCTTTTTTATTGGCTCATTAAGTATCTCTGTGATAGGTATATGGGCTTGCTGATCTGGATCGAGCTTGTCATATTCTTGTCTGGCGAGTGCTCGGAACTTTTGTAATCCTATGGTGTCTTTTATATTTTTGATTTTACGGTTTATGCTTCCTCCGAAACCTTTTGCTTTTAATGTATTAAATATTGATAGCGATTGAAAATAGTAACTGAGGGCAACATCATATTTCTGTATAGTTAAATCCGCGTGGATTAAACCAATGTTTGATAAACTCATAGCTATACCTTTTTTATCACCAATTTCTTTCGAAATCTCTAAACTCTTCTTCGCATAGTAAAGACTTCTTTTTTCATCTCCTTTAACAAGATGTAGTTCTCCAATAGAATTATAGCAAATTGAAATTCCCGACTTGTGTCCAATTGCTTTAGAATTTTTTAAACTTTCACTAAAGTTTTTATTGGCTTTTTTTGTTTTGCCCTGACTTAGATATAAATGACCTATGTAATTCAATGCTGTTGTCGCAATACGTTTGTTTTGAATTTGTTCACTAATCTTTAAACCTAAATTAAACTCTTGTAAGGCCTCTTGGTAAAAACCTGAAGTATCATATAAATACCCCATGTTTATGTGTGTTGTAGAAAGGCCCTCTTTATCATCAATACTTTTTCTTATTTCTAATGATTCTTGAAATTTTAGAAATGAGTCTTTGTAATCACCGAAAAATAAGAATACTAGTCCTATATCATTAACCGCTCGTGCCTGCTCCTTCTTAAGGTTTGGTTTATTCTTAGTGTATTCATAGGCTTCTTCAAAATACGGCAAGGCTTCTTTGACATCCCCTCTTCTAAACATAATTTCAGCATACTTTATCATGCCTTCAGCCTTTATTTTTTCATTAATTTCTGGTGTTTTGGCTTGATTATAGTATTTCTGGGCTTCATCCCATTTTCCTCTGATTTCATTGATATCACCGCAGTAGATATCGAAAAGTGGATTGGATATATGGAGTTCTCTTAGCTTATCTATAAGTTCTTGTACGAGGTCCAGTTGCCCTTGTATGATAAAATTTCGACCACGTTCTTCTATTTCTTTTCCTACACGTTGCCAGTCCTCAGCTTTGGATAGATGGTAGAATATGCGCTCTTCCAGTATTATGTCAGGATTTTCTGATCTAGCGGAGATATAATAGTCTGCTATTTTTTTGTGCAGTGGTTCTTTATAGTGCAACTTCTTATAAGAGAAAGCTCTGACAAGAGGATGTAGTTGGTATTGTCCGTTACTATAAGTGAGCAGATTCTTTCTTTGGAGTTTTCGCGGTGCTTCTCTGAGGATTTCTTCTGGGAGTATGGCTTTGACCACCTCTTCGTCTATACTCCCGTTGAATACAGAAAACTGTCGCATAAACTGTTTTTCTTCTTCTGTAGCATCAGGTCTGCTGAATATCGCATTGAGCAATCGCTCACTGATATCCTGATCGCTCGTGGCATTGACTATTTTAGAGGTGATGTCTTCTGGTCTTTCGCCTTCACTCAGCAGCAGTATTGCAAAATCAATGGCTAGGGGATAGCCTTGTAGTTCGTCACAGAGCTTAATTAATATTTTATCATCTAAAGATTTTAGATTAGTATAACTATGATCTATGAGTGCTCGCGCATATTTTAGTCTATTATCATTATCCTCTATATTTTCGATATGGATTCGTTTCGGTGTGAGGTCGACACTGGTAATATTATCTCTATCTATGACGATGACATGAGCCGCCTTAAGATATTCCTGCACGAAAACAAGGAATTCTTTAAAGACAGGTTTGTCATTGGTCTCCTGAAAGTTATCCAAGAAGAGGTAATAGTTATTTTCTTCCAGCTTATCCTTGAAGGCACTGAATTTTTCTCGATTGGTCTTACTTTTGCCCTCTAATAGCTCTGGATAACCCGCAGACGTAACTAAGGTATCAAAGTGCGACTCTGGCTTACAATCAAACCATAAGACCTTATCCTCAGGTATAAACTCCTGGATACACTTAGATACAAATTGTGTCTTACCGATACCACCACCGCCATCTATGGTTAAGAAACGAATATTATTATCTAAAGCAGATCGGAATTCTGCCATCTCCTGACCTCTTCCTGAGAAGTAAGGTTTCGGTTTGGGAAATAAATTGAGTTGGTTTTTAGCTTTTTTGGTTTGTGGGCTATCTATGGATGCGACAATTTCACTAGCCTCTATAGCATGATCTTTGGAGTTTTTTATGGCTAATAACTCGTCCAGTAGTTTGGCCGTATCGTTGATAGGGTCTCCCTTGATCTTTATGATATCGACCCCATCCAGTTTTTTTTCTGTGATTATAAAATTCTGAGCATTTGTATTACTGAACATTCCACTTACCTCACTGATAATATTATTGACATAAGGGTCGGTCATACTGGTCCCTAAGAATAGGATAACATGATTAGCCACTAGTTCTCGTAGTCTCATGACGACAGCAGATTCATTTTTATATTGGGCTTCATATTGGGATTCGTAGAAAATTATGTCATCTATCTCATTTATGTTACCGTGTATTTTTAATAGATAAGAATTTTGCCTGTAGAGGTCAGAAAGTGGGATTATGCTCTTGTTAGTTATTCTATCAATACCGGACCTTTTAAATTCCTCACAGGCTTCAAATAGTTGGTCGTAATTGGGAGTGATAACCTTCTTAGTGACTTGCCATATTTTGGAGTGTAGTGGTAAGGGGGTATCCTCACTAATCAATTTTTGAGCATTGGTACTCAATTCTTGTTTTAGTACTGGATTGACATGGCCAGTAAGGTTATTATTCTGAATATAGTTGAGCACATCAAAAATGGCTCTATTTGACGATTTGTTATTGAATATGGCCTTTAATGCCGTACCAGGACCGTCATCATAATTAGTTACTCTATCTATAATTTTTCCTACCAGTTCTCCCCATAGAGGCAACCCAGCACTCTTAGATATTCCAGCCCCTGCGAATATGACCAGATTATCATTCGTTACGGCTTCCCGTAGAGAACTATGTGCGTCATTCAGTAAACTCATAGAGAAAAGATAATAGTTTTCTATTATAAGAGTGGCTATTTTGCTGCCAATGTGACCTCATAATCCCACATATATTTATCAGATTATAAAAAGACCGTGTAACTATGATAAGCAAAATCAGGCGACTCTCCCACCCTCCAAAATTCCTCCAATATTATTCCCGTTATAATTGAATAATCCAGTTGGGATTTCTTAGATTTACGCGTCCTTATGGGTGAGAGCTGGATGAGTTCTGATCCTGTAGAGGACGATAATATAGAAAGCCAAGTTCTTAAATAATATAAATTGGTTACTCAATCTCTTTTGATTATCCGTTTGCACTTAACTAAGCCTGCAAGCGGATATTTTTTTGCGAGATGATGACGTTATATATGGTATGAAGGCATTACGATACACATATCTTCTGGTGGGTTTATTGTACTCGTTATCAGGGCTTTATAGTCAGGGACTGATAGCAGATTTCAGCTTTGATGACTGTACTGTGACGGACCAGACGGGCAATTATACCGATAATGCGATCAGGAATAGTATTGCCTGTGATTGCGGTGTGGGCGATAATTCTAATGCGCTATACTTCGATGGATCGGCAGATACGGTCTTTTTGGATGATGGCCTCAAGGATATTTTTCTCAGGGATTTTTCTATGAGTTTTTACTTTTGGGTGGATGATGCACCGCAGGAGTATCCGCTCTTTTCGATACGTAGTGAGTGTACTAAAGACTCGTCCTTTTTGATCCGATATTCACCTTTTCAGAACGAGCTAGAGGTCACCTTCTCGCTCAATGTCAGCGACGAAACCAAGTTTGAGTATGTCGTCGATCCTGATAAGTGTTGGCAGCATTTTTTGTTGACCAGAGCGGGTAATTTGTTTACGCTGTACATAGATGGTAGGTTCATAGAGTCCTTTGAGGAGTTGACGCCATTGGGCTTGGGAGAAAATCATGATGTGACGATCGGTTATTCGCCGTGTGCGACTTTCGAGGGGATGGGACCAGATGATGTTTTCTTTCATGGTCGTATAGATGAGTTGAAATTTTATGACTATGCAATCATAGAAGAGACGGAAATATCAGCGCTCAACCTTTCCCCTGATCGTATTATAACTAATGATACGACCGTGTTTTTGGGTGATGCCATCCAGATACGGACAGGTGAGACCTGCGCACCCAATATAATCTGGACGCCAACGGCGGGTCTGGATGATCCGAGCATCAAAGAACCTATGGCCTCGCCTGATGTAACGACGACTTATCAGGTACAGTTTGATTATGGTATCTGTCAGAGTCTGGATGAGCTGATAGTCAGTGTGGTAGATCAGAATGCAATTGCCTGTGCCGACTTATTGCTGCCGACGGCTTTCACACCTAATAATGACAACCTTAATGATCGCTACGGCATCAGCAATACCTTCATCATCGAAAGCCTGTCTCGCTATGAGATATACGATCGCTGGGGTAACAAAATATTCGACTCTACAGATAAGGACGGCAAGTGGGATGGCCTGTATAAAGGACAAAAAATGCCCATTGGTACCTATGTCTATAAGATAGAATACACCTGTCAGGGCAGTATTTATCAAAAAACGGGCAGTTTTAATATTCTGAAATAAGGGAATCTCTTACCTTTAGCAGAGTAAACTGCAAATTTACCATGGCTTATATCCACTATAAGACCCTGAGTCTTGGCGTTATAGCAACGCTCGTCATATCCTGCAAATCGGATAAGACTCCGGCCACGCCTGTACAGGAAACAGATACTCATGAGAATTTTGAGCTACTTACGACGGCCGAAGATGCCGTAGCCGAAACCGCGGATGTCGATACGGCCATGAAATTTGTCAAACACGTCACAACCCAAACCGAAGAAGCAGTTCCTGCCAAAGAAGAAAAGAAAACACCACCTAAGAAAAAGAAGAAAAGAAAACCCAAGCCACAGCCGAAGGTAGAATTCGAGCAATTGCATTATGATTTTGGTCAGATCGTGGAAGGTGACACGACCTCTTTCAAATTCAAATTCAAGAACGTCGGAAAAGTACCGATCAATGTAGATAAAGCAGATGCCACCTGCGGTTGCGCCAGACCAAGTTTTCCTTTCTTACCAATTGCGCCAGGTGAGACGGGACATATCGGAGTGCAATACATCAGCATCGGAAAACAGGGCGAACAAAATCCAGAGATTTCCTTTTATTATAATAATAAAAAAGACCCTATCATCCTGACTATGTCTGGTTATGTAGAAGAAAGACCGAAGGAAGAATCATCGGAAACCGCAACCATAGATAGTACAGCAATAGACACTATCAAATAAAAAAGTCACATTTAGAGAACGTGTTTAGACCGTTCCCTATACTGTCTCATTATCCAATGCAAGGCTTCAGGCTGCGCCCCAGTTACCCACAAACATTCGACGTGGCTCGGCTTCTTTTCTTATAAGATGCATACATTTTTCATCTCGACCTTGTGAAGAGATCTCCAGATGTGAATTCCCACTGACTTAAGATTTTTCGACAAGCTCCAAATGAAAAAAAATGCACGAAAAGCATTTGGCAGTCAAAAATCGATTTGCCAAAGGAGTCTCTTTTTAACGAAAAAGTTACTTGTTAATATTCCAAGTTAGTGTTCTAACAATGCCATTGTCGGCGTCCTCGCCGACAAAAGTACTCTAATGAAGATTGCTGACGAGGACGCCAGCAAGAGCAGAGAATATCCCTTTTTATACACAACCCAACTTACCCCTTATCGGAATAAGGTAATCGATCCTCTGTAGACTACAGGTTGTACAGTACCTAAGAATTTGACTTCAGCGACATAGACGTAGACACCTTGCTCACACTCGGTAAACGAAGAGGTTTGCTTGCGTCCATCCCAGCCATCATCCAATATCGTCGGCGCATCCATCGGTGCTCCGATATCGAATACCAGACTACCCCATCTATCGTATATCCTGAAACTAACAAGTTGCTCCACACCCTGCCCCGTAAGCACCATGAATCTATTGTTAGGCGCATCATCGTTGGGGTTAAAGCTATTAGGGATATAGATGTTTCTTAGTTCTCGGACATCTATGGATATATCATCGAAGGCTTGACAGCCATTGGCATCGGTCACAAGCACCTGTATATTGACAAATTCTGTCGGATTAATAAGTATCTCGTTGCATGATGTAGAGTCGAGGCAATTTATAGGGATGTCGGCGTTCCATTCGTAAGTGAACGGTCCTGTACCTCCTATGACCTCCGCTGTCAGCGTCGTCTCTGTATCACCGAGATCCAAATCAAAATCTGAACCCAGATTGACTTCGAATGCAGGAGGGTCTTCCACCACGACGGTAATCATCTCATCACATCCCGCTTCGTCAAAGACCGTAAGGATATACATCCCAGGTAGTCTCTCTACACAAGAATCTATAGGTAATCTATCAGTAATAAAGTCTACCGTGTACGTATAATTACTGCCCACGCCACCAGTAACCGTATCTATACCGATACACTGAGTCTGACCGACACAATTAGGTATATCAGGTACTATCGGCGTTACATCCATAGACGATGATCTTGCTAACTCAAAATCCTGAATTAGCTCACAACCGCAATCATCCGTGATCGTCACCGTATAAGTGCCTGCGGTTAGTTGGTCGGCTATTCCATTATCAGATATGTTATCTGTCCACTGATATGTATAATTGCCACAGCCTCCCTGGCCCTCTATCTGTATCTGACCAGAATCATCCACGAAACAACTGATTTCTAATATGCTGATAGTATCTATAGTCAGCGAGTCAGGTGACATGATCTCTATGGAGTCTAATCTTTCGCACAGATTATCATCTACGATGGTCACATAGTGTCTGCCCGAGCAAAGGTCATCACGACTGGCGGCATTAGTTCCGTCTTCCCATAGGTAGCTATAGTTACCACCAGTGCTGGTACCTCCCATCGCCGCTAGGTTTGCCTGTCCATCACAGCTATTGCTACAGCTAGTCATCTCTGTGGTGACATTAGGGATATCCAGCGCAACTTGTGTCGGTGCAGCGATATCAAAGAATAATGTATCCGAGGTACAAGTCCCATCAAAACCGACCACGAAATTTTCTCCCACTGGTAGATTCATAATATTGGCAGACATAACACCTGATGTCACCTCTCCATTACTCCAGAAAAAATCATACACACCGACACCTCTCGGATCAGCTATCACTTCGACCAAGGCCGTACCATCCATACCTTCAAAACAACTGGCATCTTCCTGCTGACTCAGACTAATCTCTAGGGCATCATTGACCCTGAGATCGACGAACGTATCTTTTTGGCAACCGATAGAATCCGTTACGACGAGATTATAAAGTGCCGGTGCCAGACTCACGAGATTACATCCCTGTGCATTGAGTACAGGGTCGCCCCAGTCGCAACTACAATTGATACAATTAATGAGGGTAATCGCGCCATCCGTACCATTAGGACATTGCGGCACTGTAAAATCTATATCGAGTACAAAATTATCTGCTTCGTTGATCAGTGTGATGGTTGTGTCTATATTACATCCTGCGCCATCTGTTATACGCGCCGTATAATCTCCAGCATCCAGATCTGTCAGTGTACTCCCGAGTGCCAGCGTATCTATCCATTGTACATTGAACGGTGGATTAGGACCGTCTATGCTATTTATAAAAATAGAACCAAGTCCACCACCACAGGTCGGGTTAGTCGTAGCGACTTGAAATATAATATTGACCGTATCTCTTACTAAGGTGATGCTGCTATCTTTCTGACATCCATCGGCATCTATGACAGTAAAGTTGTACGTGCCATCTAGCAGTCCTGTCGGATTACAAGACATGATCGTTGGGTCTTCCCAGCTACAAGTGTAAGGTGCTGTGCCACCAGCTATATTGAGTATTTCGATGACACCAGAATCTGCTGTACCACAATTAGGGTCAATGGCATTAATATCAAAAGTAAGACTGACATCCGTGCTGATTAAGGTAATGGTCTCTATTACCTCGCAATTATCTGCATCCGTAATGGTTACCGTATAGCTGCCCTCCATCAGGTCTGTCTGCTCGCAACCCATCAGTCCACCATCCCAGCTACAAGTATATGGTGCCGTACCACCTGCAAAATTGTCCAGTGTTATACTTCCATTATTGAAATCAGGACACCCTGGCGGTACATCTATAATCTCAAAGGTAAAGGCACTGTTAGGGTCTATCGTGACGGTATCTCTTACGGTACACACCGTATTATTCACTTCGACATAATATTCTCCTGCGGCCGAGAAAGCCTGGTTTTGGTCCGTGCCTATCACATCATTATTCATATCAAACCAAGTGAAATTAGCTGCGCCTCCCGTATTCTCTATTATAGTGACGGTAAGCTCTCCTGACCCCGTATTATCACAACCCAAGCCACTGACGATAGAGGCTTCTATATCCAACTGATCCCCCATAGGGACTTCTATCTCTACGCTGCGTATGCAGCCATTGATATCTTGTACGCTTACCATATAAGTGCCCGCAGCGAGATTAGTCCTGTTAGCGTCGGTAATCGTTGCATCATCTTCCCAGACATAGGTGAATGGCCCCAAGCCTTCTTCTACAGTAACAAAGGCAGAACCGCCTCCACTACCGCAATCATCCGCGACTGGTGTACCAGAGATTATCAAATCTTCTATCGGCTCTTCTATGGTGAAACTGAGCTCTTGGGTGCAGTTGTTATCCTGATTGATAATACCGACATAGTAAGTGCCTGCTGGCAACAGACCCGTCACATCAGTAAATATTAAACTGTTATTACCTACCGTCACAGAAGGAACAGGATCAAGGAATGGACTTATCCCACAACCATTAAACAGATTAGGTGTCCGAGAAGCAAATAACTGGTATCTGCCAGGTGTGGTGACTTGGACAGAGACGTTACCCGTGCTATCACCTCTACAGGCGATATTTTGTAAGTCTGTAACTTCATAAGCGATCGTGTCTGCTGTCGGTATTTCTATCATACCGATATCTGGATCAAGCTGACAGCCGTTAGCATCTTCTATTGTTATATTCCAAAATCCAAATCCATAATTCTGGTCATAAAAAGGAGAGGTAGATTCTATCTCGGTACTCAAGATATTATTGATCAGATATTCTCCACCTGCGAAGGGTGTCCCACCTCGTGGCACCACGCGGACGTAACCGTCATTAGCGCAAGGGCAAGAGGCTGGAATAACTTCTATATCCACTTCTATATCCGTAAGATCTATAGATAGTGGCACGATCTCCTGACATCCCGTCTGGTCGGTGATGGTCACTGTATAATCACCATTACCTAATCTATCAAAAGTGACAGATTCTCCTTCTTGTATATTTTGTCTGGTTATACCATTGGAAAATTGGACGGTGTAATCGGGCGTGCCTCCCTCTATACCATCTATAATCAAGACCCCGTTAGATGCGCCAGCGCAGTTGGGCAAAGTCAGCGTCGTATCAATGATAGAAATAGCCGTGGACGAAAAAATCTCAAACGTCGATGAGGTCATATTACCATCGGCATCTGTGATATCCACCATGTAAGTTCCTGTGGGTATATTAGTCAGGGATTCTTCCATATAATCCTCTGTGATGGTCCCTGATGTGATAACCGTCCCCGCTCTGCTAAAATTATAATTATAAGGCGCAGTCCCACCGCACAGAGAGAAAAAGACCGTCCCTCCAGCGGCTCCTGGTGTACTATTACATACACCCTGATCTATAATAGTGACCTGCGTACAGGCTATTTCTACGCAGGTAGAATCAGGACTGCCATCTAGATTGATGATATCATACTGACATGTACCGTCAGGTGTGTTATGTCCCACCTCGATGTCTGGTAAAAAAGGTGCCAGATCATTATTGAAATTTAGTTTGACACAATCATCGGGGTCACCGATGACCTCAAAGCAAATCTGGAAAACCGCGCGACCATCAGCAAGTGTTTGTCCGTCGGCATTGGCATTAGTCCAGATGATGGGCAGTAGACCCTCTTGTGTCCTTGTTTCGTTAAATTGCACAGGGCCTATAAGTGCCCCCATATTTTGGAATGCTCCCAAATAGCTGAATATCGTCGGATCCCAGTTAAAGGTAAACTGGAAAGAACTGACGAAATTAAAGTTTTCGGTATTGAATTCTACACAGAATTGTTCTCCTGGCACTGTGGCCGTACCAGAGGTCAGCGTCAGATTAAAACCAATTGGGTCATCTATACCCAGCATTTCGCAATCTGGTCCTGTCTGAGATATGACATCGCATAGACTGCCTAAGAGGATGAGTACAATACCTATCGAAGTCCTAATATATCTGAGCTTATCAGTCGTGTGTGTATACTTCTGGTTATCCAAGTCTCTTTATTTTGATCTATCCCTTAGTGATTATTATCTAACTCTACTATCAAACTAACAATCCTTCCTTTTTATTCTGATCTCGGAACCAAATCAAGGATGTCATAATCGGGGACTGACCGATTCATATTATTAAAATACAAATATAACTGAAAAGTATTATATGTTATCGTCATATATCATAGACATTACATTACTTGCGGACCTAGTCACTGAGGTCCTTGACAGACGATGACACCTCTATATAATACTCTCTGAGAGCGGGAAATGCTGCGTGGGAGGGGGAATTTCTCTTATTCTTATTGTGTGGAGGATCGTAGGTGTAGTAATAGATTTTTGTTATTATTGTATTGCTGGGACGCAATAAAAACCAACTTCTTATGAATAGTATCATCTCGCCCATTCCCGTAAGCGAGAATTTAGATTTTATGTCTCAGACTTATCTCAAGGAATATTACCAAGTAAAGGGATTAGCTTAATTATATTATAGAAATGGGTGTATTCTCCTTTGTACGGAACACAAGAAGTTTTATTTGTGCGTCTAAGGAAAATAGATATTCCGTTTGGAAAAAGGTGTGAAATGAACTAGTTAAGGACAACATTAAAAAACTAAAAATGCGAATATTAAAAGATAAAAGACCTCTTGATAAACTTTATAAAAGAAGAAATAGATACGACTTACAACCAGATTATCAAAGAGATGAAGTTTGGAAAAAAGAGGATAAACAAAAGCTCTTAGATACAATTCTAAAAAAATGGGATATACCCAAAATCTACATTCATGTTATTGATGAAGAAAATTTCGAAGTTGTAGATGGTCAACAAAGATTAACAGCTATTTATGACTTCTATGATAATGAATTAGAACTCTATGAAGAATTTTCAAAAGAGTATGGAGGATTAACTTATGAAGAACTACCAGATAAAATCAAAGATATTTTTGATGATTATGAAATAGACTTTGTATTAATTGAAAATGCCAACAGTGAAGAATTAAAGGAGCTATTTGCTCGACTTCAACTTGGTAAGCCTCTAAATTCAGGAGAAAAATTAAATGCTATTCATGGTAAACTTAGGGACTTCGCAAAAGAACTTACCAAATCCAATTTCTTTAAATCAACAATCTCAATTCGTGATACTCGACATTCACATTTAAGTATTGCAGGGCAAATCTGCATTCTTGGAATTAAAGGAATAGACAATTTGAAATTTAAAGACATTAATAATTTATTCTCATCTCATGTCAATTTCAATGATAATTCTGAAAACGGAAAACGAATAAAAAATATAATTTCTTTTTTGGATTCATCAATTGATCAAGACTTTAAACTTATTAGAAATCGAGCATCTGTAACAACAATTTTTGCTCTTGTTGCTAATATGAATAAAAACGGATTTGAATTAACAGCAACAAATGCGGAAAAAATAGGTAAATTTTATATGGATTTTTTAAACGAGCTACGAATCGAAATTGAAAAAGGAGCAAAATCTAAACAACCTGAATTTATTTTATATCAATCCAATGTTACACAAGGGGCTGATAGTAGCACATCTTTAAGAAAACGGTTATCTATCATAAGAACTAAGTTAATAACCAGATATCCGGAACTTCAAAAATACTTTGAGTTACAAGATTCTGAACGGGAATTAATAAATCATAGAAGAAAAGAGACTATATCCACTATCACAAATCAATGTTTAATTTTAGTAGGACGAATTAATGACATTTATAAAGGAAAAGAAGGTATTGACTTGTTCAAACCTACAAATGAGAATTTCAAAAGTTCTGTTTCCATCAATAAGCCAACCAGTAATGAATTAGAATTCAAGTCCTTTATTGATAGTCTCTATAAGATTATTTATGAAGGTTCAGGAGCATTAAAAAGAATTCCTACGGACTTACTATTAGATGATTCCATCTATTTTGATATCAAGCATTTAAGAACTGATTATTTTCATGACATTGAACATGGAACTGATAATAAGATTGAAAAGAAGCAGAAAACAATCAGCTCCATATATCAAAAATATACTGGAAAAAAGTCCTTATCTGAATTAGAAACAGGAGATCTAATAAAGTTTCAAAAAATCTTTCTTAAGAATTTAGAAACCGAGTTAAAACAAGTTGAAAAAATGATAAAGAATTAAAATCTATGACTAAAATGTTCATGGTCAGCAAAAGTTGGCTAAGCAGTTTGGCCTGACCAATAGGCAGAATATATAGAATTATGAAAAAGATATTAAACGACAAACCTTTAGCTTCATGGTTCTTAGGACCCAAAGCTGAACATGCTGATACATGGACTGGAATTTTAGATTACATATTTCAGGATTATATTCATTGGAGAAGAAACTATTTTTCTGAAGACAATATAATAGTTGACAGAACTAAACGACGAGATCATGAAATTTGGTTTGACAAATTAAATACTGAAATTGACAAGTTATTAAACCAACTAAAGAATCATTACCCTTTTCATTCCCCCAGATATATAGCTCATATGTTATCAGAGCAATCTTTACCTTCTGTAGCAGGTTATTTTGCGGGAATGCTTTACAATCCAAATAACGTAACAGAAGAAGCGGCTCCAATTACAGTAAAATTAGAGCTTGAAGCGGGCAAAATGATTAGCGAGATGTTAGGCTATATACCAGAAAATTCTTGGTCTCATATTACATCAGGTGGTACAATTGCAAACTTGGAAGCTATGTGGGTTTCAAGAATATCTCAATTTATTCCATTGGCCATTCAAGAATTTTGTGTTCTAAATAAATATAAGTTTCAAATTAAAACCCCTAATGGTAAAAGAGCAGATATTTCTTCTTTAGACAAAATTTCACTTTTAAAATTAAGACCAAATGAGGCCATTTTCATGCCGCGAAAATTGGCACAATTTCTAATAAAAGATTTAAAAATTGATAAATCGATAGTAGAGGAGATAAACAAACATTTAAAGAATAGCAAGTATAATGTCAAGAAAAAATCTTACGCAAAACTTATTTCAGAATTAGGAATAGAACACAAAATATTTGTTTCAGAATCTGCACATTATTGCTTCGAAAAAATTTGTGGAGTTCTAGGAATAGGGGAAGACTCATTAGAATTGATCCCAGTAGACTCAAGATTCCGAATCAATATAGATAGTTTAAAAGGAAAATTGAAAAACTTAAAAGAAAATGAAATACCATTAGGAGTGGTCGGAATTGTAGGCACAACCGAAGAAGGCGCAATCGATCCTATTCATAAAATTCAAGAATTTAGAAAAGAGCTGGAACTAAGTAAGAAAAATCAAAGTTTTTGGTTTCATATAGATGCAGCTTGGGGCGGTTACTTTAGATCAATAATTAAAACTAAAAGTCTATCACTAAATTATTCATCGAAAGCCTATTCTGAGATTTTTGAAAGCTATCAAAATGAAACTCAAATAGAAGAGGATTTCAAGTTTTATGATAAAACAATGAAAGCTGATTGGCGAAATCCAGATTTATTTTACTCCTTACTTGCCATGAAAGAATCAGACTCAATTACGATTGATCCTCACAAACTTGGATATATTCCATATCCAGCTGGAGTAATTTGCTTTAAAAATGGACTTGTAACGGAGCTACTGACTCAAAAGGCTCAGTATATTTCTGATGATAAAGGCGGTATGAAAGATATTGACAAGCCGCTCGAAATAAAAGCTATTGGACCTTATATCCTAGAAGGCTCAAAACCTGGTGCTGCTGCAGCTGCTACATACTTAGCACATAAAACTATACCATTAAATAACAAGGGGCACGGTAAGATAATTCGAACTACTTTGCTTAATAGTCAAAAATTCTACTTGTATCTCTCTCAACATAAAAAATACTTTAAGGAAATTGAAAAAGAAGTGTCTGGAGACAATAATTATGAAGGATTATCTTTTAGTTTCGAACCTTTATTCCAACCAGATTCAAATTTAGTTTGCTTCATTGCCCTTCCATATGTTTGGAGCGATAACAATGTATTCACACGAAGTAAAACGTCGCTAAAAAAACTTAATGCGCTAAATAAGTTTATTCATAAAGAACTTTCTATTTCTTCTGAAGATAAAGAAAAACGGATTTACTCACAACAATATTTTATATCGAAAACAGAACTTGAGTATGAACAGTATAAGTACAATTCAATCAAGGAATTACTTTACGACAATCTGAAAATAACCAGATCTAATTATAAAAAATATGGATTATTTATTCTTAGATCAACTATAATGAATCCTTGGCATTATACGGCATATGCCAAGAATCAAGATTACTTAATGGGGTTTTTAAAGCACTTACATACAACAGCAAAAAAGGGTATTGCAAAAATATATTCTGCCCAACAATAGATTCTATTAAAAGCAGAAACTATAATAAAGAAAAATAAATACGCCCCAATCCCTATTGCCATTACAACACACAAAAACCCATAACCCAACATGAAAGAAAACAAACCTTTGATGATTTTGGTGGCAGGACCATATCGTTCTGGAACAAATGATGATCCTGCATTGATACAAAAGAATGTAGATGCGATGAATGAGATGTCGTTGAAACTTTATAAGATTTGGACATCTCCCTGTATTGGGAGAGTGGTTTGCTTTGCCTTTGATAGAAACCGCTGGGTCAAAAGAAATGGGAGATTCGATTTGGAACGAATTATTTCATCCAGTTGCTATTAGACTAATTAGCAAATGTGATATCGTTTTCAGAATCGGAGGAGCGTCAAGTGGCGCTGATGAGATGGTGAGAATTGGCAAAGAAAAAGGAAAGAAAATCATATACAACATCGAAGAAATAGAATAGCTCATTATTACCCACCCAAACAAAAAAAGGCAGATCAACAAAGTCGATCCACCTTTATCAAAATATAATGACGCACACTTTAGTCTTTCATCCAGAATCTTTCTCTGAGATAGGCATCCCATTCTTTTTTGACCTTGGCTTTGAAGTCTAAGAAATGATAATCTGATATCGGATCAAAATGATCAACATGATTGTGATCCACATAATCAAAGTAAGCATAGTGATCGTCATCATTCTGAGAATAAGAGTAACACTGTATGGTGATACACGTATCAGAATGTTCCTTATTATTTTTTAATCTATGAAACTGATTGACCTGTGGCATAAGGTAGGTGACCTCATCCGCATTGAAGGTGGCACTTTTGAGTGGTTTGTCTTCGTCATGCTCTAGTGGTAACTGTCTGTAGAGGTCCACGTCGATTTTTCCACGGAGTACTTTGATGATGGCGTGAGTGTGTCCGTGGTTATGTACGGGCGAGGCGCAGCCCGCAGGCCATATTTCCATCACGTACGGTATGCCAGGAGACTCTCCTTGTGAGTAACCCAGCGTAATACGCAGGTATAACTCTTTGTACTCTCCCGTATCGGGGAATTCGCTGATTCTCCTTTTGACGGTGAGTATCTCGTGACCGATACATCCGGGCGTCCTCAGACTATATTCTATAGCCTGCTCAAAGTCAGGAAAATCAGGTGTATTAAGTTGGAAATCGGCGACGTTACCATAGAGTACTTGACACTCCTTAGATAAGCTGGTCACGGTCGTCTCAGATCCCATCGCGGCGGCCTCCATCGTGAATGTCGATGGCCTCACCACCAGGACAGGTGGCTCCGTTATAATCGGATCTTTCCACTGTGTATTAATATTGATACCCTCAGATATTTCGAAGGATTTCAGATCATTAATAAAATTATAATCCTGCTTAAAATTTTTGTCGTCTTTCCTAAAGAGCGTCAGAGGCAGATCATATTTGTAGTCCAATAACCTGGTGCTGAGTCGCATTTCGCCTTTGCCATATCGTAGTCTTTTATTGAGACTGTCGATGCTGACCCAGTAGAGGCAGTCTTTGTCGCGATCTATGGACGCCTCATATCCATCATTAGGCTGGATGATTTTGGGCTCAGTGTCATCATTTTTTAGTTTGAATTCTTGCCACTCATTAGAGCCATCTTTTTTGTATTGGAAATTAGCGCCTTCCTGATTGATGACGAGTCTGACCTGATTGTCCTTTTGCCCATGGGCGTCCTGGAGTGGGTGTACTGTGGAGAAGGTGATGACGACCTCCTTCTGACTCGTATCTGGAATACTAAACATGAGCGTGCCCTGACCTTCTATGAGCAATTGCCGATCAGAGGGATCGACTGGCGCGTTAGACCCTGGCAAAGGGGGTACCGCCTGAGGAGTAATAATGTTGTTGTTTCTGTAACTTACTTTGATGGGGCTATGCCCACCGATACTGTCGTGATTAGACATTGGTTTTTTGATTTTAGATTGTTATTAAATAAAAAAGGGTTATAAGAACGATCGGGTTAAAAATCGTCTCACTAAATATACAGAATATCCTCACAAATAAAGAACTGTACTATATGCGTCTTATGTTAAAATCCGATGTCACTGACAAAACAGGTGTTTTTACCTGTTTTTGTAATCAGGTAATTGTACTGTCAAAATATTGGTCTCCGTTTTCAAACTTTACAAAGTGAATAATAAGCCGAAGCTCATAACATTCTACCACTAAACAACACAGCCCATGCTTAACGTCAATGACCTTAACACTCTAAGAGCCAATCCGAGTAACTTCTTACTTAGTAATATCATCTTCACGCCGATGGGTGCTGCACAACCCGGCATCGCCATCCAAAATCTTAGTCTTGTACAATCCCCTTATGACACGGCGGCAGGTTTTGAGTCGGCCTCATTGGTAGGAGGTAATCAGTTTCAGGCTTATTATTTGCCTTGGGGTCAGGATGCCAGCTATTATGTAGACCTCCGTGTGGCCGCTCAGGACCCTGATCTTATGTTTACAGGTAGGCTAACAGGTTGTGCAATGGGTAGCCAGATGGTCGGAGGAAATTGCCGCGTACTCCATGTCAATATTTTGGGACCTAATGGAGAAACCGATCCCAACGCTCAAAGACAAGCCCTAGGTGATCGCGTCAATATCAATAAGCAAAACTACAAGCTCAGCGATGACGACTATAACACCTATGATCCAGAAAAATCTGCCAATGTCATCGGCGTCAGACAAAATGGTGTCTGGCAATTATACGCGCAATATCTGAGAGCTGATAATAATGGTGTCACGACTGTGACAGATGTGATAAGACTGCGTTAGAGCAGAGCTTGGAAATATGTATATTACTTCCTGTAGACCTAGGTGATATAAAATAATGGCGCGCATCAAAACTTTTACAGAAAAACAATCTACGATATCATGCGCCCTGTATTTATATGTCTGATGGGATAATCAGATAGCACATATCATTATTAGTCTAAGCTACTTTCCTCTTTGCCATAATACCCTTACCGTTTTATATTATTCATAAATATTTTACTTAACCCTCAAAAAATTAATTTATGTCTACTCCAAAAGTCCCTGAAAATCATTTTATTGATCCCGGCGAAGGTCTTAAACCTCTTTCACCTCATACAATGAGAGAGATGTTCGGAATTTCAGATGAAGACAAACGAAAACTTACTCAATTTTGTATGCCCTTGCACGATACGATGGGTGCACCTATCAGTCCTCATCAAGTCGCTACACAAAGGAACCAGTTTATGGATAGCTTAGATTTTAGTATGCCCGACCCTGGTGTGTATGGAAGAAAATCAAGCATACTGGTACATCAATATATCAGCACGCCAAGCACGTATTTGACGAAGGCACTTCTATGGGCAAAGCACTCTCTGACGATGTACAAAAAATAGGTCAGGATGTCTCTAAGTTAGGTATGGATCTAGGACAGACGGGATTAGATCTGTTTCAGGGACATTACTCTGCACTTTCTGCAGATATACAAGAAGATAAAGATGACCTTAATCAACTATGGCAGGACATGGGAAGCCTCTCTGATGATCTCTGGAAACAATTAGCAGAAAATCTTATGGTGCCCCATCATGACACTGTCAAAAAAATATATAACAACGCTCATAACGCTAAAAATAATCACAGGGCAGATTGGAATAAGCACTGGGGTGACATGATGACCTCGGTACACAGCCCTAACTATGGAGAGGTAGCCATGACCACTAACAGGACATTGCTGGGACCAGGCCAAAAACCACGAGAAGAGAAACCAGATCTACCCTCGGCTCTCCAAGGACTATACCGATATGTATCCAATGGCGTAGAGTGGCTAGAGGCTCAGGATCTGACATTAGTCTTTGGTATGGCGGCTGACGTGTCGTTAGTAGGCGGTGCATCTGCCTCTGTAGGCGGTGTCTATTCCATTGAGCAATCTAGGTTTGCTGCTTATGAGTCAGTAGGGCTGTCTGTAGGATTGCAAGAAGGCGGTAGTCTAGGTGTCTCTATCGGCTTGCGTCGTGGATTTGATACGACTTTTGGGCCAAGCATTGCGCTGGCTCTTCACTTGACCATAGAGGCCGGGATAGGAGTTATAGTGTACGTGTGGCCATCCTTTCTCCAGATCCAAGGACCATGGGAAGATGGCGGCGCGAGAGTAAGCAGTACCAAAGACTGGGCAACACTAATCAATAATCCACTTGATCTGTTTTCCAGTGATGATCTGCAGGGATTTGATGTGATCATAGATGGTGGTGAGGATTTGGGATTTAGTTTTGTGGCACAGGATATACACTCAAGTTTCCGACCGATGCGTAAATAAATTCGTTATAGGCCATCCCTTGTGTTCTCTTATATGAGCCAGATTTGGTCTTTTATATTTTCCGATAATTGTTGGCCTTTCCTGTGTTACGCTGGATGGGCCTTTTTTTTTACATTCTTTTTTTTCCAAAAACGAATACTCTCAGATACTATTCAAATAATAAGGCGATACGAGCGAATGCTCAAATGGACATTTTGTAAGAGCTTAGATACAGAGATTTGCAAAACATATAAGCACAAAATATGTCCATCGCACAACTCAATAAACTCAGAGAAGTTTGCCTTAGCTCCATCGTCGAACTTATCAAACTTCCCTATGTCAAATTATTGCACAAGCATAGAGTCCCTTGGAAAGTAACAGAAAAGGAATTATCTAATTTTCCAGCTCATTGTTTGGGCCACCACTTGTATCAATTTCTTAGCACAAACAATTTGTCCATACAAGCTCTATACGAGAGTCATAATGTCTATCACTTGATCTCAGGTTATAGCATTGGATTGATCAACGAGGCGCGACTGTTTTTCTTTTTGTTAGGTAATGGCAAAAGGTCTTTGTCTGTTTTGGGATCAGTCTTAGTTGCTCTTATCATCTATCCCGATTGTTGGCCCACTTTCAAAAAAGAATATAGACACGGAAAGAATTTTAAGCCCATTTTTGAGATGGATTTCGAAAAAGAGCTTTGTTGTGATTTTTATGTTTTGAAGGAATCTTTGAGGAGGTGATTTTTTATGAAAGGTTAGCACCTATTATACACTAAGAAGAGTGTCTGAATAGAAAAATTATTTTTGACAGGCCGCTCGCTATTTTATACATTCCTTTTTCATTTTGAGCTTGCCGAAAAATCTTCAGAGTGCAAAAATCGTAACCTGAAGATCTCTACACCAGGTCGAGATGAAAAACCCATTTACAGTAGTAAAAAAGAAACCGAGCTAAGTCGTATCCAATACAACGCAGTAGGGAGAGTTCTTTTCCTTTTTTTCATTTTGAGCCTGCCGAAAAATCTTCAGAGCACAAAAATCGCAACCTGAGGATCTCTACACCAGGTCGAGATGAAAAACATATTTACAATAGTAAAAAAGAAGCTCAGCCAAGTCGTATCCAATGCACCGAAGTAGTGAGCATTCATTTCCTTTTTTCATTTTGAGCCTGTCGAAAAATCTTCAGAGCACAAAAATCGAAACCTGAAGATCTCTCCACAAGGTCGAGATGAAAAACCCATTTGCAATAGTAAAAAAGAAACCGAGCCAAGTCGTATCCAATGCACCGAAGTAGTGAGCATTCATTTCCTTTTTTCATTTTGAGCTTGCCGAAAAATCTTCAGAGTATAAAATCATAATCTGAGGATCTCTCCACAAGGTCGAGATGAAAAGAACGAACAGAAAGTACAGGGCAAAGACCCCAGAACTAACAGATTTCTCGTAAGTAAGAAAATCAACTTAATAGCCCTTATAAATTAATGGTTATATCTGATAAGAAGTATATTAGACAAAAAAAACTTCCATGAAGAAATCAACAGCACTCATATTACTGACACTATCCTATCTGACTTCTTTCTCTCAATCCAGAAAAAAAGACCTCAAAGAAAAAAGAGTCAATATCATCTCACAGATAAGTTATAATTCTTTTGAGGAGGAATTTGGGTGGAACTACGCATATAAAATAAGTCGAGAAGATTATAATCTGACTTTTCTTACATCTAATTCTGGCACCTTTGAAGTCGAGGAAGATAGTCTAATACTTGCAGAGGCTTACCTTATTAGTCTTCCATCACGTAGTATATCCGCTGGGTTCGGAATTCAATTTGTGAACGAAAAGAATATATATCAGACCATTTCGATTCCCACTCTATTTATGTCAGAGTCTAATGTCGAAAACGTGGTGAGAAGGCAAAACATAGATGACCCGAGTAAATATACCGAATATAGACTATCCCAAAAAGTCAAAAATCTATCAATCGCACTACGATATGATGTAGGAAAATATGCAGGTAATATAAAAAAGGGTATGGAGTTTGGCTTGGGTGCATTTATAGAACCATATTTCATACATCAAATCACAGAATATGATAACCGAAGAAATGGAATTAGCGGTGTCTTAGCCCTCATTAATACGGGTCTAAATCTTTCCACCAGTATCAAAATGGGAAGAAAAACTTTTATCGACTTCAATGTTTCTCCATTTTTCAGAATAGGTAATATCAGAAATTATCAAAATGACAATCCCAATTTTGCACCCGATTTTCTAGAAAAAACAAAATTAACCAGCAACTCTACTGTCCACCTATCTGCATCCATAATGCTTAAATATGGACTCAAAGAATCTGATAATAGAAGACGTCGGAGAAGAAGGTAGGGATATGGTTAAGAGGATTTGTTTTTCTCTTTGATGAGCTTATCTATCATGTCTTTATGGGCGTTAACTTCTGCTCTGACGATTTCTTGGATTTCTTCGTCGGTTATTGATTCGCCGTATCGCTTTTGATATGACCTCTTTGTATTTCCATTTTTAATAAAATATTCATCCTCGTCGAATAAAAAGACTAAAGAACATTTAAAATCGTGCTCACCAAAACCAATTCGCTTAAACCTTAAGTATTGATAATTAATAAACAGATTCATTATACCAATCTCTTTCTCAAGCTGGTTTTCGATCTCGTCAAGAATTGAATCTTTGTTCGTAAAAGATATATCATTAAAAAAAATATTTCCCCTATTGATTCCGCCTATTAGTTTTGATTGATAATAAAATTTATCGAACAAACCACATTTTTCAATAAAGCGATTCACTAGTGGCGCAATTACTAAGTCCAGTGATTCTACTAAAGACTCTGAACTTTTAAACTTTTTTACTTTGCCACCAACTTCTTGCAACCTCCTCTCCAGCAACGCCACCTCCTTATCTATATCATCATCTTCCTCTATACTTTCACCCCTCGCCCCCTTAACCATAATAGCCAGCGATTCTATGAGGTTCTTTGCTATATAATCAAAGAAAGGCTCCATATCCCCCGCATCGGCTTGCTGCAAGACTGAGAAATACTGCGCCTTGTCGCTCGTCTTTATGACGACAGGTGGGTATCCGTGTTTGAGTAGGATAAAATTCATGAGTATCCTGACGGTGCGTCCATTACCATCATCGAAAGGATGTATCCTTATAAAGTAATAATGAAATTTTGCAGCCAGTAAGATGGGATTGGTTTCTGGGTTCTCCTCTTTTTTTCTGTACCAGTCGATAAGTTCTGCCATCATGATGGGCGTCTCTTCTGGTGTGGCGAATCGGAATATTTCGCCTGTTTCGGTCTTTACGTGATTGGGTGTTTTTTTGTATTCACCGATGTGGACAGTTTTTTTAGTGGGTTCTCCATCGGGGGTTATGGCATCGACCTTATAGGGTTCTTTGAGGATTAGCTTATGTAGTTCTCTGATGAAATTCTCACTGAGGGGTCGTTCTTCTTTGACAATGTCGAGTACCCATTTGATCGCCTCATCGTGACCGCGCACTTCAAAATGATCTTTGAGCGGCTTGCCCTGCGCCGTAATCCCAAAAAGTATAAGTGCCTTGGTCTCCCCATAATTCAAAGAATTACCCTCTATACTGTTAGAATGATAATTCCAGTCCAACCTGAACTTTTGCATAATCCGTAGCTCATTCTCCTTGCTAATGGGCCGCAATGCATCCAGTTCTTTCTTTAGCTCTATCGCTCTTGATATTTCTTTCATAAGTTAATATCCTCCGCTTGTGTCATTTTATTATCCGCAAAACACACTCCAAATCTAACGTTAAAGGGTGGAAGATCGGTCTCGAACCGACTATATCACATACCCTCAACTATCATCATTACCCACCCTACTTCGCAATATAACGATTCCATTAGATTATAATATCCACAATAATCAAATAGCAAAACACGCATAGTCACAATACATTAGTAATTATCCCCACCACTAACCAACATTCTCGTAACTTAACCCATCTAAAAAATAAAGACGCGTGATCCAATCTCTAAAGAAAAAACCGACCCTTCAAGAAAAGTACGACACTATTATCATCGGATCTGGCATAGGTAGCCTGACGGCTGCCGCGCTACTGAGCAAAGAAGGCCAAAAGGTACTCGTGCTGGAGCGGCATTATACGGCTGGGGGATTCACGCATGTGTTTAAGCGGAAGGGGTATGAATGGGATGTTGGTATCCACTATATCGGTGATGTCGGTCGCCCTCATAGTGTCATGAAAAAGCTATTCGATTATATCACGGATGGCAAGTTGCATTGGGCGGATATGGGGGAGGTGTATGACCGTATATTTGTCGGGGATCAGGTTTTTGATTATGTCAAAGGGGTCGGTAACTGGACCGATCGGATGAAGTCTTACTTTCCTGGTGAAGAAAAAGCCATCGACGCATACATCGATGCCGTTTTTCGTGCTAACAAAGCGAGTAGACGATTTTTCATGAGTAAGGCGATGCCCAAAATGGTCAATACCCTACTCAATGGTGTAGCCAACAGAAACTTTTACGCCTACTCGGATAAGACCACTTACGAAGTGCTGCGATCTATCACCGATAACGAACTACTTATCAAAGTCCTCTGCGGTCAGTACGGTGACTACGGCTTGCCACCCAAAAAGAGTAGCTTCTACATGCACGCCACTGTGGCTAAACATTATTTTGCTGGCGGATACTTCCCTATCGGCGGATCGAGTCGGATCGTCGAGTGTATGGACAAGGTCATAGAGCAAGCGGGCGGCACCATCCTTATCAGCGCCGAAGTCAAACAACTGCTCATCCATAATAACAAAGCCATCGGTGTGGAGATGGCTCAGGGTCAGCAGTATATGGCGGACAACATTATCAGTGGTGCGGGCATCTATAATTCTTTCCAAAAATTCGTCCCCGACAATCATAAGTCCAAAGAGCAGTTGGTCAATAGTCTATCCAAAGTGAACCCATCGGTTGCACACGGCTGTCTCTATGTCGGCCTCGATGCCTCCCCACAAGAGCTTAACCTCCCCAAAGCCAACCACTGGATATACCCCGGTGATGCCGATCACGATACCTGCGTCGACCGATACATCGAGAATATAGAAGAAGAGTTTCCGCTCGTATACATCTCGTTTCCTTCGGCTAAAGACCCCGACTGGAGCAACCGCTATCCTGGCAAAAGCACCATCGACATCATCACGCTACTACCCTATGGTCCTTTCCGCGCATGGGAAGGCAGCCGATGGATGAACCGCGGCGACGACTACGACCGCCTCAAAGAAAAACTAACCGATCGCCTCCTACAGGTACTATATAAGCAAGTCCCATCCACCAAAGGAAAAGTCGATCATGCCGAGTTATCCTCCCCGCTCACCACCCGACATTTTATGAATTATGAGCACGGCGAATTATATGGTCTCGACCACAGCCCATCCCGATTCCGTCAGAAAGCCCTACAGCCCCGCACCTCCATCAAAAACTATTATCTCACGGGCCAGGACATCACCACCTGCGGTGTGGGTTCGGCGATGTTCGCAGGATTGCTGACTGTTTCTGCAATGGGTCATGGGCATGTTTTTCAGAAGGTGATGGGTGGGTGATGATAATGAGCCGCTATGCCTTGCTACTATACTATTAGAAGAAAATAGTAAATTCGACAATCAGCAAAAATCATGAAAAATCCAAATCATTTATCTAAAGTCTTCCAAGAGAGAAAATACTTTATTGAATTCCTAGTGGTCATTGTTGGTTTAGGAATTGGATTAGAAATTTTTGCTAATGGTATAATTGAGTATTACGAAATAAATCCCTTCTATTCAATTCTACTTGGAGCGCTAATAACAGCAATAGTGGTAATGTTTATAGCAAAAGGACTGTTAGCATATCGAGTACTAAAAAAGGATATTGAAGGAATAATCTTTTATAGAGAGAAAGATTCGAGAACTATCGACACCTATCCATATAGTTTTGGAAGTGCTATATATGATTATTTCGATTGTTTATTCAACGAGAATTCTGCTATAAAAAGAAAGTGGGAAAAGGAAAATATCTCATTCAATAACGGAATCTTACAAAAAAGAAAAGACGATCACTATGGGTACAACTTGGTAGTAAACGCAGTTCAATATTTTTTAATAAATAAAATATCGGTCCATTTATCCGATTACTTTGTAAATAAAAATCTTGATGAAGAAAAACTTTTAAATCTTACCAGAGAAAATATTCCAGAAATATTATTCAAGAATGAATTTTTGGAACTTTTTTCAAAGCCTATGTCTCTAAGACCCAAATTTTTTAATGACGAAGACGACGAATCGGTAGATGGTGCTTATGAAGACGGGCTATTGTACGAGAAGTTCGAACTTTCTCTACCAAAAAAAAGTACAATAAAAGTAGTTAGGGAAAGACTAATAATTACAACGCCAAGGTTCGAACTTAAAATCAAGACCGTTTTTGATGGAGATGGAGGATATGATATTTATAGTGAAGTTTTGCAACACTACTTCGGAATAAAAAAAGCAAAAAAGATTCTTTCGTACAAAATAAGATTTGAAATAAGTGTAAAGTTTAAAACGCTTCCTCTTTTCACAAAATGGGGTTGGTTATATTACAATTGGATAGATTCTCTTTTACATTGGCTTGACGAGGAAATATCATTTGATTCATTTCTCGAGTCCATTAATTGGAACACTGTAAGTACTATTATTCATGTAAATAAGATTAAGAAAAAAAGAAAACTGCATTGACTTCGTAAAACGGAGTTCTAGATAAAAGGTCATGTTTACTACCATAGAAAGTTTAATAAGATATTTCAAGCTGTTTTAGAACTTATCAAAGGAATGGGAAGAAAAATGTCAGACAAATAACCTTTACAGTTTACCAAATTCGTTTACACCATATAACGACTTATTAAAATTTTATTAACCTTCAATTCAACATACGTTTACAACAGAATGTTCTGTACAACTATCCAAGAAACTTAAATCAAATTAAAATTGTTAGTTTTACTATATGGCTATCAAAAAGAAATATTTAGCATACTTAGAAGATACCAGAAAGCATCATATAGAAATAGAAAAGGTGGTTAAATCTTCGATGAAAAAGGCAATTGCAACTTCTTATAGAAAATCCGTTGCTGTGACCTTTGTGGAGGGTAATAAAATCGTTAAAGTAAGTCCAAAAGGAAGAAGAGCCGTTGTAGGCTCTATAAAAAATCATCGAAGAAAAGTCAAAGTAGGTGCCAAAACAAGACTATCTAAGAAATAGAAGACTCAGAGTATTTGGAGGTCCTAATGGCTCTGGTAAGTCCACAATTCTTAGTCAGATAGATTCCAAATTTGATATTGGGTACTACATAAATGCAGATGAAATAGAAAAGCTGCTTAAATCAACTCAGAAAATAAATCTATCCGACTACTCTATATATGACCTTACAGCGGAACGATTTGAACTAGCAATCCAAAATCATTCTATAATAACTAAAGCCAAAAAAGAGGGTTATAAAATAGATCTGTACTACGAAAATAATTCTATAGTCAATCCTGACAAAAACTCTCATTCGTATGAGGCGGCTTTCTTAGCTGATATTCTAAGAAATGAATTACTACGTTTGGGAAAAAAATTTGCCTATGAGACCGTTATGTCACATAAGTCCAAAATTGATTTCTTCAGATCAGCCCAAAAGTCTGGGTATAAGAACTATCTGTATTACATCTCAACGGAATCCCCAGTAATCAATATTGAACGAGTACACCAAAGGGTAAAACTAGGAGGTCATCCAGTCGCAACTAAGAAAATAAAAAGTAGATATTATAACTCACTGTCAAATCTGAAAGAAGCCGTCCAAAGCACTTATCGCACTTTTATTTTTGACAACTCCACTGAGAAACCTAATCTAATATTGGAAGTTTTTAAAGGAGAAGAGGTCACATATTATCATAATGAAATCCCATATTGGGTTGACAAATATTTATTGGGATCTTAAGTAACAAGCAAAAAATATTGCAATTATTGAATCAGTATCTATTGTAATGACATAGTGTACATTAACTATAAGTTACTTCGGTTCGTAATAAGGTGTAATAGAATAAGCAAACCAATCTATCTCAAAGAGACTACCTTACAAATTGACATTAACCCTACCCTAACATGGGTTATAACTTTTCTTTAATAAAATAAATCAAAAAACACTTTTACATTAATATGATAAAAAATGTAATGCACATATAATATTACAACTCTAAAAAAACAACCCATCATGAACTATAAAAATCATTCTGGACAATGCCTCAAACTCGTTGGAATCAATCCATTTCTCATCGGTGTTCTTTTCTTTCTCATCGGATGTAGTACAAGTCAATATCCAACGACCTTAGTCCAACAGGACATCGTAAAGTCAACGAAAAGAATAAAACAAACATTCAAATATAAAAGAGCCCAAGAAAAAGTATCGCCTCTACAAAGTTTGCATCAAGAAATGCTTAAGGTGGTCGGTAATAACATGACAGAACAATACACAGTATATGACCGACTAAACATGAAGGCCAATTCCTATGTCGTAGATAAGCAGATCTATATTATAGTCGACGGAGAAGTTTTCCAAATAGATATTGATTCTCAAGAAAGAGAAAACACATCCAAAATATCCCAAAGCACGAGCAATATTACGACCATAGACTCCACAAGTATGGATGTAGTGACGGGCTACACACAGCATAAGCGAAGTATTTTCAGAATCTCATATACACTAAGTCAAGAAATCATAGAAAAACTAAGCGTGTGTAACAACGTTATGTTCCGATATTATTCTGGACCTAACATGATAACCACGAGTATGTCAAACAAAAAAATTGTTGATTTGAAGAAATTCATCCAGCTGTAATAGTCGTCGTAAGAAATCAATATTATATTATAGTCATATTTTCATTAGAAAAAAATGCAAAACATGATCTTCCAATCCCGCCTTGCACTAGGTTTCAAATATTATAAACCCTTTCTCCTGACGGCTGTAATCATCGGCTTATGGTTGATAACATTTATGTTACAACTTAACCTAGACTGGATTAAAGAATACTTGCTTATGATCATAGCAATCTCATTCCTCTTAGATGTCGTTCTTATATTTAAGTTTCAGATCAAAAGGAAATTAGAGGTTAGTTACGCTGGAGACAAGTATGACATAAAAATCACGGAAGGGTCTAATGTAATAAAATACAATTCGTGTGCTTACGCAGAGTCATGGTGGTCTTACAATAATCTAAATCCCATAGAGGATAAAGGTCTACTTGATACAATAATACCAGATGGGGACTACTCGAGTGGAGAAAGCAGATCGGCTACAGGACCAAACTTAGGAATGGTCCTATTCCTTAAATTCGTAAAAGAAAAGGAGCAACCGCTATATTTAATGGAATTATTAGAGGGATATCAAGAATTACCAGCTCAGTGGAATTATAAAGTTATGAATGAGCAGATTTTCGAAGAGAGCAAGGAGGTGTATCAATTAGATCTTTTGAGATCGAGAGTTACCCAAAACAAATTATAAAATCATTTTCTGGATTATCTTCAAGAAATAAAACTCATAACCCATTAAAAAAAATCAATGAAAAAAACACTTGGAATTATTGCAATATCTATGTTCTGCTTTGGATGTAATATCAATCCCAACAAAGAGGCAAGAATTCAGAAATTGGAAACTGAATTTCAGCAGTCAATGGAAAAAATCAATCAGCTCGAAAAAAGAGTAGAATCTCTTGAATCTATAAATGGACAATTGAAATCAAGGATTCAAGAAATCGAAAATGTAAAGTAAATAATGCTGATCAAACTGAATTCAATTCTTTGGTTTCAACTTGTATTTTGGCACGAAATGATTGAGATAAAACATCATACTTACATAAGTAAAGATTAAGGTCGGCACACTAGTATTAAAGCCAAGATCAAATTCTGGAATACCAAATAATTCTCTGAACGAAGTCGTCGCAATAGACAGCATAAATAAAATTCCAAAAACAAATAATCCTATAATACTTGCTTTGTTTTTAGGACTACGTTGTACTCCATGTTTTCTCTCTTGACTGAAAAAATACCAAAGTATCCCGACTGTGGCGATAGCTTCTATTGCTATAGCTTGATACACATTCGTTGCATAATTGCCTAATCCTACAGAACCAGAATCCACGCCGAAAATGTGGTGCGGATGACCAGAAAAGAAATCCAAAACAAAATGACCCAGCACTAAAGCCGTACCTACCAGCCCTATCTTATTATCCTTAAACAAAAATTTACCTATCAAGAATATGATTATGAGCCACGCTATAAGAGGGACTAGGTCATGACTATAGAGCATGTTCACCATCATATTGCTGACAGTAGTATCAAAGACATCATTAGGTGTTGTTTTTTCCAGTCCTAAGTAATGAAAGGCAAACCACAATAAGTCCTGTAGCTGTGACGCAAATAAGAAATAGAGCAAGGTACCCTTGGGATATTTTTGATAAGCAACGAGTGCTGTGGCATAGTGTCCTGCGAGCATAGATGAAATATTATTACTTTAATATTTAAAGCAATATTACACTTTATTACTTTAAAAAGTAAAGTATTATCTTTGTTTTTATGGAAGTCAATTTTCGATCTACTTGTATGATCGCCTCCGCTCTTGATTTGATCGGAGATAAATGGTCCATACTCATAGTAAGGGATATGCTGCTTCATAAGAAGACGGCTTTCAAGGAGTTTGTTGCTTCTGACGAGGGCGTGGCGACTAATCTGCTTTCGTCAAGATTGAAGTTTTTGGAATCAATAGAAGTCATCACCAAAAACAAACTGACAACTAACAAAAAGGAAAACATCTATTTGCTGACCGAAAAAGGAATAGATCTGACTCCAGTAATTATGGAACTTGTGATCTGGAGTGATGTCTATGTAAGAGCATATCATACAGAAATGAATACCTCAGAGACCGTTAACATGGACAAGGAAATAGTTATAAAAAATGCTCAAAAGCAATACAGAGAATTTGCAGCTCAATTCAAAAATCAAATAGTCTGCTAATAATTATTTAGTAAGTAAAAAAAAAGAAGTATGAATAAAATAACTTATCTAATCATTTTACTAGTCATAATATTTGCAGCTTGCAAAGAAGACGAACCCATCACACCTGACACCGGGATACCTACAGTCCAAGCTGATGCTACATACTCAGTTCTTATAGAAGAAGACATCAGTTATGCCGATGGATTAGGTCATGATGCCACGAGCACAAGTCCTTTTCCCATTCCTCAATATTTGGATGTGTACTTGCCTGACAATGATTCTGACAATAGACCAGTATTTATGTTTATACATGGTGGCGGATTTACTGGAGGGATTAAGCACAAACCAGAGATTGTCGATATGGGAAATTACTATGCCGCGAGAGGATGGGTCTTTGTTTCTATAGATTATAGAACCACACAAGAGTTGGGTGTCATACAAGGAATGACTCAAGAGGAATTGATAACGTATTACCAAGGGATGGCCCCACAAGAATGGATTGCGAATGCCCTGGAAGGAGCACAGAGCCAAGACCAAGTCAAGCAAGCAACGGCTATGTATCTGGCTCAACGAGATGCGAAAGCAGCCCTTCGCTGGATCACAGCTAACGCGGAAACCTATAACATAAACACAGACTATATTACAGTGGGCGGAGCTTCAGCAGGAGCAATTACGACCATCGCCTTAGGCATTTCAAATCTGGAAGATTTCAGAGACGAAATTACAAGTAGCGATGATCCCACACTATCCACCACAAATCTGGACGAGACCTATGATGTAAAAAGTATGATATACTTCTGGGGTTCCAATATAAAATTGGATGTGTTCGAAACGGTTTATGACCTGGAGCAATATGCTCGATATGACAGCAATGATCCTGAATTATTCATGGCACATGGTACTGCACAGGATCCTGTTACACCTTATGAAGGAGCACTTGAACTTCAGAGCATCTATGATTCTTTAGGTGTTTACAATATGCTTTCAACCATTCTATTACCTAATGGCGAACCCGCAGGACACGGAGCTTGGAATGGTGTGGTAGATGATAAGGGCTTATTCGAATTAACTTTTGACTTCTTAGTTGAGAGACAAAATCTTGATGTTGAATAGTATAAATTAAACATCACATAATCATGACAGTCTAATGATTGGAAAAAAAAGAATAAGAAGATGAATACGATTAAATACCTACTCCTAAATGCATAAAGTAATTTTCTTACTAATATCTATCATCTGCTTATCAGGATGCTTTGAGTGGGCGGCAAGAGCAAAAGATAAACTTCCCACACAAACTGCACTGGATAAAACATATAACTATGATGGCAAAATTATCATAATAGGAGCAGGAGCTTCTGGCTTAGCTGCTGCAAAAGTATTAGAACAAAGCAACCTAGATTATTCTATTCTCGAAGCCTCAGATAGATATGGTGGACGGTTAAAAAAGGACACAACACTTGCAGATTTTCCCATTGATATAGGAGCAGAATGGATACATAGTGATCCTATTGTTCTCAATCTCATGAAAGGAAAAAAAGGAGAAGACATAGATGAACAACTTTTGTCTTATAGACTTGAGAATACAGGTAGCTGGGATGGACAAAAATATAAAGAGAACCGTCCCTGGCTAAACAATTTCGTTTACAATTTTATGCCGGAATCAAAGTTCAAAAATTCTACATGGTATGATTTCGTAGACGAACATCTTGCACAATATGTCAAGCATAATATCAAGTACAACCAACGTGTCACCGAAATAGATTATTCTGATAAGAAGATAATTATAAAAACTGAGAATAATGAAAACTATGTAGCCGACAAGGTACTGGTTACCGTATCACTTGGTGTCCTGAAATCAAACTCTATCAAGTTTACCCCAGACTTAAATGCTGAAATGAAAAAAGCAATTGATGCCATAAGTTTTGATAATGGATTTAAGATAGTATTGAAATTTGCGGATAAATTTTACCCTGATGCAATTACTTGCGAAGTAGAAAGTGGCGAAAAAGTATACTATGATATAGCATTCAAGAAAGATGCTCAGACCAATGTGCTCGGCGTACTATGCAGAGGCGATGAAGCACAGAAATATTATGACCTTAACTCCGAGAAAAAAATTATTGACAATATACTTCTAGAATTGGATGAAATGTTTGATGAGCAAGCGAGTAAGTCTTTTTCTGGAGAATATATTTTTGAAGATTGGGGACGCCATAAATTTACATTAGGAACATGGACACAAGCATCCCTAGAAAAGAATTCACACCTTAAGGCACTTAATCAATCGCTGGACAACAAAGTCTACTTTGCAGGTGAGATTTATGACCAATACAAACAAATGGGCGTACCTGGTGCAGTGCTATCAGGATACTACTCCATCGATAAACTCATAACAGAAGAGTGATAATTACTGAAGTAAACCGATTACAAATGAAAACTCTTAGAACAAATTATAAAAACATCTAAACAAATATATAATGTTGAAAAAGCTATTAGGTCTTGCACCTAAATTAGAATCAGATGGATCTTACAGTCCATCTAAGTTTGCACTCAAAATAGGGGTATCTGCCAAAACAGATTTTGAAAACATCTCCTACAAAAGGTACACTGGAGAAAAGAATAAGATTCTTGTCATCTGCACAGAAGAGAAGAACCTTAAGATGAAGAATGGTAAACTCTTCTCTACGGGGAATCACCCAGTAGAATCCCTATTGCCGATGCTTCATCTAAGAAATGCAGGCTTCGAATTTGAAATTGCCACACCTACGGGCAAGCCAGCCATATTTGAAATGTGGGCTTTCCCTCAAAAAGATGACCATGTAAAAGGAATCTACCAAGACTACAAATCAAACTTTGAAAAGCCGATTAGCTTGTCAGATTTTGTCAGTAATTCCTTTGATAAAATAGAAGACTACGCAGCTGTATTTATTCCTGGTGGACATGGTGCGATGATAGGCATTCCTGAAAATAGGAACGTGGCCAAAATACTTATGTGGGCACATGAAAACGACCTATTTACGATAAGTATCTGCCATGGGCCCGGTGCGTTCTTGGCTACAACTTTGGACAACCAAAAATTTCTCTATAAGGGATACAACTTAGCTGTCTTTCCTGATTCAGTAGATAACCGAACACCAATGATCGGCTATCTCCCAGGCAAAATGCCGTATGGCTTAAGTGAACAACTAAAGTCACTCGGAGCTAATTTGATGAATACTAAGATGGACAAGACTGTCTGTGTGGACAGAAAATTAATAACAGGAGCTAGTCCACTAGCATCCAATGAACTGGGCAAATTAGCAGCCAAAGAGTTATTAAAGGTATTTAATGCTTAAGCACAAAATTATATAGACGCTATTTTGCATTTTTTTATTTATAGATTAGTATCCTATGAAATATATCCTAAGTATTACAACACTACTCATATTATTATCAAGCAGCCTTGTTGCCCAAACAGATGACTGCATCACAGAAACAACCGAGGGTTACAACATGCTACTCATAGGCAATAGTTTTTTCAGACCCTATGCGGAGAAACTTGATGACTTGGCTATGGAAGCTGGATTTGAAAATCACAACAGTACAAGAATTACTCGTGGTGGAGACAATGGAAGACCGATCAACTTCTGGAATGATTCTAATAGTAATGAACACCTACAAATCAAAGCCACTCTTGATCAAGGCGGCGTAGAATTTTTTGGAATGACTGCTGGACATGATCCCGAAGATAGAACTGAGGGGCATCGTGCATGGATAGACTATGCCTTGCAAAGTAATCCAGACATTACCATATTCATAGCGATACCGCAAATTGATTTTCCAGCCGATTGGGATACGCGAGCAGAAGAATTTGGATTTGAAACAATAGAAGAATTGAATGATTACTTTATTAATGGTCTTGTTCATGATTCGATGGTCAATCAGTTACGTATCGAATTTCCTTCTACAAGAATTTTCACCATACCGACAGGACTGTCATCTTTGAGATTAGATCAGATGAATGAGAATAATGAACTACTGGATAATATAACAAGATTTGGTCCGCAAGCAACTTCATTATTTGTTGACGAGAAAGGGCATCAAGGGGACATCATCAGAGAAACAGGCGGACTTGTATGGCTTAATAGTATCTATAATGTAGATCTAAGCACCTTTGATTATGATACAGGATTTAATACTGATCTGCATGCGGTGGCTGAGGACATCACGAATGGTCACGACTCGGATTACAAACTCTGTTTTGAAGAATCAGGCCAAAATGAAGACTACATAGAAAACACCACCGATCTAAACATGGAAATGTCCTGGGATCAAGAACCAGACGGCTGGACTTATGAGACCTTCATTAAGGTTCCAGATGGAGCAACGCCACAAGATGTCTATCCCGTATGTATCGCCTTGCATGGCAATGGAGGTAATGGTGAATTTATGCGCAATAACATTGGCAACCTTCTAGACTGTCATATAGTTGTGGCACCTTCTGGTTATATGAGAAGCTGGAACATCTGTGGTGAGCGAAGTGATGCGCCAGACGTGGAATTTGTCAATCAGCTCATCGAAAAACTAATCCAGTATAAAAACGTCGATACCAATAACATCAAAATATTAGGCTCTTCTAATGGTGCTGCATTGACCAATAGAATGTTCATAGAAAATGATATGCCTAACGTTTCCCAGTTTGTAGCAATTGTTTCTCAATTGACCGAGCCACAATTTCATGATGGAAATTTTCATAGCCCGAGTGGCGAAACGAATAATCAATCAGATTTTTGTGGCTATGATGTAGTCAATTCCATAACGAGTAATAGAGAATACTTATCCATTTGCAATATTAACGATGGCGTGATTCCTTACGAGGGAGGCAGTTCTGTAGGCACCTCATTTATTCCTGCTGAACAATCAATTTTTGAAATAGCCAAAAGTCAAGGCTACGCGGGTGCACAACTAGCTGATGGCGAGCCTATAGGTAACTCAGGTGTGTACGAGTTCTCTTATTTGGATAATAAAGTCGTCCTTCTGAATGGTATGGCTGGACATGGTATCAATTCGACCCAATCAGAATATATCAAGACGTTCTTGAATGACTGCGAAATCGTTCAACCCTCAGACACAGCGCCAATGGTAACCTGCGATAGCACCTATGCTGTTATTATAGAGGAAGGCATCGTGTATGCCGAAGGACTGACCCATGATGGCAGTAGCCCGACAACAATTGCAAAACCTTTATTGCTGGATGTCTATCGACCGGACAATGATTCTGACAACAGACCAGTCTACATGTTCGTCCATGGAGGAGCTTTTACTGGAGGATCGAGAACTCAACAAGCCCTAGTGGACCAAGCGTATTATTTTGCCTCCAGAGGATGGGTTTTTATTTCTATAGATTACAGATTAAGAAGAGACCTGGGATCAATTTATACTGGCATCATTCCCCAAGAATGGCAAGATGCTGTTACAGATATTGCTGATCCTTCACAGGCTGGTCAAGCCTTCGCAATGTATACAGCTCAGCGAGATAGTAAGGCCGCGATGCGATGGATAATAGCCAATGCCGACAACTATAATATCAATACCGATTTTATTACCGTAGGCGGTGGATCGGCAGGAGCGACCACCGCAATAGCCCTCGGCATATCTGATCAGGAAGTTTTCAGAGATGAGATCAGTATTACTGATGACCCTACATTGGCTACAACTAATCTCGATCAAACTTATGAGATAAAAAGTATCATCGACTATTGGGGATCAAATACGGCATTAGAAGTACATGAGATTATATATGGAATGCATCATTTTGACAGCAATGATCCGCCTCTATTCATAGTTCATGGTACAGAAGACCCGACGGTATTTTTTAGCGAAGCGGAAGAATTGGTGGAACTATATGATTCTACTGGCGTATATGTAGATTTCTATCCGCTTGAGGGAAGAGGGCACGGGCCTTGGGGTGCTACAGTGGATGGTAAGAGTTTGTCGGAATTATCATTTGACTTTTTGGTAGAGCAGCAAGAATTAATTTTGGATAGTGCATGCGATCAGGTGACTTCCACTTTTGAAGTTTCTAATTTGGATGTCAATGTCTTCCCAAATCCCGCAAGCAACTTTATTAACATCAGTACTAATGGAGAACTTAATTTTGAAGCGACTCTATATGATGTGAATGGAAGGATAATGGATTCTATCTTACATAATTCTCAGCTAGATATAGCTTTGCTGCCAACAGGAATTTATTTACTTGAAATAAAAGACATTAGTTCAGGGGAGAGAATAGTAGAAAGAATTGTGCTGGAGAGATAATGTTTTTATAGAAGAAATAAACGTATCTTTTGACTATCCATGAGAAACCTCAAAAAACAATAAGTAAGTCAAATGATCAAATTACTTCAAGTCTCTGTTTTGATTACGCTCTTAGCGACGTGCAAACCAGATGACCTGAATGATTCGATTTCGGATACATTATTAATCGACTCCGCGTATCTCGCAAAAACAAAAAAACGGGTTGGGAAAAATGATCCGAAGATCAAACCGGCATTCGAGCAACTCATTGCAGATGCAGAGTTAGCCCTTACGCAAGGGCCGTTTTCTGTGACAGATAAGGAGAAACTTCCACCGAGTGGCGACAAGCATGATTATGCAAGTTATAGCCGATATTGGTGGCCTGATCCTAATCAAGCTAATGGACTTCCCTACATCCGAAAAGATGGTGAAACCAATCCAGAAAGTCAGAATCCCAAAACATCAGATAGACAAAGGATAGGTTCTTTTGGTATCAATACAGAAACCTTGGGACTTGCCTTTTACCTAACAGGAAAAGAAAAGTACGCCATAAAAGCCGCCGAACTACTACGCGTATGGTTTCTGGACAAAGCAACACGAATGAACCCCAATGTTAACCATGCCCAATGTAGACCAGGCCATAACCTGGGAACCAAGTCAGGGATACTGGATGGACGTCTTTTGGTCCGAGCCTTGGAGGGGTCTTTGCTCATTTCTCAGTCATCGGCTCTTAGCAAGTCTGAGAAAGAAGGATTAAAAAAATGGGTTGCAGAATATTTTCATTGGCTGACTACTAACGACATGGCCCTGCAAGAATCCGCCTCTAAAAATAATCACGGTTCCTATTATGATGCCCAAGCCATATACCTCGCTCTTTATTCTGATAATCAAGAGGCCGCCAAAAAGATAGCATCGGCGTTTGTCCAAAAACGTCTCAATTCTCAGATAAGAGAAGACGGCTCTATGCCAGAAGAAATGGCTCGGACACGACCTCTTTTCTACAGCATTTATAATCTGCATGCGATGCTTCTCGTAGCGCATCTTGCAGAAAAAGTAGATGTCGATGTCTGGACTACTGAGGGCGAGTCCCGATTAAAATTAGCACTCGACTATCTTGTGCCCTACACTGACCCCAAAATAAAATGGCCGTCCCCAACTATAGGAGAGCCAGACATGATGGAAATGTTCCCTATACTAAAGATGGCTCATAATGCATATCCCGATGAAAACTATTTGTATATGGAAAAACATCTTCCACCAGAAAGACGACAGATACACCGCGCCCAACTCGCCTATCCATTGATGCGATAAAGAAAACTGTGACCAACAAAAAGATATAATTCTTCTTGCTGCTAAGAACAAAATATATCTTCATCCTTATAAAAACTATTAGCCCATAAATGACACCCAACTTTTTCCTTCTCGGAATCACTCTAATTTTTCTACACGAAATGGATGCCGTGAGATGCAAGGAATGGAGAATTTTTCCAGGGCTTTCGCGTCTGGATGATAGAAGAGGGTTTCTCGTTTTTATTCTTGCGCATGTGCCATTAGTCCATTGGGTTCTGTTACAAATTAAGATGGCTAATGAAAAATTCATTTACTACTTTGATATATTTTTGATAGTACATCTGGTATTGCATTTGCTATTCTTGAGACATCCAAAAAATGAATTTAAAAATGCGGTGTCGTGGTTGATAATTGCAGGAGCAGCATTATGTGGATTGCTGGATCTTATCATGCGTGGGGCGTAAGAGACTCATTGCGATGACCTACGGATTGCGTAGAAAACTTAATTATGAAAATCCAATCTCCCCAAGACCTGATAGACATCATCCTGCCAGAAGAATGGCTTATGGTCGATATACTCAGACAGATCGTCCTAGCTAAGCTGCCAGACTACTGCAAAGAAAAAATATCTTTCAGTGTACCCTACTTTTATGGGCGGCGTGGAATATGTATTATCTGGCCTGCATCTATACCCAGAGGTGGATTTAAGGAAGGGGTTTTGTTGGGTTTTTGGCAGGGAAACAAATTAGCTGACGAGGATAACTATCTGACCAAAGGAACGAACAAAAAAGTCTACTATCGCATATACAAGTCCGCGGAAGAAATAGATGTCGCCGCGATAGAAAAACTACTGGATGAGGCCATCGCCATAGATCTTAGTCATAAGAAATAAAAAATCCCGAGCCACCGTTAGGCACTCAGGATTTTTATAATCAACTAACCTTTTTATGAGAAATATATCTTAGTTAAGCAGCTCTTTCATACCGAAGGCCGTGAGGAACTTATCATAATGTACTTTGACTTCTTTGTTGGCATCCTCTACGAAAGTGCCTGTTGCTGGATCGACGACTGTCCTGAGTGGTCGTTGTCCTTTTGGGGTACTGATCAGTTTAGAGATAGCATCTGGGATCATCTGAGGATCAGGTTTGACTGTCTCGAATAATTGACCCATACCCTCTCCTATTTGCTCAGGTACTTTAGCGAGATCGCCATATTGCTCAGCGATATCTGCATCCGACCCATACGCCGTCTTACCGAATATCTCCGTCGGAAAAGCTCCGGGTTGTATCATCACGACATCTACACCCAGTGGTCTTAACTCATAATGCAATCCTTCCGTCAGTCCCTCCACGGCATGCTTGGTACCATTATAGACTGTCATGAAAGGCGCAGAAAATCGACCCAATGCACTGGAGATATTTATAATGAGTCCATCATTCTGTTTGCGCATCTGTGGCAATCCGGCTTTGGTCAGTCTCCACACACCCTTGACATTCACATCGAACATTTTCTCCAGATCATCTTCCGTATATGTCTCCGCAATACCGCCACCGAAATAACCCGCATTGTTGACAATGACGTCCAGCCTACCCTCTTTGTCTATGACTTGTGAGACGGCATTTTTTACGCCTGTGCCATCGGTGACATCCAGTTCTACCACATGGATATTATCTATCTGTGATAGCTCATCAGCTCTCTCCTTGTTACGACCTTGCGTCTGTCTTATCGTGGCATAGACCGCATGCCCTTGCTCTGCTAATGATTTGGCTGCCAGATATCCGAATCCACTATTGGTCCCCGTGATTAAAACAACTTTCTTACTCATTGATATTTTTTATTTTTTTGAATTATAAATGTGTCGAACATCTATATAATTTGTTTGTACATACAAATGTTCAATCAAAAAAAATATTTTTTATTTCATCTCCAATTTCATAGAGGCATTATAGACGCTCTTAGTCAGCCTATCTACAGTCTTTTCGCCCAGTATAGCATTATATCTGACCGCCACCCTGTCCAGGCATTGACTTACTTTTTTCATAAATTTTTCACCCTCTTTAGTCAAATACACTTCCGTATTACGTCCCTCTTGTTTCCGTGTCATCAGCCCACGACGTTCCATCTTTTCTATCAGTCGTGTCACCGTAGATGGTGATAACTCCAGCGACTGGCTTATAACTGTGGGATTGACACCAGGATCACCAGCAACCTCCATCAGCAGATAAGCATAAGAGGATGTCAGGCTGATGCCTGCGAGTTCGTCATCCATGATTTTGGTCATGTTACGCGCCAGCGCATTAGACGCATGGCATAGGCAATTACAGAATTTAGATTTCATTTTAGACATAACTATTACTAAGCTATAATGTTTTGCTTGTATATACAAATAATTCCCGCATTACCGCCTATCCCTCATCTCATCAAAGGCCTTAGTACTCACCCAATAGATGTCCTGATTACTGGTGTAGAAAAAATATGCGCCGTCTTGAGTTACATAAGGGCAGAGCTCATGGCCCTCAGAGTTGATGGGTTCGCCCATATTGATGGCTTCCGTCCAGCGATCGTTTTCGTCTTTAAAAGAAATATACAGATCGCCACGACCCAAGCCCGATCGTCTCGCCGAACAAAAAATAATATAACTTTCGTCTGGTGCTACGAATACATCCGCCTCGTAGTTTCTGGTATTGATTGTTGTATCTATTTTTTGCGGTTGTAGGAAACGACTATTGCTATATTCTGATTTATAGATGTCGAAGTTGTGCTTTCTCCCATTGATATTCTCGATATTGGATGCAAAATACATTGTCCCCTCCTCTGAGAAAGAGATATAATATTCGTGTGCCGCTGTGTTGATCTGTTTACCCGCATTAATGGGATCTGACCACAGGCCCATCTTTCTTATGGAGTACCAGATGTCATAATCTCCCAGCGTATCGGACCGGCTTTTAGGTTTGTTAGATATATAATATAATCTCTGCTCATCAGGAGAAAGCATCGGATCATTATAACTTATAGAATCACTATAGATGACCTTCGCGGGAGTTGTCCAGACACCGTCTTTCAGCTCAGTATATTCTATATGCGCCTTTCCCTCTACATCGACACCATAATAGAAAGCTGTCCCCTCCTTATTGAAAACAGACCCAAACTCACTGCGATCCTCTTTACTTATAAATTCTTTGGCAAAGAGCTTTGGTATCACATCTGGCTTTGACTCGTCTATATATTGCAAGCTCTTATCTGATGGCGCGCAAGCATACCAGATGGCTGTCAGCATGATAAGAGTTATAATTATTTTTCCTTTCATAAAATATGCATCTCTACGAAACGTCTATGTATAGTGATCAAACTACGTAACCATCTCGATTTCTTTTCTAAGATAAGGTATTACCTCCTCTAAGAACCAAGGATTTTTCTTGAGCCAAATATTATTGCGCGGCGAAGGATGCGGCAATGGCAAATAGCTCGGAAGATATTCTTCGAAATTCTTTACTGTCTCTGTCAATGTCTTTTTTCTATTATCGGAGAGATAGTATGACTGTGCATAAGAGCCTATGAGCAAAGTGAGTTTCGCTTCGGTAAGGTGTTGCCATATAAGCTGATGCCATAAGGGGGCACACTCTTTGCGCGGTGGCAGGTCACCAGATTTTCCTTTACCTGGATAACAAAATCCCATCGGGATAATGGCAAATATCTCTGGGTTATAAAACTGCTCTTCGCTCACACCCAGCCACTCTCTCAGACGATCACCACTTTTGTCCTGCCAGGGTACGCCGCTCTTATGGACCGCCATCCCTGGTGCCTGACCTATGATAACGATCTTGCTATGCGGGCTTGCTGATAAGACAGGATTTACCCCATGCTCTAACTCAGGCAAGCACACCTGACATTGTCTTATCTCCTTAAGTAATGACTGCATTATACTCTTCCGAAAAAATATATCTGATGTTATAGGTTGTACTTTTTCCGTACCGCATTCCGCGTTTCTTCATCAGCCATAGGGACATCTACCTGACTACCAAATATTTGATTTTTATACTTTATCCAATGGACCCTATCGACCAACATCTTAAGAGGCCCACTAGTAGGTAACTCACGGTCTCGCACCGCCTTATGTACAATAGGCAAATACTTTTCCATCATCTTGAGATCAGAATGTTGCACGACAGCCCACATAACCGAGGCATATCGACCCCCTACGAGAGATCGCCCCACGTATTTGCCATATACGCTATACAAAGAATCCACTATCTCCTGATTTCTTTTATCCAAGGGCGTCTGCTGAGACCAGTCAGTTTCTTTATCAAAACGATACTTTTTATCATTCGCATTGACAGCATGAATTAGCTTGACTAAGTCCTTATCCAAGTTATTATCAGTTATATACTTATTAATATCAAAAGACTCGGATTGGCCCTTGGCATTCTTGCAAGCTGGATAAAAAGCATTAAATACATCCGGTATCTGAGATAAGAATTCGGCCTGAGTTTCCTGTGCATTATTTTCCATGTACTCACAATAGGTACAGATTGTGACCGCATCTAGCTCTGCGGCTTTATTGAAATGTCTGGATATCAGATTGGGATTTTCTTTGAGCTTAAGTAAGGCGATGGTCATATTCCAGTAGTCAGAAGATATCATGGTGTCTCCTTGATCTCTTCTATCGCGCACTTGCGATAAGATCATTAGTCCCTTTTCATAGTCGCTCTGAGATACACCATCTCTTTTGTCTAACTGCATATCTAAGACACTTTCCGTTGCAGACGTGTCTTTGTCTTTTTGGCTTTTTCCAGATTGTCCACAGCAGGTGAAACAAAGACTGACCAGCCATAAAAATGTGATGAGGCGCATTTGGTTATTTTATTGTTCAAAATAACACAAATTGTCATGACCACATATACTTGTCATCTCATTCACATATCAACTAAGGTTTTTTGATATCGTGAATATAAAAACAGAACCCCCAGAGGCATTTTTTTCTGCCCAGATTCTACCTTTATGTATTCTGACAATTCTCTTGCATATCGACAGACCCAAACCCGATCCTTCAAATCCATTACCCTCTATCCTCTTAAAAGGCTTAAAAATTTCGTCGATATAATTATCATCTACGCCTATACCATTATCCGTAACACAAAACAACCATTCCTTTTCTGTTTCTTTATGAGAACAGATAACTTCTGGTCTGGCGGAGGTGTTAAATTTGAGTCCATTACTGATCAGATTATAAAATACGACACCTAGCAAATGAGGGTAACAACGTATCCTCAGTTCTGGTAAGTCCAAACTGACCTTACACTTTCCATCCGCCGTATACTGCTGGAGATCTAACAATTTCTCAGAGACTATCTGATTAATACAGGCCTCCTTAGCAACCAATTCTTCTGTGCCCGTCCTGGCATAAGTCAATATATCATCTACCAGATTATACATGCGCTTACCAGAGTCTACGATGGTCGTAATGTACTCCTGTATGCTTTTACCAGGATTGGTTTTTTGAGTGCGGTCGATGAGCTGTGCATAGCTGACCATATTTCTGATTGGCGTTTTGAGATCATGGGAGACGGCATAGGTAAATCTTTCTAGATCAGAATTCGCCTGTTCCAGTTCATTTTTGGATTTAGTCAGTTGTAGGTTGTAGTCGAGTAGTGCCTTATTCTTCTCGTCGATTTGGATTTTCATCTGCTTGTAATCAGTGATATCCACATACCATCCCAGTATACCTACGATGTTTTCATCTTGGTCATGTAGCGGTACTTTTGATGTAGACAACCATCTTATAGACTTATCCTTGAGAGTCTGAGTCTCCTCAAAATTAAGGCGCGGCTTACCTGTACTCATTACCTCCTGATCTATTCGGCGGAAAAAATCTGCCTCTTCCCTACTCCAGGGCATATCATAATCTGTCCTACCGATGACCTCGGATGGGGATTGGTAACCTGCTGATTTAGAGAAGTTATTATTACAGCCCAAATAGACAGAAGACCTATCTTTCCAAAATACAAATTGAGGATTGTTATTGATAAGTATATCAAGTATTTGTCCTTCCATATCCAGATTGTTTAGATGACCACACTCTAGTGTAGTCATAGGGTTATCTAATTTTCAAGAATACAGTACAGATAGGAATTGACCGAAGATATGTACCACGAGTATCCACATATTAGAACAATGACATTCGTAGCCAATAGTCTCAAGAGCTAGCTTACCATCACTAGATCAGCAAAAATATGAAAGTTGAAAACTTGGAAAATCAATAGTCAAATCAAGATATTCCTAATATATAAATAGCAGACGACATTCACAAAAAAATTATATAAATGAGAATCAAATATGTATAACCGATATGAGTAAACAAATAAATTAACATTCAGAATCAAAGTCTTCGACTCAAAGAGTGACGGCTATATTACAGTTTGTCTTGGTATGGTCTGATTATATTGCCTCTACCCGCCATTAGCATCATTTTTGGTATATCATTTCGTGTAATATCAGATGTAGTCAGCTTCCATTCTTAATTTATTTTGATATCAAAATATTGGATTCTTCCGATATGTAAGAACCTATAACCCCTTTGGTAGAAAAGCCGAAGAGCCTCCGATAACCATAGGATCTCTACTCACTTTTCCTCATTTAATAAAAAGAAAAAAAATCATACTCGTCCGACGACAGACCGAGTCATGAAAATGTATAAAACGACACTAGTAATCTATAACCCGAATAACAAACAGTTATAATGAAGACTAACCTAATATCCACGCTTATCATAATGCTCACCTTGCTTATAGCTAATGTCACGTATGCCTATAATGATGGCAGTATCAGCGGAAGCATGTACGTCACATCCGAAGATATGCCTCTAGAGTCCTGGGTGTACCTATACTCTGTAGATGAAAATAATGCGCTAATAGATAGCGTCTACGCCACTGGAGGAGAATATACTTTTGAAAACGTGGCAGAGGGCTGGTACTTCGTAGAATTTGTCGCTCCTGACGTTTTCGAATTCACTTACAACAAAGACAACACGGGAAGCAAAGTGATCTATACATATAACAGCATAGATGGTGCGCATACCGTAGGTCAGTCTAATATTATATCTGTAGAACCTTCGGAAAATGTAGTAGAACTCAATGCGCTACTCAATGGTGCTAATATTACGCTAGACCTAGAGCTGCAACAATCACTAAGCGCCATCTGGAACGCCGACAAAAACACCGTCGATTTGTCATGGCACCTTGTGCATGATGACGCCACTAAAGTCGTCATACTACAAAGCTCTAATGCAACCAAGGGATACAAAGAAATAGGACAACTAAATGTAGACAGTCAAGAACACTTTACTTTCCATAAAAGAAATGTAGCACAAGGACAACACTATTATAAAATCCGCATCCACCTAGCTAATGGCGAAAAAGCCTATAGCCAAATCGCGGGTGTCTTAGTGCCTGAGCTTGTATCACTTATTACCATCAGCCCTAACCCAGCATCAGACAACACCACTGTGCAGTTATCCGATACATCACATCCCACGCAAGTCAGTCTCATAAGCGCTCACGGTCAGCTTATCTATACCCAGAAAGTCACCAGCGACCAAGGATCAATAGATCTCGACATCTCTGGATTATCAGATGGCCTATATTATGTGAGAACGGAGGGGTTATATTCTGCTATGCAAAAATTAGTTGTGAGGAAGTAGGTCTAGGGAGTTAAAGCACGCTCGGTGAATATGGTTTACCTATTTCTTTTTCATTTTGAGCTTGTCGAAAAATCCTCAGAGAGTTGGAATAATACTGAAGGTCTCTCCACAAGGCAGACATGAAAAACAAACCATAAAGAAGCCAATCTGCATCTTATCCAGTATAAGACCCTAATAACTAAACAAGACCCGCTTCCCAGCTTTCACTTCGGTAAACTTATCATCACGATAGATCCATTTCCCGTTGCACATCGTAGACAGAACCTTCCCCTTGAGGTCAAATCCCTCCAGTGGTGACCAGCCACATTTGTAAGCGACATTAGACTTATCGACAGTCCATTTCTTGTGAGGATCGACGATGGCGAGGTCAGCATATTTTCCTTCGTCGATATAGCCGCGATCTGTGATACGGAATAAATCTGCCACACTATGACACATCTTATCTATGATGAATGGTGCATCCAATTCTCCACGATGATAAAAGTCCAACATTATAGAAAGACTATGCTGAACGAGGGGTAATCCAGATGGTGCGGATAGATAAGGATTGGATTTTTCTTCTATCGTATGCGGTGCATGATCGGTGGCGATCACATCGAAGTATCCATCTTTGAGACCTTGGAGTAAAGCCTCTCTGTCCTGGACTGATTTGATAGCAGGATTACATTTGACCTTATTGCCCAGAGGATAATAATAGGACTCATCAAAATAAAGATGATGGACACAGACTTCCGAGGTTATATTCTTATCTGTGAGTGGGATATCATTACTGAATAATCCGATTTCCTTTTCCGTACTGATATGAAGGATGTGCAATCGAGTACCATATTTCTTAGCCATCTCGACCGCCATAGAAGAAGAGAGATAACACCCTTCCGTATTCCTGATAATCGGATGCATAAGTGCCGTTATACTATCGCCGTACTGCGATTTGGCCTTTTCCATATTGGTTCTGATGGTCTGCTCATCCTCGCAGTGGGTAGCGATCAGCATTTTGACATTGGAGAATAGACCTTCTAAGGTAGCTCTGTTATCGACAAGCATATTCCCCGTACTCGATCCCATGAATATCTTAACACCACAGACCTTACTTGCATCTGTCTTGAGTACTTCTTCTAGGTTGCCGTTAGACGCGCCCATGTAGAAAGAATAATTGACCGTAGAGGTCTTGGCCGCCACGTCATACTTTTCTTGTAGCAACTCTTGCGTCAGGCTGGCTGGCTTCGTATTGGGCATCTCCATGAAGGTCGTTACCCCTCCAGCCGCAGCAGCTCTGGACTCTGTACCTATATTCGCCTTATGGGTCAGTCCTGGCTCGCGAAAATGCACCTGATCATCTATGATACCCGGAATCAGCCATAATCCATTGAGGTCTATTTCCTCCGCGTTAGTGGTAGCTATCTGATTATCGATTCGCTCTATACGATCCTCTTTGATAAGAACATCCTGAGTCTTGATCTCGCCTCTATTGACGACGTTGGCGTTCCTTAGTATTGTTTGGCCCATATAATTTCTAAGTGATTACTTTTTATGATCGATCATAAATAAAATAATGATAACAAAAATAGTTTGTTTTTAGTCCATAATATGCGTGTGGTTGTCCTCTTCCTTTTTAGTAAAGTAATTTTATTAGCAAGCTCATAATCTGCATAGATTCTACTGAGGTAATTACTTTAGCCCACTGGATACGACTTGGCTCAGTTTCTTTCCGAATATTCTACTTTTTTCATCTCGACCTTGTGGAGAGATCTTCAGAGCTATACCCGACTGTCTGAAGATTCTTCGACAAGCTCAGAATGAAAAAGGTATTTGAAAGTATGTAACAATAAAGTGGGAGGCCCGTCAAAAATCTGTTCGACGGAGGAGTTATTTTTGACAAGCATTCCTGCCTGACTTACCGTCAGGTAGGCAGGTTTGGTTCGTTTTTTTGCGACTGAAAAAATGAACGAAAGGTATGGAGTAGGAAATCCCCTTTTCAACATTCTATATGTTTTACAGGGTATAGTTTGAGATAAGCACATAAAATTATAGTGGCAACTATAACCTATAATACCTTTACCTATTCTTCTTGTTCATTTTTTTCATTCGATAAAAAAACGAACCAAAAACCAGCCTGACTTACCGTCAGGTAGGCAGGAATCTTGTCGAATGTAAGGCTCTCCACTATGCCGCACCCGCCACCCACCAACATTCGACTTGGCTCGGCTTCTTTTCTTTAATACTTTTTAATACCCTTTTTCATCTCGACCTTGTGGAGAGATCTTCAGAGCTATACCCACTGTCTGAAGATTCTTCGACAAGCTCAGAATGAAAAACAAACTATAATGCGGGTGGTCGGATAGGTACGCGGAGCGGTTTAGCTGTCCAGGCATTCCTGTCTGACTTACCGTCAGGTAGGCAGGTTTGTTTCGTTTTTTTGCGACTGAAAAAATGAACGAAAGGTAAGGAGTGAGAAATCCCCGTTTTTAACATTCTATATGTTTTACAGAGATACGACTTAGCTCGGCTTCTTTTTTCTGTGTTTTTCATCGGGATATTGTGAGAGATGAAAAAAAGGCAATAGCATAAATAATTACTATTTGGATATAAGAAGGATAGGAATATAAAATACCTTTGCATAAAAATTATATCTCTGTCTACTTATCCTAAAATAGGTGTACTCGGCGCAGGCCAATTAGGTCGTATGCTTGCAGAAGAAGCCTTTAAGTATGGTATTCATCCTTATTTTTTGGATGCATCCAAAAGTTTTCCCGCTGGGCTGATCTCGTCTCACTTTGAGGAAGGAGATTTCAAAGATTACGATGATGTCATGGCCTTTGGTAAAGACAAAGACATCCTGACTATAGAGATAGAAAATGTCAATGTCGATGCGCTCCAAGCACTAGAAACACAAGGTGTCAAGGTCTATCCTCAGCCACGCGTTATCCGCACTATCAAAGACAAGGGACTGCAAAAGAATTTTTATAAAGAAAATAATATTCCGACCAGTTCTTATATACTTGTAGATAACAAAAGTGAAGTCCTACAAAAGATAAATGACGGTATGATCTCATATCCTTTCGTACAGAAATCAAGACTGGCAGGGTATGATGGCAAAGGTGTCACGGTTATCAATGGTATAGAGGATCAAGACAAGATCTTTGATGTACCATCTGTGATAGAAGATAAGGTCGATATAGAAAAGGAATTGGCGGTCATCGTGGCGCGTAATGCTTCAGGGATGGTGTCTACGTTTATGACAACGGAGATGGTTTTTGATCCGCGTGGCAACTTGCTGGATTATCTGATAAGTCCAGCTGATATAGAAGATAAGATAGATGCTCAGTGCAAGTCATTGGCTCTGGAGTTGGCAGAAAAACTCGACATTATAGGTCTCCTCGCGGTCGAATTTTTTCTTACTAAAAATGGAGACATCCTGATCAACGAAGCGGCCCCGCGTACACATAACTCAGGTCACCATACCATCGAGGCATATCAGCAATCACAGTTCAATCTGCATCTAAGGACTTTGCTTGGCTGGAGTCTACCAAAGCAGTCTTCGTCGTACCACTCTGGGATTATCAATATACTGGGCAACATAGCGGGGACAGGGACACCGAGTTATGCAGGACTAGAGAAGATTATGTCTCAGGAAGGTATCTTTCCACATATCTATGGCAAGACACTATCTAAGCCCCTCAGAAAAATGGGACACATCACAGTCCTCGGACGGAACAGACAAGAAGTACAGGATAAGATTAAATTTGTAAAAAATACATTCAACGTCGAAATATGCCACACGTAGGTATCATCATGGGATCGGACTCTGATCTGCCAGTTATGAAAGCTGCCGCAGACATCCTTCAGCAATTGCATATAGATTATGAGATGACAGTTGTCTCGGCACATCGCACACCAGATCGTATGTATGATTATGCTCGCGATGCGCGATCTCGCGGTCTACAAGTTATCATTGCCGGGGCGGGAGGAGCCGCTCATTTGCCTGGTATGGTTGCATCACTGACCACGCTACCCGTCATCGGCGTTCCTATCAAATCATCTAACTCTATCGACGGCTGGGACAGTATACTCTCCATCCTACAGATGCCTAACGGTATACCTGTAGCCACCGTCGCACTTAACGGTGCCAAAAACGCAGGACTATTAGCGGCCCGTATCCTATCGACGACCAAAGATCATGTCGCAGACCACCTCAGACAATATCAAGAAGAGATGAAAGCTGCCGTCATGGAAAAGGCTAAGAAGGTGGAAGGTGCAGGCTAGTGAGCTGCAAGCAAAGAACATGAGCAAAGAGGCATTTGTAGAATTACATACTGAACGATTATCACTGAAAAGATTACAAAATTCAGATTGGAGGGAGATTTCCTATTTGCGATCTGATCCAATTATTAATCAATATGTAAAAAGACCAAATGCAAACACAAAAAAGAAAGCTATAGATTTTATTAGAAAAGTTGATACTGGAATAAAGAACCAAGACATATATTATTGGAAAATCGTAAAGAAGAAAGAAAATGAAATGATAGGTAGTATTTGTTTGTGGAATTTTTCTGAGGATAATAGAACTGCAGAAGTAGGATATGATTTAAAACCAGAAAACCATAAAATGGGAATTATGGACGAATCATTAAAATCTATTATTCAATTCGGTTTTAGAAGGTTAATGTTAAAATCTATAGAAGCGTATACACACCGCGATAATGAAAGTTCCACTAATCTGCTTGAGAGGAATGGATTCAAAAGGGTTAGAGACAGAATCGATGAGAACAACGTCAATAATGTCATCTACGTCTTAGAAAAGGTTATCTAAAAACAACAAAGAACTGGAAACACTAAAAAAGGCGAACCCATTGGCTCACCTCTTCTTTTAATATATTAACCTATAAATGAATTATGATCAGATCACCTATTGGCAATCTGCTAAATCGAAATCCACTTCCATTCTTGGGCATAGCAGTTCTCCTGTGGTAGTAGATTCTAATACCTCCCAGAAACCTGTAAGTGCGGTATCTGCATCATCCTCATAACAGAAGAGTGCCGAATGACTCACAATAGTACCGCTACCACCTGCCTCAACGACACCAGATGGTAAAGGACTTGGCATAAACCCAGTAGTGGAACTTCCAGAGTCACAAGGGTAGGATGTATTTATTTTCATGTGTGCCCAACAGCAATTCATTCCATTTTGTGGTGCAGAAGGTACTAGCTCAACTGTGAGTTCTAGATTATCGCAATCCTCACAATCGTAACACTTGACACTATCCTCGAAGCAAACAACACCAGCCTTATTAACCAATTGCACTTCTATGGTTTCTCCAGGTGCGGCACATATCATTTGCTGTACATCGCCGCTGAGGTTTTGAGGATTACCGTCAATGATAAGTGTCTGATTAGTTGCGCCAGAGGTGGTTACTGTCCAGCAACACTGACGTTCGTTTTCTATTTCTTCTATCGTGACATCGACACCGCAATCTCTATCACAAGTCACCACAGAACTGCATACCAGAATGGAGAAATCCCTCCCGCCTTTGATCAGTCTGACTGTTGCCGTGTCACATACAGTAAATACATTACCTCTTATGCGTTCGCCATTGACAGTAATGTAGTATCTCAGCTTACCAGTCTGAGAGGTCGTGCCAGCACGCGTATCATCTCCTCCTCCAGGTGGAAGTGAGATATAGTTAAGTCGATAGATGCAACATCCATTTTCGTCATACCCTAAGAAAGTAATACTGCATGGCCCAGACGAGGAGTTTCGATTTTCGATTTCTGTATTGATTAGTTCTTGCTCTCCTAGGTAACCAGACTGGTCATCTTGACTACAGGAAAATACCAGTAAGAGCAATGGTAAAAATATAGCGTACTTTTTCATGACTATTTAATTTGTTATACGATTGAATAATTGACTGATGTCCACTAAAGTATGGGCGGCACCTAGCCGACTTCCCCAAACACTTAGTGTTATTTATACATCAACCTTATAACTGGAGAATTACCTTATTGTGACAAAATCACTGAGAAAAAATCTGAAATTTTATTTCTCCCCAAAACAAAAAAAAAGAGGGAAGCAAAACTCCCCTCCTTTTCATTGAACTTTTTATATAGCCAGAAACCTTCTATCGTGGTTTCAATTTAAATTCTACTCTTCTATTAAGTGAGCGGCCTGTGAGAGAATTGTTATCCGATATCGGATTGTTCTCACCGTAGCCTGTATGAGTCATTCTCGCTGGGCTAATACCTCGTCTGATGAGATACTCGTAGCATGCCTGTGCGCGTCGCTCTGATAATAATTGGTTATTGACGGCACTACCGACGTTATCGGTATGTCCTTCTATGACCAAGTTATAGTTAGGATACTTTTGCATGATGTCACCGATCTGATTGAGGACGGTGTTAGACTCTATTTTGAGTGTCGCCTTACCTGTATTGAACTGGACGGCGCGCATGGCAGTCTCCAGAGTGGATAAGTCGCTGGCGTCTATACCAGGACAACCGTTATTAGCGACACTACCATATTCGTTAGGGCAACGGTCTCTGCCGTCATCTATACCATCACCGTCAGAGTCTGGACAACCGCTGAGTGCTCTGAGTCCGGCTTTGTCTGGACATCTATCATCGAAGTCAGACACACCATCGCCGTCTCGATCTGGACAACCTTTGGCACTGGCAGAGCCTCTGAGATTAGGACATCTATCCTCTGCATCAGGGATGCCATCACCGTCTTTGTCCTGAGAATCAGGGCAACCATCATTGGAGGCAGATCCTTTAGTGTTAGGGCATCTGTCTTTGCTGTCAGGGACACCATCCATATCGGTGTCTTTGTCATCATCCATTTTCTCCAGCTTACCCATGCCGTCTTTATCTTCTGGGCATCCTTTGTTCTCTGGGACGCCAGCCATGTTAGGGCATTCGTCATCGTTATCGGAGATGCCATCGCCATCTGTATCAGGACATCCTTTGAATGCTGCAATACCCGCGACCGCAGGACAGTCATCTCTATAGTCAGGGACACCGTCTTCGTCTTGATCAGGGCAACCCTTGAGCTCTCGCGGACCAGCCACCTGAGGGCATAGATCTATCTCATCTTCCAGACCATCACCATCGCTATCGAGAGGGGCTTCCATATCGATCATAGGTTTGACCTGTGTGGTATCTTTGTTACCGAATAAATATGTAAATCCTAATCCGTGATGCAAGTTGTTGCGATCATCTTCGAGCGAATATCTATATGATGATTGCCAGTTGAAATAAGCATTATCCGCTATCTCAAAGTATGCTCCGACACCAAAAGGTATCTGAAGATTGAACATGCCTTCTTCTTCCAGTTGCCCACCTACACCGAGCATGGCATAAGGATTGAGCTTGGTGCTGGCTTTGTAGAATACATACTGTAACTGACCATCTACGCCATAGACTTTTTTATGAAAGCAGTTGAGTTCTCTATTTTCGTGCGAAGACACGACCCCATACTTAAAGGGGACATAGACGTTGATATTTTGATTGATGCTGCGCAGCAACCCGACTTCAAAACCATGATGATAAGCCCCAAAATTAGAGATGTCACCTCCATTCTGAGATTGATAATCCATAAACAAGGTTTTGAAACTAACACCCCACGGATAAGCTGGATTCTGAGCCTGTAGCTGTGTCGTAAACACAAACCACAAAAGCACTGACGCTACCAAAATTCTTTTCATAATAGACTTCGCTTAGAAAGACAAAATTAATACTATTTTATTAGAGAATATCTTAATATAATACATTATATACAACAATAAGAAATACACTTATCGCTGATAATCAGCAGATTATATTTTGGGAGACATTATAATTCTCTGAAATATCCCGTTTCTCTATCCTTAACTACGGCATCCCAATTAAAATAACGTCCATTCATAGCAATATATACACCCTGTGGAAGAGTTTGTACAAACGCCAATGCGCTGCCGAGGTTGAAGAATCCATCCGATGAGGTTCCGAATGCAATAGGCACCATCGCTCCTGTCAGGACGATGGTTTTGGGTATGTCAAAGGTCGCCAGGTAAGTCGCCGTCTCTACCATCTTATCTGTACCGTGAGTCAGCAGGACTTTGTCAGAGGCACAGTCTATGACCTGATCCTTGATCATGGTGCGGTTATCATCAGTCATCTCGAGACTATCTACCATCATGAGCGTCTTGACATCCAGATTGAGCGTCGAGCGACCTAGCTCAAACATATCAGGCAAATGCGTATCCTTAAAAAACAACTCCCCTGTTATAAAATTGTATTCCTTATCAAATGTACCGCCCGTCACGAAGACTTGTATCTGATCATTCATATCGTAATGAGGCTTTGGATTTTAATAATATTATAAAGGAATGTTACCGTGCTTTTTGTCGACGCGTTCTTTGACCTTTCCTTCGAGCATGGCAAAGGCTTTGATCAGTTTTCGGCGTGTATACTTAGGCTCTATCACCTCATCGACGAATCCCCTTGCCGCCGCCTTATAAGGATGGGCAAACATCTCAGCGTATTGTTTTTCTTTATTGATAATCTCCTGAGCGGGGTCTGCGCTATTTTTTATTTCTTTTTTGAAAATAATCTCACTTGCTCCCTTGGCTCCCATCACGGCAATCTCACCAGAGGGCCAGCAATAGTTGAGATCCGCGCCGATGTGTTTAGAGTTCATCACGTCATAGGCACCGCCATAAGCCTTACGCGTGATGACCGTGATACGCGGTACGGTCGCCTCACTGAAAGCATAGAGTAGCTTGGCACCATTAGTAATAATGCCATTCCATTCCTGATCTGTCCCTGGCAAAAACCCAGGCACATCCACCAGCACCAGCAGCGGTACATTAAAAGCATCGCAAGTCCTCACAAATCTCCCCGCCTTCCGAGAAGCATTGACATCTAACACTCCCGCCAAAGAATACGGCTGGTTAGCCACCACCCCGATACTACGCCCTGCTATCCGCGCAAATCCGATCACTATATTCTCTGCAAACTCTTCATGTATCTCAAAGAAACTATCTCCATCTACAATATGCTGGATCACCTCTTTGATATCATAGGGGTGATTAGGGTTAGGAGGGACGATATTATTCAGCTCTTCTCTTATCTCATCATCGAGTGCATAATCGACCTGGATGGGCTTGTCATGGCAGCTCTGAGGGAGGTAGCTGAGTAGTTGTTTGACCTTGTTAATACAGTCTACATCTGACAGCGAGCGCAGATGTGTGACGCCTGATTTCTGCGCGTGAGCCGCGGAGCCACCGAGTTCTTCTGAGCTGACATCTTCGTTAGTGACTGTCTTGACGACATTAGGTCCCGTGACGAACATATAGGACGTCTGATCCACCATGATCGTAAAATCCGTTATCGCTGGCGAATACACTGCTCCTCCCGCGCACGGCCCCATAATCGCCGATATCTGAGGGATAAATCCCGATGCCAATGTATTCCTATAGAATATATCGGCATAGCCACCCAGCGACTTGACACCTTCCTGTATCCTTGCGCCGCCAGAATCATTAAGCCCGACCAGTGGTGCACGATTCTCCATTGCCAGTTCCATGATCTTGACGATCTTCTCAGCATGGGTCTCTGATAACGACCCTCCAAACACCGTAAAATCCTGAGCAAACCCAAACACCGTCCGACCATTGACCAATCCATAGCCTGTAATCACTCCATCAGACAATATCCTCTGATTCTCCATTCCAAAATCAAATGACCGATGCTCCACAAACATCCCTATCTCCTCAAAAGTCCCAGGATCAAACAATAGTTCTATCCGTTCTCTGGCAGTCAGTTTCTTTTTGGCGTGCTGCTTGTCTATGCGTTCCTGTCCACCACCTAAGCGCGCCTTCTGTTTTTTTTCTTCTAATAGTTGAAGTTTATCTTCCATCGGGATTTTTGACGTTTTGTTGATATGATTATACTTATGTAAATATCTAATTTAAAAAATAGATTTTGTTTTTATTAGCAGAACATGAGTGTGTAGTGTTATTGGTTGTATTAAACATTACTCTGTGAAATATGTAGAATGTTGCTAAAGCGGGTTTCCCACTCCATACCTTTCGTTCATTTTTTCAATCGCAAAAAAACGAACAAAACCTGCCTACCTGACGGTAAGTCAGGCAGGAATGCTTGTCAAAAATAACTCCTCCGTCGAACAGATTTTTGACGGGCCACCCGCATTTTAGTTTGTTTTTCATTCTGAGCTTGTCGAAGAATCTTCAGAATAATAGAATTACTACGGAAGATCTCTCCACAAGGTCGAGATGAAAAAGGTAGCATAAAGTAGGAATGAAGCAGAGCTAAGTCGTATCCAGTGGGCGGAGGGAGCGGCACAGGGTAGAGCATAGGAGACGACAAGATTCCTGCCTACCTGACGGTAGGTCAGGCAGGTTTTTGGTTCGTTTTTTTATCGAATGAAAAAAATGAACATAAAGAATAGGATAAGGTATTATCCCATAATATTTATAAAATAGGAAATCATAATACTAACTTTACACATTAAAAATATAGGTAATGTCTAAGCATCTATTGTCTCGAAAATTGCAGAATATGTCTGAGTCGGCCACTATAAAAATGGCTCAGAAAGCACGCGACCTCAAAGCGCAGGGTCACGATGTCATATCTCTCAGTCTGGGTGAGCCAGATTTTGATACGCCCGATTATATCAAAGAGGCCGCCAAAGCCGCGCTGGATGCAGGATATACCAAGTATACGCCCGTCCCAGGACTGATGGAACTGCGACAGGCCATCTGCAACAAATTACAGAGAGACAATGGTCTGGCCTACGAGCCATCACAGATCGTCGTCTCTAATGGTGCTAAGCAGTGCATCGCCAACATCTGCCTTTCGCTACTGGACGAAGGGGATGAGGTCATCATATTTACGCCGTACTGGGTGTCGTATTTTGAGATCGTCAAATTTGCTGGGGGGACGCCGAAAGCACTCTATGCAGGGATAGATAAGGACTACAAAGTCACCGCCGCCCAACTCCAAGAAGCCCTTACCGATAAGACTAAACTCATCATCTTCTCTTCTCCATGTAACCCGACGGGTAGCGTCTACTCGGCTGCCGAACTGGAATCTCTCGCTGCGGTTATAAGCAAGAAGGAAGATTTATTCGTTGTGGCGGATGAGATCTATGAGTACATCAACTTCCAAGGCAAAAACCCGAGCCTCGCACAGTACCCCGGCATGATGGACAAGACCATCACGGTCAATGGCATGTCCAAAGGATACGCGATGACGGGATGGCGTCTCGGCTATATGGCGGCACCACAATGGATCGCTGGCGCCTGCGCCAAAGTACAGGGTCAGTTTACCTCTGGTGCAAATGCCTTCGGTCAGATGGCTGCCAAGCTCGCCCTCGAAACCGAACCCGAAAAACAATCCTATATGCGCGACAAATACCAGGAAAGAAAAGCGCTGGTCAAGTCGCTCCTCGATGACATCCCTGGCATCAAATCGAACGACCCCAAAGGGGCATTCTATTTCTTCCCTGAGATAAGTGACTATTTCGGAAAATCTAATGGCACTAAGACTATCAACAATGCGGATGATTTTGTAGAGGTGTTGCTCATGGACGCACATGTGGGTACCGTCACAGGTCGTGCCTTTGGAGATCCTAACTCTTTCCGACTGTCTTATGCGACCTCTGAGAATAAGTTACGTGAGGCCATGGCACGCATCAAAAGGGTGCTGGCGGAGTATGTATAAATGGGCATGTCATAAGGTCTAATAAGGCGTCTTCCCATCACCTATACTTATCCAGTAGAGCCTTGTAGTCTGGATCATCTCTATAGTCTTTCCAGTCGTCATCTTGGTCTACGTCCTCAGCAGATAAATCCCTTCGCTTAAGACTTTCTTCCAGATACTTTAGAGCATTTTGTTTTTCTCCTAACAGGGCGTAGACGCAAGATAGGTTATATGGGGAGCTGCCTAGGTCGACTGCTTTTTGAAGTTTTTCTATGGCCTCTTTCAATAATTCCTCTGAATCATTTCCTGTTTTTTGCTCCGCTAATTTTCCTAAAGCAGTTCCCCATCCATAATAGGCGTCGTGCTTATCAGGTTTTATATCCGTTGCTTTTTGATATTTTTCAAACGACTGTAGGTATAATCTCTCCGCCTCTTGTCCTGTTTTTAGTTTTGCTAATTTTCCTAGAGCAGTTCCCCAATTGTAATAGGCTTCGTGCCTATCAGGTTTTATCTCTATTGCCTTTAGAAAGTTCTCAGTGGCTTGTAGGTATAACTTCTCTGCCTCTTCTCCCGTTTTTAGATCCGCTAAATTTCCTAAATCAGTTCCCCAATTGTAATAGGCTTGGTGATTATCAGGTTTTATATCCGTTGCTTTTTGATATTTTTCAAAGGATCGTTGATATAATTTCTCTGCCTCTTCTCCCGTTTTTAGATCCGCTAAGTCTCCTAAAGAAACTCCCCAATTGTAATAGGCTTGGTGATCATCAGGTTTTATATCCGTTGCTTTTCGATATTTTTCAATGGCTTGTTGGTATAATCTCTCTGCCTTTTCTCCCGTTTTTAGCTTCGCTAATTTTCCCAAAGCAGTTCCCCAGTTGTAATAAGCATGGTGATTGCGTGTATATATATCCGTTGCCCTTTGATATTTTTCAAACGTCTGTTGATATAGTTTCTCTACCTCTTCTCCTGATTTTAGGTTTGCTACTTTTCCTAAATTATTCCCCCAGTTATTCAGTAATACCGACAAATTATCATTGACTCCATCATCATTGAGTACCTGTGCTTGAGATTCCAATTTTTCTATCCTATCCTTATCGTAATCAGCAGAAATAATAAGCTCTATGATTTTCTTTTTAAGCTGTTTTACTTTTGCTTCTTCTTTATCAAACTCTACTTCTTCACCAAAGTCATATTGTCTGATGGCTTGATCTACATTCTTTTTAGCCATTTCCAGACGTTCCTTGACAGACTTAAAGTGGTCTTCGTCTTCTATGTCCTTAATCTCATTGAGCATGTCCTTAAGAGCAGTAAATGGATTTTCGAGGATAACTGGCTGGTCGAGACCGAGAGCTTCATTGAGTTTTAGCATAAAGGCATCGGCGTCGTAGCCTTTGATGCTGTAAGCATTAGTATTGGGGTCTTTTAAGAAGTCTTTTACATTATCATAGGGATCATCTTCTTTATATCCGACCCAGTAAAGACCATTATCAAAACGTCCCATATTTTTAATATGCTCAAAAACAGGATCGGTGCCGCTATATCCAATGAATATCCAAGGTCTTTCATTCTTTAGGCCGTCAAAGATTCTGGTCAGGATGTTACTGACCTTGTCCATTTCTTCTTTTGTGTTGAGCAGCCATAGGCCATGATGCTGACCATGCAGATAGACGACAGACCCCTTTTTGAAAGTTGTCGTCGTGAGATCCTTAAGGATCGCCATATCATAAGTGGGCGGAAACTCATTATATAATGCTAGGGCACGCAGCATTAGATTATCAAAATTAACCGTCATTACGTAGTCGACATATTCCTCCTTCAGTAGTTGTGCGAGGTAAATATGTGTCACATTGATCTTACCCTTGTCTATGTATCCTTTGAGCAGCTGATTTCTTTTGTAAGGCTGCAAGCATTCCATCAGATTGGCGTATGTCCTATCTTCTTCCTTGAGTTTAGCTATGAATGGATTGTGCTTATGCTCTCGCAATATATCCTCTGTGATCGTTTCTGCCAGTGGAATGCCACCAGTAACGGATGCTCCTGCACCTAGAAAGAAAATAGGCTTCGGTCGATCGTCATCCTGGGCTTGTTTTAGGAAAAATGCCAGTTCTTCTATTGTTATTTCTTTCATAAGATTAGCCTATTATGACTTAGTTGTAGATGAATATAATGAAATAATAAAGCACCATACCTCTCTGTAGAGTCGTCGCACATGACTATGTTACCCCTCTTGTAGAAATTACAAAACACAAATTGCAAAACTCAAAACTCAAAACTCAAATTACAAAATCCTAATTTCCAAAATCACCAATCCACAAATAACAGATCACCAAAAACCTACAGCCCCAGTTCCATCTCATACTGATTGATGCTTGTTTTTAGTCCAGCGTTTTTGATAGCGTCGATTTTGTCTATGAGGATGTGGTGGACGTTGATGATTTTTACCTCTGGTGTGATGGACGATATGGCGCCAAACAATCTGTCCCACGCGGTCTTATCTTCCGTCAGTACATCAAACTGTGCCAACCTGTTATTAGACATATTAACCATAAAAAAGGACTCGACGGTATCACCATACATGACCTGATGATAATCATATTGTCCTGCCATGAGCGTTTCTTTCTGGAAATCCCAGGAATAAGAATCTTGATGAGGCATACGATCCCAATCAATTAACTCTGGCGATAATTTATTTATGGTTATAGACGCTGCTGGATCGGCTTCTATCTTACCCGCGTAGCATAGGTATTCTTTGCAGATAGAGAAGCCGACGCTTTTGTAGGCTTTGATGGCTCTTTCGTTTTCTTGGATGACTTCGAGTGAGGATTTTTGGATGCCGTTTTTTTTGAGATCGGGAAGGGCATAATCATAGATGGCCTTGACCAGTCGCTGACCGCGATACTCAGGCAAGACACCCGTCCCCGTATTGAATGCAGTCCTAACTCCAAACCGCGTATCCACCGCATGGATCATGAAGGCTATCAACTCCTCTCCATCAAACATCCCATAAGAGAGGTCATAATCCACACCCGCGGCCTTCCAGCGCTGCTTATAACTGTTTCTATCCTTGGGTAATGGAACATAATAATCATCGAATGCCACAAAAAAACAATCCACCAAAGTATCAAACGAAATATGACTTAATGACTTTACTTTCATAATTATATTCTATTATAACGGTATAATATGCGCCTTATTAACATTACTCTGCATAACCATCTATAAGGCATTGCTAATGTACATTTATTTGAGTCCATAGACCTGTTTGGCACTGGCTATTTGGTCTTCTTCTGTTATATCTGGAAACAGCCAATAGCTCGGTGCTATAATCGGCTTAGTGCTCTGTACGGTAATGACCGTTATGGTGTGAAAAGGATACTTGTCACCTGTCTCTTGAGTGAGTAGAGCGTACATGCCATCGTAGTCCTTATGCGCTTCATCTATGATCTGAGCCGTGCCTTTGAGTTGGAAGCCTTTCTGGACTAGGATGTCGAGGATGCTGACACAGACCTTTGGATTTTGTTTGATATTATTGACAGATTGTGGGGAGGCGATGTTAGCGATAATAAGTTGATCGTCACCATATCTATGGAATAGTTCTTTGGGTGAGACATTGGGCTGACCATCTTGTGATACGGTGGCGAGCCAGCATAGTACGGTGTTGTCGATGTATTCTTTGATGTTATCGGTTAGTGTCATAATTGGTTTTTATAATCTTTTGCATGACATGAATATGGCATATTATTTTATCATTATAACTTAACAAATCTTAAGGTTGCCATGTTTTGGTTTTTGCTTTGTACGACCAGAATATAGATGCCAGACTCATAAGCGGATGTGTTGACGAATATTCTATTATGAGATATGATGCCATCGGTTATGAGCGTACCGTTATAACTATAGATTTGGTATCGACTCACTTCTGCACTTTCTGTTTCTATTGTGATATGATTGATGCAAGGGTTAGGGTAAAGAGTGAGTGCAGAGTCGGTAATGTCATTGACATTGGTAATAAAACAAGATGCGGGTGTCTCAGGATACAATAATTGTCCTTTACTATAATGGCATAATAATCCATCAGCATAATCTGTAGCACAATAATTCCAGTGCGACATGACGCCATATTCCGATCCAATCCCCGCTATCCAATATTGCGTACCCCAATTAGTATTATTTTTTCTTTCGAGTAACAGACGTTTTCTGATATCACCATTAATGAGTGTAATGCTATCGACTGCAATGACTGACAGGATGCAATGCGCATTGACATAAAAGCTGTCTCCAACCATCAGACTAAAATCATAGAAGAGATCTTCCGCATTATCCTTCTCTTTGAGATAAACTTGTGAAGATTCTTGTCGGAGCAGTTGGCTTGTAAAGTGCCATTGGCTGCCGAGAGAGTCTCTGGACATATAGACTTTATGATAGGTCAAGTCATTGGCGATAGTATCTTCGCCGATTTTTATGGAGTAGCTTTTGATGCTTGGTGAGAAGGTAGGATATACGGCGATATTCCATTGGTTATCTTCTTGGACCAATTGCGACCAAATGTTGGAGCTAAGTAATATAAGGGTGATAATAAAGAAGTGTTTCATATTGATTCGTATTTTCATTAAGTCAAGTAGGTTGTCTTTACAGGATAGCTTGTTCAGGTGAAAATCTCACTTGTCTTAAGATTAATTGGTTCTTATATATTCGATTTTAAGATTTACCTGTTCCCCGAAGACTCCGAATATCTCGAAATATATAATGGCCAATTCTTCTAATATCTTGAGTTTATTCACCTTATCGAAATTAGGTATTTCTTTCCTATAGTCCTCTGTGCTATAACCTAAGCGTTTTAAAGATATATGTGAGGGCGTGGTTATAAATGATTCCAAAACATGCTCCTGCAGTGTACTAAACTGGAACACCGCCACCTCCTTGTCGATAGATAAAGTCAGATAGATTTTATTACGTTTTACTTCAAATTCTATTTTGTCAATCTCTCCACTACTTAAAGAGTCTAATAACTCCAGTATTTTGTCATCATCTATACGCGGGATTATTGGTGTAGAGTTCAGTTTTTCCAATTCAGCTTTGCCATGTTCTAATCTCTGATACATCCGAGGAAATAATCTTTTCAGTTCCTCTTTCCGCTTTTCTTCTTCCGTTATATTGTCAAAATATTCTTTGTTGCGCATCATCTTTTTTACCACTTCTATCGTTTTCTCCAGATAGGTTATCTTACCGAGGAGAGGATTGCTAAGATTCTTCAGCACATTTAACTTATGCCTTGTGTGGATGACAGGTTTGCGAAAGGCCTCCGCACCTTCAAAATCCCATTCTTCGATACAAAGGTCCATTGAAGACTTGAGGTGATTGTATTCGGTTTGTAGATATTCTATGACTAACTCTAAGTTGTTTTTCATTTTTAGATCAATGAAAATAAATATAAAAGAATCGTGCGAATAATACAGATCGTTGAGAAAGAACTACCTTCGACTACTGAGAGGTTTCTCACTAATTAATCGTTATATGTATAGGCATCATCTGTTTTTTGCGCTTTCACTATTCTGTGTGGTTTTGTTATATCAGTGCAAATCCGCACCTCTGCCAAATAACACCAATTTCATCATTCCAGAGGACTTTACTATCGTCGAGCATGATGCCGATCGAGACGAAATCCTCGCGCTCAAATATAAAAACGAAATGCTAATCGTCGTTTCCCTCGACGCATCCAAAACTATAAAGGAGAGTTCGCTCTATGGCTCCGAACTTTTGAGAATAGCTGTAGATTCTAAATTTCCAAATCTTATCAAAGCGCATAATGGCACTAATCAGACGGAGCTAAAGAATTACTATGTCGGTAAAAATCTCTATATGCACCGCAACTTTGATTTCTCCACCACTAAATCCAATGGCTATTACGAATACGGCGCCATGTACATAGAAGACCCCGAAGAATATTACGAAATATTTATCTCAGGTGACAAAACGAAACAAGAAAAACACCAGGCGGTTATAAAGGGGTTCTTGAGTGGGATAAGGTGATAAAAGGTGCAATAAAGTCTTAAAGCATTTTATGGCATTTTTCATCTCGACCTTGCGGAGAGATCTCCAGATTGCCATCTCTGCATACTTAAGATTTTTCGACAAGCTCAAAATGAAAAAATACGAACCCCTCATCCTACCCTATTCATTTCCTTCCTCTTCCTCCGCCTTTTTTAGTGCTATGATATCGTCGATAATCTTGTCGAGTTGTTCGGCGCCGATGTCTTTGATGAGAATTTCTCGGTTTTTATCCATGACGAAAATCTTAGGCGTCTTAGAGACATTATATTTGATCTTGAATCTCGACTCGTGGTATTGGTCAGCGAGATTAATCATACGGAGCATGTCTTTGCCCTCGATGGCATCCCAGCAGTTTTTGGTTTTGGTCTGTAGCTTATTGCAGATGGCGACAGTCTTGACACCTTTGTCTTTCCACTTATCATTGAACTCTACGAGAGCAGGCATAGACTTAGTGCAATGACCACATTCTGGTGCCCAAAAGAAAAGAACCAAATACTCACAGTCCAATTCGCTGAGCATCACCGCCGTGCTATCTTGCTTGTAGAGCTTGAGATCAGCACCTGTCTTGCCGATGAGCGTCGGTCTTATTTTATATGCGCGATCTACGATCTTAAGCAAGTTATCTTCTTCTACCCATGGGGCCTTGCCCTGCGCATAATATTTATCTACTAAGTGGACGTACACAGCATCGTAACCCACCACTTTGGTATTAGCATATTCGTTGAGATAGTGGCTAAGATAATATCTGTATGCTTCGCTGTCCTCCCCCATCTGACCTAATACATAATCCATAGATCGTGATATACTATCCGGATGTGTTGCCGTCAACTTATCCATGTAGTATTTGATTTTAGAATATAAAAAAGGAGAGCGCAGCAAGGCGGGTTTTGACAAGTCCATATTATCAAAGTAATGCGTACGATAATATTTGAACCTCTCAAATCCTGGTTCTTCCGCATCTTCAAAATCAGGCACCTCGATATCTTGATTAGCCTTGATGGTTATGCTGCTGAGAAAGTCAGGATTCGCATTGATGATTTCATTTTGCTTATTCAGGACATCCTTATCTATCTGATCAAGTGCCTCAGTGAACTGGTCATAAGGCAATTCTTGTTCTTGGAGCTTGGATATGGTGTCTCGGAGCTTTTCGGCCTCTGGTCTTTTCTTTGATAAAAAACTGACGTAATCCTGAAAGGCTTGGTTATCAGGAGCATTATGAAACTCAAGTATCGCAGGGTCATCATAATCATAGCGCATCTTAAATTCCGTCTCCGTCTCAGAGACCAAAAACTGTACGAACTTATTATCTGGCTTAGTCAATAACAGATAAGTCCCAGCATCCAATGTATCTTCTCCCTGCAAGACAAATACATCCCCATCACGATACAAGGTATCCAACACCAACTGCTTGTCCATGATATAATACCCCACGACGGTGGTATCATTATCATAATTATCTATATCAAAGGTGATATTATATTGCCCCACCATTGACGTAGAAAAAACCAATAAACTTATTAATCCGATTAAGTACTTCATCCTCTTAATGACTGATATAATGAATAACAGCAATTTGTTATAAAAAAATTATAATTTCTATTATTTAAAAGAACTTTAAAACATCAGGCGGCGAGATCGTTTCTATCCTTGGCTAACAGAAAGAGGACCGCCATACGTATAGCGACGCCATTTTCTACTTGCTGCAAGATAATCGAGTGATCTGAGTCTGCGACATCACTGGATATTTCTACGCCACGGTTCATCGGTCCGGGATGCATGATGACGATCTCTTTGTCGAGTTTGTCCAATCGTTCTTTGGTGATACCATAATACATACTATACTCTCTGAGTGATGGGATATATTTGATATCCTGACGCTCCAGTTGTATACGCAGTACATTAGCCACATCACACCATCTTAGTGATTCTTCCAGATTATAGGACACTTCGACCCCCAGCTTATCTATATGCTTAGGTATCAATGTCGCAGGTCCACAGACGCGCACCTTAGCTCCTAACTTTTGCAAACAAAATATATTACTCAGTGCGACCCGAGAATGCAATATATCACCGAATATACAGATCTTCTTACCCCTCAGATTACCCACCTTCTCTTGCATAGAGTAGGCATCTAAGAGTGCCTGTGTCGGATGCTCATGCGTGCCGTCACCGGCATTGATAATCTGTGCGTCGATATGCTGAGACAGAAAGTAATGTGCTCCTGGAGCGGGATGTCGCATCACGATCATATCCACTTTCATAGATAAGATATTATTGACCGTATCGAGGAGGGTTTCTCCTTTTTTGACACTGCTGCTGGAGGACGAAAAATTAACCACATCCGCCGACAATCTCTTCTCAGCTAACTCGAATGACAACTTAGTCCGTGTCGAATTTTCAAAAAACAAATTGGCAATAGTGACGTCTCTGAGAGAAGGTACTTTTTTGATCGGACGGTTGATCACTTCTTTGAATTGTTTCGCCGCCGAAAAAATAAGTTCTATATCCTGAGTGGTGATGTATTTGATACCGAGGAGATGTCTTGTACTGAGTCTTCCGTCTTGCATCACGCGTCCTTCTTAGTAGCTGAGTAAATTAATATCTTATCCTGACCATCGATGCCTTCCCACTGGACGCGCACATACGCCTCATCCAGACTATCCACCTGCAAGCCTGTATAATCTGATCTGATAGGCAGGTGCCTGTTAAATCGTCTATCCACCATCGTCAGCAGCCTGATCTGATCTACCCTACCGATGTCTTGTAGCGCGGACATCGCCGCTTGTATAGTACGACCTGTATACAACACATCATCCATCAGTATTATTTTCTTTCCTTCTATATCAAAATCTATTTCTGTCGCCGTCGCCCTTAGCGGTGTCTCTCTGAGTCGATAATCGTCACGATAGAAGGTAATATCCAGCTTACCAAAATGAATGGGCGATGGAATATTCTTGCTCTGAATAAGTGCTATGAGTCGCTCGGCAAGCACCACGCCGCGCTCTTGTATACCAATAATATAAAGGGGGTCTTCGACACGGTGATTCTCGATAATCTCATGAGCCAGTCTAAGCAAAGTAATCTTAAACCGTTGTGGACTTAGAATTTGTCGACCTCTTTGCATCATTACAAAGATATTATTTTCGTTTATTCTATAAATAGACCTTGGGTAATAATATACTGAGAGAATGCTTAAGAACTATGCATTGACTTAATTTTCAACCGTGCCGCATAGTCATTCGGACGTTATCTATTATATTTCATTTTTCATCTCGACCTTGTGGAGAGATCTCCAGATGTACTTTTCCAATGACTTAAGATTTTTCGACAAGCTCAAAATGAAAAAATGTTGAGACCAGAGCTTATCTATTCATGCTGTTTGTCGGCGTCCTCGCCGACAACAATACTTAATGATGCTTACTGGTGGAGACGCCATCAAGAGCAGAAAATCATATTTAGACCGTTCATTATTCAGTCTGTGGCGCGTATATTCAAGGCTGCGGCTTGGGTTATGAAATAACACACTAGCAGCAAATATGGGAGCTCAGGTAGACAGGAATCTTGTCGTCTCTTAGACTCTCCACTCTACCGCGCCCACCACCCACTGGATACGACTTGGCTCGGCTTCTTTTTATATTTCATTTTTCATCTCGACCTTGTGGAGAGATCTCCAGATGTACTTTTCCTATGACTTAAGATTTTTCGACAAGCTCAAAATGAAAAAAAATGTTGAGACCAGAGCTTATCTATTGATGCTGTTGTCGGCGTCCTCGCCGACAACAATACTTAATTATGCTTACTGGTGGAGACGCCAGCAAGAGCAGAGAATCATATTTAGACCGTTCATTATTCAGTCTGTGGCGAGCATATTTACGTCTGCGGCTTATGTTATGAAATAACACATGAGCAGTAAATATGGGAGCTGAGGTAGACAGGAGTCTTGTCATCTCTTAGGCTCTCCACTCTATCGCTCCCACCACCCACTGGATACGACGTGGCTCGGCTTCTTTTTATATTTCATTTTTCATCTCGACCTTGTGGAGAGATCTCCAGATGTACTTTTCCTATGACTTAAGATTTTTCGACAAGCTCAAAATGAAAAAAAATGTTGAGACCAGAGCATATCTATTCATGCAACATGGGGCAATGTCAAAGTAACATAACAAAAAGAAAAGGTTACTACTCTATATCAACGAATATAGCTGATAAACTGAGTGCAGAACCCAAAAGACATTCCTCTACAGAATCGCTATTTTATAACCTAATCAAAATCACACACTCCGATGCAACTCCGCCTTATCCGCACCGTGCTTATATACGCGCCAAGCATAAAAGGCACCTATTAGCAGCAACAAACCAGAACAGATTAGACTGATCAGATTTCCTGTCTTATAGCTGCTTGGCTCGAAGACAAATTTGACTGTGTGATTGCCTGATGGGACTTTCATAGCACGTAGGATATAGTTAGCTCTGATGTGATCGACGAGCTGCCCATCTAGGTAGGCATTCCATCCTTTGTCTGGTCCATACCACACCTCTGAGAATACTGCAAACTGGTCTGAGTCAGAGCTGGTCTCATATATTAGTTCGTCAGGCTTATAAGAGGTCAATCGGATCGTACCAGATTTGCTGCCTGTCCATCCTCCGACATAATCCGCAAACTCTTTATGCACGAAAGCCTCACCCGCAGGATCAAATTCTTTCATCGCACCGATTTCTGCATCGGCATTGTCGACCATCGTCACTTTATTGACAAACCAAGCATTGCCCAATGCCGCCGTATTTCTTTGCACCTGTGCGGCGGCACCCTGACCAGGGCTGTAGATTATATATTTGGCATTGAGCATATTGAGGACGGGCATATCTCCCTTAGTAATGTAATATTCCAGCATATCCTCGTAGCGCTGTAGCTTGGCGGCATGCATACCGCCTATCGTCTTGTGATAATAGGATGCCGCAGAGGAGCTGCGCTGATCGACGGTGTTATCCATCACGCGGTAATAGATGTCAGGATCTTGGAGTATCTGCTGATCGACTGGTCGCTGCTCGAATGCACTCCTAGAGGCTCTTTGACTTGTAAAGTCATCAGCGGTAAAGTATTTGAAATTGATAAAAAACTGATCTACCACACCGAGTAATCCGATGATGATCATAAGGTATTCTTTTTTGAGGTAAGCCTTAGAATAAGCCCATAGACCGAGCAGAGCAAACATCATATAACCAAAAGTCCTCAAACAACTGCTGCGCATCATATCCCCTCTGTCATCCTCCAGTATCTGAGTATCAAAACCACTCTGCGCATACTGCGCATCCGCAGGTGTCGACATATCAAAGAATCCTGGACCTATCAATCCTAATATCAAACTAAATACCGCCAGACCCACACCTGGTAATAGTAATTTTTTGAAATCAACCTTATCGTCTTTTATCAATTGGTCCAAACTGACTGCCGCTAGCAATGGAATAATAATAGCCGTCACAGAAAGCACCGAGTTAGGTGTACGAAACTTATTGAATACCGGAAAGTAGTCGAAAAGCAACTTATTAAACCACTCCAGATTATAACCAAGAGAAATCAGGAAGGTAAAAATCGAGCCCGCGATTACCCACCACTTGAGACTGCCTTTGAGATAAAATGCGCCTATAAAGAATAGCAAGAAAATCACCGCCCCAAAATATATCGGACCACTCGTAAAAGGTAAGCCTCCCCAGTAGGTCGGTGCTTGTACGCCGTTACGGGTATTCATGCCACGTCTTCTGAGTTCTTTGGCGAAGCCTGACTTTGACGAGACATGCTCACCTGAGCTACCTCCGACAAAATGCGGAATAAAACTCGGAAATAGGTCAATCCATCCATTACTCCATCTCATCGCATAATCCCACGCCAGACCCTCTACCTTGCTGCTGCTATCCCCACTATTGGATTGTGTGAGGATGGGTTTGCCGCGCATAGTATCTGCGGAGTATTCCAGCGTCGGCAGCATCTTATTAGAGAAACTACCTAGAGCCAATAATAAGCCCACCACCATATATCCTGATGCCTTAGCGAAGTGCGCCAATTGTCCTGACCTAATAGACTTGATAAATTCTATCAATACGTAGATCACCATCACCAGACCGAGATAATAGGTCATCTGAGGGTGATCGGACCTGAGATTGATCGCCATACCGATACCGAAAGTAACCAGACCCAATAGGTAGCGCCCCCGATACGCCGCTATCACACCCGCAATGATAAGCGGTGCATTCATCAGCGTTGATATCTTAGTTACATGACCAGCATTGAGCAAGACGAGATTATTAGTAGAAAAAGAAAACAGTATCGCCCCGAATATCCCTATGATCGGATGCACACGCAGCACCAGCATCAGAATATAAAAACTGAGCATCCCCATCATAAATCTACCCGCCGGACTCGGCAACCAGAGCGACAAGCCATCTCTGATATGGCCTGTCAGATTACTCGATCCAGGCAGTGATATATAATACGCTGGCATCCCACCGAACATACTATTAGTCCAGAGGGCATCATCGCCAGTCTTTTCTTTGTGTTCCTTGAGCTCTTGCACCATGCCTTTCCACTGCCGCAAGTCGCCACTATTAGTCATCTTCTTACCCTGAAACTGCGGAAAGAAGAACACACAACAGGCCAGAAAAAAGGACAATATCGCCACAAGATGTATCCATTGTTTTTTCAGCGAAGAAAGGCTCATGATGAGAGGAATTTATTAATAATCAATAAGTTACAAATTTAATTTTTTCTAATAAAAAACGTTTCGTATTTGTTGATTATTTGTAGGAGGGGGCAGAAAGTGAATCCCCGCACTTTAGAGTCCAATCCAAGAACTGCATTAGTAATTACTTAATATGTGGTACAATTTGATAGTCCATATAGACAAAAACGTTTTAAGTTTTTATGGTAATTTCACTCGACAGTAAATGTAACTCGACGATGAGATTCATGATATGGGTCGGCAATTTGGTTTGGATTGGGTCGAGAATAACCAACTCCTGTAGCAGATAGGAACTTAGATGGAATTCCCATATCTATTAATATTTTCCGAACTTGCCTAGCCCTACCTGTAGATAATAAGTATATAATTTTTTCTTCACCATTAATATCTCTTGAAGCATGTCCAATCACCTGTATAACCACCTTATCGTTGTCTTTAATTATTGCCTTTATTTTATCATAAATATCTGATATCACAATCATTGACTGAGGTTTAACTAATGAATCATCAGGATTAAAATAAATTTCGGAAGCCAGTTTATTAAGTTCTTTGTTATCAACACTAAGTTTTTTAATATCAATAATTCTCCTAGATTCTTCATTAAGATGACTTTTTCTTTTTTCTATTTTTTCAACATTTTTGATATTTTCTTGGTTATATAACTGGTCAAATATGTATATCCCAGAACCGGCTGTCCCAACATAAACTTTATTATTCAACCTATCTTCTTCAATAACTGTAGCCATATTACTCTGATACAAGGATGTATTATTTAAATTCAACCTAATAGAATCAGTGGAATAAAACAGGCTGTCACCACCAATCCAATGATTAGAATTCTTATCTCTATATACGACAGAAATTCTATTCATTCCAACATCCAAAGGTGTTCCGCTAAAAGTACTTTTTTCATTTTTGGCATGTATCATGTAAAGTTTGTTTCGTGATGCTATAAATGCCACTTTACCTTTGGTACTTATTGAGTGAATAATAATCTTTGAACGTCTTGATGATTCCATGAAACGAATTTTTTGAATTGTTGATTTCTTAAAATTGAATCTATACAACTCAGTTCTTGAAGCTAACAATATTGAATTTGTTGATAGTTTCGCTGAATAATAAACCGTAAACCTATTATCCTTATCCAGTTTATAAGGATATTTATTAATTCTATAGAAACCATCTTTTTCAAAAACAATTACCCCCTTCTTCCTAGTGATTAAGTAAAATTTGTTCTTAACGGAAATTAGATCAACGATTTTTAGATCGTTCCAACCTGAGTCTAGAAATACGGATTCTCCATTCAAGCAATTCACCAAAAAGCCATTACCAAGTAAACACCATATTGTGTTCAAATGGTTATCAACCACCAATTTAATTTTTGAGGGTGAGTTATAGTTTTTGTTTATTATGTCATAATGTAAAGATTGTAGATAATCGTCTTTATAACTATACTTAAAAAGTCCGTGCCTTTTCGTTAGAATATAGACGTAATCTTTAAAAACCTTAACGTCACGGATAATTGACTTCTTGGTTATCCCTATCGTGTTATCTAATGCGGTATATACATTTTGGTCGAGTCGAACAACCTTTTCTTGAGAGCACATTGAGTTAATCAATACGAAACTCATAATGGTTCCTAATAATGTTCTGATCTTGCTCATATATTAATTCAAACTTATATCTTCCCTTTTGGTATTTTTTAAATGATTGATTGTTTATGTTCTCACTTATATCTATGTAATAGGATACTTTTCCACTTTCAACAGGTATGAATTCGGAACTAAACAATTCCAAAATTGACCCATCATTTTTGGTGTAATTTAAATTAAAGGCGTAATCTGGAAACTCCGATTGAAATCCGTCTACAACAAACTCAATAAAAACCGAATCAACTAGATTTGCCCGAATTTCACTTGTGTTTTTGCTATCCAATTTCAGACGGGTGTTAGGCTTATTTCTAAAAAGCCTATCTCTTTGGTAAGCTGTTAATTTAAATGTATAATCAAATAAAAGTTGATTCACTCGCTTTATATCAGATACACTTTCTTTAATTAGTTCTTTATGCGCCTTAGAAAGAATATTAAAGTCCTTTTCTTTCGACAAATATTTTTGTGCAGCGAAAATTGAATCTTTTTTGTGCATTTCGATTAACTGAGCAGTCCGAAGTTTGTTTTTAGCATCCCTACTATCTGCCTTAGAAATTAATAACTCATATGTATTAATAATCGAATCTTTTCTAATAAGAGCGTCATTCAAGTCTTTAATAATTCGAGACTTCAATGCGGATCTTTCTTTCTCTTTTTGATATTCATTGTCAATAGACAGTTCATAATTAATTGCCTCCTCCTCTTTTTTTTTGAGGTCATTTAATATCTTGAAATCCTCAGAGACATCAACCTTGTAAGATGAATATTTTGTTGTACTCGTTTGAGCTTTTACCATGAAAGGATGAAAACTCAGAATCACCAAATAACAAAACATTTCTTTCCTAAATATTCTCATACCTTTCCTTTAATTCGTTAACACCGTAAATCAATAAATACTCTAATGAATCTTGATTAGGTTTATTTTGTAGGACATTTATCTTCATTCCGAAATAATTCAAACTAATACTTAGTAATTTGCACCTATTAGTTTTTTTATTTTTACATTTTTCTGAATAGTTCGTTTGATATTCTCCTAGCACATTCTTTGCCTCTTCTAATTTGTCATAATAAATCTGATCATTCGAATAACTTATATTACCAGCTTCGTTTTCATCACCATAAGAGTCAATTTCACTTAATTCCTCGAACAGCTCAATCAACAATTTCTCAGCCTTTTTTTTATTCTCATCAAATTCAAACGTATTATTGTTCATAACTTTTAACATGCCACATAGTGAGTTTCTTTTTGCCTGATAGGACTGATAAAAGGTTCTTGACAATTGACTAGAAGAAGTTTTATGTTTCACAATTGTACCCTTTAACTCACTAAATAAATCTGTAGATAATTCGGCATTCGCGAGCTTAAATTTAGTTAAGAGAATATTTAAATCACTTTTGAGATCATTTCTCAAATCAGTATCCATTTTTTCAGTTCCAATCTCTACTACGTTCATACCATCCAAACTAGGAATAGGGCACTTTTCTTCAAGCCTGTTGTAGAGAAGAAGAACTAAAAACGCCATTAGTAATAAGGCCATTAGTAAAAAAAGTCTTTTCATTTCAATATTGATTATTCGTTGTTGTAATTAATATGTTGACGTCCACAAGACTACCCACTTTCAAAAAGAGTTATAATTTGAAAAAACGTTACCCCCCATCTCTCACTATTTCCAACAAAAAAAGGGATTCCACCTTTCGGCAGAATCCCTTCCAACAATGATTAATCTTTTAGTTATGCTATCTGATGACTGAGATGCGGCTTTTGCCTAGCAACTGCTGAGATTGTCCGCGTAGCTCTATCATATATAATCCAGCTTCTAGTCCAGTCGCTTGGACTTGTATTTTTTGTTGTCCTTTAGTCATGTAGTCTGTGTGGACTAACTGACCTTGCATGTTATAGATACTCAATGTCGCTCTCTCAGCCACACTTTGCTCCAGACTCATCGTGAATAAATCCGATGTCGGATTAGGGAAAACAGTCGAAGAGAACTCTGGTATCTCATTGACATCCGTGCTCAATCCGTAGAACCAATTATGCGCACGACGCAATATCCTAAGAGCCACATCACGATCAGATAATTGCTCTAGGTTGAAACCTAAGTAGACAACTTTATAGTTGCCATCTGTATATCTGACACCACCTACTTTAGAGCCAGAGCCATAGTTGAATATCGCTTCTGCGCCGTTGATCGGGCTGAGTTCTTCTGGGTAGATGTTGCCACCACCATAGATATCTCTTATAGTCGATGTCCCTACACCACCAAATACATTATCTCCATCGACAGGTCTTATTGACCCGTTAGAAGAAGAACCATCACTGAGATAATCAGCGTGGAGGTAGTCCTCATAGAATGCCTGCGTGACTGGCGTACCATTACCAGCAGACTCCCATGTATCCCATCCAATATCTTGTCCCGCCACAAATAGATTACCGCCTCTATCCAAGAACGTAGACAATGACGCCACCATATCTTCTGTCAGACCTGGGAAAGTCCATCCAATATTATAATAAACATTATTGACACCTGCTAAGGCGTTATTCTCTTGGAAACCCACAAGTGTCTGAGGCTTGGTATTATAGAATCCACGATTGTCAGCCTCTTCTAATGCAGACATATAATTAACCTCATATCTTTCTGCTTCTGCATTGGAGATAACAAGGTCCGTGACACCACTGATAACATTGACCTGATAAGTCAATGGCTTAGACTGCGGAAAGGCTTTGGACTGCATAGTCAGTGTCGCGACACCGATACCCACTTCGCTACCAGAATTTACTTTCAGACCGATATTCATATCCGTGTTACCGTCGACATCTACAGAAGATGCGGCGTTACCATCCACAAGAACTTGTGCTGACCAAGAGTCTGGAGCATCCAGACTAAGGCTAATGTCATAAGTATCTGCATCTGGTAAGAAATTACTCAGTTCCATATCTACATTAGCATCCTCTCCAGCATCCGTGCTGATGTAATTAGCTCCCGGTGCAGCAGAAAGAGAAGAAACAACGACCGTCGATCCTCCATTGGCTTTCACTTTTTTACCTGTGAATATATTCCTACGACTTTCTGATACGTAAGCCACGATGTCACAGTCCTCTATATCATAATCCTGTGGCACTGTCCATGTGTAAGACTTGCTATACTCGCCGCCCGCTTCTGGACTGGATACCTCATCACCCCACTGACCTGTCAAGAAATGTCTTAGTATCTTATTATGCTCGTAGTTATTACTATTTCCGTTACTGTAATCTACCTGATATCCTACGACTCCATTCTGTAAGAAAGCCACATGTACAAAATTAGAAGCTGATGTATTGCCGGTATAATATAATTCTACATTGACAGTGAGTTCTCTGGTCGTTTCGTCAAAGGAAGATTCTACACCCACATTGACAGGTGATTTTTCTTCTTTGATCTCATCACCATAGACTTGCCACACGGCTCTGGATAATGCTAATCCATCATCGAAAGTCTTTCTATTGACTGTACCACTTGGATAACCGAGGACACCCATTTCTCTGGCAAGGTTATCACCAAAAGGTGTTCTGAAATCTGGCTGACCAGCCGAAGGCGTCGCATATCCCCCTGCATGCACATTGATTATAACCACATTGTCTGGATCTGCCGCTTTCATGTTATTAGCGATCCTGTGTCCATCTGGACAATATCCACATTTGATACCTGTGAATTCTTCCAAGATGACGACTTTATTTTCTTCACTTTTAGAGACTAAACTTTGAGCCGTAGATAAGCTCGCAAAGAGTAGAACAGAGAATAGAGTGTAAAAGGTTTTTTTCATCTGATTATGTTTTATTTTAAATGATTGATTAGGAGGTATTTATAAATAACAAAATGACCTCCTCGTTGTGTCTTAATTATTTGGCTCACAGACGTTTCTTGTGAGCGACTTCTACAAAAAAAGTTATGTCAATGTAATCTTTATATCTCAGATTATGTGCAGATGTGGCAGTGTTTCTGATATAATTGATTATTAAGGACATCGTGGGGTCTGATCTAAGGTAAGATCATTCTTTACTCATTTTTATAAATGCCTATATATCGTTCTCCTGGTTTGGCATAACCGCGATACATTCCTGCGGTATTGAATGGCATGGAGATATTACCCTGCGCATCTAAAGCAATCAATCCGCCGCTGCCTTCGGCGGCAAGTAGTTTTTCATTGATAATATGGTTAGCGGCATGGTCCAGTGTATGATTGCCGTACTCCATCATCGCCGAGACGTCATGCGCCACAGCATATCTGATAAAATATTCTCCATGTCCCGTACATGAGACACCACAGGTCTTATTATTGGCATAAGTCCCGGCTCCTATAATCGGCGAATCTCCGATGCGATCATATTTTTTGTTAGTCATACCACCTGTCGATGTACCTGCAACGATCTGACCGTTCTTATCCAGTGCCACCGCCCCGACCGTACCAAATTTGCTATCTTCTGACACCTCTGTGATGTAGCCTGTTTCTTTTTCTTTGGCCAATATATTCTGAAGGCTTTGCCATCTTCTCTCGGTGTAGAAATATTCTGGCTCGACGATCTCCATACCTTGCTCGGCACAAAATTGTTCCGCCCCCACTCCAGTCAGTAAGACATGGACACTTTTCTCCAGTACCGCTCTGGCTCCATCTATGGGATGCTTGACATTAGACACACCACCGATGGCGCCTGCATGGAGGGCAGAGCCTTCCATGATCGAGGCGTCCATTCTGTTCTCTCCGTCATTAGTAAAGACGGCTCCTTTACCTGCATTAAACAGTGGCGAATCTTCCATAGACTTGATCGTTTCTACGACGGCATCCATACTACTGCCGCCCTCCTTCAGTATCTTCTCACCGATGTCAAGCGCATGATTGAGTGCATCTTGATATTCTTTTTCTTTCTCTGGGGTCATGTTCTTTTTGAGTATCGTGCCTGCACCGCCATGTATGACGAGTGCGTAAGCGGGAGGGGTTGATGACATTTCCTGACTATTATGAGATGTGGATTCTGTTTTGCAAGAGGCGAAAAATATAAGGCAAGCAGAGACTATACCGAGGGTGATCTGTCTTATGGTCATGATGATATAAATAATTAAGAAGATTAAAATAATCAATCTATGGGAAGTCCTGCTAATTTATATTATTGAATACCACTGATACGCCTTGCTATATGGTCAGCCAAGCCTTTTTATCTATCTTCATTTCTTATTTCAAGTTGATTGTTTTTGAGCCAAAAGAAAAAATACCTTATCGTCATCACTGGTCCGACGGCCATCGGAAAAACAGCACTCACCTTACAACTTAATCAAAAATATAACACCTCCATCATCTCCGCAGACAGCAGACAGATCTACAAAGAATTATCCATCGGCACAGCCAAACCAACACCAAGCGAAATTGCAAGTGGTCCTATCAAACTCGTGGATCATATATCGCTGGCAGATGATTATAGCGTGGGACATTTTGAGAAAGAGGCTATGGCGATTATTGCAGAGGATCATATGCAAGGAGACATAAGCATCCTTAGTGGAGGAACTGGACTATACATCAAAGCCGTCTGTCAGGGTCTCAACGAATTTCCAGCTGTGGAAAAATCCATCAGAGAGGCCCTCTCCTCAGAATACCAAGAAAAGGGAATTACTACCCTACAAGAAAAACTAAAATCCAAAGACCCCGACTATTATCATACCGTCGACATCCATAATGCCCAACGACTGATCCGCGCACTCTCCGTCATAGAGTCCACAGGCAAGACCTTTAGCTCTTTTTTAAATCAACCTTTAGCCCAAAGACCATTCGACGTAATCAGTATCATACTGAATCAAGAAAGAGATATCCTATATGACCGCATCAATCAACGCGTCGATAAAATGATCACCGCAGGACTTCTCGACGAAGTAGAATCCCTACTACCCTACCGCCACCATAACGCGCTCAACACCGTCGGCTACAAAGAAATATTCCAATACATAGATGGTGAGCTATCCAGAGAAGAAGCCATAGAAGAGATCAAAAAGAACACCCGCCGCTACGCGAAACGGCAATTGACCTGGATAAGAAAGTATAATGATGGGAGGTGTTTTTTGCCGAGTGATGTGGACGGGGTTATGGCGTATATACAAAATAGGTTAGAAGTTTAATCGCACTTAGGTATAATCAGAAGTGGCTTTTTCTTTATGGTATGTTACTTTGGCATTGCCCCAAAGTAATCAAAACTTTAGTTCATTAAAAGGTCTTTTTGCTCTGCTCGCCTCCTTCAGACTAAGTAATGAACGGCTTAAATATGATTCTCTGCTCTTGCTGCCGTCTCCGCCAGTAAGCATCATTAAGTATTGTTGTCGGCGAGGACGCCAAAAACAGCATGAATAGATATGCTCTGGTCTCAACATGTTTTTCAATTTGGGCTTGTCGAAAAATCTTAAGTCAGTGAAAATGCACATCTGGAGATCTCTCCACAAGGTCGAGATGAAAAAAATAAAAAGAACCCGAGACACGTTGAATGTTCTCTGCTCTTGCTGGCGTCTTCGCCAGCTCTCTCAAAAACAGGCTTATGAAAGTGGACAGAAAAACCATTACAATATTTCCTCCACTCTCTCTGGCGGTCTGGCGATCACGGCTTTATCACCGTGGATGACGATGGGGCGTTCTATGAGTTGTGGGTAGGTGGTCATAGCAGTAATCCATTGGGTGGCAGTCATCTTTTTGTCCTTGTACTTTTCTTTGTATATGGGTTCGTTTTTGCGGATGAGTTCTTGAGGCTTGATGTCTAAGAGCTTGAGCAGGGCTTTGATGTCCTTTTTGGTGGGGGTCTCTTTCATATAGAGGATGATCTCTGGGTCTATAGACTGAGATTGTAATAATTCTAAAGTTTCTCGGCTTTTTCTGCACCTCGGATTATGATAGATTTTTATCATTGCACTTCGTTTTTTATGAGAAGGACCAAAAATAGAATATGATCTGGAAAAACAACCCGACACTGGAAGGAATCACAATGATCAATGCCAATACGATGGTCGATCACCTGGGTATAGAGATGGTCGAGCTGGGAGATGATTACCTGATGGCAAAAATGCCCGTAGATAGACGGACCAAGCAGCCAATGGGTCTATTGCACGGAGGGGCTTCTGTAACTCTTGCAGAGTCGCTGGGGTCCATTGCCTCAGTCCTGACCATAGAGGATATGTCCAAGCAATCCGTCGTCGGCATCGAAATCAATGCCAATCATCTCAAATCTGCCAAGTCTGGTTACGTCTTAGGCAAAGCCTACCCTATCAAGCTCGGTCGCCGCCTACACGTCTGGCAGATAGACATCAAGGACGAAGATGGTAATATGGTCTGCACGTCACGACTGACAACGATGATAATAGATAATAAGAGCTAATCTGTCTCACTATTGATTGAGGTAATTGACTTATTTGTCACTTAGGTTATCATGCAATAAGGCGAAAAATAGATATTCATCGTACTTTAGTATCAAAATTAGTTTTAATACATGAGATATATCTACATATTTTTCTTGCTGAATATCAGCTATATAGGCTTCGGCCAAGATATTAATATGGATTTGGTTGCCCGCGTACCACTGGACGAAACCGGGAATGACATCTGGGGTTATGTCGATGATAATGGAATAGAATATGCCATTATGGGAAGTCGCACACATACTAACATCTGGAGTCTGGAAGACAAAGCCAATCCACAACTAAGAGCCAGAATCCAAGGTGGCAGCAGCACCTGGCGTGATATCAAAAGCTGGAAAACTCACCTCTATGTGACTAATGACGAAACACCTGACGGTCTCCTTGTTATAGACATGAGTATGGCACCTGATAGCATCTCATATAACTATCTGACACCTCAGGTATTTACGGAGAGTTCTGTGGACACGTTCATAGATGTAGATAGGGCCATCACCGTAGATACGGTCATAATGAATATGGACACGACCATCATCAGAGATACCATGATAGTCATAGATACGATCGTCACGATAGAGTCACTCGGACAGTGCCATAATCTATATATAGACGAATTTGGCTATTGCTATCTGGCAGGATGTCGTATCAGTGGTGGTAGCAAAGCCATCATCTTAGACCTCAATGTGGACCTTGATAATCCTCCGATCATCGCGGCCTATGGTAGTGATCCATTCAATGGACCAGAATACGCGCATGATCTGATGGTACAAAATAATATCATGTACTCATCTGAGATATATACTGGTCATTTGACCTTATTCGATGTCAGTGATAAGAGTAACATAATAGAACTCGGTGATGCACAGACGACCACTAATTTCACTCATAATACCTGGGCGTCTACTGATGGCAACTATGCATTCACCACGGACGAAAGACCTAATGCCTACGTCGATGCCTTTGATGTATCCGACCCTGCTAATATCAAATATCTGGACTCATACCGACCACTGGAGACAGAAGGTCGTGGCGTCATCCCTCATAACACACACTATCATGATGGCTATCTGGTGACCTCTTGGTATACAGATGGGATCGTCGTCATAGATGGCTCACGCCCTGACAATCTTATCAAAGTAGGATCTTATGATACCTGGCCGTTTGGTGATGGAGGATTTAGCGGGTGCTGGGGAGCATATCCTTGGTTGCCTTCTGGTTATATCTTAGCCAGTAATATGTCCAATAACTCTGATGCTGGAGCCAGCGTGGGAGAGCTATATATATTCGAACCAAAATATGATCGCGCTTGCTTCCTAGAAGGTACAGTAACCGACGTAGAAACTGGAGATGTTATCAATAACGTGGCTGTCGCCATAGAAGCCGCCCAGCTTAATGAGGCCAATACAGATGCTATGGGTGTATATAAGACAGGGTTGGCGACGGCAGGTGCTTATATGGTCTCCTTTGATCATCCAGACTATATCCCTCAGACTGTAGAGGCCACGATAAATAATGGAGAAGTCACCATACTGGATGTACAACTAGAAAAAAGACCGCGTGTCAATGTGACCATAATATTCATAGACTCAGAAACAGGTGCTAATATCCCGACTGGTAAAATCTCTATGACGAATAGCTCCAGAGAGGTAAATCTCAGCGCCAATGCAGATGGAGAAATTAATGCCAGCATTTTTGATGAAACATATAATGAGGTCGTGGCAGGAGCTTGGGGTTATAAGCACTTCACGATATCAGAGCGCACATTTGCCGAAGGAGCTACGGTGACCGTTGTATTAGAGCCGGGTTATCAAGATGATTTTGCCTTAGACCTCGGCTGGACACAGAATGGAGACCCGCAGACAGGAGCGTGGGTAAGAGATACGCCTATAGGTACCTTCCGTCGAGGTGATATCGCTAATATAGACGCGGATGACCCCGATGATATCGGTGACATGTGCTATATGACAGGTAACGGTGGCGGTGGCCCTGGTACTGATGATGTCGATAGAGGTATCACAAGACTCGTCTCCCCTCCTATAGATGTGTCGGGGTATGTAGACCCTATATTGAGATATAAGGCGCATTTCTACACGGTAACGGGTAATGGTCAGGCACCCCTTAATGATACGATGTTCGTCCGTATTTTTGATACAGAACCGCATACGATAGAGATTTTCACGCAGCCTACGGATGGCTGGACAGAACTCAGAGAGATCAGACTAAAAGACATCGTCGATATTAACGAAGAATTGATATTTGGCTTTGTTATATCAGATTTCTTTGATGCAGATCTGGCGTCTGATGGACAGCACGTTGTAGAGGGGGCGACTGATGTATTCAGCATCGTAGAGGGCGAAACCAGCTCTACTGCCGATATAGAAGACATCGGATTTGAGGTCTATCCTAACCCATTTGATGATCAGATCAATGTCATAATCAATGAAAATGACTATGAGAGCTTAAGTATCTATAATCTGCAAGGTCAGATCGTGTATCACACAGATGTCACGTCAAAAGTCATTAATATCAATGAAATAAAGGCATCTGGGCTATACACGATCCAGTTAAAAGGAAAGGATGGAACGATTTCTACAAAAAAAGTGGTTAAAGAATAAATTAGGTATAGAATTTGCTTGTGTATAAATATCCAAAATTTATATATTTGCGAGCGCTTTAAGTAGTCGCAGTATTTATAAAAATTTTGGCCCGTTCGTCTAGGGGTTAGGACGCCAGGTTTTCATCCTGGTAGCAGGGGTTCGAATCCCCTACGGGCTACTCAAGAATAAGGCAATTCTTGCCCCAAGGTTTCGTCTCCTTGGGGCTTTTTTTTTGGGCATCAATGAGTTACGCTTGCTCTCGTCTCTTTATTAACTCAACTTAGTTTTTAATTGCAAGAAGTATATGAGTCTTAAGTGCTTCCCATTCGAATATGTTATAATCCTATTTTAACCAATGGTATCAATATTATGAATAGTCATATAAGATAAAGAGGCCCTTAGGTCTTGCAAGTCGGATAAGATAACATTATCTTTCGTTATCCTAAAAATTTATTTAGATCATGAAACGACCACTAATAGTAGCTCTAGCATTGTTATTCTTTTGTTCGTGTAACAAAGATTCAAACGAACTACATAAACAAAATGATAATCATAAGATCGAGCAGAGATCCCTGAACTTATCCGCATATCAATTCAATTTACCCGAAGACAAGTTCTATGATCCTCAACCAGTTCCAGAAAAGTTACTAATTCACATCTACAATTCCCTGCATAATCTCGAAAACTGGAATACTTTAAAATCAGCCATAGAGGCTCATGGAGAATTAAGATGGAATTGGGCAGAGTTAGACGTTCAGTCAGACGAATTTTATTTTGGTTATATTCCGATCTGTAGCGGCTCTAATATAACAGGCTTAGTTAGGTACAATCATTTCGATGACCACTACCATTTTAATATAGTGACTCTTTGCGACCTGTTTATTGAAACAGATGGTTTTTCAAATACGGATGTAGATCACTTCTATATTCCATTCGTTACTAAACTAATGGATTATCAAATTCTATCCACGGATGGGGATATATATGCTATCAACGAATGGATGAAGGACTTTAAGCTAACTATTCCTCAAGATCAACTAACTCCAAGAGATGTTTCCCTCACTGTTGAGTGGAAATTAACCACTTACGAGGTTTGGACTATAGGCGATAATGCAGGTGGTTACATTAATGAATCGGAGGCCATAAGCGTTGATACGTGGGAAACCGAAATTAATATTCCTTGTGATAATGGAGGGCCGCCTGCCCCACCTCCCCCATTTGATTTTGATGTTCCACCTCCACCAAATCCGGGAGGCCCATCAAATGGAAACCCTGGATCGACTCCGCCTGAAGATGGTGATGAAGACAAAGAAACCGAAAGAAAAAAAGATATAGAAATAAAAGACGAAGACTGCAAAAATGATCACATGAACTCTGATGCTGTTCGTTTTGTACAAAACGAGTTAAAAAACTATGAATTCCCTTGCGAGCAATTAGATGCCCAAGCATTGATAGATCAAATATTGGAAGAATTATGCGCAGAAGCTGATACTCCAGGAGGTTTAGACTTAGAAGGTCTAGTAGGGTCAATAACACGGGATAAAGTCGAAGCTGAAATTGATAAAAATGACTGGATAAATGAAGATACAAGTTTTAGAAATTGTAAGACCTATAAATGTGTATCGGATTATCTCAATGCGAACAATTTAATACATTATTGTGAGGACTTAGATCCGCTATTTGATTCAGAATTATACGGTGTCACTTACACAACGCACAATGTAGGGGCGGACGGTGAAACTAAGATCAGCAATTTAGAAAATGGTGAAATTACTATTTCGTTTCATACAGGTGATTGCAACCCAGAAGACACGGATCTACTCAAAGTAGCTGAGACACTTTACCACGAAGGACAACACGCTGCATTTTTTATGGAATTAATGAACGGAGGTTTAGACAGCACTAATGAAGAAGCAGTTCGTGAGGCATGGGCTCAATTTGTATCAGAAAATTATAATATCCCTTACAACAGCCAGCATCAGGTTATGAGAGATCAATATATGGAAAAGGCGGCCGAATTTTTATGGAATTTGAATGGCCAAAATCTAACCAAAGAACACTACATGTACTATGTATATGTAGGATTAGATTGGTTTAATTTTCCTCAAAGCGATATTGACAGATGGAAAGATATGCATAAAGAACTCAATGGAATTTCTCCCTATACCACGGATCATAATACTTTTTCATGCAATTAGTAAAAACGACACTATTTGTTCTTTTTACTTCTCTCTTTATTCAATGTAATGGAGGTTATAACCACCATGTTATATATAACCACATTGCTATAGAAGAAAGACAAAATAAACCAAGCAAGAGAGTAAGAAAAGTCGACACCTTAGAATTTGAAAACAACGCCATCATATATTCATCAACTATAAATGCTACGTTGTCAAGGAAGTTTCTTATAAATAATTCGGAAACTAAACTTGATAAGAATTCACACCTAGGGATACCTTTGGATTACATTGATACCAAAGTGTTTCAAGTAGATGGTAAGGAATATTCCGTAACAAAATTTTTGTTAGATGTACCGTTTAGTGAGGATGAAGAATCTCTTAAGTTTTATTGCTCAGATTTGGGGATTTTCATGGAAATATTCAGCAGAAATACGGTAATCCGATCAATATCCGTTAATGATAGTAAGTCAGGAATTCTTGATAAAATTATTGACCAGATAGAGTTAGATACTATATTTTCTTCTCGTAAAAGCTCTTGAGATTATTTAATTCTCTTTACCAAATTTAGTTACTCTTATTTACTTAAACCATCTTGGATTTCCCGAAGACTTATTTTTTAACCATACAAGTCAAAGACAATACTGCGAAAGGATTCTTTAATCTGATCCTATTCGCAAGCAGCTAAATCCCTATTAAAAAAATGTAATCTTACAGATATCCCCCTACCGCTTCACCTTACCATACTCCACTATCCTCGCCTTCACGTACTGCTGATTATATCGATACCTGATCTTAGGCTTGAGGAATAAGGTGACATCTACCTTTTGGCCCTCTCTGATGACGCCGAGCTTTAGGGTGGTGCCTGCTTTTTTGTTTTCTATTTCCATCATCAGTTCTTCGACATCGTAGATGAGGCGATCATTGAGTGTGTGGATGATATCTTCGCGTAGGAGTCCAGACTCTTCGGCACTACCCTTTTCCATGATGCTCGTAATAGTGACACCATCTTCAGTATCCGAGATATTGACACCCAGCTGTCCCTTCTCTCTTTTAGATTTATCCTTGACGATGACCACGATGTCCCTACTCGTTTTTTTGACAACCTGATGTAGCTTATAAGGGTTGATACCGATGACGCGGAGAGCGTGCTTAGTACTCTTATCAAAGTCCCCAAACTTTGGCATGAAATATTGGTTACGATTGGCTCTCCCCGAAAAACCCTCCAGTATAATTTTCTTATGGGTTTCTCTTTGGTATTCGTCATAATCATAATTACTGAGACGTGTCGCTCTATAGTTGCGGTATTTGCGACGACTAATTTCTGATTTTTCTGTGGAGGCTTGTTCCGTAGTGACTTCGGGTATCTCTGATACGTTATCGACCGGTGATGTCTGCTCTGGTAACTTGGTATCCGCTTGTGACAGACCGCAAGTAACGACAATCCACATCAATATCTGTAAGATGATCGGTTTGGTTTTTATATGCAGATAGACAATCCTGTTCATTATTTCTTTTACTTAGACCCTGTCATTTTTCCTACTCTGGTTATGGCTCAGAACTTTTATCCTCATCCAGACGAAAACGAACGGGCATCGTATATAAGACTCGCACAGGTTCTCCATTATTTCGCCCTGGCGTCCAGTAATCGTCCATGTCATTCATACCTTCGACGAGTTCTTTGGCAGTCTCTCCGCAGCCACCGCCGATATCTCTGACGACATTAATATCTGTAAGATAACCATCGACCTCCACAACGAATTGTAAATAGACTTTACCTTCTATACCTTCGGACTTAGCCACCTCGGGATACACCAGATTGCCTTGTACATATTCCATGAGTTTTGTTTCCGCGCAACTCTTTTTTTCGGGTCTCGTCATTGTGGGATCTTCACAACCTGGGAATCGAGGCATCTCATGGACAACCTTATATAGTTCTGGTTCGCTATCGGTATCTTGAGAGAAAGCTACGGTTACTACAAACAAAAAAAGAATAGGTAATAAGACGTGTTGTAGATTCATGCGCTATGGATTATTTCTTCTATAATATTTAATTTCCATTGTAAAATACTATATAAGCTACACAATGTCAAAATATCAAAGATTAGGACTTACTTTTGGAAATATGAAAATGAAACTTAATATCATAATGACCCTAGCCAGTCTGGTGATGGCCTATACGACACAAGCGCAAAGCACCACAGACAGCAGAGGATACATCGTACAAGTCGGAGATATGGCACCTGATTTTGAGATGGAATGGATAGATGGTACGCGATCATCTCTCTCAGATTATAGAGGTAAGGTCGTCGTCTTACAGTTCACCGCAAGCTGGTGCAGCGTCTGTCGCAAAGAAGCACCACACCTAGAAAAAGAAGTATGGCAAGCGCATAAAGATGATGACTTCTTACTTATCGGCGTCGATAGAGATGAGCCACTGGAAAAGGTCCAACAATTTATCACCAAACTCGGTACAACTTACCCTGTCTCCCTCGATCCTAATGCGGACATATTCGGCTTATTCGCCAATAAGAAAAGTGGCGTCACCAGAAATGTTGTGATCGACAAAGAAGGACGTATCGCTTTCCTGACACGACTATTTGATCCAGAAGAGTTCGATGGTATGAAAGAGAAGATCGCGGAGTTATTAGGTGAGGGGTAGAGATTATAGTATGCACCTGAGGCTTCTATTAATAGTGTTTGTGTGGCTTACTTTTTCCTGCGGAAACGACGATGGCCCACCACACGAGCAGCGATATCCCATACAAGTCATAGACGGATTATCGGGTGACCCCATTCCCAATATAGAGATAAGTCTATCCTATAATTTCGGGAGTCAGAATTTTGACTACGTACAAGGAGTAACCGATCAAAACGGCATGGTCGAACTCGTCACCCACGTCAACACTGATTCTGTAGAATCGCTCATAGACACCTTTCCCAATGCCAATCCACAATGGGTGCACCAGAACATACAAATAGATAGTGACGAACATCTATATTACGAAGCTATACAAGATACCGCATCGCGCATTATACGATCCAGATTCGCAACAGACAAACTCATCACAGTCAAAACACACAAACCCTATCCCGTCAAAATAACGGTCGAAGACATAACACCTATCAGAGAACGCAGCCATCTGATATGGGTGGGTCTCTACCAGTCTCACCCTGCCTTTTCTTTTGATTATACGGGGGATGCCCTTTACGTTTTTGAGCTCGGCGCTAACGATATAGAAAGCCACACTTGGCTACTCGCCGACGAAGTCGATTACCGCCTTGATTTTCGACTAACGGTCTATGATACCTTAAACGATCAATTAGATACGCTTTCTGTGACTCCGATAGATTTCAGAGTGGATGTGAATGATACGGATCAGGAGGTGTACTATAGTTACTGAATGAGAAAACAGTGGAGCCGCCGATTTCCGAAGGACTTTGACAATCAACACGTTACGAGCTACTAAAATTTTACTAAAATAGAATCTTCTATTCTATACTCTAATATACTGCTCCACTTAGGAACTAAGATATATGTTGAATAAAAATATGTGAAAGAAAATAGAACTTTTTCTTAGTCCATGTGGTTTCTAAATATGATAACGTCATACACGACGACTCACCGAGAAATCGGATTACGCAAAAAAAAATAAAGAATGTAAAAGCAAATTCTCTTTTTACATTCGACGTGTATGGTATTTTTTTTAATTGCGTAATTCGATAATTATGAATACCAATACCAAATTAAATTTTTTACTGCTTAACAAAGCAGATTTTCACATTGCTACATCTTTGCCTTATACTCATTCCATTAGGCAACTTAAAAATGGAAAACTTTTAATTCAAGTTAAAATTTCCGAAACCATCTCCGATACAGATTTGGTCAAAAACATCATTGATTTCTATGGTAAGCACAATGTTGTTATTACTCATGTAAATGATTCAGCACCATTCATAGTGGTAAGTGAAATATTTTCTAATGCTGAAAGTAAAATGTTCTCGCAGGTTGTTAAAATCCAAGAAGTTGATGATAAAGTCTTGGAAATTGCTTGGCGACGAAAAATTGAAAATTTACTATTACAAATACTGTCCTTAAGTAAGTCCATACCTAAAAAGCTGGATAAACATCTATTGGAAGAGTTACGTACCGAGCATGTGAGTGAACTGACAGGTTATAGTCCAGACTACTTGTACAGAATTCCAAAGTCAGAATTACTTTATGTGAAAAGAGGGAAGTATAGGTACTACCAGAGAAAAGATGTTCTTGACTGGATAAGTGAAAAACATCGGGAAGGAATAATTCAAGATGCCTTACTGCAAGTTGCAGAGCAATAAATCTCATACTTACTTATTCATTTATGAGATTCACAATTATTCCTATTGAGGTCTATGACCTAATACTGTTACGGTTTAAGGAAACTGGTTGCAAGTTGAATAAGGACAAGTTGTTCTTCATTATCGACCTTATTATTAGGCTTGGTCGAAAACAAAAATCGGATTCTGTAAGAATAACAAAAGAAATACTCAGGTTATATATCAGTGACTACAAGAAATATTTTACATGGTTAGAAAGTGAAAATATAATCAAAAGTGAAAGAAGTTACTTGGCGGGGAGTTTTGCACAAAGCCATGAACTTTCTAAGGACTTATATTCATTGCCAATTCAAATACCAATCACTGACTTTAAACTACTTCAACGAATAAAAAAGCAAAGTGCATTAAATCACGAAGTTTCTACTGCCGTTACGACCAAGAACTTCAAATTCTTGAAAGGCTTCTGGGAGAGTGGTCTTTTAAGAATTGATTTAGATGGAGTTGATTATACGATAAATGAAATAAAAAAATCAGGAAAAATTTCTGAGTGGGCAGAAATTTGCTGGCGACAAACTGTAATTAGAATAGATAGCAAGGACTATAACTTTAGTATTGACAACACCAGCAATAGACTTCATACACCACTCACCACACTAAAAAAAGAACTGAGAAATCACCTAACATACAATAACCAAAAGTTGGTAGAGTCGGATATAAAAAATTCACAGTCATTCTTTGCTTCTTTATTATTAAGTATAGAAACCCTTACAAGTCGAAATGTATATGACGTCGTAAAATCTTATAACCAAAGAGATAAACAACATATTTTGCAATTGATAAATAAGGTTAAAGAATTACAAAATGAAGATGATATTGTTGCGTTCAGAAATCTCAGTTTAAATGGTGTCCTCTATGAATATATCAAAGAAAAAATGTGTCTTGATTCCAGAAAGATTGCCAAGAAATATTTTTTTGTAGCAGTGTTTAATAAAAATAGAGCTTTAGGTCAATCCTCAGAAATGCAAGGCTTCAAAACAATGTTTCCCAATGTCTACAAAATATTTTCACATATAAAAAAAGGTGACGGATGTCACAATACGTTAGCGATTGTACTTCAAAAGTTAGAATCAAATTTTATATTGAAATACTTATTGGAGTCTTTCAAAAGAAACTTTAAGTCAACACCATACTTAACGGTACATGACTCAGTGATAACTTATTCATCAAAAAGTCAAAAACTTGAAAGGTTGATGAAAAACGAATTTCTTAAACGATACGGTATAGTTCCTGTTGTCGAAACAATTCATTTGTCAGGATAAGAGAGTTCAATGCCTTTTGTCAGAATGTATGTTCAGTAGTATTTGTCAACATAAGAGAGTCAGTTCAATTTTGTCAGCATTGTATAAGAAATGGATTAAAATAGATTAATATGACTATGGAAATCTGTACTATTTGATGAGTTATTGTGGATATGAGATTCAAATGAAGTTTGAATAGTTTTCTCATGGTGAAGTCAAATCGAAGATTGACTTTGCCATTCTTAATCTTAATAAATTTGAATAAGGTCTTATTGATTTATAATTTATGTTGGAAGTCACCAATTGACTTAATGACTTCCATTATAATTTACCTTATGCATTAGGTTGAGAAAGCTAAATCTAATATACTTTGCTCTAATACTTTAAGGTCTTTTTTATCCAAGTAACTTTTTTCACTGATTTCATTACTAATAATACTTAGTTCCAATCTATGACTATTCAACCAATCAAATGTGCGTATTAGATAATTGTGAAGCCTACGAACTATGTGTACGTCTGAAATTTTTGACCATTCCAATTCATTAATGTATGGGTCTTGGGTTTCCATAAAAGTTTTTGTGTAAAGGATAGATTCCGTCTCAGAGTCCAAAGCATCTTCTAACTTCTCTTCGAGTGTAAGAATATCATTTTCATCATTAAATGATAATTCTGCAAAATGTTCACCTGCTATTCCTGCAAGATTAAATCTGATATAATCTTCGTAAAATTTGGTATTCGGAAAATAATAGAATCGTGGTGAAATAATTCGTGATAGGGAAGTTAGAATTTCAGAGTCTCTCGGTCTTATATCAATAGATTCGGTGATGATATAAGCAGAATGACATGATGCCAAGAATTTTGCTCCAAGATAACATGACTGGATTTTTCGAATTTTCGGATGATTTAAAGTCTCCTTGTTTTCTTCAAGCTGATTTTTGAAATTTTTCATGATTAAATAGTATTAAGATTTATTAAATGATGCTGCAAGCAATGGATTGATTGCTTTCGTTACGAAAATCCTGCAATTATCACTTAGAAGCACTTAATTGTCTGTAAATCAGGCAAATACCATATACCACCATATACCACCTTATATTCTGAGTATTTGTTCATATTGATTATTAGCATAAAATTGTTTGAAGCATGACCATTTAATAGGTTTTACTTTTATAAATAGTAAAACCCAATCGTATAAATGGCTGGTGTCCAGCACGTTATGTTATTCAGATGAGGAACTAAATCCAGTTAGGTTATGTTTGTATGGTAAATACAAATAAATATAACCTATGGCTAAAGGACTAAAAACAACAACCCAACCGCTGAAATGGAGTAAGGCAATGATGTTGCTGGATGCCATGAGAGATAAAGCAGGTCAAGCAAATACCAGATTGATGTTAGCTTGTGGATTCTTCTTTGGACTCCGCATATCGGATATTTTGAATCTGACATGGGAGCAAATACTTAATGATGACGGTTTTGAGGTGGAAGAAGGTAAAACTGGGAAAACCAGATTTATTTCACTGGATTCAAGGTTTATAGAAATCAGGAATCAGATTTTAGAACTGATGCATCGCCCCCCGTCTGGCTTTATCTTTATTTACAATAGAGATGGAAGTAATAAAAACAAACCCATATCAGTAACAGCAGCTAATAAAAGAATAAAAAAGATATTTGATGAGTACGAAATAAAATGTAAAAATCCGTCCTCACATACATTGCGTAAGACAATGGGACTAAGAGTATATGAAGTCCACAATAGATGCGAAGATGCATTAATACTTCTTTCGCAAATCTTTAATCATGGCGATATATCTGTAACCAGAAGATATATTGGATTAACGGAGAAACGGATTGCCAATGCTTACCTAAGTCTATCAAGTGGAAAAGCCATATATGAAACAGTAAGCGAAGTGTAATTCTTAGTCTTAATTCTGAAAAAATTCAGAGAAAATTAGTCTGTTTTCATTGATGTACTCGCATGACGTGCTTCAATTTCTCTGTAAACCCTTACCACCACTGGCTTTAAGCGTTTTACTTTAATATTTCTATGCACTTTTTTGCAGAAAATTTGTGTAAAACAGCAACTTTTGAGCTGTTTTCAAGCGCAATCAGGACAAATCAATTTCAGAATAACTTCCTATAAAGTAAACTGAGGTGTACCAGAGTTTGGTTCGGTATTAGGCTTATCAATCTTCAACATAACAGACATTGGAAAGTCAACACCCATCAAAATTGCTTCACCAGCACCTAATACAGGAAGAAAACTTAGAGTATTCTTATTGCCTGATGAACTCGCATTTGCAATTGCTTCTTTATCCCAATGATTAATTAATCGGTGAACAATAAAAGTACCAATTTGGCTTAATGTGCCAATAGGTATATCTCTCGGCATCTGTGTGGTGATGCACAAGAACAATCCATATTTACGACACTCTTTCGCTATTGAGTCAAAAGCACTTAGGTCGGTAGATTCGAAATATTCGTCTTTAACTTTTTTATTTAGAAATTGATGCGCTTCATCCACAAATAAAACTAATGGGCTTTCTTGAAATGCAGATTCTCTTGCATTTTTTAAGAGATACTTACCAATGGCATTAGCCATTATTTCTCTTGCTTGAAAATTGAACGGTACTTTTTCAAACCCAATTCTCAATAAAGATTTTTCACCGTCAGCATCAATAAAACTATTTAGAGTATCAACCACATTCAGCCCAGAAGGGTTTTTAAAGCCAAAGAGCTTGCTAAAACCTTCATCCGATAAAACATTGTTTACTCGCATAATTAAACTTGTACTATTCCCATAGTTTCTTGCGTCTTGATTTTCACTCCACCTATCTCCGTTATCATAGAAGCACTCATTTCTGATTTGCTTAGATAAATTTAAAATATCAAAATTTACAGTTTCATTATCCTCAATTTCCGAAACATATTTATAGTAGCAATACTTATAGGCCTTCGTTGATTGACCTTGCTTAATATAGCATCCATTTCTAATTAGCACATCTTCGATTACCGATGAAGTAATTTTAACCTTGAATCTATAAACATTCTCTCCTTCTTCTACAACTTGATAGTTTTGCTTATCCCGAATTAGGCAGTAAACAATTTTTAATGACTTTATGGCTTCCAGCAATATAGGTTGTTGGACTTGTCCAGAGGGTCTAAACAAAACAAATAAATCACTTACAGTTAGTCTATTATATGGAAAAAAAGAATTTTCAATAAGTATCAGTGAATTATCAGAATAAGATTTATTATCATGAACGGCATACTCCCCAGTTGCATCTATAAGAATTGACTTTGAGTTATTGTTACATAAGCCCTCAACTAATTTACTGGTTGTAAAACTTTTACCACCACCCGTTGTACCAACAACTGCGCAATGTCTACCAAATAATCCTTGTTGAGAAATCTGAACCTTTGCTTGCTTGTCATAAGTCAATGTGCCTAAATCAATTACTGGTGCATTATTTTTATTCTTTTCCTTGACCCCAAAATTTTTGAAATAGTCCTTAATAAATTCTGTCGAACACACAAATACTTTAGCACCTATAACTGGCAAGGAGTTTAGTCCTTTATCAATTTTTTGAGGTTCAAATAAATCAAAGGATAATAAGATTTCTATTTTACCAGTCGGGTGAAAATCTTTTGTATTAAATGACCTTTCACTTAATTCATATCTTTCCTTTTCTGGTAGTGCTAATTCTAATATTTTACCCAAGAACCCAAATCTCTCACCTTCAATAACTACAAAGTTTCCTACCAGACCACCGTTAAGATTTTCTCCTTCAAAAGTGTACGACTTTAATAAAGTAGAGGAAGGGAAATGGACATTAACGTATTGCGGTGTTACCTGATTAATGTACCCAATGAAATAGCTGTGTTCAAATGGATTCCTATTCTTCATTCAGATAGATTATCTTCTTGTTGATAGGATTTCAAAGTCGGGAAATGAATTGCAAAGTCTTTAAATTCCTCAGCTACCAATACTACATTCTGCCGTCTCTTTGCCTCATCGAACAACCACTTCAAATCCCCTTTTTCTTTGATACTTCTATTTACAACCATGAGTTGAAAGCCAGAGTTTTGTCCTAAGGCTTCCTTAATTGCACTTACTACATGTTTATCTCCAAAGCTAAACCCCATACATACTAATAAGACATTCTGTTGCCTTAAACTTTGATGAAATCTTGACATTAATTCAAAGAACGGTTGTTCATATGAACTTTCATATTTGCTATCTTTTGGATAAATCATTAATGGAGAGTCTGAGTTATCCTTTTGAAAAATACCTTTATCATCCTTTTCCCAATCAACAGAGCCATGTAATTTATAAAGATGAAAAACTCTGTTTATAAAGTTATCTTCTTCTTTTAATCTGCTTCGGTCTCTTAAAACAATATCATGGTCAAAATTTCTACCACTAAAATATCGTGGAGATGAAAACGAAAACCCATCAATGATAACAAAGTTACCCTTTCGACCAGCTTGCTCGAATAGTGTATCATAGTTTAGAGTAAAGATTTTAGCTCTCGGTAGAGTCGATTTGCGTAAGGTTATCTTTTCAATGAATGGTATATGCGGAGCATCATTGGGAAGCAGTAATTGACACTTTTCTTTTATTTCAGTTTCAATTATAGTAATGGTGTTTTGAATGGAATCTTCTTTACCTTCCACAAAGTTCTTTGCTGCATTAGCAGTTGATAATAGTTTTTCTAAATTCTTCTCGACCTCACCACTTTCAGTAATATCTGTGTATTTTACATCTTGGATGAATTGATTAAAATTATCTGAACCAACCTTATTTTCTACATCTTTCCAAAGCTCAGAAAGTAATCTTCCCTTTTTAGCATCTTCACCAATTTTGACAGATGAACCTGCACCAGTTAAGAAAATAATATTTTCAAATTGACGACTTAAAAACCCTTTATAGCTACTACGTTTAAGTTCCTGACATTTCTCATCAAGTGACAGACCTTCTTCTTCATCTGTCAATTTGTATTCTTTTTCATTCACCCAAATAGATTCAACTGGGTCATCTTTACTATTTCTTTTTATACCAATAGTATGGCTTCCTTTTATGTATAAATATTCCATAATCTTAATCTTCTGGTTCAGCAGCAATACTTACCGCCCCCGAACCAATTTCATATATCTTAGGACGTGTCGGTACACCGTTAATAAATGTATCTACAAAATCAACCATCCGTTTAAGTACCCTTTCCCCAATAGTTTTACGTTCAAGGATAGATGGTTTATCTTTTAGGCTCTTTATTATATCATCCTTCAATGGTTGCTTTCCAGAAAATAGGTAATCTCTGATAATACCATCTAACTTTTCTGGTACGACTCCTTCATCCTTACATAGTTGTCTAAAGGCTGATTTCTTTTCGTCATCCCAGTATGCGTCGAAATGGTCTGGAATATCCACACTATCTTCTATGCGGGGGAGATTCTCTTGGATGAATTTTTCAATGAGTTCCTTTTTGCTTCTTAGATGGGCTTGCCCCGCCAGAGTATCAATAATCTGTCTTTGCTTTCTTTCTTTTTCTTCTGGATTGGAATCATGCAGGTCAGCAAGCAACGTAAGTATATACGCTACATTTATTTCATCACGGTGAATCAGTTCCAACTCGAAATCCACTTCGTCCAGCACCGACACCACTTCCTTCTGATTATCTGTTCTCACCTTGTCGTATAAGTCCAGATACTTGCTCTTGTAGTTTTCAAAAGTCTGCTCATCCATCGACACGTCATCCCAATCAAAATCTGCGAAAGATTGTAACACATTCAGCGTTCGCATTATCTCCCTAAACTTAGTCACAAACTCTAATTCTTCGTTTTCTTCTTTCAGCTTATCTACTGCCTTGAATGTCGGAGCTATCTTAATTAATTCTACATATACATCATTGAATTTATCTACTTGTGTATCATACGGGGGAATGATGATTTCTTCTATTGCTTCCTTATTCGAGAATAAGGTAATGGCTTCATCTGTTCTCTTTTTTAGATTTCGGAATGACAGAATATTACCTTGTGATTTTAATTCATTCAGTATTCGGTTGGTTCTACTATATGCCTGTATAAGTCCATGATACCGCAAATTTTTGTCAACGTAAAGCGTATTCAAAGTCTTTGAGTCAAATCCAGTCAGGAACATGTTTACGACCAATAGAATATCAATCTGCTTTTTCTTAACTCTATTGGATATGTCCTTATAATAGTTGTAGAATGACTTGCTATCTCTTGTTGTGTACTTGGTGCTGAACATCGTATTATAGTCACCAATAAATTCTTCGAGCTTGTCTCTGGTATGTTTGTTTTCTTCACCTTCGGAGAAGGCTTCACCTATATCACCATTTGCATCCTTGTCATCCTGATTGGCTTGGTAGCTAAATATGGTTGCAATCTTATAATTGTGCTTACCTTCTTCTTTTTTCCGCTTGAAAAGCTCATAGTATTTTATCAATACATCCACGCTGCTGACACAAAATATTCCTGTAAATTCTTCTGAATGTGTTTTCCGCTTATGGTTATTGATGATATAGTCAGCAATCTTATTTAGTCTGTCATCAGATTCCAGTAGTTCTTTTTTGTCTATTGCTTCTACTTCAATGTCTACCTCATTTTGGCTATCTGTTTTGTCCTTATATCTACCAACATATTCTATACTAAACTTTAGTACATTTTCATCTCGTATAGCATCTGTTATAACGTACTTGTGTAGGCACTCATCAAATAAGTCTTTTGTTGTTCTTTTGCCTAAATCATTTTTTGCAGCATTATCTGCAAAGATAGGTGTACCCGTGAAGCCAAAGAGTTGGTGATTAGTAAAGAAGTCAGTAATGCGTTTATGCGTTTCCCCGAACTGCGACCTGTGACATTCATCAAAAATAAAAACTATCTTTTTGTCCTTTTGCCCTTCCATCTTGGATAGATAGTTTTTCTTGCTGATGGCATTATTCAACTTCTGGATGGTGGTCACTATCAGCTTAGTAGAGTCGGTAAACTGGTCGACTAATATTTTAGTATTGTTGGTGCTGTCTACACTACCTTTTTTAAAGTTGTTAAACTCCTTCATAGTCTGGTAATCCAAGTCATTTCTATCGACACAAAACACCACCTTATCCACCGATGGTAGTTGCATGATAATCTGACTTGCCTTGAAGGATGTCAGTGTTTTACCAGAGCCAGTCGTGTGCCAGATATAACCATTCTTGGTAGAGTTCTTTACTCGTTCGATAATCGACTCTACTGCATAATATTGATAAGGACGGAGTGCCATGAGTATCTTATCTGATTCGTGTAACACGATGTATCGGGTTATCATTTTCGATACATGACATTTCTCTAAAAACTCGTTCGCAAAGTCTTTTAACTGCGAGATTCGATTGTTCTCTTTATCTGACCAGTAGAAGGTCTGTTTATAAGAAGTCTTTCTATTGTTAGCATAATACTTTGTATTCACCCCATTACTGATGACAAATAATTGGACATAATTAAACAGTCCATAGGCTGACCAGAAAGAGTGACGTTGATAACGGTTAATCTGGTTAAAGGCTTCTTTCATTTCCAGCCCTCGACGCTTTAATTCTATCTGTATCAGCGGTAATCCATTGACCAATAGTGTAACATCATAGCGGTTTTTGTAACTACCTTCTATCGTAACTTGATTGGTGACTTGGTATTCATTCTGACACCAATGTTCCATATTGATGAACTCGATATACTGGTTCTTGCCGTCGTCCTTTATCAGATTGAATCTATCCCTGAGAATTTTAGCCCTATCAAAGATGCTACCCTTATTAAGATGATTTAGAATCTTATTAAATTCTGTATAAGAGAAAGTCGTCTTATTGTGCTTCTCTAACTGAGCTTTCAGATTTGCAAGTAGCTCCTTCTCGTCACCAATCTTTACGAAGTTATAACCAAGCGTCTGTAACTGCTTGACCAAATTATCTTCTAATGCCTGTTCTGATTGATAGCTCATATTTGGCTTGTTTAATTATAAGTTTATTCTTCTTCATTCACATCGTCACAAGAACAATTCACCTTTACAACATTTTCAAAGAATTGAAAAATTAAATTTTCTAATGCTTCATGTGTTGTAATCATTGGGTAATTAAGAGCTGGGTGTGGACTTTGCAAACCACTAAATCCAAGAGAGTAGGTCATTCCATCTTCATCACATTGATTATACCAAAATCTTATACTCACTTTTGATTCCTTTTCAACAGCATCATAGGTGCAGACATTGCAACCTGTACAGTCTAATCTGTCAATACTATTCATTAACTATTATTTTAAAATTCAAAAATCTACTTTATATACTTATTCAATTCCTTTACCAATTCATGTACCGTCGTATATGGATTCTTATCCGCATACGCCTTATCGTTTTCATCATACAATTCCACAATCGCTTCTGCTCTTGTTATGGCATCTGCTTGATTAGACAACAACAGGTCATACATCTTCTTGGCGTTCTCTCGTTCTTTGGTGTCACCAATTCCATTATGAAACTTTAATCGCTGGTTATACCAAGTCCGTAATTGCTGTGCATCACAATTCTGGTAATGCAACACATACCACAATTCAAAAGAGTCATTGGATACCGCCCATCTGATACCGTTGCTTTCGGCTTGAATAATGGCATTATTAAAATCTTCTTTCTGCTGTGGCTGTAATTCACCTTTATAATCATAATCAAATACAACCCAAATCTGGTCTTTGGACTTCTTAGTTATCCCATTAGCTCTTTTATATTTCAATGCGGTTTTGACCAATGCCGTACGAGATTGACCATAGCCTTTACAATGTCCAATATTTTGTACAGGGAATCCTTTAAAATACTCTGGTTCAGTATTCACTCCCTCGCACAGGATGTGAAAAGATGGTTTTTGTTCTCGCTGCCTACCTTTAGGGCGACCACCCTTATGTCTGTTCCATCCTCTCTTAGGCATTCACCAGTTCTTTGTCCAACAATACTTTTTCCATTCTATTCAGTGTCGGTAATGCACCGTAGTTACCTTTCAAATAATTCTTTTCAAAAAGGTCTTTGGCTCTTACACCTTTGATATCTGACAGGTCAAATATTTCACTATAACCTTTATCCACTTTTTCAACGAAAGTTATTTGGTCTCTCCTTAAAAGTTCATGGTCAAGCAAATTGGTATCATGCGTGGCAAATATCAACTGGGCATCAGGATGGGAATCTTGGGATTGAAATAATTCAATTAATTTACGAGTTAACTTAGGATGAAGTAAAGCATCCAACTCATCCAAGATTAACGTGTAACCATGACTTATACACTTGTAAATTATGTTTGAATAATCAAATATTTTTTGAGTGCCACTTGCTTCCTCAGTTTCCAAAATAAAGACTGATTGTGTACCATTAGAGCCAGTCCTTTCTATTAGTGTAAATACAGGACTATCTGGATTGTGGTTATCTTTTGCTAATCTTAGATTATCAATTGTTCCATCAATCTCCTTTAATAATTTACTTGCCCAATTACTGAACTTTGAATCTGTCTCAAATGAATACTGAGAATTTTTATGCCAATGATTAAAAGTATCTCTTAATGGTTCTGGACTTATAGCTATCTTGGAATTAATGGATGAAGTAATTAGTTTAGAGACTGGAAAGTTCAATGCATTCAGAACACTAATTAGTAAACTTGTATCCTTTAGAAGATTTACATCTTTTCTATGAATTTCTTTACCTTCCTTAAATCCAGTCTTGTTGTAATCCAAAAGAGTGTTTCCTTCTCTTTCAAATAACATTACTTCCTTATTTTTTTTAGCATATAGCCATTCGGAATGAATCTTTTTTGAAGTGGCTTCAAAACCGTATCTGTATTTTATACCTTCTCGAATGAATATAATTTGAAAATAGGTTGGTTTTGCTAAGCATTCCCTGTCTAACCTATATGGCATACAAAACGAGAGAATACTTGGGTCTTTTAGGTTGTTTTTTACTATCTGCCAAAATGCAACCAATCCCATAATGAGATTTGATTTCCCCGATGCATTTGCACCGTAGATAGCCTTAGTCTTGGCTATTCGATAACCATCCTTCTCTATGATACGGTGTACACCATCATCCTTAGAAGGTTCTGTGGATGCTTCCAAAGAAAAGACTTGAAGCTCCTTAAACGACTTGAAGTTCTGTACAGCAAACTCTAATAGCATAATAAGGTTATTTGTAGTTATCCTACAAAATAACGACTTATTAGTGATTAATGTTCATTCTTAATGGTATTATTTGTAAATAAATTACAAATATGTATATTAAGGACACTGATTTAAGTAATTTGAACTGGTTTTATACAAACATCTGTTGGAGTAATCCCTTCTTCCAATCCTTGATTTTATCTATCTGTGATGCTATAACATTGATTTTGTCATCTATTGATATTAGGAAACTGGCTATTTTCGTTTGTTCATTTATAGACGGAATAAGCAACTTTAGTAATTTTAAGTGGCTTGAATAAAGATGGACAACTGATACTCCTTGCCCGTACTTAGCTATCTCAAATTTCAGGTAGTTATTCATATAATAAGCTAAGAATACTCCATTCATTTTAGACTTGATGATATTTAAATCTCCACCAAGTAGGATTCCATCATGTAGCACACATGATGCAGTTGCAATGTCTATGTTAGTTTCACCTGATGAAGGAATAATTACATCATTGGATTCTGAAAGTACCATGCCATCCTTTTCTAAATTTGTGTAAGAGACCACCTTGTCAATCACTTCTCCATATTCAGTATATAATTCTCCATACCTAACACACGGATTTGCAGCATCTAATTCTATATCAGATTTTGATATTCCTTTCCCTTTAGAGAAAGTTACAATATCCCCTAATTTCTTTTCTTCCCATTCAGGATAATCACCACCATCATCTCTCTTAAATCGAATCTCTTGATTAAAAATCTTCTGCATCACACCTTTCTTATAAGATACAAGTAGTTCTTTTTTCTTAGTAAGGGCTTGGATTTTTTTATCGACTGTGGATAGAAAGTCTGCTATTTTTTCTTGTTCGGGGAGAGAAGGGATTTTAAATATGACCTTTCCTAAATTGCTTGTCGAAATCCCATGCACTTTAGTACCTTGACAAAGTATTTTTACTTGTTTTCTGATGGTTTCAGATTGTACTAAGTATCCACCAAATCCTTTAGCAATTAAATCAGTATCAGGTCGTGCAATATAAGTGTGAAGTCCTGCCAATAATTTTTCATTATTTAAACTCAGAATTTCGATAGACTTGGCAACATCATCATAATCCTCAGATGCATCTGCAATTACCAAATCCATTTCTTGACAATAATCTTCGTCTTTAACCTTGCTTAAATCAATTTCTGGGTTGATAAAGGGTACTACTTCTTCACTTATTTGAAAACCTGTCTGGAACTTGGTATGTATATCTCCATAGTGAATGTTCTTTACACTTCCAGATTCATAATTTAGTTTATCACGGGAAAGTGAATTTGTTCTTTTGAAAGAATAGACTTTGCCATATTCTACCTCTTTCCAATTTTCAGTATGACCATTAAACCTTAGTTCTGGCGTGTGTATATCTCGATTTATATTTTTATGTTTTGCAATCATACTAAGGCATTGCAATTTTCAAATCTTTACAAAATCCTTCCAGCTTCTCATCTATCTCCTTCATCGAATCATTAAGGACATTCAATTCATTAGCCACTAAATCTAAGTCCACTGGTTCTTCTTCTTCGAATGTGTCAACGTATCGGGGGATGTTGAGATTCCAGCCATTCTCTTTTATCTCATCTATGGTAGCCACATAAGAAAACTTTTCAATGGTCTGACGGTCTATGTATGTGTTTACGATGCGGTCAATATCTTCACCTCGTAAGATGTTCTGCGTCTTTACCTTTTCGAAGTGTTTACTGGCATCAATGAATAGAACGTTGTCTGGATGCTCCTTACATTTCTTGAATACCAGAATACAGGTCGGTATCGAAGTACCGTAGAAAACATTGGCAGGTAATCCTATGACGGCATCCAAGTAGTTTCTATCTTCAATTAGGTATTGTCTAATATGACCTTCCGCAGCCCCCCTAAACAAAACACCATGCGGCATGACTACCGCCATAGTTCCGTTCTCTGCAAGATGATGAATCATGTGAGTCACAAAGCCATAATCTGCTTTAGACTTCGGTGCTAATTTTCCATATTGGGAAAATCTGTCATCATTGAGATGGATGGCATTAGCACTCCATTTTGCTGAAAATGGTGGGTTTGCAACCAGAGCTTCAAAACGCATATCTACATGCTGCGGACTCTCTAATGTATCCGCTTGTCTGATGTCGAACTTTCGGTAATGTACATCATGCAGTATCATGTTCATACGTGCTAAGTTATAGGTAGTACGATTTAGCTCTTGTCCAAAGAACTCAGCTACATCATCTACTTCTTTGGCTACCCGTAATAGTAAAGAGCCAGAACCGCAAGTTGGGTCATACACTGACTTGATTCTTTTCTTCCCTACGGTGACAATCTTGGCTAAAATCGTAGAGACCTCTTGTGGAGTATAAAATTCACCAGCCTTCTTCCCAGCCCCCGCAGCGAATTGACCAATAAGATATTCGTACGCATCACCCAGTACGTCAATTTCTGTGTTCTCTAATTTGAAATCTATCTCATCCAGATGCACCAGCACCTTACCAATCAATTCATTTTTAGCCTTTTCTGTTCTCCCCAGTTTCGTAGATGTCAAGTCTAAATCTTCAAACAGTTTATCAAAGTCATCTTCTGACTCTGTACCCATAGTAGATTGCTCGATGTTATTCAAGATAGTAGTCAAGTCATCCAATATAAAGTTAGACTCCGATGCTTGCCCCCGCATAGCAATACTACTGAACAATTCTGACGGTCTCAGGAAGTAACCCAACTTCTCTACGGATGCATCACGTACAGCATCCAAATATGCTTGTCCTTCTTCTGTTGTCTCTTGTATCTCCTTGTAACTGATGCCATCTTCTGATAATATTGTATTGGCATATACCAGCATCTTCTCCGATAGATACTTATAGAATATGAAGCCAAGAATGTAATCCCTGAACTCGTCGGCATTCATATTTCCTCTTAGCTCATCCGCAATCTTCCACAGTTGGGCTTGGAGTTTTTTCTTTTGTTCTTCTGACATCTACTATTACTTTAATATTTCTTTAAACCACGCAACACCAGCTTTACAGTCGTTGGTAATCACATCGTTGATTTGTGAAAAGTTGTTATGCGCATATGGATTTCTAAATCGAATTATCTGCTGAATCCTAAAATCAAATTCATTCTTATTCTTAAACTTATCTTCAAAAGCAGACCATACTTTTCCCCCGACAATTAAAGGCTTCAATTCTCCCAGTGTCAACAGACTTAATTTGGAATCGAAAGATTTAAAATCATCGGTACTCTTGGCGGGGAATTTCTTTAGATAAGAATCCAGTTTTGATTTTACTCCTTCTTTCGTTCTTCCATCAACGTATTCCTTATATGGGTTATGACTTAGTTTAGATAATTCTTCATCTATCAGTTTCCGCAAGCCTATTTCTATTTCTTCTACATCACTCCACAATGCTTTCATACTCGCTGGTGCTTCCTCTACATCCTTTTCTGCAAGCAATACAGTATCTATGGCATCATAAAATGTTTTTTGTCTTTCTTGAAGAAATTCATTGAAGTCCTCAACACCAAAATCTTCTTTGAGAAGTATGTCGATAGCCTTATCTGATAGGAAATGACGGTGTAATATTTCTCTTGTTTGTTGTTCTCCTTTTTCATCGAACATCAGACGTATATACTGATGTGGCATTTTCTTTCTAAGTATATGCCGGTTGGTGTCGGATGTAAGGAGTGTTCGGTTTGCAATAGAATTTATTAATTCAATACCGTTTTTCTTTCCCCATGAATTAGGAACAATATGATGGTCGTCCAGTTCCGAATAATCTGGTAAATCGAACGTGTACCAATCCCTTGCGTCGTTAAGTATGATAAGATTCAGAATGGCATTATACTGTGCAGAACTCTGCGATTTCTGATTGATGAAATTGATATTCCTAAAGTCCCTTTTAAATTCAGAAACTATCTCTGGTGCTGCATCTTCATCCGTAAACCAACTTTGCATCTGAATAAAATCTTTAGCAGATTTAGATTCTGTTGATGAAGAATAGTTCTTTAAGAAGATGTTTGACCAGTACCAAAGTTTTAGTTTTCTCTTAGCATCAATTTTATTTTTATAATCAGTATTATCTATATGATATAGAAGTGCTGAGAAAATTGGCAGTATAGTATGGTAAGGAAGAAACCGAGATTTTATAGCACCGTATTCATTAGAATTACTAATTACACTTATCCCTTTCTGCATGGCATCGAAGGCAATCTGCCACAAACTTTCAAATTCTTGTTTTGAGGTTATCAGGTGTTTGACAACATTAACCCCATCTTCCTTCACGACTCTTTTTGCATTAGGTACTAAGTAGTACAAGTATTTTGGTGAACAATAATTCTGCTTAATGATGGACATGATTTGCAATACATACGTTTTCAATCTTCCATCTTGGGTAAATTCTATCTTATCTTCATTGTCCCGCCATAGTTGTTTTAAAAATATATCATCCTTTCTTAATAATGCATTTAGCAAATCAAAGATGTCCAGCTCTACACCTTTAGAATTAATCTTGGTGAATATTTCGCAGACTTTTACAATGTCTATGTCCTTATCCAGTTCGATAAAGGTGATATAGTAACTATTCAATATGTCACGCAGCACCTTGTCAAATCCGTCGGCATGTTCTATACAGGATGCTATGACTTCATCAGAATGTTCACATTCTTCATTTTCCTTTTGCTTCTCCCAATACTCTTTGCAGAACCTTACCCAATCTAAAGCAGCATAGTGGTCTTTTCCAATAAGAGATAAAGGGAACACCATATCTTCAAACTGCTGTTCTGCATTTACCAAGTAACTCTGGTTCACTTTCATATCATAATGAAAGGCTTCATCATGAAATCCATCCATAAATTTCTCTACATTGATGTAGAAAGCTGCCCTTCGTTTTCTCTTAGGGAATGGCATGTCAGGGTTAAAGAATGCTATATACATAGCTGTCAATCTCTGTTGACCATCCAATACAATGTGTCGGGGGCGGATTTTGTCTTTGTACCCTCTGATTGGTTCACAGTTAAGCACCTTGATATTAGCATCAGTAGACTTCCATAGCAAGAGAGTACCAATGTAATAATCCTGAAAAATTGAACGCATAAGGTCATTTACATCCCACGCATTCCATTCAAATTCACGCTGGAAATCAGGTATCACAAAAGACCCATCTCTTAGTTCTGATAAGAGTTTACTGAGGTGAAATTTATCTGCTGTTTCGATGTTTTTCATAATCTGCCACCATTTCTTTAATAGAATGAAACTATCATTCCATTTTCTTGAAAAAATATACCAAAAAAATTTTCTGGGGGTCGGTTGCTGCGAAGATACAATTTGAAAATCGGGAAATGAATTTGATGGAGTCTACAACACCAAATTCGGATGGGTGTCTTGTTATTTTAGATTACTAATATCACCATAGCATTATACCCCCTTCCTCATGTTTTATTTTTGGGATACGGTGGAAAGAAGGGGGTAAATGGGTCTAATTTTAATTGATTTGCTCTGATTGAAACACTTTAAAACACGCTTGTCCTAAAGAGAATCAAAATATAAACTCTACTTTTTCAGCGTCAACATTTTCATAAAATTGCTCTGGATTAGATGACCTCTCACTAATGATAAATGCTCCAAAATCGAATGCATATTCATCGCTACTATGGCTCATATACATGTCTAAATCATCTTTTTCATATGCCAAATCATTAATTGTATAGCAGGAATAAGATATGTTATCTTTCTTAAACGCATGAGATGTAACAAAACATGCATTCTGTCTATACTCGTTTGTCATGAATCCTGAGCATTCTGTGTTTTGGAATTCATATCCAAATTCTGATAGTTTTGCTTTTACCTGACTTTCAGCAATTCGGACGAAAAGTTGTGTGTTGTGTTGTCCCAAATATGGAACTCGATAGAATTTAGTTGTGTTCATTTTTTCTAAATTAACTTGTTTATTGAAAGAGACTTCTAAGCCTCTTTAATAAGTATAGTAGATTTAGATTTTTTCTAAGATTTTAGAAAATAAATTTTGCATGGTACACCACCTGCCGTGATTCTAATTCCCTTTTAATATCTTCTATCTTTTCAAAATGTATCATTTCAATTGAAGTAGTGTTATTAGATTTTCCAATGTAGTAGATAAAGTCAGATGTTGCGTTATCAGCTACCATGTACATATAAAAGTATTCACTTGCAAAAATGTCATCTTTAACGTCAAATTTGAATACATACTTGGAGTTGGTTTCACATCCTAAATATCCTTGTTTATCCAGTCTGCAAAAGCACTGGTCAGGGAACATACTTTTTGCTTTGGCTCTACCAATTTGTATCGCCCTACGTTCTGTATTTTGAATGTCGATAAATTCGGACGGTCTTGGTCTTTTAGGCTTGTAAATCTTCATAATATTCTTTTCCAATAAATATTATACAAGATTGAAAAGAACAAAAAAGTGTCACCAGAAGAAGTAGGGAACGACTGCTGGTGACGACAAGTTAATTTAGTTACGTCTATAAATACTACCAGTCAAAGTCAAAAATCTTATCAGCTTGCTCATTTAAGTTATCAGATTTCACCAGTTCTCTAAGATAATCTCTTGTAACTCTTACACTTCCGTGGTTAAGCATTTCACTTATGTGCCTGTCTTTCACATCAGCGTAATATGCCCATGCCGAAAAAGTATGCCTCGCACAGTGAGTGCTAAGATTCTTATCAATATCACATTTGGCAGCTATGACTTTTAGATGGTTATTTATAATGGCTGTTTTAGACTCAATGTGTTTCCTGTACTTCTGGTCTAATTTTGCATTTGAAGGCGGTAGGGTCAGACTTGGGAAAACATAATAAGGTGATTTGCTTAAATATTTTTCGTAGAAAAATTTTGCCAACTCATTCAACTTTACTGTTTTTCTTTTCTGTGTTTTCAATTCAATGAAATCGGCTTGGTAATTTTTCAAGTCTGATGGTTTCAACATAAGAGTATCTGAAATTCTTGTCCCCCACAGCAGCACCTGCGTGCAAAAAATATCTCTGGATAAAGCTAATTCTGGTTTCAGCTCGACTTCCTTAATCCTTAGAAATTCTTCTTTGGTTAGCTTCGCTTTAACCTGAACTTCGATACCGTCATGACGAACATTATGTACTGACTTTTCAACTCGTGAATCATTATAATGCTCAAAGTCAATGGCTGTTTTGATTACACCAAAATATCGCTTGATTGTACCTTTACGAAATGGTTCTGGTTTGTTTGGTCTGGCAGGTCTATTTAAAAGAAATTTCTTGAATCCAACCCAATAGTTCATGTTGGTTTTATCCAATGATTTATCCCCGTATTCAAGAATTAAGTTAGCAACGTTGTATGCTTTCCTTCTACCTGTTAGCTTATTCTCTTCGTCTAATCTTCGTTGGTAGTCAATGAGAGCTTCATAAACTGTAACTATTGGTTCTTCCTGAACTTCATTGGAGATAGGAATGTAACCGTGAATAAGTTTTTCGGTGTAGTCTTTCCATTCTACCCAAAACTTATCAATTAGGTCATTAATATGACCAGAATCTGGGTGCGATTCTATTACTCTAAGTTTCTTTTGGTCTATTCGTTCTACAAATTCTTGTTCTATTCTATGTACAAGTTTGTATTTATGTTTCTTATTTATTGTTCTTCTACAATAAATTCCATTAGAATGATAAACCATTCTATAAGTGATACTGAGTGGCTTCTGTACTACTGACATAGCTTTATTTTTTAAAATGTTAAAGAATGTTTTAGTGAACGTAAACGAGTTTTACTAAAACTTTGCTAAAACAAATGTGCAGTCATCACCATATACTACACAATTAAAACTATTGATTATCAAGAGATTACAGAAACCACCATATACCACCATATATCAAAGTGGAGCCGCCGAGATTCGAACTCGGGTCCAGACAAAGCACCAAGATGCTTTCTACATGCTTAGCTTGTTCTTGGATTTTCGTCGTCAGGCAGGTGTACAAGCAACCAACCGTCAGCTTATCTTCTTAAGATTCGGAATACTGTCAAAGCTCCAGTCTTCCTATTCCGAGTGCCAGCGCGAAGCGTAGCGGTCATTATACACTGATAAGTAGGTATATCGGAAGTCTCCTACACAGTGCAAAAAGCTATGCTAATTCTAAATTAGGCAGCTAATGCGAATCTGTTGTCGCCAATTATAGTTCGATCATCATTTGTACGGAGTGTATGATCAATGCTCCGGCATGCTTACAAATCAGAATTCTTTCCTGTCAATACCAGTCGGCCCCTCTTTTCGTGATTTATAGTGTTGCTGTCTTCACAGCAGCTTATTGTATAACAAATGTACAGATAGTTAGTTCCTTATGGGTGTTGTGGGGGAAATGTTTTTGAGGAATACTTCTAATTTTCCCAAGTTGAATTTTTAAGTATACAATAAACGTAAACACTTGCACATTTCATTAACATTTACGTAAACATATTTACATATCTTTACGTTATGTATATAACAGATGTAAAATCTGGCAAACGACATGATATTGTAATTTCACCAATAGAACCAGAGGATTTCAAATTTATAACCAAAAAGGAATATTTCTTCAATTGGAAACTTGAAAAAGATTACGAAATCTGTAAGTTAAGAATCATAGATCAGTCTGAGATTTTAGGCCTTGTCTCTTTTGAATCCATTCCCGATGAGTGGAGAATTCATATCAGATTGCTTTCTGTTTCGAATCAGAACAAAGGCAAAAACAAGGAATATGAGCGAGTCGTAGGAAACTTATTAACATATCTATCCAAAATAGCCATTAGAGAATATGGAGAACTGGCATGCGTATCCTTAAAACCAAAAGGCGCGATTGCACAACACTATATTGATAAATATGGAATGAATATTACAGGGGCAACGTTAAGCATAGAACTAATGGAAATACTGGACCTCATCAAAAAATACGATAAATGAGAACAAGTAAAACAAATAAAAAAACGTCAAATCCTGAATCTGGCGTGGACTCAAGATATAAGAGTATAGACGAAAAGTTGTCAGATGGCAAAAGACTCATGGAAGCCAGACTAAAACGGCTCAAAGGTCTATCCCGAGATCAAATTATAAAAGCCAAGCTGATTCAGCTAAAACTGAAAATGGAAGAATATGTAAAACAACCCGTGTATAAGAATCACGACTTCTTTACCAGTTTTTTATCTGATTACATTGACACCATTTACGAAAAGAGGATAATGTTTGCCAAAGACATCAATATTACGCCCGTAAGCCTAAGCCAAATACTAAATAATCACAGAGAACCTAAAAAAGAGTTTATGTTTAGGTTGATGCTTCACTCAGAACTGACTTATAAAAATATTTGCACCTTCGAAAAGAAGACATGGTATCAAGTATATTATCACGAAAAGCTATGCGACACTATGGCTAATCAAGATAAGTGGAAGCCTGCAGAAAAGAAATATGTCAAAATAAAAAACGCCGTACTGAAGTAAAGATCAATCAGCACTTTGTACTCGATTCCAACTTAATAGACAAAAGGCACATATTCCAGATACGTTACGCTTAAGATTATAAACCAATACAGACGACAAAACCCCAATGTTCAACGACCCAGAAATAAATAACTGGAAAACCAAAGGAAGCTATATCAAGTCCATAGAATCAAGAGATAATTTCATCTTCACTCAGGCCCTTGGTAAGCCATCCGCATCGCCTGACAAGACCCTATTGCTCCTCCATGGATTTCCAGAAAGTTCTTTTTCCTACCATCTCGTAGCACACGGATTATTGGGACGGTTTGATAGAATCATTCTTTTCGATTTTCCAGGATATGGGCTGAGCGACAAACCGAAAAAAGGGTACTCTTACTCCTTACTCAAACAGGCCGATGTAGCTCTGGAAGTTTGGAAACATTATGGAGTCACTGGAGGACATTTATTAGCGCATGATATGGGAGATAGTGTTGCGACAGAACTGATTGCGCGCGAGGTAGAACAATCATTGCCCGATTGGTTTTCTGATGGTTTCCAGAGTTACACATTGACTAATGGAAGCATGGTCCTAAAGTTCGCTAAGCTGAGAATAATCCAGAAGCTCTTATTGACTCGGGTTGGTTGGCTTATTGCCAAATTAGCGAGCAAGCGTGTTTTTGAGCATCAGGTAAGGAGCGCAAACGGAGAAGCGCCTCTCGACCAACAAGAGATAGATAGACTATGGACAATGAACATCCACAATGACGGCAGGAGCATCACGCATCACACCATCAAATATCTGCTCGATAGAAAACTGTATGAAGAAAAACGCTGGTTACCCGCTCTATCCAATACAAAACTTCCCGTGCATCTATGCTGGGGCGACAAAGACAATGTCGCAAAAGTAGAGATGGCGCATTATCTCAAAAAAGAAATCTGCCCCAAAGCACAGCTCACCATTATGGATGGTGTCGGTCATTTTGGTCAGTTAGGTTCTCCACAGAAATGGCTTAGTTCTGTGTTAGCTTATTACAATAATAAGGAGGTTTCATAATAAGTCTTATTGCAGATCAGTGAGGTAGCATTTAGGCCGTTCATTATTCAGTCTGTAGGGGGGAATGCCAAAGTAACATATCAAAGAAAAATTTACTCATGAATATCCTCTTTATGTTTTTTCATCTCGACCTTGTGGAGAGATCTTCAGAGTTATATTTCAATGACTTAAGATTTTTCGACAAGCTCAAAATGAAAAAAATGTAAGGAATACGATTGGCTATCAAAAACGGTTTGACGAATGTTTTTTTTAACAGACATATTCTAGGTCCAAAGAAGAAATCATTTTAGGCCGTTCATTATTCAGTCTGTGGCGAGTGTATTTACGTCCGCGGCTTGGGTTATAAAATAACCCATGAGCAGTAAATATGCGAGCTGAAGGAATAAAGAAGAGCATAAAGACCTTTTAATGAACTAGAGTTTTGGTTACTTTGGGGCAATGCCAAAGTGACATACCAAATAGAAAAAGTCACTTCTGAATATCCCCTTTATGTTTTTTCATCTCGACCTTGTGGAGAGATCTTCAGATATGTATATCCACTGACTTAAGATTTTTCGACAAGCTCAAAATGAAAAAAATGTAAGGAAAGCGATTGGCTACCAAAAAACGGTTTGACGTAGTGTTTTTTTTAACAGACATATTCTAAGTCTAAAGAAGAAATCATTTAGGCCTTTCATTATTCAGTCTTTAGGGGGCAATGCCAAAGTAACATGCCAAAGAAAAATTTACTTCTGAATATCCCCTTTATGTTTTTTCATCTCGACCTTGTGGAGAGATCTTCA
>JAHDFP010000025.1 GCA_020628095.1 Saprospiraceae bacterium
CGACTTATAGTCGAAATCAAATCTACCGGCTTATAGACGGTAGTAGTTTAATTTTTCATCCATTCTTTGAATAGCGATTAACGGCTCTATTGATTTCAATGCCGTTTTAAGCCGCCCAATTTCTTGGTCTTCTGATTCTACGTTTTTATCGATTGTTTCCAAACTTTCATTTGCAATGATTTTAAGCTCTTCAATATCTAAATCCTCATATCCAATTTCTATTTGGTTATCATTCGTCAATTTGATAGCTTTAAGCATTCCCTTGAGCTTCCAATCTAATTCAAGGATGTCTTTTGTTCTTGGATGATATGACTGTTTTCTTTTTCACGCTTGGGTATAACTGATCGGGGACAAGACATCTCTTCCTAATTTGTCTACCCTACACCCGCCTGATCACCATTGCACTCGCACCACCACCACCATTACAGATAGCTGCAAGTCCCAGATTCGCTTCTTTGATCTGTAAGACATTAGTGAGGGTGGTGATAATCCTTGCACCTGATGCACCGAGCGGATGACCGAGTGAGACCGAGCCACCGAGTATATTGACCTTATCAGGGTCGATGCCCATGATCTTATTATAGGCCAGTGTGACGACGCTGAATGCCTCGTTGACCTCGTAGTAGTCTATGTCGTCTTTGGATAAGTTGGCTTGTGATAGGAGTTGCTCTGTGGCTTTGGTCGGGGCGGTGGTAAACCATTCTGGCTCATGGGCGGCATCGGTGTAGGAGACGATTTCGGCGATGGGCTGTAGACCGTGCTTTTGTACGGCGGATTCGCTGGCTAAGACCAGGGCAGCGGCACCGTCATTTATAGTGGATGCGTTAGCTGCTGTGACAGTGCCTTCTTTGGAGAAAGCGGGTCTGAGTTTTGGTATTTTTTCAAATTTTACGCTTTTATATTCCTCGTCTTCGTCTATGATAAGCGGATCACCTTTTCTTTGCGGCACTATGACGGGGACAATTTCATTTTTGAATAATCCGCTCTCTGTAGACTGCGCAGATCGTTGGTAGGACTGTATAGCGAAAGCATCTTGTTCTTCTCTGGTGATATTATATTTAGTTGCAGTAGCATCGGCGCAGGCACCCATGATGCATTCGTTATAGACATCTATAAGACCATCTTTTTGTAGGCCATCCACCAGCTCGCCACCACCGAACTTATGTCCGAAACGCGCCTTCGGCACGTAATAAGGTATCTGAGACATATTTTCCATACCACCAGCGACAATGATATCCTTATGTCCCAACGCAATACTCTGTGCGGCGAACATAACCGCCTTAGCACCAGAGGAGCAGACCTTATTGATAGTGGTGCAAGGGACAGTATTAGGGATGCCGGCAAAGATAGAAGCCTGTCTCGCAGGGGCTTGCCCCAGATTAGCAGAGACAACGTTACCCATGAATACTTCCTGCACCTGATCAGCAGCAACTTTAGCTCGGTCCAGTGCGCCTTGGATGGCATAAGACCCTAATTTAGTAGCAGATATGTTAGCAAACATGCCACCAAATGAGCCAATAGGGGTTCTGACCGCCGAGACTATATATACTTTGTTCATGATCTTTTTTTTTGCAAATGTAAGGAAGAGTGGAGCAACTTTGTTCTGAGAATAGGCATGACCTGAGACAACTTTGGTCAAATCTTTGTTAAAGTAAAGGATAGGATAATATTCTTAACGGATATAAGCGTATATCATATAGTACAATAGTAAAGAATGAAAACCATTATTGTCTTTTTCTTTTTATCTATAATATCAATGGCTACGTTGACTGCCCAGTCAGACTATTATCCTGCTGGTGAGCAACAGTTGGACTCTCTATACCAAGCTAATATCACCAAATCCAGAATCAACGATATCTACATTCCCAGGAATCTCAAAGACGCCCACAGAAGGCTAGAACGTGAGACACCTGCTGACGCCAAGAGCAAATTTAAGGCGGCTGAGGATGGTAAAGAGGTGAGCAAAAAGCTACATTATGGTATAGGGAGGTGGATGATCGTCAATTGGAACTTTTACGAAGGGTCTAGGTTATCTCATAGTATCAAGAAGATGGGCGTGTCCCATCCTGATGATATTGCGCAGTTTATCCTAAGGACATTTCATAATTATCTCAATGAGAGACCGTTGGACGAGGAGAAGATCATCAAAGAGTTGCTTACAGAAAGAAAAAAAGAAATAGATTACCTGATCAGAAACTAACGGCACAAATAATTTTATCGGTCGCGGCTCATAGACAGTTAAAATGAAATTCTACATTTGTTGTTCGAAAACCTGAAAAGAGACTTTAAAAAGAGAAAGTTGGATGTCTAAGAAATTACTTATTGTCGAGTCCCCAGCCAAAGCCAAGACAATCAATAAATATTTAGGAAAAGATTTTGTAGTCAAGTCGAGTTACGGTCACATCCGAGATTTGGATCGTGGTAATAAGGGCATTGATAAGGAAAACAAATTTAAGCCTAATTACGTCGTACAAGACAACAAGAAAAGGGTTGTCAAAGAACTAAAAGATACACTCAAAACCTGCAACGAAGTCTGGCTCGCAACGGATGAGGACCGTGAGGGAGAAGCCATATCCTGGCATCTGTGCGAGGTATTAGGTCTGGACGAAGATACGACCAAGCGAATAGTCTTCCGTGAGATTACCAAGCCAGCGATACAAAAAGCCGTAGAAAATCCAAGGACCGTCGATAAGAATATGGTCGATGCGCAGCAGGCGAGGCGTGTGTTGGATAGATTGGTGGGATTTGAGTTGTCAGAGATATTATGGAGGAAGGTAAAAGGTAAACTCAGCGCAGGTCGGGTACAATCTGTGGCTGTCAAGCTCATCGTGGATCGAGAAAGAGAAATCAATGCCTACGAGAGTAAACCATTTTTTAAAGTACAAGCTGTATTCAAAGTAAAGAATAAGCAAGGCAAGATGGTCGAGCTTAATGCGGAGCTCAATAAGAGGTTATCGCAACTGGATGAGGCCGAGACTTTGCTTAATAGTCTTATCGACTCGGACTATACGATCTCTGATATTAAGGTCAAACCTGCTAAGAGAAAGCCAGCAGCACCATTTACGACCTCGACCTTGCAGCAAGAGGCAAGTCGTAAGCTATATTTCAGCGTTAACCGTACAATGTCCGCTGCTCAGAAGCTATACGAGGCAGGTCACATATCATATATGAGGACAGATTCGACTAGTCTGAGCGAAACAGCGATAAAAGGAATAGAAAAAGAAGTCATATCCAGATACGGAGAAAAATACGCGCAGGTAAGACGATTCAAGAGTAAAGACTCTAATGCGCAAGAGGCGCACGAAGCCATCAGACCTACTAATTTTGGTAATGACATCGTCGGTGGTGATAATGATATGATGCGTCTTTACCAGTTGATCTGGAAAAGAGCTGTCGCCAGCCAGATGGCAGATGCACAACTCGAAAAGACCACTGTTGAGATAAAAACTAAGAACGACGATATTTTTCAGGCTCAGGGAGAGGTGCTAAAGTTTGACGGTTTTCTTAAGCTCTATATGGAGTCTAAGGACGAAGATAGCGAAGAAGACACCAAGGGTATCTTGCCTCCATTAACAGTAGGGCAAAAACTGAATCTACAGCATATCAAAGCCATCGAAAGATTCACGAGACCTCCAGCGCGATTTACAGAGGCAAGTCTGGTCAAAAAATTAGAGGAGTTAGGTATCGGAAGGCCATCTACTTATGCGCCGACCATTACTAAGATCATGGAGAAGGGACGTGGTTATGTGACTAAAGAGAGCCGAGAAGGGAAGCAAAGGTTATATAAAGTGGTGACTTTGCAAGATGGAAAAGTGCAGACAGAGGATGCCTCCGAGACGACGGGTGCGACCAGTAATAGGTTGTATCCTTCTGATCTGGGTATGTTAGTCGTGGATTTTCTAAGTGAGCATTTCGAAAATATAATGACTTACAGCTTTACTGCCGAGATAGAAAATAAGCTGGACGAAATAGCTAATGGTCAGGAGGATTGGCATAATATGATAGAGGATTTTTATGGTCCTTTTCATAAGGTAGTAGAGGATACTATAGAAAATGCACAGCGTGTCAAGGGTAGGAGAGACCTCGGCAAAGATCCAGAATCAGGTAATACCGTATTAGCACAGATGACAAGATATGGTCCAGTCGTTCAGATCGGTACAGTAGAAGAAGTCGGTGAGGAAGGTAAGCCGAGGTTTGCCAGTCTTAAGGTGGGACAGTCTATAGAGACGATTTCTTACGAAGAAGCGATGGAGCTATTCAAGCTGCCTATCAATCTTGGCGAGTACGAAGACCTGCCTGTCAGCGTCAACGCAGGGCGCTACGGTCCCTATGTCAAGTGGAACGAAAAATTTATGTCTTTAGCCAAGGACGAAGATCCTTTGACACTCACTTTTGAGCGTGCTGTACAGCTGATAGAAGATCGTAAAAAGCAAGACGCGCCAGTCGGCTCATATAAAGGACATGATATAACGAAGGGCAAAGGAAGATTCGGTCCTTTCCTTAAGTGGCAAGACTTTTTTATCAATATTCCTAAAAGATTCGATCCTAATAATCTGACGACAGAAGAAATGCACGAACTGGTCGAGGCAAAAATCGTCAAAGAAGCTAACCGCTATATTGTGCAATGGACCGATGATAAAATTGCTCTGGAAAATGGAAGATGGGGACCATTCATCAGGTATAAAAAGAAGTCTTACAAGCTTCCGCGAAAAGAAAACGGAGACCGCTATAATGCAGAAGAGGCTAAAGAGTTATTTACGCTAGAAGAGTGTAAGAAAATTCTAATGGAAGAGGGCGCGACAGGTATCAAATTAGCTGGTGAAAAGAAAGCAAAGAAAAAGGCCACAAAAAAGAAAGCGACTAAGAAGGCTAAGTAGGCATATTGGCAATCAGCTAATTAGGCCGATTGTCTGATCTTTGGTTTGGTGTTTTTGAGCTTATATGGTTTGCTAAACGCTGATGGATTCATACAGAATCTCTCCGCAAGTCTATTGACCATCGCTTTGCTAATATTTCTTCTATAATTGAGAATGTCAGTAATAAGTTGTCTCGACACATTCAGTTGTTTGGCGAGTTGAGATTTGTTTAGGTTATTCTCATCTATAAGATACTGAATCATTTCAACTGGATTCATGGCTTTAGGTCTTTCTATAGTCCTATTTTCATATTCGTCAATAAGTATCTCTATAAGTTCTATTTCTTCAATGTGAGCTTCGTAGTCCTCAAAAGTGAATTTCTCATGTAGATCACAGTATTGATTATACTGTTCCATCGTTTTTATTTTCTTGTACTTCATCTTTTCACATTTTTAAACATATCTACATTGCAAACGTCTACAGAGTCGTATTGCTTATGTGTTCCTACAAATTTTATATAAAGAACAGTTTCTTTTATTGCGAAAAAATAGCCCACTATGAGTCTATACTTGTTCTGACCAATGTTGAAAACGATCCTTGTTGTATTCGGTTTTTTGCAGGTAACTAAATCAGAATTGTTAAATGATTGAATAATTTCTTGAGGCGTTGACCAATCTGCTTCGTTCACCACTTCATAAAATCTGTGAAATGCCTTGAGCATTTTTCTATCTGATTGGCAATGTTCTATCACATTCTTCCATTTGATTAGTCTAACCCTCACAATGCTAATATAATATTTTGAGAAGTTGTACGCAAGATGATTACACTATTAGCTGTTCTTCATAATCAAATTGCATATATCCTCAGCGACCCTTCGACTTGTCTGACCATCACCCAGAGAACGTCTTATTTTTAGATAGGCTTCTTTTATACTTTCAAGGTTTTTGGCTAGTATTAGCTGTTTGAAGGATTCTTCTAAGGCGAGGGTATTAAAAGCATCTTGAAGTAACTCCGTGACCACTTCTTTCTGGGCTATGATATTGACTAAAGAGATATAGTCTGTTTTCACAAGTTGCTTACCTATGGCAAAACTTAGGGAATTGGTTTTGTAGATAACTATCTGAGGTACATTATGTAAGGCTAATTCCAGTGTTGTCGTTCCGCTGCAGGCGATGGCGACATCTATGTCTTTCATTACCTCATAAGATTGGTCATAGATGATGTCCAGATTTTGAGCATACTGGTTGATATGATCGAGATAGAAAGACTTTTCTATATGACTCACCCCTGCAATGACAAATTGATAATCGGGCTTGGATATCGCGAAATCGACCATGATCGGTAGATGTCTTTTTATTTCTTGTTTTCGGCTGCCCGGGAAGAGACCTACCTTTTTTATTTCTTCTTCTTGGTTTTGGGGATAGTGTGAGATAATTTCTATCAGAGGATGTCCGTGGTATATACATGGCGTGTCCAGATTGAGATAATATCCTTTCTCGAATGGCAGTATGACAAAGAACAGATCTATATTATCTCTGAGTATCCGATGCCGACTCTCTTTCCAAGCCCATAACTGCGGCGATATGTAATATGCAATGGGATAGCCTTGTTTTTTGAGCCATTTGGATAACCGCAGATTAAATCCTGGATAATCTATAAGAATAACTATGTCAGGATCAAACTCCTTGATGCTATAATGGGCAAAAGAAAAAAGCTCTCTGATTTTGAAAGCGTTTTTGGCCACTTCCACAAAACCCATGAATGCCGTTTCTTTTAGAGATTTGAGTTGACCTGAGGAAATGTCTTTCATCTTATCACCACCCCAAAATCTGAATTGTGCCTCTGTGTCTATGGTCTTAATCTCGCTCATGAGCATACTACCATAAAGATCCCCAGAGGATTCTCCTGCTATGATATAGTATTTCATATCAAGATATTGTTAACACCAAACGCGCAGTGAGTACTGTGGTCAATTTATAAAAAGGCTAGATGCGAAATATAAGACCCACATCGTACAATAGAAAAAGGTGGCTATCATCACACCTTTCTGGATAGCATTGTAATAGCGATTATTCAAAAATTGAATAGGAATAATATTAAAACATATTCCGATCAGTGCCATCGTACGCAATCTTTTACCAGAACTACCTAAAGTCACTTCGTCCATCATACCCATATCTGTTAGAATAGAGAATATGGCATCCACTGCCAGATAACCGAGTACAGGGACAGTCACACCGATGAGTAATCCCATCCAGATTGAATTATTTTCTCTGAGTACGCGCATGTTTTCTTTTATATCTCAAAGTAGTCAATTTGCTCCATAACACTATAATCAGTCAAATCATGCATGGAGGGTACAATTGAGACATACCCATTTTTGAGAGCCCACAGATCAGACGCTTCATCTAACTCCTTATTGACAAACTTACCGTCTAACCAGTAATATTTACCTCCTCTAGGATCGCTGCCTTCCTGATAGTTTTCTACCCAATTGCCAGCCCCTTGCTTACATATTTTAGTTCCTTTGATATATGATAAAGGTAGTTTAGGGATGTTGACATTGAGCAGTAGACCTTTTCCTTTTGAGGTATTCGCCAGCATTTGTTCTATCAGTTTTTTGGCATAATCCTGAGAAGCCGAAAAATCTGCCTCTTGAGAATAGTCTAATAAAGAGAACCCGATGGCGTTAATACGATCTATACTCGCTTCCATCGCCGCCGACATGGTACCGCTGTATATGATATTGATGGCGGCATTAGAGCCATGATTAATCCCTGATACACATATATCAAAGTCATGATCTGGGAATAGTACATTTTTAGCCAGTTTGACACAATCTACTGGTGTCCCAGAGCAAGCATAAGACTCGACACCGTCAAATTGTTTTACTTTTTTGAGTCGGATAGGAGAGGTGATCGTTATGGCGTGGCCTTGACCTGATTGTGGTTTGTCAGGAGCGACGACATAAGCGTCACCGATTTCTTTGGCAACTTCTATCAAGGCTTTGATACCGGGAGCAAAGATGCCATCGTCGTTAGTCACTAATATTTGGGGTCTATCCATTTTACATTTTGAGTTGCAAATATGGCGAAGGGATTCTTATTTTTTTACAAAATGATGTTACTTAAAACATATCCGATGATTATCTGTTTCTTATTCTTGTATTAATAAAATTTACTATGGGTAAGGTCGGTGTATTACTTGTCAATCTTGGTACTCCTGATGATCCGAGTACGGGTTCTGTAAGAAGGTATCTCAGGCAATTTCTATTAGATGCCAGAGTGATAGATATACCTAAGGTACTGAGAGAGTTTTTGGTTAGATTTATTATAGCTCCTTTTAGAGCGCCAGCTTCGGCTAAGTTATACAAGCAACTCTGGACGGAAAATGGATCTCCACTGAAGTATTACGGAATCCAAGTCACCGATATGCTACAAGAGAAAATAGGCGATGACTATTCTGTCAAATTAGCGATGCGATATCAAAGCCCCTCTGTAGAATCCGTATTAACCCAATTCCAAAAAGAAAATGTAGATCGCCTTGTTGTCTTCCCGATGTTTCCTCAATATGCTTCGGCGAGCTCAGGTAGCGCATTGCAAGAGGTTATGGATGTGATCTCTCGATGGTTTACTATTCCACCTGTTTCATTTGTCAGTTCTTATCATGACCAGCCCACCATGATAAGGGTCTATGCCGATAATGCCCGTGATATGGATTATCGGTCATACGACCACATTTTATTTTCTTTCCACGGTATTCCTCAGCGGCAACTGAGAAAATCAGACTGCCATAATCATTGTCTGAAAGAAGAAAATTGCTGCGCTACACTGCATGAGAAAAACAAAATGTGTTACTCTGCGCAGTGCTATGATACCGCTCATCATATTGCTGAGAACCTAGGACTGAAGAGAGACGAATATTCCGTAGGATTTCAGTCTCGATTAGGAAAAGACCCTTGGACAGAACCCTTTACTCCAGATGTCCTTAAGGAGCTAAGAGAAAAGAACGTCAATAATCTTTTGGTGTTTTCTCCTTCTTTTGTTTCTGATTGCTTAGAGACGACCATAGAGATCAGCGACGAGTATCACGAAGAATGGGAAGAGATGGGCGGACATAAGCTAGACCTCGTACCCAGTCTTAACGATGATCCTAAATGGGTGGATGCCATCGAAGAGATAATAATGCCTTATCTATAATAATATAGCAACAGTGAAATGTACCATATAATCCCCTTTTATGATTGAGTTATCCATACTATAACTTAGCAATCAGCGTCATAGGAGATCTCACTACATCCCCTTCCTTGACCATGATCTGCGCATCGACAGGAAGAAATATATCCACACGCGATCCAAACTTAATAAAGCCCATTTCTTCCGATTGTTTGACCTGATCTCCTTTCTTTAGGTTGTTGACGATTCTTCTGGCGAGGGCGCCAGCGATTTGTCTGATTACGATAGGACCTGATTTGCTTCCATAGACGGTGGTCCATCTTTCGTTTTCTGTCGATGACTTAGGATTCCAAGCGGCGAGGTATTTTCCGGGGTGATACTTTTCATATAATACTTCGCCACTTGTCGGGTTGCGGTTAATGTGCACATTGAGAGGCGACATGAATACAGAGACCTGGATGCATTCTTTTTTAAGATACTCCGTTTCTGTAGTTTTTTCTATAACGACGATCTTGCCATCCGCTGGTGTGTAGAAAAGACCATCATCTTCGGCTGGTTTATTTCTGGACGGGTCGCGGAAAAATTGTAGTACCACGATAAGAAGAAATACAAAAAAGGCTGCAACAACCTTGAATAAAATCGAATTACCCAAAAACCAAGCAACAGCTAAAAATATGGCACCTATTAATAAGGTCAAACCAAGCGTCGGATATCCTTCTCGATGAAATTTCATAATCAGATAAAATATATATAAGCTAATACGAAGGGAATACAAAAATAGAAACCATCAAATCGGTCCAATATTCCACCATGACCAGGTAATATGTTACCAGAGTCTTTGATCTGCAGTTTTCTTTTAAGTTGAGACTCTACCAAATCACCTGCCGAACCAAATAACCAAACGGCTAACGCAATACCTAACCATTGCACTAAAGAAAAATCACTAAAGTAAAGACTGATGAGATAAGCCGCTAAAAGGCTCAGCACGCCCGCTCCTAAAAATCCCTCCCAGGTTTTGCCTGGCGATATACTGGGCATCAATTTGTTCCTACCAAAATTTTTACCAGAAAAATAGGCACCAATATCACTTGTCCATATAAGCAACAATATACCGATCAATAATGAGGCTAGTCTGCCTTCTCCTTTTGTACTTATTAGCAGACAAAGCGGAAGAGAGGTATATAATACCGAACTTAGCCAAGGAGCTTTGGTCAGGAGTACTTTTTTGAGGAAAAATAAATCGAGTAAAAGCAGAATGTTGAAACCAATACTTAGCCATAGAAAGTATTGGACAGGCTCGTATTTATAAATAGCAAAATATAGTAACGTGCAAGTAATGAGCATAGAAGGCACGATAAATACAAATTTGTTTTCTTGCTTGTAGCATAGGCTCAGAAATTCCCAAGAAGCAAGGATCGTGATTAGAGACAGAAGAATTATTCTTGTCCAATCATTGAAAAAAACTAAAAAGAGTACTGGAATACCGAAAAGTATGGCCGTCTGTATTCTTTTCTTTAAAGATTCTGAAATGCTCAATTCTATTTATAAATATTGATTGTAAACATAATTATTTTGTGACCTAATTTGTTATTATGACGCGATTGAGTGTTAATATCAATAAAGTGGCACTTATCAGAAACGCCAGAGGAGGTAACCTTCCTGATCTCTATAAATTTGCCGCGGATTGCGAAGAATATGGAGCTCAAGGTATCACAGTGCATCCCAGACCAGACGAAAGACACATCAGATACGCAGACCTCGAGCCGCTCAAGGATCTTGTCCGCACCGAGTTCAATGTAGAAGGATATCCTAATGATAAATTCATAAACAAGGTAATCGCCGTTAAGCCGCATCAGGTAACTTTAGTACCAGATCCACCAGGCGTATTGACCTCAAGCGAAGGATGGGACACCATAGAGCATAAGGACTTCTTATCTGGGGTGATCCTTGGATTTAAGGATGCAGGTATACGTGTGTCTTTATTTTTAGATGCAAAAATTGATATGGTACACGGTGCTAAAGAAGTGGGTGCGGATAGAATAGAATTATATACCGGCGACTATGCCAAGAGCTATTTTCAGGATAAAGAAAATCACATCAGAGATCATATAGTGGTGGCCAAAGAGGCCCACAAGCTGGGCTTAGGTGTCAATGCGGGACATGATCTCAATCTTGACAATTTGCACTATTACAGCACACATGTACCCAACCTCAAAGAGGTATCCATAGGTCATGCACTTATAGCCGATGCACTGTATTATGGCATACAAAATGTCATTGGGATGTATCGACACGAATTGGCAAGGTAGATTGCCGGAAATTGTTTATCCAGACAAATCATTATAAAACGGATATACCGTCATACATTATTTGTCTATTTTTATCGAAGACTAAAACACTTATTTAATAACTAAATACAAGTCAGTATGAAAAAATTCCTATCACTACTGCTTTCTACATTCGTTTTTGTGATGAGCCTATCGGCTCAGAAAACAGTAACAGGAACGGTGGTGGATGAGAGCGGTGTTCCTTTAATAGGAGTCAATATTGTAGTCAAAGGAACTACATCTGGTACTATCACGGATATCGATGGTACATACAGTATCGATGTGCCGGATGGATCTGATATTCTGGAGTTTAGCTTTACGGGTTTTGGAACAGAACAAGTCGATGTGACTACTGGTTCTCAGTTTGATATTACGATGGGCGAAAACTCGGAGTTGTTGGAGGAGGCCGTTGTTGTTGGATATCGAGACCAAACCAAACCGAAATCCAATGTGGCAACTCAAGTTATTGGTGCGAAAACTATAGAAAATCGCCCCAATGTATCTCTTGTCCAAACATTACAAGGACAAGTTTCTGGGCTGAACATTACCACCAATAGTGGTCAGCCTGGTGCTAATAGTGAGATTATCCTCAGAGGCTATAAGTCTATTAATGGTAATAACGAACCATTATTTATTATTGATGGTACGCCAGTAGATGAGGATAACTTCAGAAGTCTTAATCCAAATGAAATAGAGTCTATCTCTGTCCTCAAAGATGCCGGTGCCACAGCAATCTATGGCAACAGAGGAGCTAATGGTGTCATCGTGATCAAGACAAAAAGAGGAAAATTTAATTCTGGCCTGAAAGTCGGATACTCACTTTTAGTAGGACAAGCTTCAAGACAACCTATATCTTTTGATTTAATGGATGCTCAGGAGTCGTTAAGATTAGAACGTGCCTATGGAAGTGGAAGAGGAGCGGAAATAGATGAAGATTCTATAGCAAGGGTCGTAGGCACGGATTGGTTGGATTTTTTCTTCCGCGATCCAGTGACTCAGACTCATAACCTGAATATTAGTACAGGTGGAGAAAACTTTAGAACATTTACCAATTTTGGTTATACAGACCAACAAGGTATCCTTAAAGATTCTGGTATAAAAAGATATAACTTCCGAAGCAATTTAGATGGAAGAAGTGAAAATGGTAAATTCCGATATGCTACCAAATTATCCTTAAATTATTCCACTAATGACGAACCTAATAGTATAGGTTCTGGAGCAATTAATAGGAACTACTTACTGGGAGCATTTCAATCTGTCCCGTATATATCAATTGACGAATATGTCAATGGAGAAGCTCTTTTGAGTCCTCTAACTTTTGCTAATACGCCATTATTCTTATATGATAGACTGCAAACATATACGAGGTATGAAAAAGAAATAAAGGCTATCGGAAGTCTTGATTTGAGCTATGATATTTTGAAAACGGACAATAGTTTACTTACTGCTAACTCGAATATCGGTGTAGACTTCGTTGATCAAAACTTAGTAAGAGGTGAGGGGCCTACTTCTTTTAATGCTTTGTTATTTGCTCAGACGGGAAACGTAACGCCAGGATTTCAGCAGCAGCGTAATGACAGAGTTTTTTCTTATAATTGGTTGAATTCACTGATTTATTCCACCACCTTAAGTGATGTTCATAATATTACCGCAGGTCTTTATACAGAATACTTCAGGGCTACCCTTGACAACTTTAGTTTCTTTCAGGAGGGCTTAGATCCTAGAACTTATTTCCCAGGTGATGGCTCAGGATTCATTGAGGACAATGCTCTTAACGATTTCTTTGTTCCTGACGTTGGTGCGGATAAGTTGTATGCTGGTTTGTTTTCTTATTTTGCTAGTTTAGACTACGATTATAATAGTCGATATGGTATAGGTGCCACTATCAGGAGAGATGCATCTTACAGATTTTCTTCTTCTAACAGATGGGGTACATTTTATTCCATTTCAGCTCGTTGGAACTTAGATCAGGAGCCGTTCATGGAGAGTTTACCTTTTGATTTACTCAAACTGCGTGCTTCTTACGGTAGTACTGGTAATCAGAGAATTACGGTGCCTGGAAATATATTTTATAACTATTTTGCCTCACCTGACCTAACTGAAAACTTCTTTGGAACGGGATCGGGGTATGGTGGACAGAACTCATTGTTTCTTAGTCAGATCGGTAATACAACACTTAAGTGGGAAACAATTAACCAGATCAACGTTGGTTTAGATTTCGAATTGATGAATAGTAGATTACGAGGTGCCGTAGACGTATACTCTATAAAAACGGTTGACCTATTTCAAGATAGACCAGTTTCTGCTATAAATGCAATTACGTCGCAAAGAGCAAATATTGGGTCTTTATCTAATAAAGGAATAGATTTTAATATTCGTTATGACATATACAGAAGAAAAGGCTTAATAGTAGAGGCTTATGTAAATTCTAACTACAATAAATCTGAAATCATAGATTTACCAACTCCTGATGGAAGAATACAAGGTGATATTACAGTCAGAAGAGAAGGTGGACCTATTACAGAGTATTGGGTTTACCGATATGTTGGTGTTAACCCAGCTAACGGAGAATTGCTTTTCTTGGATGCAGATGGCAACGTAACAGAAAATCCGTCACCTGATACAGATAGAGTAGATACTGGGCTTAATAGAATACCAGATTGGAGTGGTTCTTTTGGCCTTAACTTCGATTATAAAGGAGTATACTTAGAAACTCAGTTTAACTATGTGACTGGTGTTTACAGATTTGCTTTTGATTATTCTAGTGTCATTGATCCTACCTCTATAGGACAATTTAGAATGTCCAATGATTTGTTGAGAGCTTGGGAAGAAGATGGTCAGATCACCGATATTCCATCACTTAATGCGACTAACCTTGCATTAGATGATGACTCCGATAGGTTCTTGTTTAAGTCAGATTATTTGAGATTGAGATTTATCAAATTGGGTTATACCATTCCTAACAAAATTCTTCAAGATCTAAACTTTGATCGTTTACAATTTTATGTGATGGGAGAAAATATTAAGACTTGGACCCCTTGGAGAGGTTACAATCCAGAAGGAACTGGTAATGCAAGCCGTAATTATCCATCTCCGCGAATTATTTCATTCGGTTTGGACTTGGCATTTTAAAAACAACAACTTAACATTTAGAAAATGAAAAATTACAATCTTATAATATTTTTTATTTCTGCTTTGTTATTGACTAACTGTAGTGTAGAACTCACTCAGCCAGGTCGATTCGATGCAGATAGTGCTTTCCAGTCTGTAGATGACCTTAATTTAGGTTTACTTGGTGCATACAACGAGTTGGATATTACAGACCAGATTACATTCAATGCCACTTTTACAGACGAGATATCTATTGGATTTGATAGTGGAGGACAAGGTGTAGGAGATGGTCGTTATTTGTTTATACTTAATTCTAATTCTGCTATCTCTGGTCAAGTATGGACCGACGCTTATGACGCGATCAATGCGTCTACTAGATTAATAGAGGCTTCTGCATTAATTACGCCTGAATCTGGTGAGCAAGATTTTTATAATAGTATAGTAGGGCAAGCTCACGCTATCAGAGCCTGGGCGCACTTTCAGCTGTTTTCTTACTACTCTACAGATTATACTGATGGTTCTTCACCTTGCGTGATCGCGGTGGATTTTGTTCCAGAGTTGGATTTGGAGTTAGGTAGAAATACTGTAGGAGAAGTCGCTGCATTGATAAAAGACGATTTGCAGTCTGCGAGCACATTGATGAGCAATGACACAAGCGATCCGACATTTATGAACAAAGACTTTGTTACCGCACTGTCCGCACGTTTGGCTTTGTACCAAGAAGATTACGGCATGGCTGCCTCGTTAGCTCAGCAATTGTCTGACAAATATCCGCTTGCAAATCAAGACCAATACTTTGATATGTATGATGACCTAGATAATACAGAGGTTATCTTCAAACTACAAAGAAATATGGGTGATTCTTACGATTCTCAAGCTACTGGAGGTGGTGGATGGGCTGGAGCACTATTTGCTTTTGTCGATGCCACAATTACAGGTTCACCTTATTTTGAGATGAGTAGATCCTTGTATAATTGCTTTCTTACTAATGATGTAAGAAGATCTAGAAATATAGATCCTTCTTCTGTAATTAATAATAACTATGCTAACGACCCTGATCCTATTAACTCCGATATTTTGGTAATTCGAAAGTATCCTGGATCAGATGGGCAACCTCTTATGAATGATCTCAAAATATTCAGAACGTCGGAAATGTATCTGATACAAGCAGAAGCCGCGGTTGCCAATGGAGACCTTTCTGGAGCTGCTGGATTTATCCAGTCTATTAGAGATGCAAGAACGGATGGAGCTGCATCCGCTCCTAGTTATGGATCTGCCACAGAGGCATGGGCTGATATTCTAAAAGAAAGAAGAATAGAGTTATGCTTTGAGGCCCATAGGTATCTTGATCTAAAGAGATTAGCACAAAAGGCTTCTGTTTTTATAGATCGTGATCCTATAGATTGTGAGCCTTATGGTGCTTGCTCAATAGCTAATGACGACCATAGATGGACATTGCCTATTCCACAAGCAGAATTAAACGCAAATTCTGTCATTAGAGAACAACAAAATCCAGGTTATTAATATTTAATAAAAAATTATGATGAAAAGAATATTAAATATATTATCGGTATGCCTTGTCTTATTTCTTGTTTCGTGTGAGAAAAATACAAATCCAATTTTCGAAGGGGAGTTTTCGTATCTCGCCATTCAAAATCCTGGAAGTAATGACATAGTTGTACCAAGAGTAAATGATGGAGTAGGAACCGATACCTCTTTCACAGTGGTTCTTGTAGGTACATCCAGCAATGCTATAAATGTTACTTATGAGATAGATCCATCAAGTACAGCTACAGAAAATTTACATTATACATTTTCTGGAGATGGTACAGTAGTTATACCCGCAGGTCAAAAGACTGCCTCTATTCCTTATACTATATTGGATGACAATATAACATTAGGAGAGGTGGTTGTGCTGACGCTTAATATCGTTTCCGCAGATATTGACATAGACTCGGAATCTTCTTCTTCACATTCGATTTCAGTGGATTGTGTGTCGGATATTAGCGGAACGGCTAATTACAGGCATTATGACAACTTTGGAGGAGCGGAATATACTGGACAAATAGAGATCGAGACGTTTGGTAACAACGGTACTGATTTTACAATAGCGGATTATTCTTTTGGTCTATGGGAGGATTTAGGTTTTGACCCTGACGACACCAAGGGAATATTTATTATTGTAGAATGTGGTGTTATACGATATAACGGTAGAGATAAATTTGGCGAGGTTTGGTCCATAGAAGAGGTTCTTGCCTCTAATGGTCCAGAATTTACTTTTAAGTGGGCTAATGGTCACGAAGATTTTGGTACTGTGACACTCACTAAAGAAGATGGCTCAGATTGGCCGTTATTACAATTGCAATAGAAAGAAATTTTGTTTTTTGGAGAAGGCTAAGATATTTTCTTAGCCTTCTTTTTTTTGGAGACATCTGTATTATAATAAATCAATTAACTTGAGATATATACATTTCATTATGCGACTATTGCTTTCTTTTTTACTTCTAATGGTCATGAGCGATATGGCCTTCGGACAATCCATATATGACTCGGATCAACTGGAACGATTGGAAGAATTATTTGATGAAGTTTTATTACAAGATAGAGCCAGAATAACTCGTGTAGAAAAGTTTGTCAAAAAGAATCAAATCTCGAAAAGTTATATTGACAATAAAGTTAGTTACAAGTTAATAGACGTAGAAGATAATCGTCCGATCTATTATTGTACTCATAATACTGACGCCCAATTGTCCACTCAAACTAATAGTCTTAAGGCAGAAAGTATATTCGGAATAAGTTTTTCGGGAGTAGAAAGTCGAATTGGTGTTTGGGATTCTAATATGCCTCTGAAGACGCATGCCGAATTAGATGGTAAGATAGTATTACGAAATAGCCAGATAGATATTACAGACCATAGTACTCATGTTACCTGCACTATTGTAGGTAAGGGAATTAATAGTTCCGCTCAGGGCTTTTGTCATGATGCAGATATATACGTTTTTGATTGGGACAGCGATGCTGTGGAAATGTTAAGAGAAGTTATAGATAGTAACCTGATAGTATCTAACCATTCTTATGGAGTCCCTGCAGGCTGGGAGTCTGGTGGATGGCGAGGCGATAGATCAATATCTGATCAGGAAGATGCAAGATTTGGTTATTATGATAATAGAGCAGCTCAGATGGATGAAATTGCCTATAACGCCCCATACTACACCATTGTCACATCTGCTGGAAACGAAAGAGGTGAATCAGGAACAGGAACAAACATACCAGCAGATGGTCCTTATGATTGTATGACTGGATTCACATTAGGAAAAAATGTATTGACCGTAGGTGCGGTGCAAAAATTAGCGCGTCCTTATTCTGAGCCACGAGACATTGTGATGAGTACTTTTAGCTCATGGGGTCCGACTGACGATGGTCGGATCAAACCTGATATAGTGGCTCCAGGTGTAGGTGTATTTTCTGCAACGAGTGGATCAGATAATAGTTACGCCAGTTTTAACGGGACATCTATGGCCGCTCCATGTGTTACAGGAATTGTGTCCTTACTGCAAGAGGCCAACTTTTATTTTAAGAAAGAATACTTAGAGTCGGCAACTATAAAAGCGATACTTATTAGTACAGCGATGGAGGCAGGCAAATCAGATGGACCTGACTACGAATATGGATGGGGTATGGTTAATACCGAAGAAGCGTCTAAATTGGTTATACATCAAGATAATGTAAATAAAATCATTATAGAGGATAATCTCAGGCAAGGAGAATCATACAGGTATCCATTAAATCCAGTAGAAGGTGAACCTATTAAAATAACAATGGTATGGTCTGACCCTGCAGGTATACCAGTAGAACTGTCGCTTGACCCAGAAGATCTAATGTTAGTAAATGACTTGGATATAAGATTAGTGAATGAAAATGGTGAAGAACATTTGCCCTGGGTTTTGGATCCAGCGAATCCAGAGTCTTCGGCAAGTAAGGGTGACAACTTCAGAGATAACGTGGAACAGATTGATGTTATAAATTCGACCTTAGGAGAATGGTATATAGAGATAAGCCATAAAGGGGAATTATCAGGAGGTAGTCAGGATTTCAGTATAGTTGTCGATCATACTTCACAAGACCCTGGTGTTAAGACTCTTTATTGGATAGGTGGCAGTGGTACTTGGGATGATCCTAATCATTGGTCCTTAGAATCAAATGGAGTTGCTGCCATGCGTGTTCCAGACAGTAATACAAGAGTAATAATAGATCAGCATTCCTTTAATCCGAGTTCTGGTCTAATCAATTTGCTAAAAGATGAGACTATACATAGCCTTATTACGAATAATGATAAAGATGTAGAGATAGACCTGGGTGGTAATAAACTTATTCTTTCTAACACGATATCTACTACCGTCAATGGTCTTGATTTTGAAAACGGCATAGTTGAACTCGGAAACCCGAATACCTCCGAATCCATACATCCTTTCTTAGAAGTCAGTACATTCGATCAAACAACAATTCAGATTTCAGAAGATAATAAAGCAAGATGGAACTTTTTTGATCAGAGCTTAGACTTAGATATATTGGAAATTAATGGAGGGTCTGTTTCTTTTATTAATACTGAATTAAGTTGTAATGAATTTTTAGTTACGCCATCTGCGCTTAGGGTGATTTTTGATAATAGTTCATTGGAGTTTTCCGATTTGCTATCTATAGATTCTAACCGTAGAATCACTAATAGAAATGGTTCGATAATGAAGATTTTTCCTTCTAGTAGCGCTCAATTATTTTTGAATAATCAAGCCTTGGATTTTGAACTGGAAGTCAGTAATGCAAGTCTCACTATTGATCCCAATACCTTGGAGTCCTCATTTGAGGTTATAGATGTCATAGATGGTTCGATAGATATTCAAGCGAGCTTTGCTGCCGGGATTATTAGTATCGCAGGAGAATCAAACATTATTTTTAGTGTTGATAGAACCCGCCTTTCTACGAATGAGCTTCAGTTAAACAATGAAAGTAATATTGTTTCATTTTCAGAAAATTCAGGTATAGATGATACGTGGATAGAGGTTACTGGAAGAAATAAGTATTGCCATGATTTTATCAGCATATTAGGTGTTAACCTTATAGGAAATTCGATTGTTAATCTTGGAAATAATTCCATGATATCAGAAGCCACTGGCTGGTTGCAAGATGAGTGTGAGAATATTTTGTTTTCTGGGTTCAGATCTAACTATTTATGCGATGGAGCATTGGCCATATTCGAAGACAATAGCTCAGGTGATATACTGACAAGAGAATGGTTTGTGGATGGAGAAATGATCAGTGGTGACCTTATAATGGAATATGTGTTCGAGGAAGAAGGAACGTATATGGTGACTTTGGAGATAGTCGATACAAATGGAAATAAAGATACTTGGACAGAAGAAATAGAAGTCGATCGTAACAGGTTGTCTCCTAACACAATAATTCAGAATGCTACGGAACTAGTTAGTCAGAGAACAGCGGAGGCCTATCAATGGTACAAAAATGGGGTTGAATTGGAAGGTGAAACCCAACGCAATTACGCATACAATGGAGAATTAGGTGTTTACTGGGTTTTAACTTTTGATGATGACTGTAATAGAAGATCAGAGATATTGGACCTCTCTACATCCTTAGATGATCTTACTGAGTCTTTGATAATGGTTTATCCTAATCCTACTACTAATGTCGTTTACTTAGTCAATAATAATAAAAGCTCAACAAAACATGCCTCCTACGAGGTATTTGATTTGTACGGCACTTTGGTAATGTCAGGTAAGAATAATACAGATATGATAGATTTAAGCCAATTAACCGAGGGTTCTTACTTTTTGCGTTTGGAAAATGAAAAGTGGAGTCATACCTTGAAACTCTTAAAATTATAGAAATGAAATATTTATTCTTCCTAATGCTTAGCTTTCCACTGTGCTCTCAGAATGCAGTACAGACCTTAGAGGGTAATGGGTTCATGTATAAAGAAAATGACGAAGTGGATGGATCACCGTATTTGTTGGATGATTGGTCTTCTGCCTATCTCACCGATATATATGGAGATACAATATCAGGTCTTAAAATTAATATAGATGGTGAGTTCAACAAAGTGATCGCCCAAATAGCGGAAGATAAGTATATGAGCATTAATAAGAATAATTACAGGTACTTAGACATCCAATTAGAGGATGGGTATCAGAAGAGATACGAAAATCTTGCTCCTTATCGCAATCCTGATTTCTATGAAATTGTATATGCTGGTGACAAACTATCGCTGTATAAAAAGCAACTAGCAATCAAAAGGAGAAACAATCCATCTCGTAATAGTTATGCTCAAGTCAATTATTTGTATAGGTACGCTAGCAAAACGGAGTATCTAATACTTAAAAATGAAGAACTGATTCCAGTTAAAAGAAAAGAAAAAGATATACTAAAGGCTATAGACCTGAAAGACCTAAAAACGTATATAAAAGAGAATAAATTGAAGGTAAGTAAAGATGAAGACTTAAAAACGATCTTTAAACGCGCAAACGAAATATTACCTAATCCATAGTATTAGCTACTATCTGAAAACCAATCTGTTACATTTTATTTCCCATAACATTATCTTAACATAAGATTTTTTTAACTACTTTAGCTTATTCAATAAACCTACTATCTCAGTTTATTGGGTCAGTAAGTATGGAAAAACTAGTGATTTCGGGTAATTAACCCAACCTTTACCATCACTGCTCAGTCAACTTTAATAGTAATTTTTTTTAAATCAAATCAGAAAATATGAAAAAAGTACTCTTACTTTTTGCTATGTTCTTCGTATGTCTTACTACGTCCTATTCGCAGAAAACGGCGAGTGGAACTATTCTCGATAACGAAGGATTGCCAGTGATTGGTGCAAATGTATTAGTAAAAGGAACTGCCGTGGGAACCATAACAGATATAGATGGTTCTTTCTCTCTTACGGATATTCCTGAAGATGCAACGACTTTAGTCGTTTCTTACACGGGTTACGCAGCCCAGGAATTAGACCTTTCTTCGACTTCGGTATTCGATATTGTTCTACAGGAAGGTGAAGTCCTTAACGAAGTCGTGGTAACAGGACTCGGTATCAAGAAGGAGAAAAAAGCTCTGGGATACGGTGTCTCTAAAATCGGTGCTGATGGTATCGCTGACAGAGGTGAAACGGATGTCGCCAGAATCCTGAATGGTAAGGCAACGGGGGTAAATATCCAGCAAACCTCGGGTCTAGCAGGATCTGGTACTAACATCATTATCCGAGGTTACTCATCTATCACAGGTTCTAATCAGCCTTTATTCGTAGTGGATGGCGTACCTTTTAATGCGGCTACTAACACGGATGGTGCTAACTCAAGTGGTTCTTCGAGCTTTACACAGGGATCAGCGACTGCATCCAGTAGATTTTTGGATTTAGATCCGAATAATATTGCAGAGATTAACATCCTCAAGGGTCTTTCTGCGACGGTATTATACGGAGAAGCTGGTCGTAACGGAGTTATACTTGTAACAACTAAGACTGGTGAAGGTGGTGTCAATGAGAGCGATGATCTGGGTATCAGTGTTTCTCAGGGATTTTCTATTTCTCAGATTGCTAATCTACCAAGTTATCAGAATACATATGGAAATGGATTTAGTGGAAACTATGGTGCTTTCTTCAGTAACTGGGGTCCTGCATTTGATGTAAGAGGGACTAACGGTGTAGATGCCGATGGAACGATTCCACACCCTTATGATAACTCTAGAAATAACAGTAGACTTCCTGAGTTTATAGACCAGAGATACGATTATAGACCATACGAGACCGTTGAGAATTTCTTCGGTAATGGATCTGGTTATAATTCCACTATTCAGATGGATAAGAGCTTTGGCAAGTCATCTGTAAGTGCAGCTTACAGTTATGTAAAAGATGGTGGTTTTACTCCTAATAGAGGTAAAGTTGTACAAAATACTCCTGGCGATATTTCTTCTTACAATTATGTTGCCGACGGAGACGAAACAAATAACTACGAAAAGCATAATATTTCCATAGGTGCCAGAGCTGACCTTGGCAAAGGAGTATCTGTCAAAGGATCATTTAACTATTTGACATCTAACAGAGTCAATCCTCCAGCGGCATCAGCAGGATTCTTATCTACTGTACCAGGAGGTAATGCATCATTGTTTTCAGATGTTTTATATACACCTCGTTCTATAGACCTATTGCACTTGCCTTATGAGGCTGCAGATGGGTCTATGGTATATTATCGTGGTGGATCTCCTATTCAGAATCCGTTATGGACACTTAATAATACGAGACAACTAGAAGATATCGAGAGATTCTTTGGAAGAATAGAAGTTGGTTTTGAAATCACAGATTGGTTGACAGCTCAGGTAAGAGGTGGTGTAGATCAGTATACACAGTCTAATCAGTCTGAGGTCAACAAAGGTGGCTCTCAAATTCCTGATGGAAGATATGCGACATCTACAAGAATTAACAAGATATATGATCACGTGGCTAACCTTCTTTACAACTTTAATCTGAATGAAGACTTTTCTTTGGATGGTCTTGTCGGATTTAACTTTAGAGGAGAGACTAACGATTATGATTATCTATTAAGTACAGAGCAGTTTGTTTTTAATCTATTTACACATCAGAACTTTGCAACTCAGCAGACTTACTCTTTAGTATCTGACGAAAAGACTAATGGATTATACGCTAACGCAACATTGGGATACCGTAACTTTTTCTATTTAGGATTAGCTGCTAGAAATGACTGGACTTCTACCTTACCTGAAGCGAACAGATCAGTTTTTTACCCTTCAGCGAGTATATCATTCATACCATCAGAGTTAGGAAATTTCGGTGGCAATGCGGTAAACTATCTTAAGTTCAGAGTGGGATATGGTAGTTCTGCTGGTTATCCTGACCCTTATACCACATCTACTATTTTGGATTCTAATCCAAGGGCATTTGTAGGTGCAGATGGATCTGTGGTGCAGACTAACTCCGTATCTAACGTATTAGGAAATCCTAATCTAAGAGCGGAGAAGATAGAAGAAATCGAGTTTGGAGTAGAAGGTAATTTCTTAAATAATATTATCGGATTAGATTTCTCTTATTATATAAAGAACTCTAACGATCTACTTATATCATTACCTCTGGATCCGTCTACTGGTTATACCTCGACAACGACTAATGGAGCATCAGTTTCTAATAAAGGTATAGAGTTAGGTTTAACACTAACACCATTTAAGAAAGACTTTGGGTTAGTATCGCAAATTAACTTTACTAAAAACACAAATGTTGTTGAAAGTATTATAGAGGGCGTTGACCTTATAATAATTGATGGCTTTAATGGATTAGGAAATTATGCAGTTCCTAACGAACCTTACGGTGCAATATATGGTACAGCATTCGTCAAAGACGAAAACGGTCAAAATGTAGTAAATAGTTTAGGTGAGTATGATGAGACTAATGAACCAGTTAACATTGGTGATCCTAACCCTAATTACACATTAGACTGGATTAATACTATTTCTTTCAAGAATGTAGCGCTTAATGTGCAACTGGCATATCAGGATGGTGGAGATATTTATTCAGCTACTGCATTGACACTTTTAGGAAGAGGTAATACGATCGATACAGATTTCGACAGATTTTTACCTATCGTCCTACCAGGTGTTTTATCTGATGGATCAGCTAATGACATTCAGACTTATGCAGGTGATGCTTTCTTCTCAGGCTATGGAGCAGCAGACGAAGGTGCTGTATTTGACGCGACTAATATCAGATTGAGAGAGGTATCATTGTCTTTTAATTTACCAGATTCTATGATAGATAAGCTTGGTCTTAAGGATATGTCTCTTAAGTTGTTTGGTAATAACCTTTGGTACAAAGCGGTTAACTTCCCAGAAGGTCTGAACTTCGACCCAGAAGTATTGAGTTTAGGAGTTGGTAATGGTAGAGGATTCGATTATTTGACTGGACCGACATCAAAGAGATATGGTGTCGCCCTTAATGTTAAATTCTAAAAAACGATAGCAATGAAATTATTTAAATATATCTTTTTGTCTGTTTCTGTGATCCTTTTGTCATGTAATGACCTCACAGATTTAGACATCAATACGAACCCTAATGCACCGTCATTGGACCAAACAGAACCTAATTTTCTGTTTAATAGGGTACAGCTTAGCTTCGCCGATGTGTTTAACGATACATGGAGCGCTACAAGTAGAGCTACTAGACAAAGAGCGATGACTTCATTTTTCTATAACACTACCTTTTCGGCAGAATCTTTTGATAACCTTTGGTTTTCGGCTTATTCTAATTTCTTTCTAGATGCGAATACTTTAATTAGTCTTTCGGAAGAAAGAGGAGCAAATCAAATAGAGGCTTCTGCAGCCAAAGTGATGTCATCTTACATACTAACGACTTTGGTCGACTTATTTGGTAGTGTTCCTTATTCTGATGCTTTTCAGGGTACGGATGCCATAAGTCCTGCACTAGATGGTCAGGAGGCTTTATATGCTGAGGCTATAAGACTTTTGGATGATGCAATTTCTGTATTTGATTCTCAAGATGATTTTGTCAATCCGGGATCAGGTGATTTGTTTTACGGAGGAGATCAAGCGGCATGGTCAAGACTGGCTAATACGCTTAAGCTAAGAATCTATAACAACACAAGATTAGTAGATGGAGAAGCAGGTAGCAAGGCTAAGGCAATAATAGATTCTGGTAATTTTATCTCTGATGATGGTCAGGATTTTGCATTCAAATACGGTACTGAAAGAACGAATCCTGACTCAAGACATCCATTCTACGAGGATGATTATGAGGCAGACGATAGCGGTTATATGAATAATTACTACATGTGGTTATTAGTAGGTGAAAAGCCGACCGTTGATCCGCGTACGAGATTTTATTTTTACAGACAAGTATCTTCATTTTCTGAGTCGAGTATAGATGCTAATGATTGGGATTGCGTATTGACTAATACACCATTTGACCCAATTCCTCCGGGGCAATTTGATCATATATCTTCTATCGATCCAGATTTACCTTTCTGTATAGCTTCTGCTGATGGTTACATGGGTAGAGATCATGGTAATGGTCAAGGTATACCACCAGATGGTCCGCTCAGAGTGGAGTATGGCGTCTATCCAGGTGGAGGTGCTTATGACAATAACAGTTTTACATTTACTCAGACAGGGGGAACTTTGGGTGCTTTAGGAGAAGGAATAGCTCCTATCTGGATGGCTCCTTTTACAGATTTCATAAGAGCAGAATTGGCTTTAGAGGCTGGTACAGGAGAAGATGCTCGTGAGTTATTAGCTAGTGCTGTAAGTAAATCTATTAATTCGGTTTCTTCGTTTGCTCAGGCTATCATTCCAGCATCAGATCTTAATAGAGTGATTGCTACTGATCCTGTGACTATGGAAGATATCCTTGCAAGCTCCTTGATACCTACTGATGAAGACGTACAGGCTTATGTAGATTATGTTTTGGCTGAGTACGATGCGGCATCTGATAAGCTAGATGTCGTTATGAAAGAATATTATATCGCGATGTGGGGTAATGGTGTAGAATCTTACAATATGTACAGAAGAACAGGTAAGCCTGGTAATATGCAACCTTTAGTAGATCCTCAGGCTGCATCAACAGCAAGTTTCCCTAGGTTATTCTTATACCCTAACAACTTCGTGAGTAGAAACTCTAATGTTTCTCAGAGAGAAACTACTGAGCAAGTATTCTGGGACACAAATCCTGCAGGTTTTATTAGATAACTTCTTAATTAAATTTAAAAACAATGAAGAAATTAATTATATGGAGCTTAATTGTTGTGTCTGCTATATCTTGTGCAGATGAGGAGTTAGGTCCAATACTTACATTTGAGAAGGCGACGATAGGGGGGTATATAAGATTAGTGGAGTTATATAATGGAGAATATGACTTTAACGAACCTCAAACCGCAGTGTATGATTACGAAGTGGATTTTGTAGATAGCGATAAGGGTAATCTTGTTACAGAGTACGTTCTTAATGTGGCTTTCGTGGATAATACACCATCTAATGGTCTTAATAGCTTAGATCAAGTAGAATATAAAAGATTTGATGCTTCGCAATTTGCTGATTCGCGAAACGGGAATAAGGGTATTAGAGTGATGATACCTTTATCAGAAGCATTAGCAATATTTAGTTTGAGTGCAGATGATGTCCTTGGTGGAGATCAGTTGGCCTTTTTTGGTTCAGTAATACTAGAAGATGGTACGACTTACTCTTCTGGAAATTCTACTGGAACAGTCAGAGGATCTGCTTTTCAGGGATACTTTGATTTTAATGCGACACTAACTTGTCCTCAGCCTGCTGACAAATTTGTAGGTGATTATATGCTTACATTCGAAGGTGATAATGGATTGGGTTATGGCCCTCCTTATGACGAAGGTGTGGTTACCATTACAGCTGTACCAGGATCTGGTACATTGAGAGAGTTTCAAGCACCAGTACTACCGGCTATCGGTCCTTTTGGTCCTTATACAACGCGTTTTGATATGGTATGTGATCGTGCCGTATTCGTTTTGATGGACACTAATGGCCTCGGTTGTGGTGGTGGTGGAATCCAGTTTGGTCCTGCGCTTGATGATAATAAAATTGCTATAGGTGGACCTTTAGACTTGACAGATGAGTCTAGAATAGAATTAATATTCAATGAGGGATTCGCTAATGGTGGGTGTGCAGGTCAAACAGGAGACACTAATACCAAAATAATATTGACTAAAATATAAGAAAGTCGTTCTCTTCTAAAAAAATTATCGAAGGCGTCCCTATAACATAGGGACGCCTTTTCTTATTATAAAGCATCTAACCGAAAGTCTACCTTTGTGAAATTCTTATTTCCATTGCCTAAAATTATTCCTTCTCTTATACTATTTGCATGTGGTCTATTATGTTCTGGTCAGGATAGAACGGTAGGGCTTCTGGTGAATGAAGAAGGAGTAACAGATGGTTATGTGCTATATGTTCCTATTAACTATACCGATACCTATCTTATCAATAATTGTGGTCAGGTCATTAATGTTTGGCAAAGTGATTTTTTACCTGGTTTAGCAGGTTATCTCGATAACGAAGCCAATCTGGTAAGAAGTGGGAACGGAACGACTAATCAGTTTCAGGCAGCGGGTAGGGGAGGTATTATAGAAAAATGGAATTGGCGGTCTGAGCTTCTGTACCGATTAGAGTTACATAATGATAATTACTGCCAGCACCATGACATAGAGCTATTGCCTAATGGAAATATATTGGCCATTCTATGGGAAAGAATAGAAAAAGAGGAGGCAATAGATAATGGTAGAAACCCGGCACTAATCAGAAATGAAATATGGTCAGAAAAAATCGTAGAGATAAAACCCATCTTGCCAGATAGTTTTGAGGTCGTATGGGAGTGGCGATTGATGGATCATATTATTCAAGACTTTGATTCCACAAGATTGAACTTTGGAGAAATCGCCAGTCACCCTAAAAAGATTGATTTTAATTATGCGAGTAATGATAATAGAGATTGGGTACATATTAATTCTATTGACTACAGTCTGGCACTAGACCAGATCGTTCTGTCTCCCAGAAATTATGACGAAATATGGGTTATAGATCATAGCATTACCTCCAGCGAAGCTTCTACAGAAAAGGGTGATTTGTTGTTCAGATGGGGAAATCCAGCTACTACAAGATTGGCATCAGGCAAGCTACTGGATGGACAACATGATATAGAGTTTGTAGAAGATGGTGCTTTTCTCCTATTTAATAATAACTCGGAAAGTGGAATTGAGTCTTCTATTCTTAAAATCTTTCCTGAAATAGATGCATCAGGCAACTATATGATAGAAGAAGATACCTTTAAGCTAGCTGGGCCACCAGAGTTTCTTTTAGAGAATAGAGAGGTGGATATAAGTTCTGATATACTTTCTAACATAGAGATAATGGAAAACGGGAATATATTCGTTAACTCAGGAGCTAGAACAGATTTACGCGAGTTTTCCAGTGATGGGGAATTGTTATGGCATTATAAAGGAACAGTTTCTCTTTTTGGTCCGATTCTGCAAGGGGCGATGATCAGCGGACAGTGTTTCCGAGCGGATAAATATAAGAGTGATGATGTTAGATTTTTGGGGAAGGACTTATCCATAAAAGCCGAAAATATAGAACTGCAGCCTCTAGAAATAGATTGTTCTATCGGAACATCGGTGGATGAAGAAGTTTTATTAGAATGGCATATAAGGAAAGATGCACAACAAAAGTTAGTCGAAATTAGTACCAGTCTCAATGATGAATGCGAACTTATATTAATGGATATGAATGCGCAGAAGATTTGCTCGGATAGATTTAGAAAAACCAAAACATTTTGTTTTGATGACTTTGCCACTGGTATTTATGTATTATGTATTAAATCCAAAAGTCTGTTTTCTGCAAAAAAGATCTTTTTGAATTAGTATGAGAATAACTTGGGTATATTATCATTGACACCAAATAGAAGATAATCACCATCCCCGATCTGGAAATCAATTACAGATTTGACATTGTCACCTAAGGGAATAAGTCCATCAGTTCTGGTGGTCAATCTATTGCCATCAGAAAATAATATTATCCCTTGCGTGTAATCTAACCTTGGTGTTTCTACTTCTGTATTGTAGATGTTACCACAGATGATAACGTCCTTGTATCCGTCCTTGTTTATATCCACCGATAGTCCATCTAAGATGGGTAAGGACTGAGCCTCTATAGGTAGATATTGTAAGGCAAACTGTCCGCTGCCTTCATTGACTAACAATAAAGATCGGAACTCATTGACCTCCTTAGTGTATGCGTCATCCAGATTAGTATAGACCTCTTCTATGCTCGCCTTAGCGAATAGATCATAACTGGGAAACTTCTCCTTGATAAAAGGCATCTGGTCAGAGGAGCACTCGCGACCACGTAATGGAACGTAATCATCTTTATATTTTTTGGACAACACAATGTCTAAAGTGCCTGTATCATCAAAATCATGAGCATGCACTCTGAAAGGTTTTTCTTGATCTGCCGTGTATTTGCTGTTGAGTCCCAGATTGCCTATGACATAATCTTGTAGGTTGTCGTTATTGATGTCAGTTTCTGTTATACTATACCACCATCCTTTGAGATTTTTTGTTTGCGGTATGTGTACTAGTTTTAGTTTACCCTGTTGATTTTCGAAAAAACCTATTTCCCCCCATTCAGCAACAGCAATGACATCAGTCCAGCTGTCACCGTTGAAATCGGTGGCTACAACATCATTGATAATACCAAAGTCTTTTAGCTCTGGCATGTAATCATCTGTACGATCTGTGAGATGACCAGATTCATTTTTATAAAAGAACGAAGGCGCGGCTAAAGGATATTTTTGTGGGACTATTCTATTTCCTACAAGTATGTCTTGATAGCCATCTTTATCTATATCTATGGAGATGCAAGTGCCAGAGCTGTAAGCGTCAGATAAGAAGTCGGCCGACTTCTCATAGGCATCATTCCCGTCATTGATATATAATTTATTTTGGTATAGTTGATTCCCTGCACCGCGGCTGTTGCCTCCGCTGACGACAAAGAGATCAAGGTCACCATCATTTTCCAAGTCAAAGAACTCACCTCTTATATCTTCACTCAACTTGTCCGCATTCATGTCCTCACATGGTAGATTCTTAAGGTGGCTCCCTTCTGTCTTAAATATTTTGCTGGGCTGACCTGTCGCGCCTGGCATGAAAATATAGGTGCTCCCTTGGTTATTTGTAGATCGACTTATCTTAGGACCTATCGTACTTTGCTTATAGGGTAATAATATCTCTTCGGCAAAATCATTGTAATCATTCTCTGTATGCTTACCGAATAGTTTGATCGTGCCCAGGCTTTTTCTTTCTACGTATTTGTCATTTTGGATTTTGTGATTCTTTGTGTTTCCGCTTTTGATTTTTGATAGGTCGATAGTTTGATTGGCTTTTAGATTGGTAAGTATAGAACTACTTTTGTTGCTTATGTCGGTGACTACTATACTATCTATCAGATTGTTTTCTCCTATACCGAACGAAAGAATAGGCTGGCAAGCACTCATATATCCTCTGACCCTATTGAGCTCGCCATATTGCATTTTGCCATTATAGTATATTGCGACATTAGAGTAGCTCTCAGTCTTAGGATGGACAATGTTAATGTAGTTACGTTGCTTACTGTCGGATGATTTGTTCTCTATGAGGAAGGCGGTCTGGTCTATGTTGTTGACGACGAGATCTATGTCACCGTCATTGTCTAGGTCGCCGTATGTAGCACCGTTAGAGTAGGAGGGGGCTGATAACCCAGAGGAATTAGTTATGTCATTAAAGTCACTTAGTGATTCTTGTGCGTATAGTATATTACTGAGTTTTTCTTCTGGCATTTCGTCGTACAAGCGTTGCTTGATATCGATAGGGACTTGGTTGTTGTATTTCTTTTTTTCTGCGGTGACTTTGTTTTTAAAATCGTTATCCAATGCGTACTTACGATAACCGTTAGTCACATAGATGTCCTTGAGTCCATCATAATCAAAGTCCGCAATTAACCCAGCCCAACTCCAATCCGTATTTGCCAGACCACATAACTGGGAAACATTATTATAGCCATTATGTCCATCGGCAATCAAGAGACTATTGAACATGTATTGATAAGGAAACGAGAGGGTCTTAGTGAGATAATCAAAAGCGGATGTGTTCATGCTGGCCATGAGGGTTTTCGATCTATAGTGATCTCTGGACGCCATATCAAGTACATATAGGTCCTGACGCCCATCATTATTTATATCATTGGCATCGACACCCATTCCGAAAAATGAAATTTGCTTCGTCTTTTGTTTAATCTGATTTCTGAATACACCTTTTCCATTATTGATGTACATCGCATCAGGTATATAATAATCATTGGCCATGTATATATCTAATGCTCCATCTTGATTAAGGTCTGTGACCACGAGACCTAAACCAAAGGATGGTGTCAGTAATCCAGATTCTTTAGTCTGATTGATGTAGCGACCTTGTTCGTTGATGTACATTTGCGAACTGTTGCGCATCAGGCTTGCTTCGCTTTTTGATACAATAGAAAAGAAATCATTGACACCAAAACCATAAGCCTCGGCTTCGTTCATAACGATACAGTCCAGATCTCCATCGCCATCAAAATCTGCAAATGCAGACTGCGTGCTTATACCTTTGTCATCGAGACCGTATTCAGCAGCTGATTCGCTAAAAGTCAGATTCCCGTTATTAATGTATAATAGGTTAGGTCTGTTATGATGTTCGTGAGGTCCGCCTTGTGATACATAGATATCCATCCAGCCGTCCTGATTGATATCGCAAAACGTCACGCCATTGGACCATTTCTTATTCGCATTGATACCCGCCTTATCGGATATATCCTCAAACTGCAATTTTCCTTTATTGAGATAGAGCTTATTATCTCCTTGGTTGGAGCAGAAGAATATATCCTGCAAGCCATCATTATTAATATCTTCTATCCCGACACCCGCACCATTATAGAAGTAATCAAAATCAAACAGATTGAACTTAGTATTCATATCTGCGGTCAAGTCATTACTAAAAGTAATACCACTATGACTTTGTGGTACAAATCGAAAAAGCATCTCATCCACAGAGGTCTCGTCCATCCCTTTATCAGTGCTACATCCAGACGCAATGATCACAATCATTATGTAATAGCCTAAGACGCGACTTTTATACTCATGCATTCTTCTTGATTCGATTTTTATCTGATTTTTTAATGATCGTATAAAAATACTTCAATTTAATCTGTGTGACGATCTTATTAAAGCTAAAAACCGAGAGTCCGAATCTGGATGATCATTGCTTACAACGCTTTCTGGACCAAATAGATATGGTAAGATTTTTGAAGACTTATTAAGAATATTTATAATATGTTGGAAGCCATTCATCTTTACCTTGAGTATTTGGAGTTTCAGAAGAAATATTCTCGTCATACATTGATCTCTTATAAGAATGATCTTGTGCAGTTTGCTGATTACTGCGTGGCGTATTACCCAGAGACTGAGATGTCCTCTATTAATCATCTGATGATAAGATCTTGGATGGTTTCATTAGTGGACAAAGGTATAGTGGCTAAGTCTATCAATAGGAAGCTGTCAGCTCTAAGGTCTTTTTTTAACTATCAGAAAAAGATAGGTTCTGTCTTATCTAATCCCACTCTCAAAGTCATCGCACCCAAAATACCCAAAAGATTACCGCAATATCTGCAAGAAGGTCAAATTGAGAAGTTATTGCAATACAAGCCCACAGAAGAGTTCCCTGATGTAAGAAACATGCTGATCATTGAGTTTCTATATATGACGGGTATCAGACGATCTGAGATTATTACGCTGAAAGATCAGGACGTAGATGTGGCTAATCAGGTAATCAAGGTAATAGGTAAGGGGAATAAGGAACGCGTTATACCTGTGTCGAGAGACCTGTTAGACAAGGTGAGTCAGTATAAGGAGGTTCGTTCTACCTATTTTGAAGATCAGAACTTGCCAGGATTGCTCTTTGTTACCGATAAAGGCAAGGCTCTATATCCCAAGTTTGTCTTTAATACCGTAAAAACTTATCTATCGATGGTCACCAGCATGAAAAAGAAATCACCTCATGTGCTCAGGCATAGTTTCGCCACTCATCTGATGAATGGCGGCGCAGACCTCAATGCTGTCAAGGAATTACTGGGACACGCGAATCTAGCGGCTACGCAGGTGTATACTCATAACTCTATAGAAAGACTGAAAGAAACCTATAAGAAAGCGCACCCAAAGTCGAGTAATTAGGCTGGATACAAAATTTTTATATCAATATTTACATATATACGAAAAATGCCTATTTTTGCATTCGCTTTGAAGAAAGCTATGACATTTTGTCAATGCCGATGTAGCTCAGTTGGCCAGAGCAGCTGATTTGTAATCAGCGGGTCGG
>JAHDFP010000013.1 GCA_020628095.1 Saprospiraceae bacterium
GTGGTGTTTGTCAGACAGTTAGATGTTTTTAGAAACAGGCTCACATAATGATGATGATGATGATGATGATGATGATGGCATACCCTTCAGGATACGCCACATATCATAATTCCGTTATCTGTAAGCTGAACTAAAATATGAGCAATCTTAATAAAACATATCATAAAGGGAAATTTAGAAGTGGAGAATGGGCAAAGCATTTAAGACCTTATCTAAAGAGATTGGGAAATAAGAGATTTAGAAAAACATCTCCAACTATGGAATATGATGAATTTGAGAGATTCGCAAAGGCTAAAAAGAAGCAAAAGAGAAAACGTATTCGAGCAAAAATCACTAGTAGATTTTATGGGGACAACAAAATTTCTTATTACAAGAGTTACAGAACAATGAAAGATTTGGACAATGCAGTCAAAAGGCCAAATGTAATTACCTACACCATTCTAAATAATTCAGTAGAGTCAGCAAATGTTTAGTCTTGATAAGATAGAGTTGCATACAATTCCAATGGAGGAATTTGAATTGAAATGGAGATTTACCGAAGAAGAACATAATCTCCTTCCTAAACAACATTTATCAGCAATTCAACCCCTAAACAAAGACGCTTCAGAATCATTAGGGAATCATCTTTTTGATACGGGCCTAATGGGACAGTACAAATTAAACAAAGAGCATTTTAGTTCAATTTCAAAATTTGATTTAAGAACGAAGTCAGAAAATGATGGTAGAAATTGGTTAGACAACTTAAATGTTGATTCTAATGAAAACGTGTTCTTGTTTTGGGATTCCTATGTATCTGCAATTACAAATTGGGAAATATTCAAAATGTATTATGAAGACTTTTATTACCCTGTTTCAGACGACCTAATTCTAACTAATAAGAATGTAAATTGGGTATTGTATTTCTTCCACGAAGAAATTGTTTCATTCGGACTAAGAAAGTAAACAATGAAGATAAGAATAATGTATATCGAATATAAAGGAGAAGGATTAACAGGAGAAGCAAGAATTGGTAGGGTAAAATTCTCCAAAACAATGAAATCCCTCCACTATGATGGCAAACTCTTCAAGTCACTTAAGGGAGCTGGATTCAAATCGAATTATTATGATTCAGAGACAGGTGAAGAATATTGGATATCAGGTTGTAGAAAAGATGGAGCAGATAGACTTTACAATGAAAGAACGCCAATTTTCATTGACGAAGATGTCCAGGAAGAGTACTGGACAGAGATTAGAAATATGCCTCAATTTGTAGGAAGACTAAGACGAAACTAATGGAAAGCCTACAGATAACACAGTACGATGACGGCATACCCTGCGGTATACGCCGCATGTACTAATTCCGTTATCAGCAATTATAAAAATTGAAAAAGTAAACATATTTGAAGAATTAGAAATGGGTGAATTTATTTGGGGAAACGCTTATAAATTCATGATTGAAAATATAGACTTAACTATAGAAGACAATCGTTTTTCAACTTTGGATCAAATTTGTCAATTGGAGAATTGGAAAGAATTGGGAAATACATGGTATGCAAAATCATTTGAGGTTTGTTCGGAACTCCTTTTAGATTCGATAGAATTTGATATGGCATATTCCGAATCAAGAATTACTCCCGAAGAAAAAGCTAAAATATTCCATAAAAATCTGCTTGATGGTTTCTATAGTTCTAATTCATTTTGCTATTCAAACTGGTTAAACAATCATTGGAGATCAACAGAAAATGGATCTTTTTGGAATTCATTGACTGAGAATACATTTGATTTAAGTACAGTCTTTATTCAAAAAGATCAATTACTAATTACTTGTTTCAGAAGCGAAGATTAGTTAAATGCTATATCAATTAGGAAGATATAACACGAAACAGGACTTAGGTGAACAGACTAAACGAATTAGAAATCACCTTCTTTTACATCAAGATTTCAATTCCATTCTTAAGCTGATAAATGAATATGACAACTTAGAACTTGAGTCAATATTAATCCTAAAAAAAGCAATCAATGCTGGATATTGGAATTCAATTTATGGCTTTAATTGGAATAAGGATGAAGAAGTATTGTTTTGGAAAACAGTTTATGACAAATCAAGAAATAAAACGATAAGTAAACTTCAGTATTTAAGGATACTTCAAACTTCAAAAAACAAAAAAGTAGAAGAGCTTAAGAGTGATTATATCCAAATCCTGAAAGACCAACCTTCACTATATTATGAATTTATTAGTGAAGACTTAAGCAAAATGTGGAAAATTGACAATGAAATTAAAATAGATTGTTTGAATGCAATGTTTATTCATTTGTCAGATGATATGTCACTAAGTGAATTTGAGGAAGAAGTTGAATTTCAAATACAAAAACATTATCACAATACTGATGTACCTAAAGAAATAAAAGAAACTATTAATAGAATATTAATAGAAAAAGCAGGTAACTATATGTGATGACAGCATATCTCTCCTCCGTCGAGAGACGCCGCATACAATTATCCATCATCTCAATCAAATAACCCCTAACTATAACAGAATACTCCCTACCTACAGTAACTAAGGCGTATTCACTTTCTTCTTGTTCTTCACGTATTTGTCCAGCCACTGGTCCTGCTCCCAGAGTATGTGTAAGACAGATTCTCTGGCGGCATAGCCGTGACTTTCCTTTGGTAACATGACAAGTCGGACAGTTGCTCCTAAGCCTTTGAGGGCATTGAAATATCTCTCTGACTGCATAGGATATGTTCCAGAGTTATTATCCGCCTCACCATGTATCAGCAGAAGCGGCGTTTTCATCTTATCGGCATGCATAAATGGAGACATCGTATAATAAACATCAGGCGCCTCCCAGTAACTACGCTGCTCTGACTGAAATCCGAAAGGGGTCAAAGTCCTATTATATGCTCCACTACGCGCGATACCCGCTGCAAACAGATCAGAATGAGATAACAGATTAGCGGTCATAAAAGCACCGTAAGAATGACCGCCCACAGCCACGCGATCTCTATCTATATACCCCATCTTATCCACGGCATCTATAGCGGCCTTGGCATTACCCACAAGCTGAGACCTGAAACTATCATTAGGCTCTTCCTCTCCTTCTCCGACGATAGGAAACGCGCAATCATCCAGTACTGCATATCCTCTGAGCACCCAATAAAGGGGTGATCCATAGTAAGGAAAAGTAAATTCGTTAGGCGAAGAGGTGACTTGCGAGGCTGTGTTTTTGTCTTTGTACTCGCGGGGATAGGCCCACATTACCATAGGTAGTTTTTCACCACTCTTCTTATCATATCCCACAGGCAAGTAAAGCGTAGCAGAAAGATCAAGCCCGTCATCTCTTTTATAATTAATGACTTCTTTATGCACATTCTGCATAGCCTTAAACGGATTATCAAAATCTGTGATCTGCTGCAGGTTCTTAGTCTGTAGGTTTCTTATATAGTAATTAGGATATTCTGTAGGCGACTCTATCCTTGTCAGTACCAGCCCTTTTTTGATGTCTATCGCGGAAGAAATATCTTCTAAAGTCGTCTTTCCATCTGCACGAAAGAGTCTTTCCGTTTCTCCTGTATGCACATTATACTTATCTACGAATGGTCTGATACCTTCGTCAGAGTAACCATCGCCTATCCTATATAAGGATTCTCCATCTATAACCAACACTCGGCGATTATAAGCATTCTTTTCTGTGACGAATGAGCCAGGGTTCGTATAGCGATCTTGATAGTTTCTATCCCCGATCATTTTGACTTCCTGATCACTATCGGCTGGGGAAAAAAGGTAGGTTTTAGTATTTCTTGTATTCCACCAGTAGTCGTAAGCTATCGCCATATCATCATTGCACCATTGTATACCGCTGAATCTATTTTTAGTCTGTATAAGCAATTTTTTATCACCACTAAAAGGTGCATCGGCTTGGTAGACAGCATCTCTGTACTCTGCCTCTACATTGGCATCACCCCCATCCAGAGCTTCTGCCCAGATAAGTGTCGCTGGTCTGTCTGATCTCCAGGAATAACTTCTCGGACCAGTACGTACTGACATAAATCCCTTAGGCAAATCTTCTATCAACGGTAGATCTAATAAGGTCTTCACGAATTGCCCCTCCGCATCATAAATATTAGTCGTCGAAGGAAATCTTCTATAAGGTACAAGGTAAGAATACGGCTTATTGACCGTCGTGACCATCATATAATTACCATCGGGAGAATAACTCCAGCTGCTGTATATGTCCCTAGGGAGAAAGTCGCTTGTCTTTCCATTGACGTCTACTTTTTTGACTTCTGACAAAGCGAGTGTCTCAAAGTTGGCTTCATCATTCTTGTTTTTTAGTAAGTCCTGATATGTTCTATTTTGTGCTTTCTTGCCATCATTGACAGAGATGGTTGGACCAGAAGGGATGGCAGCTGCGACATCTATCAGTTCATTTCTTTTTTGAGGCAAGACTTTGACTAACAGAGATTCGCTATCCTTGTTCCAGAGGAAAGGCGTCCCCATATTGGCATTAAGGTCAGAATCGGTGAGTTTTTTAATGGTTCCAGAGTCCATATTGAGTATCCATAGCGCAACGCCTTTATCATCCGTATTAGTGAATGCCATCATCTGCTCATCATCTGACATTCTGAAATTAGCGAGCTGCGCATTAGCAGGTAAGCCTGTGATCATGGATTCCTTTCCAGTGACGACATCGTATAGTTTCATGTCATAGTAATATCTCAGACGGCTGGAAACATTTTTCTTGGGATTGATACGTAATCCGCCGAGACGCATTTCTTTTTCTGATAATTCTGCGATGGATTTGAATGATTTCCTATAGAGCAAGACGCCTTTGGTCGCCTCACTATTCATCCTCAGTACGGGAGGCAAAGAAGCATCTGCCACTTCCATGATTTCCTTAGGTGGTGTCTGATAAGATAAGTCCACCTGCGCGTTAAGACAAATTGCAAACAAGCACGAAAAAAAAGATAATAGGTATTTCACTGATTTATGATTTTTCTAAATATAAGAATAGGTTTATTAATTTAACAGGAAATTATATAGAATGCAGCAGATATCATTTCCAGTTCAGTTTACATTTAGGATCACTTCCTTATCCAATGATTTTATAGCCAAAGACTCCAATGGTCAAATCTTAGCCTATGTCAGGCAAAAGATGTTCAAACTCAAAGAGGAAATAGCCATCTATAACGATGAGTCCAAGTCCCAGATCAATTATACCATCAATGCCAATAAATGGCTTGACTTTTCGGCAGCCTATAGTATGAAAGATAAAAGTGGGCAGGAATTGGGTAAAATCGCGAGAAAAGGCTGGTCTTCTCTATGGAAGGCCAATTACGAAATCATCGACCAAAATGAACAATTACAATATAGCATCAGGGAAGAAAACGGATGGGTAAAAGTCATAGACGGTCTACTCGGAGAGATTCCTATTCTTGGTATGTTGACAGGTTATTTCTTTAACCCTGCTTACAACGTCACGGACAAAAACGATCAAGTCATTGCCAGAATACAGAAAGAAGCTTCATTTTGGGGAAGGGAATTTAAGGTAGAGAAAATCGCTAATTTCGACGAAGATGATGGGGAACGCATTATCTTAAGCCTTATGATGATGATCTTATTAGAAAGACGAAGAGGTTAATCTTTAATAAAAAAAGAATACGATGTTAGTCAGTGATGATCCGATTATACTAGAACACAAGTTCCCTATCAATAGACAAAAACTCTGGGAATACCTGACAGACTTAGCGCATCTTAACCAATGGATGTTTCCGCAGCTTACTTCTTATAAGGCGGAGTTAGGATTCGAGACCAGTTTTCTGATAGAGCATGAGGGGCGGAATTTTCCGCATAATTGGAAAATTACCGATGTCATAATAGACGAAAAAATAGATACACAATGGAGTTTTGATGGTTATCCTGGTCATTCTCTCGTTACCTATGAGCTAAAGGATGACGGAGAACATTCGGTACTGCACCTTACAGCCAAAGCTCTTTCTGACCACCCTCAGGATATACCAGAGTTCAGAAGGGAAAGCGGTGTCGGCGGATGGAATTTTCTTATCAAAGAAAGTCTGTCCAATTACATATCCAAGGTCACTGCATAGAAACTAAAATAGTAGCTTATGTTGCTATAACTCTAACAGATTATTAGTCTTATATTGAGCCTTCAATAATATGGAGATAAGATATGTATGACAAATTGTTAGAGCCTCTTGATTTGGGATTTACAACGCTAAAAAATAGAGTCCTTATGGGGTCTATGCACACCATGCTGGAAGAGATACCAGGAGGTAACAAAATGGCAGCCGCTTTCTATGCCGAACGTGCCAGAGGACAAGTGGGACTCATCGTCACAGGCGGCATCTCACCTAACGAAGAAGGGGTCGTCGCAGTAGGAGGCGCCATGATGCGTAACGAAGAAGAGGCAGAGCATCACCAAGTCATCACGGAGGCCGTTCATAAAGAAGGTGGCAAAATATGTATGCAAATATTGCACACAGGTCGCTATGCGTATAGCCAAAACTCCGTAGCCCCCTCTCCTATCAAAGCCCCCATCAACATGTTCACGCCACGGGAGCTAACGCACGAGAATATACTACGTACTATAGAAGACTATATACAATGTGCCAAGATGGCTAAGCACGCTGGATATGATGGTGTCGAAGTGATGGGATCAGAAGGCTATCTTATTAACCAATTTATAGTCAATCGCACTAATAAAAGAACGGACGAATGGGGCGGCGACTATAGCAACAGAATAAAATTCCCCATACAGATAGTCCAAGGAATAAGAGAAGCTCTTGGCGAAAATTTTATAATCATATATAGGCTCTCCATGCTGGACCTCGTAGAGGAAGGGAGTACCTGGGAAGAAGTCGTTATACTCGCTAAAGAAATAGAAAAAGCAGGCGCGACAATCATCAATACTGGCATCGGGTGGCATGAGGCACGTGTCCCTACCATAGGGTCTTGTGTGCCAAGAGGTGGCTTCGCATGGGTCACTAAGAAGATGATGGGAGAAGTTAATATTCCGCTCATCACGACTAACCGTATCAATACACCTGACATAGCAGAATCTCTCTTACAAGAAGGTTGTGCGGATATGGTATCTATGGCTAGACCTTTTTTGGCAGACTCGCAGTTTGTCATCAAAGCGATGAATAACAAGGCTAACGAAATCAACACCTGTATCGCCTGCAATCAGGCCTGTCTCGATCATACCTTCACCATGCAACGATGCAGCTGCATCGTCAATCCAAGAGCCTGTTATGAAACCGAACTAAATTACCTTCCGACAGATAACAAAAAACTGATCGCCGTCGTCGGTGGTGGACCAGCAGGACTTGCCGCAGCGAGTATCCTAGCCGAGAGAGGTCACAAGGTACATCTCTACGAAAAATCTGGAAAACTCGGAGGACAATTCCTGATGGCTAAAGAGATACCAGGGAAAGAAGACTACGCCGAAACCATCAGATACTACCAGTCCATGCTCCACAAGTATGAGGTCAACATATTCCTCAATACAGAGGCCACGCCTACTCTTATAGACGATCTGGGTTATCAAGAAATTATATTAGCCACTGGTGTCACTCCGAGGGAGGTATCCTTCGAGGGATATGATAATGAGAAGGTGCTTAACTATAGAGATGTCCTATTGCACAAAAAGGAAGTCGGTCCAAGAGTGGCTATTGTAGGTGCAGGAGGTATCGGATTTGATGTAGCAGAATATCTGTCTCATGGAGACCATGACATGGACACAGAGGCCTATATGAAAGAATGGGGTGTCAATATGGACTATGATAGCCGAGGAGCATTTGCGATGCCGCAGCCCGCACCCTCTCCAAGGACTATATACTTACTCAAAAGATCTAAAGGCAAACATGGCAAAGATCTCGGTAAGACAACAGGCTGGATACACCGCGCTAGTCTCAAGATGAAAGAAGTCAATATGCTATCTCAATGCCAGTATGTCTCCTTCTCAGATGGACAATTTGAGATAAAGGTCAATGACGAAACTCAATTCTTAGAAGTCGATAACGTGATTATATGCGCTGGACAAGAATCAAGAGATACATTATCCGATAAGATCAACCTAAACGCAGAAAACATCCATGTTATCGGTGGCGCTAAAAATGCCTCTGGACTGGATGCCAAGAGAGCGATCAAGGAAGCGGCATATTTGGCAGCCGAGTTATAAGATAGTCATAGTAATGAGTAGAGCCTTATTGCTCTACCCTCTTTACCTTGTTGAATATTAAATCTCTAAAGCCTTCTCCAGATAAAGTTATTCCTGTAGTGACACCTTTGGTTTCGGTAAAATTTATTGCCCAGAGGACATTAGAGTCTGTCTGATATAGTCTATCGGTCACGTGATCCAGCGACACCTCACCCGATCCAAAACTGACTAACTTTAAATTGTCCTCTACTGAGATGACTTTATATATGACGTCGTAATCTGTGTTGACATAAGTACCTATGAGGTCTTCCTTGGCGGGAGATGGAGCGTAATCTATTTTGTAATATTTCTGAAATTCTGAATCTCCTGATTTGTACTGATAACCTAATCCATCGCCGTCATCAGAAAACTCGAAATAGGTAGGATACTCAGATTCCATTTTGAGCTGAAATTTATTATCTGCAACTGGAATCAATGGAATCTCTCTACCTCTGACCATATATATTAATGAGTCATTACGAGTTATGATTTTTCTTTTTGCCAGAAAGTCCGCATTCCAGTATTCGCCTGTATACTTTTTCATTTTTGAAACAGGCAATTCCACTGCTTTGATATTATTGATATCTGGTAATGGATGTTTATCAAAGCCAGGTTTTAATACAATATCCGCCATGCCCATTGACAATTGGCCATTATAAGGTTCTCCATTATGCGATATAGCAAAAAACACCATCTCTTTACTCCGAAATATAAAGACCGTATGCGCTGTATTCTCCGTCGTGCTGTATTGCCAGGTTTTGTTGATGCCACGTTCCAGATGTACATGCTGACCACCGAGCGTTAATTTGCCCAGTCCAGTGGTGTGTATCGCACCGTTATCCAGTTTTGCATGACTATTGAGTTTGGACAATATCCTACGATGTCTTTGATTATCACCAAAATAACTTTTGTACCATATTACTAAATCTCGAAAAGAGGCGTAGACATTAAAGACTCCTGAGACATGATAATGATGATCCGCTATGGTATAATTATCATTATCACCAGCGACATACGGCAACGCAAGGCTTGCTGTGACATCTGCTCTATCTACTTGGCACTGGGAGTCGCCCACCCCTAATGGCTCAAAAACATATTCCTTTACTAACTGAGACAGATTTTTGTCAGATACAGATTCGCAGATGCGAGCGAGTAAAAATGCATTGGATCGGCTTTGCAAAAATTGAGTTCCCGGCTGAAATGCCAAGTCCTTTTGTGCCGATATCATCTTCATCACTTCACCATCCGTTAGTGGTAAGGTATGTTTCATAGGCAAAAAAGAACTTAGGTTTTTATAATCATAAAGACCACTGGTATTAGCCATCAGATGATATATCGTAATGTCTCTATAAGAGTCAGGCAGACCGTCTATATGATTTATAATATTGTCTATCATCTTGATCTTTCCATCCTCCACTAAGGATAGTACAACATACTTAGTAAAGAGCTTAGAGATTTCACCGAGCTGGAAGACACTCGATTCTGATACGGCCTTTTTCTCATCCATATCCTCATAACCCAGCACTTGACCATAGGCTAACCCTTTACTTGTAACTGCTCCTGCTATAAGACCAGGCATTTCCTTTTCCTGATAAGACTCAAATATCTTATCTAAAGTCTTTATCGTACTCTCAGACAATTCATCTACAGACGATTGCGCCGAAACATGTATGAAAGTCCAGAGGAGCAACGTAATGCATATTAAAATCCTATTCATTCTATTGTGGTTATTTTTTATTTAGTCTTTTAATGATAAGATGAGCTAATGCCTCGGCACCAGAAGGGTCTTGCGCAGTCATCAGCCGACCATCCTTGACGACATATCCATCCCATCCTTCTTTGGAGTAAGAAAACAGACCACCATGTGCATTTACTTCTTCATCTATACTGAAAGGGAAAGACTCGTAATACTCAGACTCTCTGTTTTCAAAGGCATCGGGGAATCCGCAGAGTTTTTTATTCTTGATAAGATAGTCATCCTTTATTTTGATCTGGGTGATTCCTGCTGTGCCATGACATATTGCTGCGACGATGCCTTGATTATTCTCATGTATCTCTTCGGCAATAGCTAATAGATGTTTGTCATAAGGCACATCATACATGGCGGCTCCGCCTCCACAATAAAATATGGCGACATACTCAGAGGCTATAACATCTTTGGATGGGATGGTATTTTTGAGCTTGTCCATAAAATCCTGATCATACAGATAGTTATGATCTGTCACATGAGCGTATCTTATATATCCCAATGGAACAGACCCACCCTCTGGACTAACCAGATCGACCTCGTATCCTGCCTTTATAAACAGATCATAGGGGATGATGAGTTCTTCGTAATGGTTGGCCGTTTTGATTTTGGTATCTCCATAATACTCGGCATTTGATAGTACCATAAGTATCTTGGATTGAGACTGTCCATGGACACCTACTGCGAAAATCAAAAACAGAAAAAGCCAAATTAATCCATTAGCATTCATCAGCTTATTCTTTAGCAACATTAGCAGATATTTTGTCTACGATATACCAGCGATCATCTATTTTCATCATATTGAAATAGTCTGTAAATAATCGCTCTTTGGTTTCCAGTTCACATTTGGCAGAAGCGATAGGTCCTGTAATATCGAGTGTAATAATTCTGCCTTCTGCACCTTCCAGCTTTGGTCTTGGCTTGAAATTGCTTAGGTACTGATTACGCGTACGCATTCCAAACTCTCCCCTTGGAAAAAACTTAAGGTGGCAGGTACTGTGCATGGCACTACCGACCTTGAGGCTATCACCCGTCAGCCATCCATCGAAATAAGTATTGATGGTTTGCTCGATTGATTTGGCATCCGCGTTATTGGTAATTGGTTGAGTGGATTGCTGACAAGCCCAAAATGACAGTATTAATGGGACAACTAAATATCTCATGTTATTATATTGATTATTAGAATAAGCATCAAATTGATTGACAAATCAAAACTAATTTTAATTACCTGATAATCAGTTATCTATTATAAATCAGGAGTGCTGATTTATAAATCTGCACTTAATTAAGGGCCGATTGCACCAGAGAATCTCTAAATCGGGAGGGGGTCATACCGACTATTTTCTTGAAAGAAGCGAAGAATGTAGATTTGGAATTAAAGCCACATTCGTAACCTATAGCTTCCAAGGTCAGATTGTCATCTGACTGCAATCTGGATTTCGCCTCTGATATGCGGTATTCGTTGACCCATTGAGGGAATCCTTTGCCGATGTTATCATTGAGCAGTTGTGAGATGGTATGAGGAAGTACATTCATGCGTTTTGCCAGTGCAGGGAGCTTGAGATTAGCATCACGGTATAGTTTTTCTTCTTCCATGACTTTTTTGAGATTATGGTACAAGAGAGAGGCCACCTTGTCGTCGATTCGTTTATTACGGTATTTAGGGCTATGAGTATTAGGATTAGTCTGGTGCTTTTTACCAAATAGAACTAATACCACGAGCAGATAAAGCATAAACGAGAACAACAAAGCACCAAGGATATAAGACGTGATGCCCACAAAGTAATAAGCCGCCCATATCACCATATTACCGACCAAGAGGCTCAAGACCCAAAAATCTAATCCGTCTAACTTAGTGGAACTATCGGTTGTTTTACTAAGAATAGGTCGCGCCTTAATCAAGGCCAACACAGAATAAGCCAACCAACTCAAATAAATGAACTTAATCACATAAGGTCTCCATAGATCTACATGATGCTCGAAAGGATACAAAAAACCAAACACCAAGGCGATCGGCGTGAGTACAGCAAGATGCCATTTCCACTTTCTATCTATCTTCTCTGGACTATCAAACAAAGAAGAGATATACAGATAGAGAAACGGCCCTATAAAAAAACAAGCCGTCAAACCGAACTGCAAATAACTGAAAGCAAGATCAGAGTTAAAATAAAAGAATACGGACTTCCCGATTCTGATGCTATAGCATATAAATAGGGCACCTAAGAAATAATTAGATAATTGCTTGGGTTTTGCGACAAATAAGAAATATAGCCCCATCAACATCCCATTAAAAGCACCAAGCCCACTAAAAAAGAATAATAACTCTCTACTTATCTCCATACTGTATTATAACAACTTTTCTTTCTATTGCCAATATAATATAACCAATGGTGATGACATCTTATTTTAGATGAACAGTATTTTAACAGGGATCGGATTTTGAATCTTGATTTCGGCTTGGCTGAGAGCACTAATCTCTACTCACCAGATTAGTCTTCACATAATTCTCGACGAAAGCTTCCTTATAACTCGGACCAAGTGGCAATTCGTAATTATTGGTATATATCGTATCTGTGTCGATAGATAAGACTTGCTTGACTTGGACTATATAAGATTTAGATACTCTTGCGAATTGTTGAGCGGGTAATTTAGAGAGGATAGTTTTGACATTCATCGGGGTCATGTATTTCTTGTCAAGCGTATGAATGACCACATAGTCTTTCATTCCTTTGATATAATGTATGTCATCATAGAAGATTTTGACATACTTACGACTAGATTTGATATACATGAATTTCTCTTCGTACTCGGAGACACTCGGTTCATTATCCTTTTGGAGGCTTAGATAGTCTTGGACCTTAGAGACGGCTTTGTAGAATCTCTCAAAACGGATAGGCTTAACCAGATAGTCGACGACATCCAATTCGTAAGATTCCAGTGCATACTGAGGATAAGCCGTTGTCAGTATCACTTGGTGACTTGATTTGAGTTGACGAAGAAATTCTAAGCCATTGATGCCTGGCATTTCGATATCCAAAAAAATAAGTTGCACTTCTTCTCTTTTGAGAAACTCATCCGCATTCATTGCATTACCAAATTCTGAAACATATTCCAGATAAGGTACTTGATCTGCATTAAGTCTTATACCTTCTCTTGCCAGTGGCTCATCGTCTACTATAATATACCTTATCATATATTCGTAATCTTTAGTTCGACATGATATTGACCATCTTTCTCGTAATGACTCAGGGTATGATTATCAGGATAGGCCAACTCTAATCTTCTCGTCGCATTAGTCAATCCAATACCGCCTATTTCATTTGACCTATAAGTCCCAATATCATTTATACAAGTAAAGGAAAAATCATTATCCAGCACTTCTATACTGATGTGAATAATGGACTTTTCTATTCCGTCCGTCTTACTATACTTAAAGGCGTTTTCCACAAAGGGCAATAAGATGAGCGGTTTGATAAATTTAGTTGCAATTGGTCTATTAGTGTTGAGTTGTATTTCTATGTCCGATCTCCGTAGCTTCTCTATATTAATATAATTATTGATGTATTCTATTTCTTTACTTAATGGGACGGAGTCTTCATCGCATTCGTATAGCTGATATCTGAGCATATCAGAAAGCTGCAATATTGTTTCGGGCAAGCTATCATCCTTCTTTTTAGACATGACATAGATATTATTCAATGTATTGAATAAAAAGTGGGGATTAACCTGTGTCTTAAGATATGCCAGTTCTGTCTGCAAATTAGTTTCGCTGAGATTTCTGATCTTATTATTTTGTTGATAAAGGTATGAAGTGAGCTTTAGCGCAACGGCCATAAGGATAATTGCCGTATTAGTGACGAATGCCGCCAATTGGTATGTAATCGAGAAGGTATCACCAAAGATTTCTCCATAAAAGAAATACTCGAAGACCTGTATTGCGACGACGGATAAGACCGTAAATAAGATGTACAAGAACACCTTACCCTTGAGAAAATATCTTGGTAACAAAAAATACAGATTGAAATAGACTATGGACGCATAGAAGAAAAAATCTACAATAACCTCCCACCAATAAAGCACCAATGGCTCCGTCACACCGACGAAACTCAATAGCTCGTCACTATACACGAATAGCCAAAATAGCAAGTGCCTGACCAATCGATAACTTTTACCAAAAACGAACTGCTCTCCTGTGTTATAATTCTTCACATTTGTTGACTCTGACTTCAAATTTATTCAATTATGCAGTCCCGTTTTCTGGGAAAGTATAATAAAACCCTACCTAAGTATAATAACCCTCTCGTCGTCGTATAATCTGCGCTAATTGCCACGTTTTCCCCGTGTAATTTTATAGTAGTAATACCCGATGAATGTTTTTCTTAACTCGTTAAAACTAAAAATCATGAAGAGTAGTATTAATTATCTTTTCGCATTTCTCAGTATCATTATAGTTTTCGCTTCGTGTACAGAGGATTCTATTTCTACAGAAGAAAGCATCGGAATAGAACAGAACATTGACCAACCTGTAGCACATGAAGGTCATCGTAATTGTGGTCATAATCATCACATGGACAAGCTATTATCTAATCCTGACTACAAAAAAGCTCATGAGGCTAAAGTAGAGAAACTCAGAAAGTATAGCGCTAACTTGTCTAATACTAAAAGTGCATGTGCATCACCTACTAAGCTACCTGTAGCTATTCATTATCAGGGTGTAAACAATCCTGACTTGGGATGTCTAAGAAGTCTTGCAGTAGAGTCTATAGACGCGCTTAACAAGGATATACAAGGAACTAATTCTGACATCTCACAATGGAATGATATCGCCACAGTCAATTTTCCAGGCATACAAAGTGGAGAAGCATGTCTTGAGTTTGTCATAGCGAGTAAAAATCACCCATCTGGATTCGGTCTTGTCGATGGAGATCTTGCAGTAACAGTTAATCAGACCAACAATGATTATGACAACAGATGGAATGGTTATATAAATATATTCGTGATTCCTAATACAGGCGTATTAGGTTATGCTCCACTCGGAGGATCCGGCAACGGTGACGGTATGGTCATAGATGCAGGAGCATTCGGACTTGGTTCAAAATGTGGCAATGTGGGTGCAAGCGCGCCTTTTAACTTAGGAAGAACACTAACACACGAGATGGGACATTACTTATTCCTAGATCATATCTGGGGAGGCGGATGTAACCAAGACGACGGCGTAGCAGATACTCCAGAACAATCCTCTGACTACGGTGGGTGCCCTCTTGTCGGTATGAGTAGTTGCGGCAGTAGAGATTTGCACATGAACTATATGGATTACACTAATGATGGTTGCATGTATATGTTTACCGCAGGTCAGTCTTCAGTTATAGAAAGCTATGTTGCCTCTAACTTAGGTAATGTTATAAGTAAAGGAAGTCAAGTATTAGGTAATTCTGGAGGAGACACTGATCCTGTATGTGATGCACCTAATAATGTGAACGTATCTGATATAACAACTAGCTCGGCAAAAGTAAATTTCGGTGGTAATAGTACAGCTGGCTCTTATGAAGTAAGCTATAGAGTACAGAATACGACTAACTGGACCTCGAGCACGACATCATCTACGAGTACAACACTAAACGGACTAACAGCTGGCACTAATTATCAGGTCAAAGTAAGAAGTGTATGCGGAAATCAAACTTCTAATTACAGCACGACTGCAAATTTCCAAACAACAAGTTCTGGTGACAATAATGACGACACAACAGTACCAGAATGCGGAACACCAGCTGGTCTTAACGCAGAAGTTATCTCAGAGACGGAAGCTAAAATATCTTGGAATCCAGTACAGGATGTGAGAAGATATCAACTGAGAATAAGAGCACAAGGAACAAGTAGATGGACTTCGGTATCAACTAGAACTACAGAAAGGTTATTCAATACACTACAAAGTGGGGTGACTTATGAGTATAAACTAAGAGCTAGGTGCAGTTTCGGATGGACAAGCTATACAGATACTAAAACATTTACCACAACAGTAGACACAGGTGATGATACGGGTGGAGAAGATCCTTCATGTGTAGATATTAATTTCTTTATCAAATTTGATTACTACGCATCGGACATCAGCTGGGAACTATATAATCTTGACACGCAAGAGAGAGTAGATTATGGAGGATCATACAGAGATGGCACTAATAACTTCTCTAAAGATTTCTGCCTTCCTGATGGATGTTATTCCATTATCGTAGATGACTCTTATGGAGATGGAATATGTTGTAGATATGGCGACGGATACTTCCAGTTATCAGAAAGCAATAACGTATTCGGATATGCGGAAGGTAACTTTGGATACTACTCGTTTATGGATTTCTGTATAGATAGCAGCCAAAGTCGTATCAAAAAGAAAGAAAGTGATGCTGCGAGCTTAGCTAAAGCGAAGAGAAAATAAGAACTTAGTAAAAGTTTGAAAATATGTAGAGGAGCATCCCGATGGGGTGTTCCTCTTTTTTGTTTCTACAATTCTTTTATCTATAATAGCAATACAATTATTACAAAATGCCCACCACTGGCGGTCCACTAAATAAGCTCAACGGTGCTATGGCCATCTCAGCACCACATAATAGCGTACCCGTCATGAAACTTATAAAAGCACATCGCCCAATGAGCAGAAGTGCTTTGGTAGACCTCATAGAATACCATCATATCAATGATTGCTCTTGCGGTATAAAAAGTCAGGGCACGGTATATGATTTTGGTCAAAATCTGTATAAATCACAAAAAGAATATTGGGGAGAATACCGATATAGCTTAGCCGAGTGTATTCAGTGGGAATATGATCTATTTATTACTAACTCGCTGAAGGGAAGCCTCATGGAGAAAAAAGCCCTCAGTGCTCTGAAGTCAAATAGTCAGATAACATTCCTTGAAACCAATGGCTATATAGACGAAGACCTGAGAATAGACATCCTAGCAAACCATGAAAACGATGATATAGCAGGTATCCAAGTCAAACCATCTTCTTACAAAAAGATGAGACAAAACGTCAAACGAAGAAATACTATAGCTCATCAAAAATGGAATAAACCAGTCTATTACCTCTACTATGATGACAAAGAATCTTTCGAGAATATCCAAGAAATAAAGGAGTCCCTTTCTGCCCTTATAGTCACTTAGACAAAGGGCATAAAGCAAAACTAAATGGTCCTGTAACTAGCCACTATTGCTTCTGGTTCAGAATCAATCTTATCTATATGATATAGCATCATTTCTTTTTCTTGCGAGGTCATAACTTTGACCCCTAAGTTTTGGTTCTGATACTTTAGTGGTCCTTTAGACTGTTCCCTATTAAGAACGAACTCTTTTTGCTCAGCCAGTCGCCTGGTATTAATAGCATTAATATCGTCTAAATCTACGTCTAAAACAGATTGCCTTATTATCGGCTCGAATGACCTGTCTATTTCTACACCAATGCTATTCCTGCCATTGACAATTGATGCTAACGTTGTCGTACCTGTCCCTAAAAAGGGGTCTAACACAGTATCACCATGCAACGAGTACATATTAATAAGTCGATGAGGCACTTCTAATGGGTATGCGGCACTACGCTCTCTTCCCGCTTGACTTTTGAGCTTTTGACCAGTTCCTTTTAGATCCCAGAGGTCAGAAAACCATCTATTACGTTCTGCCCAGAAAAATGCGCTTTTCCTTCTTTTTTGTTTTTCTTCTTCTGATTTAAAAATCCTCTTATTGCCTTTTCTAAATACCAAAATCCATTCATGCTCCAGAGTCACATAAGCACCAGAAGGTAACATCCCAGATCCCATAAATTTATTAGGCGCATTGGTTTGTTTTCTCCATATAATGTTAGGTAGGTTGACCATGCCTAGTGCTAAGAAAGATTGAATTATTCGACTGTGGTTAGGATATAGTTGAAATTTTTTATTGATGGTTCTTGTCGCATCTCCTATGTTGATACAAACAAATCCGCCAGGAATCATTACCCGATACAATTCCTTCCACACTTTATCTAACTCCACGTGCATTAATTCGTAAGCCTGTTCTGCTCTATTCTCAGCGAATGACTTGCTAATCTCTGGATTTTGGAGTCCAAAAATATCATCCCACATGGCAATCATGGGATATGGCGGTGAGGTCACCACAAGTGCAATACTCTCATCAGCTATGGCATCCAAGGCATTGGCATTACAAAACAAAAACTGGTGATTAGTGGTAATGGTGGTATTATTTGATTCGTCAATATATGATGACGAATATCCATAATTACTCACTATATATCATCCTAAAAGAAAGAAATTAATCAATTGACATTTTTAGTGTCTAGTAATACAGGCATAAACAAAAAGAGCCGCCTGACATAACATCAGACAGCTCTTGGTTGTTCTTTCATAGTAAGGGAGTGTGTAGTCTACACTCCTCCGTTAAGACTATCCTGTAAGTCTTTTAATTCGTCCCACATCCCTTTGCTGGCGAACTTGGCTTGCTGAGGCCAGGTTGTTGGGTTGTGCATTTTATATCTTGGTCCTGCTGCAAGTAATATTTCCTTTATTGCATCTGGCTCTAATTCTGATAATTGCTGGAAGGTCGTAACGCCCGCATCATTGAGTATGCTCGCTATTTTAGGGCCTATGCCTTCTATTTTGTCCAATTCATCTTTGACTGCATCACTCGAAGCAACTACTTCTGATGATTCTGCAGCTGTACTTGTTTCTTCTATTGATTCCTGAGTGGCTGTACTTGTATCGCTTCCTTTATTGACTCTTCTTTCTACAATAGATCCCTCCATCGTCGTTCGCGTCTCATTGACAACGGTTTTGGATACCTCCACTTGGGAAATATTGGCAATCATATTCTGAAGCGTATCCATGTCTATTTGCTTGACAACCTCTACTTCTTTGACTATTTCCACTGGGACTTCTCTGATGACTTCGACCTCCACTTCTTTTATCACTTCTACAGGTATCTCCTTGATCACTTCTCTGACCACTTCTTTTTCTACGATAACTTCCACTGGCACTTCCTTGACCACTTCTACTTCCTTGATAATTTCTACTTCTTTAGGTACTGCCACTTCTTTGATGACCTCTACTTGACGTATAACTTCTCGCGGCACTTCTTTGACGACTTCTACTTCTTTTATTACTTCTACATTCCTGATCACCTCTACAGGTACTTCTCTTATGACCTCTACTTCTTTTATCACCTCCACAGGTATTTCTTTATGTACCTCCACTTCTTTGATAACTTCTACTTCTTTTATCATTTCTACTGGTACCTCTTTTATAACCTCTACTTCTTTTATCACTTCTATTTCTTTAGTGACAGGCACTTCTTTGACCACTTCCACTTGCTTGATGACTTCCACCTCTTTGATAACTTCTACAGGAACCTCTTTCACCACTTCTACCTCTTTGATGACTTCTACAGGCACTTCTTTCACTTGTGCTGACTGAGCCAATCTAAGGTCCGTTAGACTCTGTTGATAGCTTCTGTTTAGCGAGTTGTATTTTTGATCATACTCATCGACCTCATTTGTTTTAGATATAAGGTTTTGGCTTAGAGTAGAGATCTGTGTTGTGTGACTTTTAATCTGTCGGTCATATTCAGATGTATCAAATTTTCGACTATACCCTATCAAAAATCCGAGTAAAGCTGAACCGAGACTAAATATTAAAGGTATTAGAGTACACATAATATTGTTGGATTTATTTTGATTCTATTAATTATTAGGAACTCCGATGGCAACGGCCACGCCTTGCGAAAGGACGCCATCGCTGATGCAATCATTTTGGACCAATCGAGAAGTTTTAATTATCTGATCAGGACTCACACCAAGACCTATAAAATAGGCTTTTACATTATCAGCTCTTGCTAATCCAAGATTGTCATACTCCGAATTATTCGCTTCGTCCGCCGTGTAACATCCTTTGATTTGGATTTTTCTAGCAGCATCATCTGAGAGATAATCGACAACATCATCTAGGTTAGTCTCCAATTCAACTGATAACTCGTTGAAATCGGCGTTGGATGACGCAAATTGGAAATTCTCGTCCGAGACGACATTAAAATCAGATTCTATGTCAATAAATGACAAACTAGATACGCAGTCATACACCTTGGAATCTGTTGTTGCGACTGCGACTGCAGCGGCTTTATCAGCGGTAGTCGTTGCTGTGTCGCCGCACAAATATTTTTTACACATGAAATATCCTAAAATGAGCCATGCGATAAGAAGAATGATATATAAAACTCTCATAAGGTTTAATTTAGAATAGGAAAACTTTTAAATGGGAATCGATTTGCAGAAATACTGGGGAAATAGAAACTGAAAAAATTCCAAAACACAGACTTTATAGGTATAATAGAACTTAGATTAAGAGTAAAATCCTCATCTATTATTATATAAAGATTAGTGTTAAGGTGTTTTTTGTTCATTTTCAAGATAAAACATATTAAGAAAATCAATAATCATTCCAATTATAGAACTCATTAGAGAACTTCTTCCATGTTATAACACAATATCAACTATGTATAAACTCTCAATAGTTCTTGTCTTTCTTATTTTAACAACTCATGCCATCAGTCAATCACCAGCGCAGTATGACAACAGACTAGCTGATATCGCTAATGCACCATCCGCACAAAGAATAAAGACAGACATAGAAAAACTTGTCTCCTTCGGCACGAGACATACCCTATCTGATACAACCTCCGAAAGTCGAGGAATAGGTGCTGCTCGGAGGTGGATAAAATCCGAATTCGAAAATATATCCTCCGCATGTAACGACTGCCTAGAAGTATCCTATAACAATGGTCTCATCAAATCAGGAGAATCCAGACGAATACCAGAAGACACATGGATAGTCAATGTGATGGCCATACAAAGAGGTACACAATTTCCTGATAGGTACATCATCATGTCGGGTGACATAGACTCTCGAGTCAGCGACCCGTTAGATGGAGTCTCTGACTCGCCAGGTGCTAATGACAACGCCTCTGGCATGGCAGGTACTATAGAGGCGGCAAGAGTCCTTACGCAATACTCATTCCCTACATCCATTATATATGTTGGTCTGTCTGGAGAAGAACAGGGCCTATTCGGGGGAAAAATACTAGCTCAATATGCCAAAGAACAAGAATGGGATATCATCGGAATACTCAATAATGACATGATCGGAAATATCAGAGGCGTCGATGGTGTGATAGACAATACATCCTTTCGCGTGTTTTCCGAGCCTAACCCACCTAATCCTGACAAACAACAACTGATCTGGAACAGATTCTATGGCGGCGAAGTGGATGGACCTTCTCGACAGCTAGCCCGATATGTGGACGCCATGACAGAAAAATATATGACCAATCTGGATGCCACGATGATATATAGATTAGACAGATTCGGTAGAGGGGGGCATCATAGACCGTTTAATGATGCGGGTTTTCCGGGTGTCAGAATTATGGAAACTCACGAAAATTATGATATGCAGCATCAGGATATAAGAGAAGAAGATGGCAAAAAATACGGCGATGTCATAGAGGGCGTGGATTTTGACTATGCTGCCAAGCTAACTGCTGTCAATGCGATTACCTTGGCTAGCATAGCATGGTCTCCTAAGCCGCCCGCATTCGTGATGATCGGTGGTGCCGTACAGCCGAGTACAAGACTCAAGTGGGACCCTGTAGATGATCCTAATCTTATGGGTTATAAAGTCTATTGGAGAGATACAACCTCCCCTATCTGGCAATATTCGCGTTGGGTCGGAAAAGAGACTGATGTAACACTAGATAATATTATTATAGATAATTATTTATTCGGTGTAGCTTCTGTCAATAAAGAAGGTAATGAAAGTATTATCAGCTATCCTAGGACTTTGATACCAAGACGATAGTGAAGGAGTTAAGACCTTAGTTCATATTGATTTTCTCAGGTGGAAAAAGCACCTTTATAGAGAGGGGTTCTATCCGAAAATGGAGCTTGCCCTCAAATGAAAAACTTTCTCCATCGATGTGATAGTAATAAGGCTTAGTTGTACTTATTGTTACTTCTCTGGACTTTATAGTTTTCACTAACGGGCTTTTGTAGATGCTCTTATTAAGCATGCGCCAAGAAGATATGACTGTCCTGAACAAAGAAGCCTCTTGGATACAAACAATGTCCAACATACCATCCGTCAACTCCGCCAATGGTGCGATGGTAAAATGATAACCGTACATTGCTGAGTTAGCAACAGCAATAGTGGTAAACTTACCTTCTATTATTTCTTGGCCCGTATCTATAGTGAAATGCTCTGCATTGAATTTTCCCATCTCTTGCCTGACCATCTTAAGGTACATCTGTAGACCTCTTTTCTCTTGATTATCAGCCTTATAGGCGATTAGTGCATCAAAACCGATACCAGCAAGATTAAGAAAAAAGACATCATTGACATAGCAGGAGTCGATTAACTTAGGCTCGGCAACATTGAGTTTTTTAATCGCTTTTACGAAGTTACGACCCATTCCTATATGCATGGCAAAACCATTACCAGAGCCACTAGGAATAATGCCGAGTACGGTATCAGTACCCACAAGGGCCTTAGCCACCTCATTGACTGTTCCATCACCGCCACAGGCTACGACAATATCGACGCCCTCAGAGACAGCTTGAGTGGCTAATGTGGTGGCGTGAGATTTACTTTCTGTTCTGGCGCAGGTAAAATCAAATTTGTTGTGATCTAGATTTTCTTGGATCAGTTTTTCGGGATTCTCATGTTTATTATTTCCTGAGAATGGATTTATTATGAACAGAACCTTTTTTCGCATAAAAAAAAATCCTTAAACCATTATGATTTAAGGATTTTCAAATATAATAATCTTTACTCCTATTTGATATGTATTAATTCATTTTGAATATTCTCTCTGTGTAGTATACCTCGTCCTGCGCATCATAGACCTGCATATAATAGACACCTATAGGCAGATCCGTTAAGTCCATATTGAGAAAATTATTCTGGACATTATCACTTTGGATCATTACTAGTTGTCCTACATAATCGAAGATACGAATGGTACACTCTTCGTTTTGATCTATGCGTATTTCTACTTCCCCAGAAAAAGGATTAGGAAAGACCTTGGATGCGGCATAGTAATCATATCCGCTACAATCCTCATCTATACCGTTATCTGCTATATCCTCCGCTCCTGGATAGGTGTCAGAGTCGTCATCATTACAGTCTGTATTATCCACGACGAATCCTACTGGTGGCACAGTGATACAGGTATCCGCAAAGATCTCCGCATTACCAAAGCCATCACCATCAAAGTCTAAGTAATAGCGGTTTTTATCCAAGCCCTCATCTGCTCTGCCATCGCAATTATTATCTATGGCATCACATACCTCTCTCACGCCCGGATTGATCATCGGATCTACATCGTTACAGTCCAGATCATTAGTCACGAAACCCGTCGGTGCAAAGGCAATACAAGTATCTGCCGTCACCATCAGATCACCATATCCGTCGCCGTCATTATCAAAGTAATATCTATTCTTAACTAACCCTTCGTCCGCATTGCCATCACAGTTATTATCTATGGCATCACATATCTCGGCGATACTTGGATTAATCATAGGGTCATCATCGTTACAATCTCTATTATTAGTCACATAACCAAATGGCGCATAGGTAATACAGGTATCATAAGTCATCGCCAGATTACCAAAACCATCACCATCAAGGTCTAAGAAGTACGTATTAAGAGGTAGATCATTATCTATCACGCCAGAGCAATCATTGTCCTTTCCATCGCATACCTCTGGTAAGCCAGGATTGATCTCTGGATCGGTATCATCACAATCGAGATAGTTATAGTATCCATCATTATCTGCATCTACGAAGAAGTAAGTCTCTGCCTTAGCCACAACGTCTTCTGCAACTGCGATGCCTATCCTTCTACCCGGTATATCATCCGCGGGCGGATGTATCCCACCCCATATCCTCGATAGACTGCACTGATCAGAAGCATCCCGATAAGTCGCCCATTGTAATTCTATGTCTATACTCGGACCATCCTCAAAGACTAAGAACTCATTCCGAGGACATTCAAATACGCCCATACCTCCAGGAAAAAACTCATCCCCCGTAAAGTAAGTCAGCACCTCCGCGGCCGCCCTCGAATAAGTAGAGTGCCCTGACACATACCCTGCAAAAGGTGGCGTAACGAAAGTCGGTCTCTGATAAGGCCACCACCCCTCCGCCAGGATCCACCCCGTCCCTGCAACATCAAATTCTGGCTCGTCTATGAATTCTGGTCCTCTCCAGGCCTTTACTTTTATCTTACCCACATTCTCCCCATTATCACCAGCCAATTCGTCATCCGCATTAACAAGTTCTATATAATCTGGTATCAAAGGAATGCCTGATGCGTTATAACTTGGTAGGCTGGGATCGGTGCTCTGCCCTCTTTGCGCCATCGTTCTGATAGCAGATACTGGTCTGAGATAATCATACCAGCCTTTTACACCCCATGCTGATATAGCACAGTCATGCATCGCCCCTCCTAACATAAAATAAGACTTAACATCCCATTCTAATTCGTCGATGTCCTCTCCCATACCTCTATATTTTCTTACCGCCTGTGGGTGATCGTTAACATAATTAAGTATCGTAAACCAATGCCCTGGAGGTGTCTCTGAGTCAGGACCATCTGCCCAGAACTCTGCCAGTATTCTGGCGTAGTCTCCGAGTGGGACAATTTGTGGCTCATAAGGCTGACCTGTACTTGGGTTCTCGTCCCATCCTCTGCTGCTATCGCCTCCTTCTATCAGATTATAAAAATCGAAATACTCATCTGCATTATCTGGTAATGACTCTATGTTACCTATACTCGCAGGAGATATGTCGATCATCTCGCTATTACTCGGATCGAGGTGACTGGACCAGACGGATACCAGAGCGAACCCAAGTTTGTAATTTTCTGAATCCGAATCAGTACCATCGATTGTCATATATGGTGGTGGTCCCGGATCATGATAGACATAATACTCAAAGTCATCTCGCTCATAAATCGTCAAATCATCCGTACTCAATGCAAATGGAACAACCTGCCCCCACTCAGGACTAAGAAACTCTAGTACATCGCCTTCTATAGGGTTACCTGCTTGATCCACGTTTTGCTCTAGTAGCAAAGGTTGCCATCTATTAGGGTCGATTACTTCTGCTTCGCCAGGCATATCCATAATCAATGGATCATTAAGCGGCTCATAGAATCTGTTCCTGAAATTAAGTTGTTCCCAAGCGTTATCCTGTAGTCCAAATTGGATCATCTGATCGGCGATATAATTACCCAGCGCGGCAGGGTCGCCAGTGCTATAATCAGTAGATGTGAAACTAAGATTATATCCCATATCAATCATCTTCCTCGATATACTGGTAAATATGTTTCCTGCTCCCGGAGAAAAACTAAACCTCCTTATCATCAGTCGATACATGGCATAACTTATAGCCGTTTCTATATCTTCTTGTGGTGTCGCCGATACAGGGATACCATCAAAAGGACAGGTATAATTACCAACCGTCTTACCTAAGAAAAAAGGCTCTGCTACTTCGTCATGGATCGCCCAGATGTCATACATCATGACTGAGCTATGCCATAGATTACGAGCATGCACCGTCGGACGGGCGAAATCATTTCTAATGGCATTGAGTAATTCTTCGTTCCACTCTCTGGCGATCGAATGCTGCGCCTGAGACTGAACAGAAACCATAACTAAGAGAATATACAATACCAGGTGATTAAGTCTTCTCATGTGTAAATCTTAGTATTAAAAAACTGATTATAAGACCTGTAAAGATATTAAATATTCTTAATATGTCTTATCGGCGGGTTGTTAATGCAGGTCTCTTATTCTATACAAAATAATCCAAAGGATGTTTAAAAGTCAACTATCTTTTATCTTCTTCTCATCCCTCCACCAGAACGTCCTCTATTCGCCCCATTTCTTTGGCTATTGAGAGAATATAGTACTGATAACATATAGAACCTACCCAGTGAGGTAATCTCAGAGTTTTGTATAAAATTAGATCCTGTTCTTCTGGATATTCCCAGATTTTGATTGAGAATATCGAATGCAGATAACTTTAATTCTACCCGTTGATTGGCAAGCAGATATTTGGATATACTGGCCTTCCATACGGGGACTGTTCTTTGCTCACCAAATTCTTCTTCGCTATAAAAATTGACATCCATACTGGTACTCAGTGAGAAAGATCGCTTGATATTATATCTGATGTCCGTGTATAAGTTTTGACTAAAGAATTGCTGAGATCTGGCTGCATCAGAATCGTAATTGGTTACATTGTAATTCCACGAGCCACCGATGACGACATTATAGTTAGACTTGTTTCTATTTTCGATTTTCATATTAATGTTACCATTGACACGATTTCTAGCTGTGGCGAAACCATTAAGAAACGTTGTTCCGTTAGAATAACTAGTTCTTGTCCCTAGAGTCCATCTCGTCTTCAAAAAATTAAGTGGTGTACTGAAATTTAAGTTTCCACTGACCGTCAGATCATTATTGATATTAACTGGCTGTGTCGTTCTGACAAAGTCTCGTCCAATCAAAGTCTGATTCTCGATCTTATTCTTAGCAAATCTGATATTGGCGAAAGCGAAAAAACTCCTGAACGAAAATTCGTCATAGTGCATGTAGTTTATTCTCAGCGTATGACGATACTCTGGTCTCAATGTAGGATTTCCGATATATATATTGAGCGGATCACTGTTGTCCACAATGGGTTGCAATTGTTCTAAAGAAGGCTCGTTGACACTCGTGGAGTATCGCAATCTGATATTACTTGAGTTACCCAGCTCATGTCGAAGAGATACGCGCGGTAATACTCTGATAATTCGATTTCGTATAACATCATTACTCGTTATAATTTCTCCTTCGAGCAAAGAGTTCTGCACCATTGTCTCTAGGGTCAGGGCGGTCTTGTCCGTATTCTTATGCCAGGCCAACCCTATCCTATCCAATCCAAAGTTCCGATTGTAAGAATTACTCAGCAGATCATTATAAGTCCGATCACCATTGAGCACATCATAGACGTCATATAATAAATCCTCATCATAGTTTTGTCGGCGATACTTGAGCTCTAAGAAAGTGCCGTTCTTGAGTGGTTCCACATAGGACAATCTGACATTATAATTGAGCTTATCATTATTCTGTAACTGATCCTGAAAAATCAACTGTGACAAGACCTCCGATGGATCATCGGGAAAGAAAGTATTATCTGTACTCAAGTCTCCGTCAGAATTATTTTCATCGGTATTGAGGCCGCCTGACAATGTGAGCACTCGTTTTTTGACCTTCCCTATTTTCTTGCGATAGGTAAGTGACCCACTGATGGAAGAAGATTCACCATCAGAAGTATATTCCTGATCGCTGGTATTCGCTTTTATATTATCGAAATCCGTTCTTTCGTTATAGGCCATATTAGACAGGCCGCCTTCGTTATACGACAAGTTTGTTCTCAGCCTTAGATTCTGAGAAGAATCCAACTCGACATCTATCTCCGTTACAAGTCTATGATTATCAGATTCCGTCACTTGATCTACTGTCGATAAATCAAAAAAGCTACCCTCTCTGACAAACTCCTCCCTTTGGACAATGCTTTCGATATCGTTGCTGATAGAATTGAGAAAATAGCTCGCTGTTAACTCCACCTTAGACGACAGATCATAGTTGAGATTAAGTCCGCCAGCATGGGTTGTAACGAAACCATCACTTAGTCCATTGAACATGGAGATACCATTATCATTGAGCCTACCCCAGTTACCTCCTATTCCTCTGACGAAATTGATATAATCACCTGACGAAAAACCTTGCTCATTGATGTTATTAAAATTACCGATGGCAGAAAATTGCAGTTTCTTAGAGAATCTATTGTAGGAAAAGCGTCCCTTGTAACGCTCCTCCGTCCCATATCCTGCTTCCACATTACCAAACTGACCATTCTTTTTATCTTCTTTTAGCTTGAGGTCTATCGTCTTTATTCTTTCGCCATCATCGACACCAGAAAACTCTGACATATCAGACATCCTATCAAATATCTGGACCTTATCCACCGCATCCGCTGGAAGATTCTTGGTAGCAATCTTAGGGTCATTCCCAAAAAACTCTTTGCCATCCACCAAGACGCTTTGTACATCCTCTCCTTGCGCTTTAATATTGCCATCTGATTCTACTTCTACGCCAGGCAGTTTTTTGAGTAAGTCCTCTACCATCTCATGTGGTTGAGTTTGGAATGCGGCGGCATTATATTCCAGTGTATCTTTTTTGACGACCATGGGTACATGTTCCCCTTTGATCTCGACCTGCTTGAGTTGATTTTTATTTATCTCTAATTTGATATTACCGAGATCTATTGCTCCTGACTCTTTCACTTCATAGCTCTTAGAGTATTGCTTGTAGCCTATAAAAGTAACCTGCAGAACATACGCACCATTCTCGACATCTTTGATGAGAAAATCACCATTCTTATCTGACAGAGAGAAACTAACCAGTGTCGAATCTGTTTGAGATAACAAGACCACCGTGGCACTCATAAGCGACTCATCGTCTTCTCCTATTATATGTCCAGACAGGCTTGATTGCGAAAGTAACTGAACACTGCATAGGGACGATAACAATATCACCCAGACAATAGAGATTTTCATAATGATTATAAATTATAATGACCTAATCAGTTCCGACCCCTTCCACGTCTACGAGGTCCTCTATCTCCATACTCTTCTCTCATTTCCTTGACCTTCTTTTCTCTTATGGACTTGAACTCTTCCATCGTGACCTTCTTTCCTTTTTCAGGTTTGCTTATTGTGATGGCCTCTTTACCTCCAGCTTGTATCTCAGTGGCGGTAATTGTTCGAGTACCTTCATCTATATCTAAGTGCAGAATTAGCCCAGGCAAACCAAAGTAATCATCTGGTCCTGATGAGATCGGTATCATCGGCGTAAACCAAGCCTCGATATTCGTCGTTGAGTCCTGATAGATGGCCTTTTGGCATAGATAGTCGCCCACTTCTTTTTGATCGGCGGTGATCTTCCATGCCTTCGCTTCTCTCTCACCTTCTATCAGAAAGGTCTTACCGAATAGGTCCCGCGAGTCTATGGATTTGTTTTCTTCGAAATTGGTATAGAACTTATTGTTTCTATTTCTATCTCTTCTACCCGGTCCTCTCCTTCTCCTTTCTCCGGTAAACTCAGCATTCTTTTTCTTGTCCTCTTCTGTTCTCGGTTTCCGAGCATAATAAGCCTCTGTATCGGTGAAAGTCAAAACTTTCTCAGATGTTCTGTATTCTGGAATACGATCTTTCATGGCTTCCATTTCTGCTGGAAGATTTTTATGAAGGTTCTGCTTGTCCTCATAAGTCACGATACCAGATGTGATCTGGGCCGTGCAATAGACTGGTAACAGTAGTAAAGCAATCTTTATTATTCTCATAACGTTTGTAATTTGTGGGTATAACTTATTTGTCCCTATCCTTTGACTATAACTAAGTAGTAAGGTTTAAACTTCTTGTCAGAAAAATCATTTTTATTTTTAGATCGCATTAAAGATATATGAAGTCTATCATATCATTGGTTATTATAATATATTCTGGAATTTTATTTCTGGGTATGTCTACAGCATCGGATAAGAAAAAATGGAAAACTTATATCGCACCATCGGAGCAAAGAACGGGTGACCCAGATAAGGGATACGAATATCTTAGGCATGGCAATTATGTATCCTCTGGTATTCCCACTAAGTTTTTTCCTAACCGTGACTCTACTAATCTGGGCGTTTCTTTTACCAGAACAAAACATGCTAATGGCACAGATATCATCGCGCCTAACTGCTTTACTTGTCATGCCGATTATATCAATGGAGAACTTGTCCTAGGTCTGGGTAATCATTCCTTTGACTATACACAAAATCTTACAGGTCCAATGACACTCATGTCTATGATGATACGCAACTCCGTGGGCAAAGAGTCAAAAGAATGGGCAGCCTACGAAAGTTTTAAAAAATCCAGCTCGGCTATCAACCCTAATATTATTACACAAGTCAGAGGAATAAACCCCGCTGATAAGTTGACCTCTGTTTTGGTGGCTCATCGAGATCCAGCATCGCTGATATGGCATGATACAACCTTGCTGGATATTCCGAAAGAAACCACACCGACGGACGTACCACCTTGGTGGGTTTTCAAGAAGAAAAATGCGATGTTTTATACGGCGATAGGCAGAGGAGATTTCTCCAGATTTCTGATGGCGTCATCGCTTTTGACGGTAAGTGATACGACAGAAGCCAAAGAAATAGACCAACACTTTCCCGATGTACTTTCTTGGATAAAATCAATAGAGCCGCCCGCCTACCCAAAAGAAATCAACCAAGAACTGGCTCAAGAAGGCCAAATAATATTCAATAAAACCTGCTCTAAATGTCACGGCACTTATGGTGATGACGAGTCATATCCTAACCTACTGATTGCCTTAGATAAAGTCGGCACAGACGCCACCCTATCCAATGCTTATACGCAGGGCACTTACCAAAACTTTATAGACTGGTATAACAAAAGTTGGTTTGTAACGGGCGATACACCTGGTAAGTTGGTTATAGAATCAGGATATGTGGCGCAACCCTTAGATGGAATCTGGGCATCTGCACCTTATCTACATAACGGCTCTATACCCACAATAGAAGCTTTGCTCAATAGTAAAAGCAGACCTACTTATTGGAAGAGGACTTACGACAGTAAGGATTATGATTGGGAAAATCTGGGCTGGCTTTACACCACTCCCGAATACAAAGAAGATCACCGTACCTACGATACGACAATAGACGGATATAAAAACACAGGTCACACATTCGGAGATCACCTTACCGACTCAGAACGTATGGCAGTCATCGAGTATCTGAAAACGATATAGAACTAATCCGAGTGATAATACAAAACATAATATTACACTTATGATTTATTCTTAATATATAAGTTCGTGTTAAGGAAGATTATAATAACTTTGTATAATTCATTCACAAAAAAAACACATAAATCGTCATGAGTAAATTTCAGGAATGCCTTGAAACATACGAGAAAGAGTTTAAAAAACTTGGAATAAAAGTAGACTCAAAGTTACTAGAGAAAGTGGCTAAAGGATGTGGTCCATCTCTATACAGCAAAGATGCTTCTAAAGTATCTTCTGCCGATCCAAAAGAAATGGAACGTGTCAAGAAAAACTTTCTAATAAAGAAATTAGGTCTCAAAGATGGACCAAAATTAGATGAAGGCATCCAAGCCGTTATAGAACAAATCGGAAAATCTAACCGTAACAAGTACCGTGCAATGTTCTACTACTTATTAGTAAAACAATTCAGAAAAGCTAGCTTTTACAAGTCGTAAAAATAAACATATAACAAGCCGCCCCGTGTGGCTTGTTTTTTTCTTACTGCTATGGAATGGAATAACCTAGAGGAAATATCTCAGATAGATCAACTCATCAACGAGTCCGAGGATCAGCCTATCGCTATATTTAAGCACAGCACATCCTGTGGCATCAGTCGAATGGTATTAAAAAACTTCGAAAGAGAATTAGCGTCAGTCGATGGGTTAAATACCAAACTGTATTTCTTAGATCTCCTGCGATACCGCAGCATCTCTAATGAAATTGCTTCTCGATTAGATGTTATACACGAGTCACCACAGCTTATCATCATAGAAAAGGGACTTGTCACTCATCACGCATCTCACAATCAAATCGAAGCCTCAGCGCTAGCTTAAGGCTTCTTAATTTTTCCTAATTTCTTTCTTTCCTGTTTTACGGGTTGCTGCGTATTAGTCGGCGTGGTATTATCCTTTAGCGATGGCTTAGTGGTTGTTTGGTTTTGACCGCTTGTAGATGATGGACTATTGGTAGCGTTATTGGGACTACTTGTAGTCGTCTGCGTACGTTGAGCTACCTTATTATACTGCTTACTAAACGTCTTTAACATCGTCCCCGACTCTACCACATCTGTTAACATCATTCCATTGATAATAGCTAATTCTTCCATGTCATTTTGAGCAGCATTCAGACTAGATAAGGCCTGTTGCAAGGTGCCGCTTCTTGTAACGTTCTCGATTTTTATGCGTGTCGGCTGTACGTTGATCTTAGACTGATCCGTCAGCCTAGCAAAGTTCGTCATCGTCCTTTTGAACGTATTAGAATATGAATTAAAATCCGTCGCGGCGGACATTCCGTGGAAGACGTAGATGAGATTATTGTATTGGATAAAGTAGCTGATTAGTCTTATAGCCTTACTCGGATCTTGTTGACCAGTTTGTTGATTTTGAGGTATCTGATCTGAGACCATGGCCACTGCTGGAAATCCGTTAACTGTCGTCCTGGCAGATTCCAGTACAGATAAGCTATGCTGCTTGACTGCGGCTTGCGCAGCCGCATCAGGTGTTTGCTCTTGTGATAATGTGAATACCATCAGAGCTTTTCCGTCTTGCGGAGCCATTTGTACCTGTGCGGGTGAGTTATACAGTTGCCAGCCTTGTGGATAAGGATACTTAAATAATAACTCAGGATGATAGAAGACATTGTTCTCTGTATAGCCCTGTCTCGGGTCTTCGCCATAGACGAGACCATCTATCATCTGCAGATATTTGTTGCGGTTGATCTTGAGCTGCGCCTTATCCAGTCCCTCTTGCGCCACATCTGACAAATGATGTACACGCTGATATCTATTACCTGGATCTGGGTGCGTGGATAAGAATGTCGGAATAGATTGTCCCGATTTTGCTTGAAGTCTTTTCAGTGTATTAAAAAAATCAGCCATCTCATGAGAATCATAACCGATCTCCGTAGAATACTCCACACCTAACTCATCCGACTGTGACTCATGATCTCTTCCAAATTTCAGAAATAAAAGCCCCAATCCTTGACTAGCCTCATTAGCGAAATTCCTGAATTTTTCACTCGCAATAACACCTGCCATAAATCCGACCTGTGCTATCATCTGATTACTATATTGCTTAGCCGAGTGGCGCGCTGTAATATGTCCTATCTCATGTCCCAGTACTCCAGCAAATTCTGCTTCGTTATTGAAATGAGCCATAATACCTCGGGTAAAATAGATATACCCTCCTGGTACTGCAAAGGCATTGACCACTGGACTGTCTAACAATCTGAAATTATACTCTAGATCAGGTCTATGAGAGATCGCTCCCATGGCCTTGCCTTTCTCATTGATAAAATCCTGAAGAATCTGATCATCATAGAGACCATATTGCTGGATAATCGCAGGATCAGACTGCTGCCCCATCGCAAGCTCTTGTCCCTCGGACATTAGCATAATTTCTTTCTTACCTGTGACTGGATTTCGGGCACATGAGACTAATAGAAGTAAAACCAATAAATGCAATGTGTAGCGTATCATCTGAGGTAACTTGGTTCGTTATAATTAAATAAATCAGCGTGAAAAGGCGTTAATATGGCCTTATGCTATCACTAAGACGATTTTTTTGCGGATAGTTTCGTTATAAAGGTATAATTTAAAGTTTTAATAACAACAAGTGCGATTAAATCTTAAGACTAAAATCCCTTCCATATTTACCCTTTGCAATTTGACTTGTGGGTTTTTGGCGATTGTTGTAGCTGATTTACACATCAGCTCTATCATCCTTTTGTGTGGAATGTTTTTCGATGTCTTTGATGGTCTTTTGGCAAGACTACTCAAGGTACAAAGCAATCTCGGCAAGCAATTAGACTCTTTCGCTGATCTGGTAAGTTTTGGTATTGCTCCAGCGTATTTGTATACCTTGATTGCGCCAGGCACAGAATGGTTTTTCTTAGTGCCTCCTCTGTTTATACTATTAGGTAGCACACTGAGATTGGCCTTATTCAATCTTAAACCAGAGACCAAGTACTTTACAGGTATGCCGACGCCCGCGAGTGCATTTTTCCTCATAGGCATCTATTTAGGTATACATTTCGAGAGTGAGTTTGTGATGGGTCTGGCTCAGACACCATTCCTTTATATACTTTTCCCTGCTTTTCTGATGTGGCTCAACCTTAGTCAGATCAAGATGTTTTCATTCAAGCAATTTGGACAAAATCTGAACTTCAAAGTCTTTATCCTTGTTTCTTTGATTACATTCTTCTTTCTGACGATGATTAATTATAGATTATCTATGATTATAGCCGTCACATTGTATATAATACTCTCACTGATTTACACCAAAAAAATACATAAGTAAACAGCTATGGCGATAAAGATAACTGACGAATGTATCAACTGCGGTGCATGCGAACCCGAATGTCCTAATAATGCCATCTATGAAGGCGGTGTGGAATGGAACATGCAGGAGGGTACTAATGTTACCGAGCCATACTTATTAGAAACTGGAAAGAAAGTCAACCCTGATGAAGCTCAGAAGCCTGTAGAAGATGACTACTACTACATCGCACCAGACAAATGCACGGAGTGCCGAGGTTTTCACGAAGAACCTCAGTGCGCTGCGGTATGTCCAGTAGATTGTTGTGTGCCTGACGAAGATAGAGTCGAATCTATAGAGACTCTACTTGCCAGAAAAGATAGTTTGCACTTGTGATAGGTTTGATTGGTATGAAGCTGTGATAATGACTAATTAGTCCATTACACGATCATCATATTCCCAACCAACCTTCATACTCCTCCTCATATCTCCCAGTGATCTTGTTAGTCACTTTTTTAGGTGATTTTCTGAAAAGGTTAAGTATGTAAGTTAAAAATTTCATCATGGGTAATTATAATTTGCTTTGTTACTTATTAAGACGTACGAAACATCCAAAAGGTTGGCTTTCTAAGAAGATTTTAACAAACTGTAAGTCACTTTACACACTTCTTAGAAGCCCCAAAATTAGGGAGATATTACAAATAAATTTAATATATAACAGAAATTAAGGGTTTACCCTGATAAGATCGAATACATTATGAAAACCTCCCATAAGTTTTTGCTATAATTGCATTAAATATGACTCTAGATTGAGACAATTGGCTTTCATAATTATCCTATGCTTTCTTTCTGCTTGCAAAACAGAAACCACAACTAACGAGGTCAAGATCAAAGAGAATATAACTGTATCAGAGGCAGCAGAATTGTCCAAAAAAGGATATCTATATGTAGACCTGCGTACTCAAAAAGAAATAGACGAAACAGGTATTATCGGTAATGCAATGCACATCGACTATAGAGCAGATGACTATAAGAGCAAGTTATCTCAGTTATCCAAAGAGTCTAATTATCTCCTATACTGTCGTAGTGGTGGTCGGAGTAGCAACGCGCTAAAGGACTTTAGGCAAATGGGCCTGACGGCCTATAATGTATTAGGAGGTTATACGGAGTGGGAAAAACAAAATATATCACAACAATAGAATTAATAACAATAGTTAAAAACTAAAAAGTAAAGAATGAAAAAACTTGTAATACTTCTGATTAGCGTTTTCTTCTTTTGCCAGAGTCAGGCACAGAAAATGGATTTTTGGTTAGATGCTGGTGCTAAGGTGCAATATGGAGGATCTTTATTATTCAACGGTGCCCTAGGTGATGACCCTAACTGGGATTATACCTTTACAACAGTCACTAAGTTTGGTGGTAAATTAGGTATCAACTGGAACTATACGGGGATCTCACTAGATGTTATGGTCGGTAAAACGAGAGGTATCTTCCAAAACACGGATGCCGCTATGACTCCGGATAGAGAAGTTAGCTTGTCTACGACTGATATATATCTTTTATTCAGAGATGCGCGTAACAAAGGTTACATAGAGATAGGTCCTAAGATGTCTCTTGTCGGTGATGTAAAGAACTTTGACAAAGGAGGAAGCGAAGGTGCGGACGTTAATACAGAATACTATAATAGCATGCCTCTGGGTGCTGTATTGGGTTTCGGTACGTATGTGTTAGGTAATGATGGAAGATTTAGTGGTATCATAGGATTGAGATTCGAGTATGGATTCAATGATATAGTAACTGCAGAAGGTGGTGCATCCTCACTTGCAGAAAACAGACAACCTGTCAACTACATCGGCGACATGAGTAGCACTAATCCTATATTCGCAGGAATCGTATTTGAGCTTAACTGGGGTATCGGCGGTGTCGGACAAGCACGATGTGGAGAGAGATCCAAGTTCATCTTCTTCTAAGGAGAATAACAAAAAAGTATAAAACGAAAAAAGCGTCTATCTTCTTTAAGTTAGACGCTTTTTTTAAATTAAAATACCTTTAATAACACCCTTTGATATATAGACATCATTTTGTGGAATGACCCCTATCTATATTTTATTTTTTTTCAGTTTTTTTTCTTTTTCATAAAGGCTGAAACGAAAAAAGCGCCGACCTTCTTTAAGGTTTGCGCTTTTTATAAAATACCTTTAATAACACCCTTTGACATATAGACAGAATAATCCTATGTCACCCCCACCTTTATTTTACATTTATTATTTTATCTATGTTTTGCACTGATTATCAGTCATTTGTGATTAAAATTATTTTTAGATAAACCAAAGTATGATTTCGATGTTCACTATGCATGCGAGTATACAGACTGGAAAGAAAGCAAACAATTAATGTTCCAATAGAAAAAGCGTGGTCCTTTTTCTCCACGCCAGAAAATCTGGATTTATTGACACCAGATGATATGAAATTCGAGATAGTAACAGAGAGACCGATTCCTACGATGTACGAAGGACAGATATTGGACTATAAAGTAGCTCCCATACTAAATATACCAATGAAGTGGAGATCCAAAATTACCGAAGTCAAAGAAGAAAGGTTCTTTATCGATGAACAGGTCAGTGGTCCTTATAAGTTGTGGAGGCACAGGCATAGATTCGACGAGAAAGATGGAAAAACCGAGATGACTGACATCGTAGAGTATGCTCTACCCTTTTCTATCATAGGCACTATCTCGCATTTTCTGTTTGTCAAGAAAAGGCTTCAACAAATATTCAACTACCGCTATCAGAAGGTAGAAGCTCTATTCAACTAAAAAGACCTCATAATAGCATTAAAGCTATCTGCCTTGAGGGATGCACCACCTACAAGACCTCCATCTACATCCTCATTAGCGAATAATTCTTTGGCATTGGCAGGTTTGACACTACCTCCATATAAGATAGATATTTTGGATGCTGTAGCACTATCGTAGTGATTAGCCAAGGCTGATCTAAGATATGCGTGCATTTCCTGAGCTTGATCGGCAGTGGCTGTGACACCTGTTCCTATCGCCCAGATTGGTTCGTAAGCTATTATGATATTAGAGACTTCTTCTGTAGTGAGATGTAAGATATTTTCTTTTAGTTGGGTCAGGACATAGTCTTTGTGCAATTCCCTCTCTCTGACTTCCAGAGGTTCTCCGCAACAAAATATAGGGGTCAGGCCATGCTCCAAGCATAGATCTATTTTCTTTTTGATAATATCATTAGTCTCTCCATTGTATTGTCGGCGCTCGGAGTGTCCGATAAGGCAATGCGTTATACCCATCGACTGCAACATCTGGAATGATATTTCGCCTGTATAAGCTCCTGATTGCTCGTGATGTGCGTTCTGTGCGGCGACAATGATTCTGCTATCAGAGGTAGACTCTAGGGCTAAGGACAAATAACAGCTTGGCACAGCCACGATTACTTTGGTATCTCCTATACCGTCTAAGGATAATCCTTCTATAAGTGTTGCTGCACTTGTCTTATCGAGGTTCATTTTCCAGTTTCCCGCTGCTATTTTTGATCTCATAAAATTGTCTGTTGAAGTATTTTTTAATTTTGGCTTACTATAATACGAACCTACAATTTTTTAATTTACCGAAGTGAAGAATAAGGGCCCATATATACATCGTGACATCAGTTGGCTGGCATTTAACTATCGAGTTCTGCAAGAAGCCAAAGATCAGAATGTACCACTCCTCGAGAGAATCAAGTTCCTGGCTATATATTCGTCTAATCTAGACGAATTTTTTCGTGTAAGGGTCGCTAATCACAAGTACCTTGTACGTGCTGGTAAGAAAACATTTAAGGATCTGGAGTTCTCACCTAAGCTCATATTATCAGAGATTATGTCCATCGTGGACGAGCAGCAGAGAGAGTTTAGTGATATTTTTCAGAATCAAATCATACCCGAACTCAAGAAGGAAAAAATAAATATTCTCAAACGTAAAAAACTAAACCAACACCAAAAGAACTTTACAGAAACCTACTTCCACGATTATATATTACCTCATATCCAACCCGTCCTATTAAGAGGTAAAAAGATCAAGCCCTTTCTGATGAATAGTGCCCTGTATCTGGCGCTCTACATGAAGAATAAAGACGAAGAAGACAAAGAAAAATATTACGCCATTGTCAAAATTCCCTCAGAGACACTGGGTAGATTTATTATTATACCAACTGAGGGTAAGTCTAAGGACATTATCATTATAGACGATATTGTAAGAAACCACGTCGAAGCTATCTTCCCAGGTTATATCATAGAAGGAACCTATTCCATCAAGTTGACACGTGACGCCGAACTCTATATAGACGATGAGTATAGCGGAGACCTCATAGAAAAAATAAGGAAGAGCCTTAATAAGCGGAACGTCGGTACCATATCCCGATTGATCTACGACAGGGAGATGCCTTCTCACCTTATAGACTATCTCAAAGATGTATTTGACCTGACTAAGCTTGATCTACTCGAGGAAGGACGCTACCATAATAATTCTGATTTTTTTAAGTTTCCTTCTTTTGGTTTTCATCACCTCAAGGATATTCCTCTCCCGCCTGTGGAGTATAGTGCGCTGGAGAGAAGTTTCAACATCTTTGATAGTATCGATCAGCAAGATCATCTATTGTATTATCCTTTCCATAGTTATCAGAGTGTGATTACATTCTTTGAGCAGGCATCTACAGATCCGAGAGTCACACATATCAAGATATTCCAATATCGGGTTGCCAAGACATCCAAGATCATGAATGCCCTCATGAACGCCACCAAAAACGGAAAGCAAGTCACGGTTTTCATAGAGGTCAAAGCGCGATTTGACGAAAGGAATAATCTCAAATGGGGAGAGAAGTTGGAAGACGCAGGTGTCAATGTAATCTATAGCTTCCCTGGTGTAAAAGTCCATGCCAAGATGGCTCTTGTCAGACGTGTTGTGAATGGCGAGGAATCCTTCTACACGTACCTCAGTTCGGGCAACTTTAATGAAAACACGGCGACGCTTTACTCAGATTTCGGTCTGTTTACGAGTGATAAAAAGATTATAGATGAGACGCTTAATGTATTCAATCTCATAGAAACCAAAACGGCACCAGATAATAGTTTCAAATATCTGGGCATCGGCACGGTCAATCTCAAACAAAAATTAGTCGCCCTGGTCAAGAGCGAAATGGAGCACGCCAAGCAAGGCAAAGAAGCCTACATCACGCTCAAGATGAACTCCCTGCAGGACGAAGAGATGATCCACCTACTGTATGAGGCAAGTCAATGCGGTGTAAAAGTTAAACTTATCGTCAGAGGTATTTGCTCTCTTGTCGCGGGCATCAAAGGGATGAGCGAAAACATCGAGGCCATCAGTATCGTCGATAGATTCCTTGAGCATGCACGGGTTTTCATATTCGGTAACAATGGTAACGAACTGATATACATCGCTTCCTCAGACTGGATGGTGCGCAATCTGCATCACCGCATAGAGACTATGTTCCCCATCCTCGATGAAGAATTAAAGAATTTCGTGCGTATCATTATCAGAATACAACTAGAAGATAATGTCAAAGCACGATTATTAGATTTCAAAAAACTCAATAAGTATAAACGGAATAAAGGCCTGCCGGTAAGATCTCAATTCGACATCTACTATTATATCAAAAGGCGCGAGGAGAATAATAAGTAAGGAGACCCTGTATATAAGCTGTGTTGTTTGTTTAATCAACTGGGATACACCCCCAAATCCAACCCCAATATCCATCCCAACAAAAAATACACAAACACCCACAGTAGGAGCACAGAAATCATATTCATAACAACACCTGCTCTGACCATATCTTTAATCTTTAATAGACCCGAACCAAATACGACGGCATTGGGCGGTGTCGCGGCGGGCAACATAAACGCGCACGAAGCTGCGATCGTGGCTGATATCATAAGCAGATAAGGATGCACATCTATGGTCATGGCAATGGGCGCAAGAATGGGTAAGAGCATCGCTGTGGTCGCGAGATTAGAGGTTATCTCGGTCAGTAAGTTAACAGCTAGTATAAGTACAAGAACTAAAATAAAAATCGGTAAGTGCTTAAGCAGAATAAATTGACCTCCTATCCACTCAGCCAATCCAGAACTGGAAAAACCAGCGGCCAATGCCATTCCGCCACCGAATAGAATCAGAACTCCCCAAGGCATCTTAACAGCTTCCTTCCATGTCAAAAGAGTATCACCCCCTTTATTACTTGGTATAAGACAGAGACTAATACCCGCAGTCATGGCGATCATGGTGTCATCTAACTGTGGGATGTAGTTCTGCAACCATTGACGCATAATCAGCAGACAAGCTGTCATACCAAACACTAAGGACACCAACTTTTCTCCTTGGCGCATAGGTCCAAGGTTCGTCTTCAATCTATTTATTTCCTTGATTCCACCGGGGAATTCCTGCATTTTAATCTTGAATGCGACTCTTGTCAGATACATCCAGGAAATAAATAACAACAAAACAGAAATGGGTAGACCGATGCTCAACCATCGCGCAAAACTAATTTCTAATCCATATAACTCTTTGATAATACCCGCAAATACAAGATTAGGCGGCGTACCAAAAAGTGTCGCAATACCACCTATAGACGCACTGTAAGCTATCGCCAACATAAGCATTTTACCAAATAACTCGTTTTCGTTTTCTGGAGTGTCAGGATGGTCTTTGAGTTGCTTGATAATGGCAAGTCCGATGGGTAGCATCATCACACTAGTGGCTGTATTAGATATCCACATAGACATGAATGCCGTCGCCATCATAAAGCCCAATGTGATCTTAGATATACTCGCACCGACTACAGATATAATATTGAGTGCTATGCGCTTATGTAAGTTCCATTTTTCTATGGCTATGGCTAAAAAGAAACCGCCCATGTATAGGAAGATATATTTGTGACCATAGGCCGCCGTGGTCTCTTTGATACCTAATCCTTCTGTCAGCGGAAATAATACGATAGGTAATATTGCGGTAACCGCAATATCCGTTACCTCAAAAATCCACCACACGGCTATCCAAAACGTTGTAGCCAATATCGCAACGCCTGCGAAGCTCAGTCCTTCTGGTCTGAACAAGGTCAGAATACATACAAATCCTAATGGACCTAATAAAGGTGGCAACCACTTCATGAGGGTAAATCTAATGCGCAGAAAGAAATAGATCAATTAACAAAATCAAAGCTAATTAACCTTAGTCAAAAACCTGAAATAATCTTTGAGCACCTTGTCATTCTCTAATCGGGGTGTGAGTATTTCTATAATCTGAGCTTTTCCCTTATTGGATTCAAGAAATTTAGGAAACTGCTCAGTGAGTTCCTCTTCTGATTCGGATCTAAAATAATCCAGATTATACATACGTGAAAGGTGTAAGGCCTGCGTATCATGATGCGCCTCGAAGTGCTGCTCCAATGCCGCCGTAGTATCAGGACCTGGAATGATTCTAAATATATTCCCACCGCCATTATTAATCAGGATGATTTTAAAATTATCAGGTATGTGATGATGCCAGAAGGCATTGGAATCATAAAAGAAAGACATATCTCCAGTAATCAATACATTAAGTGTATCTGAGTGCATAGCGAAGCCCATAGCCGTGGATGTCGATCCATCTATACCGCTTACGCCCCTATTAGAGTGATAGGTCAGATCCTTTCTCTGATCGAATAACTGTACATATCTGATGACAGTGCTATTGCTCGCATGTAACACAGCATCTTCTGGAATAGATTTCAATAGATAGTCAAAGACTCTAAGATCAGAGTAAGAGGCTTGAGATAAAAACTGATCGTGTAGGCCGCGACAAGAAACATTCTTATTTTGCCAATGAGCCTGAAAAGCCATTTCATTCTCACTTTCCGTATCAGCTATCGTGTCAAGAAATTTTTCTGTCTGTGTTTTGACATGTGCTGTCAGTCCATCGAAGGTGTCTTTGGATTTATTAGGATTGATATGCCATTGATTTTTTATAGCATAAGATGAGAACAGATTTTTAATCTTCTTAGATATAATCTGACCACCCAGATAGATGAGCAAATCAGGTTCATATTCTTTATGCGTCACTTCCAACGCGTCTATTACTCGATCTATACATGCTATAGATTTATCAGAATAGACATTGGATGTGGTCTCTGTCAGTAGGACGATATTATTTCTTCGGACAAGGTGGTCTAATTGTCTATTGATCGTCTCATTAGGTATTTGCTGGCCCACAATGACAACTTTGCGTCTAGAGCTGGTCCAAATATTCTTGAGTTCCGTTTTTAGTTCAAAGGGATGTAAGTTTTGATTGCCAACATCAAAGTTAATAGCTGACTTATATTCTATTTGATTATAAAGGGGTTCTGCTAAAGGGATATTAATATGTACAGGTCCTTTGTTGGACATCATTGATGTCTGGATAGCGTCTATTACCATCTCATCGTTGGATTGTATATCCTCTTCACTACTTGCCTCTTGTATCAGTTGATAGCTTTGCTTTATATAATTGTGATAGACGTTATTTTGTCTCATGGACTGCCCTATTCCTTGATCTATTTTTTCCACGGGCCGATCAGCAGTTAATACGAGCAAGGGCACATATTGGTAATATGCCTCGCAGATTGCTGGGGCATAATTAAGGGCGGCAGTCCCTGATGTGCAACATATAGCAGTCGGCAATTGGCTATGGATAGAAAGGCCCATCGCGTAAAAGGCGGCTACCCGTTCGTCAGGGATGTTATATATATTAAATCCTCCGGCCTGTGTAAATGCAATAATCAAGGGGGCATTACGACTACCAGGCGAAATCACAACATCCCTCACGCCCATCTTTTGACATATCATGACGAGACGTGCGACGCTGAGTTTGTCGGTTGTCATACGAGGGATTTTTTGGACAGCGCACTTACAAGGCTTTTTGCCTTTAACTCGGTTTCCATCCATTCGCTATCTGGGTTAGAATCCGATGTTATTCCTCCACCCAAATATATATAGGCTTGATTGGTGGATAACTCCATACAACGCAAATTGACAAATAAATCCTTACGTTCTTTGCCTATCAATCCTATGACTCCGCAATAGTATCTGCGGTCATGATTTTCTATTTTCGAAATTAATTCAATAGCATTTTGCCTAGGATAACCTGCTATGGCTGGGCTGGGGTGTAAAATGTCGATGAGCTCTCCGAGATTACCATATCTGAATCGAAACTCAGACTTAAGATGACTTACATAACCTGCTGTCACGGTTTTCACATCTGATTTGGAGTAAGATATGTTATGCTTATTAAAACATTCTTCGAAGTACAATTCTACATAACGATGCTCATCTATTTCTTTCTGAGTCCACTCTATTTCTGACGATAACTGATTCACTTTGGTACCTGCTAAGGCAACAGTTCTTATTTCATCATCTTTCTGAGACAATAGAGACTCTGGTGTCGCTCCTATCCATATACCAATGTCAGGATGACTTATCAAATAGACGAAAGCATTGGGGTGAGTGTCTAAAAGCTGGATGAAGATATCATAAGCCGAAGAGCCCTCTGTGGGCATGGACTTAATCCTTGACAGAACCATTTTGTCCAATTCTCCATCTGTAATAGCTTGACTTAGTTGATGGTGGGTGTTAAGATAGTCTGACTTGCGAATGGTTGTCCTTTTTAGCTCTATTTGGCTCTTAATACAAAAAGGTACATTCTCATAAGTCTGATCAAATCGGAAGGCATAATTAGGACCCTGGCTCTTGTCAAAGGCAAAAAATACAAAGTCTATATCCTCTGGCAAACTCTTATTCTCCACCAAAAGAGATTCCGCTATAACAGACAGTTCGTATCCATGCTCACCTGGCAACCTATACGCTACAAAAGCTTCTGTATCTGAAAATTGCATCATGACCTATTCTTCAATAATCTAACTTAATTCCTTTTATATTGTTTGCCACAATGTCACTTAGTATTTTCTTTCTTTTAACCTTCCCCGTCGGTGTGCGCTGCAATACATCCAAATAGTATACACATCGTGGCATTTCGTATTTATTTAAGGCCTCTTTTACGCCATTAATTATATTACCAGTAAGCGACTCTTCTTTGCCTTCTATAAATATGCATACTTGTTTCCCAAAATCCTCATGTGGCATGCCCGCTACAAAGAAGTCAACATCTAATAATTGACTAATCTTTTCTTCTATAATCTCTGGATATACCTTTATCCCACCCGTATTAATCACATTATCATAGCGTCCTATCCAGTGAAATTGCCTTTCATCTATTATATCTACTATATCCTTAGTAAACACAGTATCAGCTAAGTGATCCGCATCTATCACCAGACACCCCTTGTCATCCGTGGATACTCCTATCCCCTTCAAGACTTCGAAATACGGTTTGGCCTTTAGACCATTTAATGGGCGCACCGCGATATGTGTAATCGTCTCCGTCATACCAAATCCAATAAAAATCTTGGGACGTAACCCAGGTATTATATCTTGTAATTCTCTACTTACAGGCGCACCACCCAATAATATCTGACCGACATATTGCAACTTATCAGAATCTTGTCTAACCGCCGTCATGAGCTGATGAGGCGTCATAGGAACAAAATCAATAGGGCCTGTCAAGCCCCTTAAAATACGAGAAGCGGGTGGCACAAGCACTAAATCCAAACCTGTCGTAATCGCCCTTATCAGCATCATTGTCCCACCGATAAACTTAACTGGCAAACCTAAAAGAGCCGTATCACCTCCACCATATCCAAAATAAGACTGTGTCATCTTGGCACTGGTGACCATAGAGGATTTCGGCAATGATATAGTCTTAGGTATTGCGCTGGTACCTGAAGTGGTAAGTATTATATTGTCCGACTTCTCATCAAACCATTCCGCACATCTATCAGCTATCTCAGACAGATAGGGGGCTGCTGATTCGTACAGTTTCTTATAGTCCTTGAACCCAATTTTCTTATCACCAATAATAAATCCCACAACTAATCATTTAATAAATCTAAATCCCATAAATCATCCCCATGATGCAAATGACCATTATGGATATACAAAGGACAAGGAATATTATTAGTGAAAAGCTGGCCCGTTCCCAGCCCCTGATACATATCTGATCTCAGAGTAGAAGTCCATTGGGCAATAGCACTCAGGCCAACGTTAGATTCTAATGCTGAAGTAATCCACCATCCAATCTTTTGGTCATTAGCCAGATTAATCCATTCTTTAGACTCCGCAAAGCCTCCCACAAGGCTTGGTTTTAGGATAATGTATTCTGGATTAATTATCTGTAATAATTGTTTCTTATCTGCGTATGTTTTGATGCCTATAAGTTCTTCGTCTAGGGCAATAGGCAATGGTGAGTGTTCTACCAAACGTGCCATCTCTTCCCATTGATTCGCTTTGATAGGTTGTTCTATAGAGTGTAGACCATATTGGCTAAGATGTTCTAATCTATCAAGAGCCTCATCTACAGTAAAGCCTCCGTTAGCATCTACTCTGATCTCAATATCATCCTCAGAAAACTCCCTACGTATACCTTTTATTAGTTCTAATTCTTCTTGAAAATCTATGGCTGCGATCTTTAGTTTGATACAGCGATATCCTGACTGTATTTTTTCGATGATCTGTTGGCGCATATAAGGGAGTTCCCCCATCCATACCAAGCCATTTATAGGTATAGGGCTACCATGTAGCAAGGGGCAATCAAATAACCGCCTTTGACCTCCTCGCTCTATATCCATCATCGCCATTTCATAAGCAAACAGTACCGATGGCTTGTTACCAAACCACTCCCTGCTTATCAACTCCCCCTCATTTATCTTATTGCATATTTTCTCGATATAACCTTCTACATCCGATAAGCTCTCAGGATTGAGACCTTCTATTACAGAACACTCTCCTACTCCAATATTGCCACTATTGTCTGTAAGCATCAAAAACCAACTATACTTATTCCTCAGGACGCCCCTTGACGTTCCACTAGGAACTTTGAATTGTAAAATGTGCTTTTTGTATTGCGTTCTCATCTTATTCTATAAAACAAAAAGAGACCATATTGTTTGTAATAATATGATCTCTTCTTATTCTTAATATGTCGTCGTGCTTATTCTATGTTAAACAAGGCGTCATCTACTGTATCATTAATCTTTATTTCCTTAGCTTCCATGACCATTGGTGCAGGTAACATTGGTCCAGATTGTGTCATTTTGTGCGGCATCATCACACCATTGACCTCTTTATAATCAGAATAATCTGTTGTCATCTGCATCGTCTGACCAGGAGCGGCTTCTATAGTCGATATAGATCTCAAAAGCAAGTTATTTTTCACACCATAGTATTGCGTCTCAGAGTCGCCTGCCGCATTCTCTACTGTTACTTTATAGCACGCCTCACCATCTACGTTATCCAATCCTTTGAGCTCCAAAGTGTATGCGTCAGTATCATATTGCATTTGCTCAAACATCACAGACTCACCTTTCATCGCATCAAATTCTTTACCCTCTGTAAATGTCTTTGCTCCTTGCATGCCTCCTGAGTATGCCTTAGTACCATTAAACTTTTGCTCTTGTATTACCATCTGGGCATTACCCATTTTCATATAGAACTTGTCTGGTGCCTTTTGCACTAATCTTATGTCCAATGCCATACCCATCATCTCCGTACCATAAGTCATATCCAGAGTCTTAACAGCATCTAACGTACCCTTACCTCCTATTGCATTGATATAATCAGCGATGACCACTTTTTCGTTGACGTCAGGTGGCAAAGCACTATCATTCATCTCTAGTTTCTTTCCGAATGCGTCATAGTAATCTATCTCACCGTCACTATCAAACTTGGCAACCTTCTCACCGATCTCATCTTTATTACCGACAATAACCACATTGGCATTATTAGGCGTGATGAATCTCTTAGCTACTCGCATCACATCATCCTTATTTACTGCTTCTAATCTCTCCAGGTATGTCTCATAGTAATCTACTGGGAGACCATATTCCTCTATATTTCTTGCAAATCTTGCTAAGGTCTGAGGAGACTCAAGTGATCTTGCGAAACTACCACCCAAAGAGTTTTTAGTCAATTGGAGATCGTCATCATTGACCATCTCAGATGTCATTCTTTCTAACTCATAGAAAAACTCGACTAAAGAACTATCTGTAACCTCTGTACGTACACTCGCATACGCATTAAAGTTACCCACCATCTTACTAGATGACAACGATGATCTTGCACCATAAGTAAATGCTTTGTCTTCTCTAAGATTCTGCATCAATCGACCACTGAATATTCCTCCTCCGAGGATTGAGTTCATCACCGTACCCGCCATCATATCAGGGTCACCTATTTTGTAGTCTAATGGATAAGTGATATTGATAACTGACTGTACTGCGCCTTCTTTATGTGCAAAAGCCACCTGAGCACCCTCTGGCTTACTTGGCATATCATGCATTACACTTGGTACATCTCCCTTCTTCCATGATCCAAAATACTTCTCTGCTGTTGCCTTAGCTTGCTCCGGACTTATATCTCCTACGATAGTCAGATACGCATTGTTAGGCTTAAAGAAAGTCTCGTAATATTTTTTGCAATCATCTATTGTTATAGCTTGGTAAGTCTCCGCAGTCTCTATCTCACCGTAAGGGTGATCCGTACCATAGTTAACTACCGCTCTGACATTGCTAGCCATACTATTAGGATCAGTTTTTACTGTCTCTATACCCGATAGATTTTGCTTTAGTATCTTATCAAATTCTTCCTTTGGCCAAGAAGGATTATATAGCATATCAGACATAAGGTCTAATAATTTGTCTTGGTGCTTAGTCAGAGAACTACCAAACATTCCAGAACCAAAGGCACTAAGGTTAGCGCCGATATAATCTTTGGCTTTGTCTATTTCTGCTTTTGTTTTCGTCTTTGTTCCACTACCTAATAGCGAACCCATAAAGGATACCATACCAGCCTTATCCTTTTCATTGATCTGCTGATTTTTAAGACTTAAAGAGTATGATACTCTAGGTAATTTATGGTTTTCGACTACAATAACCTTGAGCCCATTAGCCAAGTCAAAGACATTAAACTCACCCATATTAATCTTACGGGCAGGTCCAGCTGCTGGAGCCATTGATCGGAAAGGCTCTTTGACCTCGTTGACCACTTGCTCTACAGTCTCCTCTACTTTGGTCATCTCTTCGGCGACCTTAGGCGTACATTGTATAAAAAATATCAACGCACCGAATAATATTAATTTTGAAAATTTCATTTTATGCTTCTTTTATAAAAATCGTCATTAATTAATGTGAGATAACTATCCTTAAGGTGTCTCATTGACCTTAGGTAAATAATATAAGACCACCCTCTTTTCTGGCACTAAATACTTCTGTGCGGCTGCTCTGATGTCTTCTTTAGTCACCGCCAGATATTTGTCTATCTCAGTATTGATAAGATTAGCATCACCAAAGTACATGTGGTAATTTGCCAAACTCTCTGCGATACCAGCTACTCTAGAATTAGACGATACAAAGTCATTTTCTATCTGATTTCTCAACTTCTGAAATTCTTCATCAGAAATGAGTTCTGTCTGTACTTTTTTGACCTCTGCATCTATCGAGTTCTCCACATCACCCGGATCTACACCCATATTGACGATAGCGAATGCCAATGATACAGAGTGATCCTCAAGTGCAATCGGGAAAGATCCCACCTGTAATGCCTTCTGCTGATCCTCTACGATGGATTTTCTCAGTCTTGAACTACCACCTCTTGACATCAAAGTAGATAACATCTCTACTGCGTAGAACTCATCTGTACCTTGAGCTGGCACTTTATAGGCCTGTATAACAGCAGGTAGCTGTATGTTATCATATACTGTATCTCTCACCTCTGCAGGTAGGTCTTTTTCTTTGATAGTCGGTCTGTATACTTCGCCTTCACCTCTTGGTATCGTACCGAAGTATTTGTCTATCCATACCTTAGCCTGATCGATATCTATATCACCAGCAATACTGAGTACCGCATTATTAGGCACATAGAAATCCTCATAAAACTGCTTGTAATCTTGCTCCTCTGCTGCATTAAGGTGCTCCATATAGCCTATTACGGGCCAGTTATACGGATGCGTAGGAAATAATCGCTTCATTGTCTCTTGCAGAATCGAACCATAAGGCTGATTATCTATTCTTTGTCTTCTCTCTTCTTTGACCACCTCTCTTTGTGTTTCTATACCCTTATTCTCCACCTTGGCATGTAACATTCTTTCCGACTCTAACCATAAGCCTAGCTCTAACTGATTAGATGGTAATATCTCAAAGTAATACGTTCTATCATAAGTCGTATTTGCATTAAGTGTGCCTCCTGCTTTTTCTATGTATTTGTCGTATTCTCCCCTTCCAATATTCTCTGATCCCTCGAACAATAGATGCTCAAAGAAGTGTGCAAATCCCGTTCTATCTGGTTTTTCGTTTTTAGATCCGACATGATACATCACGGATACAGTAACGATCGGCGTAGATGCGTCCTGATGCAATATCACGTGCAGACCATTATCAAGATCATACTCTACGAATTCGATTTTGTTCATCTGCGCTGACATGGACGTCGCCACTAGCAGACACAGAATGGAAAATAGTAATCTCATAAATGTTATAATTATTTGGAAAATTGATTTAGTTGCTAAATTCTTATGAATTTGTCACAAAAGAATGGCTTTTAGCGTCTAAAATGAAAATATTTTAGATAAACTTGTCAAATGCGTATAGGAAAGTGATGATATATAGCGGTTCAATTATTCATTTTTGCAATTCCAGATTGTAAGCCGCATAATTGTCAAAGGTGCGAAGCCATAGACTATAAACTTTATAACTTTCTGATAATTTTACTTACTTTAGGCAAAATTATTGAACGGAACGACTTTGTGTGACACTCTACAAACTAAAACTCTTCTCTGAATCTCATCCACTTATCGAGCGACGATTAGATACTAAATCTTCGATAAAATCATAAAAATATATTTTAACACCTTCTAAATTTTTCATTATGAAAATCAAATACAAATTCATTTTTTTATTATTAGGAATTAGTATAATAATTCCAAGTTGCACTCATAGAATAGTAGATTTTACTATCATCTCAACAAAAAATGTCGATTTAAGCAAGGCTTCAACTTTTGAACGTGCTGGCCAAAGAAATCAAGGTAACGACCGGGTTTATTGGTTAATCACTATTCCTCTTGGTACACCAAATATGAAAGAAGCAATTGATAGAGCTATAGAACAAACGCCTGGAGCAGTCGCTCTAGTAGATGGAGTTGTTTATTCCAAAGGTGTATGGTTCGTAATTAGTGGTTTCTCAGAATATATAGTGGAGGGCACACCGTTAGTAGATCCAGCATTAGCTACCAATTTGGAACAATTAGAATCTCAATATAATCTTTTGTAGTGTACAACAAGAAAGGGGAGGTTAAAAACATTCAACCTCTTAGCGAAGAAGAATACAATCTTAGAAAGTCAGAAGTAAAATCTAAGAAGTATAAAAAAGTAAAGGCTGGCTAACTGTTTGGACATTTTCTTAGGCTAGCTTAGAAATTTAAAGCGCAATTAGCATTGATTTGCTAATTGCGCTTTTTTTTACACAAACTTATCCGCACAACTCGAACTCGCAAAAGCATCAGGCTTAGCCTTAAAAACAAAACCCATAGATAGAATATAACCCATCGCTTCCTTAAGCGCTACGTTAGATTTAAAGTTAGGATCGGTATTGATATCAGCATGGACCTCCAATTCCACATCGTATTCGTCCAGCAGATCACAGAGGCTGTAGGCAACTTCTACCGATTTAGAGACTTCAAGGATCATGCGTTCCTTGACAGACATCTCACGGACGACCTTTTCGTTATGGATAAACATAAATCCGCCCTTCTTTTCCCTCAAAAAAACAATCACCGTGGCAAACTCAACAACTTTGCCTCTGACTAGAGAATCAGATCCAATGCATACCTTGAGTTTGTTGCCTAGATTTTGCTCTTTGACAATGGACTTTTTTACTGCTTCTTTGATTGGCAGGTCTATGGTGTTACCATTGAGTCGTCTCCATCTCATGATTGGTTATATTAAGTTATTTGTAATATAACGTAAAAAAGAAAGACTATCCAGTATAGTCGGTAGATTAACTAAGTGCTTCGCTTATCTTTATGCAGTCTTAACATATACGACATCCTAACACGACAAATCAACATGCACAGATATATTTTCTTTCTTTTGACCCTGATAACATTAGCACATTGTAGTAAACCTAATATGAAGGATAACCAAGGACACAACAAAAAATCAAACCAACTTATCAACGAATCCAGCCCCTACCTCTTACAACATGCTTATAATCCAGTAGAATGGTACCCCTGGGGTGAAGCCGCGCTGAGCAAAGCAAAAGAAGAAGATAAGCTGCTCATAATAAGTATAGGCTATGCCGCATGTCACTGGTGTCATGTTATGGAACACGAATCTTTTGAAGATTCTCTGGTGGCTAGTGTGATGAACGAAAACTTTGTCTCTATAAAAGTGGATCGAGAAGAAAGGCCTGATATAGATGATATCTATATGACCGCCGCTCAAATGATCAATGGACGAGGTGGCTGGCCTCTCAATGCGATTGCTCTGCCTGATGGCAAACCCTTATTCGCTGGAACTTATTATCCAAAAGAAGACTGGATAAGAATACTCAACCAAATAATAAAAATCAAGAATGAAAACCCTCAACGACTACAAGAATCAGCCAACCAAATCACCGAGGGAATACAAAATACTACTCTGGTAGAAGTCAATACTTCAGACTTTACTTTTTCCAAATCTGATCTGAATGATTTCGTTAGCAATACGCTGGGTACATTCGATACCAAATATGGCGGTCGACTAGGCGCACCCAAATTTCCGATGCCTAATACCTATGAGTTCCTTATGAAGTACCACTGGCTTACTGGCAATGAAGAAGCGCTCAAGACCACCTTAACAGGAATAGATAATATGGCAAAAGGTGGCATCTACGATCAGTTGGGTGGTGGTTTTGCAAGATACTCCGTAGACGAATATTGGTTAGTGCCTCACTTCGAGAAAATGTTATACGACAATGGACAACTCATCAGCATCTATGCACAAGCCTACCAATTGACTAAAGACCCGTTTTACAAAAAGACCATTGAACAAACGCTCGAATATATAGAAAGAGAAATGACCTCTAAGGAGAATGGATTTTTTTCGTCACTTGATGCGGATAGTGAGGGAGAAGAAGGCAAGTTCTATATCTGGACAGAGGAAGAAATAGATCGCGTATTAGGAGACAATGATAATTGCAAAATATTCAAGTCCTATTATGACGTCAGCAAGCTAGGTAACTGGGAACACAAAAACATACTCAACATCAAAGGAGATAAAGAACAACTCTCCAAAAAATACGAAACCTCTATAGCTGAAATAGAAACCATCTTGGATGATGGCATTGCGAAACTGATGGTAGAAAGAGACAAGCGCGTGAGACCAGGACTGGATGACAAGGTACTAACCAGTTGGAATGCGCTGATGATATCAGGATATGTGGATGCTTATAACGCATTAGGTACCGAGGACTATTTAGATAAGGCATTAGCTAATGCACAATTCCTCAGCACCAAACAAATGAAATCATCAGGCCAACTATATCGAAACTACAAGGATGGAAAATCTGCCATCAATGCATTCCTTGATGATTACGCTCTGCTTATACACGCCTTTTGCAAATTATATCAAAGTACTTTTGACAAACAATGGATTGACAAAGCGCAGTTACTTGCAGATTATACCATCGAGCATTTCTATAATGATACAACAAAAATGTTCGACTATACATCTAAAATAGATCCGGCCCTCATTGCAAAGAAAGCCGAGTATGCTGACAACGTGATCCCAGCGTCCAACTCCTCTATGGCACGTAGTCTCTTGACATTAGGAACGCTATTATACAATAAGGACTATCTAGACAAAGCAGATCAAATGCTCAACAATATGCTGCCTCAGATAGAAGCGAGCGCATACCTTAGTTTTTATAGTAATTGGTTACAGCTCTTATTGGATAAGGTCTATCCGCCTTATGAAATTGCCATTATAGGAGATGATGCACAAAGCAAACGTAAAAAAATACAATCACACTATCTCGGACACTCTATTATACTAGGAAGCGAAAAAGATGAAAACCTCGAACTCCTCAAAGAAAAATTACAAGAAGGACAAACAACGATCTATGTCTGCCAAAACAAGGCCTGTAAGCTGCCAGTGACGGATGTGGATCAGGCGTTAGGATTACTAAAGGAATAAGATTTAAACCAATTGACAACTATTTTGACTAATGGATTCTAATGGTGTGAAACCATAATACTTCTCATATAGGTCCGAAAAGTAATCCAGCCGCTTATACCCTACCCTGTGTGCGACACTCTGGACATTCTCCATAACAGGGTCCTGAGTCAGAGCATGCGCTTCTTGCAATCTCATAATTCTTATAAATTTATTAGGACTGACACCTAAGATGGATTTCAGTTTTCTACAAAGATGTCTTTCGCTGACGTTCATTTCGTGCGCAGCAAATGAGACAGACAATCTTCCAGAGCACATTTCCCTCGTTACAATCGCCTCTAACCTCTTGAGCCAGAGGTTTTCCTCATTAGAAAGAAGATAATGGGTCTTATTAAAGTAAAAGAGATTCTTTTGTGGATTCATCTTAGTCATAGAAAAATTCATTTTATTCAACCACTAATCTCTATACTATAATATCAATAATAGAGCGCAGAATCACCCCAATTACATAACAAGTATTTACTGTCAGCCGACTAGGTACTTTTACCTGTTTTTTTCTTAAAGAATAGGATTAGACTTCTAATTGATTCTATTTTCCTATTTTTAAAATCATTAATTAACCTCATTAAATTATTCTAATTATGTCCAAGTCACAATCATGGAGTGCTATGGCAATGCTTATACTTTTCTTGTATTGCTGTAAATCAGAAACTAATTCTCAAACACCAAAAGCCGCTGACGCGGAAGGAACAGTTTCCCAGACGAGTTGTATACAACAGTGCATGAATGACACTACTCCTTACCAACTATCAAGTGCATGCGGCGAGTGTATGATCAACAATTATCAAAACTCAACGACTAGTCTTTTTGTACCAGAAAAAATAAAAGGTTTCGAAATAGATCATGCCGAGCTAGTTGATTTACTTAATGACATGAATGCCAATACTGGCTCAAAATTGTACGCGATGTTATCTGTCAAATCGGAAAAAATAAATGGCAAAATTGTTAACTCACCAGAATTAGTATTCCAGGTACAGTATAATGACGGAGTAAGTGGGTATCAATCAGATTATTACGACTTCACTCAGCCATGCCCCAATACTTGTCCTGAGGATCAGTAGTTATTTTTTAGTTCCAACAAAGTATAGCTAAATGTTAGATTTTCTTTCAGGTTCGGCTCTATTTATACTTACATGCTCTATTATTCTGCTCTTAGTAAATAGGTCAAAACTAAGGCAACCTTTTAGGGTTATCCTCGGCTACTTATGCCTTGGTATCGTAATAGAAATTGCAGCTATAACTTTAAAGAAAAGTGGTGAAAATAATTTGTTTCTACTGCACATCTATACCTTATTAGAATTTATACTTATTAGCGTATACTACCTATACGTCAACAAGGGAAAATTCACAACAAAATTTACTATTTATCTAATTATTGGAAGTGTCTTATTCTGTGCGAATACATATTGGTTGCAGCCACTAGACACTTTCAATAGTTATTCGAAGTCAATGGTCCAGATAATTTTGATTTACTTATCCGTAAGTCACTTGATAAGGATCATCAGAAGAAGAATAAACAATAGACCGTCCGAGACCATAATAAGCTCCGCCGTATTACTCTATAATGCGGGTAGCTTGTTCATCTTTATGACAAGCAATATAGCCATGCGCTTAATGAGTGAGGGGCTACATTCTGGTTTTTGGATTTTTAATGCCATACTTAATTTATTATTTCAGCTTATGATATTATTAGCGATATGGAAGGAGTTGAAAGCAACGAAATATACTTATACATAGCAGCAGCTATATTTTGTATTCTCTCATTGGCGATGGGGCTTATTATTTTGCATTTTATAGCAACTAAAAGATACCATCAGCAGGAGATACAATCTAATAAGAAAATATTCTTCTCTATCCTCGAGACACAGGAAAGAGAAAGAAGTAAGATAGCCAAGGATCTACATGACTCTATTGGGTCTAATCTCAATATTATTTTCTTATACCTGCAACAGTTGGACACCTATGCCACGAGTGATGAGGTCAAGGATATACTTAAGAGTCTGCATGACATGGTCAACAAGTCCATTACGACAGCACGTACCATTGCTCATGACTTGCTGCCACCGACATTAGAAGAATTTGGATTTGTGGAGGCTCTTAAGGAAATGTGTATGTCATATGACGCCCTGGATAAGCTGAATGTAAATCTTCAAGTAGAAGCGACTAAGAACAAAAGTTATGATAAGATCATAGAATCTAACCTATTCAGAATATGTCAAGAACTAATAACCAACTCCATCAAGCATGGCAAGTCCAAAAATATTGATATCAAAATAAGTGGACCAGAAGACAAAATAGAATTAGATTACATCGACGACGGAAAGGGCTTTGACCTAGAACAGGTGCGCATAGGCATCGGCATGAATAGTATCAAAAGACGCATAGAGTTATTAGAAGGATCATTTCAGTACAACTCCCAATTAGGCAGTGGATTCAGAGCTCTAATAGGTGTATCCACAAATTCTAAACTGAGTGAAAACTTTCAATATGAATAATACTATCAAAGTATCCCTGGTCGATGACGAATCATTATTCAGAAAAGGGATCAACTCTCTGCTGAGCACTTATGAAGATATCCAAATACTACATGAAGTAGAAAATGGGAAAGCATTCTTGGATAAATTAAGGGCTGATGATAATCATCCAGACCTCGTCTTGCTTGACCTCAAAATGGACGAGATGAACGGCATAGAAACATCCAAAGTCCTTGTCACCGATTTCCCCAAAATAAAAATCGTCGTCCTAACGAGTCATTTTTCGACAGGAATGGTGTATAACATGTTAGAGATAGGAGTAGCAGCATATCTTGTCAAAAACACCTCCATAGCCGATGTACATCATACCATAACCGAAGTACATAAGAATGGATTCTACTACAGTCCAGATATACAAAAAATCATCAACCAATGCCTGACTAATAAGCCAGCCATACCAAAGCATAGCTTACAAGTCAAAATCACCTCTAGAGAAAAGGAAATATTAACCCTAATCTGCCAACAATACACGAATGCCGAAATTGCCAACCAACTTTTTATAAGTACGAGAACTGTGGATGGTCACCGTAGCAACCTACTTAGGAAGTTCGATAGAAAAAATACGGCAGGATTAGTAGCTTATGCCATCAAGGAAGAACTGGTATCTCTTGAGCCCAATATATGATTCTCTATCTTAGTCTAAGATCGAGTGTTCGCTATTGCACATAATACATTTGTATCTGTGTTCCATTTTTTGTTACAAAACTATTCTGCGGTTCGCATTCAAACTTATCGGAAATTTCTCGATAAGTATTCTGAGATATATTAATCTTTCCTGGCTTAGAACTCGTTTCCATGCGTGATGCAATATTGACCGTATCTCCCCATATATCATAGGCGAACTTTCTTGTACCCACAACGCCTGCCACGACTGGACCAGTATTGACTCCTATACGTATATCGAATGTCTCATAAGAATCAGACATCTTGGCCTTGGTGTCATTGACAAAGTCCAGCATGTCTTTAGCAGCCTTAATAATTCGCTCGGCATGCTCTGGGTTGTAGTCAGGAATGCCAGACGCACATAGATAAGCGTCACCCACTGTCTTTATCTTCTCTATATCATACTTATCCATTATCTCATCAAACTTAGAAAAATAGTAATCTATACTTTTGACCAGTATCTCAGGATTAAGAGATTCGGCCTTGGCCGTAAATCCAACAAAATCAGAAAACAACACCGTAACAGAATCATACTTGCGCGCCTGCACCTTTCCATTGACCTTCAATTCTGTAGCTGTTTCTTCGGGTAAGATATTTAGAAGGAGATTGTCTGATACTTGCTTTTCCTTTTCTATAATCTTGTTAGTCTCGGATATAAATTTATTTCTCCTATACAATCCAATGGCCAGTAATATCAATGCGACCAGACCAGCAATAGTACCGAGTAACGTAAGTCTTTGGTTTTTACGTTGCTGCTCCAGCAAATCTACCTCCAATTGCTTTTCAGACACCTCAAATTCCGTTCTCATATTGGCCAACTCTTCTACCGTTTCTATATTGACCAAACTATCTCTATATGCAACGTAACTCTTATAATAAGATAATGCCAAATCTCCATTTCCAAAATGACCATGTATCTCGGACAACAATAGATTAGCATCTCTGATCTGCTCTTTCATTCCGTATTTTTCGGAAAGTACGAGGCTGCGCTTGGCATAAGCCAAGGCGTTTTTCATATCATATTTATCGAGATACAATTCCGCGAGATAGGTCAGAAAAGCAGAGATGGAATAATAATCCTCCATCTCTTCAAGCATTGCAATGCTTTCGTTAAGTTTATTCTCAGCTTTTTTTGGGTTGTTAAGACCGGCATAGGCCACGCCTTGATTGCCAAGAGAATAGGCAATGCCCAAATCATCTTTTAATAAGCTGAATATTCGATTAGTCTCATTTAGCTGATCCAAAGCCTCTTTATATCTCCCTTGTATCAGCAGCTCATCGGCTTTGTTATAGAGAGCCGTGGCAAGTGATATAGTATCACTTGTTTCTCTTAATGTTTCTATGGATCTATCATAATATAGTATTGCATTTTTTTCATTACCGCTCACAGAATAGACATCAGCGATAGAGCCTAAAAGCATTCCTCTTTTAATATTATTTTCAGAATACTCTAGACTATTAAAAAGATACTCCAAGGCTTTATCAAGATTCCCTTTAACCCGTTGAGCATTACCTTTTTGCAAATAACCATTGCTAATGTATGTATAATGGGAATCTATCAAAGCTTGCTCAATAAGAATGTCCGCAAAATATTCTACTGAATCAGGATTATTCTCATTTACCGCGATACCATGCAAATAAAGCTTGTAGAGCGAATCATTTAGCTCTACTCCATTAATTAACAATTTGAGACTATCTGCAATATTCTGATCTTGAGCTACCGAAAAAAGGTAGGAAAAGACGAAAAACAAAATCGATAAAAACCGTGGTACTCCTTTAATCAACTTAAGCCTTTGTGCCTCTCATTTTCAATTTTGGATCTTCCTCTATGACTGGTCCATTAGCCTTTGTTTTGTATTGCACAAAGTAATTTTCATGTAGTTCTCCATGCTTAACAGAGGCTGGCGTAAAAATCTTAGCAGACATCATGTCCCCATTAGCCGTGACATCTTTTAACATGTCCGTCCCCGTGGTATCATTATCATACATTCTTACTCCGACAAAACTATGTATCCCACTATTGGCTTCTGCGTGCCATATTATTGTGTCTCCTGGTAGGACCTCGGTTTCGAAATTAATGCCCTCTTCGGTATGACCATTTTCTTGAAAATTAAGATGTGGACCTTTTCCTTTTACACTTACAAAAATGTGATGAACTGCCATGATTATTGATTTTAGTTTAAGGATTAAATAAAAATATATGAACAATTTAATTTGAGTCCTGTGCGGGGTTTATGGATGAAATTCTGATTCAGATTTGATATTGGAAAGGGAGTGGGATTTGACGTGAGAACTAATAAAGCCAATGTGTTTGATAATGCCTTATGGACTGGGAAGAGTTCTTTTATAGTTGAACTATTGGACACAAAGAGATTATAGGAAATCTGCTTTACCGTATTGACGCAGAACTGGAACATCAGAATGACATCTGATTTGCTCAAATGCGCAATAGATAGTTTATCGTTTGTTACGAGGTATACCTCTTCCAAACGAATGGAATCATCAGCTGATTTCGTCAAGGGCATTTTAAGGGTGTTTGCTAAACCAAAATAATGCTATCCTCCAGAAATAAAAAATAGAATTACAGGAATCTTATAGATTGTTATAGAACAAGGTCTTACTATTTTGATAATTGGTTTAATTTTAGTTTTTATTCTAAACGGCTTAACCTCCAAAAAAATGTTTCCCCAATACTTAGAAATCAAGACGTGGGTGTCCAAGGTCTCATTAGCTCAGAATCAAAACACCTGCCTGTGATAGAGAAGAATGAAAGTGTAAATTGGTCTGGAATTTTTGAATACAAGTCGTTCCTATTGCGCATTATTGGCGTCCTGTGCGCCGTGATCGCATTCAAGGGTTTTCTTATACCTAACAAATTTTTGGATGGTGGAGTAACAGGCATCTCCATTCTCATGTATAAGATATTTGACATCAATATTTCCTTTCTTATAATCATCCTTAACCTCCCATTTATATTCATAGGTTACAAAAAAATAGGTAAGAGTTTTGCCGTCAACTCGCTCATTTCTATTTTACTATTAGCGATAGGTCTTCATTTTATAGAAGTACCGACAATTACTTCAGATAAATTTTTGATAGCCATATTTGGTGGAATATTTATTGGTCTCGCCATCGGATTAGTGATACGAAGTGGAGGCGTCATCGATGGTCTGGAGGTCATCGTAGAATATACTAACCGTAAATCTGTATTTAGTAGTACAGAGATTATTCTTGCCATTAACACGACCCTATTCCTGACGGCGGCTTATAAGTTTGGGATAGAAACCACAATGTACTCTATCATTACATTTTATACCGCCATCAAAACGGCCAACTATATCGTAGACGGTGTAGAAGAGTTTACTCAACTCACCATAGTCTCAGGAGAACACGAACGGATCAAAGACCTTATTGTCAATACCTACGGCAAAGGCATCAGCGTCTATAAGGGCAAACGGGGGTTCTTGCCTGGTAGTTTTGAGAAGAGCGCTGATTGTGACATAGTAGTGACAATCGTTACAAGGTTGGAAATTTTTCATATCAAAAATGCCATATCCAGAATAGACCCGAAGGCATTCATGTCCATACAAAGTATCAACGAGGTATCTGGTGGCGTCATCAAGCAAGTAGGACACCACTGATTAAAGTATAATTTTTAATGACCTAGCTTAGGTCAAAAAACTAAGGATGCGGCAAGGTATACCCCACTGTTGCAAAGTCATGAGGTCATCGTCTATGATGATGCTACAGTGTATTTTTTCATTTTCGGTCTTGAGTTGCTCTGGAAAATTTATGGGGTAATAATTCTCCTCAGCCTCTATACCCCAGAAGCCTCCCTCTAAATCTATGTATCGGATTATGCCAGAAATTCTCTTAACCATAATGACCGTTTATTAGTTGTTTCTTGTTCGGTTTTGTTTGAGCAACTTTTCTATGGTCGTATTAAGACTGCTTATGAGTCTGCCCTGATTGGATATAGTTTCTTTCAGTCCTTCCATCTCATCATGTAAGCCGTTTCTGATATGACTAGGTGATGACATAAAGGGTGATATCGTACTTACGACCTGCCATATTTCTTTGACTTCTGTGATGTCTATGATTTGGCTATCGTAATAATTGTTATCTGATATTAAAGTAATGGACCTGTTGATCTGAATGTCATTTTTTATTCTTTTGACTACAATACCTTCCTGCGTTACAACTACGTAGACGTAATGATTCTTGACATGCCTTATCCAGTATTCCTGCTCTACGAAACTGCAAATAACCTTATCACCAGAAAATATAGACGGCTCCATACTGTCTCCGACAACATCAAAACACCTATACGTCCCATGACTATATCTGTTATCAGGTAAGGTAAAAGTCATTAGCTCATCATAGAAAGAAGGTTGTGTATAATTATCCACATATCCAGCATGTGCCGAGTGAGGCACATAAGCAATACGTTCATTACCTTTCTGATCTGTGACCACAGCTACTGCGGGAGCAACACCAACGGTGCGAGAATCTGTCTTTGATATAATATTACCTTCGCCAGTCATTATATAATTCGCGTTAAGGTGATATTTTTCACTGCACTTTTCTATTATATCTATGGTTACCTTTCTTTTTCCTCTCAGAATATCACTGATGCACTGAGGATGCACAGATATGGACATCGCCATCTGCCTATCCGAAGGAACGATTCTGTTTTCCTTAAGGTAATTAAGAAAAGAAATGAATCTTTTAGTTGGTCTATTTTGCATTGCTTAAGGTTAATGCAAAAATAAGACAAATATTTATATATAAAATAATTTAATATATAATCAACTCATACATAAACACTACATAAATTATAAAATACTATTAATCAGCACTTTATAATTTCATATTAACCTAATATTATATATGATTGTATATTATATAAAATAATATGTGTAGAAACGAGTCTATTCTTCATTCGCTGGAAGAATGGACGTCGCCTTTCCAAAATGATCCACGAAACTCCTCATTTGGTTAGCCAACTCTGCATTATTCGTAGAATTATAAAAGGTATCGGATAATGACTGTAGGGTGTAATACATAAATCTATTCATCTCAGATACTTGCATCTCTTTAGTCCAGAGATCTATCTTAAAGGTATCAAAGGTCTCTTTATCAAAAAAGGACAAAAGCATCCCCTTACACTCTCTCAAGGTTTCTCCCTGAGGGCCTTCTGCCAGCCATGATATTTTTTCTGGCGTACTTGTCTCATCTAAGACGACCTCTATTTTGATTTCTGATTTTTTCATAATTCTATATTGCTTTTATTTTATATCCTGCATTTTTTAGTAATCTAAGAACCCCTTTTTTACCCGCCAGATGTGCTGCACCGAGCGCGTAGAATGACGACTGCTCTCTCCTACCGTCTATCCTTTCGTACATAAGTTGATTTCTGTTATAGATAAGCACCTCTTTCATTCCGCCCATACCCTTTTTGGATATTTTGTGCAATTGGTGAATTTCCTGCTCTTCGTATAGGGCGCATAGTTTGTGCATTGACTTCTTGAATTTTGCAGTATTGGCCAAGGTCTTTTTGAGCATTTGCAACTGAATCTCCAAGTCTAAACTAGTCAACACCTTAGAGTGTTCTTCCAATGATTCTACACCACCCATTTTGAGTCCTACATTTTTGGCTTTCTCCCATAAAAACAAATCCAAGGGCACATGATTATCCTGAGATAACTGAGATTCCCCTAGTTTATTAATGATTAATATAGGCCAGAGCCTGTTGAAACTTCTCATATCTAAGCCGAAAGCACGCCGCATGGATTTAGACATCTTGCTATATCTTTTGGGTGTGACAAGACTATCTATGGTCAAACCATCATTTATAAGATACACCTTGGGATCGATGCTCGACTGAGCCAAATCCAAGTCTATCTCTGCCAAAAAGGCTTGGCATTGGTACATGGCATGCAAGGCTTTATCTATATGGGTGAAGGCCAAGTTATCTCGGACGTGCATCGTACCGAAAATATAACTGGTCGGAAAATCACCATAGCTTATAGACCACAAGAGACCTTTCTGGATCATCTGGCATTAGATTTTAAGCCAAAAAAAGAAAATGGCTGCTTCTCCATGAAGAAACAGCCACTTTTTGGAGGTAATAATTCATCTTTATCAGTCGTAGTCGAAAGGTAGAATTTTAACTTTTTTGATCTTTGATAAGGTCATAAAAGTTTTGAGTCGTTCTACCTCGTCTATCTGAGATAGTTTTTTGAACAAGAGTTGCTCATAGCTGGCTATGTCCTTGGTGACTATTTTGAGCAAAAAGTCACCATCTCCTGTTATGATATATCCTTCCGTTATCTCGTCTATCTTAGCTATTTTTTCTATAAAATTCTCTAAGGCATTCTCCTTATTCCATGCCAGCGACGCCAACACAAAAGTCCTGACATTCAGTCCAATTTTCTCTGCATTGACTTTAGCATGATAACTTTGGATGATGTTGGAGTTTTCTAGCTTTTTGACTCGCTCTAATGTCGGGGCTGGAGATAGACCTATTTTCTTAGATAACTCTAGATTAGTAATTTTACTATTCTGTTGGAGTATCTTTAGTATCTTTAAATCTATATTATCCAACTTCTCTGCCATATTCCTATTTAATATTCTACTTTAATTAAGACCACAATAATAGAATAATATTTTGATTATTGCTCATTAGCAGCGAATAAATTGCATATTATTTGTTAATAATACTATTTTATTCCTTAATAGTTGGAAAGAACACTTTTCCTCAGATCAAATAAAAAAGCCGAAGTACGCATACTTCGACTTTAAAACCAACTATGAAAAAACTCTCTACTTTTGAGTTATTATAACGCAGGTAGAGATTGCATTATTATATACCCACTATAATTATGGGAATATTCCGAGTGTCATATAGTCGGAAGCCACTTTATTTATTGCATTGATAAATGCGGCGGTCCTCAGATCTTTAGCTTTTCTCTTTCTTCTATAGACTTCTCTGATCTGATTATAGGCCGTAATCATGGTTTCTTCCAGACCTGATCTTACAAGATCCACCTCGTCTGCTCCTCTGGTCAAAAACTCCTTCTCTTTGTTGCTAACAACCTTTCCCGTCATCTTCTCTACAAGTCCGACCAAATTAGTATAAGCCCTTTCATCAAAGCGCTTCTCTATCCTACCGTACCTTACGTGAGACAGGTTCTTTAACCATTCGAAATAAGAGACCGTGACCCCCCCTGCATTGAGATACATATCTGGTACGACGACCACTCCTTTTTTGAGAAGAATTTCTTCCGCCTCTGCCGTGACAGGCCCATTCGCTGCTTCTGCAATTATTTTGGCTTTGACCTTCTTGGCATTGCCCTTATGTATTTGACTTTCCAGAGCCGCTGGCACGAGTATGTCACATTTGATACCGACCCAGTTGTCTCTTTTAGGTAAAGTCTTAGTGCCTGGGAATCCAAGTATGCTCTTTTTGTCTTTTCGATATTTGATGAGTTTATGGATGTCTATTCCATTCTCATCCACTATGGTCCCTTCTATCTCTGATACGGCAATAACTTTGACATCTCCTTCATCTATGGATATAGTACCAGTGTATGATCCGACATTACCAAGACCCTGTATGACCATCGTCTTACCCTCTATGCCTGGCTTCAGACCCCATGCCTTACAATCGGCCTCATTACTAAGCATTTCTTTGAGACCATAGAATACACCTCTACCAGTGGCCTCTGTTCTTCCTCTGATACCGTTTTGATTGACTGGCTTACCCGTCACACAAGCTGCCGAATCTAGTTCTCCATTCTTTAGCTGCTGATAGGTATCCAGTATCCATGCCATCTCTCGGCTTCCTGTACCATAATCTGGTGCGGGCACGTCTATACCAGGACCTATAAATCCCTTTCTTACTAGTTCTACAGTATATCTTCTTGTAATCTTTTCCAGTTGCTCCTCGGTATATTTTCTTGGACTGACAGATACGCCACCCTTAGCACCACCAAAGGGTACATCTACTAGCGCACACTTATAAGTCATCAGCGAGGCCAGTGCCATGACTTCCTCTTTGTTGACCAGATGACTAAATCTTATTCCTCCTTTAGTCGGAAGTCGGTGATGAGAATGCTGCACTCGGAATGCCTCTATGACCTGATAAGAGTTCCCTATTTTGACAGGGAAGTTCATTTGGTAGATGGCGTTGCAGACTTTTATTTGTTCCAGTAATCCTTTGGGGTGATCTGTTAAGGCAGCTGCTTTGTCAAAATTCCTTTCGACACTCGCATAAAAGCTGGCTTGTTTTTCACTCATCTTTAATTTGATTTTCAAGTTTTTCGATCTTCTTATCCAGTCTTATCAGATAAATAAAAAGCACAGCAAAAAGAATAATTACAACACCTAAGACGGTATTAATCTTGCCCGTACTTCTAAAAAAATCATCCACCTGAGAATCTGCCAAACATGGCATCGAGAGAAGAAAAAGAAAAACGATGGTTAAGAAATTTGGTTTCATAAGTTTAAGTAAATCTCGTTTTTTTTTGTTGAATTATTTTATAAATCCTCAACTAATTAGAAAGTCCTAAGAACCATCTTTCTTTGACTCTGTCATATCGGATTAAGAGTTCTGCTATCCACAAGCCAATCAGGAAATAGGCAATTATAGCTGGATAAAAAACGGCTCGTAAGGTATTATCTAAGTCCTCTGATCCAAAAGCTGGATTCCCACCATTGCCTGGATGCAATGAGCTATCGGACATACGAGGGACGACCATGACTAAGATCATCAGAGTCACAAAGGCAAAAATGTTAAATATACCACTCAGACGCGCACGGCTGTCCACATCATTAATAGACCGCCTCAGAACCCAATAAGAAAAATAGATCAATAAAGAGATAGCCGTCATGTTGAGTTTGACATCATTAGTCCAAAAAGCACCCCAGGTATATTTTGCCCACATGCTGCCCGTCAGTATCCCGGCAATACCAAGAACTAAGGCGACTGTCGTCAAGGCACAAGATTTTCTATCTGATTCTAAATCTTTTTTGATCAAATATCTGATGCTATGGTAACAAGAAATCAATAGCAACAGAAACATCGCCATCCAAAGCGCGACATGGAAAAATTGGTTTCTTATGGTCTCATATAACAAGGGGCGGAATGGAAATGCGAACGTCTCATTAAAGTTGAGACTATTTAGCTCGCTATAGACTCCTGCTATATCCTGCTTGACAACAGTATCTCTAATCATCACCGCTTTATCATAATGCACAAATCCATCTTGACCATTATCTATGACCAGATTAGTTTCTAGTTGTTTGTCTTGTTCTATCTCTATGTCAGAAGGAATCTCGAAAGTCATGTCGGCCTCGGCCTCAGACCTGATTGTTAAAGACTTTGCATGTAAGAGGCGATCATCTGGTAGTAATAAAAAGGCTCTGGTATCATCTTGGCTTTGCAGATAGGTATTATACGTGGTGGCTTTCAGTTCTACAGTCTCGCCTAATCCTGCTGATCTTTGGCTATCTGCCGACAACTTGAGTATACCTGGTTTCAAGGGTATCAAGAAACCTGCAATCAAAATTCCCATCGTGATGATGATCGATAATATTTTCCACCAAGAGTTTTTCATATTAGGATTTCCATGTGTAAGGAATAAAGACATATAACAACGCCACAAAAATGACATCTACACCTATCAACATCATCAAATAATTATCTGTTGCCGAATCGACTATAAATCTTTCGGCAATCAACGACAAGCGCATAGAGATCAATAATATAGGTATCATCAGTGGTATCGACATGACATGCACTAATGTGCCTTGATTATTGGTATAACTGGATATGCTGGATACTAAAGTCAATATCGCCGTCAAGCCCGTGGCACATAATATTAATGTCAAAAAATATAACCCCGCATCCTTAAGCGGTGAGTTACTTAATATGACGACCAATCCAACCAAAATGCATAAAGCAATAACGACCTTGAGAAGATTAAAGAAAAACTTGGCCGTCAGCATCTCCAAAGGCTTATAAAGGGTGTAATGGTATACCTTCCTATCCTGCCCCTGAAAACTGAAACTGTTACCGACAATATTGATTACTGTATAAAGTAATAATATAAGCACCAGACCTACCTTGGCTGGGCTATCCAAGTCACCAAATACCTTGTATACCACATAAGTAATGCCTATAAGATAGAGCAAAGAAGCCAAAAAAGAGTGCGAATCGCGATACTCTATGGTAAGTTCTCTTTTGATAATATGATAGATTCTTTGGATCATATTCTTACCAAAGTTACTCAGATCGTATATCAACTAACTATAATATGAGGTATTTCTTTGAGTAAACACATGACAAAATATTGTTATGTATAATAAATTCATTTTGAGTTATTTATATAAATATGTATCTTAGCATCCCGATTTTTATTATCCAAAAACCGATATATGAAATATTTGACTTTCATATTAGCCTTTCTTATTGCTGCTCAGTTACAGGCAGCAGAACCCTATTTCCATTCTGTCAAGGCCGAAAAAGGTGATGGCATATTCAGCCTCCTCAGAAGATATCATCTTGTCGATGAAAAATGTAATAGAACTCAATTCTTAGAGCTGAACCAACTAAGCTATGATGATGCGTTGGCACAGGGAAAGGAATACAAGTTACCTATCAAAATATTCGAATATAATGGTCAGAGTATAAGAAGTAGTATTGGTATAGAAGACTACGCTCAAGCGGTCAGAATAAAGGAATACAATGAGAAAATACTAGCTGACAAATTAAGAAAAACACATTTTACTAGTAGTAAAATTCTTTGGGTGCCATACCATGAGTTGTTTTGCGAAGGGGCCGATACAAAAGATAATTCGGAAGTTGCCAATGTAAAAACAGAGGTCAAAGCAGAAACAAAGACAAGAGTACCAGAGCGAGAAGTCAAAAAAGAGATCGTAGCAGAAAAGCCAAGTACGATTATGTTAACGGATGATCTATTTGGCAACAAATACAAATCCTACCCTCTCAAGAGCAATGCACATAAAAATGAAGTGTACTATGTCGTATCTGGTCATGGCGGTCCTGACCCAGGCGCAATATGCACAGATTGTCCATCTAATCTATGCGAGGACGAATATGCCTACGATATATGTCTGAGACTAGCCAAAGAGCTTAAGAGTCATGGAGCTACTGTACACATGATTATACAAGATAAAAATGACGGTATCAGAGATGAACAATATCTGAAATGCGATAGAGACGAAAGATGTAACGGTGCCAAACTCCCCCAAAGACCTAAGGCAAGGCTACGCCAACGTGCAGGGGCTATAAACCACCTATACAAGTCGTACCAGCAAAAAGGTGTCAAAAAGCAAGTGGCCATCATGGTCCATGTCGACGCCTACGAAAATAAAAACAAGCGTCGCGATGTATATTTCTGTCATCATGCGACCAGTAAATCCTCTAAAAAACTGGCTCAGTCTCTACAAAAAACATTCAAGGAGAAGTATGCCTATTATCAGAAAGACAGAGGCTATAAAGGCAGTCTAGAGACTCGCAATCTATTTATGATTAACTACACCCTACCGAGTTCAGTATTCGTAGAGTTAGGTAATATCCATAATAAGAAAGATAGACAGCGACTTATCAAAAGCTCTAACAGGCAATTGATCGCCGAGTGGTTATTCGAGGGATTAGTTAAGACAAAAATCTAAGATAGATCATAGATCAAATTACAGCCCCTTAAGTCACTTTGCTGTAACCTCCCCATATACTGAAATTCTCTCGGTGAATGTACTTGTGCTAGGTCCTCCGTCAGTATAAAGGATAAGCTATTAATATTAGCCAGATCAATGATGCCTAATTGGCAAGTTCTTCCATAATCTATATTGCTAAGAGGATCATTGATATCTTTGGATATCACACGCATGGTCTGGCCTGTTGCATAGTATGATTCTTCTAGGTTGTAGGCCTGAGACAATAATTCCGTCATTCCATACTCTGCGAAAATTTTACTGTTTCCTGAATGTTTTCTTAGATGACTTAGTACCTCTTCTTGAGTTAATTCTTTATGCCGATTCTTCATACCTCCTGTGTATAGGATCGATACCCTAGGGTTATCTATAGGATACTTCTCTACATAATCCATCAATGCGAACGTGACACCAATTATCAGTATAGACTTATCCGTATTATCTAATAGGTTAGCTACCAGATCATGTAAACCGTTAAAATCATACATAAAAAAAGGATCTTTCGCTGTGGTATTCCTTTGGCATAACTGCCTGACCATGTGTACAAGGGACGAGTGCTCATTTTCCAGATAAGAAGGCAGCAAGGCCACAATCTCATATTCTTGTGGTAAGAAATAATCGAAAATCTTAGTACTTACCACGTCGTACCAACTTATATCTCGGACATAATGGGTACTTCTTACATTGTGTTCTTTCGTACCACTGCTGAGAAAATAGTTTTTAGGTACCCACTCTCCACCGGTTATAATTCGATGCGTTTTGAAAAAACGAATAGGCATCAGCGGTATCTCAGAATAATGCTCTATCTGATCATCTACCCTTCCTATCAAACTGAGATATTGTCTGTACGGAACATTATAGACTGACTGGATACGATATATTTCCAATGCCAGATCATTGAACAATTCCTCAGATGGATCATTGAAGACAGAAAGTATTTTACTTTTAATTTCCAAAATCAGTAAGTTGTATCTTTATCATTCGAGATATGAAACGTTCGGTAACAAATATCTGTTTTAGTGCTCTTATAGGACTGTTTTTAGCAGTCATATTTTATGGTTGTGCTAATAATCCTGGATTTAGCGATACACCAGAGATTGTATTCGCTGGATTCTCGGCAGATACGCTTGTACAAGGTGATCTTAATACGGATTCTTTATTTATAGTATTAGAGTTTAGGGATGGAGATGGGGATATAGGTGGAGGTACAGAGAATATAATTATAATGGATAATAGGACGGGGGATGTGTATGACTTCTTTAAAATACCAGAGATAGGAGATAACGGATCTCAGAATGGTATAGAAGGCACAATCACCATCAAGCTATTTACAACCTGTTGTATATTCCCTGAGAGCATACCACCTTGTTTTGCACCACCAGACTACCCTACTAATGAGATCAGCTTTGATATCGTGATGATAGATAATGCTGGTAATGAAAGTAATATAGAGACGACGCCTTCTGTTACGCTGTTGTGTAATTAGGGGCATACAGAAGTAACTTTTCCTTTAGTATGTTACTTTGGCATTGCCCCAAAGTAACCAAAACTATAGTTCATTAAAAGGTCTTTTTGCTCTGCTCACTTCCTTCAGCTCACATATTTATTGCTCATGGGTTACTGCGTAACCCAAGCCGCGGACGTAAATATATTAGCCACAGACTGAATAATGAACGGTCCAAATACATTCTCTCAAATTATGATTCTATGCTAATTCTGAAGGTCTCTCATTAGTCCAGTCTATTCCTTTTATAAGTTTGGTCAGAGTTTCTTTTTCTATAAGGCCGGGCTCATGCCTATAGGTCCATGTTGATGTTGGAGGCATACTCATCAGTATAGACTCGATATTGCCGTCAGTCTCTAATCCAAACTTAGTCCCTCTATCCCATACCAAATTAAACTCCACGTATCGGCCTCGGCGTGTCAATTGCCAAGCCTTATTCTGCTCACTATAATCTCTCTGGAATGTATCCGAAAATTGCTGTGTATAAATAGGTACAAAAGACTGTCCCACATTCATAACATAATCATATAGTGCCTCTTTGCTCAAAACAGACTGATCTAATCTATCAAAAAAGATTCCTCCGATGCCCCGCGTTTCTTTACGATGGCGTACATAGAAATAGTTGTCCGCCCACTCTTTATACTTGGGATAAAAATCTGGATGCGACTTATCACAAACAGCCTTAAGCCTCTGGTGGAAATCAATGGCTAGCCCATCTATAATATAATGCGGTGTCAAATCTATTCCCCCTCCAAACCACCAGACATTTTTACCACATTCGAAGTAACGGACATTCATGTGGATAATCGGCGTCCAAGGGTTAACAGGATGTAAGACAATAGAGACTCCCGTTGCAAAAAAGTCCTTGGTCTGGAGGCCCAATTTTTCTTGCATCTGATCAGATAAGTCTCCATGCACAGCAGAAAAATTAACGCCGCCCTTCTCTATATGTTGGCCCTGTATGATTCTGGTTCTACCGCCACCACCTCCTGGCCTCTCCCATAAGTCTTGCCTGAACTTTCCCTCTCCATCTAATGACTCCAAAGAGCTACAAATATTATCCTGCAATTCTTTAAATGAAGCGACAATCTGATTTTTATCAATCATGGATATACTTGCTTGATGGCTTCGACGGTCTTTTTGGTGTTACCGACATAGGATGATCCATCTATCAAGAATACTGGTCTTTTGAGAAAGGTGTATTCTTTGAGTATCCAGTTTTTCATATCCTCTTCGCTCAGTTCTATCTCGTTTAGTCCGAGACTTCTGTATTTCATGGCGCGCTTACTGAAGAGTTTTTCGTAAGAACCATGTTCTTTTGCCAAGGCAGTCAATGTTTTCTCGTCGATATTAGTCTCTTTGATATTCTGTATTTCGTCAGTCCAGCTTATTTCTTTGAGTATACGCTGACAGGTGCTACAAGATGATAATACGAATGCTTTTCTCATACTTGGGGAATAAATAATTAGTTTAGGCTTCCAAAAGTAATAATCATACAGTAAGTGACACGCATCTCCTCTTCCGAATTAATCCTTAATCCTGATGGATCAGTATATCACCTCAAACTGAAACCTGGGCAAGTATCCAACGATATCATCACTGTAGGAGATCAAAATAGGGTCGATCAGATTGCCAGACATTTGGAGAGTATCGAGTTAACTGTCCAAAACAGAGAATTTAAGACTATAACTGGAAGTTATAAGGGTAAGAGACTAACCGTGATCTCGACGGGAATAGGCACGGATAACATAGACATCGTGCTCAACGAGATAGATGCCTTATTCAATATAGATATTGAGCATCGCGTGGTCAAGGAAGAACTAGCTAAACTAAACTTCTATCGTATTGGCACGTCGGGCGCGATACGAGAAGATATCGCATTGGATTCTTTTATAATTTCTCGCTATGCTGTAGGATTGGATATACTATTAAGGTATTATGATAGTGCGAATGTGAGAGCATTAGCTATCGAGAAGTCCTTGAAAGAGGTTTTGCCCAATATGCAATATGCGGTCGCTTCCGATGACAGTCTTATGGATGACTGCGCCTCTATCGGACAGACCGGAATAACACTGACCGCTCCTGGCTTCTATGCTCCTCAAAACCGACACATCAGACTGAGACCTAAGCAGGACCTATTCAAGACCATAACAGATTATAGCTACCAAGGACATCGCATCACTAATCTCGAAATGGAAACAGCAGGCATTTACGGCTTATCCAAATTGTTAGGACACAAAGCTGTTTCGTTCAATGCTATACTGGCCAATAGAGTGACAGGGGAGTTCTCTTCTCAACCCACAAAAACTGTAGACCGCCTTATAGAAAGAGTGCTTAATAGAATCGTTTCTGATTCCTAAGCTCCTTGATTAGACTTCCTATGATCTGCCAAAAACTTCTCCAATCCAATATCCGTCAATGGATGCTTAAGTAATCCTAAGATAGTATGTAATGGACAAGTAGCAATATCTGCACCTGCCTGTGCTGCATCTACGATATGCTTGGAGTTTCTGATAGAGGCGGCTAATATCTCCGTCTCGTACATCTGTACGGCATATATCTCAGCGATCTGAGCAATCAGACCGATACCATCCCAGTTAATATCATCCACTCTACCGACAAATGGAGAGATATAAGTCGCTCCCGCTTTTGCAGCAAGTATAGCTTGACCAGGAGAAAATACAAGAGTACAATTGGTCTTGATACCATTGTCAGAGAAGTGTCTTATCGCTTTGATTCCCTCACGGATCATAGGAACTTTGACCACGATATTAGGAGCTAACTGAGCCAGATACTCTCCTTCGGCAACGATGCCTTTGTAATCTGTTGCAATAACCTCTGCACTGACGTCACCCTCTACGATAGATGCTATTTTCTTGTAATGATCTTCTATATTCTTAGCACCTGATATGCCCGCTTTGGCCATCAGAGATGGGTTAGTCGTCACACCATCCAAGACACCAAGATCATTGGCTTCTTTGATTTGATCTAAATCTGCTGTATCAATGAAAAACCGCATCTAATTGAGTTTTTTGATTTCGTATAAAAATAAAAGTGAGGAAACAAACCTAGCCGCTCAACCACCTACCCTTGCTGCATTTCTGCCCTGGGGGATTCAGCAGGAGCTGGCCGTCTGCTCCTCACCGCCACAAAAGTAAAAGATTAGGTTTAATTATTCTTTAGAATATTAGATTCTTTATTGTGATGAGAGGTTAAGCCGTTTTTTCATTTTGAGCTTGTCAAAAAATCTTAAGTATACAGAGCTAGCAATCTGAAGATCTCTCCACAGAGTCGAGATGAAAAGAAATAATAAGGAAATCAAGCCAAGAGGTATCTAATGGGCAGAGGAAGCGACCTATATTAGGTCTGGCTTTGGCTGTTGGCCTTCTTTAAGTGAACCCTTATTCCTTGAAATAGTGGAATCGAGATAACGCCCACAGATGCCACTAATGAAAGATTACCATAACGATATAGAACAAATCCTATTATCAATAACATAAAAATAAAAAGGCCTAGTCGTAACATATTACAAGATTAAGTCTTATGTAATAATGATAAAACAATCGGATGAAATTAATCAAAATACACGATCCAATAATTCTCTACACAAACGGCTTCCACCAAGGCTTATCTGGATAAGAGGCCTTCACCTCTATACTTTCCTTCTTAACAGGATGTACGAAGTCTAAGCTATAGGCATGCAATGCAATAGACTTATCTCTGAGCGGTGAAAGCACTCCATACTTCAGATCACCCATTATGGGTAGTCCGATATGCGATAACTGCGCCCGTATCTGATGAGACCGACCTGTCATGAGCTCCACTTCTAATAAGGTATTTTCTCCTATGCGATTCAAGACTTTATATTCCAATAGTGCTTCTTTATAGTTTTCTCTGGGTGTGTCGGATACTGTGGTCTTATTGGTTTGGGGATTTTTGCGGAGGTATGATTTTAGAACTTGAGTCGGGATATTAGGGTGACCTAGGACGATACAGTGGTAGATTTTATTGGCCTTTCTTTCTCGGAAAAGGTTCGTCATTCTGGATAAAGACTTGCTTGTCTTGCATAGGCATAATATCCCCGTCGTCGGCCTATCTATCCGATGCGGCAGACCAAGAAAGACATTTCCAGGTTTTTGGTACTTTTCTTTAAGGTAAGAAGAGACAATTTCTAACACAGAGTCATCATTTGTCTTGTCTTTCTGGCACAAAAGACCCGCTGGCTTATCAAAAAACAACAAATGATTGTCCTCAGAAAGCACTCTTTTATCTATTTCTCGATAATTCATAGAAAAAATATAACAACCATAAGATCCCATAAATCCCTGAAAATCAAGGATTAAACATATTATAACATTTACACATTTATATAATATTGAAAATAAATTGATTACACATTAGTATTTTTTATAATATGTTTTATATTTGTATTGTGTAAGTTTTGGTTATTAAATTGTAAAATTCGTTTTTGCTCGTGAAATGTCACGAGCATTTTTTGTTTTAGGACTTACCAAAAGAATTTCCTCTGTGATTCGAATGTTTAATTGCTATTAATGAATTATTTCTTAATTTTTGATTTGTAGAGTAATTCTTGAATTAAGGCCTTATACTCTACTTTAATTCCTTCTAAATCCTTTCTGCCACAGGAATAGTATATAGAATGAGCAGAATTGTTTCCAAACTCTACAATACGCTTCATCGTTTTAGAAGAATTTGAACTAATGTTGTATTTGTTATTGGACTCTGTATAATTGATGATTTTTTTTAGGGGAAAATAATCTCCTCTCGTTTTAATTAAGTCTTGTTCCTCGTTTTCTTCATAGAGCAAAATCAGGCAAATTTCTATTGATTTTCTCATGCATAAGGCGCATGCGTCGAAGCAGTCAGCTGAGTAGGTTAGATTTATTTGATTAAACAATTTAATCAAATACCCTCTCGTATTTTCATAGACATCTGATGATATGTAGATTTTATACTCTGAGTTCGAATTTGAACCAAGCTTCTTTTGTTCTTTCTTTTTAAGAAGACATTTATCTGGAAATTCAGTAATTGTATCAAGAATGTTTCTCATTACTGGTTTCATATCGTCAACATAGTAAACTTTTGTCAACCGATAAGAGCTTAAGTTTGGATTTTTAATTGAACTATAGAACTCTGAGACTAAACATGTTTTAAAGAGATTTATTGTTGTGTTATACCATTGCATATACTCTGAATCATTTGAATAACTTCTGATATCTTCTAATTTTTGAGACTGAAATTGCACAATTTTGATGGCCTCTTCAATTGCCGAATCTTTCACCGCTTTAGTTGACTCCATTTGTTCTAAATATGCTGAAATAAGTTTTTCGAAATAACTACTCATCGTTTTGTTTAACCTAACCAAATATCAGTACCAATAATTAATCTTAAACACCAAAGCCCGATTATTGGATAATAATCGAGTAGCCTCGCCCATCATGCCATCCAGCACATCATAATTATCCACATAAACCAGAAATATATCCGACATCGGCGAAAACCGCCATTGTAATCGACTATTGATACCCATATAATTTGACTGATCGACATACTGGAATAGCGTCGTCCAGATAAGATTCCTATTGAAGCCAATTTCTATTTTGGATACCCAGGCCGTTATGGTCGTTGCACCATAGGGATCAGGAAAGCTAAGATCATTCCACTGATAACCCAGAGAAAAATTACCCCAGGGTTGCACTCGATAATTAGCTGATAGATCCAATCTACTCAGTCTACCGTTATAAAAACCTCCTGTCCTCACCGAGGCTTGCACGGATAGCGCTTTACGTCGATCAGATTCGTACTCTGCATTGACATCGATGCTTCTGTACAGATCGGCAGGCAATGGCTCTCCACTGGTAAAAGAAAACGGAAATAATAATTGCACCGCATTATAGTTGAGCCTGAGTCGGTACTCGGAGGTATTCTTAGATACGACAAAATACCTGAGCCTATTATATTGCTCATTAAAGCTCCAATCATCATTATAGATAGTCAGATTCTCCACACCGATACGATGTATGCGCACCCAGCTCTCTCGCGGTCTCCATCTATACTCCAGCGATGAGTAAGAAGAATTATACCCTACCCTGATCGTCGTATCACGCGCGGCATCATAATTATTGACACGCGCAAAAAAGCCCATGTCGGCGAAATAATTCTTTTGAAAAACGAAGTTATCTGTAAATAACTCCCAGTTGGCATTCTGGAAAGCACCACCAAAATTAAACACTAGATTATCATCTGTAATACCCTCCTTGGAGGAATGATGCATCGCTCCATAGACCACTTGCTGTCCATTATCCGACTGATACACACCCTCTATACTGGCATTGCGCCCATAATCTCCACTGACTGCCTCACCACCATCAAAGGCGGTCCGATTAAGAAAAAGTCCTTGCACAAAAGACCGCCCAAACTGCCGCTTCATAGAGATGGCGGTCTGATTCTGAGCCAAAGAATTTTCCGTCGATCTGGAGTGAATATTCATCACGCCGATGCGTGTCTCCTCGTCCAGATTACCAGTAAGTCGCAGGCCGTAAAGTATTGGAACAGGTTGAAGATTTTGATTAAGGCCAATACGTCTAGAAAAGAAAGGACGCATACCTGGTCCACCAAAATCTGAAAAGACATCCGCATTCTCCAAAAAGAAAGTCCTTTTCTCTGGCAAGGCTATATTAAAGCGTGTCAGATTAGTCACTAACTCATCTACTTCTATCTGCGAAAAATCAGGATTATAGGTAACATCCAGATTTAAAGCCGAGCTGACCGCCAGCTTGGCATCCACACCAAAGTCCGCGTCGAGATCGACCTCGTCGTCCTGCGACTTAGATACGCCTGCCGATATATAGGGTATCAGATTATAGTTAGACTTTTTTCTTTGTGGTGCGGCATCCCACTGTAAAGTCCCCGCAAAAGCCGCATCGGGAGGCCAAAACCCCTCTGGCACCGCCGTCCAATTATGAAACTCATTGACATAGGCGACATTTCTGATAAAGTTAATACCCCAATGCTCAACACCATCTTTATATCTCAGCACCCTAAAAGGTATAGCTAACTCCACAGACCAATATCCGTCACTCTTAGACACCTCTGCAAACCACTTGGTACTCCAGTCGGAAGAGATGTCAGACGTCGATGTACGTGTCGCATCCCATTGTACTCCTGCTGCCGATACACCAAACAAAGTAGAATTAGTTAACGTATTAAGCGGATCTAGGACTACGGCAAATCCATCATTAGGCCAATAGACATCACGCTTGAGCGTGGTAATGACGAAGGAATCTTTCTGATAGCACTTGGCAGAGACATAGAGATAATCATCATTATAGCAGAGTTTCACTTCCGTCTTTGGATTAGCCAATGAGTCAAAATATGGTATCTTCTGCCAGAAGTCAGTCGCTACCTCATATCCACCCCACTCCTCTTCGTGGATGACACCATCCACCGTGATCTCAGATTGTGCCTTATTGATATGATATTGGAATCGTTCTTTTATATTGATCTCAGTGTCCTGAGACCAGCCTTTTCCCAGGCAGGCACAGGATAATATGAAGATTATTTGGTAGGTCGTTTTCATTCTAATTTATCTCGTCAAAGGTAAACTTATAGATACGCCATGTATCTTATCGGCATTGGGCTTGCCATCTGTCACTTACGGCTTTCGTAAGATTTTTTCCATCTTCCGTCCTCTTGCCAGTTCGTCGACTAGCTTATCCATATATCTCGCCTGTTTGGTTATGGGTGTCTCTATATTCTCTATCCGATAACCGCAGATAACGCCTTTGATCAGATGCGCATGTGGATTGAGATCGGCCCTCTCAAAGAATGTCGCTATCGTCACCTTCTCCTCTATAAGTTCATTCAACTTTTTCTCATTATAACCTGTGAGCCATTCTAGCACCTGATGCAGCTCTTCTTTAGTTCTTTCCTTTTTCTCCACTTTGTTGACATACAACGCATATATCTCTGCGAAGGTATAGCTGGCAATGCGAGCGTCATGTTCTGGTGTGGTGGTCATCGTGTAAGCTTTTGATTAAGAATACTTTCCCAGAACAAATTTATACAAGTCAATTTTATATTAAGAGTTTTCTTTATACCTAATTGCTTTGCTTATGATATTTAATCATGTTTGACTCTCAACGTCGGATATATACTGCTTGAGGATTTTATAAAATTGGTATGAGGAACAAATTAATCTAATTGGAAAACTTGTCTGCCCCATGGTAGATCGGTAAAGAGTTTGGGCGAAATTTCTTCTTTCCTTGAGTAAGCAATATCACCTTTCTCTGAAAGTATTGAATCGTATCCTAAAGGTTCTATGAAATTATCTAAAGAGGCTCTAATGTACTTTAAGTCATAGTATGTTGAACTTACAAATATTCTTGGTTTTGCCGTTTCTTTATTTTATTCTAGTCACGGATTCGTTGCATTGGAAGTCCAGACGAAAGAGCGATTCCCTTATCACAGCATAATACCCTTAGTTATTTTTTTCATTTATGATGTATGTAGTTGCTCTGCCTTTGCCTATTCGTTTAATCAGTCCTTCGTCAACCAAGTATTTCATGTCTTTCTTTAAAATGTAAGGCGTAAACTCAATTAGAGCATTGACTAAATCACTAATTTTAATTGGTTCGTTCTTTCTTATATACGCGAGAGCATCTTTTTGTCTTTGATTAAGATAGCTCTTTTTTCCTTTTATATACTGATAATTAGATTCTAACTTTTCGATTGTGGTTTTAAGTGTTGTCAAGAAGAATAACACCCATTTGTCAATCTTTTCTTTTTTGGAATATCGATTCTTTTGACCTGCCATCAGCGCTTTGTAATAGGCCTGTTTCTGTTTTTCAATCTCGTATTCTACAGAAGCAAATTGGACAAAATCATAATCAGACTTTAGTAGCAGTAATGTTGTGAGAAGACGGGACAATCTGCCGTTTCCATCTTGGTACGGATGAATTGATAAGAACTCATAAATGAATGCCGCAATTGCTATTAAAGGATGAACCTCTTCATTTTGAATAGCGCTGTTAGTCCATTCAATTATTGTTTTCATTTCTGACTCTACAAGATGTATTTCAGTCGTATTGAAAATTACTTTCTGACGACCATCTGGATAATTTGCTACGACCTTATTCGATAAGGTTTTGTATTTACCTCTATGCTTCGAGTCTTTTTTACTTTTACTAAGAAGCGTTTTATGCAGTTGATGAATGTGGTTTTCTGAGATGTCGATTGACTCGAAAGAATCTAATATCAAATTTAATGTATCGTAATAGCCAAATACTTCTTGTTCGTCTCTTGATTTGAATGAGGCTATTTTGATTGAGTTGACAAAGTCCTCCACCTCTTTGTTCGACATTTTTGAGCCCTCTATTCTTGTCGAAGATCCGATACTTTCTATAGTTGCAATTTGTCTAAGTTCATTGAGGTATCTCGATTCTTTGCCTCCTATTTCTTTCCATTTACCCTGAAAGCCATCTATAAAACCTATTATTTTAAGGATTTCTTGATTAGTCTTGAAATTGAATGAGAGCTTTGACTCCATTACGATTATTTGATTTTTATTCGTTATTTATTCGAATATGAGACCAAATCAAATTATTTGCAAGTTATTCGTATTTTATTCTTTGGATTAAGGGCTTACGGATGATGGTATGTAGTGTCTCGCGAAGGGAGAAAGATATGCTGCTTGAAGGTCCATAAAACTTGGCATCAGGTGCGAATTGATCTAAACTAAAACCCTGTCTGCCCCTTGGTAGTTCTGTAAAGCCTTTGGGGCGTAACTTTTTCTTTCTTTGCAATCTTTAAGGGTACGAAACACCTCTAACGTATCCGAAGTATGTGTCGATAGTATGTTAATAGCCGCTAGTGTTACCTACTGGCGTTCCTTTTGTATGATTACTAATTTTTCATTTATTCGATCTTTTGTGGGTATGCTGACATGCTCTCTGTCGCCCGCAGGTAAGAGGACGGCAGTGTGCATGACTATGTGGTGGCTTCTTGCACTATCTTTATTTCTTCTTCTGTTAAGCCATATAGTTTGTAGACTATTTGATTTATCTCCTTGTCGGATCTATCAATTTGGGATTGGAGAGTTTGGACTTTTTGTTGTTCGGTTAGAAAATAATCTTCCCACTCTGTTTCTTCTGCTAAACCCAAATTGATTTTCTTTTTCTTTAACTCTTTTACAAACTCTGGAAATACTAGGATTTGCCAGTTTTCTAGTTTCTTAGATAATTTCTCCACTTGAAACTTTCTACTAAAAAGTCTAATAAATTTATTCTTTATATTCAATAATTTATGATACTGACTTTGAATATCTGTTGAATAATTTATTAAAGTACTTTTAATTTCGCCAGAAATAGGTGGTATAGGAAGATTTTTTACGTCTTGAGTAAACCACCTAAGCCGTCCACCTTTTTTTGCATTGCCTAAAGCAGTTGCAACGTTTTGGTAGAAATAATAAATTGGCTTTGAATTTAATATAGCTAGTAAACTAAAATCTTGTGTTGGAATGAAATAGCAAGTATTGCCCATAAAAAAGTTATTTTCATCAAGAACCATCCTACTTTCTTTTGCAATATCAGGATAAATAATTTTTGGTTCTTCAAAAAGACTATAATAGTCACAGGCTCTGAGTTCCCACCAATGATTGCCTTTGTCCCATCTCTTCTCTAGCTTTTCTTGATGTTGTGATAAATGTTCAAAAACTGCTGGGTAGTTATTAATATTTACCCCTATTGGTGTAAATATTAAAAAGGTATTATTATCATTTACATGATAATTTCTAATATCATTTCCAACTGCAAATTTCTTTATAATGTCTTTAGAATTTGGATCTTTCTCAATTAAATTATTTTTGGTTTCTATATCAATAACAAAGGCTTCATTTAACCCTGTGACTAATCCTCTATAAATTTTTGACGAAATAAATTCATGTAATGGCGTTGATATATTTTCCATTTTTTCTATAATTATGGAATCTTTTGAAGAAATAAGACGCCATGGTTCTTTGTTTAAGTGCTTTGTGAAAATTTGAATTGACTTTTCTTTTACATAAACCTCAAGATTACTGAATTTCAAATTTTCAATTTGGCAATAATCTACAATAGGTTTTCTTTCAGTGTTAGAAATTAAGTAGATGGCTGGAAATGTTGCCGCATCTTGAAACACTGGCAACTCACCAAAATCAATAATTTGATATAGTCGATAAGATTGTAGAAACTTTCTTAAATTTTCACCATAAGAGGCTTTCATAAATTTATTGGCCGTGATATAACCGAGTAATCCATTTGGTCTAAGTATTTGTATGGCCTTTTCAAAAAAGTAAACATATAAATCTGCCGTACTTTGGAAAGATGTGAATTGGTCTTTAAATTTTTTTTTATAGTTCTTAATAAGCTCATGCCTTACATAAGGCGGATTTCCCAATATAACATCAAACCCTCCATTTTCAAAAACTTCAGGAAACTCATCTTCCCAATTAAATGCTTTATCATCTGCAACTTCTGGATCATCAATTAGTGAATTGCCACATTTTATATTCGAATTTAAAGTAGTAAGTTTTCTTCCTTTTTTCGCAGTTCTCAACCACAATGATAGCTTGGCTATTTCTACGCTTTCTTCATTAATATCGACTCCAAAAATGTTATTTTCTAAAATGTCGTTTTGCACTTCAGAGAATACCATAGCATCACCAAGAAGTTTTGCTTTTAGTTCATCTATATAGTTATGTTCTTCTATCAGGAATTCAAGAGCTTGATTAAGGAAGGCTCCACTTCCACAGGCTGGATCACATATAGTGATCTGAAGTAACCAGCTTCTATAATCATCTAATTGTTGGGAGAGCTTCTTTAAAGTAGCTTCCTTCCTTTACGTTCTTTATCAAATTCGTTTTCGTCGATTCCTATTTCGGATTTCTTTTCATTACAAAGTTTTCCAACCGTGTTATCTACTATGTATTTAGTTATATACTTGGGAGTATAGAAAACACCATCCTTTTTCCTCTTAGTTTTGCTCTTGTCTATTACTTGTCCTTCAAGTTGAGCTTGTATTGTTTCGATTTCTGTAAGTGAATGTTCGAAGATGTGTCCAAGAATGTTTACACTTACTTCACTTTCAAAATCGTAATTACTTAGATTGACAGTATGTTTGTAAAGTAAGTCGTCTGATATTTTTATTGAGTCGAGAATTTCATCTGGTGCAAATAAACCTCCATTGTAGGCAAAGATTTCATATTTCTTCCCTTCGTAACCAGTATTCATGTATCCGAAATACTTTTTGAATCGGCTATACAATGGTTGGTATTCATCGTATTTATCTCTTAAATCAGTCCACTGGGTAACGATTTCTCTTATTGAGTTTGGAGGTAAAAGAAGGCGATCTTCTGCAAAGAATATGAATAGAAACCGATCAAGTAGCTTTTGAGTCTTCTTGAATAAGGTCAGTTTATCGTACTCAGAATTTTGTTTTTGTATGTCGTCAAATATCTCATTCCTGAATTGTGAATAATCTTTATATAATTGTTTGGTTACGGTTTCTTCACGTGTGAGTGATTCATCCTTTATTTGCTTGGGAATACCTTTTAATAGGTTCTCTTCAGACAAGCATAAATAAAGAGTATGGAATCTTTCTTTTGTTAGTTGAAATAAATTGAATTCTTCATATTCGACAGCATTATCAATATAGAATCGTAGTTTTTCTAAGTTCGAGGTAATCACATAGGTGCAACCTGGTTGGTTATTCTTATATCCAAATGCTTGATTTTCAACTTTAGCAAGATCGACTGTATTTGTTCCTTTTAATTCAATGACTGCTATTGCTTTGTCCTCTTGTAGTATTGCACCATCGGTTTTCTTTGCCCCTTTGATGTTTTTGAGCTCGGTCGTTAAATTGAAATTTGGGTTAGGATTCTTTACGTATCCAAAAACGTTTACGAACAAATCAATTAGAAATTCGCCTTGATACTGTTCTTCTTTGGAGTTTCTTATGTTTTCTTGAATCTCTGGATTATGAAAATGAGTTGTGAATGCTTTCCAAGCTTTTTCTGCCTTTTCGGAATCAATTCCTTTGAGGTATTTATTTAAGACAGAATTTTGGAATAAGCTCATATATCATATTTTCTTTTACAAAGTTAGTTTTTCTTTTAGCGTTGGGAGATTATTACATGGCCAACCCGCAATCAGACACATTTGCTCTGTATTACCGAGAAGAAAGACAGAAAGGGAATAATTAGGTACAACAACCTATTGTTTTGGACCAACTAATAAGCCATTGCCTCATATATAAACCCTTGATTATCAATCAATCAATCCGATCCAACTGTTAAAAAAGTAACCTATTACGAAAAATCGTAATGCTTGGCATATTATTTGGACAGTAGAGAGTATTGAGTTTTGGTTATTAAATTGAGTAAGGCCCGTGGGTGGTACCACGGGTTTTTTTTATTGCCGTTACCGAAAATAATTCGCTATTCCCGCTCTTGCTTTTTGACCTATAAATAGACTTTTCTTATTCTTGTCATCACATCATGTGAGTTTTTATTTCTTTCCTTATTATTACATTATCATTAATAACTAATCAACCTAACCAAAATGATTATAGGTGTTCCTAAAGAAATTAAGAACAACGAAAACCGTGTTGCTCTTACCCCTGCTGGTGCATTAGAACTTACTAAGAGAGGACATAAGGTATTTGTCCAAAAAACAGCGGGAGAAGGATCAGGATTCTCAGATGTAGAATACAAAAAAGCAGGAGCGAAGATGCTCCCTACGATAAAAGATGTCTACAAAAAGGCGGAAATGATCATCAAGGTCAAAGAGCCTATCAAGCAAGAATATAGCCTGGTCAAAAAAGACCAGTTGCTATTCACCTATTTCCATTTTGCCTCCTCTCGCCCACTGACTAATGCGATGATCAAAAGCAAATCCGTCTGTCTCGCTTACGAGACGGTCACTAATCCTGACGGTTCTCTGCCTTTGCTTATTCCGATGTCTGAGGTGGCTGGTAGAATGGCTATACAGCAGGGTGCCAAGTATCTAGAAAAACCGATGAAAGGTCGCGGTATACTGTTAGGTGGTGTACCTGGTGTACCGCCAGCTAATGTTTTGATATTGGGAGGTGGTGTCGTCGGGACACAAGCGGCTAAAATGGCTGCTGGTCTCGGAGCCAATGTCACCATCATGGATATCAATCTCCAGCGACTCAGATATCTCTCAGATGTCATGCCCGCCAATGTCATGACTCAGTACTCCAACGAATATAATATCAGAAAAGCCATAAAGTATCATGATCTCATCGTGGGCGCGGTACTTATTCCCGGCGCGAAAGCGCCGCACCTCATAACAAGAGAGATGCTACAGGATATGAATAAGGGCACCGTACTCGTCGATGTGGCGGTGGATCAGGGAGGATGTATAGAAACATGCAAACCGACCACTCATGCTAAGCCTATATATATCATCGATGATATAGTACATTATTGTGTGGCTAATATGCCTGGCGCCGTTCCTTATACGAGCACCATTGCATTGACTAATGCGACGCTCCCGTATGCAATAAAATTAGCTGATCAAGGCTGGCAAAAAGCGACCGAAGATGATGCAGGACTCAAAGAAGGGCTTAATGTAATCAATGGTCATGTGGTGCATAAAGGGGTATCGGATGCTTTTAATATGAAATTGCAAGAGATCTAGTCAGGTCTTATATATAAAATATCATATATATCTTCTGCAAATAATATTACAGATATAATATTCTGCGTTCGCGATTTTTCATTTAGGATAAATTTACATAATTTCAATTTTGTGAAATATTTATTGCTCATCCAAAATCTTACTAAATGAATATTACTTATAACGAATTAAGACAAATCAAACACAATTTACCAACTGGCAGTGTAAGTAGGATAGCCAAAACTTTAAACTTAGATGAACAGACAGTAAGAAATTATTTTGGAGCTAGTGATTATGATGACGGTGATATTGCCGGCAAACACGTCCAGCCAGGACCCAATGGCGGTATTGTCAATATAGAAAACACCATGATACTCGACCTCGCCAAAAAAATCATCCAAGAAAGCTCTAACTAAAAAGAAAAGCAATGAAAAAAGGGAATCAGTTTTGATTCCCTTTTTTTTGCCTACTTAAAGTTTTATAAATCTTTGAATAATTGATTCTTGGCTATTATTGACCATTATTAAATACACACCCGCAGCATAACTTGAAACATCCAAAGAGTGAATACTTTCGGTAACAAGTCCTTTACTGACTAATTCTCCAGATGAATTATAAATCTCCAAACTAAAGGTACTTTTGAAGTTCGACTCAATATTTAATATATTGGTAACAGGATTTGGTCTTACGGTTAGAACTCTCTTATTTTCAATTAGATAATCATCTTCTACTTCCCGTTCTCTAGTATTAATTCTAATTGAACCAATATTAGAAGATCCTGAACATTCAGCATCTAAGTACCAAACAGTATTGCCAATACCACAATTATCTGCCAGTACCTCAACATCAATATTGTCATTTTCTCCCACAAAAATTTCAGCAATAAAGTCTTGTCCTGAACCACCTATGGCATTGCAAGCAGGGTAGCTCGAATCAACTTGAGATTGAGTAAAATTCCTTGAATATGGAGACGAATCAACCACTATTGCACCATTTTTTCTAACAATTAACTGATCTGGGACTGTTGCAGAGTTAAATATTATGGTTAATAACCCATAGCCATCCGAAACAAATGAAGCAAACCAGTCACTATTTCCGCTAGCACTAGTATTTATTGAATTGCACAAATCCTCTAAATGATTACATCCATTCTCCACAACTACTAAGTACTCCAAATCTTTGCAAGGTTCATTGGCTGCTTTAAGATAAAAAGTATACACCCCTTCCTCTTCAAAATTATAGTAGTAACTCTCTACACTAAGAAAACCAACCTCATTATAATAACCATTGTCTCCTTCAATAATCAAAAAATAATTATCTACATCTTGACCAGAAACCTCCAAGGAGGCACCGCAAACATTAGGAATAAAATTTATAAATTCTTCACAATCAAGGTTACAATCGATAGGCTCACCGGCATTTTCCCTTAAGTTAATATAACTGACGTACCCTAACTTAGTATTATCGCTGAAAGCATAGAAAGTCATGTCCCCAATCTTTCTTTCGAAAGTATTATTACCCTCTATTTCCCCTCCAAAGAACAATACTTTATTAGAATAAAATATATCCTTAACTGTTTCCCTCGATACTGTTTCGTAATGGTATGTCTCGGTAATAATCTTAGATGAGTTTAATTCTACAATAATTATGTCATTTCCTCCAGTAGGACTAGGTAAGTTTTCATTACTTACAGAAGGATCATCACCGACATTAAAAGCAATATATATATTGCCCTTTTCGTCGATCTCTATATTGGGTACAACAGAGTTTATATTAGGAATATCTATATATTTAGAACCTTGGTAATTTCCATTATCATCAATCTCAAAAAGAATAACTTTTTCTTCGCTTGTACCAAATCTCTTGTAATTCTTATAGTATAAATCACCTGTTCCCCTAAATAAATAGTACTTCCTTGATTTATCCGAATTATACTCAGTGCTCAAAAGTTCAAGTGTGCCAGTGGCCTTCACATCAGAATTAATTTCTAATCCAGTACTTTTCATTTCTGCTTCAAGTATAGTTCCAGCATCAAAACTATAACTAACACCATCCACGTTAATTAATTGATCATTTGAAATAACATTATAGAAGAGTGAATTAGAATGCTTGCTTGGCTCTGAAAGGAAATTGTCTGAATTAACAAAATGTCTTTGGCCAAAACTTCCATCCTTTTTAATCTCCATCATAAAGTCTCCTTCATCAATTGTTCCAGAAAGAAGTTGACTATTTATACTAAGTCCTCCTTCATAAGAGCCTTTTAATAAGTAATCTTCCTCACCATAAAACGAATAATTGTTTAATTCAAGAGTATTTCCAGAGTGAAGAACATTATCAACAAAACTTGTAGGGTCACCACTCAAAAGTTGAAATCTATTTGATTGAATAGAATCTCCTATAATATAGTTGCCATAACCCTCTTTTGACAATTCAAAAGAATACAAAATATTCCAAGAGTATGTGTACTCATATATTCGTTCTCTTAAGTGATGATAATAACGTGACTCCGACCTTGTGCCTTTATAAATTCCATTAGGATAATTTCTACCAAAGCCATCTGTAGAAAAACCAAAAGTACTAAACAAAGTATTCTCCGACTTTGAAGTTACGAATTGAACCTCCTCAGAATTTTGTCCACAATCATCATGAAGTCCTGTAATGTAATCATCAGCATCAAGACTAATAAATGTTGGTTGAGGATTATCTGAATTACAAGCAACCCAAAGCCCAGGTGTACCATTCATTTGCCCCTCTATGGATTCGCAAGAATGAAAGAATTCACCAACCCCCGAAAAATTAGGACGATCATCTATGTCAAAAACCTCGCAATCCGAATTTTCTAAATCAGGTATCGTATGCACTGAAAAATCGTTCAAGCAGATCACTATTTCAGCGCACTTCATTGCGTCAAGATACTCCTCCAAATTTTCTTCACTCAAATAAGCCTCCAATTCGCTACCTTCAAATTCTTCCATTTCTTCATATCTTTCTCTATTAGTCCATAAACCAAATAAATTAAAAGACCTTTGTTCGCAAGAACCAAAGAACCCATGTTCCTCAATTGTTTCTTCATCATTAATATTGATATTGATATTAAAAATCGAACCCTGCGTATACAAATTCCAATGTTCTGGCAGAAAATCAAGACCACATATCGTATAGTTATTGCTAAAAAATAAAGCAAGTCTACATTTAACAACTATACAGCCATTATCTAAACGAACATTACCAACATGATCACCATGAAATACGTTACCGCCCCAACCATTTTGGAAACAAAAAGGATCTTGAGGGCACACAAATACTTGTGCACACAAATCTATTTCCCAGTTCATACTTCCATAAGATTCACCGTGACGTTGTAAAAGCTCATCATGCTCTCCCTGTCTTATTTTTTCCGCATCAATATCAAAAGTTTCGATAAGCTCATCGAAACAAAAAACATCTGCAGAACCGCAATCTAAAGAATTACCAAAAGGGTTAATATTAGTTGCTATTGTACCCCAAAAATCTTTACTATCATCACAACTCTCATTTATTTCGAAGCGACTTGGCTCAACAACACCATTCTGAATTTCGGTATCCCTACAAACTATATCATAAATACACTCGTAAATATGATCTATCTCCACTCCATCTACCATTAGTGGGTTATGGGAGGAATAGGTCCTAGTAAAGTCCTCTTCACCTATAAAAAATGGAAACTGATAATTACAAATCTCTCCGCTTGCTGTCTGCTGTAGAATATTCAAATAGTATTGTTCGTTACCTGCAAGTTCATCAAGTTCTATTAATATTGGATTAGAATTGTCGCCTATGGTCATTGGCCATTGACCGTTACCACAATCATTACATGGTGCACCCACTTCGAAGTAAACATCTGTAATGAGATTGTTAGGATTATCAATCTCAATTTTTACACTGCCGTCATTGATATTGGCGCAGGCATCAATTGTCTCTGTAATTTCTATCGGGAATAACTCAATAGATTCTTCCGCTGTACAGCCTAAGGCATCTGTAACAGTAAGTGTATATGTGTCAAAACCTAAGTTTACCGCTTTATCCTTAATACTACCGTTACTCCAGTTATAAAGAAATGGCGGGTTTTCTCCGTCCACTTCCACTTCTATCTCATGCTGATCACAAGTATTTGGCGAGTAAGAAGGTAACAATGTCACTGATAAATCATAATCGGTTACAGTAAAACAAAATCTTCTGTCCTTGTAGCAGTTAGAACTTATAGCCACACAATATACTCCAGCCTCTAAATTTTCGCGTACCAATCTACCAGTAGGAATATCATCCCATACGACAACCCCAGGATAAGAAACACCATCCGTATTAGACCCTCCCGTATATTCTATTTCTATTCTGCCCGTCGGTTGATTTCTGCATGATTTAGTAATCTCCTGAAAAGACAACTCAATTGGCTTCTCGATACCAACAAAAAAATTCTTAATCACCTCGCAATCACTAAATCTATGACTAATAGTAACTGAATAGTTGCCTGGTCTAAGGTTAGTTATTGTTCTTCCATCAGGAGAAGTTTTGAATGTATGATCTCCAGACCAAGTAAAGTCAAAAAATGGTATTCCAAATAATTCTTCCCTATGACTAAGAATTGTAATTTGCCCTTCGTTTCCAGCATCCGAGCAAGCGTAAGCAATGATGTGCTGCACATCATTAAACTCGGGGCACTCACAATCCCAGCCTACTTCAAAATCCATAGAAGCGGAAGAGCAACCGTCAGAAATAGTAGCTGAATAGACATCTGGAAAAAGGTCTTGTCTCTCATTAGTCCGATTAAATTCGTCAGTATCATCCCATGATATCTGAATGGGCCAATAACCAGACCAATTATGCTCTCTTTCTCCATTATAAATATCAAAAGAAATACCTCCTAAATCGCCATTGGGACAAACCCCTTGAATATTTACATTAGTAAACTCTATGGGATCACTTGTCGTTATCTCAAAACATCTTTCCGAACTACACTCGGTAAAATTCCTAGTAACTGTAACGCAATATCGACCATTAGGCAAGCTATGAGCATAATGAAAATTATCACCTAAGAATTGACCTGTTGGCACATCTGGATCCCAATTAAAGTTATAGTCATTATTTATAAAAACGATTGTCCCATTTTCCTCTCCTTCATTACAGTTATTCATTTGTGAATAATTTAAATCTGTAATGCAATCGCATTCAATGTATAATTCTGTGGAAGCTTTTCCGCATAAAGCATCTGTTGCTTCTACGCTATATAATCCTTCTGGCACAGAACGAAGATCTTCTTCATTATTTTCTCCAGAAATGTCAAAAACTTGCTTTACGATTTCTCCATTAGAATCATACCACGTAATATCATAAGGAGAAAAGCCACCATTTATACTCAAATCAACTCTACCATTCTGACAGTCGTGTAAAACCGTTGAGTTAGAAATACTAACAGTTAGTGGTTCTTGAGAAAAAGAGTAGGCACGACAACAAGTGATTAATAATGCAATAAGAATTCTTATCACGATGATTGGATTTGTCATAATACAATATTTCTGGAAGTTTAATTTTGAATCAACAATTCATTTCTGTTTGTCTTTGGAGTGGCAAAAAAAAGTTTTTCAACATTAAAATTATTTTGTTCCGTCTCAAACACCTTGAAAACATTTTCAGCCTTATCAATTACGGATAATGAATTATCTCTAACAAATAATTGAAAGGGGGGGAATAACTTTACACTCGAACAACCACAAAATTCCAATGTCAATTTTCCCTCTACGCTTTCATACATACAGAGTTCTTCTTTATAATAGCTAGCTAGTATTATCTGCTTCTTACGTGTTACAGTAAAATCGTAAAACAACTCTTCAAAGTCTTCCTTAAAGAAGCCTCTATTATGCAATCTGGAGAGAAAATATATATCCAAAGGATCAGAATCCAATGATTTGATATCTGTACGTGATACAATTTCATTAGATACTAATTTCAACATATCAATTGTATGGATTCGCAGATCGTAAAAACCTTTAAATTTAGTATCAAATGAAATATAGTATAACCTATCATCTCTTAAGTACCATGGTATAGGATTATTCGAAAGCACTGTGTAATTCCAAATCGGCGTTTGAACATCGATTATATTGCTATTCAAGGGTTTTTGTCTTAATATTATATTGTCTAAATCTTCATTAACAATTACTCTACTTATAATTCCATTCTGCGATATTGCCCGCGGTTGAAAATAATTTTGACCAAAACCAATACAAGAACTAAACAATAATACTTGTACTAAATAAAACAATTTTCTCATGTTATTATTTTGAAGGTTATCTATTATAAGTTTCAGTTGACAGCTGTAATTTGGATAAATCTGTCATAAATCGATGTTCATGCATAAAAGGTAAATCTGTAACCAGACCATCTCCATTAAAGTCATAAGTAGGATGAAACAATCTATCTGGATCTGACACAGCCCCCCAAGACTCGCTTAATCTATGAGTAGAACAAGAATGAAGTTGAATAGCACTATTCTTGAATTGCTCTATAGAGTCATATGATTTCCCATACGATGGATCGTAGAACTTACCCATAAAATCAAGATAAACTAAGCAATGCTCATTAAACCAAGACTCTGGGTTAGCAGCACTCTGTCCTATCAGACCTCTTTCATCTTGTATCTCAGTATAATAAAGCTCATAATAAAAGCGCGTACCAACTTGCTTAACGACCTCATCCGTTTCCGTATTACATACTATTGTATACGAATCGGAACCATAATCACACAATGTATTGCTTGTGTTAAAGTTCCTCCATGGATTCTCTAATAATTTCCACTTGTGAATAAGAAAATTACCTCCTGGTGGAGCTCTCACCAAAACAATGTCATTAGCCTGATCTATCCCATGAATCTTAAGTGCATCAATTAGTAACGAACACCAACTATAGCACGCTCCGTCTTTATGCAATAATAAAAAACCCGTAGTGGTAGAGTTATAACCCAAATTCCAGGTATTGTAATAATAGAGCAATTCTCCATGGGCGTTTCTTACTTTATTATCAGTAAAATCACTCCAAATTGCATTTAATATATCCACTTTGTTATTCTTTAAATCTGCATTCTTGCAAGTAATATGCAGCAAACTTTCGAACCACTCGTATCCGATTCCATCTCTATATTGTATAGAAGTTCCCTCTTCTCCTGCAATTGGGTCTTCTGGGACATCATACGTGACGTATAACCTGTTTTCACTTTTATCAATCTCCTTCCATTCTAAACCGTCCAATGAAACCTGCCAACTTATGCTAAATTTTTCAAAGTATTTCACAATATTTTTGACAAAAATGCGGTCAGAATATGTCCAACTGTAAACTACTTGTCCAAACTCCGCTTTGACGGATTGTTTTTCGAATATTATTTGTCCAGATTCAATCGATGGACCCACCCCTCTAATAAAAAAGTTATCAGGGCAATCAGTTTGAAATTTGGCTAAAACTCTAGCTCTCGTACCACTTACATAAGCTACAGGTTTTTTTTCAGTTACGGTACCTTCCATTCCTATTAAACAAATTGGTTTTATCTGAACGAAATGAGGGGCTAAATAATCAGCAGTAGAATCATCTTTTGTAATTGATATATAATTATCTCCTTTTATACCACCAAAGTGTACTTCTTGTAAACAATGATTGTAATCCCAGAAGTTATCGTTACAATGCAATTTCAAAGAATTAAAGCCATTAAATATAAGTTCAATACCTAATACTATTAATAATCTGTATTTCATCATCAGGAATTCAGTTTAAAAATATATTCATTAAAAAGCCAGAATTAAATCTAATCTTCTTATTGACAGCAACCTTATTAATGTATAGTTATAGAAGTCCGATGTGCTATTGTATCGAGCAAGAACATTAATGAAAGTTGTTCTCAAACATATAATGAAATAACCAAAATGTCAATATTTCTAAAAAAAACTATTTTCTATTGCCCCTTACTCTCCTCCCATAACGCATCCATCTCCGCCAGACTCATCTCCGCCAGCGACTTAGGCGCATTGTCCTCGATATACTCAAATCGTTTTTTAAATTTCTTATTGACCTTATCTAAGGCCGCCTCAGGGTCTAAATCAAGGAAGCGCGCATAATTAATCAAGGCAAATAATAGGTCGCCAAATTCTTCTTCTACCCTATCAGGAGATTCGTTTTGGATGGCGTCCTTGAGTTCTTGGGTTTCTTCTTCTACTTTTTCCCAGACTTGATCTATATGATCCCACTCAAAGCCCACGGTCGCCGTTTTTTCTTGCAAGCGATACGCTTTGACCATCGCAGGTAAGGCTTTGGGGACACCTTGTAAGACTGATTTTTTGCCCTCTGATAACTTGATCTGTTCCCAGTTCTTTTTGACCTCCGCGTCAGAGCTGACTTTGGTGTCTCCGTAGATGTGGGGGTGTCTCTTGATAAGTTTGTCACAGATCGCATTGAGGGCTTCGTCTAGTGTGAATGCGCCTTTTTCTGTGCCTATTTTGGCATAGAAAACCAGATGCAGGAAGATGTCGCCTATTTCTTCTTTGATACCAGGGTAATCATCATCAGAGATGGCATCGACCAGCTCATACATTTCCTCTATGGTCAGCTTTCTGAGGGTATGGATAGTTTGCTTTTTGTCCCAGGGACATTGCTCGCGTAGCTCATCCATTATCTTGACCAACCTCATAAATGCTTTTGCTCGGACATCCATCTTAAACCAATTAAAGTATCTTAGCGTTTTAGGTAATAAAGTACAATAATACAATGAACAGCCTACTTTCTACATTCATCATCATATTTTCGGTTTTTTTGATCTGCTTTGCATTGATTAACATAAGGCAGTTGTTTACGGGCAAGGAGTTCCGAGGGACTTGTGCGACTAATAATCCGATGATCAAAAACCAACTTGGCGATTGCACCGTCTGCGGTAAAAAGCCAGAGGAAGAATGCAAAATGCCAGCCTAAAAAACCACTACATTATATCTTAAGTTATCAGCTAATCAGATCATGTCTATATATAATAAATTTTTAATCTTACTTCTTTCCATAGTATTTCATAAGACCTTGTCTGCGCAGGGATCGGTCAAGCAACTTGATGCCTCGGAGATATACGAGGAATTAGAGAAATTTAATTTTCTAGGGACGGCACTCTATGTCGCGGCACACCCCGATGACGAGAATACGAGACTTATCTCATACCTGTCTAACGGATTACATGCTCGCACGGCTTACCTCTCGCTGACTCGCGGCGACGGTGGACAAAATCTGATCGGCACAGAAATCCGAGAGCTATTAGGCGTACTGAGGAGTCAAGAGCTACAGATGGCAAGAGCTACCGATGGTGGACAACAATTTTTTACCAGAGCTAATGACTTTGGCTACTCTAAGCATCCTGACGAAACGCTAAAAATCTGGAACAAAGACAAGGTCATGGAAGACATCCTCTATGTCATACGCACATTCAAACCTGATATTATAGTCAATAGATTTGACCATAGGACGCCGGGTCGGACACACGGACATCATACCAGCTCAGCCATGTTATCTATGGAGGCTTTCGATCTATCTAATGACCCGACGGTGTATCCTAATCAAGCTAAAGAATACGGCACATGGCAACCGACCCGATTATTTATGAATACCTCTTGGTGGTTTTATGGAGGTCGCGACAAATTTGCGGAAGCTGACAAAAGTCATCTAGTGCCTGTCGATGCAGGTGTCTATTACCCCAGCCGAGGCATCTCTAATAACGAAATTGCATCCTTAGCCAGAAGTAAGCACCGCTCACAGGGATTCGGTAGTGCAGGTGGCAGAGGTAGCCAAATGGAATGGTTAGAACCGCTCAAAGGAGAAGAACTAAATGGGAGTAAAGACCTATTCGATGGTGTCAATACAAGTTGGTCCAGAGTCAAAGGAGGTCAACAGATCAAGGACAAGATGGCTGAGATATTAGAAACTTATGATTTCCGAAATCCTTCCAAGTCTGTTCCTGACCTATTAGCAGTACATGACCTACTCCAGAACATTCAAGACCCACATTGGAAACCTATAAAAGAAGAACATCTCAATAATATTATTGCCGCGTGCACAGGATTACACATCGAGGCTTCTGCGGAAGCACAGCAAGCCACGACTGGAGATAGCACGGAAGTCACGGTAGAAGTGACTAATAGAAGCGATTACCATCTACAGTTGCAAAGCGTCCACGTCAATCAAAATCTCGTCACAGAAGAAAAACCTCTGGAGACTAATACGCAGAACAAGTGGTTCCATAAGGTTAATATCTCTGATGATCTAAAATTTTCTAATCCATACTGGTTGGATCAGAAGGGAGAGTTAGGCATCTATAGTGTAGAAGACCCACTACTAAGAACCACGCCACAGAGTCCTGGTGCCTTAAGCGCAACATTCAATATTCTAGTGGAAGGTCGCCTGATAGAGATCACTAAAGAAGTCAATTACAGATATGTTGATCCAGCACAAGGAGAGATTAGGCAACCTTTCGTGGTGATACCACCTGCGACACTGAGTTTTGACAAGGAGATGTACTTATTTGCTAATGACGACGCACAATCTCTTACCGTTAATGTCCGCGCAGGTAAAGATGCCTTGCAAGGAACGTTGACGCTGGAAGTGCCTGACGGATGGTCTGTCGCGCCGCAATCCGTAGAAGTGGACGTGGCGATCCGATCACAAGAAAAGGGTTTCGCTTTCGAGCTTAAGCCTCCTAAGTCTGTATCAGAATCTTATATCAAAGCCTCCATCGTCGTAGATGGAAATAGCCACAACAAAAATCTAATCAACATAGATTACGATCACATACCATTACAGACCATTCTCCTACCCTCAGAATCAAAGATCGTCAAAGTCCCGATGCAAAAAGGCGGACAGAATATAGGATATCTAATGGGTGCAGGAGATAAGATGCCTGAGTGCCTGACTAATGTAGGATATAATATCAGCCTATTAGAAGTGGATGCTCTGACGACGACTAATCTGGATCAGTATGATGCCGTCGTCATCGGTATACGCGCCTATAACACGCTGAGCAAACTAAAATTATACAACGCGGCACTATTCGATTATGCAGAAAGAGGGGGCACGCTTATCACACAGTATAACACATCTAGGAGGCTTAACTTTGAGCATCTGTCACCCTACCCTCTTAAGCTATCACGTAAGAGAGTAACGGACGAATATGCGGAGATCAGAATAATTAACCCAGAACATAAAGTCATGAATACACCGAATAAAATAACATCGGCTGACTTTGATAATTGGGTACAAGAAAGGGGATTATATTTTCCAGAAGAATGGGACGAAAAATACGAACCCATTATCTCTTGCAATGACAAAGGCGAAGACCCACTTGACGGGAGTTTGCTTATTGCAGAACATGGCAATGGGCACATTGTGTATTCTTCTATATCATGGTTTAGGCAATTACCAGCAGGGGTACCTGGGGCTTATAGAATCTTTGCGAACATGCTCGCCTTGTCCAGCGATAATAAGAGACCATAATGTCAGATGTAGTAAAGAATACGACGGATGACTCTTGCCCTGTATTCCGGTCTTGGAACACTTGGTATATTCTCGTGATCGTAGTCAATATCTTGGTTGTGCTTACTATTTACCTTTACTTTAATTCACTCTAGCCTCTTGAATAATATAGATTGGATAGTACTATTTTCTACAGTGACCATTATTGTGGGTTACGGGATATGGAAAACACGCGGGAGTAAAAATATAGAAGGCTACCTACTCGGTGGTAACGAGGCCAAATGGTGGACAGTCGGATTGTCCGTCATGGCAACGCAGGCATCCGCTATCACTTTTCTATCTACGCCTGGGCAGGCTTATCATGATGGAATGGGTTTCGCCCAGTTCTATCTAATGTTGCCCGTCGCGATGATAATAATCTGTATTACGTTCATTCCCCTTTATTATAAAATGAAGGTCTATACGGCGTATGAGTTTCTTGAGGGCCGATTTGATCTCAAGACACGATCACTGACCTCATTTCTATTTTTGGTACAACGTGGGTTAGCGACGGGTATAACCATCTATGCGCCAGCGATTATACTGAGTTCTGTGCTCGGCTGGAATCTCAAAATGACAACGATAGCCACTGGCGTCATCGCCATCTTATACACAGTATCAGGAGGTACTAAGGCCGTCCACGTTACGCACCGTCATCAGATGACAGTCATCTTACTGAGTCTATTCGTCATTTTCTTTTTGCTTATCAATAATATTACGGAGACCTATAGTCTGAAAGAAAACCTCCTCATCGCCAAAGCCAATGAGAAACTCAACGTACTTAATTTCGAGTTTGACCTGAGCGAACGGTATAATATATGGACCAGTATGGCGGCCATATTTTTGTTCCTCTCCTACTTCGGTACAGACCAATCACAGGTACAGCGTTACATCTCAGGACGATCTATAAGAGAAAGTAGATTAGGTCTGATTATGAATGGTATGATGAAAGTACCATTGCAGTTTTTCATTTTGTTTTTAGGCGTCTTGGTCTTTTTGTTTTATCAGATACATGATGCTCCCATATTCTTTAATCAAAATGTTGTCGAGCAAGTCAGGGCCTCTGACTATCAGAGTGATTTTAATAATTTAGAAAAAACATATACTGGCCTGCTGGCGGATAAGAAAGAGGCGCATGCCTCACTCATAAGTGCGCATCGCTCAGGCAATAAAACTTCGTACCAAGAAGCATCACAGTCCATAAAAAGTATAAGAACCCAAGAAAAAGAACTGAGAAAAAATGTACGCGGTCTTATAGAGAAAGCAGACAGCACTCTGGAAACCAATGACAAAGATTATGTATTCATAAGTTATATACTGGAGCATCTGCCTAATGGCTTGATTGGCTTGTTATTGGCGGTTATATTTTTTGCGGCGATGTCGTCCACTTCTTCAGAGCTCAATGCTCTAGCCTCTACGACCACTGTAGATATCTATAAAAGAATCATCAATCAACAAGGCAGCGAAGAACACTACCTCAAAGCCTCTAAGATGCTTACTCTGTTTTGGGGAGTTGTTGCCATCCTATTTGCATCCTTTGCGGCATTACATGAAAACCTCATACAATTCGTCAATATCATAGGCTCCATATTCTATGGGACGATACTCGGTATCTTCTTAGTTGCTTTTTATATCAAGGAAGTCCAAGCTCGTGCCGTTTTCATAGCTGGTGTTATCGCGCAGCTACTTGTTATATGCATTTACTTTGCGGATATAGTGCCTTACCTGTGGCTTAACATTATCGGTGCTATGGCGGTGATTATAATGGCGGTAACTATAGAAAGGATCTCTCCGCATGCTACAAAAGAATAGTTGTTATCTTAAGAAATTCTTAGACCCATAACTTAAGTTCATTTTTTTCAAACGCAAGAAGCCATATTCAGAGGTAGCCTAGAATCTTTCAACACTCTTTAGGTTATTATCCTCGACATATTTGATGACTTTCCCTGTTATGAAAAGATCTCTTTGCTCGCCTGTAGCATCTGGCCAACTTCCTTTCTGCCTAAGAGTCCAATCCTTGTGATGATCATAACCTATGGGGTCTAATCTTATCATCTTTGTCATCTTAGAAGACAAGGCCTCTATGAGTTGATTTCCGAACGGAAAATCACATTTATAGATAACCCCCTCACTTGACTTAGAATATCTGTATCCACGCTTTTCATTCTTTAATTCTATAACAGAATCATCATCAAAGAGAAATGTCAGACTTGAATTTTCCTTAAGTACAATATGCTTATTGAGATAAGTTGCTTCTATATGATATAGACCATTCTCATAATAAAATTTCAAATCAAAAAACCGCAACAATATTCCTCTATGAGCATATGACAGATCTATGGTTACTTCCTTAGTAATAGGGTCTTCTTTTAATAATACTTTATGACTCTTAGGGTTATGGCTATCAGTTTGGTAAAAGAAATCATACTTGATTTCGTTTTCACCCCATACAGCTGAGGTGACTTTATCTATTTTTAACTGCTGTTCACTTTCACTAATCTCCCTAATTGCCATAATATATTGGCTCTTAGAAAAAGGATCATCTAGAATTTCTGCAGAACTTTTGATATCAATCAACTTACAATCAAATGGCGCAGCTATATAATACTTCGCCACGCTTCCAGTACTAGAATAAACGAAAGTCGTATTGAAGAAAAACAAAATAGGTTCGCCTTTTCTAAAATACTCACCCTTATAATACCTTATTTCGAAATTGTTATCTATAGAAAATTCTGCCGATAGTTGAGCAGGTATGGTGATATCCTCATCATCATATAAGTACTCTGATATCTTTATCACGTGGGTATCTTCCTCTCCGACATATTTAGTAAGTCTATCTACATAGTTTTCTACATACGCCCTCCTCTCTTCTCGCCTTTTTGATTCATTTATAAGATAAGCAATTGGCTTGACGATTAAATACTCAATCAAAAAGCGGATTGGAATAAACAGGACTACCATCACGAAGATAAAACCATAGAGCAGACCTCTAGAATCAGACTCTGATATTAATAAAAACCACAAAACAACCACAAGGGCTATAGTTATAAGCCTAGCAAACATCTTGGTATTCATCTGAACTTTTATGATTTATATAAAAAATAGGATAACACCGTGTACTCTAAATTACAACTTATTGCCATGACTCTACCAGTGTAGAGAAAAGTTAAGACATATACTAGCTTATCGTAAGTCCTGAAAGAAGAAGAAATCCAACTTAAGATACATGTATACCACTTCGATACGAAGAAGGAGCTACACCCATTAGGTTAATAGACAACAGGAGCGTGTTGTTATACTCCTTTCTAACCCAAAATAATTCTCAAAACACCGCCTACATCCATTACGTAATGCAGAGACTAACCCCCTACTCTTCCAGCCTCATCTTCTATACCAGTCTTACGATTTCTTGACTTTACTTTTTGGTTTCCGAAATTATAACTGACGCTAAGTGCGACTGTCTGACTATCTTGTTGTCCACGACCTTCTGATATCAAACCATTAAATTCTGATACGCCGCTCCACCAAGACTGGAAGAAAATATCATTGAATGATAATTTGACATTCATCTGGTCATTGAGCAATTTCTTTTGTATGCCCAGATTAAGTGCCCACTGAGAATCATATTTGAATACACCACCCCAGATACCTGGCGTGGTATACCATCCCGACAATTCCGCAGACCACCCTTTAGGTAAAGTATAGCTGTGCTGCTGATAAAGGGTAAAAGTCAAAGTCTGTAGATCTATCACCTGACCATTGCCATAATCCGCTTGGTTATCCTGATGATATAGATTAGCATTGAAATAGGAGTTCAACTTATCTGTAATGCCGACAGGAGCGCTTAGATTGAAACTAAGTATGCGTTGCTCCGCTAGATTATCCCAGTTAATAAAATTTGCTCTGACATCACGATCATCGGGACCGATAAGTCGCGTGATCTGATCTGTGGTAACGCTATACGCTAATTTGAAATTATAGCGCCATTTAAGGGTATAACCGAGTTCTATGTTATTAACGATTTCTGGTTGTAGATTAGGATTACCCTTGCTGAAACTTATCTCACTTAGTTGCCATTCGAATGGATTGAGCACATTATAATCTGGCCGATTAATACGGCGACCGATATTGAAAGCGAGTGTGTTACCCTGACTTACCTGATAAGTTAAACCCAGGCTTGGGAATAAGTTAGTATAATCAAGTATAACGGGGTCCTCTTGTAGATCTGAGCGAAAGGCCTGTAAGTCACCAGTGGCATCTGTCTGCTCGACTCGTAATCCAGAGGATAGAGACCATTTTTCGTTAAGTGTTCTATTATAGCTGACGTAGCCCGCATACACCTTTTCGTCATATACAAATATATTAGAACGCCTCTCATCGAATACCGCCACTCGCTCAGGCACATTATAGAATAAAAATCCATTATCCGTTTTGACCTGACTCAGCTTAGTACCTACACCAAATTTTCCACCTAAAAAATTAGTCTCATAATCTACCTTGAACGTGTAGATGTCTATTTCTACAGGGGTATCGTTTTCGTAGGTGATGCTGGTCAGTTCATTAGTTTCTGTCGGGTCATAGTAAGTATTCGGTTGTATATAGTAATTCTCGTTACGATAACGACCATAATCCGCATCTACATTTAATGATTGGTTGCTATTATCGAAGACATAATTGAGATTAAAAGTAGAACCATTATTGGTCCCTGTCGAATTGTTCTCAGCGATAAGAATCGAATCTACTGAAGCATTGGGGTTTTGCAGAGAAATAACATTTCTTGTATCCGTTTCATTTTTTAGATCATTAGTATATGTGTTAACCAAAAAACCGAAAGTCTGATTTTTGGCAACATAGAAGTCCGTCCCGATACGTAGATTTATATTCTTTCTATCCTGATCTAGCACAGTAGACTCCATAAGTCGCAAGCCATTCTGAGTACTATTGAATGCAATGTCTTCGTAATAAATTCCTCCACTATATGAAATACTGCCGAAGGTATTCATCAGACTGTTGCGATAGTTACCATTGAGGCTCGCATTGTATCTCGTGCGCTTCCCTTGTCTTAGAGTAGTTGAGATTCCACCATTGGCGCCATGATTTTCATTTCTCTTTAGCCTTATATCTATAATGCCTGCATTGCCTTCTGCTTCGTATTTGGCTCCAGGATTAGAGATAATGTCTATACGGTCTATTTGTTCTGCAGTAAGACTTCGTAGATAATTAGTTAACTCTTCTTCAGCCAGTGGGAGTCTTTTGCCATCTACATAGAACAAAACACCAGAACGCCCTAGCACGGTAATACTGTTATTATTATCTACTAGAACCCCAGGAGCTTTTCTGAGCAAGGCCAGTCCATCTTCCCCTACCGCATTGATTGTGCCTTGTACATTGAATACAGTCTTATCTGGCTTTACCTCGATCAATGGTCTTTTTGCCACAACAGTCGCTGCTTCTAACTGCACAGAACTAACAACCAAATTATATGTACCCAAATCGACATCCTGACTACTCACACTGATATCAGGTATAATAAGGTCCTCATATCCCAGATTAGATATTTTTATAAAATAGTCTCCAGCAGAGACACCTGCAATCAAAAATTCCCCCTCATCATTAGTCGCTTCTATCTTGACCATAGATGAGTCTACCGCATTGAGAAAAATGACATTAGAGTATATGACTGGCTCATTATTCTCGTCTTGGATTAGTCCCTTTACTTGATATTGCTGTGCATTGGCTAGCGAAGGTGCTAATAAGATGATTAGCACACCTAGTAATAGATTTGTTTTCATAGCTGATAATTAACGTAACTGAGCTGCAAAATTAGAACATGACTAGGAAGATCTAGTCCAGATTCGATCAATGCCCTTTATTTCTATATGAAACCTTGTTTAGTGACCAAAAGAAAAGGCTGCACCCAATGGATACAGCCTTTTGCTTATTATTTTATCTTAGAAAAGGGTGATTACATCATCCACTCTTTGATTGACTTTTCGTTCATTCTGATATAATCTTCGTTACCTGCCTCTGTAGCCAGTTCCAAAGATTTCTTAGCCGCTGCGATCGCTTCTTTCTTTTTACCAAGATCAGCAAGGATAAGTGCCTTTCTACGTACTTGCCAGAATCTAGGAGAATCACCAGCTGTTGCAATATTAATCCACTCTAAGGCTTTGTTAAGGTCTCCGCCTGAGTTATGATAGTAAGTAGCTGCAGAGTAGTAATCACCTTGAGCTGGTCCCGCTAGCACTTTATCTATACTCGCCATAACTGTCTCATGGGCATCCATAGTCATCGGTACTGACACTTTTGTCTTGTCCCACATGATATCCAGTGTCGCAGACTTATCAGTAATATTATTGACAGCCATAGTGAAAGTTTCTACCATGTCACCCATACTCATAGGCTTTGCAGATACAGTAGCCGTCGCTTCTTTCTCTACATAAGATGACCAGTAATTACCGTCATGTGCATAAAAGTTAACATCCCAACTCATCTTTCCTGGCTTACTAACGATAGCATACTTACCAGCTTTGAGGTCAGATCCACCCACATTGACGTCAGTAGAAAAAGAAACCGTTGTTACCTGATTAGCACCAGTTCTCCATAACTTATCAAAAGGAACCAATCCATCAGCAGCAAAAATAGTTCTGCCTTTGACACCTGGTCTAGAATACTCTAACTCTACAGTAGTCAAACCCACATCTTGAGATACTTTGGCTTTTGGACTAGGCGCGGGAGTCTTTATTTGTGCATTTAATGTGAATCCCACTAACAAAAAAGAGATCAATAAAAGATTTTTCATTTCTTAATGTGTTTAATTTTTCGCGAAAATACATATTAAACAATTCAATAATTCCAAAAGTTTACAAAATCATGCAGACAATTGCAGCAGTTAATAGACTCGCAATCGTACCTCCTATCAACGCTTTTATACCAAATTTTGTCAAATTATGACGTTGACCTGGTGCAATAGCACTGATTCCGCCTATCTGGATGCCTATAGATGCAAAATTGGCAAAGCCCAATAAGGCATAGGTGCAAATGAGCACTGATTTCTCTGATAAAAGACCTGCCGCCTTATAATCCATCAGAGAGCTATAGGCTACAAATTCGTTGAGAATTGTTTTTTCGCCGAGCATAGAACCTACGAGAAGTAATTCGTTAGTCGGAACGCCGATCAGCCAAGCAAAAGGTGCAAAGAAAAACCCTAAAATATATTGCAGCGACAGTCCCTCAAACTTACCATCCGTAGATCTGGCTATATCATCATTGACCGCTAAGAGATCTCCCAATCTAAAGGCCAAATCATTAAAAAGATAGATCAAGGCCATGAAAGCTAATAACATCGCTCCGACATTAACCGCCAGCTTAAGACCATCCGTTGTTCCTCGAGAGAGAGCGTCTAAGAAGTTAGACCCAGCCTCGGATCTGGGTATTTCCATCGTTGTATCATTTGGATCTTTTTCGACTTCTGGGAACATCATCTTAGCCGCGACGATCGCGGCTGGAGCAGAAATAATAGACCCTGTAAGCAAGTGCATCCCGAATAACTGTCGCCCCTCATCCGTATCTCCGCCGAGCATCGCCATATAAGCACCAAATACACCCCCAGCTATCGTTGCCATACCTCCGACCATTAGGGTCAATATTTCCGATCTGGACATTTTCTCCAGATAAGGCTTAACGACCAAAGGAGCTTCTGTCTGCCCTATAAAAATATTAGCGGCAGCAGCCAGGCTTTCTGCCCCTGTAAGGCGCATGGTCTTTTTCATAATCAAGGCAAAAAAGTAAACCACCTTCTGTAGAATACCTAGGTAATATAATAGAGATGATAGTGCCGAGAAAAATACGATTGTGGGCAGTACAAAAAAGGCAAACCCATATTTACTACCAGGCTTGGCTAATTCTCCAAATAAGAACATCGCCGCTTTCTCCGAACCACTAATGACTAAAACAAAGAAATCCACCACAAACTGAAAAACACTCCTAATAAAACCAACCTCTAGCATGCCAAAGGCCAGAATCATCTGTAAGGCAATACCCATCCCCACTAATCTCCAATCTATCCTATTCCTATTATTGCTGAGCAAATAACAAATACCAAGCAACACAACGATGCCTATGATTCCTCTGATGATCCCCATAATTAGGTTGATTAATTTTTAATGAAGGAAAATAGTCAAAATTTTAAATTTGACTTAGCTTTATCTCGGATGAGCAAAGAACACTATATTATCGGTATCTGTGGAGGAAGTGGATCGGGCAAGACTTGTTTTGTAAGAGATCTACGGGATAAGGTCAAAGACTTAGAAGTTAGTTTTATATCTCTGGACAATTACTACTTCCCACGAGAACAGCAGAAAACTGATGATCAAGGGATAAAAAACTTTGATCTTCCAGAATCCATAGATGCTCAAAGTCTGGAGAAAGACATCAAAGATCTTATAAGCGGCAACCCGATAACCACACAGGAGTATACATTTAACAACGAAAAGAAAGAGTCTCGCTCACTAGTCATAGATCCATCTCAGATTATAGTCGTAGAGGGTCTATTCATTTATCACTACGAAAAAATCAAAGACCTTTTTGATCTAAAATTATATATCGAAGCCGACGAAGCGATCAAAGTATCAAGACGTATCAAACGTGATCGTATAGAACGGAATTACCCACTAGAAGATGTCCTCTATAGGTACGAAAACCATGTCCTTCCTTCTTATAACCAATACATCGAGATCTATAAAAAAGAAGCTCACCTGATTATCAACAATAACAAAAGCTACAAGACCGCATTAGATATGGTCTCTCAGTATATCAGGTCTAAGTATAAGACCCTTACTTCGTAAATATGGCGTTAATTGTTGCTGTATTGCCTAGTATATTGATATCCCAGGTCGCATTAATAGAATCGTTATCGGCATAATTAAGTGTCCAATATTGATGCTGACCATCTGATTCTTCTATGTTGAGTGTGTCATTTTCCAGCCAGCGCCATTGAAAATTCTCCTCCTTCCCTAAGTCGGCATCCAATAACTCTAATTCGAAATCGGAAAATCCATTATTATTATCGAAAAACTCAACATATCCAGACGGACTATCATCTACATCACTCCTTGGTATACCAAATATGACCCCATCTCCAGAGACATATCTATAAAACCATTTTCCCACCACACTGAAGTCATCAGCTATAAAAGACCCTGTTATTTCTTCTTCAGGTTCCCCACAGGACATAATACCCACTAATAATGTCAAACTGAGAACAATTAGGCACTTATAAGACAATAATTTGTTATTCATAACACATTAGATATTCTGATTAAACGATTTTCTTATTCCTATTTAATACATTACTAAATTTTTTAATATATTAACTGTTTAAAATTTTAGCTTAAATATGAAATCTGTATTCAATTGTTTTTTGCTGGCTGTGGCAGTTATAATTATGTCTTGTCAGCAACCGAAGGGTGTTACAATATCGGGAAATCTTCTCAATACTTCTGAAGCTAAGGTCTTCTTAGCGAAAAAAACTTTCCAGAATGCCATGGAATCTGTGGGAGATGTCGCGATGACTAAGGGCAAATTCAGCTATAATGTGGCTGAGGGATTAGACCCTGGATTATATCGTCTACGAGTCGGAAGTAAAGGGATAGATCTCATCATAGACGGCACCGAAAAAAACATAGATATCACTGGAGACTATAATGATCTCAATAAGTATAGTTATACCATAACAGGTAGTACATTATCTGAAGAATTTAGAGGTACTATCAACGATCTTATCAATCAGAATACCACCAGACAAGAAATAGAAAAGAAAACAGAAACGGCTGATCCGTTACTCGGTGTGGCATTATCGCTAGGCACTATGCCTGCTACTCCATCTAAGCACGCCGCATATAAGAAGTTATCAGATAGACTATCGTCATCTTATGCTGGCAGCGATATCGCCACGGGTTATGCAGAATATGCTGCCAATATGAAAATGCAGTACGACAAGCAGATGAATAAGTATAAAGTTAAATTAGGCCAGGATGCACCTGACATAGTTATGGCTGATACTAAGGGTCAGACCAAAAAATTATCAGACCTTAAAGGCAATGTCGTACTCCTTGATTTTTGGGCTAGTTGGTGTGGACCTTGTAGACGAGCTAATCCTCATGTGGTAGAGACTTATCATAAGTATAAGGACAAAGGATTTACAGTATTCAGCGTCTCGCTGGATGGAATGGATACGCGAAGGATGCCAGCTAACCTGGACGCAGCAGCTCTGGAAAAACAAAACGCCGCGCAGAAGAAAAGATGGATGGATGCCATCGCTAAAGATCAATTGGTATGGGATACACATGTAAGCGAACTCAAAAAATGGCAGTGTTCGGCAGCCAAAGATTATGGCGTATCTAGTATACCGACCACCTTCCTTATAGACAAAGAAGGAAAGATCGCCGCGCTCAATCCAAGGAACAATCTAGAGGAAGAAATAATAAAATTAATATAGGAAGTTATCTCATGATGCAGTGGCAGGCAATCCCGCAGGCCACTGCGACATTGAGAGATTCGGCACCGCCGACTCTTGGTATTTTAATCTTATCATCACAGAGTGTGAGATTTCCTTGAGTTATTCCCTTTCCTTCATTACCTAATACCAATATTCTCTTATCCTGCTCTAGGGTTATCTCATCGATATGAGTTCCGTTGAGATCCATAGCCAGCTTCCGATGATGACTAAGGATATGATCATCCAATCCGCGCTGAGCTAATATCAAGCGATTATGGCTACCCATGGCTGATTGGACCACTTTGGGGTTATAATAATCTACACTATTACTAGACTGAATTATCCCCTCTATTCCGTACCAGTCGGCAATCCTTATAATTGTGCCCATATTACCAGGGTCCTGTACATCATCTATATAAATGAGTTTATGGGCATCGGATAACGCCTTATCTGCAACCTGCTTTTGTGATTCAGCAACTATTAATACTTTGTTAGCACTTTGCAATTGCGAAATACCAGATAGCTCTTTTTCATTACATATATATGTCTCGGCGTCAATGTTTTGCAATCGTTCTATATGATCTTCGTACCAGCTTTGAACACAGACAATGGATTCGATATGATATTTTTGGGCGTTGATAAATTCGAGCGCAATTTTAGGACCTTCTGCTACGAATTTGTTATACTTTTGCCTGTACTTGTGAAGGCGTAGAGACCGGATATATTTTTTAACACGGTTAGTTAAAACCATTTGAAGTATTGTAGATTAAGATCATTTGTGCTAGTAAGGTATCTGTGCGCGCTATGGATTTTATCCTTTGCATTCCCTTCTTGTAATACTACAAAATTCCTCAAGGACGACGAAGTCTTACTTTCCAAAATATCAATCATTGTCCAGACCAATGACCCAAAATTGGATGTTGTCGATATCAAATCAGAGCTACAAGAATTTTATCTACAAGAACCAAACACCAAAACCTGGATAGGTGTCCCTAGAGAATGGTATTACTTCAAAAATCTGGACTCCATACCAAGAACTTCCGTACAGGAGTATAACATGAAGAAGATTGCGGAGGTACCCGCCATATTGGATACATTCAAAATAGAACAAAGTGCCATCAATATGCAGAATTATCTGCGTAACAAAAAAGGATTCTACACGGCCGAAGTCAGTAAAGAAATAACAGTCAAAAACAAACGCGCTGAAGTAACTTACTATGTCACACCACAAACCCAGTATGTAATCAACGAACTAGACTACATTGCAGTAGATAAAAGTCTTGCACCAGAAATAGAAGAAATCCAATCTCAATCCATTCTCTCTAAGGGTGATCCTATCGATGCCTATACATTTGACCTAGAAAAGCAAAGAATAGTCAGTGTATTACAGAATAAAGGCTACGCCAGATTTAATTTCAACTACATAGAAATAGAAGGTGATAGTAGTAAACTGGATCAAGCGGTAAATGTACGATTCAACTTGCATCCACCTGCAGAAATAGATGAACATATCAAATTCTCAATAGGAGAAATAAAAATATACACCGACTACTACCAACTTCAAAGTATAGATGATCTCCAATACCAAGAATACAAAAACAAAAAATACTATAAGCAGTCGCAGCGATATCTGGTAAAACCTGAGATAATCGACAAAAAAATATTCCTAAAATCAGGAGAAACCTATAAGGCCAACAACTATGACAAAACCGTGCGTAAGCTCTATGGCTTGGACACGTATAAGTTCAATAAAATATCACCTTCGATATCACCAGATAATCCCAATGTCATAGATTATCAAATCTTCCTGACACCACATGACAAGAAATATATCACTGACTATGGAGTCGACGCCTTTTACTCCGATGTCAATTATGCCGCACGTAACCTAGTTGGCTTTGGTCTAAGTATAGGATTAGAGAACAGGAATACTTTCAGAGGCTCAGAAAAGTATAAACTTAATTTTGAGTCAGGAGTGGAGCTCAATCTCAATGCGATCAATACAGCAGAAGATATCCTTACCACCTTCACCCTGGGACTTAATAATACATTGGATATTCCACGATTCACCCGTCCACTCAATGTTATTCCTTTCTATAATAAGCTAGGAATCATTCCTGATAAAGCGATGGACAAATTGGATGAAGAGGGAACCTCAAAAATATCTGTGGGATACAATTATACAGACGTCCTTAACTTCTATCAAATATCCTCATTCAATACGACCTATGGATTCGATTTTAAGCTATCCAAAAATCATCGAGTCCGATTAAACCAAATCGGACTTAATTATGCCCGTAATATTGCATTGGATAGTTTTCAAGTGAGATTGGATAGAGATCCATTATTAGAGAGAAGTTTCCAGAGTACTTTTTTCTCGGGTTTGATTTTTAGAGATATATCCTATGGATACGAGTCAGACGAAGGAGAAAAAAGATGGCGATGGGTATTCCTGTCCAATCTGGAAACCTCAGGATTAGAGATTTGGACGACCAATAAGGTGGCCAATGCATTAGGCAGTCAAGGCACTTGGGGCATCGGTCAAGATATCGACTTCTCTAAGTTTGTCAAACTAGATGTAGACTGGCGCGTATATAAAAGGATTAATTCTCGGTCTCAGTTTGCAGCAAGGTTTCATTCGGGTATTGTCGTACCGTTCGGAGAGAGCAACATCGTATCATGGCTTAAGCAATTTTCCGCCGGCGGACCTAATAGCATCAGAGGATGGAGACCAATGCAGATAGGACCAGGCGGCTACTTTGATACCAATCAAAGTTCCAACATCTTTTTTCAGAGAGGTGGATTGCTCATAGAGTATAGCATGGAATATCGCTTTGACCTCTTTTGGAGATTTGAGGGTGGTCTATTTTTTGACGGCGGCAATGTCTGGACGCTATACGAAGAAGAAAATATTGCCAGACCAGATTCTAAAATATCAGGCGACTTTTACAAACAAATGGCACTCGGATATGGTTATGGCATCAGGATGGATTTCACCTACTTTCTGATAAGGTTCGACTTTGGATTTAAACTCAAAAATCCCGTCACCCGTCCCGATACAAATCGGCTATGGGAACCTCTGAGCGGTCAGAATTGGCATGGCAATGTGAATGTCGCTGTGGATTATGCTTTTTAAAATTATTATTTTCTTTCATCCAGCTTATTTAAACATAACACGTCGCCCCATATCTTTACATATTGGACAAGTGTAGGGGTCGTGCTTCTTGGCAGGACAATATTCTCTGCCAAAAAAAATGATCTGTAGATGTAGTTTATTCCATTTCTCCCTAGGAAATAATTTCTTGAGATCCTTTTCTGTTTTGTCTACATTCTTGCCTGTACTAAGTGTCCACCGCCAAGCTAACCTATGTATATGCGTATCTACTGGAAAGGCAGGAACACCAAAGGCCTGAGCCATCACGACCGAAGCCGTCTTATGCCCCACCCCAGGTAATGCCTCCAACGCTTCGAAACTCTGAGGCACCTCACCCTTATACTGATCGAGCAGAATATGAGATAATCCATGTATGGCTTTAGACTTACGAGGGCTAAGACCACAGGGCCTGATAATCTCCCTGATCTGATCTACAGATAAGTCGATCATATCATGTGGATTATCTGCCAAAGCGAATAATGATGGTGTTATCTCATTGACCTTCTTATCTGTACACTGGGCCGACAGCAATACCGCAATAAGCAAGGTATAAGGATCACTATGATCCAATGGCACAGGCGTCTCAGGATATAACTCCTCCAATATATCCGCTATACGATCTGCCTTTTCTTGTTTTTTCATCATAGATGCTGCTCAGAGAATAAATGCACCCATAAGTAAAGATGCTACTCCAATGTACTGTTTTTATTATTAATGCTTAGTCTTGTGATGCTCTTATGAGAGGTTAATGGAGTTATCATCTATTACCAAGGATGTGTAACACCATAGAGCACTTAGTCTTGCATAATCCTCCCTGCGGTCGGACAGACACATAATAAGTGGATATGATGTTATTACGAAATAAAAATCGCCTCGAAGCAGCCATTTTCTATGGATTTTTTTCTTGTCAATACACATATCACATACCCTACCCGTTATGTGCAAGCAACCCAAAAAATCAGACTGGAAATCCAAGCAGTATTATGAACCGAACAATGACCGACTCTAAAAAAAAGCAAAGAATCTGATCTGATACGCTGCTATTTAGCTTCTCCCATCTATTCCCATCCACCACTTATCTACTATGTTACAAATTGTTCCAGAAGACCTATTCCTTATCTATACCATCTAAAATAACTCCCACAAGAGAAGCAGGAAACCCTATTATGATGATTCTTTTAATTGCAATAATTGGATTCTCAAACGGAATTTTATCAAGAGCGAGTAATATTACTAATACAACCAAAAGTGTAATAAAATAGTCGATAAAAATTCTAAAAACAAAAACCGAGATTCGATTTTCAACATTACCTGAGAAAATCCCTTGATAGACATACATACCTATGAAGGTTATCGACAATATCAATAGAAAGACAATATTTCTTAAAGGAAGAGATTTACTGAGTTGCCATGCCTCTTCTGAAAATGCCACAGGCGCGACTAACAAAGAAGAACCTACTACAATTTGTATCATATCTTCTAAGTTGAAAGTCTCATTCTTCTGATTAGTATTTTCACTCATAGACTTTCACCTTATATTATTCTATAGAGTAACCATCTGTTGAGAAAGCAAATCCCTTGTTGCCATTGAGACCTATCATTACTGCCTGTATAAGCGGTTTAATCTCATTATCAGAGTACATTTTAACTATAAAATTTGCTCCTGGACCTCCTGACTTATCCTCTCTTTCAATGACGTAATTGACAGTTGCCATTGGTGATAATACTATGGGTTGGTCTATATAACTACGAACTAAGTCTCCTTCGGTATTATAATAATCAATTATTGAAATAAATAAAGAATCATTAAAACTGGTATTTCTGATACTGAGAGTAGCCGAGAGTAATGAACTTTGGTCGTTTCTACTTAAGTAGATGTCTGAGTAAATTGGCACATACACTACATCTTCATACTTCTTATCCTTTTCGGACAAGGCTCTATCCAATTCCAATGATTTTAACTCATCTACCCCTTTCTTCGTAGCGTTAGGGTCAGGACTACCACATCCTGCAAATAATAAAATTAGCAAGTATAAAATACAGTTATATATTTTCATAATCATAGTTTTATTATAATGCAATATCTTCAATTTTAGGTTTTTCTCTCATCATCGGGGATTGGTTAATTAATGCAAAACCAAAGGTCATCACTCCCAGTCTACCAATAAACATTAGTACAGAAATAACAAGCTTACTCATAGGACTTAACTCAGGTGTAATTCCTGTGGACAACCCAACGGTACTCAACGCGGAAGCGCATTCGAACAATAAGTTGTCAAAAGAAAAAACTGCTCCATCAATCTGAACGACAAGCCAAGTACCCAGTAAAAGGATTACAGAATAGAAGATGCTTGAAGATATAGCAAGATAAATCTTTTGAGCTGGAATTTCTTTTTTGAAAAATGTGATATGTCTTCTTTTCCGTAATATCGAGTACAGCAATCCAATTAATGCTGTAACAGATGTGGTTTTAATACCACCACCTGTTCCAGCAGGTGATGCTCCAATAATCATAATGACTATTATTACTAGCACACCGCCCAGTTTCAAATGCTCTATGGGAAAATTATTAAAGCCAACAGTTGTATGCGCCGAAACCAACTGAAAAAAAGCAGACTTTAAACCATTTACTCCATCTGCTATTAATAGTCCATCAGAAACGTAAAGCAAGAATGTTCCGAGTAAAATGTAAAATAGTGTGCTAATCAAAATAATTTTCGAAGTCAATGTGACATGCTTTCGTTTACGGATAATTTTTAACCAGAAATCTAAGAGTACAATAAATCCTACTGAACCAAGAATACTCAAAACCAGAATAGTATTCGTTATCAAGGCATTGTCATGGAATGATGACATCGAATCTGAATACAAACTAAACCCAGCGGTACAGAATGCGGAAACACTATGAAAAATTGCAGACCACATCGGTTGGTCTACTCCTGCATCCTTAAAGCCAAAATACAAAACAGTCACACCAATAGATTCAATCAAAACTGTGAAAACGAATACGCTTTGAATAAACGACAGCAAAGGATACCTCTCAGGAAGATTAAATTCAAGTCTTAATAGTAACATTGACAATTTGGGTAATTGCGGACTATCTTTTAAAATAAGAAAACTACTCAAGGCCATATACCCTATCCCACCTAATTGAATAAAGAATAATGCAGATAGCTCTCCAAAAAAAGTAAGTGATGCCCCAAAATCAATGGGTGACAATCCTGTCGTACTGACTATTGATGTAGCAAAAAAAACTTGGTCGACAAAAGCAATATCGACATTCCTGCTAAATGGTAACATCAAGATGAATAGACATAAGCACGTTAAGAACAGGTAACCCTTTATTAAGAATAGCGTTGATGATTTAGGATTACCGCTTCGTTTTAACAAATACTTTTTCAGATTATCTAATCTATTCATCCTATTATCTTTTTAAAGTTATGCCATTTCCTGATGAGCGATCTATTCATCTACTTTTAATCACGTTGATAATTTTAATCGGTTAATGAATCCTATTTGTCTACTTTCATTCCATGAGTGTAGTAACCATGCATTCTTTTCCATCTGCGAAAGCATTCCAGAAATCACATCTACGGTTCCTTCGTCTTCAGCATTCGTTGCCTCTTTTATAACTGCCCTCATTATTTTGATGAGTTCACTTTGATTGTAAAGTATGTGTCTTGCCATCTCATCATCTCGCAGCAAATCTCTGGATTCATCTATTTCAGCTTTGTCTAGATATTTATACAAACTTCCATCAGGTTTGTGTCCAATTGTAAGAATGCGCTCAGCAATGTCATCTATTTGTTTTTTGGCTTCATTGTAATATTGCTCAAATAAGTTGTGCAGATCAAAGAAGCTCTTACCACGAACATGCCAATGAAAACTTCTCAAATTTTGGTAGTAAATGTTGTAACTCGCCAGTAGCTTATTCAGATGTGAAGCCACATCTTTTAATTGCTTGGCATCTATACCTAAGTAATTCATATTATTATAAATTTTGTGAGAAAAAAAATAAGAGAGAAGCGGTTAGAGTTTGCAACTAACCCTATGAGTTTCAGTTAACAGTCAGAAAGAAAAAATGAATAATAATATGTCTCATAAAAATCAAACGATTTGGTATTAAAGCAGATATGAAGCAATTAAAGAACTATATCCAGATGTCTGGTAACAATGCTGGTATCATTTATTAGGAATAAATGTATATGCTGTTAGTGGCTTTAGCACCAAACGCTAAGGCCTCTGTAGTTGTGATAGCCATCTTTGATATAATAGAATGTCCTTTTTCTGAGGGATTGCATCTAATACAAAATGATATATGTCTTTTGTCTTCACTAATAATATAACATTAGTAACCTCCAAATTGTTCAAATTATAGCAACTTGCTGAACACCGACGTCCACGTTCATGAAGAAGGCAATCAGAGGTTTTATATACCCTCAGAAATTAGTTGGCTACTCAAATCTTTAGGTTACCAAAAAATCGAAATCTTTGGAGCAAAGTTGGGGCAGTTTTCCAGAGAAGATAAGTTGACAACCAAGGACTTTGAGATGTTAGTCATTGCAGAAAACAGAGAAGGCCAAATGTAATTCTGAGGCGTGCCGTCCGTATAGACATTGCGCTGTGGGAGGCTCTAAAAAATATCCGAACCCTTCTTAAGCTAAAAAAGAAAGACAGTCGCTGACCATAGAGACAGCTTACAATCAACTGGCACGTATTTTGGACGCGTTAGCTTAGTGCTATACCTCGTTATCGCTAAGAAATGAATACGAGAGCGACTAATTATTAACTTATCTCCGATCTTAATTGGGAATATATAACCTAAAGATTAGAAGATTACAAAATAAAAATACGTATCATGAGCATTTTAATATCTACTGGAAACATTAATCAGAATTACGAACCCATCGATGCTATTTTCGCTATGGATTCTCACAAGGAAGGCTTTTTTAAATCCTCAAATCCAGACATGGCTTTCGAAGGTGTCAAAGAAAAATTAAGAGAGAAATGCCAAGAGTTAGGAGGAAATGGTGTAATCAATTGTCAATTTGAATATCGCGTAGCAATTTCTCAAGGTACGTTTGGGTCTAAGCAAGTCATAGAAATATTCGCCTACGGCACGGCTGTCAAACTTTGATAAAAATCTGAGAATAATCGAAGAAAGGTCTAACACAACTTCTACCACAAAAAAAACGACTCCTATTGGAGTCGATTTTAGCTCATATTATATATTATACGACTAACGCCTCACAACGATACCCAACTGAAAGTAATTATACTTAATCGAATAATCGCCAACCGGGTTGCCATTGACATCTGTAACTGCGGCATTAAGGAGGGCATTCATCGAGTGGTTATATGAGAGGGATACTTCTACCCAATCCTTGACGATGTAACCAATAGAATGCCTGAGCTCTAAGAGATGCCGCTCTGCAAACTCCGTCGCATCATTGCTCATATCTTCTACCGATAGAGACAAGTTAGTCAGGTAGCTGTAAGCAGGACCAGTTCCGACGAATAAATTATTAATAGGGAAATAATGGAGTTGTGCCGGTAAAGTAAAAGTCACTGCAGAGTAATCTGTTGTAATAGGTGAGAAGTCTGAGCTAGCACCGATGAAATTAATACTTGGAGTGAAGGCTACTTTTAATTGGCTAGTGACGGACTTCTCGGCTCTGATCATAGTAGAAAATCCAATCTTGGCGACATTCAGATTAGGCTGCAAGAGCTCCTGAGAAGAAAGTGACTCCGTAAATCGGGACTGATTAAGCCCTAGTCCGACTCCAAATTTCCATGACTGTTGAGCATTACTAATGGTCATTGTACTACATAGAAAAAGCAAGCATAACGGGATATACATCCGTTGTAATCGATACATGTTAAGTTGTTTTGTTGAGGTAAAGTTGGCTTATACTTACTTGGTTAGTACCATAATCTAACTTGGTATAAAAACTTTTATTGTAAGGAGAGGCTATATTTTTTGTAAGAACGCTAGTGTATCTACACCATCGGCGTAATCATCCAGCTTAGGGCACTGTGCCGCACCAAAGCTTACATGAGGCCAATCACCAATGGGCTTAGCGGAAATCACACATTGTATAGTCTCTCTTCTATTTTGCAGATCTTTAATAAGATAATCTTGATCAGAGTAGAACTCATAATGTAGACAAGCAATCCGACTATCGAGGGATTTGTCCTTTCTCAATATGATGAAATCATTAGTCAGAATATCCTCATTATTCATCAGATATAGGGCAGAAGAATAATCGAAATTGTTCTTATACTTATGATGGTGTATAACTTCTTTATGCTGATATAAGACACCAAATAGCAAGTCGACATCCACCCCATCCTCCAGATAGACCTTAGCTACATTACGACAACCTAATCCAAAATAATCAAACACGTCCCGACCAATGAGATCAATATCATCCGCTGTATCTTCCATAGTAACAACGGCAACAGCCGATCTATGCTTACGTATAATATGAGGTACATGCGCAAAATATTTCTCAAAATACCCACTGGCATTATCACTACCTGTGGCGATAATGGCATCATAGTTTTTGAGTTGGTCTACGACCTGTATTCTGTCCCCTATTTTGGCATTTGCTGATTTCATACAGGATAAGAAATAATCGACCAAGACACGATCTTTAGACGAAGGCTTAATTATCGTGTAGTGACCACTGACGAAAGAAGATATTATATCATGCACTCCGACTAAGGGTATGTTACCCGCCAATATCAGGCCGACCGTCTTAGAAGAATGCTCCGACATTTCGTAATTCGCCATCCAATCGGTCAGAGCCTCCTCAGACAGATAGTAATGGACCAGAGTATCCAAAGCCTGATCAACATACTTAGCCGTAAACCAAGGGTTGTACAACTTGGCTTGTTGCTTGGCATTTTCTCTTAGAGCAAGGTCATTAGTAATTATTTCGCCTGTTTTGACAAGGCAGGCAATTCTCTCTTTCGGGTTCACTTCTTTTTGGTTCGTTGGTGGGTACAGTAATCTCGCCATCTTTCTATGACCAGATTGATATCTTCTGGCATATCAGAATCAAAGGTCATCTTCTCTTTAGTCTTGGGATGGACAAACCCCAAAGTCTTGGCATGTAAAGCATGACGTGGCAATCGCTTGAAGTTATTCTCCACAAAGGTTTTATACTTAGAAAATACGGTTCCCTTTCTGACCCTATCGCCATCGTATAGTCTATCATTGAACAAAGGATGACCGACCGACGACATGTGCACACGTATCTGGTGCGTACGTCCTGTTTCCAGATTACACTTTACCACACTCACATAATAAAACGACTCTACCACCTCGTAATGGGTCACGGCGTGTTTGCCGCCTTCGTTTTCGGGGTATACGTAACGCTTTATTCGATCCTTGGGATGTCTGCCTATATTGCCCTCTATACGTCCAGCAGTTGGTTCTGGATCTCCCCATACTAGGGCATAATATGTACGCTCCACTGTATGATCATGAAACTGTTTCGCCAATGCAGTCATCGCCGATTCATTCTTAGCGACGACCATAAGACCAGAAGTATCCTTATCTATACGATGCACTAATCCCGCTCTTTCTTTATCATTACCAGGCATGACTGGTAGATCTGTCCTTTTGAGGTGGTAAGCCAGAGCATTGACCAGAGTTCCTGACTTGTTTCCGATACCTGGATGCACGACCAGCCCAGGTGGCTTATGTAAGACTATAACATCTTCGTCCTCATACCTGATATCTAATGGAATATCCTCAGGCAATAATTCTGTTTTTTGGGTGTATTGCTTGGGTATTTTAAGATGTATACGGTCTTGTGGTTGTATCTTATAGTTGGACTTAATGATCTTATTGTTGACCTCGACCAGTTTATCCGATATGGCTTTTTGAATTTTACTGCGAGAAAGACCTTCCATTTTTTCAAAAAGATATCTATCTATACGATAAGGCATCTGACCGGGATCTACCAGTATCTCTCTTATTTCGTATGCGTCACTTTCTTTTGTCAGCGTCATAATAGTTGGTTACCAGGTCCAGCTCACGCCGACGTGTATGTTAATATAGTTAGTCTGAGTTGTCTGTGATCTAAAATTATCCAATGGAAACTGATTAGCATCTTCCCGATTGACAAGGTAGGTTACACCCGTACCGCCTGTGTAGGTTACTTTAGGTGTTATAAAGAATCCATCAATTATATGAATCGTGAAACCCACACCTACTCCATAGGCCATATTGACATCTGTTTCGTCAAAATCAACTTGTGCAGAGCCATCGTCAAAAAACGTCGTGGTCGTCTGTGTATAAAAAATCTGTGGCCCAAAAGACATATCCACAAACGGCTCAACACGCCAAAAGAAGAAATCCGTAAAATGTCTGATCTGTAATTGGAGACTGGCAAAATTAGATCCCGTCCTCACATCAGAATCAGCGAAGGCAGAGAACGAATCTCCTATGTGAGCATACGCCAGACTGAACCCTAAAAAATTATGTTTTCCTTCTTGGAGCCTTGCTAGATAAGATAAAGAATAACCATTAAGGTTGCGATCCAGATTATCGCCGAATGTATTTATGGGTAATAATCTATTATAAAATAGATCGACATAATATTTATTCTCTCTGTTTTCCTCAGCCTCTATCTCTTCACTTTCTTGTCCAAACGAAAAATGAGAAAAACATAATAAGCCGATAATAAGTAAATGCAATCTCATAATCATATATAAGATCAAAGGTAAGTATATTGCGACCAATAAATATTTCTAATCATCGGTCAGATATATGAAAAAACTAAAATTTGATACCATTTGTGTAAAAGAAAATCACGAAACACCCAATGGTGGTTCTCATATCTTACCGATCTACGCCAGTTCTGCTTTTTCGTATAATGATATAGAGTCTTCTATCGACGTATTCACTGGTAAAAGTGAGGGCTATGTCTACTCACGATATGGCAATCCCACGGTCGCCTCGGTCGAGAAAAAATTAGCGGCGCTGGAGACTATAGATCTGGAGGAAAGTGGATTTTGCATAATGACGAGCTCTGGCTTATCGGCCATTATGACCTTAGCTACAAGCCTATTACAATCGGGTGATGAAATACTCACGCAAGCCAATCTATATGGAGGTACTACGGAGATATTCTCCAAGATACTCTCTAAGTATGGTATCAAATCACACTTTATTAATCTTTCCGATCTTTCCAAAGTAGAAGATGCCTTATCCTCCAATCCCAAAATAAAACTAGTCTACTGCGAATCACCGACTAATCCGACTCTTTCCTGTGTAGATATAAAAGCAACCGCCGATCTATGCCAAAAATACAAGGCCCACTCATGTATAGATAACACCTTCTGTACATCTTATCTACAACGACCTCTGACCCTGAGTGTTGACTTCGTGGTGTATTCTACAACAAAGTTCCTCAATGGTCATGGTAACGGACTTGCAGGCGCTATCATCGGAAAAAACGGAGAACACAAAAAAACAGTGTGGAATCACATGAAGCTAATGGGAACTAATTGTAACCCGTTCGATGCATGGCTCGTGCATAATGGTCTCAAAACACTTTCCGTGCGTATGGATAAGCATTCGGATAATGCCTTAGCTATAGCAGAGTTTCTACTAAATCACCCGAAGGTCAATAAGGTGAATTATCCTGGATTATCTACTAACGCTTTCCATACTATGGCTTCTACTCAGATGTCTCAGTATGGCGCCATGCTCAGTTTCGAATTAGATGGAGGGATAGAGGAAAGCAAAAGATTTATGAACGAAACGAAGCTGTGTAGTATCACGTCTACCCTCGGTAATGCGGACACCTTATTGTTACATCCAGCAACATCATCTCATCTTAACATACCCAAAGAAATAAGAGAAAAAGAGGGAATCACAGATGGCCTCATACGAGTATCCGTCGGCATCGAGAACAAAGAAGATCTTATAAGTGACATAGGAGATACTCTGGACAGGCTGCGCAGCTAAGCTTTACTATATAAACCGAAGAAAAAGAACAACTCTTTACAGGCATGTTCAGTAGTAGCATAGAATCTTCCAACCGGGATTTAAGCAAATTTTTGTTGTCAAGCATAATACCAATTATTTGAGAGGATGTATTTAGACCGTTCATTATTCAGTCTGGGGCGAGTATATTTACGTCCGCGGCTTGGGTTGTGAAATAACCCATGAGCAGTGAATATGGGAGCGGAAGGAAACGAGCAAAGCAAAAAGACCTTTTAATGAACTAGAGTTTTGGTTACTTTGGGGCAATGCCAAAGTAACACATCAAAGGAAAAATTTTTCCTGAATAGCCCTTTGTATCAGAGCGAAAAACTAATCTTCTTATTAGCGAAATCAAGAACTGTTTCTTTCACAGGTAGTTGATTCAAAGATATAATGCCATGTATCTCTGTCTCCATAGTATTTATAA
>JAHDFP010000026.1 GCA_020628095.1 Saprospiraceae bacterium
GACTTTAGTCCGTGTTAAGTAACCCACCTACTTTGAGTAGGTGGTATTTGAGTTCGAAAGTGTCCTCTGTCTTTACATTATAGAATTGAGCATCTTTCAGTGCGTTTAAAAGATCTTTCTTCCGTATATCATAGGAATATTGAGGATAAGAAAATTCATAATTTTCACCTCCTATTTGCAGTATAAAATCCTTATAACCAAAGCATTCTCCTTTCTTATTGTATCCGAGAGGGTATCTATGACGTTCGTATTTTATACCATTTTCCGGAGTGCGACCCTTATATTTAGCATAAATAGAATCTGGTACGAAATATTCTATAACCAGAATTTCTTCGCAAAAAACATCATAGGTATACGCGGTTATAGTATCAGAAATGAGGCGTTGAGTATAGGCATTCTTCGGAATGGATATAACTAAGAAAGAATATAGGAGACAAGGAAAAATATAGTCCTTCATAGGTATCCTCTTATATCGACATTAAATATCTACGTTGATTATAATAACGCAATCAATATAATAACATTGCTAGAGGATTGTTGTGTTGAATTAACAACACGACTAATTATGATTAAAGAAAAACTAAACTTGTGAAGCGTTACTACTCTTCCTCACCACTTTTTACAACACCACCGTCAAGCTCGTCTTGTAGGACTTTTAGTTCATCCCATTTTCCATCTCTGGCTAATGCGGCTTGTTGCGGCCAAGTAGAAGGATTGTGCATTTTGTAGCGTGGGCCAGCATTAGTAAGAATTTCTTGGAGCTTATCCGTCGATGCATCTGCAAGGTCAGAAAAGCTAATGATCCCTGCTGCACCTAGGTGCTCAGCGATCTTAGGTCCGATACCTTCGATTTTTCTTAGATCATCTGGCTTGCCAGAAGAGGCTTTGTCAGTAGTAGTTGTCGTAACCGCCGCTGCACCTACAGCACTTGCTCCAGCGAAAGATGCTGGTTGTGTCGCAGTATTAGCAGGCTTAGAAGCTTTTGCTTCTGCGCTTTTAGACGTTGATTTTTTGTTGCTGCCGTTAGTTGCAGCACCGAGAGCACTATCAAGAGGTAGGATGCTGACGAAGGTTCTTCCTAGTCTTCTTCTTGAGAAGTCTACATGACCTTCTATTTTAGCATGGAGAGTGTGGTCCTTTCCCATATATACATTGCTGCCAGCGTGATATTTTGTACCTCTCTGACGTACGATGATGTTGCCAGCTTTGGCATATTGTCCACCGAAAAGTTTTACACCAAGACGTTTACTATTACTGTCACGTCCATTATCCGTACTACCTACACCTTTTTTATGTGCCATTTCTTTTGAGTTAGTCGATTATAATTAACTGATGGAGTTTACTTTGATTTTAGACAAGTGCTGTCTGTGTCCATTTTTCACCTTATATCCTTTCCTTCTTTTCTTTTTGAACACGATGACCTTGTCACCCTTAAGATGCTCTACGACCGTGGCTTTGACAGAAGCACCACTAAGATGTGGAGTGCCTATGTTAGTTGCTGATCCTGAAGAAGTTAGGAGCACTTTTTCGAAATTAACAGAGTCACCTACTTCTGCATCTAATCTATGCACGTAGTACTCTTTGTCAGCTTCTACTTTCATCTGTTGTCCAGCTATATCTACAATCGCAAACATGACTTTTATTTAGGTTTTTTACAAATGGAGTGCAAAGATATGTTTTTTCGCTACTAAATCAAATATAAAATATCTTGTATTCTCTAAGAATTACAGGGGGTTTCGGATTACATCTCTCAAGGCTTGAAGACACTTTTCTTTTTATCTAATAAGGAGTCTACATAGATTGTCTTTTTGATCTTTTTACCATCTCTCTCTATTACTAATTTCACCTTTTTACCACTCTTTTTGCTGAGTTTTCTATAGATCTGAGATAGATTGTATAGGCTAGCGGGCATGATGCCTATGCGTTTTAGTATATCCTTTTCTCTGAGTCCAGCTTTGTCTGCTGGCGATCCTTCTGTCACTGATTTTATATAATAATTATTCAGTTCAGGGCCAAAGGCAAATAAGGTAAGACCACTGAGGTTATAGTAGATATCACTGTTATACTTTTTCTTGGCCTTAAGGTAGACGGCATTATTGACATAGTCTATTATAAGATTAAATCGAGATAATATGGGATTGCCTATCAGTCCATGTCGTGGTGTAGTCCATTGTGAGAGAGAATCATTTTCGATTTTTTGAAAACTTGAGATAAGATTATCAAAGACATAATCTTGTCCCATATCCAGCTGAGATATCCGGCTTAGATACCCTTCAATAGCGCCTCCCAGACCTCGTCCAAGATTGCCACGCATGTTGATTTCGGGTAGTTTGAGCATAGAATCTGAGTCTGTATTGATGAGTAGGGGAATGGCCGAACCGGTGTCTAGTAGAAGGTTGGTTGATACGGTGTCTTGGGTGTCATTAATGATTTTGGATTTGATAAAGATTTTATTGCTGAAAAACTCCGTGTCCAGCTTTTTATACTTATCCAGATTTTTTATTTGAGCGGCGTTCTCGTACAGTAATATGGACTCTCTTTTGAAGTCAATCTGTGTGATAAGTCCTCTGAGGAATCTCGTACCGATGATGCCGTCGATGGCTTGGCCTGTGAGTTCTTCTATATTGAGAAAGTCTTCTTCTAGTACGATGATGTCTCTTTTTACTTCTTTGGTATTATCCAGTTGGAAACTTACATTTCTTGATATGAAAGCATTGACCACCTGGTCCAGATCGGCACCGACGAGTTCTATTTTCTTATCATACTCCAGGTCCAGAAGATCGGCATAGACTTTTTTGAAAAGGATGAGATGTTCTGCACCGCTGTCCAGGAGAAAGGTAAGTGGTAGCTTTTCTATCCTTACTTTGACAGCAATAAATCCATTATCGTAGTCGAAAGGAATTCTGATGGGAGTTGCTTGGTTGGTAATAATTTCCTTTCCCATGATCTGCGCATGACTGTTTATCCGACAGATCGCGAATAATAAAAATACTATTATACCATTGCGCACCACATACTCAAGATAAGACATTAGGATATTAAGTGCAGATAAAAAAAGGCCGATCTGAATTTTTCAGATCGGCCTTATACCGTTAATCTTCTTTTTTAAGTAAAGAAGATAATTACTTTACTATACTTACTTCTATTCTTCTATTTTGCTTTCTTCCTTCTTCTGTATCGTTAGAAGCTGCTGGATCGCTATCACCCATACCTTTAGTCGTAATTCTTGTACCTGCGATACCTTTACCCATAAGACGACCTTTGACAGCGTTAGCTCTTGCTTGTGATAGAGTCATGTTCTTAGCAGCATCACCAGTATTATCAGTGTGACCTGTAACATGTACTTTTACATTAGGATAAGCTGCAAGGATTGCTGCTAAGTTATCTACCTCAGCACCAGTTTCTCCAGATATAGCTGCAGAACCTGTATCAAAAGTCAAATTATTAAATCTGAAATTACCATCTCCTTTGAATCCTCCTTTGATAAAATCCATCATCTGAGAACCTGCAGATCCTGCTGCAAATGTGATACCATCTAATGTTTTCTTAGCGGCCTCATCTATTGTAGAGAATACAGATCCAAGAGCACCTGCTGCTGCATCTACAGCATCACCAGCTACATCACCCACAGCACCAGCAGCATCTCCTACTGCACCAGCCGCATCACCAGCCATTTCAGCCGTTTTCTCAGCTGCCTTATCTATCACGTCTATTCCTGTACCACTTCCGCCTCTGGACATCCACCAGCCTAATCCACCTAAGATTAGTACAAGAGGTAACAACCACTTAAGTAGTCCGCCACCTGCTTTTTTACCTACATCAGCAACATCACCAGCTAAATCCGCCGCACCGCCAACAACTTTTTTGCCCGCATCACCGACAGCTCCTACAGCATCTGCTGCACCACCGACGACTTTTTTACCTGCGTCACCGACTGCACCGGCCGCACCTGTTACAACGTCAGCCGCACCGCCAACAACTTTTTTGCCCGCATCACCGACATTATCAGCAAGACCAGTTATTGCATCAAATCCTTTACCTAAGAATCCTGCACCAAGAGAGCTTAATAGACCACCTGGCATTGCAGATTTGACAGATCCTCTCTGTCCACCTAACCACTTGCCTAATCCTACAGCGTCTAGGGCTTTGTTCTTGATATGTCTTCCGACCATACTCATAAGGAATGGTGCAGCCATTTTGATCAATGAAGAAGTTGCACTTCCTTTCAATCCACTAAATCCAGCAACCTTATCTATAAGACCACCAGTGTTATTTCCTAATAATAGGTTAAGCACACCAGATCCACCATTCATTAGTTTTGCTACATTACCAGCACCACCTCCGAAAAGTCCTCCTATATCATCTAAGATGCTATCATCAGAGCCCTTCGCCATATCAAACAACTTATCTAATCCCCCGCCGTCATCAGTTTTATCTATCATTTTGCCCATAAGAGCAGGAAAGATTCCATCTAGTGCTTTTCCCACACCAGACTCAGATTCTCCCAAAAATTTTGATGCATTTGAAATCAAAGATCCAGACACCTGATCTTTAACCATGTCGAGTAAATTCATTCGAAATAATTATTTAGTTTGTAATTAATGAGATATTATATAGTTAATCTTGATATGACCTACATCAGTATTAGGCCTTAGTTTTTCGTTTTCGATGCCGGGATAGTGAAAGAGACCGCAAAAGTAGTGGATTGTTGTCATAAAACCAACATCATACTAAATGCACCTCTAATGTTTAAAGTTCCTTAAATTGTTCTTTATTGCAATTTATACTCAACGCAAAACGCTTCGCACTTGGATCAGACCCTGATAATAGAGGAAAAATTAGCGGCTTTGGTCCAAAATCAAGACCCGGAAGAATCTCATTTGCTAGATAGTTTTAGATTTCTCTCATTACTGGTAGAGCTTCTTACTCAGAATGAAGCTATCGGGTTCACCACACTTTTTTCGAGATTGGCCTACCTCACTGTCAAAAAAGAGATAAAGGGACAATTAGTCACGGATATACATTATTTCAGAAAAAGGGTAGAAGAAAAATCATATTCCAGAGCGGAGGTCGATCAACTCTATAAGTTATCAGTATATCTAAATACAAAACTGGCTACTAAGCTCATCAGTACGGACACTAAATTTTCTATTGCCCGACCAGTTGGCATTAACAACACCTTTTCCAGATCACAGTTATATAAAAAGGTACTGCGAGGTCTGGCCGTGTCCTATGATCCAGAGCAACGAGTGTTGCTCTTTATATCAGATACACAATCTGATGTGCAACAAGAAGTGCGTATTCTGGATTCTTCATTAAGTCAACATATTATTGCCGTCAGCAAATACATTGGATTTCCAGTCTTGGCTAATCTGGTGGATGTCATAGATAATGAGGATGGCTATATGACGACTAAGTCTATCGTACTTATGCCTGATCTATTAGTAGGTGTAACCTCTATCTCAGAGTGTTTTCAGTCGACAGGGTATACCTCACTGAAATATCTCGCGCGCAAATTGATACCCATAGATAATAGCGGACCTATGATGATAGGTAATATTGTCAATCACTATCTCGATGTACTTATTCATAATCCCGAAATTTCTTTTGACGATATTATAACGCAAACCTTCCAGATAGCGCCGATATATTTTGCGGCTTTAGAAGATGAAGACCTCAGAGAACTCATCGAAAAATTAAAGCTGCACTTCGGTAATCTCAAAAAAGTGGTAAAAGCGGATCTGGCAAAAGCAAAAATTAGCAAGGAAGAAACATATCTGGAGCCAAGCTTTTTATCTAATAATTATGGTCTCCAAGGACGATTAGATTTATATCACCAAAATCTAAAGACTAAACAATCGGATATAATAGAACTCAAAAGTGGTAAACTGTTTAAAGCCAATGCCTATGGCCTTAATACCAATCATTATGTACAGACCTTGTTATACGATCTCATCATAGAATCTGTCTATCATAACAAAGTCAAGACGAACAATTATATCCTATACTCTTATCTGGATAACCAAAGTCTCAAGTATGCACCCAAGGTCAGAAACCAACAACTAGATGCGCTGAAGGTCAGAAATGAAATCATCGCTATAGAAAAGATATTATGTGACCTCAGTAATGATCAGTGTCAAAAATTTCTGGACTACCTTGATCCACAGAAGATCAATAATCAATTCACTTTTCTCAAAAGGGATGCAACCAAGATATATCAAGTCTTATCACTCCTCAGTGATCTGGAGAAGACCTACTATCTGGAATATATTTCGCTGATATCCAGAGAATTTCTTATGTCCAAAATAGGGCAACACGGTATCCATAAGACGAATGGCTTTGCCTCTTTGTGGCTAGATCCCCTGTCTGAGAAAATTGATTTATTTACTATACTTAGCTATCTGAAAATATCTGATCTCAAATGTGATAACGCCGATCCTATTATAAGACTACTATACACAGACTCATCTAATAGATTAAGCCGATTCAGAGAGGGAGATATAGGAATCTTTTATCCTGAGGATAAAAACCACGACTCTCCATTACGCAATCAAGTCTTTAAGTGTACGATCATAGAAATAAATAAAGGAGGTGTCACCATAAGACTGAGAGCACGACAAAAGAATCTCAATATTTTTAGACAATTCGATCACTGGCATATAGAAGGCGATGTGCTGGATGGCGGATTTAATAGACAATTACACGGCCTGTTTTATTTTGCCAAGGCCAGAGAGGATTATAGAAGTTTGATACTAGGTCAAAGAACGCCCAAAAAACCTGTTAACCAAATAGATTATAATCATCCCGACCTGACCTCCGAACAAAATGAAATCATCAAGGCGGCCATAGCGGCACCTGAGTATTATTTATTATGGGGCCCTCCTGGTACTGGCAAGACTAGCGTCATAATAAATAAGCTAGCCGACTACTATTACAATTGTACTAAAGCGAATATTCTCTTTTTGGCTTATACTAATCGTGCCGTCGATGAGATATGTACCGCAATAAAAAAACCAACAGATAATCAGTTTATAAGAATAGGGTCACGTTACTCTGTACATCCCGACTATAAGGATCACCTTCTGAGTATAAAGACGGGTAAGATTTCCAAGAGAAAAGAATTATTGGAGATGTTTGATCGCCATCGAGTATTTGTATCGACGGTATCCTCTTTTCAAGGGAAGACAGATCTACAGAAAATTAAAAAATTTGATCTGGTTATTATAGATGAGGCCTCTCAGTTATTAGAACCTATGCTGGTGGGACTTTTGTCAGAGTTCAGAAAATTTATTCTAATAGGAGATCACAAGCAACTCCCTGCTATCACAGCTCAACCTTCGCATCAGAAGAAAGTGGCTTCTGATTTGTTATCCGAGAGCTTGGGTATAACGGATCTGAGTACTTCTCTTTTTGAGAGATTATATCGGCAATGCAAGGCAAAAGGTTGGACCTGGTCTATTGGCGCTTTGACTAATCAAGGTCGCATGCATCAAGATATTTTAAGATTTGTGAGTGATACTTTTTATAATTCAGAATTAAATGTTTTGCATCATGTCGCCAGACTACAGTCCTCATTTACAGGTAAGTCGATAGATACACTTCAAAAACAGTTGATGGAAAAACGTGTGATTTTTATTGATACCCCTTTGTCAAATAATCCCTTATACAAAACCAATGACGTGGAAGCAGAGAGATTGGTGAGATTAGTCCATGTCTGGAAAGACATTTATAATCAAAACAATTGGGAGATACATGAAAATTCTTTTGGGGTTATTACCCCGTTTAGGTCACAGATTGCATTGATTAAAAATAAGCTCGAAAAAGACAAAGAACTTTCAGAGCTGGTCACCGTAGATACCATAGAGCGTTATCAGGGTGGCTCGCGAGATCATGTTTTTATATCACTAGCGGTCAATCAAGCTAGTATGTTATCCAGTATATCTAATTACTCTGATGAGGGTATAGACAGAAAGCTCAACGTAGCACTGAGCAGAGCCAAAGAGCATGTGATTATATTAGGCGCTAAGGAAGTGTTAGAGCAAGAAGCGGTCTATGCATCATTGATAGAGTATGCATATAATCTTAATTTAGAGGATATATAATAAGAGGAGTGAAAGTACTTATGGTCTGTCTCGGAAATATATGTCGGTCTCCATTGGCAGAAGGCATACTGAGACAAAAAATAGAAGAAAAAGGACTAAGCTGGTCAGTGGATAGTGCAGGTACGTCAGGGTGGCATAATGGAGAACTTCCGGATAGCAGATCTATAGATGTGGCTAGATTGCATAGCGTGGATATTACCGATCAGAGATCCCGCAAGTTTGTGGTTTCTGATTTTGAGGAGTTCGATTTGATCGTTGCTATGGATAGTTCTAATTATTCTAATATTATCCAAATGGCAAAAAGCGAGGATGAAAAATCAAAGGTCAAACTACTGCTTAATTTTTCTAATCCCGGAGAAAACCAAGCCGTACCTGATCCCTATTATTCAGGTGGATTTGAGTATGTCTATACTCTTATAGAAACTGCCATAGATGATATGATAGAATATTACCAATAGAATGAGAGCCCTAGAAATTATTGTCAGTGGAAGAGTGCAGGGTGTTGGATTCAGACACTATACTAAGAAAGAAGCGGATAGATTAGGAGTTGTCGGTACTATTAAGAATCTTATGGATGGAACTGTCGAAATTAATGCAGAAGCAAAGGAATCCATTCTTCTGATTTTTTTGGAATGGTGTCATCATGGGCCTAGTACAAGTAAGGTGTCCAAATTAGAATATCGCTATATTGAAATTCAGTCCTATGGTGAATTTGTTATAATAAGATAATCATGAATTTTAAAGAGCAAATATCAGAAGGTATACCTAATACGTTACCAGAAAGTAAAGAGAGATCACCAGAGGTGAGTCATGCGCCTATTAGAAATATAAAAGGTGTATTATCAGAAGGCGAACGGATACTGGCACTGCAGAATGCACTAAGATATTTTCCTCAAGAACTACATTCTGTGTTGGCGCCAGAGTTTTCTCAAGAATTAGAAGCCTATGGTCGCATATATATGTATCGTTATATGCCCGATTATGAGATTTATGCAAGACCGCTAGGTGACTATCCCTTTCAGTCTAAGCAAGCGGCAGCTATCATGCTGATGATCCATAATAATCTAGATCACAAAATCGCTAAACATCCAGAAGAATTAATTACTTACGGAGGCAATGGCGCGGTCTTCCAAAATTGGGCGCAGTACAGACTATGTATGAAGTATCTCTCAGTAATGACTGATGAGCAAACGCTCGTCTTATACTCTGGGCATCCCTTAGGTCTTTTTCCCTCTCATAAGAATGCACCGCGCGTCGTCGTGACTAATGGAATGATGATACCTAACTATTCTAAGAAAGCGGATTGGAATAAATATAATGCACTTGGCGTGACATCTTATGGACAGATGACAGCGGGTTCTTTTATGTATATCGGTCCGCAAGGGATCGTGCATGGCACCACGATTACTTTACTCAATGCTGGAAGATTACAGGGTATAGGAAAAGATAGCTTGCATGGTAAGCTATTCATCACTTCTGGATTAGGTGGTATGTCAGGTGCACAATCGATTGCTGCGGTGATTACTGGTGCGGTAGGGGTTATAGCAGAAATAGATACTGATGCCATCCAGCAAAGAATCACTGATGGATATATAGACGCGCGTCATGTCTACGATAATCTCGATAAGCTAGCCTCAGCCATCAATTATAATATAGATAACAAAACCCCATGCTGCTTGGTATACCAAGGTAACATAGTCGATCTATGGGAGTATATGGTGGAGAAGAATATCCATGTCGATTTGGGTTCGGATCAGACTTCATTACATAACATAGATGATTTAGGGTACTGTCCGCAGGGATATACATTTGAGGAAGCCAAAGAGTTATTAGCAAGAGATAAGGAATCATTTATGAACAAAGTCCGAAGCACATTGCGACGTCACGTAAAAGCCATAAATGAGCTTAGTCGGCGGGGTATGTATTTTTGGGATTATGGTAATGCTTTTCTCAAAGAAGCGGGGGAAGCAGATGCGGACATTTATAAAGACGATGGATCGTTTTTATATCCTTCTTATGTAGAGGATATTATGGGGCCACTTTGTTTTGATTATGGGTTTGGTCCATTCAGATGGGTATGTACGTCGGGCGATACCGAGGACCTTTATAAGACGGATAAGATTGCCGCTGATGTCCTCAAGGATATGCTGGTCAATGCACCAGAAGAAATACAATCACAACTCAAAGACAATATACGCTGGATAGAAGGTGCTAAGGATAACTTGCCTATCGTCGGTTCCAAGTCTCGCATACTCTATGCTGACGCATGGGGTCGGATAGCCATTGCCAGAGCTTTTAATGAAGCCATAAGATCAGGTGAAATTTCTGCGCCGATCGTATTGGGTAGAGATCATCACGATGTATCGGGGACGGACTCTCCATATAGAGAAACCTCTAATATCAAGGATGGCTCTATGTTCACGGCTGATATGGCTGTGCATAATGTGATCGGTGATTCGTTCAGAGGGGCTACATGGGTGTCTTTGCATAATGGAGGTGGCGTAGGTTGGGGAGAGGTTATCAATGGTGGCTTTGGTATGCTCATCGATGGGTCAGAACAATCCAAAGAAAACTTAGAATCTATGTTACACTGGGATGTCAATAATGGAATCGCCAGACGATCTTGGGCTAGAAATCCAGAAGCCATATTTACAGCAAAAAGAGCCATGACCGAAAACGAGAATTTAAAAATTACGCTCCCTCAAGTAGCGGACCCTCAAGATATAATCCATTGGTTACAAGCTAAAACCGAAATCGTTGAATAGTAAAAGTATAAGACAATTTGCGATGATACTATTTGGCATTATTATGTCCCTAGGATTAGTCCTTTATTACTATTATGGACAGTCTATAAGTGGCGGTATTGGATTGAGTTGTTGCGTGTTTTCTATGATTTCGTTTTTTCATTTTTTTCATAGAGAAAACAAAAAAGAAAAGAATATTGAATCCAAAATGACTTGGTTCTTGTTATTCTTGTCCATAGCCGGAGTGATGCTTATTTTTTCCAATAGTTATCTCAATGGTCCAGCGTTCTATGAGGGTATGGGCGTGGGTATCTGCTTAATTGCAGCTATTACTTATTGTATCGAATTGTTTTCTCGATTTATAGAAAGTGTCCGATGATATTATCTGGTCCACTGTAGTCTATTCCTGTAGTTCTTCTCCTTTTTCTTTGATCGTATCCATCGTGTCGATGAGCTTATTCCAAAATCCCTGAAATACAGGCCTTAACTTTTCGCCGACGCCTTTAGAGGCTTCTGGTAGAGGTTCTAGATAGGTGTATGTCATGGATTTTTCTTTTTGGATATCGGAGATTAGACCTACTTTATTGACAAAGAAAATCCCAAAACTGATAAGAATAGCATAGAACATCCCCAGTAATCCTCCGCCCAATATCTTATCTATCGCACCTAAATTCAAGGTTGTCGCCAAATTTTCCAGCCTTTTTCCTATAAACCGTATAAGTGCCAAGACTCCAATAAAAGTGAGTACAAACCCTATTACAAAAATTACGGCTGGATTAATATTAATAACCCGCTGCAATAATTCTATCACAATAGGTGATAGCTTGAGCGCAGCCACGATGGCGATTACTAAGGATAGGGTAGCAAATACAGTATTAATGAGTCCTTTGGTGAATCCCTGATAGAACCCTAATGCGACGAGAAGACAAACAATAATGTCTATGACCATGTTTCAAAAATAAATGTTAATAAGCAAGTTACAGGCACTAATCGGGTCATTGGATTGATTATTGAATATGTAAATATTATATATTTTTAAGTTATAAAACTTATAGAGGAGACCTAATCAATAACCATTTGGACCATTACATAAAAATTCCGCTCATTGCTCTTGTGTTCTTCTTTGCAAGGACTCAAGCTATCTCAGGCTCCAGTATGACCTTGGACACCCTGCCTTCTGTATTTATGATAGGTGAGAACGAAATCGAGTACGAAGAATTAGTAGGAAATTGTAACAAGTTACTTCTGACCGTCTGCAATGACTCGATGGATTTAGCCTACAGAAAATGGATGGGACTACTCAGTGATATGGAAAAATATGCGGAGGCTAATGATTTTGATATTAAAGGCATAAAAATTTGGCTTAACGTATTTTGGAACACTGACGGTACTATCAAGCATTTAGTCTACTATCCCAAGCCAAATTCTAGGAATATGGATTTCAGCAAGTTAAGCGTCTTCATGGATTCTTTTACTGAAAAATATAAGATGGATTTCACCTACCAAAAATGTTTCAGCCATTATGGTAGCGCGGCATTTCCCACATTCGCTGATATCTATCTTGGAAATCAAAAGTGATCTTATCATTATCTTAACAAGGTGACTTACCTTTTTACCGTCTTACTACTAAATCAATGCGATGAATAAGTTATATGCAATAAGTGTCTTTGTCATCATGGCTATCAGTAGCATGGCACAATCGCTAGACGAAGGATCGGATGCTAAGGCCTTAGAACTGCTGCAATCCTTGCAACAAGATTACGAATCGTATGAGGCGCACCTGTTTGATTTTACTATAAAAATGGAATTACCAGAACAAAGTGATGAAATCATAAATGGTACTCTGTTGCAAAAGGGAGAAATGTTTAATCTAGACGTAAGTGATAGACTAATAATAAATGATACCGAAACCGTCTGGGTATATCTCAAAGATCGCAACGAATTGCAAATAAATGATGCTGATTTTGAAGATGAGGAGAACGTTATGTCGCCTTCATATCTTTTTGATTTGTACCAGTCAGATGATTATTTATTCGCGATCAGTGCTCATACTTATGAAGAGGGCCAAGCTGTGACTCAAATAGAATGCAAGCCCCTTGATCCAGAATCGGAGTATTCTAAACTAAGACTGACGATCGAGGATAAAACGAAACGGGTCAAGCGCGTTAAATTATTCAACAAAGATGGCTCGCGAATGACCATGACAGTCGATAAGCATGATAAAGGCGTAAAGATAGACGGAGGTACTTTCGGATTTGACCAAGCAGATTATGAGGGTCTTACAGTTGAAGATTTGAGATTCTAATCAGGAATAACAAGGTGCGGAACATCTTCCAAGTTCCAGTCAATAACCAAACCTTTAGCTAAACGCTGGGCGATTTCTTTTCCATAGAGATATTCGCATAAATACAACGCGGCCTCAAATGATTTTGCACCACCAGCAGAAGTTATGTATTTGCCATCATGCACGAAAAGAATATCCGATCTAACATCAAGATGAGGGAATGTCTTTTTGTACAAATTTATATCAGAAGGGAAAGTGGTAGAGGCTACATCATCTAACAAGCCAGCCTGAGCTAACACGAATGCCCCATCACAATGCGAAGTGACAAACTGAGCCTGCTTTCCTATTTTTTCTACCCAGTCTATCATAGCCTTATCTTCTAGGTCCGAGTCTAGATGATGTTCTGCACTAGGTACGACAAGTATGTCAATCTTGGGCAGACTATCGGTCACATAATTGAAATCAGGAATAATGCGGAGACCTTCAAAAGATAGAATAGGGTCATCTGTATTCGCTACGGTAAATACATTCATTGGCCTAATGCCGTCTCGATATTTGGTATGTTGGAAGATGTCATAGGGTGCGGTTAGTTCTGTGTTGTAGACTCCATCCATGATAAGAAAAGCCGCATTGTAGGCATCAGGAATTAGCTCGATAGTATTTTGCCTTTCTTTTTTCTCGCTCGTATCGCAAGAAAAGCATGTTATCCATAAGAACGTATACAAAAACAATCTACTCATTATGCCAACGGATTTTGATCAGCGTTTTGAAGATGCTTAAATCTCATGGTCATTTTAGCACCGCCCATCTCTGGGATTATCGATGATTTCTTGTAAAGTAATGGAGTAGACGACTTGGTAATCCAAAGGGTCTGAGATTTGTCTTGACCATCCAGAGATTGCAGTTGACATTTGTAACATAAGGAAGTGTCTAAGGTTTCTTCTTCTTGTACAGTAAACGAGAAGGTCTGAAACTTTTGTCCTTGAGTGTCCAGCACTCTGAGGATACATTGATAACCTACAGATAATTCTAGATTACATAAGTAAAGGTCTAAGGAAGGACCATCCATCAGAAAATCAAGGTCGGAAGCCAGCGCAATATCTTGACTCTTTCCATCCATGACCATGACTCCAGATACATTGTTGCTTTCAAGGTTCATTTTTATTTCTAAAGGACCTTGTGCTACTTCTCTTTTGGATGGAGAAAAAGAAGGCAGAGCGACAAGACTCAGATCTGTCATATTGCCCATAGGAGAAGACGAGTTATCACTTACCTCAAGAAGGCCGTTCTGTTTTTTAATATTTCTTTCGATTTCAAAGTTTATATTTTGACCTTGTACTTCTAGTTGTAAGGTGTAGATTATCTTTTCATCATTCGGTTCTTTTGTAGGAATGGGTAATGCGCTAGACTTTTCTTCTTCCGATATAATTTTTGGCATTTCCACAGACTGTATATCTACTGTGACCTTTTTTATTATATTGCTTAGTCTGTCAGGAATATCTTCTTGGAATCTTCCGCCCAGATGTTTAGCAAGAAATTTCTCCATCACCACAACGAAAGACATGTTGTTGTCAGGATTAGCAAAACCATGACCTTCGTCTGGGAAGTTGACATATTCTACTGGAAGATCTAATTCGCGCATCGCGATAACGATTTGATCCGATTCGCTTTTTTTGACGCGGGGATCGTTGGCTCCTTGGGCTACCAGTAGAGGTGCTTTTATATTGGCGGCATGGAAAAAAGGGGATTGCCTTCTGAGCTGCGCCCTTCCTTCATCTGTGTTGGGGTCGCCCATTCGCTTATGGAACATGACGCGTGCTGATTCCCAGTAAGGCGGTATCGTCTCTAGTAGTGTAAACAAATTAGAAGGGCCGACTATAGAGACTCCAGCTGCATAGACATCTGGCGTAAAGGTCAACCCAGCCAAGGTCGCATAACCACCATAAGAACCACCCATGATGGCGATTTTATCTGCCGAGGCAATGTTGTTATCAATGAGATACTGAGCACCAGCCGTAATGTCATCCTGCATTTTTTCTCCCCACTGATTGATTGCGGCGTTAAGGAATTTCTTTCCGTATCCTGTAGATCCTCGGAAGTTGGGCTGTAGGACAACGTAACCTCGATTTGCTAAGAATTGTGCATAACTATTGTAACCCCAGTAATCTCTTGCCCAAGGCCCTCCATGTATAAACATGATGGCAGGCAAATCTTTTTTCTCATCTACTCTCGGCAGGGTAAGGTAAGCAGGTATCTGTAATCCGTCAGTGGATGTATAAGTGACGCTTTGCATCTTAGCGAGATGCTCTGATGGAAGATCTGGACGAGGCGTATAGAGGAAATCTAATTGCTTAGACTTTCTATCAAATAGATAGGCGTTACCTGGTTCTGTGTCGCTATTGAGATATATAATCCATAGTGCTTCGTCTTTAGTAGATGAAGTGATACTTATTTCTGATTCTGAGAACTGTTTGCGCAGGTAATCATAGTCTGCCTTATAACTTTCCTCTTTCCAGTAGATTCTTTTTTTATCGGCTACATATATCGTCGCTATCATCTCATCTGTGCGAGAAGAAAAAGAAACGTTTTCTATATCCACCTGTCCTTCTGGATCGGACTCCAGCAATGTCATTTCGTGCGTATCGAGATTATAAGAATATAGACTAGTTAGATCTGGTTCGCCTACATTAGAGATAATATAGACATTCCCTTTTTTGTCAAATCTTATAGGATTACAAGATTCTTCTAGATTAGATGTAAGTATCTGTTCGAATTTTCCTTCATGATATTTAAGTATTTCATTACCACCATCCGAGAGAGAACGTGATCCTAATCTAAGTTCTCCTTCTAGGTCGAATATAACCCCGTTCAGTTTTTGATCATTTTTTATAATTAATGATCTTTCGCCATCGTCAATATTAATCGAATAGAAGTCATGCCATGCTTTGTCACGATCATTGATCCCTATATATATTTTGTCTTTCTCTTTTTTAGGAAGGGATACAATCATAGCTCTAATGTCAGGGTAGGGCGTGAGATCAATGGCCTCAGGAATCTGATTGGCGCTGGCACTCTTAGGGTCTACCCGATAGACTCTGTAGTTTTCGTCCCCTCCTTTATCTTGCACGTATAGTACGTACCTGCTATCTCTACTCCAGAAGTAAGAGGTAATGGGGCGATTGGTGTCATTAGTCAGTGGATAGGCGTCATCGAAATCCTGATCGATTTTTTTTATCCATATATTCATCGTACCATCCAGTGGTTTGATAAACGTTATGTACTGCCCATCTGGACTAAGTTGTGCACCCGATATTACAGGGTTGCCAAAAAATATTTCTCTATCTATTAATGGGACAGTGACCTGACTCATTCGTTTTTATTTTTTTGTAGTTGATATATTTTAGATTCTCTAAGGTATATATAATAGGCGGTGCTTTTAGCCGCTATCCATCCATAATAACCATCCAGAAACCCTAATTGAACGATATACTCACTTATTAATTTCCAAATTGTCTTTACCCATATTTTGATGGGATGACTTCTTATTCCTTTGTCATATTTAGCTTGGGCTGCAACCTGACTATGATTGATAATGGATTTATATCTATCATTGATATCTTCGTGAGCATCATGGTAGAGTACAGGTTTTAGTTTTTGAATTGTGGCTTTTGGATTCGGAATGATTTTATCATGAGGAGGCTCGCCACCACAGGTAATTTTGTTCTTGTCGAAAAGTCTCACAATATAGTCAGGATGCCATGATCCATGCCTGATCCATTTTCCTGATATGCTACTTAGTCTGTTGAGTTTGTAGGTGTCTTTGCTTCTTTGTTTTTTTATTTTTTGGATTTCTTCTATTAGATTTTCACTAAGATGTTCGTCAGCATCTAGGGCGAGTACCAGGTTATGAGTTGCGTGTGAAATGGAAAGCGCCCTTTGCTTAGAGAATCCAAGAAAATCATGTGTATAGACTATCGCGCCCAGAGCTTCCGCTATCTCTATAGTACGATCGGTAGAATGAGAGTCGACAACGATGACCTCGTCACTTATTTGTAATACGGACTGTATGCATCGTGCTATTTTCTTTTCTTCGTTAAGTGTAATGATAGTCGTAGACAGCTTTTCCATGATTTTAGCTCTTTCCGACTTCCATATTTTTCATAGCGATCATAATGATAACTAGATATAGCGCCGTACCTATCTGAGACTCTATCGTGTGCTCTACCATGAAAGAAGACCACATCATCAGTTGGGAGGATGTAAAGAAAAAATCTTTGTAACCTTGATGGAAACCTAATGGGATTATAGTGAATAGTGTGAATAGGATTAAACCAAAAATTCCAATTACGGTAAACGCCAAAACGTACTGGTTGTGTGGCAATAATTCCAAATCTATAAGTTCGGGATATTTACCTTTCAAGTAATTATTTGTTTCGTCCATTAGGTCACCATAGCCGATACCTGTTAGTAGATTTTCTTTACCAAGATGAATCCCTGCCGCTATACTCCCCAATCTTCTGGAGTCCGATAACTCTCTGATGTTTTCATTTTTTTGGAAGAGTTCGATGCTATAAAGGGTATAACCTATTTTCTTTTTGACAGTCGGTATGTAATTGACCGCGAAAAATATTCCCGCAATAAAAATGAAAAGTAATCCTAGGACTATTTTCTTATTGACTTTGGTAATTAGAAAATAGAAAAGCGTATAGGCGTAAAGGATATATAAGGTCAACAGTCCACTCCTAACGGCAAGAATATGTATGTAGATGCTTAAGAAAATGATCGTACCGAGTAAAAAATATTTTTGTCTGAATTTTACTTTACTCAGTAATAGATACATGCTCATGCCAACAGATAAGGACATCATAATACTAAAGCGTATATGCTGTATTGGCGTAGGAAGGATTTGACCTTTAGAGTAACTGTCGACATATTGGTTTACGTCGAGGAGAAATTTGCTGAGTGACCAAAGGACACCTGAGATAGACACACCTATGAAAATATAAAAGACCTTATGCATGGTCTCACGATCTATTCCTCTGATAGAACAAACAGCAAATGGCAAAAACAAAAAGGGTAACCTGATTCGCATGCGATATAGAAAATAATCTACATTATCCGACCAAAGACCAGACACTAAAAAAATAAAGAAGATGGCAGTGACACTGAGGTAGTATTTATTGGAAATAAAGTTTTTCCATTTATCTTTTAGATTACCTCCCCATAATCCCGCGATGAGCATCGTGATCATACCCAGACTTATAGCAAATCTTGACCACATTAGTCCGACAATCCATAGGGCACAAGCCGCTAAAAAAATCTGTTTCTGACTAATACGCCCCATTAATTAATTTGCTTGGCGGAAGCCACAAAATGTGGATTAAGTAAATTTTCTTTGTTATATCTCACAGGGTTGCCGTTGTCTGCCTGTAAGACAGTTCCTCCAGCCTCTTCCAGAATGATCTGTGCTGCGGCCGTGTCCCATTCCATCGTAGGGGCTAGTCTTGGATACAATTGTGCCTGCCCTTCGGCTATTATTAGAAACTTTAGGGAGCTCCCCTTAGATACCTTTATGGGAGAAGAAAGTTGATCTATAAATTTTTGAGTCTCCTCATTAAGATGTGATCTTGAGCAGACTATGGACAAGGCTTTTTCTTCTGAATGGAAAAAGGATGTCTTTAGTATTTTATCATTATCATTTTTAGATATAAAAGCTCCACAGTCCGATAGGGCATAATACAGATCTTTAGTGACGGGAGTGTATACGACGCCCATAATAGATCTGCCTTCTTTGATCAAAGCGATATTGACTGTAAACTCACCGTTTCTTTTTATGAATTCCTTAGTTCCGTCCAGTGGGTCCACCATCCAGCAATAGGTGAATGATTTTCTCTCGGAGTAAGGGATTTCTCTATTCTCTTCGGATATGATCGGTATGTCAGGGTTTATCTTTTTCAGGCCTTCGCATATTATTTTGTTGGCCTCTTTGTCGGCTATAGTCAGCGGGGAATTGTCATCCTTGCTTTCTATCTGAAAATTATCTTCATTATCGTAGATGGTCATAATTTTTTCTCCAGCCATTACGGCTATCGTTTTGACCTGATTCATTATTTCTGTTAGCTCTTCTTTATTCATTTGTTTTTAGTAGGCTGCAATATTAGTTATTCTTTCTTTTTTAGAATTGCTTTTTGGAAAACTACTACAGGATAGCTGTCTACAAGGGGTATGGAGTCTTTTCCCATGACCTCACCACCAGATTGATTTTGACTTTTTACTTCGGTTACATAAAAACTGACATTTATGCCATCAGCCGTTTTTTCGTAGTCTACTGTAAGGTCAGAATTGTCTAGACTGAAGCGTGTAATGAAATGATTACCACGCACATATCCATCTAAGAGTATGCTGTTATATTCATTGATTCTATAATGTCCTTTTTCTGCATTGATGGCTTCTAGTCCATAAGGTCGGATGTCATCATCGCCATATACTAATGTCCAGGGAAAGTAGCCTTCGGCATTGACATTTTCTATTATGAGTTGCATAGGCACTAGCGTGGTATCACTATCAAGGGTATGTATTCTGAGTTGCCCTTTGTAATGACCTATCCAGTTAAGAGGAAAGGTCCATTTATGTGTGACTGCTGGTGCGGTCTTGGTAGCTTTTGTTGTCTTACAACCACTTGTTATAATACTTATGAATATTAATAGAATTAAAGGTACGCCGCTACTCTTCCATTTCATCTGATGATAATTGTATATTTATATCAATACTTTCAAACGATATATCTATCAAAACAAAGTTAAAGGTCTCATTATAAGAACTTTGGTTATACTTTTTTTATTGAGTCACTTGAGCTAATAGTGTTGCTAATATTATTTAGTAACTATTATCATCTTATAATTACTGATAAATGAAAAGCTTTCTCTACTTGATATTTGTATCAGTTATGATCGTTTCTTGCCGCCCGACTTTTGAGGACAAAGTCAAAGAACTTAGACCAAGTGACTTAGAGTATTTTCAAAGAGCATATCCATCTTTTACCATTGATCCGGATGAGGTACGCCGAGTAAGAAAGCAGGTCATCAAAAGAATAAGTACTCAGGAATCTTATACCAAGAATAATAATCCTTGGAAGCCAGAAGGTCCTACTAATATAGGTGGCCGCATAACAGATATAGCCAGACATCCTACAGATTCAGAGACATTCTATATTGCCACTTGTGTCGGAGGTGTTTTTAAGACAACAGATGGAGGTAGAAACTGGATTCCAATCTTTGATGACGTCGTCAGTATGTCTATGGGAAATATTGCAGTGAGTCAGTCTAACCCTGATGTGATGTATGTCGGTACAGGTGAGGCTAATGGTTCTGCGAGTTCTGGAGCATTTGTCGGCACCGGGGTCTGGAGATCGGATGATGCGGGTAATACCTGGCAACAGGCAGGTTTATCTCAGAGTAATCATATTGCCAGATTGGTCATAGATAAAAATGATCCTGATGTGGTATACGCCGCGGCGACGGGTATTCTTTACGGAAAAGGAAATAATAGAGGATTGTATAAAACCGAAGATGGCGGTGCCTCATGGAAGCAGTTACATTTTGTAAGCGATTCTACGGCCTGCATTGATGTAGTAGTACACCCAGAAAATGACAACATAATCTACACGGCGATGTGGGAAAGAATACGTTATCCTTGGATAAGAGATTACGGAGGACCCACATCCGGTATCTATCGGTCGATGGATGGGGGAGATAACTGGGAAAGACTAGAGAATGGCATAAATGATGATCCTGAACAGAGGGGGAGAATAGGGTTGTCGATGAGCATGATTGATCCTGATATATTATACGCGAGTTTTACCACGGATGAAATAACCAACAGATTTTCTGCTATTTATAAGACTTCTAATCAAGGCGATAGCTGGCGAAATGTATCTGGTGATATGCCATCTACAGTTTTTGGCAACTTCGGTTGGTTTTTCGGTAATATTAGAGTAGACCCTAATGATTACAATAATGTCTACGTGTTAGGTTTCAATGCATATAAATCTGAATTAGGTGGTACTCAGTGGAATCAATTGCAAGATATGCATGTGGACATGCATGCCTTAGAAGTATTTCAAGGAGACTCCCAAGATATTATAATAGGAAATGATGGGGGTGTGTATCGTTCATTGGATGGAGGAGATTCTATTTTTTTTATAAGTAATATTCCGATTACCCAATTCTATAATATAGAAGTAGATTATCAAAATGAAAGCAGGATATTAGGTGGTACACAGGATAATGGAACAGTTATGCGTTCTCCTATTTCTGACAGTTATCGCCAAATCTTAGGAGGTGACGGATTCCATGTTATTGTTAATCCAAAAAATTCGCAAATTGTTTATGCGGAAAGACAATATGGGATTCTAAATAAATCTACCTCAGGAGGTATTACAATGATACCAGCCATGGAAGGCATCGGCGACGATGACAGACATAACTGGAATACACCTGTTGTCTTATCACCGATAGATCCTTCTCAAGTTTATTACGGTAGTAACTATCTATATGAGTCAACAGAAGCTATCGAATGGCAACGTATCAGCGATGATCTTACTCAGGGCCAACATCCTTCTGGCAGTGTGGCATTTGGTACGCTGACTACTATTGCACCGTCTTATCAGAGCACAAGAGTCGTATACACAGGCTCGGATGATGGTCAAATCTATATCACGAGATCAAGAGGGCTAGAGTGGACTCTAATCAATGAAGGGTTGCCTAATCGATATGTTACCAAAATATCTCTCAATCCAAATGATGATGCCGAAGCCATCGTAACATTTTCTGGGTACGGGTATAGAGATTTTGAGCCACATATTTTCATTACTTATGATTATGGAGCATCGTGGGCTAGCATCAGCGGTAACCTACCAGATTTTCCTATTAATGATATAGAGTACGACCCTTGGGATACGGATCATCTCTATATAGGAACTGATTATGGGGTGTGGCATTCGACGGACAAAGGAGTAAGTTGGGAAATATTGGGTGAGGACTTACCACTTACCATTGTCAAAGACATCAAAATACATCAACCGTCCAGAAGGTTATATGCCGGTACTTTCGGTCGATCTATACATAGTATAGATATCGCGGAGTCAGTGTCTACAGAGGATATAATATCAGAAGATTTTAAGGTTTTTCCTAACCCTGCAGAAGTAGGTCTACCTATAAGTCTTGAGCTTGAGATTCAGGATGGTTCCATAATATCACTGCATAGTATGGAAGGGGAGCTTATCCAAACTTTCAATACAGATGAGCAAATAATAATCAACGTCGCAAGGAATTATGTACTCACAGTACAAGATCGGAACAAAAGAAGAAGTGCTAAATTATTAGTCGTCGAATAATGCAGAGCTGCGCGCGAGTTATCTTAAATCTATGGAAGTCCAAACTAGAGTCTTGGGAATAGAATATTTTTGCAGCAATAAAATGACTTAGATATTAATTAATCAAAATGAATACGAAAATGAAACTTAAAAAACTCATTTCTATAGAAAAAAAGGCCGATGAAGTATGGGTGGTATCTCCTGATTTGCATTACGATACAGAAAATGACACATTCAAAAATATAGTAAAGCACAACCTGCACAGAAATACTAAGTACAGGTATATCGTCCCAGCCACTAGATCGGTGCTAAAGCATATTACCAAGTATCAAAAAGACTTGACTATTCCTAAAGATTTGTCTGAGGAGATGTTTCTGATATTACCAGAATCAGAATTTAACCCTTTTTTAAACGAATTAGCTATCTATAATCCCAACAGCGATAAGCCCATTGCCTGTCTATCAGTATGGAAGAACTGCGACGAAAACGACGAACTAATCAGTTTCGATGATGATATCGTTGCAGGATTTATTAAAAATTTTAAATCTGTATGGAAAAAGTACAAGAGAAAAAATCCATAATAACTATGACAGCTTATAGAATACTTTTACCGCTAATTGTTTTGGGTGCATTATTTACTGGATGTGGTAATGATGAGCCAGAAAAGATTCTTGATTTCAGAGATGATCTTGTAGGGACCTATGATTGTCTCAAGTATAATTCTCCTAATCTGGACGACACGTTTGCTACAAGGGTAGAACTGGTCGTAGAAAAAGACGAGGATGATCCTAATAGTTTACTCATTAATGATTTCGTTATCCCAGTGGACGAAAACGGGGACTATGGTCCTGATTTTATAGAGGCAGGTACTCAGTTAGAGTTGACTTTTGATGGAGATAATATTGATTTTAGGATGCAACCATTTCTTATTAATGGTTTGGCTTTGCCCTGTATATTTATAGGCGAGAAAAAATAAGTTAGTTAAAACAAAAGGGGTTAGCTCATGGTAGAGCCAACCCCTTTGTCTTTTATCTAATGACTAGGTTTATTTAAGTCTTTTTTGTCTTTCAAGTTCTTTGTTTTTTTCCTTCATCGCTTCTCCTATCTGAGAGGAAGCTATAAACGAAGTCGTCATATCTGATAACATATCGGCACCAGCATTAGGTGAGTTAGGCATCAAGATGAGATTGCTATTGGCATTTTCTCCCATAGATTGCAATGTGTCATAATGTTGCGTGACAACGATAAGTGCCGATGCTTCTTGACTATTAATCCCGACATTATTAAGCACTTCTACACTTTCTTCTAAGCCCTTGGCTATCTCGCGACGCTGATCGGCGATACCCTGACCTTGCAGTCTTTTACTCTCTGCTTCTGCTTTGGCCTTAGCCACGATTCTTATTCTCTCCGCTTCACCCTCATATTCTGCGGCAATTTTTTCTCTTTCTGCGGCATTGATTCGGTTCATCGCTTCTTTGACCTGATGATCTGGATCGATATCTGTGACTAGTGCTCTGACTATGTTATAACCATAACTATTCATGGCTTCTTGCAGCTCGTTTCTGATGGCATTGGCAATGTCATCTTTTTTGACGAATACATCATCCAATTTCATTTTTGGCACCTCTGCTCTGACAACATCGAATACGTAAGAAGTAATCTGATCATGAGGATTCTGTAACTGGTAGAATGCTTCGTATATTTTTTCTCTTAGTACTTTGAACTGTACGGAAACTTTGAGTCTAACGAATACATCGTCAAAGGTCTTGGTTTCTACAACCACGTCTAGCTGTTGGATCTTTAGGTTTATCTTTCCAGCTAATCTGTCAACCATAGGTATCTTGAACTGAAGTCCAGGATTTCTAATGCTGTGAAATTTTCCTAATCTCTCCACAATGCCCGCAGTTTGTTGTTTGATGGTAAAAAGTCCCGTTGAGATAATGACGATAGCGAGAAAAATCAACGGAATTAAAATGGGTGGAATATTCATATTTAGCTTTATTTATTCAGTAGTGAAATAGGTTTGATAAGTTAACAAAGTTGAATGTAATATGATTCAATAATCCAGATTTCTTCTACTAAAACGCTTTGGATTATCTTTTACATGCCTATAAATATCTACAAACAATAGTTATCAAATTAGATAGTCAATAGATAAAAGCCTTGCTAATTTTTGGAACTTAGTATTTTTGTATTTCTATTATGAATAATATGACGCGTTTAGTTTTTCAAAAATCAACAATAATTGCAGGTCTCATCTTGGTTGGGATAATGGTACAAAGCTGCAAACCAGATACGGTAACGAGCTCAACAGATGAGCCTACTGCCATATCCGAAAAAACGGAGATGCCGACAGAATCTTCTACGCCAGCGACGACACCGAGTTCTGATCAAAGCCAAACTACCAAGCCAGAAGCAACTGCTCAAACCTCCAGTTATGATAAAAAATGGGATGCGCTACCGTTACAAGACCCATGTAGCCTGATCTCTGATCAATATCTTGCGGAACTTATGAAAATAGATGTCCAAAGCATCAATGTTAAATTGGGCTCTAGTCCTTCTCAGACCGCAGCGCAATCATGTTTTTTTAGATGGGATCATGATGGAGTGCCTAATTCTGGAGTTCTGGTTCAGGTACAAAAAAATCCTCTTCCTGATGAGATAGATGATTGGGCCACCTACTATATTCAGGCTAAGTTACATGGCGGTGATAAAGACCCACAGTCAGGAGAAGCTTTTAAATATAAAAAGTTTGAGGGTGTAGGTAAGGCGGGAGCCTATAGTCATCAGATGCATAGATACCTATGGAGAACAGATAAGAATCGCGTTTTCTTATTAGCATTCAATCTGGACGTTACTGCAGAAGAAGAACTTCGCCTGGCTAAAGAAATAAGTCAGGAGGTTATGAAAAATCACAATCTTTAGGAGTTTTGATAAAAAGCATCAAAATATCGAATTACGCCATTCTTGATAATATAGAACTCGTCTTAGGAGATAAGCTCAATATTATCACCGGGGAGACTGGTGCAGGTAAGTCTATAATCCTCGGTGCTCTTGGTCTTATTATGGGTAACAGAGCCGATAGTAATGTGCTGTATGATGCGGAGAAGAAGTGTGTCGTAGAGGCCGTCTTTTCTGATTTTCCTCAGAGTATTTCTTCCATACTGGAAGATAACGATTATGATAACGAGGAAGAGCTAATAATAAGACGAGAAATAATCCCAAGTGGTAAATCGAGAGCTTTCGTTAATGACACCCCAGCCAAGCTAAACTTTCTGCAGTCGATTGCAGGAGAGCTTGTAGATTTAAATTCCCAATTTCAGATTACAGAAATATTCAATAGTAATTTTCAGATTGACCTGATTGATGCTTTTGCTAATAATCAGAAAAATGTCAATGATTACAGAGTTGAATACAAAACCTATAGACAAAATATAAATCAACTGGAGAAATTAAAGTCTCAGTCTTCTTTAGAACTAAAAGAGTTAGATTTTATAAGATACCAGAAAAACGAGCTGGAAGAAGCGGCACTCGTTGAAAACGAATTAGCCGACCTAGAATCACAGTCAAAATTGCTAGAAAAGGTCGATGAGATCACACAACTTGTATCAGAGACCCATTACCTGATCGACGAATCGGACCAAAACATTAAAAGCACGATCAGGGAATTAATCCATAAGTGGTCTTCTTACAGTGATGGCATACCAGAAATTGCGGGGATAGAAGAAAAACTCAATGAAGCCATTGACATATTAGACGAGGTGGATCAGAAAACTCAAAACCTTGATGCCATCACTGATAATAATCCGTCCAAGCTCCTAGAGATAAGGGATCGCCTGGATGTTATCTATAACCTGCAAAAGAAGCATGGTGCGCAGACCACGGAAGACCTACTTATAATCCAAGCAGAGCTAACTGACAAATTAGGAGCGTATGAGGGAAGAACAGAGAAGATAGAATTATTACAATCAGAAGTCACCTCTCTCAAAAAAGCGCTTACGAAAAGGGCTAATACCATATCAAATAAGCGAAAAAAAGTCTTCTCAAAACTTGAAAAAGTAGTCAATGACAAGCTGACAGACCTGTCTATGACCTCAGCAGAGCTTAAGATAGACCACCGTCTCGCGGATGATCTTCATAGGCATGGTTTAGATGAGATAGAATTTTTATTCAAGGCGAACAAAGGGTCTCAGTTTTTACCAATAAAAAAAGTAGCCTCAGGAGGTGAAAGTGCAAGACTCATGCTAAGTCTGAAATCTACAGTGGCCGGTGCGATGGATATGCCGACTATGATTTTTGACGAAATCGACACCGGTGTATCTGGAGAAGTGGCGGGTAAGATGGGTGCTATTCTAAAATCCCTAAGCAAGGACCATCAGTTGATATGTATAACGCACTCTCCACAAGTGGCGGCTAAAGCCGATCAGCATTTCTTTGTGTATAAAGAAGACAAAAAAAATCGAACCATTACGCAGGTAAAAACTCTGGAGCCAGAGTCTCGTATCATCGAGATAGCCAAAATGTTAAGTGGTGATCCGCCGAGTACTTTTGCGCTAGATAACGCAAAAGATTTACTACAGATGAAGGTCTAATCCTATTTTGTCCAAATCATAACTATTTTAGCAAAAAAAAGACATGTCAAACGGCTTATTGAAAGGTAAGAAAGGTATTATATCAGGTGCTTTAGATAGTAATTCTATCGCATGGAAGATTGCAGAAAAAGCACATGCTGAGGGTGCAGAGATAATATTGACCAATGCTCCTGTGGCCCTGAGAATGGGGGCTATCAATGAGCTTGCCGAAAAGACCAATTCTGTGGTCATCGCGGCAGATGCGACTTCTTTAGATGATATAAATAGTCTCTATGATCAGTCGATAGAAAGATTTGGCGGTTCTTTTGACTTTATACTGCATAGTATCGGCATGTCTATCAACGTACGAAAGAATAAGCCTTATACGGGTATAAAGTACGAATGGATGCAAAAGACCTTTGATATATCAGCAATCTCCTTCCATAAGTTTATGCAATGCGCTTATGAGAAGGATTGTATCAATGAGTGGGGTAGCATAGTGGCTCTCTCATATATAGCTGCTCAGAGAACATTTCCAGATTATAGCGAAATGGCAGAATCCAAGGCCTTGTTAGAGTCTTTTGCACGTAGTTTTGGATATCACTGGGCTAAAAAGAAGCATGTTAGGGTCAATACAATCAGCCAATCACCTACTATGACCACGGCTGGTAAAGGTGTCAAGGGTTTTCAAGAATTCTTTGATTATGCCGATAAAATGTCACCTCTTGGGAATGCGACAGGTGATGCTTGTGCAGACTACTGCATATCTCTTTTTTCGGATTATACTAAGTATGTGACTATGCAAAATCTTTATCACGATGGAGGCTTCTCCAATATGGGAATGAGCCCAGATGTACTGGGTTTGTAGGGGCTAAAAATCACCCCGCTTCGTCGTCTTTGATCAACCTAATGATTTTTATATAGACTTAACACTAAAAATTTCATAAAGAGCGAATTAGTTCTTAATCTTGAGTAGTTTTTAAAAGACTCAATCACTTTAATTCTCGAAACTCAATCTCATGCGAAATTATATTTCCCATAAACTTATCTGTGCGATATTTTTATTTTTTTGGTGTGGTTCAGCGGCGTTTTCTCAGTGCGGAAGACTGTATATCGCTGGTGTATTAGACGCCACATTACCAGGCGGTATACCTAAAGGAGTACAAGTATGTGCGACAGGAGATATTGCTGACCTAAGTCTCTATGGTCTGGGTTCTGCCAATAATGGTGGAGGAACTGATGGCGAAGAATTTACTTTTCCTAGTGTGGCGCTTAGCACAGGAGATTGCTTTTTCGTTGCCAGCGAATCAAGTGCATTCAATATGTGGTTTGGTTGTTTGCCAGGTGCTACATCTGGAGCAATGGCTATTAACGGAGACGACGCTATAGAATTATTCTGTAGTGGTGCCGTTGTGGATGTCTTTGGAGATATTAATACGGATGGTACGGGACAGCCCTGGGAATATCTAGACGGATGGGCTGTATCTAATGATATGGTCGCCAGTACAACATTCGTTGTAGCGGATTGGACATACAGTGGGCCAAATGCCTTAGATGGAGAATCTTCTAATGCGACGGCGGCGACGCCTTATCCTTTGATGGCATGTCCTCCATGTGCGATTACGGCGATCACTGCAGGCACACAGACTGCTTGTGATCCAGCTAATAATACATATACCCAAGAATTGACTATAACATATACCTCTCCGCCATCTTCTGGTAATTTGGTAGTAAACGGAAATAATTTCCCTATAACAACGAGTCCTCAGACTATAACATTGACAGGTCTGCCTTCTGATGGAGCGGCAGTGGACGTGACGGCGTTTTTTGATGTACAAATGACTTGTACACTGACAGAGGCAAGCCTCTTTACGGCACCTGCAAGTTGTGTAGTTATTCCAGTATGTGAAATAACCAATTCCGTGATAGTTAATCTCGTGTGTAATGCGGACGGAACGATTAACTATGATTTATGCTTTAACTATGCTAATCCAATTTCTGCTAACGTTGAAGTCTTAGTAGGAGGCACTTCGGTAGGTACATTCGCTTATCCTGGTGCAGGTTCTGGATGTATAACATTAACTAATCAGGCTTATCCAGCATCTGGAGTTATAGACTATTTAGTAAGAGATGCTGGAGCATCTACTAACGGTGCAATTTTCATAAGCGAAATTCATTATGATAATTCTGGTTCTGATGTAGGAGAATTTGTAGAAATATCTGGTCAAGCTGGACTAAGTCTGGCAGGGTATCAGATTGTCCCTTATAATGGTTCTAACGGTACGGAGTATAACGCCACTTCTTTATTAGCTACAACCCTTTCTGACCAAGGAGGAGGTTGCGGTGCAATTTCAGTTATGATACCTGGACTACAAAATGGCTCTCCTGATGGGATTGCACTTGTTGATCCTGCGGGTGCAGTGGTACAGTTTATTTCTTACGAAGGAAGTTTTACAGCCACTAATGGTCCAGCTAACGGTATGACAAGTACGGACATTGGTGTATCCGAGAGCAGTGGTACGGCAGTAGGATCTTCATTGTCATTAACTGATTTGGGTTGGGTAGTCACGACGACTAACTCGGCTGGAATGTATAACATGGGCTTGAGTTGTGGTATGGTTTGCGAGGATTCTGGTCAGTTTGTTTTATCTACTTTAGAAGCGACCTGTCCTACGGATACTGACTTAGGGACATTCGATTGTAATTCGGTCGGAATGATACCTGCTTGTCCTCTGACTGGCTCTGGTGCGGCGATGCCACCTTATAATATAGCAATTACAGGATTCAGCCTTTGTGGAAATGTGGTCGTTACTTGCGATGACGACAATATGACGGATGTATGTATGGCGAGTCAGACGATAACACGAACGATAACGATAATAGATGATAGAGATGGCGATGGTATGGCAGGTGCTAATG
>JAHDFP010000033.1 GCA_020628095.1 Saprospiraceae bacterium
AAAAAGAATATGTCTACAAATGCTATTCCGACCAGCCTTAGACCAGAAAAGATATTTGCAATCATTTATTTTGCATAAAAAGTCATCGTGCGCATTCTATGTATTCTTTTCCTACTTATCCTATCTTCTTGCCAGCAAGAGAAATCCGCAAGTACGACCAATAAATCAACGACACCTGATAAGCCCATAGTACAAAATGCCAACTCAGATATGGCGGCCATCCTCAAAAACCTCTATATCAATGCCGATCTGAATACACACTTTCACCTTAACTCCAGACACGCAGAACGATATCGCCAAGCGGCGCAGCAAGGAGATAATAACAACCGCATCAGTAACCATCTCAACTATTGCGGTCAACTACTATACGCAGGCAAAAACCAACTCTGCCTAGACAACCTCAATGCCTTTCTGCAGAAAAATAACATGAACTATGACCAGTTACTAGCTAATAACAATGCGCAACTGCTAGAAATTATAGGTATGGCATATCTACGTCTGGGCGAAGAGCAAAACTGTCAAAATAATCATACGGCCTACTCATGCATCCTGCCATTACAGAAAGAGGGTTTTCATTCTATGAAAAATGGATCTACTAAAGCCATAGAAATATTTAGTAAAATCTATGCGAAGTATCCCACGGATAGACACAAATGGCTAATCAATCTGGCTTATATGACGCTAGGGCAATACCCGCAAGGAGTGCCGAGTGATCTTTTAGTCCCTTTTCCTAATTGGAATCAGGAACAACGGTCGTTTCCAAGATTCAAAGAAATGGCGATGGATCTGGGCGTAGCCGTTAACGGATTGTCAGGAGGCGTCTGCCTGGATGATTTCGATAACAATGGGTATGTGGACATATTTGCGACCTCCTATGGTATGATGGATCAGGTCAAATTATTCCTCAATGATGGAAAACAATTTTCTGATGTCACAGCGCAGGCTGGACTAAATGGTATCGTCAGTGGACTGAATAGTATCCATGCCGATTATAATAATGACGGACACAGAGATATATTAATCCTGAGAGGTGCCTGGCTCAATAGAGGCGGTCATCATCCTAACTCACTACTCAAGAATAATGGTGACGGAACGTTTACAGATGTCACTAAGTCGGCCGGTATTTTTTCTTTACACCCGACTCAGACGGCATCATGGGCGGATATCAATAATGATGGATACCTCGATCTATTTATAGGTAACGAAACACTCAATAACAACATCCACCCTTGCGAATTATACATCAACCAAAAGGATGGTACTTTCCGGGAAATGTCAGAAGCACATGGTCTGGGAAAAATTAATGCTTTCGTCAAAGGCGTAACCTTCGGTGATATCAATAATGATGGATGGCAAGATCTGTACATATCAGTTATGGGTGGTCCTAACAAATTGTATAAAAATCAGAAAGGACGGTTCGTAGATATTTCTGCACAGGCGGGTGTACAGCAGCCTATTCAGAGCTTCCCATGTTGGTTTTGGGATGTCAATAATGATGGTTATGAGGATATATTTGTCAGTGGTTATGATCAGAATAGTCTCAATGACATCGCTGGAGATTATGCGAAGGAACTAGCAAATCAAAAAGTCATTTCCGAAAAACCACGACTATACATCAATAACGGTAACGAAACCTTCTCCGATCAGACTGCCAAATACAAACTGGATAAAACCATGTACACAATGGGGTCTAATTATGGTGATCTGGATAACGATGGATGGCTTGATTTTTATGTGGGTACAGGGGCGCCTGATTTCAGTACCGTCGTACCTAACAGAATGTTCCGCAATGTCAATGGAGAATATTTCGAAGAGGTGACTTCAGCAGGAGGGTTCGGCCATATACAGAAAGGTCATGGCGTGGGGTTCGCGGATTTTGATCAGGATGGAGATCAGGATATCTATTGTGTGCTGGGCGGTGCTTTTGAGGGGGATCAATTTACCAATGTCCTATTCGAAAATCCAATCAGTGATAATGACTGGATCATCATAGACATCCAAGGCACAACAACCAACAAGGACGCCCTCGGAACAAAAATAAAAATCCAATTATCAGATGGTCGCAGCATCTATCACACCGTCAGTACGGGAGGTAGTTTTGGTGCGAGCACTATATCGTCAGAGATAGGCATACCATCAGGTACTTCTATATCATCAGTCGTTATACAATGGACTGATGGCACGGCGCAGACTATTGACAATCTCCAGTCCAAGAAAAAATACATCATCACACAAGGTAAGAGTGAGGCTCAAGAGGTCGCCTACCAACCCTTAGTGTTTAGCAAGAAAGATCATGGGCATCATCACCATCATTAAACAAAAGTAAAGTCTTCCGTAGATGTCCAAGCCTACATCTAAAGAGGAACTGCTAGACGCTTGTGAGAAAAACTATAACCGACTGAACTCATTGGTTGACTCTTATTCTGTGGAAGAAAGTCAAAAAACCTTTCCTCAAGGCACGCTCAATAGGAACATCAGAGATGTATTGGCACATTTACATCACTGGCATCTTCTTTTTTTAAGATGGTACGAAGAGGGCATGAGTGATAAGATTCCCGATATACCCGCACCTGGCTACTCTTGGAAAAGATTACCCACTCTGAATCAAAAAATCTGGAAAGAATACCAAAACACAAAATTAGACACCATCAGAAAACAACTAGATATCTCATATCAGCAAGTCCACACCCTCATAGAACAACACACCGATAAAGAACTCTTTGAGAAAAGGAAATATAAATGGACTGGCACAACCTCCCTAGGAGCTTATCTTATATCTAATACCTCAAGCCATTATAACTGGGCTTTAAAAATGATACTGAGAGGGATGACGTGAGTGGGCAGCAAAAATAAGTTTTCGTAATAATTTTTTTTGACTAATGGGTAAGCAGAATTTGTTCGACATCTTTGAAAGCTTTATCCTCTTTAACCTTTTCTTCTCTTATAATATTTTCGAAAGCAATTTGAAGTTCGTGCATTACTGTATCGTTTTCATTTATTTGTTGACCATCGGAAATATCCGCAAGCAACTCTGAAAACTTATCGTATTCTTGATTCATCGGTTTAGAGCAATCATTTAATTATTAAAAATTTTATTATGAAATTGAGTAAATGGATGGCTAAAAATAGGAACATTTTTAATTTACCATTATAAGTACTATTACAGCACATAAAATTATCAAAGAATGATAAGGCTCTTTGTATTTCTGGCTTCACTTTTTTTAGTAGAAAATGCTTTGTCACAAATATCAAATAAGCAAGATTATGTATGGATTCTTAATAATGATCCCTCACATGATGGTTTAGAAGCTTACGTATTCGATTTTAATCGAATGGATTCAATTCCTAAAGCATTGAATCAGTACGCCCCCACTGCCTTTTCAGGTAATAATGCCTCCATTTGTGATAAAGATGGTAAGTTATTATTTTATACGAATGGGTGTACAGTTGCTGACAGATATCATCATACTATGCCCAATGGATCAGGAATTAATGAAGGTGAATTTATAGAGATACTTAGAAATGGAGATTGCAGTAATGGCTATCCTGGGCGTCAGGATATAATGATTTTACCAGATCCCAATAATGAACGAGGTTACTATATATTGCATAGAAGGACAATCTTAGAGGGGAATAGATATAAGGATTTCAATTATACCTATGTGATGATGGATGAAAACAATGGCTTCGGTGATGTTATAGAAAAAAATGTAACCATAGATTCGACGAAAAACTATTTCTATAGATACCTAACAGCCATTTCTCATTCTAATGGAGTGGACTGGTGGATAATTCAGCTTTTAGACGAAGAAAATAAGTTTCAAACTTATAAGCTCACAAGAGATGGTTTTGAAGATGAAGGGACTCGAGATATTCCAATAGAGTTTGGCATAAACTCCTCGGGGTCGGGAACTGCGAACTTTTCGCCAGATGGGTCTAAATATGCTTTTTTCAACGCTTATGATAATCTTCTGCTGTACGATTTTGATAGAGTCACAGGAGAGTTAACAGATTTGAAACAATTGCAGATAAAGGATATTGATCCGAATGATATATTATTTTCTTCGGTCGAGTGGTCTTCTAATAGTAGGTTTCTCTATATAGCTGCAACCGATTCGCTCTGGCAAGTCGATACCCATGAAACTAATTTAGAAGATGGCTTAGAATTAATAGATGTATGGAATGGCGCACAAGACCCCTTTGCTACTACTTTTGTTCTTATGGCATTAGCACCAGATTGTAAAATTTATATGTGTAGTGGAAGCAGTACTAATACATACCATGTCATTAATGAGCCAAACAAGAAAGGGAAAGACTGCGACTTTATACAGCAAGGGATACGTCTTCCGTTTGTATCAGCTACCGCGACATTACCCAATTTTCCGAGATTTCGAGTGGATGATGATAAGAAATGTGATCCTGGGATTACTTCTGTATTTGGGGATATTGTTCACTATAAACGAGATTTGGATGTTTATCCTAATCCTTTTGTAGATAGGGTGACTATTGTTCTTCCAGAAAATATAAAAGGTCAAGTCGTTGTATTTGATATGCAAGGTCAGATTGTATGGCAACACAGACAAGGCACATACAAGGATCAGGTTCAGTTAGACTTATCACACTTGCCTATAGGCACATATAGTCTTGAGTTTTTGCCAGAGAATAATCCTGAGAGATTGATTTATACTTTGGTGGCGGTGAAGGTGGAGTGAGGATAGGAGCACTTCATGTATATAGCAAAGTTTAACGAGAACGTTATGACGAAGCAGTCTTAATAGTATTAGGTAATATAATTTGTGTCCCTTTGTAAAAATGGAGAAACTTTTTGGACTTTGTTGTACTTATGTTGTACCAGAAAAGAAAAATCCTTGCTAACACGTAGATTAACAAGGATTAATGATTGCGCTTCCTCAAGGACTTGAACCTTGGACCCTCTGATTAACAGTCAGATGCT
>JAHDFP010000027.1 GCA_020628095.1 Saprospiraceae bacterium
GAAATTTATCGCTCTAAAGAGCGAGGATTTAAACCTTTATTGTGACCATTAAAAAAATTCAAAATAGTTGCACATAGTCTCATTACAATGGAATTCAATTTTCCAGAAGACTGGCAAATATGGACCGATTATCTAGAATCCTTAGATGAGAAAACCTATATCGAATTTTTATTCAATTCTATTAGATATCCCATTCATAACTATTATTGCGGGTCCATTTACATGAAATTCCCAAATGTCAGATTCTTCGTGCGATAGCTATATCAGAATAGAATCTATTCTATCCCACCATACACCTTACTCACAAAAGGTCCATTCAAGAAGCTATCAGTATCTATCTGACTCTGGAATACTGGACCTTTGTATGCGCCGCTTAGCAATAGCTTAGCAGATTCGCATAGAGGAGCTGCCGTTGTCGTCTGTATCGCTCGCAAGGTATGTTTACCCACTCTGGATGGATAGACATGGATACTCTTTTCCACCGCTCTCAGTACGCCTTGGTTGTCCTTTCCTTTGACAGATGCGAAAACAATGACAACATCATTTTCCACTGCTGGAATATTACTGAGCATTGTTTTATTAAGGAAATCGACGCGATCATCTCCTTGTGGCGATGTACTTAATATATCTCTGACCCAATTATAATGTCCCGGATATCTGAGGGTTTTATAGTTCAGGTCTTTTACTTTTCCAGCAAGTGCTACGGGCAGATCCGCTGCACCACCAGAAGTAAAGTCATCCTCATACTCGATACCATTGATAATTAATTTTTCGGTATTGGACAAAGAGGCCACCTTATGTGTCTGGAAATTCTCAACGACTAAGGCATCTTTGACATATTCCGTTGCCACACCGATAGGACTCCATGTAAAAGCATAGAAGTGCGGTGCGCGAGCATGCTTGGATAAGGCACCTACTTTCATATCTATAGAGTCGACCTGCTCTACCTGATATAGATTTGTAAACTTTTTGAATAAGTGGTGCGCCAGCACATTGATATACCCTGGGGCTAATCCTGTCTGTAATATATATCCACTATCACTACCCTGAGCAATTGCCGTTACCTCATCTGTTTCTTTGACATACTCTGTAAGGTTGGCATAGTGGCAATTATATGTTTTGGCATATTGCGCTAATCGAGGGGCTTGAGATCCAGGAAGGCAATCTAATATAATATCGCATTCTTTTAGAGCGGTTATGAGTTGATCAGATTCTCCAGTGGATGGCATAACTAAGGCGCTGGCCACATTAGATTCTGATCCTTCATTGACAAACTTGACTGCCTCTTGCGCGGCAGATTCATATCGATCGCCTAGTATAATCGAGCAATCAAAACTATCAGTGCAAGCCAAAATTAATCCTGTAGCCTGCCCTATTCCTCCAGACCCTGTGATAAGTATTTTATAAGGTTTCATTTGTTTAGGTTTTGTTATGATGATATGGATTCATATAGATATCATATCCTTCCATTACCGTATCATAAGTTAATTTAACGACCAAAACGAGTTGGTTTTTTTACTTTGATTAAGTGATAGCAAATATACAGATAGTATATCAGGACACCAGTTTCGATTTTACATATTAAAAATTATACACATATATAATAAACTCTTTTTCAGCGTAAAATACTTGTGCAAATTTTATAATATTAAAATAAGACTCGTATATTCGCATTGTATTTGTTTTAAAATTCCACTACCGATTTAAAAATATGGCTAAGAAGAGGCAGACTAAGCGTGCACCCAAAAACGCTTTCCTATCAAGTATTGCAGATGAGCGTGTGCGGAAAATAGTAGGGTTACTTTTTATATTTTTCTCATTATATCTTTCTATAGCCTTCATTTCGTATTTCTTTACGTGGGAAACAGACCAAGACAAGGTTCTTAACTTATCCTCATCCATATTATTTGATGGAGAGGTGAATGTGGAGAACTGGCTGGGTCGATTGGGTGCTTATACATCTCATATTTTCTTTTATTGGGGTTTTGGCATCTGTTCTTTTGGGTTTATTTTCTTTCTACTGAGATCAGGTTTTGATTTAGTCACACAGAGACCTCTTAAGCCTCTTATTAATATCTTCTTGCATACCGTATTGACGATGTCGTTTTTATCGATCATCGTAGAATTTGTTATGCAGAATTCTAAGTTTAGCTGGGGTGGACTGATGGGTAGTTCGATTTGTATGTACTTATCCAGTTTCTTAGGTCAGGTAGGATTAGTACTATTTATTTTCTTGATGATAGCTGGTGTATTTATCTGGATTGTTAATCCATTGATCCAATTAGATGGATTGAAGATGGCTACACCTTTTCAAAATATATCAATTCCCAAATTTGATTTTAACATTGGATCAGACAATGCTAGTGCGACAAAGAAGCTTAAGCCCAAGGCCAAAAGGCAAAAGCAAGAGCGGAAAAAATTGTTTGAAGACCTTGAAGGGTCCATGCCAAAAACCGATGAAGTTATGGGTGAAGCTTCGGTAGATGAGACCATCGAACTGAAGCTCCCCACTTCTGAAGAAACAACTAAAACCAAATCCAAAAAGACCAAAGGATTACAACCTGACCAGCTACAACTGGAGGTCTCCGAAACTAATACAGAAATCGCTACTGATTCTAACCAAGCTGTCAATGTAAGTGATGACAAGAAGCCTTTTGTCCCAGACATGGATAGCGAAAAGATGTATGTCACGGAAGACAATCGAGATGACTTTGAGCCATACGATCCTATCAAGGAATTATCCAATTACAAGTTTCCAGACTTTGAATTATTAGAGGATTATTCTGATCAGAAATTAAAAATAGATCGTCAGGAACTCGAAGAAAACAAAAATCAAATCGTCAAGACACTTCTTAATTATAAGATTAGCATTACTAAGATCAAGGCAACTATAGGTCCGACAGTTACCCTGTACGAAATTATTCCGGCACCAGGCGTAAAAATCTCTTCTATCAAAAAATTAGAAGATGATATAGCTCTTAGTCTTTCGGCGTTAGGTATCAGGATCATTGCGCCGATCCCTGGGAAAGGCACAGTCGGTATAGAGGTTCCTAATAAGAACAAGCAGATCGTTTCTTTCAAAGAAGTGGCGAGCAGCGAAAAATTCGCCAATGTCAAAATGGATTTGCCTATTGTCCTAGGTAAAACGATATCTAACGAAGTCTTCGTAGCGGATCTTGCCAAGATGCCACACCTTCTTATAGCTGGTGCGACTGGACAGGGTAAGTCCGTCGGTATCAATACGATACTCATGTCACTTCTATACAAAAAGCACCCATCTCAGGTCAAACTTGTGATGATAGATCCTAAGAAGGTAGAGCTATTCCCATACAGTTTCTTAGATAAGCACTTCCTTGGCTTTTTACCAGATGATGATGAGCCAATAGTCACAGACACCAAAAAAGTAATCCAGACGCTCAACTCTTTGACTATAGAGATGGATGATCGATACGATCTTCTCAAAAAAGCCAGAGCAAGAAATATAAAAGAGTACAACGAAAAGTTTGTTGCCAGAAAATTATCCCCTAAGGATGGACATAGATTTCTACCATTTATCGTACTTGTCATAGATGAGTTTGCAGACCTTATCATGACTGCAGGTAAAGAAATAGAAATGCCTATCGCCCGACTTGCACAGCTTGCAAGAGCCATAGGTATCCACCTTATAATTGCAACACAGAGACCATCTGTAAAAATTATCACGGGTATGATCAAAGCCAATTTCCCAGCCCGTATTGCCTATAAGGTAACTTCTCAGATCGACTCTAGGACGATCTTAGATACCAAAGGTGCCGAACAACTTATAGGTAAAGGAGATATGTTATTATCAGTCGGCAGTGATGTCGTCAGATTACAGTGTGCGTTCGTAGATACACCAGAGGTAGAAGATGTTATCAAGCATATCAGCGAGCAAAAAGGATTCGTGGAGCCATTCCACTTACCTGAGGTCGCAGATGACAATGCAGAGATAGGCGGCTCTAATCTCAAGTGGTCCGATCTTGATCCTATGTTTGAAGAAGCGGCTCGCATGATAGTAGCCAGTCAGCATGGATCGACGTCATCTATTCAGAGAAAACTACAGCTCGGGTATAACCGCGCTGGTCGCATCATGGACCAGATGGAATGCCTAGGTATTGTCGGCGAAGCCAATGGTTCTAAGCCTAGACAAGTGCTATTTACGACAGAGCTAGAGTTAATGCATTACATAGACCACCTCAAAGGCAAGGGATAAAAAGAGGTCCACTCTTATCTCTCTGCCTTAATATATCTCGTAAAATACTTTGGACAAGTAAAGTTGAGTTAACTTTAAGTGACTTTGCGAAAGCATTACGTCATAATATTGGTTTGCTGACGACCCCTTCCCTATCCCTGCTCCGAAAAGAAAAACATTAATCAACAAAAATTCAAATCTAAAACTCAATAAACAATGGCAAACCTACTCGGCGCCTTTAAAGGCATGATGACTGATGGAGTCATCTCAAAAATATCTTCACTTATAGGATCTAATAGCTCTATGACCAAAGCGGCTCTTGGCAGTCTCGGACCAAGTATGCTCAAAGGAATTATAGATAAAGGATCAACTGTATCTGGTGCTCAGTCGCTACTGGACACAATAAAAGGAAGCAGCATAAGTGAAAGCAAATTTGGAAACTTAAGTTCTTTATTAGATAATGATTCTGGTGACCTGATGTCAGCTGGTGCTAAGATGAGCGATTCACTTTTCGGCTCTTCAGCAAAATCAATGACTTCTGGACTTGGTATAGGTGGAGACTCTTCCAGCAAACTGATGAGTCTAGCAACTCCATTATTTATGAATGCTCTCGGTGGTATCGTCAAAAAAGATAACCTTGATGCTGCAGGACTAAAAAATTATCTCGGTAGCCAAAAGAGCCACATTCTCCAAGCGACTAAAACGGCAACCACACAGCACGCGACAAGAGAGCGTTCTGGTGGCGGTATGATGAAATGGCTTATTCCATTATTCTTGTTTTTAGCAGCGGCTTGGTTTTTCATGCAACATCTTAACGAAGACAAAACTGCAGAAGGTACTACCGTAACAACCACAGAAACAGCAACGAGCTCTACTGCTGATAATACTATAAAAACTGCATCAGAAACTACAGCCTCTACTGGTACGATAACTAATAGTGGAAGTACGGGTGAAGCAACAACATCTACAACAACTAATACAACAGAAACAAGTTCTGGCCCGGCATATTCAGTAGACGCAGACGGTAATCTTATTAATGCAGAAGGAAATATAATCTACAAAAAAGGAGAATTTACTATAGAGAATGGCGCATATCTAGATGCGGAAGGAAAGAAAATTGGATTCATGAAAAAAGTAGGTAACGCCATAGGCGATGCAGCTGGAGCTGTCGGTGGCGCAGTCGGTGATGCGGCAGGAGCTGTGGGTGGTGCTGTAGGTGATGTAGCCTCTAAGACCGCTGATGCATTTAAGGATGTATTCGGAGGCATGTTCAAGAAGAAAACTTCTGGCGAGGCGGTTGCCACTTACGGACTGAATAATATAGAATTTGATGAAAATAACAAAGTGGTTAATTTCTCTAAAAATGAAGTATTAGGTCTCGCGGCAGCACTAAAGGCTTACCCTGATTCTAAAATCAAAGTACAGGTAAGTGGTGCCGATAAGAAAACGTCCAAGACCCGTGCTAAAATAGTACATGACTGGTTAGTGACTCTTGGTATCGCGGACAAACAAGTTTCTGCGGAAGGCTTAGAAGAAGGAGCAGACAATGTATCTATAGTCGTGGAATAATTTATTCGATATAAAAATTTGTTCTAGAGACGGTGACTTCGGTTATCGTCTCTTTTTTTGTTTAGATCCTCTCTATATCCTTAATCGGCAACCAACCGATTTCTTTATTGACTAGTCGCACCTTATACCAATCGTCTATGGCATCTAGCACTTTTATCTTGACACCCTCGGAGAGTGATTGTACATCATCAGATCTGTTATCAGGAGCAACCTTGAGCTTAGCATTGTCCATGACGATTCCTTCGATGGTGTTGTGTTCTAGATAGTGCGCCGTACGACCCAGAAGTAAAAACAAAATAAGTAGGCAAGTAGAAACAACTATAGCAAGTAATCCCTTTTTTCTCATAATCACATTTTGTACCAGTCGCCAGTTATACATGCCCCATAGGATGACCATAAGACAAACTAACTGAGCGCATATCCAGACTATCGGGGACAAAAAATTAGCCATAGATCTCCACCATCTCACAAGCACGAAATCAGGAATCTCAATTATTTCTGTATCAACTTGATTACGGGCTATATTCAGATTATGATTTATTCTTTGATCGCCAGGAGCAAGTAATTTGGCTTTCTCGAAGTATAGTATAGCCTTACCTATTTCTTTATTCTGAAAGGCCGCATTAGCTATATTATAATAGAGCTCAGAAGATTGTTTGTTGGCGTCAATAAGTTGCTGGTATGTCTGCAGAGCTTCTTGATAATTTTCTTTTTGATAAGCCTGGTTCGCTTTTTCAAAGAGAGATTCGATATCCTGCGACAAGCCGAATTGAAAAGTAAATAAAATAAAGAGAGAGATAATCAATCGCATTGGTCTACTTTGACTTTTTCATATCCTCTAAAATAACCTCATTTACTTTTTCTTCAAACTCATCCGTCGATTTGGTCTGCTCTTTACCCACAGATATTTTTGATACTAACCTCAGCGTACTTTTATCTATCGGTCTCCTATCGCCTTTCCAGGAAAAGGTATCAAGATAGAGGTCACTATCGGTTACCTGATCCATTGGTGTGAGATTATTATTGGGTTGAGTCTCAAAGTATATATGGGACAATTCTTCATTTTCGAAATAAAAGATCATATCTGCACAGACCGTTTTATTAGGACCGACATAAGCATCTTCTTCATCTTTTACAAAATATATTGACTCTGCGTTTCCTTGCACGTTCATCTTGTGCAGTGTATTGCTATCCAGATAAGAATGAATATATCGACCTCTTATCTGATTATAATAGGTGTCATTTTCCTCCATTGCGATGAAGGCTTTATTCTTGGCTATGATCTCGGATATTTCGTCATTACTTGTAACCATGAGAAGAGTATCACCAGAAAACTGAGTTGTATCTGACCATACGATAGGATCATAATATAATTGGAAAGTGGAATCCCTGTCATCATAATATAGCGAATCACAAATGGCCTGAAAATCAGATTTATAAATCATGACACGACTGATCGCTTTGATATAACTTAAGGTATCTCCTACTGTCTCAGTCAGTAGTGTATCGGCAGATAGATATAGAGTATCATCGTCTATCAGCTTAGTAAATAATGGTCGTTGCTCATCCAGTATTGCTTTGACATATTGACTGCTGTCTTTATAGAAAAGAATATCACTCTCTACCGTTGTATTATCCACGGTATCTTGCCAGATTACAGTACCCTGTGCATAGCCTCGGTCTATTTCTTTCTGATAACTTATGGAGTCAGCAGAGAGTTGACCATCCTCACGGTATACCTGCCCCCTACCCTTTATCAGGACATCTTCTGTATCTTCGTTATACTCTATATATTCACCTTCGACTATCTGGTCTGCATCTTCAAATCTTCCCTCCCCTATCACAGTAATCACATTAGTACTATCATTTATTATTATTTCTTGTCCACTTACTGTACTCACACTATCTATCAACTCGGCATCGCCAGAAAATGTGACTGTATTATTTTTGTCATCATAAGAGATATCCTCAGCCTTTGCTGTCCTATTACCCTCATACACGACCGCATCATTAGAAAAGAAGGCACGACCAGCACCTATGTCGTAGTAACCACTTTCACAATATATTTTTCTACCCTCTTCTGTGATATATGTAGGGCCTAAGAAATATGCTCTATCTATATCCGCATCGTAATCAAGCGAATCTGTCTTAAGCCTCAGATCACCATCTATGATAGTAACCTGATCAAAGAACTTCGCCTTTTTGTCATCTACAAAATAACGCCCTCTCAGACTACTCAGTGTCATGGTACCACTCTCCAGGATGGCTGTGTCTTGAAAGACGGCATACTTATCCTCCAGATGATAGGTCAATTTTTCTGTAAATAATTTTTTGTCTCCATTTTTTAATACAACATTATAGAATAATTCTGCCAGCTTAAGATTGCCATCATAATACAGAGAATCAGAAAAGGTATGGATGGTGTCATCTTGTATTATGACAATATTGCCTTGTGCCTCTACCCTATTCTCCCTCAGTACGGACGTGTCACAATACATAAATATACTATCGTGGACTAACCGTACATTACCGTGCAATTTTTGCTTTTTGTCCTCAGACAAATAGACAGAACTGTCTGCGTAAGATATTTTGACTCTGCTATCTTCTTGCTGACAGATAGCATCCTGAGTAAAAAAGAACCCGATAGTGCAGAACAATATTTTGAAATGGAGACGCAAAAAATTATCCTTCTGTATAGGTGATTTTAGTGCGGCGTGTTTTTGCAGGCATCTGAGTACCGAAATGTTGGACCCAATATTTCTTATATCTGGACAGTGCCATTTCCTTCATCTTAGGATGCATAAGCATCTTGCAGTGAGATGGACTCTTAATCCAGTCCCTCATGGCCTCATCGAATGATTTTTGACCAATTGCCAGATTTTCTCCTACATGGTGCCATTTATAACCTAGGGCATCTAATCTATCACCAATATCCAGTCCATCTATAGACTTATGAGAAAAATAGTCATACCTATACATCTCTCGTGCATGCATGGCTGCACTCCTTTCTAGCGTCTTATTCCATACTACTGGCTCTGCAGATTTCATGCGTTTACCACCACATTTGCACCCTTTAGCGCGTAGTCTGTTGACTTTTTCTAGAATATATTCCTGGGAGACATAAGGATCGTAAGGGTCTGATTGTGCACTTAGACCATAAAATCCAACAATGATGAATATCCCAACGATATATTTAGTCATAAATTATATTTGAAAAATAACGAGTTAAGCTAGCTCGCTCATATTCGCCTTGCTAATTTTATTATTTCTATAATAATTACGAATCACCAGCTACAATAGTTACCAGAAATATACTATGCAAATATAAACCCACTTAGGACTCATATTGTTAAAACATAAGGTTCATGCGTTTGTTTGAACTTCATTAACGTCAAGATCAGTGAAACTTCGCCATTTTTGCGTACTAATCGAATCTAAATGAAGCACAAAGCGGTTTTTGCTCTTATAATAATGCTTATCGCATTCCAATCTGGTATAAGTCAACCAAGGCAGGGTGAAAGACAAAGGCCTCCTAAACATATACTAAAAGGTCAAATCAAAGACACAGATTCAGGTCAGGTCGTGGAGTTTGCCACGGTAACCATTTATGACAAAAAAGATTCGACCATCATTACTGGAGCTTTATCAGATATAGATGGCTCTTTCCAGCTAGAAACACCCAAAAAAGAGTGCTATGTGGTCATAGAATTTCTCTCTTATGCCTCTAAGACAATAGATCCTATAGATTTTGATACAGAAAAACCATTTACAGATCTCGGTATCATTCTATTATCACAAGAGAGCAAGATCATCGATGATATAGAAATCACTGCCGAACGGAGCGAGACTACATTTTCTTTAGATAAGAAGGTGTTTTCTGTAGGTAAGGATTTGGCTAATAGAGGCGGTAGCGCAGAGGATATCTTAGATAATGTTCCATCTGTAACCGTTGACATAGATGGAAATGTGAGCCTTCGTGGGAGTCAAGGTGTAAGGATACTTATAGATGGTCGACCTTCTGGACTCGCGGGTGTAGGCAACACTAATGGTCTGAGAAATATACCATCTAACCTGATCAAAGAGGTAGAAGTTATCACTAACCCTTCCGCTCGTTATGAGGCCGAAGGCATGGCAGGCATAATCAATATTGTACTAAAAAAAGATAAAGGGGCAGGATTCAATGGTGCTTTTGATGTTATAACGGGAATACCTTATGCGCTAGGTGCCTCTGCGAATATTAACTACAGGAAAGGCAAGCTAAATTGGTTTGTCAACTATGGTATAAATGACCGAACCAGACCTGGTGGTGGCGAAAAAATCCAAGATCAGCGATTCGTAGATGACAATGGAAGCCAGCTAAGGCAATTGTCCCTACAAGATAGAGACCAGAATAGAGGAGGCCTTTCTAATAGTGTGAGATTTGGCTTGGACTATTTTCTTTCTGAGAAAGAACAGATCACAGGAGCCTTGATATATAGAAAATCAAAAGAAGATAATCTTACAGAAATCATCTATACAGATTACATAGGCGATGAGTCCGCTTTCTCCACTGTACCCTTATGGAGCCGAGAAATAGATGAAGTTAATGGCATTGATTTCGAAGACTTCTATCAGGATGTGAGCTCAGAGCCACTTACCAGAATCACTTATAGGTCAGATAACGAAATAGAAGACGAAAAAAACTTAGAGTACAACGTCAACTATAGGAAGGAGTTTTCTTCTCGACAACATACGCTTAATGCAAACATTCAGTATCGTGATAAATCAGAAGTCGAAAACTCTATTTTTAGCAATAGAATAGATTTCGGTGAGATAGATGAAGACCTACCAGAAAATCAAAGATCGAATAATGATGAAGGCGAAAGCACTTTACTTATGCAAGTGGACTTCGTCAGACCGCTAGGAAAGGATCACAAATACGAACTGGGTATGCGCAGCTCATTGCGTAATATCAAAAATGATTTTATAGTCGAGGAAGAGGCTAATGGAACATACTTTCCTATCGTAGAACTTTCTAATAATTTCTTGTACGATGAAGACGTACATGCGATATACGGCATTTATGGTAATACTATTGGTAAGTTCAGTTATCAAGGGGGCCTCAGAAGTGAGTATTCGATAATAGACACTAGGTTACTACAGACAGAGGCTGGAGGAAATAATCGAAGGACTTACACTAACCTATTTCCGAGTGGTCACCTCAATTATAATTTTAGCGAAGGCAATGCACTACAGATAAGTTATAGTCGTCGTATAAGACGTCCACGATTTTGGGATCTTAATCCTTTCTTTACATTTAGCGATAATAGAAATTTCTTTAGTGGCAACCCCAATCTTAATCCAGAATTCACCGACTCTTACGAGCTAGGACAGATCAAATACTGGGATAATTTGACGCTTAATACGAGCATCTTTTATCGTCGTACAACACAGACCATCAATCGGGTACTTATCATAGACCGAGAAAATACAACGACTATAAGAATCCCTGAAAATTTAGGTACAGTCGATGATCTAGGTCTAGACCTTTCCATGTCATATAGTGGCCTAAAATGGTTGAGACTAGATGGTAATGTCAATATATTTCGCAATCAATTATCTCTTGATCCAGAGCAAGTCAGTGACCAACTATATAATTATTTTACAACATTGCGATCATACACTGGAGATCAGGCTTCGTTTGAGCAAGATTATGATTTATCCATACAAGAGACAGACAACATAACCTGGAATGGACGTCTCACAGCGCGTATCACATTTTGGGATTCTGACCTACAGATAAGAACTAATTACAGAGGTCCTCGACAGTCCGCCCAGGGGCAAAGAGGGGCTATCACGACAGTTGATCTAGGATGGAGTAAAGATTTTCTCAATAAAAAAATGACCGCTACTCTCAGCGTACGTGATGTATTTAATTCTCGCAAAAGAAATAGTATATCGTTCTTTGATGAGTTCGTCGATAAGAGTGAATTCCAATGGAGAAGTAGAATTTCTACATTGACCTTGTCATATAGAATCAATCAAAAAAAGAAAAGAGGGGGTAATAGAAATAATGGTGGCGGCGGTTTCGAAGAGAGCGGTTTTTAATCCGAAACAATTGATCTTATGACATCAACTTTGAGCGATATTCCTCTAAGTAAGTATCCAGAGTCTTTCTTCTATATTGCATGACCCACCGTGGATGAGGAAGCGGAATGATCTCGCCGAACCATTGATGTTTTTCGTTGAGCTCTTTTAGATACTTGAAGTTCTTGCCTTGTCCTAGGCTGTATGCCTTATCTCGATTACAATATATTTCCGATTGCTTAGTTATGGATTGGATAATATGTTTTTCTACCGAGTGATATAATTTTTTATCATCATAGTAATTATAATTTTTACCCTCTTTAGTAAATCCTAAAGGACACACCGAGGAAATATAAAAGGAACGATAAAACGAATCCACCCCACCAAGTCTATCTATCATTTTATAAATAAAAATAGAAGATAGCTCGTGTTTCTTTTTTATATCATTAGCTATGTCGCAATGTGACTCTAAGTGTATGGGATCAGTAAACGGTATACCCGTCATCCCAGCACCAAGCCGACCAGGATTTATACCGAAAAGGAAATGTCTTTTGATTTGGTCATTATAATACTTGCCATAAAAAGCTCTCATGCACTGCATGACTATCTCATTACCAAATGGATAAATAATATCTATACCCTGAGGTAACTTCCAGTCGCTAGATAACTCAGCATAAAAGTCTAATAACTGATCCGAAAAAGTCATATCACAAAATAATTAAGCCCTACGACAACAATACTTTCCAACCCAACAAAAAATATAAGCGTATAAAAAAAGAGCCACATAAAATAATGTGGCTCTCCATCGATTTTTGGAACGAATCCTTTTTAGTCGATTTTAATCATCTTTTTGGTCGCAGAGTACTCACCAGATTCTAATTTGTAATAAAGTACACCACTTTGGTTAATCTCTTTTTGTGAGATCATCACATTGTTTAGTCCTTTATTATATGTTCTTTCTGATGACCATAACAATCTACCATTGACATCCATAATACTTAATGTAGCTGTCGCAGTTTGCGGTAACACAAAACTTATTGTTGTGTTCTTACTATAAGGATTTGGAGTGTTCTGTAACAAGTTGTATGTCTGTTCTAGATTATTACGGCCGGATAATATGACGGGGATGGTTTCGTAATGTTTTCCTACATAAGCTTCTGCCTTAGTAACATTAGAATTAATAGTGACGCTCTCACTTAATTCTCCACTGGCAGTGGCTCTGAAGGTAACAGTAAATATTTCCGTGTCCGTTATTGTATTGTCAGAGTTCCAAGAAAAAGTAGTTATATCAGATGATAAAGAAGCAAAGTTGCTTTCACTCACTTCCATTCCTTCACCTATTATATCTACTAGCTCCAGACCTTCGGTCTCTAAGGTAAACTGTAATCCGACAAGCTCATTGATCTCATCATTAGACAATGTCATAGTCACAAGGTCTCCTGCCTCATAAGTCACATTATCAAATGTTAGCTCTAATGACTTACTTGATCTCTTGTCTACGCTCACATCAGTAAATAGACCGACCTGTGCATTACCATTGACATCTCCCATCTTGACGGCAACAAAATCCTCTTTCATCATATTGTTATCTAGAGACTGTATGATACGCGCCTCAGATACTGGGAATGGATTATCTGGATCTATGATCTTAGACTCATCTACCATTCTCCATGAGTTGACATCAGGGAACTCATCATATATACCTAGGATCAATTTTCTGATTTCGATAAGGTCTATTGCCGTAACAAGATTATCATTATTGACATCTGACGCAATACGCTTGAATGGAGAACTTAGAGCCTCTATTCCTAGAATATGCTTCTGAATGATTACAAGGTCAAGAGTACTGACACCGTTAAGGTCATCTCCGTCCTTCGTACTTGTGATCTGATAATTCTTATCCATTGGATTCTGATAGAACATAAAGTGACCATCATTATCTGTCATTTCCATAGCTGGATATCTAGGTTGTGGGCTCACAAGTTCTACCATGACCTCTTCTACCATCTCACCGTTTTCTGTTCCTATTTCACCACCTATTCTAGCTCGTGGCTGAGCCCCTATATCTTCGCAGCTATCCTGATTGTCTATTAGCGTAAGGAACACGGTACAGTAATCGTAGTTATCCTTTTCGTCCCAGACATAGATATCTAGAGATAATACCGTTCCGTCAGGATTAGTGATGTCATCACATGTAAATATTCTTCCAGAACATCCCGTATTATCATTAAAAGCAGGATCATCATCTGGACTTACATTAGAAAAAGTATATCTCAAGTCTTCTGCAGCAGTACAATTGTCTGTTGCTCCTAGTCCATTATTAAAGTCACAAGCCCATAACTCGACTTGTCCATTTTCCATCAATGCTGTACTAATGCTTACGCAGTAAGGTGTAGGGGGTTTTTTGTCGGCTACCATAAAGTAAGTCGTACACGACGCATCGTTACCGCAACCATCGGTTACTCTCCATGCGACTCTGTGATTGACCATACTTCCTTGGACTTCTTCAGGCAATGTTACTTTTACTTCTTCTCCAGAAGCTGTCGTCGGTATATAGAAAGCACTATTTACCGGTGCTCGACTCGAGAAGGTGTAATCCACTACCCAGTCATTATTGATATCAACCTGTACTGTCCAGATAAGCCTGTTACTAGAACAGACACCTAGATCTACGGCACTATTAGTTAACATAACCGCCGTATCTACGCAGGCAGAATTAACTGATAACATGACGTCATTACAGCCCGTAAATGTTGGCTTGTCATTGTCTACTATTTTAACAACTTGTACGGCATCCCAGATACCATCAGTCGTAGGATCATTAGGATCATAAGTACACCAGTCTATTACTGTCCAGTAGTTAAGCACTTTGAAACAAGCACCTTCTGCAAAATAGAAAGTATCTCTGTCCACACTGTACGCTAACTGATCACAACTACCACTAGTCCAGTAAGGATATATGTTATCAAGGTCATCTGTACAACTGATAATAGTATCAGATGGGAAGAAGACCTCTATCGGATCGCCAGTAAGATTTCCACTTAGAGTAATCCTTTGATTACAATAAATCTCTGGATGAGTAGCGACAGACCATCTTCTTATAATGTAACCTTCGTTACAAGTCGTCAAGTGACTATCTATATCCTCATATACTGCCGTTGCAGGACCGCAAGAACTTACTGCAAATCCCTCTCCCGTCAAGGTCAGATCGCCAGAATCATTATCACACTGGATAACGACATCACCAGGACAGACAACTGTAGGTCGAGACTTATCCTCTAATCTGACATGTGACCATACTTCACTGAAGTTATCACCAGCAGATCCGAAGTGACCATCTCTATCTCCATCATCCCATACTCTCATCCATACCTTGATAAGTGCATAGTCATTGACACCATCGCCATCCTCATCTACACCATGATCCGCAAGATCATTACAACAGAAAGTAACGAACTTTCCATCATCTAGATCTAATGTATCATCCATAGGGTGGAAGTCATTATTATATGTCAAACTAGAAGGAAAATCACAATACTCCGTCTCTCTTCTGATCTCTAACTTGACAGGACCACAACCATCGAATGATCCATTATCTACATTTTCTGCAAATATTTTAGTCAGACCAGAGTGTTGGTTAGGTTGTCCTGGATTAGGAATCAGAGAAACGACAATGTCTTGCTTAGTAACAGCAACTGGTGGTGTGGCATCTACTACAGTTACCACGACACCTTCTGATGTCACGTTATCACAGCAATCATAAGCATTATAATAGAATGTATGCTGACCTACAGGTAGGTCGTCTATCCAGTAACCCACTGTAGGATCATACTGAACATTGTACATGCTCGTAGAGCCAGATCCAGTCACTGTATAGAATACATTAGAAGAACAATTATCTGCCAAAGTGATAGGCTCTGGAAAATATATAGCCGTAGAACATCCCCATGGATCCACTGATCTAGTAAATCCATCGACATGGATAGTCGGTGGCGTAATATCAGCCGCTTTTATCACCTGTGTAAACTTAATAGGTGGAGCCAAAGGATCACACCAATCATAAGTCGTCCACTCTCTGATAATCTTGACATTATCACCACAGCCTGAACTAGTATTACATATAGCTAATCTCGTATCCGAGTAGCTTGTAACGGTGTTACATACGACATTATTAAGTGGAACACCATCTATCATAGGATAGACCCTTCTATTGACATAGAAGTTTTTGTCTTTTAGATATATCGCTAGCAATGCTGGATTATGATCAGGATGATCAGTATCACATACAGATTCTGCACATGGGAATAAAGTCATGTACTCCTGGTCAAAATAAGCTACTAATTCCTCTGGAGAAGTACCTATACCACAAGTCAAAGTATTGAGGTTCATAGGTGGTGTGATACCGCCATCAGTACTATTAACATCATCCATTTCGTCTATGGTCAAAGCTACCGTGGAGATGGTATAGATACTCTGGCAAGATACCGAGCTTCCATTAAGAGAAAAAATCCATGTCCTCGTCAGCGTAGACGAAGAACAGTCCTGACCATCAAAATCATCACGATAAGTCAGTGTATAATCGTCGGCATCATTACAATTGTCAGTAATTGTTGGTTTCAGATGATCCGGTACGGTTATCGCTGATCCGTCAGAACATAAAACTGGTAAAACACAATCAGGGTCAGTTCCGTCATTAGTAGCACATGGACAAGTGACAACAGGTGCTATCTTGTCCTCTACTAAAATGTGACCCCAACAACTATTAAAAGGTGCGACATCTTGAGATACCGTAACGGAATACAAACCTGTGTTTGTTACTACATTACCAGTAACTCCCTCAATGTCAATAGAATAGGATACTGCAGGATAAGGTCCCTCTAAGATCATATCTACAGTAATGGTCGCCTCACAATTATCACTCAAGGATACGTTGACCTGGTCATCGCACACTAAAGCCTGGGCATTAGTTTGATTACAGATTATGAATATAAGTAAAGTACAGTACAGAGTTTTGGTTAGAGATGTACGTACCTTACCCATGTAATCGGTCCATAACATGGGAATAAGTTTTGGTTAATAAATTGAGTATAAACACGTCCCCCCAATGGAGACGCAGGTTCAGATATATTAGAAGGGGAAAATCTTAGTGGGAAAATCTAAGATGATTCAAAAGTAAGTTACTTTGTTACAATAAAAGATTTGGGGATAGGTAAATATCATATTTTTATTTCACTAATAATCGAAATATATAATATGATCTTATTCTAAGACGAGCTTAGCTAATTTTCTCCCTACTTGTATGCCTATGGCCACACCCATACCTCCCAGTCTAACGCCAGTATACACGCCTTTGCTTATTTGTCGGATAATGGGCCTTTTGGACTCACCAGTTGCAATTATTCCACTCCACTTATATTCTATATCTACATCCCTCCCGATGATTTCTTGTTCCAGTATCTCTTTGAGATGAGATATGATAATCTCATTAGTGCCCATGACATCAGTTAGCTCTGCTTGTCCTACTATATTTCTTGCGCCACCTATGAGTATTCGATCATCTCCTAGGTTTCTAAAGTAGACATACCCCCTATCCAAATGATAAGTACCTCTTAATTGCATATTAGGGATAGGCTTAGTAACGACAACCTGATTACGGGCAGGGATAATAGAATCAGGAACGACATCTCTGGCAAAGGCATTATTACAAAAGATTAGATTTCTGGTTTTTATCACTAGGTTATCCGTAGAGAATATTTGCACATGGTTATTGTGTGAATTATAATCATTGACAGGCATGCTATAAGAGATTCGGATACCTAGCTTGAGCGCTTTTTGCACTAGTGTCTTTAATAATAAGACAGGATTTAGCTGACCTTCTAATGGATTATGGATAGCATAATTATGAAATCTTGTCCCAGTCAATTGCTTAACCGAAAAAACATCCTGACCGACTACATCTTTTAGCAAACTATTGATGTAGGCTATGTGTTGCTCAGCAGATTCATATTTTTCTTTACTTCTGAATACTTCCGTTCCGCCCTGATTGCTATAATTGATAACCTGTGGATCTATAAAGTCTAGCATATATCTGAGTCCCTCCCATCTCATCCTGACTGTCTCTATAACTTCCTTCTCAGTTATATGATTGAGATCGTCTATTAACTCTCCTACACTTCCAAAACAAACAAAACCTGCGTTTTTGGTACTTGCACCATGTGGTAATGGAGATTTTTCCATTATCAATATGCGGCTATCAGGCTTTTCGGATTGGATATGAATGGCGGTCGATAGACCCACATAGCCGCTCCCAACCACCACATAATCGTATACACCCTCATACCAGTACTTATGCTCCCAATAACTGAACTTGTGGCTGGCGGACTTCACTATTTAGATTAGTAAATGATAATTTTACAGGCAATAATAGAATAAATATGATACAAAGAATCCAATCAATTTTTCTTTTGCTTGCATCACTGTGTTTTAGTGCATTATTTTTTGCCCCTTTCGCCATCAGCAATGTAGAAACAGATCCATTTTTTCAGGACAAGTTATTTGATGTTAAGGATCATTCCGTCCTACTTGGTTTGACAATCCTTGGGATAATTCTTTGTTTGGTCAGCATATTTTTGTTCAAAAACCGATTACTACAAAAGAGATTGGGCATTATAGCCATTATATGCGCGCTATTTCTGGGAGGTGTGGCCGCTTGGTTATTTTATAATAATTCTTCTACTATGGCTAATAATGTAATCGTAGAAGATCAAATAGGGCTTTATCTTCCCATTCTTATGATAATATTTCTAGCATTATCTAATTACTTCATTACCAAAGACGAAAAGCTAGTCAGCTCTATGGATCGGTTGAGGTAAGCGCAATAAAAAAAGGGATATATTTCTATATCCCTTTATATATCCTTTACAAAAAAATCGGGTTGCTCTTAGTCTACTCTTTTCTTAGCAGAATAGTTGACTTTTAGTTGACCTGATTTTCTTAGTTCTGTTTTTATATCTGTTACAATTCCCATAGTCACATCACCATCTATCTTGAGAGATGAAATGATCGCAGGAATCTCCTTTTCGTTTACCTTACTACGATGCTTTTCTATGAAAAGCGGTATTTCTTTTATATCGGCAAATTTATCACCTAACTGTAATTGAGGCTTTGTGCCATACGTATTTTGATATTTCTGTACTGGCTTACCCACGAGAAGATAATTAACCAATGATTTTTTCTCCAGCTTGGTTAATTCTGTTGCTTCTGGTAAGGATTGGGCCACTTTTTCTTCTGATTCCCTAAGAACAGTTACAACCATGAAGAAAAACAAAAGCATGAATATGATATCTGGTAACGAAGCCGTAGAAATAGTAGGTTTCGCTTTACCTCTTTTTTTCTGAAATTTTCCCATGATTATAAATTAGTTTTCTTCTCCGAAATTAGTTGGTTCTGCTTCGGAAATAACCAGAGGAATCATTTCTCTGATCTCCTTTTGCTTAACTCTGTCTATGTACGAATAATCCTTTCCATAACGCTTATTGGCTTCTTCGTTTCTTAGTTCGTTATAAGCCGCCTTGAGTTCATTATATACTTCCAGATAGGTATTGTAACTGGTACCCCTATCATTTTTAAGAGAGATAATGGCTTTCGTTGGTTTTTCAGCCATATTATCCAACTTCTTAGGATTCATAATGAATTCCTTAGTATCAGCTCTCAGGTCATCTATACTCTTAGGCTCTCCTCTCACGAGAAGGTCATTATTAGCATTCACTAATACAGAGTAAACATTTCTAGAGTTTAGTTTCATCTCTGGAGGTGGCTCATTAGACCAAGGTGGTAACTTAACCAAGACTCCAGAATCTACTGCTATAGTCGTCGTGACGAGGAAAAATATCAATAACAGAAAGGCAATATCTGCCATAGAACCCGCATTAACCTCTGGTGCATTTCTATCTCTTTTTCTTGCCATAGTCTATTCTGTTATTATATTATTTAAATAAATTCCAAATCTCCATAATAACCATAAGCACAGCAGATACAACAGCCAGTCCCAAGGTCGTTTTTATACCTCCACTTATCATCTTAGAGACATTATCGGATACGTCAAACTCTTGTACTAACTCACTTATCTTACCAGTTGTTTCTGCCTCTGACATACTGTATAGAGCGAAAAATATTATGGCAAGTACAGCAAGGCTTATTATCAGTTTCATAGATCCCTTAGGATCTGTTACTATTGATTTTATACCAAAAAACACAAGTAGAATCGCTGCAAATCCTATGAGATATACAGGGATGGAAACAGCAGGAGAGAAAAAGTCAAAGGTCTGAGTACTTTCTTCGTCTTGTAGTATCGGAACTAAATCCGTACCCGAGTCATATCCAGCACTACCTAATCCTCCAAATATTGTCATAAACACGACCGCTATTAACGCGACGGCTAACAACAACGCACCCAACTGCCCCTTACTTGTGAAAAAATTAAATAACGATTTCATCTTTTCAGTTTATTAAATTATAAAATCAATTATTTAAATAATCCATTTTTTGACATAACGTCGACCAGACTGATGGATGATTCTTCCATTTTATTTACGATACCATCAATCTTAGAAACTATATAGTTGTAAAATATCTGTAAAATAATCGCAACGATAAGTCCAAATACTGTAGTCAATAGGGCTATCTTGATACCACCAGCAACTACTGAAGGAGATAAATCACCTGCTTCCTGGATTCTATCAAAGGCCTCAATCATACCGATTACCGTACCCATAAATCCAAGCATCGGTGCAATCGCTATGAATAGAGATATCCATACCAATCCTTTTTCTAAAAGTCCCATCTGAACAGAACCATAAGATATAATCGCTTTTTCTACAGCCTCCGGGCCATTATTAGCATTCTTAAGACCTTCATATAGTACGCTCGCCGTAGGGCCAGGTGTTGATCTAGCAACTTCCTGAGCACCGCTAAGGTCTCCATCAGCCAATCTTTCATCTATTTTTGACAAAAGCTTATTCGTATTGACAGTGGCTATATTAAGCGTAATAATTCTTTCTATACAAAATGCCAATCCAAGGATGAGAGTTACGAGAACTAAACTCATAAACTTCCAATCTCCCTCTATAAATTTCTCCTTAAGGACCTGAAACATACCACCCTCTGCGGCAGCATCACCCTGAGCAGCTAAGTCTGTAATCCCAAAAAAACAGATGCCTAGTATAACAAAACTTAAAAGAATAATTTTTCGCATGATTCTGATTTTCGTCAATTTTATTTGTTCAAAACCCTAAAATATAAATATTTGAACGAGTTGTATAATATTAATAATCATTATTTACTACCGATTATAGATAGATTTCCCATTACATTTATTACTATATTTTAATAGATGATATTCATGGGATTCTTGGCGTGAGGTGTGGCTAAGAGATAAGTGGCGGAGAGTGGGGGATTCGAACCCCCGATACCCTTTTGAGGTATACGCGCTTTCCAAGCGCGCGCCTTAAGCCACTCGGCCAACTCTCCTGTGAGCGCAAAAGTAAGGAATCAATCGTCTATCTTAAATAGATTCAACGCATTATTAGTGGTGTCTTGCCTTATATCTGCTATGTCCATCCCTTTGACCTGTGATATTTTCTCTGCTATGTAAGGAATGTAGGATGACTGGTTTCTTTTCCCCCTATAAGGTACTGGTGAAAGGTATGGCGCATCGGTCTCCAGTACCATGTGAGACATAGGCATATATCCTATCATATCTTCCAAGCCAGCATTTTTATAAGTAATCACACCGCCCAAGCCCATAAAAAAATTACAGTCTAAGACTCTCTTACATTGGTCGATAGAACCATTAAAGCAATGAAAAATTCCGGTTAATTTGTCGTGCTTGTTACTTGCTATAATGTCTATGGTCAGGTCTAACGATTTGCGCGAATGTATGATGATAGGCAACTCGCGATCTATAGCCCAGGATATCTGAGTCTCAAATGCTTCTATTTGCTCTTTTTTAAAGGTTGTATCCCAATGTAGGTCTATTCCTGTTTCGCCTATACCATAGTACTTTCTCTTATCTAACCATGATGCCGCTAAGGCTAATTCTTCTTGATAATTTTCTTTGACCGAACAGGGATGTAGCCCCATCATGGGATAACACATCTCATAACTATCACTCAATCCATTAAGTGCGCTAATCGTGCTACTATCAATATTAGGAAGGAATATCTTTGTGACTTGGGCTTGCAGTGCTTGCCCTATTGTATCATCTATATCTTCGTCATATTGCTGTAGATATAAATGTGCATGTGTATCAATATACATTGAGAGAATTATGTCAAAAAAAAGCAAAAGTAAATATTACGTTGTTTGGGTAGGCCTTAATCCAGGAATATATACTAGTTGGGCAGAATGTCAAGCACAAGTTGTCGGTTATCCTGACGCTAAGTACAAATCTTTTAAGACTGAAGCGGAAGCTAATGCTGCATTTGATCAAAGCGCCATGGACTACATCGCCAATAAAAAAAATGCCAGCCCCAAACCAGATTACCTGCATTTTGCCGATGAAATAGAAAAGAATAGCTATAGTGTCGATGCAGCCTGTAGTGGTAAGACGGGTCTTATGGAATATCAATGTGTAGATACATTTACCAAAGAAGTCATATTCCATATGGGACCATTTGCCGATGGCACTAATAATGTTGGTGAGTATCTAGGACTGGTACATGCCCTATCCTATTTATCGCAGCAAGAAGATTTTGATAAGATAATCTATACAGACTCTCGAACAGCGCTCAGTTGGATACGAAATAAAAAAGTGAAAACAACACTCAAAAAAAGTGGCAAGAATACCAAGTTGTTCGCTCTCCTATCGAGAGCACAATCATGGGTATATAAAAATGAGATTAAGACTAAAGTCATCAAGTGGGATACAGAGAGATGGGGTGAGATTCCTGCAGATTTTGGTAGAAAATAAAAGAGACAGATTAGCTCTGATGAAACCTCATCCTATAGTCGACACGTACCTTCCCTTTTTTGATACTTTCCAGCCTTCTTTTTATAAGCCTCTTTCTTAGCGGAGGTAATTTCTCCGTAAATAGTTTTCCCTCGATGTGATCATATTCGTGTTGGATAACTCTAGCATTAATTCCAGAAAAACTCTCCTCTTTTTCGTTAAACTCTTCATCCATATATCTTATAGTAATATCAGATTGTCTGATTACCTCTGAGCGCACATCGGGAATACTCAGACAGCCTTCCTCATACGAAAATTCATCCCCATACTCTTTGATCATGACAGGATTGATAAATGCTTTTTTGATTCCCTTGAAATCCTTCTCCTCTTCTTCCATCTGTACCGAATCCACTAAAAAGATACGGATGCTCTTCCCTATCTGAGGAGCCGCTAGTCCTACGCCATTAGCATTGTACATCGTTTCCCACATATTATCCAATAATTGTTTTAGCTCAGGATAATCAGATGATATATCGGTTGCCTTCTTTTTGAGTACAGGCTGACCATAGGCATATATAGGGAGTATCATATTTATTTTATATGTGCTTAAGATATCGTTGTAATATAATGACCGCGCTGATCTTATCCAATCTGGATTTGTCTTGTCTTTGTTTTTTAGTCAAACCACTTTTAAGAATAACATCTTTCGCTTCGGCAGAGCTAAAATTTTCATCCTGGAAGTCGATTTTTATTTCTGGCAGTTCCTGATTCAATTCTTTTACAAATTTCTCAATAAGATCGACTACATAAGTCGGGTTGCCATCTTTATGTGTCGGGTATCCGAATACAATTTTCTCCACATCCTCTTCACTCGTATAGATCTTAAGAAAAGAAAGAAGGGAGCTACTTTTTACAGTTTTGAGAGGTGAGACGATAATCCTATCGGGATCTGTTACCGAGATTCCACACTTCTTGAGACCGTAATCTATACCCATTATTCTTGACACAATAGTATAAGGTTTTTTCCTATTTGATAGTTCAAAAAAAATATATTCCAGAGGGTTAGTTCAAGACAAAAAAAGACCCCCTTCAACTTAATGAAGAGGGGCCCCATCCCAAAAACAGTAACTCTTTAAGGTTATTTTACAATAACCATTTTTATTGTTTCTTTTACTTCGTTGTATTCCAATGTAAGGTAGTATATACCTGATCCACCTATATCAGACGAGTAGAAGCTAATTGTATTTCTTCCTTTACCATACTCTTTTCTTTCAGCTCTGATAACTCGGCCATCTATATCCACAAGACTGATGTTAACAAGTCCATCATTAGGCATATTAAAGTCAACTTGCGTCTCTATGCTGAATGGGTTAGGTGTATTTTGATATACTACAAGTCTATCGAAACCTTCTTCAATATTCATTGTAGATATAACTGGTATTGCTATGTCTCCTTTTTCTGAATAAACTTCTGCTGTAAGAGTCTCGTTGCTCAATGCGAACAATTCGTTGGCTTCAATATCCTGCTTTACATTACAAACAACCTCAAACATTTCCTGACCTACTTTAGCAGGCGTTATATTATTCCAGCTCAGCTTAATTACATTTCCATCCAATGTGTAGTTGGACTGACCAAATGTATTATTGCTACTTCTGACCTCTACTATCTCGACTAAATCACTATTGTATTCTAAGGCAAACTGATAACCTGTTAGACTCTGACTGGAAGAATAGAACGGAACAACAATGTTTTCTCCTAGTTCCAAATTATCAGCACTGTAAACGATATTTGACTTTTTAGCATTTCTCTTTTCTATCTGCTCATCATTTCTTAGCATATTAATGCTTCCATTGACATCTCCTACTTTGATAGCTATGAAATCAATATTCATGTCGCTATTCAAACTTGATATCCTATAGTCCTCTGTAAATTGCTCTTGCAACGGAAGACGTGCATCTTGGAATTCGTAATCTTTATCTACAAATCTCCAAGAATCATTATTTGGAAAGTCATCATGTATACCTAATATAAGCTGTCTTAACTCTATAAGATCTAAAGCAGTTAGCTCACTATCTTTATTAATATCAGCCGCAATTATTCTATAAGGGCTAGCTATTTCTTCTATACCCAACACATGCTTCTGTATAGTAAGTAGGTCAAGCGTGGATACCCCATTCAATGGATCTACGTTACTATAGGGATTGATGGTATAAGCTCCGCCTGTTGGCATATTAGGGAACGCATAACTTCCATCACTATTAGTCATATCAGAAAGACTACTTCCCTCTAGGTTTACCTCTACATTACCAACATTTTCTAATTCTTCAGTATAAATACTACCGTCTACGGATACTACAGGACGTAATCCACTACAAGCTCCATTATTATCTTGTACATCTATATAAGTAGAACAGAAAGTCTGTATCATGATGCCATCTGGTCCTTCTACAGACACCCAAATATCCACATCAGTATAGTTTCCTGAAGAAGCCTCTTGAGCGAATGTATTGCAATCGAATAATATATTTCTATCAGACGTATCTGCCGAAAATGATAGGTGTACGTCTAAACCACATGGGTGATAACTACCTGCATCAAAATCTGACGCCCATAACTCTACCATTCCAAAATCTATCGTTCCATCTAAATCCAAATCCATTGGCATTAGGTCAACAGATAGACCATTAATACAATAGGCCGTAGGTGCCTTACAATTCTGAACTGTAAACGGTTGATTGCATGTTACCGAATTACCACATCTATCAAAGAAAGTCCAAATGACAACATGAGAACCTATAGGGTATTTACCCGAAGCGTTAGCAATAGGTCCATCTCCTTCATTGACAACTATTGGATTATTAAGATCTGCTGGACCTAATCCTAATTGTCCAGCGTGTATCTCATATCTCCATCTTAGATTTTCTGCCAGAGTACAATCATCATTAGCTTCTACCTCCAGTTCCACATATCCATCTACACACTCACTATCGTAGACACATACCTGTACAGGATCACATCCTCTTAAGAATTCAGGCTTTTGTGTATTTCTTATCTTAATTACTTGATTACAATACCACTTAGGAAATAAACCAGTGGCAGGATTTGTTTGACACCAATCTACGATTTCCCAATTTCTTAAAATCTTCAAACAAGCATCAGAATTATTATTATTGAATGTATATACGTCATCATCCCAATCAGAACCAACAAGATTACATTGGTCAGACGTGTAAATTGGGTAACCTAAGAGGTCTGGACCCAAATCCTCAGGTGATTCGCACCCAATAATTGTCGTATCCCTTGGACATCTTATATCATTACCATCAAATAAGTCATCATTATCAAATGTGATTATCTGCTTACAAGTAGACTCACGTCCTCCATTATCCGTAGCCGTAAATACTCTTACGATTCTTCCTACATTACATTGGTTAACCTCATCTATTGGGTTACTTGATATACTTGCACCACAATCATCTGTTACTGTTGCCGTACCGAAATAATCTAGATTAGCTATATCATAAGCCTGATCACAATCTACAGTTCTGTCAGGTGGACAGATAACCGTTGGTGCTAACTTGTCCTGTACATTGACATTAACCATGCAATCATTATAATTACCAAAAATGTCAACTACTCTAAAAGTAACCATTTGTTCTATTCCCGCATCCGCACAGCAGAAATTAGCTATTTGACTAAATCCGCATATATCTTTTATTTCAAACACATATCTATGCTCCTCTACACAAGACGCGTCATTCCATTTATTTCCTGGTGTAACCATAACGCAGTTATCATCTACACCCAGCGATGGCTGCGCACTCGCCCAGTTGCTATAACTTATAAATGAATGATCATCCCAATGAAAGGCATTACCAACTCTTTTGGCGCCTATCCAAAATCTACCAGCGTATGTCTTTCTTACCTCAGTCGTTACCCATTGCTCTTCAGCATAATTATCAAAGAAACATAGATTACCACCATAAGCAGCTGCACGAGCCTTGGCTATATCAGACGATATTTCGTAATCTGATAGATAATAATAACTACCATTTTGATTACCCAAATATGTGAGATCGCAGAACTCAGGTATCTTACATGGGCAATTGTTAGGCGTCATTCTTCTCACAAGCATACAATGCTCCTTACAATCGTCATAAGACCCATCATTAAAACTTGTAGCATTAACCACAGCTTCGCCACCAGTCGTTAAACTAACTACGGTGTGCTGATCACATACTGCAACAGGCGGCGTGTGATCCACTACATTAACATGTACGCTACAGTCACTCGAATTATAGCACTCGTCATAAGCGGTAAATTTGACTACACTATGACCCATCGGAAGTGTTACATCCTGTGTTCCATTGTAACCATTAACGAAGCCACCTTCATATAATACGTCAAATGTTATTCTGTCTGAACAATTATCCGTGGCTGTGGGAAGAGTTAGTCTTAGAGTCGCAGCACATCCTACATCTCCATAGTGATTACTATGAGAACCACCAGTTAGTGTATTAGTAGAAATTGTTATGTTAGCACCACAAGTTATATCTGGTCCTTGATCGTCAGTGATTTCAATAGTCTGTACTACAGAAGTATCCACATCACCATCGATACAATGCCATTCCGTAACCGTCCATCTTCTCATAATCTTCTGAGTACAACCAATTTTTGGTAATACAGTATCATCAAAAGTTACTACAGCATTACAATAGACATCTGGAAAAGGATATAATCTCAATGTATCGCCACTACTATCCACTATATATGGACTACCCACCTCCTCCGGATCAGGATAGTCATTATTATTGGTATCCCAAGGATTACCGCTACAGTCTAAGTCTGTATTATTACTTATAAGATAGCTGTCAGGGTACTCTATATCAGTGAAATCTATTCTTGACAATTGTATATTAACTATACATATCTCGTCAGATACATTTCCTTTATCATCTACAGCATTATAAGTTCTTGTTATATTTTTTATCGTTGTCGGTGTACACAGCGTACTAATTGTTTCTGACAACAATACAGGTGCAATAGTATCACCACACTCTGTAAAAACTGGTCCTGCATAATTGGCCATTTCAGCACAGTTGAACACAACTGTCTCTGGAGACATTGGACAATCAGCTATTGGTCCTAACTTATCTTCTATTAGTATATAACCCCAGCATACATTACCACTATTAGTATCTATAACTCTCGCTTTCAAAGTTTTACCACAATATTCCTTTCCTACCACATCATGAAAACCATCGTTATCATAATCGGGAATCAACCCATACTCATCTTCTATTTCTACCACAAAACTTCCACCCTGACAAGAAGACTGATCACTAGAGATAGTAGAATAGAGTATTCTAGCCTCACAACTAGCATCTAAAGAAACTTGAGTACTACCATTACATGCCAATGAACATTGGCTACCAGCCTTACCTATCGAAAAGAACAAAAAGATGACACTATATGCCAATACACGTCTAGAGAGTTTCTTAAACTTCATGAGATCCTCTTTTTTAATTTACTGTTTGGGAAGAGATATTGCTATTCCCTATTAATAATCAAAACTTAGAAGGATCTATTAGCTATTCTGTGAAGGTTGCATTTGGTTAGTATAACTGAGAGATTATCCTAACGCTTAACAAATGTAGAAAATTTATAATATGTCAAGCTACCCCATTTAGTATAATTATCATATATAAGTTTTATAATATGAAAAAGCCCCCCTCCAAATTAATGAAGAGAGGCCATCCCAAAAACCGATTTTATTCTAGTACTATTCGATTATAATCATCTTCTTAGTAGCTGTGAAATCACCGCTATCTAATTGATAGTAGTAAACTCCTGCAGCACCTAAATCGGATTTACTCAATTCTATTTCGTTGTATCCTTTAGCGTAGTTGCCAACAATTGTTCTCACAACTTTACCATTTACGTCAAGGACTGTAAGTGTTGCATCAGCAGTTTCCGGCATCAAGAATCCAATAGTTGTATTCGTGATGAATGGATTCGGCTCATTATCATATAGAGCGAACTCAGCAGAAGCCTCTGTACCATTTCTTAAATCGATATTAACGATATCAAGATCAGCACCAACATAAGCCTCAGCTTTAGTAACAGCACTATTAACATTCAATATCTCAGATAATTTACCTGAAGTCGTTGCTTTGAATGTCATTGTAA
>JAHDFP010000004.1 GCA_020628095.1 Saprospiraceae bacterium
ACACTACGGTTTTTGGTACCGTCATTCTAGGTTCGAGTCCTAGTGGGTCAACTTTATAAAGTTAGAAACCTCTGTATTTGCAGGGGTTTCGGCGTTTTTAGACCCTTCCTGTAGTCGGTTTGGTAGTCGACTTTTTGTTTCCACATCACTTTATCTACCCAATACCAAGTGCAGGGGGGTATGGAAAAAAGTCGATGTTGCACCCCCTCGAATGCAATAATACATTTATGCACTTAATCAATAACTAATATTTTAAAATTCTGAGTCACTTCTTCAAAACGTACTTTCAAATAATATAGACCTGGTGATAGTGATTTAGAGGTAATTTTAAATTGGTTTTGATTATTCTTAATAATATTGAAGTTAACCAACTCGCCTTTTGATGAGTAAATTTCAATGTTGTTCTTTGAGAATTTTATTTCATTATCAAACAAAATGGAAAATTCCCCTCTGTTAGGATTTGGAAATATTTTAATGTTTGAAAGCTTATCACTCTCTAAAACTGAGGTTGTCATAATATTTACTTCTTGCGTAATAGAATTACTACCACATTGATTTGAAACTGTTAGAGTAACATCAAATTCCCCTGAAATGGAATATTCATGTGAAGGTGATTTATCAGTTGAAGTGTTCCCATCACCAAAATCCCACAAATATTCCAAGTTGGAGTTTTCTTCATGAGAGGCATCAATAAATTCAACCTCAGTATTGTTAAGGTAGTTTATACCAAACTGAGCTAATGGTATATCAGAAACTTCAAAGTTTCCAACTTCAATTGTGCTATTGTAAAGATTGTTGGATGCAGTAAATGATATATTGTAAGAGCCTGATTCCTGATATGTTATAATTGGGTTTTGAAGGTTTGAGGTCGAAGGTTCTCCTCCTTCAAAACTCCAACTCCAAGAATCAGGATTTCCTGTAGAGTTATCAAAAAACTGGATTGGAGTATAAGCGCATGCATCGTCTGCTGAAGATTCAAATTCAGCAGTAATAGGTTTAGATACAAATACAGAAACGTCTTTAATAATCGAGTCTATCCCACAGAAATTCTCCACAGTTAATTTGACATCATACGTTCCTGATTCGTCATACTCGTGTATGGGCGATATGAAAGGTAATGCCGATATTTCGCCATCACCAAAATCCCATTCAAAAGTTGTATTGTCATCAAAAGCATTTGTTTGAATTGGAAAGCTTACAGTTCCTTCATTTAATACGTCTACTAAAAAATCAGGTGAAGGAGTATCTTCTACAATAACATACTCTTCGAATAAGATTGTATCAGTTGTATGCTCGTTCTCTACTACTAATCTCACATCATATTTCCCTCTTTCATTATATTGTATAATTGGGTCTGCTATTGTGGATTGATTAGGCTCTCCTCCTTCAAATGACCATAAGTATTTAGTCGGCTCACCATTTGATTGGTCCATAAATTGAATATCGTTTCCAACACACACTTCATTGTTGTCTACATTAAATTCTGCTACTAAAGGTGGTACAATTTTATGATTCAAAGCCAAATAATAAGGTTCAAATTGGAAAGACAGGTTAGGTATCCCTTCAACTTTTAAATAATATGTACCTGCTTTAATGTATATCTCAGTTTCTAAACAATGATTTATGACGTCACTTTGGTAAAGTAAATCAGAACCAAAATCTTGAATAGATAAATTATAGTTACTACTTAAAACATTAAAAACTCCAATTGAAAGAATACCTTCATTTTCAATATTGAATTTAAAATAATCAGTATCAATTACCTTATTCAAATTTGGAGCTTGTGTAGTTATATGTCCAACATAAGGACTTCCAAGTTGAATCTCTAATGCTAACTCTTTATTAGATGGTTCATCCATACCTTGTAATACTCCATCAAATCTTTCTACAATTCCTTGATGGTCAGAATCAATACTAAAGGTTGGAACAATAGGAGGATTAAAAGGAGGATTGAACATTAAAAAATTATTTAGGTCTGCTCTCTCTGCTTCAACTATATCAACTAATGGGAAATCATTAAATTCTGCAACGCTACAGCTATAATCTAAATCATTAGGAATGGGTTTTTGATTTATACCTACAATTAAGTCTGTTTCTGTTCCATTAATATTCACATCATTATTGTAGTATAAACCTGTCACTAAATCTTCTAATCCACCATCAATGTAAGTTCCAATAAAACCGAAAGAAAAATCATCATATCGTAAGTCTCTAACAGCCTCTGAATTTATATCTATGGAAGTGAAAATTGTTGTTAAAATTGTTGATCCAGCATTACTCCCCCCATGTGGAGTGTCAATTGTATGAATTTTGGATACATGATGTTTTCCACTAATTTGCCAATCCTCATTTTGTAAATACTGCCTAATAGCGAGACCTCCCATACTATGTCCTACAAGCATTACTTTGTCTTTACCTGTAATTGATAAAACTTTTGAGATGGCATCTTGAACTGCTATTCCCTGTTTAAAAATGGCTGACTGATTGCTAAGTCCGTTATTTGAATTTCTATTACCAAATCTGTCTACTTCAAAGTCAATAGAATATAAATCACCCATACGTAAACTATCAATATCTGCATAGTCAAGAATGAAACCATCAGAAGTAGAAAAATCTCCATCTGGATTTAGGCAGTATTTGAGGTTTCCTCCATATATTAAATTTTGCTCATTTATTAAATTGGTAAGAACCTCAAACCAAGTTCCTGCACCTGATTCAAGACCATGAATAAACAATATTGGATAAGGTAACTTTGTATTTAGCTCTAAGAAATTTGTCACATTGATATTTAAGCACTCAGTGTTGTCTAATACACAGTATGCGTTGTTATCATCAGATTCATTTACTATTTGATATTGGTCTATCCAAATTGCTGCATTGTATATGTTTGATTCAAACGTTGGAGGGATTGCAAAAATAAATCTTAGAGTATCTCTTTGATTAGGAAGTAACTCTGGTAAAAGTAGTTCTCCTATCTTATCATTATCGTCAATTGTGTTATCAGTTGTTAAATGGAATGTGACATTTGTTGAAGGTGAAGAAACATTTCCAATGTTTCCTAAAACAGTGGCGATAACTAAATATCCCCCTCTGTCAACTTGGGTAGTTGATACAGTAGACCCAAATGAAACTAAATCAGCTTGTGATGAGAGGTTGTTAAGACAAAAGAACAGAGAAAATAGAATTATAATGGGTTTCATGCATTCTAAGATGACATCGATCAATATAGGTAAATAACAACATTTTACTATGTCATAGTGAATATTTAAAACCCAAAATTTTGCATCAACTCATCTCGTGATGAATTTCACGGGCTTTTTTTATCCCTACAGCTCCACCCTCCAACTCAAATTAAATGTCCGATTAAGCAATTGTGCATCGCTGCCTATAACTGTATTGACGGTTTGCATTTGGTTTTCCTGTACGTCGGTAATGACGCTCTGGACATACTTGACATTTTGATTATTGGTGAGATTAAAAACGGAAAAGAAAATACCGGAATCTAACTTTCCTAATTTGAATTCGTAACCAAGACTTATATCTAATCTCTGGTATGCAGGTAAGAATTTGAGCCGATCCTCTGGATTGATATCTCTGATATCACCGTTGTTGCCTAGAGACCTGAGGTCGTTATAGTTTCTGCCACTCGCATAGATCATGTCCAATCCTATAATAAACGGCTTGGCATCCAGGATATTAATCCACTTAAGCTGATGTCGGCGGTCATTTTCTGATGGATAGTATCTTTTTCTAGCTATTTCCTTAAACCGTTCTTCTGTACGACTCCATGTATAGGAGACATAGGTATCATAGGACTTGTGACCATAGCTCAGTAAGACATCTAGACCATAAGATCTACCGTCACCATCAAAAAACTCGTATTCACCAGGCTTATTTGGGTCATTTCTATTGTCTCCTGGGATAGGGACAGCATATTCCACGAGACCGTCTATATCCTTATAAAACAACTCCACATCTAGTGTCGCTTTTAGTATTCTGGCTGTCATACCGAGCATTTGATTTTGAGATCTCAGTACAGGTACGAGATTTCTGCCAGAGTGTACCCATATTTCTTTGGTCTGTGATCTGTACTGATAGTCTAGCTTGCGGATGGCTTGCTGATAATAACTATACCCTCCCTTGAACAGTAACTTATCAGAGGCTTTTATATTAATGAGAATACGTGGCGAAAAAAAGAGTCCCTCTTTTCTTGTATAGTGTGTCATTCTGACTCCTGTAGAGATATTGAACATGTCTCCGCCATAGACATACCCACCATAGAGACTATGCTCATAATTGACATCCTTATCCGACAGATTATTCTGGTTATTTTCTTTGATTCTGAAATCCATATCATGTCTGACACTAGCAACGCCGAACTTAAAAGCACTTCTATTATGAGTCAAACTGAGATGGGTATCAAAGCCTGTGTCGTCTATGGCGTTATATTGCTCAGAGTTTAAGTCCTTAGGTAAGGGGATACTACCTCCAATTCTTTTATTGAGATTAAAATCTATAGACTCATCATTGACATAAGAGCTATAAAATAAGGTGGAAGACAACTGCAAATTATCACTAAGTTCTGACGAAAATAAGAGGCTAGATGCCGTCGTATTCCAGTCCGCTCTTTCTCTGGCCTCCAGATCCACACGATCCTGATTTCGATCTTTGAGATCGATCAGGTAATTATTATTGTAATCATCATGACTCCTGTAAAAATTGGCGCTTAGCACAGATTTAGAACCAATGTTTGTTTGGAACTTAGCATGTACATCATTGAAATTGAAATTGGGTGAGGATTTGATATTGTCTATATCTTGAGAAAAAGTCTCCACTTCATTCTCAAAATTAGTTTCTGAGTTTACCGTATTAAACTGCGAATTGCTTACACCTCTGAGAGTAGACCTAGCCGCTATACTGAAAAAACTATTTGCGTTTATAGGTTGCCTGAGCGTTATAGATCCCGTCATCAAATTTAGTTCTCCCGCAATACTAAGATTATCTGGCTGTTCTTGGTCACTACTCAGTTGCACAATACCTGCCGTCTTCCCACCATAATGTAATGGGAATACATTCTTATACATATTAACCTCATCTATGTAGTCAGCATTGAAAGAACTGAATATATTATAATAATGACTAGCGTTGTACACAGGCATACCGTCTATTATCATAAGCGTCTCATCACTATTGCTTCCTCTTATCTTAATATCTGCAGAGGCATCATCAAAGGCCGCTACACCCGGCAGTAGTTGTAACTGTCTAGATATATCTCTACCCACTAATCCAGACGTATAATTATCTAGCTGCGTAGATGTCAATGTCAACTGATTATCAAAAGAAACAATACGGATAGGAATATCCCTATTGACGATGGTTATTTCTTCTATATCAATGCTTCCCTGATTCATCGCCACCGCTAAAAACTCATTACCTATATCCCTGATCTTGTATATCATATCTTCGTACCCTAGCGCATGTATAACAATATCTCGGTCTAAATAGTCAGGAGAAATTTCGAAATCAAAATAGCCCTCATCGTCCGTATAAGTGCCAATATGAGAATTGCTCACAGAGATAGTGGCGTACGATAATGAGTTGCCCTTACTTTGCGTTTCTGTAACCCGTCCTCTTAAGTGTATACTCTGTCTGTAAGTCGGTGTATCCGCTGTTATATAATCTTCTTTTTTTCTGATTAGAATATTATCATCTAACTGAATATACTCCAATGGTTGCTCTCCTAGTAGGTAAGACATAATATCATCTATAGAAGCTTGATCAAAATCTATATCAACATTGATATCCTCGATAGATTCAGTAGCATAAGAAAATCTAATGTTATATGATTTTTCTAGATCATCAAATACCCGAGTCAGAGATTTACCCTTCGCGGAGTAATCTAACTTAAGAGATGTCGATTCCTGAGCTTGTGCATAATTACAAGCGATTATTATAAAGAGAAAAGAAAATCGTCTCAACCACAATGTCATATAGTCTATTGTGTTATGGTTATGTTTTTGTCTTGTATAGAATACTTAAGACCGAAGGGCCAAAATATTTCTGCAAGTGCCTTTTCCAAATTTTCGCTTTTATAACTTCCCTTAAATTTTTCGTCAGCTATATTCGCAGGTAATTCCACCTGCACACCCCAATGTCGCTCCACATCTCTGATGACATCTGAAAGTGATACATTATCATACTTATATAGGCCCTTACGCCATGATCCGCGATCCACAAGATTATTGTCCTCATTGGCATCTTGCTTTCTGCCGTTTACTATGCTCACATTCTGATTAGGGTTAAGTATGGTTTCTTGACCTTGATACTTTACCAGTACACGTCCTGTCTCACAGTGTACTGTCAATTGATTATTGCGCGACATTACATTGAACGATGTACCTAATACCTCGACTTGACCCAAGTCAGTTTTGACCACAAAGGATGACCCTTTTTCTACCTCAAAAAATCCCTCACCTTCCAGATGCACCTCGCGGTTATTCTTCCATTCTTTTTTGTCATAGCTTATCCGACTGTCCGCATTAATCTCTATGGAAGAATTATCAGGAAGACTAATAGACTGTAAGTCGGCATACGAGGTCTGTACCTCTATCATGCCTTTCCCAAAAAATCCAAAATAAATGAATGCACCTAGTAAAGAAGCTGCAAATCCAAGCGCAAATGATCTTCTGAATAAAGGACGTGCTTTATTAGTAACTTCCGTCTGGTCCAATTCTTTTTCTATCGCTTGCCAGATATTCTTTTGCGTCCCTGTCGGTATGGTCTCAGAGCGAAAGCGTAAGTTTTGGACGATGGCAATCGCTTTGTCTATCAGCGGTTTTTTATTAGGATTTTCTCGGAGCCAGTTGTCCCAAAATACAGAATGGTTCTTATCAAGTTTTTTTACCCAATTGATAAATGACTCATCGGTAGCAAATTCTTCAGCAGTGTATTGTAGATATTTTTCCATTTTAGCTTAGAGTTCACTAATCAAATAATTCGTCCAGATAGGCGTCACGCGTTCTGGGGTTGTAATTGTCTCTACAGAATCCTTCACCACTATGCATTATGCTATTACAATCTCCAGATGCGCTGCGTGTATTATCATGCGATCGTCCAAGATAACAATGTCCGAGCTCATGAAAAACTAAAAATTCCTTTTGTATATCTCGTAGATTATTCCAGTAAGTTATGTCTATTAATATTTGTTTGCTGCCATCAGAGTAGTGATTGCAGACACCCTGAGTATGTTCGCTTTCTATATCAGAAAACGTGGCACTTATATTTTGGCTAGTCAGATCTATCTCGACACCACGGGTTCTTGCCTCTTCTTCAAATAGTGAAAAATACGATGCCAGTTCTGGATTTACAGTAGGTGCATTATCCTCTGCGCAGCCTATAAGTGCAGATAAGAATAGTATGATGTATAATGTAGAGTATTTCATCTGTTCATTGTTTTTGACTATTGACATTATTACTGGTAAAAGGCATAACGCATAGATTTGTACTCATCAAACGCCAAAAAAATAATCAAAAACACCTGTATATATTTAGATAGGCTTTGTATTGCCCTCGTAACCAGATTTCGGGCAGACTGGTAGTTTAGCCCCATCACTTCCATTATACTCTCATAATCCATATTACTATAGTACTTAAGATATAGTATCTCCTTTTGCCTAGGACTTAATTGCTCCATGGCCTTTTGCAACTGCTTCTTCGTGGCTGCTGTATTTTCGTTATCTATTATTTTCTCATCGATTGCAAGTTCCGCATCAAAATGATGAACCGTGATCTCCTTATCAGTGAGTGATCTGACTTTCTTGATAGACCTAAACAATTTTCTGCGTATGCTCAGAAGAAGATATGGCTTAATAGCATCAGTATCCGATAGATTTTCTCTATTACGCCATATTTCTATAAACAGTTCTTGTATAGAATCCTCTAGTGTACCTTGGTCGGAGGTAAGTTTTTTGCCATAATTATATAGGGTGGTGAAGTGAGTGGAATATATTTTTTCTAATGCCCCACGATCACCAGCTTTTAGTTGTTTCCACAGTTCCTTATCGGACATCCAAATAGCATATTTCTAGATGTAAATGTATCACATTATTTGGTCTTAACACTTTTTAACATTTCGATAGTGAGTACAAAATCTTTTGTCCTGTCTTATCTGGGTGTAAATACGAAAAGAGCTTAATCGCCGCTTTTATTTCTTAACTAAAAAAATAAACGTTATGATTCTAAAATCAAGAAAAATCACCTCTTGGACTTTTATGGTCCTTTCTTTCTTCGCTCTGGCTTTTACCGCTTGTGAGACGGAAGAAACTGCTCAACTTATCGATACTCAAGAATTTACTGATGGTGCTATCAATGGTCTGCAAAAAAGTGCCATAGGAAAAAATCATTGCTTAGAATTTGTATTTCCTATAGGCATCGAGTTTAATGACGGTACGACTGTAGATGTCGATAGCTACGAAAGCCTAAAGGATACAATCAAAGGATGGTTACAGGCTAACGAACTAGAAAGAAGCAGAGATAACAAGCCTGATCTTATCTATCCTATACAGGTGGTCAACCAGGAAGGTGAAGTCGTCGATGTCGCTTCTCAAGAAGAATTAGTTGCACTAAAAGAAGAATGCCAGAGCAGCAGAGGTGACCGACAAGGAAGAGGTGGAAGAGGATTCAAGTGTTTCTCTTTAGTCTACCCTATCACGATAACTATAGGTGACGAATCCCAAACTTTTGAAGACAAACAAACTCTTAAGCAAGCTGTAAGAGCTTATAAAGAAGAAGCGGGAGAAGATGCAGAACGTCCATCATTGGTCTTTCCAGTGACTGTAGAGCTAGAAGACGGTACTCAACAAGATATATCTAGTCAAGAAGACCTAGATGCTCTTAAAGAAGAGTGCAAGAACTAAGACTTATTTGATTGTTCCGTGTCTTATGAGCCAGATGGTTTGTACCATCTGGCTTTCTTATAACCTCTTCATTTTCTTTAGAAGACTTCCATTAGAAAAAAACCATTACTCGATTTGGCCAATTCGCTATCTGGATCTATAAGATCCGTGCTAACAATATTTTCTAATCCTATAAAAAGTAAAATTATGACTCAGCAATTATTCAAATACGGAATCGCCTTTCTGTTATTCGCCGTACTTATGCAATCATGCTCCGAGGATACAGAACTTATCTCATCCGAAGAATCCGAATTCAGAGATAATAGAAGAGGGAATGGTAGAAACGGGAATGGAGATAACGACGGGAATGGAAATGACAATGATAACGGCAATAACAACGAACAGCGATTGTCAAGATTACATAACGACATTGTCGAAGAGTGGACAGATCTATTTCTGGAACTCGATAGATATGCCGAAGGTATGCGTCCCAATTCTACATCGAGAGCCTTAGCCTATATTCATCTAGGAGTATATGAAACAGCTCTTGCAGGAATGCGTGGATATGTCTCTAATACAACTTATCTCTCAGGACTCGAAATCGATCACGACCAGCAGGCGGAAAACATCAACTATGAGTTAGCCATAAATGCAGCTTATGCCGTTCTGATGGACCATTTTGTGATCAATATATCTTCTGATTTAGCCCAAGAGATCGACCGACTAGAAAATCAAATGGAAAGACGCCTTAGTCGAGATATCAGACGCGAAGCCGTAGAAGAATCACAAGAGTGGGGCATATATGTGGCGGAGCAGGTTATAAGCTATGCACTAACCGATCAGGCCGCTATGGACCAAATCTACGATCCTCAGCCGCTTTCTTATGATCCACCGTCAGGAGATGGCTACTGGACATTTTCGGCAGAGCCAGAGAGAGCATTATTTCCATACTGGGAATCTGTAAGGACTTTCGTCATAGCACCAGACGAAACATCCACGGTACCGCCAATAGCTTATAGCGAAGACCCTAGCAGCGAATATTATAAACAAATGCTAGAAGTCTACGAAGTCAACAATACCGCTAAGAGCGAAGACAATGAGCAACTATGGATAGCCGAGTTTTGGAGTGACGATGTGACGGGATTGACATTCAGCCCACCAGCTAGGCAATATGCTATTGCTAATCAGCTGATCGAACAGTATGATATGAATCTGGAAGAGACCATCGCATTCTATCTTAAGCTAGGATATGCGCTTAATGATGCCGCCGTAGCTACATGGAAATATAAGTACCAATATATGGTGATGCGACCTAATGTCTACATCCATGAGTTTATAGATTCAGATTTTCAGACTAACCTGTATAGACTTATTCCTTGGCCTAATCCAACGTTTCCAGGATACCCGTCTGGTCACTCTGCATTTGCTTCGGCTGCAGCAGGAGTGTTCATAGATTTGTTTGGGGATGAGACTGACTTTACAGATAAATCTCACGAGGGTCGGACAGAGTTCAGAAGTACGCCTCGTACATACTCGACATTCACAGAGATGGCGGCAGAGAATGGTTACTCTAGAATTCCTCTCGGTGTACATATCAAAATGGATTGCACAGAAGGATTACGACTGGGATACGAAATAGCTGATGCCGTAAATACACTACAACTTACACGCTAGGTAATTTTTAAAAAAAGAGGAGAGAGGAGTCTTGGGCTTCTCTCTCTATTATAAAAAAGATCAGACATTTATACCCTTTAGTATAACGATATAACCCTTATCTGTGACAGTGTTTTAGTATTATAATTAATAAATTTTTCATCGTAATAATTATTGTCACACTTCACTTATTACATAGTTCTAATGGTGATAAATAAAATCAAAAAAATAAATATTATCATCATGAAAAATTATTTGTTATTTGCTCTTTCCTTACTCTTTATTGTTAGCTGTGCTAAAGACGACACAGGACCAGAAACAACCGTCGATGAAATCGCGGATCTGGAACTAGAAATAAGAAAAAACTGTAACGATGGAGAATTTAGTATTTTCGATGCAACGGGTATTAATCAGTATCTAGCTTCTTTCTCAAACTGTAAAGGACTTATTCCAGAGGGTTGTCCTAACTTATGCAGTGAATATGTCAAAGATTGCTTTACCATAACAAACCCTTGTATAACCAAAGAAGATTTGCGGAAATGGGTAAGAAATGAAGTTTGGACTCAGAATCCATGCGGAAAGCCATATAATGGTATTTGCAATCCTTCCATTTCTTTAGAGGTAACCAATGGCGTCCCGAGATATTGCTTGTCTGGTACTGTATGGAAATGCCCTATCGAAACTCAAGATGACCCAAGTGAGCCAACATCTTCTCCTTGTGATGAAATAAGCGTGAATCACAGCACGACTTTTGATGGTGCGACAGGAGAAACCACACACACTTTTGTCATCACCAATAATTCTGCCTTCCCTAGAGATATTCTTATCAATGGCAACGTGGTCACTTCAATACCACCAGGAGGAACTGCGACAGTAGTTTACAGCTCTAATAGTACAGTTACTTTAGGACTTATGAAATGTACAATAGGAACTTATAATCCTATAGGATAAAGAAAAGTTAACTCGATAACGAGGGTATTGTAGCTTTCGTATAGACACTTCTTACGTAAGTGACTTTCAAAAAGAATTAGTATTTAATCTCAGCCCTGTGCATCTAATTAGTGTGCAGGGCATTTTCGTTTTATACCTCAACAGAAAAAATTTCTTAACTTTTGTAAAAAGTTTTGTCACAAAATAGTTCAGGCTATGTTATAGTGCATGAGATTAATTACTAATATACTTATACCTGATGTTTGAGTCCCAATCAACGAATACCCCGTCTAAGGTGAGAAAAATCCCATCTCTGAAGGATAATTTTGGTCTTACTAAGTCTCAGTTTGATAGGTATGTAGAGAATCTAAGAGAAGGTGATGATAGTTTTTTTACCGATCATCTTGCGACACAACTCCCAGAAAGCATGTCCTATCTCCAAGCAAAATTCGGCTGTAGCCGAGACAAAGCCTATGACACCTGTTTGGATACTTTTCTCAATTTCAGAACCAAAATTTTAAATGGAAAAATAACTTATGGTAATCTCCGATTTCTTTTCACCCGCATGTGTATTAACGAGTATATAGATCATGGCAAAAATCAAATCAAGGTTAAAAAAAGTATCTGCGAATTTTTGGCACTGCAAAAAAATCAGACCGTTGATCAAGAAGACTTTTTTGTCACCTTAGACTGGGCTATAGATCAATTACCAGATATAGAAAAGGACTTAATCAAAGATTTGTATTATTCCGAAAAGAGCATGCAGACTCTAGCAGAAGAAAAATCCCTTTCTTACTCCAATCTCAGAAAGAAAAAGGAAAGAACAATTAAAAAAATCAGAACATATTTCTTTAACAGAATTACCAACTAAATTCTTAGAAAAAACTTGCAAATTATGTCAGAACTCAACGATATGGACTCCTTACTAAAGGAGAAATATAGAAGACAAAGAAAAGAGGAGTGGAAAAAGAAAATTCCGATACCTAGCTCTGATATTGATGAGCCTAAGGAATCAAAAGTTTCTAAACCATTGATTTACCTAGCAGGGATGGCACTGCTTATTATAGGAGCACTGCTCATCCAAAATAACAAGTCAAAAAATATTATACCAAAAATGATCGATGCTATACCTCTAGCTTCTTATGAGACAGAGGTATTAAGAGGAGAAGAAAAGGACTTATCAGATGTCAGTGAAGACATAGACGAAGTCAAGAAATTTTACAATGCGGTGTATATCTTGAAGTATTCAGACGCACAATTACCAGATGCCATTAAGACTTTTGAGTATTTTGCTAACTACAAAAACCCCTATCAGTTAGATGCCCTATGGATGAAAGCTCTGGCACATGCTAAAAGCAATGACAAAAAACTCGCCATAAAGGCACTAGATAAGCTCAGTGCTAGCGGTACGTACCAACAGCAAAACATCGTAAAATTACTAGATCATCTAACCAAATAACTCGGAAAAAATCTTTCCAAGATCAAAAACCCACCTGCATAATTCCATAAAGCCAGAGGATGGAAAAATCCCTTAACTTTGACTTTAGTTAGAATATCAAAACTTTCCAATCCTAATGAAAGAAGAAGATAAGAAAGCACTAAAAACCAAAATAGAAGAACTCATAGTCAAGTACGATCAAGATATTATCGAGACAGAAAAAATGACGCAGCCTATTGCGCCAGAAAATTCTCTCGGTAGAGTAAGTCGCATGGATGCCATCAATAATAAAAGTGTCATGGAAGCTTCCCTTAGAAATAAAATATCCAAAAGAAACAAACTGAAAATGGCTCTTACTCAGATAGGACAACCTGGTTTTGGTAATTGTTCTTCTTGTAAGAAAGAGATAAATCCAGCGAGACTGATGTATATGCCTGAGGTAACCTTATGTATCCGCTGTGCTGATCGCTAGTCGATATTCTTGCTGAGTTTCATCGGCACAGATACACATTTTTTTTCCATATAATCCATCATATCCATGACGAGTTTCTTGGCTTCAGGATTGAGGTTTTCGATTCTACTTTTATACACTTGGTCCAATGCGCGTCGCTTTATACTACTTATTTCTTGTGGAATATGAGATAAGGCCAGCTCTATCTGTCGATCCTGCAATAACTTACCGAATTCCAAAACCTGCTCTTCTATTATAGGTTTTGCCTTTTGGATTTCCTTTTTTCTGAACTGAAGATTCTTTTCGGCTATTTCCTTGAGGCTTTGTATATCTATATACTCTGTATTACAATGATCTACGACTTCGGCATCTATGTTACGTGGTACAGAGAGATCTATGAGTAACTTTTTTGATTTATCAGAGTTAAGCATTTTCTGATAGAGCGGTAGATCGATGATGACCTTATTAGCCGATGTACATATTATGACTATGTCAAATGATCGGACCTCACTCAGCTCATTGATATGATATGATTGTGCATCGAGCATCTCAGCCAGATCACGTGCATTATTTATACTCCTATTATATATGTGTATATTATCGAACTCGTATTTCTTTAAAAATTTACTGACCAGTTGATTGGTTTCGCCAGTACCTATGAGGAGTATCTTATCTTTTTTGCCAGGATTATTCTCCATCATTTTTCTGATGGCTAGAGAGACTACTGACAGAGCCTTCTCACCTATTTTGGTCTGACTATATATCTTCTTAGCCGTCGCAACGGTGGCTTTTTCCAGTAACCTCAGATTATCACCTATGGCACCCATATCCTGCGCCCTACGATATGCCTCTCTGAATTGTTTGAATATTTCTCTTTCTCCCACGACCAGAGAGTCTATAGAAGAGGCTAGTTCGAATATATGCGATACAGCCTGAGATCCAGCATACATGCTCACATAAGTACCAATATTATCTAAGGTATTAGGCTTGAGATCAGGATTAACTATCTGAAAGAACTGAGGAAGAAAGTCTTTGTCCGTGGAAAAATGACCGAATAGAATAAATGATACCCTGTTACAGGTCTCTAAGTAGATACACTCTTCTATATCGAATTGCTTTCTTAGTCTTTGGATTACCTGTGGCTCAGAATCAGACTTCTTGTTGATAAAAAAGTTAGAAATCTCCTGTACATCGAGGGTATGATGTGTAACAGTGACAACCTTGAATCGACTTAAAAGACTCATCAATAGACAAAAATATCTCAATAACCATAATATATTGTCATAAGTATGTAATTATCGGTATATGCTATATCCCTATTATTTAAGATATATTCTTAGCTTTTTATGATTTTGGCACTTACCTTCATACACTTATTGCGATAATCATAATTTTCCCAGTCGGTGCTTGCTTTATTTAGAAGAAATCTATTTTCCAATATTATTTTATTATTCTGTTTTTGCGGTATTCTGCATGGGGTTTATTTCTTCTTGGACTACGATTCGCCTGCCTTCTATTCCCCTTATCCATTTCTAGAAAGTATTAACGGAATATTCGATCACCTCAGTAGTCGTGTTGTCATAAGTAGTGTCATTATTTTTCTACAGGCCATGTTGCTTTCCAGGATGGTTATCATACATAGGCTAAGTAGAGAGCTGAGTCTTATACCAGGAGCCGTTTTTATTCTTTACTGTTTGACCATATTAGAAAGCCAAGTTTTCGATTATATCATCGTTGCTAATCTCTTCTTCCTTCTGAGTCTTAATAGCCTATTCAAACTATATAAAAAGTACAAACCTATAGGCACAATTTTCAATGCGGGGTTTTGGCTAGGCATTGCTGTCATGATATACTTTCCTTATGCCATTTTCTTTATCTCTTTGATCTTCGGATTGATTAATCTGAGAAACTTCGATTACAAAGAGTTTTTACAATTATTACTCGGATTTCTATGTAGTATTTTTTTAGCAGGTGTTGCCTTTTACTTTTTTGATTTATTAGAAGTATATAAAAATTATCTGCTTGCCAATGTATCTATACCTTCTTTTTCTCTCGATGATACCATATTATGGATTAAGCCCGGCTTATTACTCATAACCATCCTACTACTTATCGTGATGCAAAATTCTATCCGCAAGAAGAAAAAATATGATGCGATAAGGAAGATAGAGCTGACTTATAGCTTACTATTGTTATCTGCTCTGAGTCTGTTTTTTTCTTCTGACCTAAGTATTTCTCACCTTATAATTTGCTCCGTGCCCATTGGCATATTAGGAGGGTTAATTATGGAGAAAAAAGACAACCACATGATCAAAGAGGTCGTTTTTATTGTTCTGATAGGGTTATTTCTTATTCTGCCTTATAACCTCATTCAGATATAAGACTTCTTGTCTTTGCGATGTATTATCGTACTCATCAATATAGAAAAGATACAGTATAGGGTAAAAAATATTATTCCCGGAGACAGCTTAGAATAATTGATAGTTTCTAGCGTATATAAGTCCGTCTGCCGTTCCATATCCCCCAGTTGTGCACTGATCAATCCATAAAAACCAATGTATGACATAAAGATAGCCACAACGAATACATCGGCCATACTCCATTTGCCAAGGTAAAAAATCACTGTTCTGACAATAGGATTTTGCTTCGCTCTATCTATATAGAGATAGAAAGTGGTCAAGAGCATCTTAGCGAACGGTAAGACGATACTGAATAAAAGAATGAGTAGCCCCACCAGCTTCAGGTCGATTCCTTTTCCTTCTAATAGGGTCTTAGTAACATCTATGATACTCTTACTTTGGAAATACATCACCTGCTCATCAAAATGAATACTCTCCTCCATAATAGTCAGATCGACCTCACTCAGTCTAGCATCCAAGTCTATCATAGGAAGTGCTAAGCCCAAGCCTAAGAATACCGTACATATCAGCGTCATCCACGTCATAGAGTGTTTATAGTCAATAATGGATTTGCCCAACAGTAACAACAGCAAAGCCACACCCAATCCTATAAGAGACCATTGTATCCATTTCTTTTTATCTGCTCGGAGTGTTTCCACTTTTCCATAGATGGCATCTGATAATTCATCTATCTTGCTCACCTCATATTTAGCCAGATAGCGGTCTCTATTATCGCCTAGTTCACGACCAGCTTCGGCAGCTATCATTTTACTGATTTGTTTGGATATACCCTTCTGTATTTCGGGAGCCTTCTTTTTGAGTTCATTGGTCAATTGTGCGGCTAGGCCAGGAATCTTGGACTTGAAATCTATCTTGTCTATTTGTTTTTCTATTCCCCCTTTGAATAAGCCCATCATAATCTTAGCCAAAGCATTCTTCTCATTCTTGCCTTCCGCCATCACCCACTCTACTATTTTGCCAGAAGCGAAGTATTCTTCGTGGAGACTTTCCAGATACTTTTCGACTTCCTTTTGGATAGTGTTAAAATCACTCGACTTCAGCTGAAAGCCGCCCACTTTCTTCTGTAGTATATCGAAGATTTTTTCTTTCCAGATTTCTAAGTTAAATAGACCATACTTGAGTTTATTGACTTCTGCATAGTCATATTTATATTCGTTTTCTTGCTGGGATAGCTCATATAGATGATACCCACTCCATATGGAGAAAACAATGGAAGCAGATAGGAGTAAGGCAAAAATTGGTTTCAACATGTTAAGTCTCAAAGAATATTTTTTTAAAGATACATATCTATACTATGATGTTGTAATCACTAATTTTGTTACACTTAATTTTTTATCTATCCAACCATAAATGATGACTGACCAGAACTTAGAATCACTAAAATTTCCAATTGGACGATTTGTCCCTGCTTCTGATTTCACTACCGAGATAAAAGAAAAAGCCCTATCCAGTATCAGGACATTGCCTGAGCAACTAAAGATCACCGTATCTGGCTGGAACGAAAGTCAACTTGATACACCTTATCGCGACGGAGGCTGGACGGTAAGACAACTGGTACATCATATTGCAGATAGTCACATCAACGCATTCACACGCTTCAAACTTGGTCTGACTGAAGAAAAGCCAACCATCAGACCTTATGACCAAGATGGCTGGTGCAATATGGACGATGAAAAAAACATGGATATCGCCCCGTCTCTTAGCATTATAGAAGGTGTGCATGCGAGATGGTCTCATGTCCTGAGTCAGATGTCAGATGCAGATTACAAAAGATGGATACATCATCCAGAGATGAAAAAAGATCTCAATCTAGAGTATATGACTGGTCTCTATGGGTGGCATTGTGATCATCATCTGGCACACATCCAAAATCTGGGGCAACGCCAAGGGTGGACATAAGAGTGGTTAAATGGTAATGAAAGCTGGTCATAATAATAAGGAATCATAATGAGTTGGACATTAGTCCAACTCATTATAACCAGATGATTTGATTCGATTGTAGAAAAAGATCAAGCCTAATCCACCACCTACTAAGCCAAAAGGAATTAAGATTTCGCCATCTAGCCTCGTGTATTCCTCTAAGATCATCGCTATCAGAAGTCCGACACCCGCTCCTGTCAGGAGCATCCCTGTCTTGAGTGCATTGGACTTTTGGTCCAGATTCTTCTCTACGAATATATCAGCGGTCTTACCTGTATCGATAAGTGCCATGCGCTGTTGATGCTTGGACCTATATCTCATATATATGAATGTGATGACAGTCGAGAAAAAACCGACGATCGCAAGTACTGGTATTATAACTTCGTGTGAATGCATATTTATTTGTTTTGCGATTAGACGCAACGAGAAATTGAAAGGTTACAGTAGTTAAGTTTTTTATCGCAAAAATTTGCCATAGGCTAATTTATATATTGTAATTCACGTTAGTACGTTATTTTTAGTATGAAATATTTGATTAGAACAATTCTCTCCTTGACGATCTTTCTGTTTCTATTGATTGTAATATCTAATTATGTAATAGTTAAGAATGCTGAACAGAAAACATTTGACAACATAAATGATATTGACAAAAATAAAGTAGGATTAGTGCTGGGCACCGCTAAATTTCTCAGTAATGGAAGGATTAACTTATACTTTAAGTATCGGGTAAAGGCAGCGGTGGAATTGTTCAAAAAAGGTAAAATAGAATATATATTAGTAAGCGGTGATAATGGAAACAAATCTTATGACGAACCAACCGACTTCAAAAATGAATTAGTGAAAAATGGAATTCCCGCAGAAAAAATTGTTCTAGATTATGCAGGGTTTAGGACTTTAGATTCCGTTGTTAGAGCCAAGAAAGTTTTTGGACAAAATAGCATAACATTTATTTCACAAGAATTTCATAATCAGAGAGCAATTTACCTTGCAGAGAATCATGGTATTTCGGCAATTGCTTTTAACGCTAAAGATGTAAGCCACAGATATGGACTAAAAACTAGAATCAGAGAATATTTGGCCAAAACAAAAGCGGTAATTGATATAATCACTAACACTCAACCCAAGTTTCTCGGCAAAAGCATCAAGATCTAAATAAATTATCGCCTGAAATAAGCAAGACTCTGCATTATCTGTAACCAGTCTCTATCTTCATACGTCTAAGCCTTGATAAATCAAAACATGGAAGCTGACGGTCCTTTGATAGAAAGAGTTTTGGCTGGCGAGAGTCAGGCTTTCGGCCTATTAGTAGGTAGGTATCAGGATCAGATATATTCTGTTTGTTTTAGTACGCTGAAAAATAGAGATGAAGCACAGGAAGCCGCACAAGACACCTTTATCAAAGCCTATAAGGCTCTCGATAGGTATAAGGCGGAGTCCAAGTTTAGCTCTTGGTTATATCGGATTGCGTATAATACGTCGCTGGACTATATCCGAAAGCGAAAACATACACAATCTATAGACGAGATAGATTATAGCTTGGGTGGATCAACGGAGGGGGGAGATCATCTGATGGAAAAATCGGAGCTCCACCAGCGATTATTATTAGCTATCCAAGAACTACCTCCAGAGGAAGCCGCTATTATAAGAATGTTTTATCTGGAAGAGATGAACATCAAAGAACTGGAACAAAGTACGGGACTCAGCAACAGCAATGTCAAAGTAAAACTCTACCGAGGGCGAAAGAAGCTGGCTGAGATTATAAAAACAAGATATGCTGATATTGAATTTGACCTATAATAAATATATATTTAGCTTATGGAGCGTCTAGAAAAAATATGGAAACTAATAGATGGTGAGATGGACGCCACTGAGAAAGCGGCATTCGAGCAGACTCTAGCTACAGATCCTATATTAAGAAAAGAATATGAGACACAGCTTAAGTTGCACCAGTCTCTTATCACTCTACCTCCACAAAAAGCCCTCGAAGGTTTTACGGCGCAAGTCATGTCCAAGATACAATCATCTACTAGTCGTGTGAGCTCGGAATTATATTCCTTTGCAGGTTTTAAAGGAATACTTGCATGGATTGTCGGTATGATTGTGTTGGCGACTATATTGATCTTAAGCATTTCTCCAGCGATGATAGACTCTTCTGTTACGACTTATACTTACTTAGGAGACTATCTAGATAAGCTATCATTGGATATGAGTATATCTGATCAGGTATTAAGATATTCTTCTTATCTCGCCTTTTTGATTATCATACCTATTATAGTGGGAATAGATAATGTGTTAGGTTCGCATTATCATCTCAAAAGAGTCGCTTACAAGAAATAATCCGACTAGCCTTCTGGATCAAACTTTTGCCTAGCATACTCCTGCAAGTCTATCACTTTATCTGATTCGTCGACGATTTCTTGTCCAAGTAGTGTCTCGAACATATCCTCCATCGTCACCAGACCCACTACTGTACCGAACTCGTCCTTAGCTATAAAAAGGTGCTGCTTTTCTTTCGTCAGCTTATTAAATAACTCAGGCAATGGCAGATCATCTTTGACCACATGGACATCGTACATGATATCCGCAAGTTTTTGATTGTTACCGTTTTCTATGATGCAAGATAGAATGTCATCCTTGAGTACAACGCCTGTGACTTTGTCCTTATCCCCGTCGTATACTGGTATTCTAGAGTATATTTTACTCGGCGTGGATTCGTTAAAGTCCCTGATGGTCATATTTTGATCCAGCATATAGGCAACCGTACGAGGTGTCATGATATCTCTTACCGATTTCTTTTCAAAATCAAGTAGGTTACTGATGATCTTGGATTCTTCTTTTTTGAGTGCACCGCTAGATTCTCCGACCTGAGTCATCGCCGCAAAGTCTGCTCTACTTAAAACTGATTTGTTCTTATCATTTTTGAGGTACTTGGTGATAAACTGACTGACCCATACCAAAGGAAATAATACCCACAATAACATACGGATAGTCTGGACCGTAAACCCAGATAGCCCCCTCCAATTATTAGCACCTATTGTCTTAGGTATTATCTCGGAGAGATAGAGGATCGCCAATGTCATGAGTACCGCCACGATAGACTCCCATGTAAGACTTATACCTGCTATTTCTGCCACTGGTTCTGAGGGAAATACTTTTCCTGCCTGAGCACCGACACCAATCGCACCAATCGTATGAGCGATAGTATTAAGCGTTAGTATGGCCGATAAGGGTTTATCAATATCTTTCTTGTATTGATTTAATAATTTTCCAGTAGCGCTGCCTGACTGTAACTCTCTAGTAATATAAGACGGCGTAACACTAAGTAATACAGCCTCCAGAATAGAGCATAGAAAAGAAAACCCTATCGAGAAAAAGAAGAAAAATATAAGTAAACCCACCTATTTTGAATTTGGTGCAAAATTAAGATAAATAGTAATATGACGATCAGCCAATTATATCGCGTCTGATAACAACCGTAACCAGTGCCGCCAATAGGGCCTTAAACAAAGCCATTTTCCAAAATGGGTATAGACCAAATTTCAAGGCAGACTCTAGATCAAACTTAAGTGCCAGGTGCCCTAATCCAAAAAAGAACAAGACAAAAGTCGCAGCCAAAAAAATGATCAACAGATGATAGACCTTCATAGGCTTAAAATCAGCTATCATCTCAGAAATAAACCATCCCGCAAAAACAAATCCGTATAGAAATCCGCCGCTCGGACCCATGATTTTGTCCATTCCCGCTGTGCCCTCCGCAAATACTGGTAATCCCACAATACCTAAGAAGAGATATGACAACATGCACACCTTAACCTCATGCGTATTCATCATGGCCGCCACAACGAACACAACCAAACTCTGTGCTGTAAAGGGTATCCCACTCTCGGTCACAGGAATACTAAAAGAAACATAGGCTGATATAATAATACATATCAACCCGACAGCAATTTTTAGCCAATTCACTCTTTACTGTTAAGGTGTAGCGTATTCCGAGAATGCATTCTTGAGTCTGACGTCTGTTGTTTTGCTTATAATATCAGACATCATCGTTTCTAGTTGTTCTTTTGCCTTTTCGTCCTCCTCGCTTTCTGATTTCCCATATCGACTCTTCATTTCAGAGAGCAGAGTTTTTACATTATTCGTGGCAGAGTATCTTTTAAAGTATATACTGGAATTATCCAGCGCCACAGACTTCAATACTTCTGCTGTGTTGACAACATTTGGTGTGGAGGCTTCTTTGGCAATTTTAACATACTGCGACATAAAATTGAAAAATCCATATAGTCCGACATTACCTATATTCTCTTCGAAAAAAGGCAGGTGCTTTTCATCCTTAGTGGCTGCAAATAACTCTGCGAACTTTGGTATAAGCGGCTTATGGTATGACTGAGATAACTTTTCTGCAATTTTGAGAGCTTGGTCTTCGTCTTGTTCTGATATAATAGAGAATGCCGTACCTATGACTCTATAAGATTGATCTTTAGCGACTAGCTTCTCTGCAATACCTAAGTCTTTGATTTTGTACAATGCTGCAGATCGTACTGATGACTTTGGATCATTCAGTGCAAGGTCTGATAGTTGCTTCTTATACTTCTCGCCATCTATGGCATTGACCGCTATACTACGTACATGATGAGAAGGATGCTCCAGAGCGTCTGCAAAGAGGTGCTCATACTCTGTTTTGCCTTTCAGTTTTTTTAGCGCATTATTTTTGTCTTCATACTCCGATGACAATTCGTATAGTGCCGCATATTCTTTGTCCGTTAAGCTCTGATTTATTATCGCTAATAGATCATGTGTCCCATCCAGCATAGCCACTGCAGGCATTTCGTCACCTTCTACATTGACTGTGATTTCTTGTTGTCTTTGATCAAGTGTCTCATCTACGTATTCCACTTTGCCAGAAGGATAGTATAACGCAATTTTGATAGGTAACCTGAATATAGCTGGACTCTCTTCTGGGTCTTGCTCTTGTGATACAGAAAATAGAACAGACTTAGACTCCGCATCTATGTTATAATCTACTGCTAGCACTGGATGGCCCTGATCGTAAAACCATTGGTCAAAAAACCAATTAAGGTCTTCGCCAGTCACATCCTCAAAGGCTAATCTCAGCTCATGTGCTTCTACGTCTGTGTATTCATTACGCGTTAGATACTTATTTAGTGCCGCAAAGAAAGCCTCATCACCCACATAGTTACGGAGCATGTGGACGATCAACCCGCCCTTATTATAACTATGCCCATCAAACATTTGCTCCTTATCACCGTACTCAAAATCAATCAGGTCGTGTACACCCTGCTGGTTAGCAGACATCAGGTAGCCATTGAGGTCTTGCATACGTTTTCTTTCCGCGCTCTCATGACCATACTTATATTCTCTCCACAGATATTCTCCATAGGTGGCAAAACCTTCATTAAGCGTCAGATTAGACCAACTCTCACAGGTCACCAGATCTCCAAACCAATGATGGATCATCTCATGTGCCACAATGTCATCATTGTCACTATCAAGAAACTCCCTTTTAGTCTTTTGCACAAACTCACCAAAGACAACAGCACCTGTATTCTCCATCGCTCCAGAGACATAATCTCTACACACAATCTGAGCATACTTATCCCAAGGATATTCATATCCCAGTATATCTGAGAAAAAAGTCAACATCTCAGGTGTATGATTGAAAATCGTCTCGGCGGCATCTTGATATGCTGGCTCTACATAGTACATAAGTGGTAATCCATTCCATGTATCTTCTACGACCGCATAATCGCCGATACCTATCATAAAAAGATACGGTGCATGTGGTTTCTCCTGCTTCCAGTGGTCAGTGCGTGTACCGTTACCGTTAGTCTTAGAAGACACCAGAGCACCATTAGATAAGGTCTTGAATTTGTCCTCTACTGTAATGTATATCTCTTGTGAGCATCTTTCATTGGGCTTGTCTATTGTGGGAAACCATCGTGAGCTATTTTCCGTTTCGCCCTGAGTCCATATTTGTTGGGGCTTATCTCCTATTTTTTTGGGATTGATAAAAAATAATCCTTTATCTGACATGATGGCTGCACTTCCACCACTTGGGCCTTCGTTGGGTTTGGCTGTATAATCTATGTTGACCACAATTGATTCATCTTTGGTATATACCTTGCCGAGATCAATTTTTAGTTTTTTGAAATCATAGTCATATTTCAGGTCTTGACCGTTCAGCTTTATACTATGTATATCGAAAACCTTAGCGTCTAAAGTAAGCACATCCGAAGAATAAAAATATGGCTTCAGAGTAAGTTCCGCCTTCCCCAATACATGCTGCTTTTCCCAATCAAAAGCTATATCCAGCTTCGTATGGATTAAATCAAATTCTCTTGTGGCGGAAGCTCTATAAGTTGGTAGTTCGTTTTCTATTTCTATTTCTGGTTCTTCCGCTGGTGCAGTTACTACAACTTCATCTAGTATGCGTTCCTCTATGATAGGCTCTTCGACTTGTACTGTCTTGGTCGTTTTGCAACTTGATACCAAAACAAAAGAGCATATTATTGCTATATATCTATACATTATAATAGTTTGATTCTGTTTTCTTCTAAAAAAGGACTTCCAATAGGTAGAATTCTATTTTACATCTAAGTTCAATGATGACCTGAGTGCCTCTATATTTTCATCTACCCCAAAATCTGGCGACGGCAAATACCTTTCTTTCTCCTTCTTGCGGTAAATCTCTAAGAGATACTTATAAAACATCTCTCCAGGAATATCATTAAACAGGTAAGCGTCATTAAGGTATTTATAATTAGCCATAAGCACATCTATATTATCAGATTGCACGGTCTGTATGGTGGGAATATATGCAGAAAGTCTGCCATGTTTCACTATACTGGGATGACCATGTGTGTCCAGATACACTTCGATCTTTTGTAAGTACTCATCGTCTATCGGCTTGTGGTCATTGACTAATTCATTATAAGAATCCGAGTTTCTTCCGTAGGAGTTCCATGCTTCTGTTTCTAGTTTTCGGAGTTCTATATACTTGTTATAAATATTTTCCAGATATATCGTCTGGCTTTCGATGGTTGTTAATCCCTTGATTTCTTGTAATAATGCAGCGTCAGGTCCTGAGGAGTCTCTACAACTCGTAAGTAACAATATGAAAAGAAAAATTAAATGAAGTCTCATATCAAAAAAATAGCCAGCACACTGAAAGTCTACTGGCTATGTCTAATATAAAAATTTGTTAATTAGTTTTTTTTGCTGGTCTCTTTATCTCTATTGTCGTCGGCCCTGCTATGATCTTGAACTCTGTACGTCTGTTAAATCTATGCTCATCATCTGTACACTTGACCTTATCCTTGCAGTGATTAAGGATCACTTTTTCGCCATAACCGACGGGCTTAATTCTTTTGTCGGCGATGCCTTTCTTCGTCAGCCATCTTTTGGCAGAGTCGGCCCTTCTTTGGGACAACTTTCTATTGTATGGGCGATCTCCCTGCGAATCTGTATGAGAAGATAACTCTATGACCATATCTGGATATTGATTCATAAGATCATATAATAGAGTCAAGTCTTGCTCAGCATCAGGAAGAATCTTATCATCATCAAAATCGTAATAGATATTATTTAATCTAATCGGCTCATTGATACTCACTAGCTCCATCTCATCTTCTGGCTCTTCCACCTTAGGCATAGGCTTTAGTGATACTTTTTTATTGACTGTATAATTATCCAATATTCCCGCCGTATTAAATTCGATAGTATCTGGATAATATCCTTCTCTGGATATAAGCGCTGTGTACTTAAAGTCAGAATCTAACAAAAACTGAAATTCATGCCCCAAAGAATTATACTTGGTATCAGATGGATAATTAATCGGATCGGTGATATTCTCTACAGTAATAGTTGCCCCCGTAAGTGGCACTTGATTTTCGTCTACTACCGTCGCTATTAGATCAATAACTATCTCCCTGATCCTAAACTCGAATATATCATCACAACATGTCTTACTTCTCAGTCTTTTCTTATCATCTGTAGGTCTATTAGATACAAAGTATCCCCTATTCCCCTCACTCGTGAAGCTCATATAGAGGTCATCATAAGACGAGTTATATCCATATCCTATATTCTCCGGAGAGCTCCATTCGCCACCATCCCATATAGAATAAAATATATCATAGCCTCCTATACCTGGTAACCCGTTGCTGCTATAGTATAATGTCCCGTCATAATAGAAAGGACCTATGTCATCTCGTTTGGTATTGATTTTCTTACCGAGGTTGACGGGAGGAGAAAATTCTCCATCACCCAATATATTAGAGTAATAAATGTCAAAACCTCCTTCTCCACCATCCATATCAGAAACAAAAAAGAGTACATTTCTTCCATATAATTGGCCTACTGATGGATGCTTAGACTGCCAATCACCATTGACTCCTTTGATCTCATTAGCGGCACTCCATCCTTCGTCACGCTTATAGCTTACCATTATTTTTGACATGGTAATTTCCGTACCGACTGTCTGTACCCTTGTGAAATACATGGTACGACCATCTGGTGATATACTAAGGTGTGTATTATGATAATCTTCTCTATTGACTAGTCCATTGAGTGCTTCTGCTTTTTCAAATTTGCCCTTATCATCTCTGGAGGCAGAATAGATGCGCGCGTGATAATCTAAGTCATCACCATCTATTTCTATGATTTTTTTTCGGTTGAGTGAGGCATAATACAGAACACCATCTGAGGTTTCTCTTGGTGAGTATTCAGCCGATGGAGAATTTACATTAGCGCCTAACGGCGATATGGACGTTTCTACATTCTGCTCTAGGTCTTTGACTAGACCGATACCTGCGACTTCTAGTTTTGCTTTTTCCTTCGTCTGTGCGTCATCAGACAATGTCATAAATTTTTCAAATTCCTGAAGGGCCACATCATATTTGCCTTGAGCCTTTAGCGTCATCGCATATCCATAGCGATAATCTGCGTAGTTATTTTCTTCATCATTCTTGAGTATGCGCTCATACATCTTTTCAGCCTTGTTATAATCCCTTAGCGTATAGTTGAGTTCGGCAATCTTACCAGCAAATTTTTTGATTTGTGGATTGCCTCGTTCTTTTCTTATTTCGTCATACGCCTCTTCGTACCATTCTACTGCCCCCAGGTAATTTTGTGCATCCTCGGCCTCCATAGCCGCCTCTACTTTTTGCTCGAAGGTATTGGTCGTAATAGGCTGGGCAAAAACGATACTCGCGCAACCTAATAATATAAGACTTGAAAAAAATGATCTCATAGTGTTCTTATTTGATATCGCATTTGTTTTCATAACAGAAATTGTCTAATGATTATTTTATCTACAATCTTGGGCAAACAAATTTTGGGTCTACGTTAGCGGGTTTCTTCCATTTTATAATCTTGCTGACCGTCAGTTCCATCGCTCCAGCAGTAGAATTTTCTTGTACCAAAGCCGTGACATTAGTATCATAGGCAAATCCAAAACTCCAATCTTTCCAATCTGCACCGAGATACAATGGTATATCCATACTAGATGATGGTCTGATTCCGATTCCAGCATTTAGAATAAATTCTTTCTCTGGATTGACTAACATAGAGAACATAGATTGTAATAAAAGCTGAGAACCATGCTCTGTGGTGTAGTATAGCAAGTTAGGGTTGAAAACGACTTTGTCATTGAGGCTTACATAATATTGTATGGATGCGTTGATAAGCCTGTTCAATCTATTATTGGTGTTGATAGGCGTCGGATTGGGGTTTGGATTCGGGTTTGGGTTTGGCTGAGTAACGGCACCTCCTGCTCTGAACCTTGGTGCTGTAATGTGATTCACACTTAGTCCTATTCTCAGATCCGCTTCTTTTCCCATCGGTGTGGTATAAAGAAATCCAATGGTAATATCATTGACATCTGTCGCCGTATTATTATTGTTGTTGTCTGGATCTATTACGAATCTATTCAAATCCTGACTCAAAGAACCACCTCCGCTAGCTAATCCGTCTGGATCTATAAGTCCATCTCTCCTTCCTAATTGCGTATCGTATGTACCATACTTAGCACCTATGGTGAATACCTTAGTCTGCTTCTTATTAAGGCTAAGGTGGTAAGCAAGAGATAGTCCTGTGAATTTTCTCTGGAATCTTCCCTGACCAGACTTGGAGTCCGAATAGTTAATCCCCAGAGCAACCCAATCTGTTTTCTTAAGACCAAACGGTACGTTAACCTCTACAGCAGCAGATATGTCGTTAAATCCATTATTTGATGCCGTTCCGTTTTGGTTGGCTACTGCATTTCCCTGAGTTCTTCCGATACCCTGTATCCTCATATTGCCGTAAAATGTTCCAGTAAATGCTGGATTAATTACGATAGGGGCATACTGGAAGTAGGAATTATGAAAATCCTGACCACTCATATCCACTACAAGAAGAGATAAAACGCTCAGTATGAAGTATTTAATTTTCATTAGAGTTCTAATTATGGTATGCTAAAATTACTTTTTTAGATACGGGAAATGAAATAAAAGACTTCATAATACATCAGAGTATAGGAATCCATGTCGTCTCAGACGACCATTAAATTAGTTTGGTGTTGAAAACTGTATTTTTCGAGGAATTTTTTCTCATTCACAAATAAAAAATTCCTAAAATCACTCTTAACAATTTAGAAAATCATTTCTCGTAAATTGAAACCGTGCGAACTCTTTTCAACATCTCTTTATGTCTTATCCTAGCTATAGGTCATTTCGTTGCTCAGAGCGATAGCTTATCCGTCATAGATTATCAAAAAAGACAAAAACTGCTCTGGTATGGCGGTGGTACAGCTTATGCTGGCATCTCATCAGGCCTATATTTTGCTTGGTACAATCAAAATCCTCAGAGTGGATTTCATTTTTTTGATGATAGTCAGGAGTGGCTACAAGTAGATAAAGCAGGGCATATATACTCTGCCTATCAACAAAGTAATGCCATGCATAAGGCCATGCTCTGGGCAGGTTATGATAAGTCTAAGTCCTTGTTATACAGCTCATTAGCGAGCCTCGGTTTTCAGTCTACCATAGAGATTATGGACGGATTCTCATCAGATTGGGGATTCTCGGTCACCGATATGGTTGCCAATGTGATAGGCACCTCTGCTTTTGTCTTACAAGAGAAAAAGTGGGGATCGCAACGGATCAAACTTAAAATGTCCTATTGGCCCAGAAAGTACAGTGAAACACGCATGAATTCGGAAACAGGATTGTTCTCTTATACCTTAGCAGATAGAGCTGAGGCTTTATATGGACGGGGTATAGAAGCCTTTCTAAAAGATTATAATGGCCAGACCTTATGGGCTAGTTTTAATTTGAGATCGTTTTTTAAGAAAACTAACATTCCCAAATGGTTTTCGATAGCATTCGGTTATAGCGGAGAAAATATGTTCGGCGGATTCCGTAATGTGTGGGAGCTCAATGACGAAAATGTTGTCTTGGATTCCATAGCTTATCCTCGCTATCGACAATATATTTTAGCCATAGACTATGATCTGGAATACATCCAAACGGATAGCCCTTTTGTCAGAACCTTGTTAGACATACTTAATGCCTTCAAGTGGCCTTCTCCTGCCATCGAATACAATAATGTCGATGGTCTAAGGTTTCATATTCTATTTACCTATTGACTGGAACAGGTCCATCTACGACGATGCGATCTTCCCTATTAGCCAATTCCCAAGTCAGATGGAATATATGTCTTCCGATCTTCTCTACTTTATCGAACATGATCTTGTCTACTGTATCACTTGGTCTATGATAATCTGGGTGGACACCACTAAAGAAAAATATCGCTGGTATCCCTTTTTTTGCAAAGTTATAATGGTCTGATCGGTAATAATATCTATTAGGATCTTTCTCAGAGTTGAACTTATAATCTAGCGTAATCTGTGTGTATTTCTGGTTGATATCCTCATTGATTTCATGTAGATCTGTACTCAATCTATCAGAGCCTATAACATAGATATAATTAGAGTTATCCTTATAGTTCTTGTCGGTACGACCTATCATATCGACATTGACATTAGCTACTGTATTTTTGATAGGGAATACTGGATTTTCTGCATAATATTGAGATCCTAAGAGTCCCTTTTCTTCTCCTGTCACAAGTAAGAAGAGAATACTTCTTCTTGGTCTATTTCCATTTTCCGCAGCAATAACAAATGCTTCTGCCATGTCCAGTATGGTACTGGTACCACTACCGTTATCATCTGCCCCATTAAATATATCAGAGCCTTTCTTACCCAGATGATCGTAGTGCCCTGATACGACAATCAGTTCTTCTTTCTTATCTGTACCCTCTATGTAACCCATGACATTATTACCCTCTAAGGTGGACAACTCCTTCTGCATATCCACCTTCACATCCGACGTCAACTTAATATCACAGGCTTTTCCCTTTTTCTTATTTTTCTTCCTCCATCGTTTTATCTTTTTGGCTTTCTTGCCTATGATATCTTTGGCAATTGTAGAAGAGATATAAGCATGATTAGCTCTTCCTTCTAGACCCGTCTGACCATCCCCGAGTTGCAGACCAGATGATACTAAAAATCGTCTGTTCTTATCCAAAAAAGATTTCAATTCATTTTCTATTATAAGTACCAGCTTGACACCGTGTTTGCTTGCCACATCTAATTTTTTGTCCAGTTTTCCTGACCAATCAGACATTTCTTTAGTACCTGTGATATATGATAAGCTATCCTTGTCCAGAGGTTCGCCTTTATTAATCATGATGACCTTACCGCGTAGATTATTCCCCTTATAATCAGAGTATTTAGGATCATCGATACCATACCCAAGAAAAATAACTTCGCTCAATTGCATATCCGTCATATCCGTATTGCGCGAGGCAAAAGCCAGATAATCCCACAGGTGCTTGTACTGATTATCACCGACGTGGATTTCGTTTTTGTTCCATCCTGTGCTGTGGAAAGCGACTTTTTGGTAATAAGAATTTTCCATGCCTATCGCAGGTAATCCGATACGCTCAAAGTGGTCTGCAATATAAGCCGCTGCCATATTATTGCCATCTGTTCCTGTCTCTCTTCCTTCGTAAGCATCAGAGGCCAATACATTAAGGTGTCCTGATATGTCTTCGGCGGTAATCGTCATAGCCGTGCTTATGTGACTAAGTGATGTGTCAGTGACTATCGCTATGGAAGTATCGGGCTGAGTAACACTACTGATATATTGCGCGCTTATCATGTGACTCGACATGATAATGGCAATGAGGGGGGTAAATATTTTCATAATAATAGACTTATGTAAAAGATGTCTAACAAGAAATCTTGCCGACTCGTCTCTGATGACGACCTCCTTCAAAGGTCGTGTTTAAAAATGTCTTGACCATAAGAGCAGCCATTCTTTTTGTCACAAAGCGTGCTGGGATACAAAGTACGTTGGCGTCATTATGTTGTCTTGCTAGAGATGCTAGCTCTGTATTCCATGCTATCGCGGCTCGTATGTTTTTGTGCTTATTGGCCGTCATACAGACACCGTTAGCACTGCCGCATATTAGGATACCCAGTGATACTTTATTTTTATTGCCTACCTTTTTGGCTAATGGATGCGCAAAATCAGGATAGTCCACAGAATCAGGATTATCTGTTCCGAAGTCTTCTATCTCGTATCCCCAATCCTTGAGCTTTTCGCTAAGAAAGGACTTATAAGCATAACCCGCATGATCGCTTCCGATGGCTATTTTCATAATCTAAAAGTATATAGGCATAGACAATATCCCAATGTTATCCTTTTATAGAATTACTTGGGTCATAAGGACCAAGTTTGTCATTGATCGTCTTATAATAATCGTCGCCGATACTTCTCGCCGCTGCCAAAATATCAGGTATCGATCTCATAGTATAACCGTATTGCGTGCGGAAACTCGGCAAGTCATCGTCCTCCAGAGAATTATAGAAAACCATTTTCTGCCGTTGCTCTTCTGCCAGTATATCAAGATGCTTCTTGGCCTCTTCCATATCCCCAAAATCTATTATAATATCTATGAATGGTATGATACTATCATCATAAGGGAAATTATAATGAGGAAAAGAATCAAAATACTTCTTACTCATCTCAGACGCCTTGGCTTTGTTGCCTTTGTCCATGTAGGCTTGTGCTGTGCGCAGCATCACTATTTTCATGGCCTGTAATTCTGCAGCATAACTCTCATCTATGAATGTCTCTTTTTTATCAAAATTACCCCATCGCCATTTATTCATTATATTATCACTCGCTATATCCTCGGCGACACGACCGCTACCATATATGGATAACCCTTGGACACTAGGCGTCCTTACTGGGATTATACGCAATCCTAGACCTTCCATTTGCATGTAGTCGTTCATGTTCATGAGTTTATCATTTTTGCATGTCACGGCAAAGTAGATAGGTCTATCCTTGATATTAGAAGCGACGACATCTACGACGGCGAGTTCGTCCTTCATAATGTATTGTCTGCCTCTAGGCAATTGTATCGGTATCTGCGACACAAAATTGGCCGTGTCCGCTTGTGAGATAAGACCATTCTGTGCCATCGTATTGAGGTCAACTGGAATGTAAAGGTTCTTACTACGCATAATTGTTTGCCCCTGTACATTATTCTGCGGATTAGCTATAAACTGTAATTCGTCATAGACACTCATCGGGCGATCTGTATCTCCGCCAGCAGGGTTGTAATAGAATACCTGATTACGGTTATTTCCTCTGTAGGCTTCTGTAGATAGGGTCAGTTTGAGCGGAGCGGAATCATTGACCTTTCTGCGCAGCTTTTCTATATACCAATCCACGGCAATAAGACTCAAGTTGACGACACGTACATCACGTCTTATATTTTCTACTTCCTGCGCATACCACAATGGATAGGTATCATTATCACCGTAGGTGAATATGATGGCATTAGGTGCGACAGAATTCAGAAAGTTAGACGCATAGTCCCGAGATCCGTAATGTCCCATTCGGGAGTGATCATCAAAGTTTTGGAACGCCATGATAAATGGTGCTAACATGACTAAACCACCACCAACTAACGGAGCAATAGATGAACTAAGTTTGAGTTTTTCGCTAAACAACTTAGTCATCCCCAGAACCGACAAGCCGATCCAAATACAGAAGGTAAAAAATGACCCGACAAGAACATAATCCCTTTCTCGGGGCTCATTAGGAGGTTGGTTAGAGTACATAATTAGCCCTAAACCCGTAATAAGGAAGAGCGCCAGTATGCTATAAAATGTCTTCTTGTCATGTCTGAAATGAAATAGCAATCCGATGATACCGAAGATGAAAGGGAGGAAATAATATGAATTTGTGCCTTTGTGCCTTTTCATGGTATCCGTTACTTCGTCCATATTATGGAGTCTCATTTCATCCAAAGGCTTGATACCTGATTGCCAATTACCACTACTTACGTCCCAAGACATAAATCCTTGCGCACCATTTTGTCTACCAGCGAAATTCCACATAAAGTATCGCCAGTACATCCATCCCATCTGATAGTTCATCATGAACTTGAGGTTATAAGAAAACTTAGGCTTCCCACGTAAGTCTTTGCCCATAAGTTGCTTATACCACTCTCTGTGCAAGGCTGGTCTGGATCCTTCGGTATGTCCTACACGTGGTAGGAGCATTTTATCTTTATTATCAAAAACGTAATCTAGTTTTTCGCTGGTAACCTCATATTTATTTCCGACACGTCCATACCTATCTTCTCTTTTATAATCTTTTGGCTTAGCATCGAAATGTGGTCCATATAATAAGGCACGCTCCCCATATTGCTCACGATTGAGATAAGGAATAAGTCGCATGGCATCACTAGGGACATTCATATTGATCGGTGTATCTGCATTGGCGCGGATGACAATAATACCTATCGTAGAAAATCCGATAGTTATCATCAAAGCCCCCATGACTAAAAGTTGCAGCGTCGCAGACCTTCTCTTATGTGCGAATCTTAGTAAAAAGAAAAATAACAGTCCGACTAACAATAACGCTCCGACCAGACCAGAGTGAAATGGTAAGCCAAGAGAATTAACAAATGGCAACTCCAGAGATTGCCATAAGGTCGGTATACCTACTATGATAAATTTTTGTACGAACGGTACAATAGCCGCTCCAGCCACAAAGCTCAAGCCATAGCCCAGTAGATTGTGATTTTTGTATTTCTTATTATAAATCAACATACCGATAGCGGGCCATGTCAGTAGACTTAATAAGTGAACCCCTATAGATAAGCCCGCACAATAAGCCGTCAGCACAAGCCATCTGTCTGCCTTAGCTGTATCAGGAAGCAAATACCATCGCATGGCTGTCCATACCGTGAGTATGGTGAAAAAAGTGGACATGGCATACACCTCTCCTTCCACCGCAGAAAACCAGATAGATGAGCAAAATGCCGTGGATAATCCCGCAGCTATCCCTGCCAGTGTCAGCGCCAGATTTTGACTGCTGTCTGTCGTTCCTTCTCTTCCTACTAAGGTTATCTTTCCTAGCATCATGGTAATGCGTGCAATAAGAAATGCACCGAAAGAAGTACAGATCGCTGAAATCATATTGACAGCAAAAGCAATGTGCTCTGGATTATCAGAAAACAAATCTGCCAACCATGCAAACATTCTGCCCACGAGCATAAATAAAGGTGCCCCTGGTGGGTGAACAACTTCTAACTTATAGGCGCCAAGAATAAACTCCCCGACATCCCATAAACTTCCTGTCCTTTCCACAGAAAAATAGTAGACAAGCATGGCGATGATAAATACCGCCCAACTGGATATATTTTTGGCCTTTTTAAAGGAATCTGTAAGCATTAGTGGTAGCTGATTATTGTGCGTGTAAAGTTAACAAAGTAAGGGATAAGACCTGATAAGTAATCTACGAAACGTTTCGTTTTTTAGACTTTATCAAAGAATCTTCCGAGATCAAGACGCAGACTCAGGTGATTATTAGCCCCAGCGATGTGATAATGGCCGATGCCGTAATCTATTTTGATTTTTTTGATATTAAATCCTACCCCAAAAGAAAAACCTCCAAGACTGCGGAACGATGTCGTCCTTAGTTCTCTTTTCCGCAGATGATTATAGCCAAATCTCAATCTGAATTGCTCCGACTTACCTATCAGAAACTCCCCATTGACGATAATATGCCGGAAGAGGTTATCCAGATTCCTATTAAAACTTGATATCTCCGTGGTCTCCCCTATCAGCGTATTAGACGTATCAAAATCAGGATCATCATATCTGATATACCATTTCTGTAACTGATGACCTATGATAGAAAAGCGAAAAGGCAAATGCGCCAACTTTCGAGAATAACCAATCTGCAAGTCAAAAGGAAGGCTCTTAGTCTCATCGACTAAAGGATTGATCTCCCGTCCTATATTACGCAGTAATATGCCCCATGATACATTGGATCCAGGCTTTTGGTAGTGTAGACCTAGATCAAGGCCGAGGGCAGCCGCGCCATAGCTCTCATATCCTGCTGATAGATATTTGATATTAGCTCCTAGTCTGATGCGCTCGTTTAGTTGCTTAGCGGCACCGATAAGAATCTGTACCTCATTAGCAGAAAATTGTCCATTGATATTGCCTATCTCGTCACTGAGATCAAAGTCTCCGTAGCTCACATACTGAATAGATCCGTGGACACTGATACCCAAACTATCCAGAGTCGTACCATAGGTTACATTACCAAATGAGATTCCCGCAAAATGAAAATTATGATTGATACTAAGCTGATTAGATGCTCTGGCATTATGGAGGGATGGATTGATCAATGCAAGTGCTATATCATCATCCTGTATAGATATAAGACTGCCCCCGAGGGCGGTCAATCTGGCATTAGTCGGTAGAGAAGAAGACTCAAAGGCATACTTACCTCCTATCTGTGCTGAGACGCTACACGCATAGAGTAGGTAACATAATAGTATAAGGACTGTCTTCCTTCTCAAATTCATATCGCAAACGTAGTAAAAGATAATCCAAGATTATTGCTCCGGCGTGACATCCCCTTTTTCTTTAGTCCAGAAAGTCCTGCATACTGCAAGGCTATCGCAGTTCATCTTTCTTATTAGCTCGCCATCTTCATTATACTTCAGCAATAATCCGAACTCATTATCACCATTGAGATAATTACCCTCCCAGTGCAATTTTCCATTGTCATGATATTCTTTGAAAGGTCCATTCTCTTCATTATCCACCATCGTGACCTCCTCTATTAGTATGCCTTTTTCGTTATACTTTTTTAGTTCACCATTCATCGCGCCATCTTTATAAGAGGTTTCTATCTTGAGTTGACCATTGACATAGTAGACTTTGTAGTCTCCTGTTATTGTTCCATTGACATAATTTTCTTCTATCTCTACACTACCGTTATCATAAAAGATTTTCCTGACCCCGTCTAGCTCTCCATCTATATAAGTAGCGGACTCTCTTGTCTTACCGTTTTCATGCAAGGCGGTGTACTCGCCATGTTTGATATTATCGGTTTTTACATGGTATGACTCTGTCACTCGTCCATTTTCATCTTTTATTTCGATTAGTTCTGATTTAGAGGTACAAGACCACATTATGGAGACAAGCAATAAGGACAATAAGATGCTATTGTGCATGTATACGCGTTGATTATGTGATATAAACGCCAATTTTTAGAAATTTATTAAGAAAATATTAAGGGATTAGAGATTATTTTTGAATCAAAAAACTACGGATGCTTAAGAATTATATTCAAATCACACTTCTTTCTTTCTTATGTGCCCTGAGCATTAACATGTTATCGGCTCAGGAAAAATCAGAAAGCTATAAAGTTATCGTTATCGAAAAATCCATAGACGAAGATGGTAATGTCAACGAAAACAAAATTGTCAAAGAGGGAGAAGAAGCCAAAAAATATTACGAACAACATCATAAAGAAGGCCACAACTGGACGACAGAAGACGGCAAGAATATAGAACTCGAAGGAAAAGACTACAAAATCGTCAAAAAAAGCCAGTACAAAATAGAGGTACAAGACGAAAACGGAGACCCTAAGATCATAGAATGGAATGGCGAAGGCGAGATGCCAGAAGAAATCAAGAAATATGTCGAAGACTATGACCTGATGAAAAATCTGGGTGAAGACATGGAAGAGGAAATCGAGGTGACTATAGACAAGAAAACTAATGAAGACAATAACACCATCAAGATAATCAAAGAAAAAAATGGTGATGAAGAAGAAATAGAAATATCAATAGAGGGTGACGATCTACCAGAAGATGTCCAAAAGATGCTAGAAGAGAAAGGCATAGATCTGAAGATACTAGATGGAGACACACCTGGAGAAAAGAGAGTCATGGTCATTACTAAAGATGAGGATTACGAGACTGGCGATAATAAAGCGCAACTGGGTGTATTCTTAGGCAAAGATGATAATGGTGTGCGTGTGGAAGAAATTGTTCCAGAATCTTCTGCGGCGGCGGCTGGACTTAAGGCTGGTGATATTATCACCACATTCGGTGGAAAATCTATCAACTCTGTACAAGGACTTGTCAATGCTGTTAGCGAGCATAAGCCTGGAGATGAGGTCACTGTACAATTCATAAGAGATAAAAAAAATATGACAAAACAAGTCACGCTAAAGGCTCGTCAGGACATGGAAAAAATATTGGACAAGCAGTGGCAGGAGAAGTATGAGTTTAAGAAAAATGATACCTGGAAAGAGCACCTGGATAAAAGTGAGGAGAAAAAAGTGATTATAGAAAAAAAGGTCATCATCAAGAATAAGTAAAAGAGAAATCATCTTTAAAAAACACAACCAGCTAGAGGGAACTTTAGCTGGTTTTTTGTTAGTTCTCATATTATGAAATACTTCCAATGTCTTTATTTTCTGATTTCATTTTCTGCTTTCGGGCAGGATGTCTATCTAAGGAATCCCTCTTTCGAAGGAATGCCTAAAATGGGAACAGCTAGTGAGGAATTTGACTTAGACTCTTGGTCCTCTATAAGCAACTCCATGAAATTCCCTCTTTCTTCGCCTCCTGATATACATGCCGTTAATCGTGATAATGAGGAGTCATTTTGGGAAATAGACGACATGCATGGACATGGCAATTCGTTTATAGGTATGGTTGTCAGAAGTGATAATTCTTACGAATCCATATCTCAAAAACTACCCACCCCACTGAGAAAAGGACAGAGCTATAGGTTTTCTATCCACCTTGCTCAATCCAGTACTTACAAAAGCCCCACCATAGATTCGATTAATGTCCTTTCTGATTTCGATATACCAGCAGTTTTGAAGATATATGGAGGAGCGCACTGGGGGTCAACGAATCAGCTATTGGCAGTATCACCGCCGATAGGTAATAATCAATGGAAGAAATACACCTTTGAGTTTTGTCCCTCAGAAGATTCTGACTTCATAGTACTCGAAGCCTCTTACTCTAAAGAAAAGAATGCGCCTTATAATGGTCATATATTATTAGATAATGCCTCTTACTTCCAACACTTATCTACTCCTAAAGACTCGCTTATTGCCTGCGCAATAAGCGAACAATCATTAGAAAAAATAGGAATAGATGAAGTCAAGATAATTTTTGAAGCAGCGAGTGTAGATGAATTAGAAGATTATTCTTTAATCAAAATAAGAGGTGAGGCTTTTCAGAAAAATGAAATAAAATGGCTCAAAAAGAAAAAGGTTGATAGCCAAAAGCTAATCGAAAGAATAGAAAGCACAAATAAAAGCATATTACTTATTACAGCAGACTCCATCGACAGACAAGCTCATCTAGGAATGCAAATACTAGAAGAAAAAGCAGGCATGATAATACATAGTATAGAACCATACGAAAGTGCTGATCTTGCTGGTCTATCCAAAGGGGACAATATTATATCTCTGCAAGGAGAGAAGACGGATAACTTAAATCACTTTTTTAATGTCTTGATTAGAAATGATAACATTGGTGCTTTAGATATTCAGGTAATAAGAAATGGAAAAAGAAAAAATCTGAAAATGGAACTCTTTCCGAGACAAAACCACTTTTTGCATGGGTGCTCATTGCCCATGGAAATAATTAATTTATCAGAAATAAGAAAGTAATAGTCCTTTGACACTAAATAGTGATTACATAGAGAAACTCAACGAGCTAGGAAGAAAAAGAACACCCTTTCTTTTTATTATTGATTTTGAGATGAAAGCACCTCTTGTCTATACGTTAGATGATGTAGGAGGCGATATTTTATATACAATCAATGAAAAAAGTAATGTCGCTTTCTATCAACCAAACAAGAAAACGATAGATTATAGCTGCATGCCCTATGATAAGCATAAGTATTCTCGCCAATTAGAAAAGGTTATAGAAGAAATCAATTATGGCAACTCCTTCTTACTCAACCTTGCAGCTATACATCAGATTATAACAGAAGCCAGTCTCTTAGATATATTCGCTGTGTCCTCAGCACCATATAGATTATATTATAAAGACAACTTCGTTGTATTCTCTCCAGAATCATTTGTTAAAATAGAGAATGGGCTGATCAGATCATTTCCCATGAAAGGCACCATAGATGCAAGCCTACCTAATGCGGCTCAGATTATATTAGATGACAAAAAAGAAAAGGCAGAGCATAATACCATTGTCGATCTTATAAGAAATGACCTGAGTATGGTCGCTAAGAATGTTAGAGTCAAAAGATTCCGATATATAGACACCATCCGATCCCCAGAAAGAGAACTACTGCAAGTAAGCTCAGAGATAGAAGGTATCCTACCTGATAAATATCATACTCAAATAGGCTCTATAATGGCAAAATTATTACCTGCTGGAAGTATAAGCGGTGCTCCAAAACCTAAAACAGTAGAAATCATAAAAGACGTCGAGGAGCATCCACGTAACTATTATACAGGAGTCGCTGGAATCTTTGATGGCTATAATCTGGATTCTTTTGTGATGATACGATTCTTAGAAAAAGTAGGAGACGAGTTATGCTATAGAAGTGGCGGTGGTATCACAGCTATGAGCCAGTTGGATGCAGAATATCAAGAAATGATAAACAAGATCTATGTCCCGACTGCTTGAGAGCATCAAGGTCTTAGATAATCAAATCCATAACCTAGATTATCACAAAGATCGTATCATCAAAAGCCTAAGAACAGCTTATGGTAATCACGCAAACTCTCCTATAGATTTTGATTTAATAAAAAAAGATATAGAAAAACCAGATGGAGGATTATACAAATTAAGGTTGACCTATGATGAGTCTCGCTACAATTACGAACTAATTCCTTATCAAATCAAACCTATAAACTCTCTCAAAATAATCGAAGGCAGGGATATTACGTATGATCTAAAGTGGGCAGATCGAGACTGTATAAATCAACTGTATAATCAGAAGGCCACGGCAGATGATATACTTATCGTCAAGGATGGATTAATCACGGATACATCATATTGCAATGTGGCTTTGTTCCGTGATGGTATATGGTACACACCTCAGACCCCATTACTTCATGGTACTAAACGTGCTCAACTATTAGAACAAAAAATCATCCAAGAAGCTAAGATGACCGTGGATCAAATTAGTACCTATACCCAGTGCCGATTATTCAATGCACTAATTGATTTTGGTCAGATAGAAATTTCTACAGATAACATGAGATACTAACTATTGTCGTTTTTTACTACCTTTCTGTAGTGAGTGGCTCTATAGATAAGCAAATCAGTTTTGGTAAGGCATTTTTGCCGCTTTTCCTTTTTATTATATTGCTTGTATACGGACTATTTGTACATCCCGTCATCTATGATTCTGGTTCTTTACCCTTAGAGGTGCTGATACTATTAGCTATTACTTTTAGTAGTCTTTACCTTATTTATCTGGGCTACAGTTGGGACACTATACAGAGTCATATTACTAGTAAGGTCGGAGAGTCTGTGCCCGTACTTTTGATTTTATTTTCTATAGGTGTACTTATAGGAAGCTGGATAGTCAGTGGTACTATTCCTATGCTGATTTATTATGGCATATCGGCTATAAGTCCAGATTGGATCTATATCTTTTCGTTTGTTATATGTATTATATTTTCATTATTGACTGGGACCTCCTGGGGATCTGCGGGTACGATAGGGTTAGTGATGATCGGAGTAACAGAAGTCTATGATGCTAATATGGCCATAACCGCAGCCGCCGTTGTTGGTGGTTCTTTTTTTGGAGATAAAATGTCACCCTTATCTGATACGACTAATATTGCCTCATTAGCTACGGATGTATCACTGTTTTCTCATATCAAGTCTATGATGTATACGACAGGACCATCCGCCTTATTAGCTGCAGCTATTTATATTGCCTTGTCTCCTGCAATTACTGGAAGTACAGCGCAGAGTACTAATGTCGAACTTCAGGAGATAGAGCAAACCCTAAGAGGCTTGGACCAGATATTTAATTTTAGTCCACTGCTATTATTGCCTCTACTAGTTGTCATATATGGTTCTATAAAGAAAAAACCCATCGTACTGACTCTGCTTATGTCCTCGTGGTTAGCAATGGGATTGGCATTTATTTTTCAGTCATTTTCTATTACAGAGGTTTTCACCAGTTTCAAATCTGGATTCAATACGAGTATGGCGTCTATAGGAGACGTTAACCAGAAAGTTCTTTCCATTCTTAATAGAGGTGGCCTCTATAATCTCATAGATGGTATCGTCGTATCTTTTTTGATATTTGCTTTTATAGGAACCTTGAGCGTGATAGACTCCATCCAGATCACGATCAGAAAAATGATGGAAAAACTTAATAAGCAAAATCATACGGTTGTCGCCGCAATTACGACCACAGCATTTACTAATCTGACTACTTCTAACCAATATGCGACTAGCTTTATAATCGGAGAAGCCTTCAAAAAGAAATTTGATCAGATGAAAATTCCTCGTCGTGTGCTCAGTCGTTCCATAGAAGATGCAGGAACTATGCTAGAAAATCTTGCCCCTTGGACACCTTCTGGATTATTTATGGCGGGCACCCTGGGCGTAACGGCACTCGAATATGCGCCATACCAGTTTATATCCTTAATCAACATTGTCATAGCCTACATATTTGCCTTTACAGGTATCGCCTGCTTCTATGGAGAAACGGAAGAAGATAAATCGTAACACACAACTTAAACAACCATTATAGATGAATGTAATATTTCATACCACATCGGCTCTTGGCATCATTGCTATGCTCACCGACACAGAAAGAACCAACAACTCCGTAGGTCATAAAATGGCAGTCTGTTCTTTGGCCTTCTTGACCGGTGTTATATCTCATGGCGCATTGGACTATATACCACACTGTTATCCTTTTGCTGCCAAGCTAGATGTCATCTTAGGATTCTTTATGATCTGCGTATTCGTTTTCAAAAGCAAACCTCAATATAGGCCCATGGTGGCTCTATCTTTTTTAGGAAGTATCTTTCCTGATATAGTTGATTTATCACCTCAGATATTGAATAAATACTTCAATATCGGTCTGCCCATTTTTGATAAAGTGTTTCCTTGGCATTGGGAGAAATACTCAGGGTCTATTTTTATAGATGACTGTAATACATCTGCACTTAACCATAGCCTACTTATTATAGTCATTGCCATCGTCTGTTATAAAAGAAGAAGGGATCTGAAAAATATCTTTTTATAAATTTCACTCTATCCTACTATCAAATGAAAGAATCTACTATACTCAATCATGACGAATACGAGGACCAACATGGTGCCGTCGTCCCTCCGATCTATCAGAACTCTTTGTTCACCTTCATGGATTGGGATGCTATAGATCGGGCTTTTGATAATAAGTATAGTTCTTTCTTATACTCTCGCCTGCTTAACCCATCCGTCAAAATTGCCGAGGATAAAATCGCGGCTATCTGTGGTGGCGAAAAAGCCAAACTCTGCGGCTCGGGAATCGCCGCCATCACCAGTGCCATATTACATTGCATTAAGGCCAATGACCATATCATCACAATAAAAAACATCTATGGCCCTACTAACACTTTCATTAATAAATACCTGAAGAACAAGCTCAATGTCGGCAGTACTTATGTGGACGGCACGAAGACTGAAGAAATAGAAAATGCCATACGAGATAATACCTCTCTGATCTACCTTGAGAGTCCCGCCTCATTGACATACGAATTACAAGATCTCAAAGCCATTGCTACCATTGCCAAAAAACACCAGATCAAAACAGTTATAGACAATACTTGGGCTTCGCCCATATTCCAGAAGCCGTTACAGATGGGCATAGATATAGAAGTCCATTCTGTGTCTAAGTATATCTGCGGCCATAGCGATGTCGTGGCAGGAGTCATTATTTCTAGCGAAAAAATAATGGATGAAATTATGGGCAATGAGCACGAATTATTAGGTGCTAAGATGGCGCCATTTGAGGGGTGGTTGATTATTCGGAGTCTGCGTACATTATCATTACGTATGCGCGCTCATCAAGAAAGTGCTAAGCACGTCGCACAATGGTTAGAAAAGCAAAGTATGATAAAAAAAGTCTTTTGGTGCGGCTTAGAATCATTTCCTCAATATAGTCTTGCCAAAGAACAGATGAGTGGCTTCAGTGGATTGATGAGTTTTGAGTTAGCGACAAAAAATATAGACGAAATAAAAACCTTTGTAAATAGCCTAAAACTGTTCAAGCTAGGCGTCAGCTGGGGTGGTCATGACAGCCTCGTATATGCCCCCGTCATCTCATACCTCAAAGAACTGCCTCCAGACAAATTTGAAGAAATGGGTATCAACGAAAGTATCATAAGAATATCTGTGGGTCTGGAGGACAAGGAGGACTTGGTTAATGATTTGGGGCAAGGCTTGTCGTTAATTGGTTAGATGTGTTAAGAAAGGTCCTTAATCACTCCAATTCTTCATAACTCGCTGCTCCAAAAGCGGGAATACAAAAGCACAGGAAAAGCAAATCCTCCTCTCCAGTATTCGTAATTCGTTGAGGCGTATTTTCCGGTATTTTGATGGTGTCTCCTGGTTTGACATCTTGCTCATAGTCCTCCCCTAAGAATACCCTTCCCTGACCTTGTAGTATGTAATATGTCTCTGACGTATTTATCAATCTATGCCAGGCTGTGGTTATTTGCGGTTCTACGCGAGCACGGGCAATAGAAAATGTGCGATCCTCGGTTTCGTTGATTAGTTCAAGGATATGGCATCGCTCACTGGTCAAAAACTCCTTGGTTTCGTCTGGTGTGATATATTTAATGTCCACGATTACTCTTTGACTAATTTTCTGACGAAAGTCTCTTCGCCTTGCACTATAGTCAGTACAGACATGCCAGAGGGAAAGTTTTTTGTATCTATAGTGTTATTATATCTACCCTGAAAATCACTTAGTTTCTCATTGTATAATAGTTTACCCTCTAAGGAAGATATGATAATTAGAGTCTCCTTATCCGCTACTTCAAACTCAAGATTAATAACATCCTTGGCGGGATTGGGATACATATTGAAAGCGTGCACGAATCGGCACTTATCTACTTCTGTTTCCTTTATGGTATTGGCTTCAGACACTTTACACTCTCGTAGTACTTCTGTCTGGAATACCCAAGCATACTCCTCCACATATTTCTGATCTTCGGGCAACATGATTTGTGCATAAGTAGAAAATGAGCCTACGAGGACAAAGAACATTACTGACAATACGTTTTTCATAAGTGCAATAACATTTATACCCCTGAAAATAAGCAGATTTTAGGTATCACTCATTTGCAATCTATACTTTTGGTCTCTTTATGGATTGGAAGTCGAGCATATCGGGGTTTAGGTCCTATCTTCAGTTGGAGCGGTCTATGTCAGTGCATAGCGTGGATGCCTATATACGCGACATCAGAAAGCTCGCAGAATATCTGACTCTACACGAACCCGATGTCAATCCAGCCCAGCTTCATCACGAGCATTTACATCGTTTTATCATATATATTAATGATCTCGGACTTGGTGATAGGTCTCAGGCGCGAATATTATCTGGTATAAGGGCCTTTTATAAATATTTGTTGATAGAAAATATTGTCAATGATGATCCGACTGAGCTGGTGGATGCACCCAAGCTGGGCAGAAAAATACCTGATGTTCTCTCCATAGATGAGATTAACCATTTGCTGTCGCACATAGATCTTAGTCACGAAACTGGGCATCGTAATAGAGCAATGCTGGAGACCTTATATGCTTGCGGACTCAGAGTATCAGAGTTGATTACTCTTAAGTTGTCTAATTTTTTCATCGAAGAAGAATTCGTCAAAGTGATAGGTAAGAATAATAAGGAACGCATCGTCCCTATCGGAGAAGAAGCCATCAAACAAAACCTCTATTATATAGAGCACTATCGCAGTCATCAGGATATAAAAAACGGTTACGAAGACTATCTCTATCTCAACCGAAGAGGAAAGGGCCTGACGCGTGTTATGGTATTCACCATTATCAAAAATCTGAAAGAGAAAGCAGGCATCAGTAAAAAAGTGAGTCCGCATACGTTCAGACATTCTTTCGCAACTCATCTTGTCGAAGGGGGCGCAGACCTCCGTGCAGTACAAGAAATGTTGGGCCATGAATCTATCATTACCACAGAAATATACACACATATAGATCGAGAATACCTTAGAGACACCATTTTACGTTTTCATCCCAGATATAAAGTCAAAAATTCTTAATGGGCGGACGGCACTATACGAGATATATCATCTATTTGCTCTTTTGCATGATTATACAAGGTTGTGCACAGTTTGGTGCGCCGCTGGGTGGACCAAAAGATGAAACGCCCCCAAAAATCATCCAAGAAAATTCGACGCCTAATTATCAAACCAACTTTGACCAAAGCCAAATACAAATCGAGTTTGATGAATGGATCAAAGTCAATAATCCTCTCAAAGAAGTCGTAGTATCTCCGCCAACTGATTTTCCGTTCGTGGTGGAAGAACGCGGAAAGACGGTGTTTTTCAAATTTTCAGAAAACGAAGTCCTCAAAGAAGACGCCACCTACCAAATCAACTTTGGCAAATCTATACAAGACTTTACAGAGGGAAATGTATACGAAAATCTCATCTATATATTCTCGACTGGTGATGTGATAGATTCTTTGTCTCTGAGAGGTAAAGTGCAACAAGCCATAGATGGAAAGGCCGCACAGGAAGTATTAGTAGTCCTGTATGATGATCTGAGTGATACCTGCTTTACAGCGACAAGACCATTTTACTTTACAAGAACCGATGCTGAAGGTAATTTCACTTTGAATAATATCAAGTCCGACACCTTTCAGATTTTTACACTCAAAGATGAAAATGTCAACTATTACTATGATCTATCAAGAGAACAGGTCGGGTTCTATGACTCGCTCATATATCTCACGGATACGGCCGCGTATACTGATATAGAGTTAGAAATTTTTGATGAGTTCGATCCAACTAGAATTATAGAAAACATCCAAAATGAAAACGGATTACTGAAAGTAGTCATGAATCAATATCCTAAGAATTATTCACTTATACCTTCTGATGATAGTTTGACCACATACAACTATATAGAGAATGATACGCTCTATGTATGGTATAATGGAATGTTGTCAGATATAATCATAGAAAGTGAAGAAATTACAGATACTATCAAAATAAAGAAAGTCAAGAAAAATATAGCTGATAGAGCTTTAGTCTTACCCAAGGGATTTAGTAGGCGAATAAGTGTCTATAGGCGTGATAGCATGACCGTGAGTTTTAATAAACCATTGAGCCGTATTGATACTTCCTTAGTCATTCTTTCTGATACGGCGCAATCCTATAATATCAGCAACTACTATTATCAAAACCTAGATGCGCACTTCTTTTTTGATGGCTTGATAGATACCTCATCCTATACCTTGACACTATTACCCAATGCCATCACAGATATATATAACAAAAAGAATGTGGACACTCTCGAGTTTTCTGTGGCTACTAAAAATTCTAAGGAGTTAGGTAATTTTATATTTAATATTACCAATGAAGATGGGGGTTTCTATTATTTCACTCTGCTCAAAGCGGATGAAGTAATCGCAGAATTCTCTGTCAATGAAAACATTCAGAAAAAAATAAGCAAACTAGAGCCTGGGGCCTACACACTTAATATTATAGAAGACCTAGATAGAAATGAAAAATGGTCACCTGGCAATGTTATAGAAAAGCGACATTCGGAAAGAAGAAAGGAAATTACACTCAAAGAACTAACAGCAGGATGGGATCAGGAACTGGATGTAGATATAAAAGAAATATTTGATGGAACTACGAGCCAATAATCTTGTCAAAAAATATGGAGCGCGTACAGTTGTCAGTTCAGTTGATATAAGTGTACATCAGGGTGAGATCGTCGGTCTCCTCGGGCCTAATGGGGCTGGTAAGACGACCAGTTTTTATATGATTGTCGGATTCGTACAACCCGATGGAGGTCATGTCTATCTTGATAACCAAGAAATCACGCAACTCCCCATGTATCGTCGTGCCAGAAGAGGTGTCGGTTATCTTCCGCAAGAGGCTTCTGTATTCAGAAAATTATCCGTAGAAGACAATCTCAAAGCCATCCTAGAAATGACCAAACTAAGTAAGAAGGAGCAATCAGAAAAATTGGAATCTCTGCTCGATGAGTTTGGTCTACAAAAAATAAGAAAAAGTCAAGGAGATGCTCTCTCGGGTGGAGAACGTCGTCGGACGGAGATTGCTAGAGCACTAGCGTCCTCACCTAAGTTTATATTACTTGATGAGCCATTCGCAGGCATAGACCCCATTGCAGTCGAAGACATACAAAATATCGTATCCAAGCTCAAGAAAAAGAATATAGGCATCCTCATAACAGATCACAATGTGAGAGAGACGCTATCTATAACGGATCGTGCATACCTGATGTTCGAGGGAAAAATATTACGTTCTGGTACAGCACAGCAATTGGCCGAAGATGAAATAGTCAGAAAGGTCTATCTCGGTCAGAGTTTCGAACTAAAGAAAAAGGTGGATGTGGAAGAAGAATAATTGCAGGTTAATTTCTTTATTAGGCTTACTTGCCATACTATCTACCTCATGTGGCGAATACGAAGTGCTGGAGCTACAGAAAAAAGCTCAGCGCTCCGCAGATTCCCTATATCGTGTGCATCTAGATTCACTAAAAAAAAGTGCGGACTCTATATGTAATGCCCACTACCAGCTACATTATGATCGCTTTTATGATTCATTGCGTACTGTGCAATTATCCCAATACGAAGAACTTGTAAAAAAGTGAAAAGACTTCTTATCATATCTGTTATTATTCTTGTCTCCTGCGATAAAGATTTGCCTAGCCATCAGTCACTCGTAGAGCAGTATTATAACAATAAGGTCAGTGGATTAATGGAGCGAAAAAATGATGATTGTATGGAAAGCATTCTATTAGATGCACAGCATGATCTGGATTCGTTATTTGACAGATATGTCAATACAGAATTATTTGATTCCACGGCTTTTCCTGTGCGGCCAGAAAGACCGACTGCACCAGATCATATTATTGATCGAGTTAAGAAATTTGAACACAAAAAGGAAGACTAAGTTCCAACAAACATTCCCATGTCTCAATCTCAATTTTTAGCTAACAAAGTATCAGAACTACTACCCTATCCCAAATCTACAATATCTAAAGTCATAGATCTATTAGATAACGGATCAACGATACCTTTCATAGCGAGATATAGAAAAGAAGTCACAGGAGGACTAGACGAAGTTGCTCTCGTAGAAATCAAGACAAGCTATAACAAACTACAAGAACTCTTACAAAGAAAGGAGACCATAATAAAAAGCATTGCCGAACAAAATAAACTCACGCCAGAAATAGAAAAGAAAATATCCGATTGCTGGGAGTCCAGTGTATTAGAAGATATATATCTTCCTTTCAAACCAAAAAGAAAAACACGTGCCGAGATAGCAAGAAAAAAGGGTCTCGAAGGTCTGGCTAAGATTATAATGTCTCAGGGGTCTCGCGATCCTTATGATGCCGCGGAGAAGTTCGTCAGAGGGGAAGTGCATAATGTAGATGAGGCCCTCGCTGGTGCTCAAGATATTATCGCTGAGTGGGTCAATGAAAATGCCCTCGCAAGAAAGAGAGTAAGGAATCTATTCTCTAAATATGCTTCTATAACATCCAAGCTGGTCAAGAAAAAAGAAAGTGAAGCACAAAATTACAAGGACTATTTTGACTTTTCCGCTGCTCTCAATAAATGTCCCAGCCATAGACTACTAGCCATCAGGCGCGCAGAAAAAGAAGGCTATCTCAGAGTGTCCATAGATGTAGACAAGGAACATGCACTAAACAGTCTGGAGAGAATATTCCTTAAGTCCAATAACGAATCTGCTGACATCGTCGCCGCGGCGATTGCCGATGCGTACAAGCGACTATTGCATCCATCTATAGAGACGGAATTCAAAAATAGTTCTAAAGAAAAAGCCGATAAAGAAGCCATAACGGTCTTCTCTAATAATCTCCAGCAACTACTGATGGCAGCACCAGCTGGAAATAAAATTACACTTGGTATAGATCCGGGTTTTAGGACGGGTTGTAAGGTTGTTGTGCTGAGTGCACAAGGCGAATTATTGCATCACACCACAATTTATCCACATCCTCCACAAAACCAATGGGCCGAATCCTTGGAAATCATACAAAAAATTGTCCAGCAGTATAAGGTAGAGTTAATAGGTGTGGGTAATGGAACGGCAGGAAGAGAAACGATGTCATTAGCCGAATCCGCTGTAAAGGAGAAAGCAGGAATAGAGGTATACTCCGTCAACGAATCCGGAGCATCCATCTACTCAGCATCCAAGGTTGCAAGGGAAGAGTTTAAGGATCTGGATCTGACAGTGAGGGGAACTATTTCTATTGCAAGGCGACTTATGGACCCATTAGCAGAGCTTGTAAAAATAGACCCTAAGTCCATCGGTGTCGGACAATATCAGCACGATGTCAATCAAGACATGCTAAAGAATAGCCTGTCGGATGTCGTCAGTTTTGCGGTGAATCAGGTGGGCGTCAATCTTAATACGGCCAGTCATCATCTCTTAGCTTATGTATCTGGCATCGGCCCTAAACTGGCGCAAAATATCATAGCCCACAGAAAAAATATTACTTCATTCTCACAAAGGAAACAACTCAATGATGTCAAAGGACTAGGCAATAAGGCTTATCAGCAAGCCGCAGGTTTTTTGAGAATACCAGATGCTAAAGAAATACTAGATCGTACAGCCGTGCACCCAGAGTCCTATAAGACCGTCCAGAATATGGCAAAGTCTATAGGAAAACCGTTAGATTCCTTAGTCGGTGCCGACGAGATACTAGATCAGATCAATCTCAATGATTACGTAACTGAGAAAGTGGGACTACCAACCCTGCAAGATATAATCAAAGAACTCAAAAAGCCAGGACTAGATCCCAGAGGCAAAGCAGAAGTTTTTCATTTTGATAACAGAATACATAAGATAGACGACTTGTATACAGGGATGGTGATACCAGGTATTATCAGCAACATCACTAAGTTTGGTGCGTTCGTAGATATAGGTATCAAAGAGAATGGGTTAATACACATTTCTCAGATCGTAGATCGTTTTATTTCCGACCCTGCCGAAGTCCTCAAGTTAGACCAAAAGGTAACTGTCAAGGTCCTAGACATAGATAAGGCTAGAAAAAGAATTAGTCTATCTATGAAAGCTGTCTAGCGGCCGTATATCCTTAATAAGTCATCCACTTAAAGAGTTCTTTTATACTGGCTTTCTTTCCATACATGAGGATGCCTACTCTATATATCTTAGCAGCCAGCCATATCAGTATAACGACTGTCAGGATAGAGACCACCATAGACAGTAGTATCTGCCATAAGGGAGGATCTAATGGTAATCTGACAGGCATGACTACAGGTGCGGTGAACGGTAATATAGACGACCATACAGAAAGGCTACTGTTAGGAGATGTTACGGCGGAGAATCCGATGTACATAGATATAACCAATGGCAAAGTCGCAATCATCGTAAGAGATTGTGCCTCTTGTATATCATCACCTACAGCAGACCCTATGGCTGCAAACAACGCTGCATAGGTAAAATACCCAATCAAAAAGTAGAACAGATAAAGCGGTAATATTTTGAACCAAGAAATGCTCACAATTTCCTGTATTACACTAGCCATTTTGTCCTTAGCCTCAGGAGCAGAGTTTTGCACCTCTGCCATAATCTCTGGAGATGTCTGTGCCACACTCTCCACCGCATCAGGACCAAAAAAACTAAATCCTATAGTAGAAAATATGACAATCAATATCATCCACATCGTAATCTGAGTAAGACCGACGAGACCCACACCTATCACCTTTCCCATCATCAGATCAAAGGGTTTGATTGTGGAGATAAGAACCTCTACTATCCTATTGATCTTTTCTTCTGTCACACTGCGCATTACCTGACTGCCGTATATAATAATGATGAAAAACAAGGCATAGCCGACAAAGCCTCCTATGCCCGCACTTACCGCACTCGTGATAGAAGATATTTTTTTGTCCTTGTCCACGACTGTTTTAGGTTCTAAATCAATCTTTGTGTCTATAAGTTTTAACTGAGTTTCGTCTATGCCTAGTTTTTGGATTTTATAGTTACGCACTTTTTTGCGGAACATGCTTTTGAGTGATTCTGACTCGTCTATGGCTAATTGGTTATCGGAGTGATAGATCATTTCGTACCGCTCAGTATTAATGTCTATCGCTGGCAGAACTATAACTCCTTCTATTTTATCCTCTTTGTAATCCTTTAAGGCTTGGTCAAGGTTGTTATAAGAATAATCAAACTTAATGTTTCGTCTCTCAACCTGCGACTTATCGACGATACCGACATTATCTATAATAGCAATCTTTTTTTCGTCATCTGATCCGCGAGATAGTAAAAATCCCAGTATCCCAAAAAAGAATATAAAGGCTAACGGTGCTAGAAAAGTAGTTAGCAAAAAAGTCTTACTCTTTACTCTCGTGAAGTATTCTCTGGCTATAACATGTTTGATATTATTCATGGCTTGATCCTACTTTTCTTATGAAAATTTCGTTGAGCGTCGGCTTGATCTCATTATATGATTCTATCTGCATATCATGATCTATTAATGCACTGAGCAATTCATTAGAGCTATAGCCATCTTTTATTTTAATCATGACATGGTCCGCCTCATCTCGTAATATTTCGAACTGAGAGCCAATAAGGTTAGCAGGCATCTTCCCTCTGAATCCGATTCTGAATATGTTTTCTTTATAATCATTTTTGATCTGGTCCACTTGACCTTCCAGTATAATACGCCCCTTATCTATAAGTACGATCTCTTTGCATATCTCCTCCACCTGCTCCATACGATGTGTAGAAAATATGATGCTTGTTCCATTTTCGTTGAGACGGTGTATCTCGTCTTTGATAAGATTGGTATTGATGGGGTCCAGACCAGAAAACGGCTCATCGAGTATCAATAACTTTGGCTCATGCATGACCGTCGCCACGAATTGGACTTTCTGCTGCATACCTTTAGACAGCTCATCCACTTTTTTATTCCACCAATCTGAAATTTCAAACTTTTTGAACCAATGCTCTATTTTGCTCCTCGCATCGGGTTTTGAAAGTCCCTTGAGCTGCGCCAAAAACATAAGCTGATCTCCTACTTTCATTTTCTTATAGAGGCCTCTCTCTTCTGGGAGATAGCCGATCTGTCTAGGTGTCAGATTATCGAGTGGTTTTCCGTCCACCATTACTGAACCAGCATCCGCGGCGGTTATAGTCGTTATTATTCTTATAAGAGACGTCTTACCTGCACCGTTAGGGCCAAGCAGACCGAAAATACTTCCATAGGGTACATCAAAACTCACATCATCCACGGCGCGATGATTATGATATTGTTTGACTACGTTTCTGAGTGATAGTATAGACATATATGTTATTAGTCGGGGTATAAATTAAAGGAGATTTATGACAACGTATAGAATTATTTATACCAAAGTTTCCTTTTTTAGTATCGAAACTTACAGTGTAAGGGGGAATTCTTGATTTGATTCTTCATTTTGCCTTGGATATGGATCAAATTTTGGACTTAACACTTTTTTATAATCTCTTTATATCAATAGTATATAAATTGGGTAACTGTAATTAAAATCAACTACAATGAAAATTATCAGCACACTTGTATTGAGCATAGCGATGTTAAGTTTTTGTCAGGCTCAAGAATTTTTTACCATAAAACAACAACTTAGTCTCGGAGAACAAACCGCTTTTGGTGTAGATCACCCAGATGCAGAAAAGAAGATGGTCGAAAAGACCCTCGAAGAAACATTCAAACAATACGGAAAGGTCAAAAGAAACAGAAAAGCCAAAGAATGGGTCTGCCAACAATGTGATATTCCAGGCATTAATTCTGGTCCAGTAGATGCATACTTTAAGGTCGAAGAAAAAAAAGGTATGACCACATCTTATGTATTTATAGATGATGGCACTCAGTTCTTATCTGAGCCGACAGACGCCATAGACAAGGTCAATAATCTTGTATACGTCGGTGTCAAAAAAAGGGTAATCAATAAAGAACTTGATAACGAAGAAAAGGTACTAAAGAACTACGACAAGGACCTGAATAAGTTAGAAAAGAAAAATAAAGAACTCCATGACGATATAGAGGAGTACAAGGAAAAAATAAAAAAGGCAGAAAAGGAAATAGAGCAGAATCTGCAAAATCAAGAGGATAAAAAGATAGAAATAGAACAGCAAAAGAGAAAAGTAGAAGAAATCACAGAAAGACTAAATAAAGTCGGAAGAAATTAATTTCATCTAATAAGAGTATAAATATCCACAGGCTCAGGTCATTTACTTGGGCCTTTTTTTGTTTCCTAATGTGCTGGTTATCAATCGTAATTGCCGGCGTTCTATTCCATAAGATTATTAATAAACATCTCATCTCTTTTTTCCACATTATTATTCTTTGTTTCTAACATGTCAGATCGTCTGATGCTCTGCCCTTGATTATATATAGCAAAATCTTCATATTAAATTTGAGGACTATTCTACCTTATCTTCATTAAAACACCTAATGGCAAAAACAAGAGAAAGAGGAAACGTAAAGAGTGAAATGTCAGACCCAATGGTCTATGGACGTGTTATGCCACAGGCGGTCGATCTGGAAGAGGCCGTATTAGGTGCCGCTATGCTAGACAAAGGTGCCTTTTCTATCATCGTAGAAAAACTGAGACCAGAAAGTTTTTACCTAGACGCACATGCGGAGATATTCACCGTGATGATGGACTTATTCAGTAACTCTAGGCCAATAGACATCCTTACGGTCAACGAAGAACTGAGAAAACGCGGCAAACTGGATCAGATAGGCGGTGTCAATTATCTCATGGACCTCACTAATAAGGTCGCATCTGCTGCCAACATCGAGTATCATGCTCTGATCATAGTACAGAAATATATCCAACGTGCTCTCATACAGGTATCAACCCTAACTATCAAAGATGCCTACGAGGACACTAAGGATGTACTCGAGATGCTAGACGAAGCCGAGCAACAACTCTTTGAGATCACTGACAAAAACCTGAATACGGGTTTTGAAGCGGTGAGCGCAGTGGCCGTCAAGGTCCAGAAAAAAATAGAAGAACTGAGCCAAAGAGAGGATAATCTGACAGGGGTCACGACAGGATTTACAGAACTGGATAGAATAACTAATGGATGGCAGGTGTCGGACTTGATCATAATCGCGGCCCGTCCTGCGATGGGTAAGACAGCATTTACCTTATCTCTCGCCAGAAATGCGGCGGCGGCAGGTACAGGTGTAGGTATATTCTCTCTGGAGATGGATAACGAACAACTCGTCAAACGTCTTATATCCATGGAGTCCATGATACCCGCGAGTAAGCTGAGAGATGCGACATTGGATGAGAATGACTTTGGCCTCCTGCATGAGGCAGTAGAGAAGTTGTCTAATATGCCCATCTACATAGATGATACACCAGCCATCAACATATTCGAACTCCGAGCCAAGTGCCGACGACTCAAGCAAAATCATAATATCGGACTTGTCGTAATCGATTATCTACAGCTCATGAGTGCAGGTGATAAAAGTAAAAAAGGAAACAGGGAACAAGAGATATCAACTATATCTAGGGCCCTTAAAAGTATGGCAAAAGAACTCAAAGTGCCTGTCATAGCACTATCTCAGCTAAGTCGTGCCGTAGAGACACGGGGTGGAGATAAGAGACCACAGCTCTCAGATCTGAGGGAATCTGGAGCGATAGAGCAAGATGCGGATATTGTCCAGTTCATCTATAGACCAGAATACTACGATCTCTCTGATAATATGGATATACCAGATAACCTCGCCGAGATAATTATATCTAAGCATAGGAATGGTTCTCTCGGTAATGTCAGACTTAGATTCCTTAAAGAATATGTCAAATTCGTCGATGATGATACGGAAGGATTCCGCAATATGCCAGGTATGCTGGGTGACGATATATTCGGTGATGGATCTAGTAGCTATATCAGACCTTCTAAGATCAATACAGATGATATCTTTGGGCCAGAATAATCCACTACATTGAAGTATCGCCTTAATAAATTTATCTCTCACTCCGGAATCTGCTCTAGACGCAAGGCGGCAGAACTGGTCAAAAATGGATTTATCAAAGTCAATGGTGAGGTTATCAGAAACCCCGCTATAGAAGTAGAGGAGACAGATAAGGTAGAGTACATGGGTAAGCCCATAAAAATAGTCAAGAAGAAAGTCTATCTATTACTCAATAAGCCCAAGAATGTCATTACCACAATGAGTGACGAAAGAGGCAGAAAGACAGTCTGGGAAATCGTCAAATCCAAGGTGAACACCAAGATCAATCCAGTGGGCCGTCTAGACAGAAACACCACAGGTCTATTGCTTATGACTAACGACGGAGAGCTTTCGCAAAAGCTGTCTCACCCAAAATCTAAAGTCAAAAAAATCTATCAAGTCACCCTGGACAAACCCTTAGCAGAAAAAGATCTGCAGAAAATAGACAAAGGATTTCCGCTAGAAGATGGCTTTATCCAGGTGGATGTCATTAGTTATATACAAGATGAGCCCCAGAATTGTGTCGGCGTACAATTACATAGCGGTAAGAATAGGATCATCCGTCGCATATTTGAGTCTTTGGACTATGAGGTGGTTGCATTAGACAGAGTCCTATTTGCAGGACTGACTAAAAAAGATCTGCCTAGAGGGTGGAGTCGATTTCTGACTAGAAAAGAAGTCATTATGCTCAAGCATTTTACTAAGTAGACCACCGAGACCTCTGCTCTTTGTATTCACTTTTGTTGTATCATTAATCATATATTTGCGGTAATTATGGAGCCTTGGGAATTAGATTTTCACTGGTTGGAATTGCGGCATAAGCTCAAGCATCTTAATAAGACAGATGCACTCCCAGATCTCAGAGCGATTATGCTATTGATCGGGATACAGGAATATGGTAGGATAAAAGATAATTTTACCAAAGAGGAAAAACAAGACCTGATGCACGTGGCCGCGTGTACCTTATTAGAGGCCGATGGATATTACACGTTTTCTGGTCGGGATGATGAGGGTTGGCCACACTGGGATGTCACTATTCCATTCCAGACCAAAGGATCGGATCTCCAAGAAAAAATATTAAAAACGAACATTCTCAAATATTTTGAAAATTTATAAGCATATAAAAATGAATAAGATAATCAGTTGCGCTTTGCTTTGTTGCCTTATGTTTTCTTGCGCACCTAAGCAAGAATTGTTTCTTATAGAAACTGACTATGGCAATATGAAAGTCAAACTCTATGACGAAACACCTCAGCACAGAGATAACTTCAAAAAACTAGTCGCGAATGGATTCTATGATGATCTTCTGTTCCATAGAGTTATCAACGGATTTATGATACAGGGGGGAGATCCAGATTCTAAGGGGGCAGGTCCAGAAGTAAGATTAGGTGGTGGTGGTCCAGGGTATACAATACCTGCAGAAATAGGAAAACTTCACTTCAAAGGAGCACTATCAGCCGCTAGACAAGGTGATGCTGTCAATCCAGAAAAAAAATCTTCTGGCTCACAGTTCTATATAGTCCATGGCAAAAAATCTTCTGACCAAGAACTAAACGCTATGGCACAAAGAGCGGGTATAACCTATACTGCTGAGGACAAGGAAAAGTATAAAACGGCAGGTGGAACACCTTTTTTGGATAACAATTATACCGTATTCGGAGAAGTAGTAGAGGGTCTGGAAGTAATAGATAAAATCGCGGCAGTACAAACCGCTCCAGGTGATCGCCCAGTCCAGGATGTCAAGATGAAAATCAAAAAGATAAAAGGCTAAGTTGAGGATATTCCCAGCTTTTTATATAAGTCTGTTTTTTCTTTGTAGTTGTGCGAGACCAGTAGCGAAATTTTCGCATCAGGAAAGCAATACACTAGTGGCACCTGTAGAAGTTTCTTTTCAAAACACCTCTACAGGTGCTGACTCTTACACTTGGGTCATAGACGATACGCTCAGATATGATACAGTTGATATAAGTCATCTTTTTCTAGAGTCTGGTAGACACACCATAAAGTTGATTTCTAAAAAAGGTCAAAAGCAATCTATCGCCTCCAAAGAGCTTATCATAAATCCACCTACTAATTGTCTTGTACATCTGGAAACCAATTACGGCAACATGCTTTTGGAGTTAAGCGAACTGACTCCTAAGCATAGAGACAGCTTTGCAAGATTAGTCGATGCGGGTTATTATGACGGTATAATATTCCATAGGGTGATAGATGGATTTATGATACAGGCAGGTGATAACAAGCTGCGAAAAAATAAATATCCTAATCCGACACCTAAGAAAGAAACCATGCCCGAATTCCGAGAAGAGCTCATTCATCACAAAGGTGCCTTATCCGCAGCAAGGATGCCCGATGATGTCAATCCAGAAAAAGCATCTTCGGCAACGCAGTTCTATATAGTCCATGGAAAAGAGTTATCAGACAAGTCCATAGATAATTACGAATCCTCCAGGCCAATAGATTATACTCAAGATCAGCGATCTATGTACAAGTCTGTAGGAGGTGCTCCCCAGTTAGACGGAGAATATACTATATTCGGTAAATTAATTTCGGGGTTTGATACATTAGACAAGATTGCGCAGATAGATACTGACAATAGAGACAAGCCTCTGGAAGATGTTATAATTATAAAAGCTAAAAATATAAACTAAGTGGAACTGGTAGGAATAGATATCGGTGGATCAGGAATCAAAGGTGCACGAGTCGATACCAAAAAAGGAGTTCTGCGTAGCGAACGCCTCAAAATCCCAACTCCTAAAAGTAAAAAACCAAAAGACATCGCCGATACTGCACGTCGATTATTAGACCAGATAGGTTATAAGCAAGGGACTATAGGCATCGGCATACCTGCCGTCGTCAAAGATAACATCTGCTGCACTGCCAGTAATATAGATAAGAGCTGGATAGGCTGTAATGTAGAAGAGCTTTTCTCTGACGCACTCGGTCATCCGGTCAATGTCCTTAATGATGCAGACGCGGCTGGCATAGCCGAAATGACTTTCGGAAAAGGGAAAAACAAAAAAGGCACTATTATCACATTGACACTTGGTACGGGCATAGGTTCGGCTTTGTTTAGAGACGGCATTCTTGTACCTAATACGGAGTTCGGTCACCTGAAATACAAAGACTCCATCGCAGAAAAACATGCCTCCAACGGAGCCAGAAAGAAAAAAGACTTGTCATGGGAAGAATACGGCAAAGAACTCAATGATTTTCTGCAATATATCGACTTTGTATTCTCACCAAATCTCATGATCATCGGTGGCGGTATCAGCAAGAAGTTTGATAATTATAAAAAGTATATCGCGAGCAATCTCAATGTGACAACCGCAGGTAACTATAATGACTCTGGAATCATTGGCGCCGCGATGTCGGCGTATAAGTAAAATATTTTTGCTTTATTTTTAGTCCTCATTAGTAAAGATGGATTCATTAACGCAAGGACTATTAGGAGCAACTTCGTTTGCTATTATTAAGGATAAGGAAATAGGAAAAGTCTCTCTTTTGATAGGAGCGGTAGCGGGAACAATCCCAGATTTAGATGTGCTTTTGTCCCCTTTTTTTAGCGATATAGAATTCCTTACAGTCCACAGAAGTTTTTCTCACTCCATAGGTTTCGCCATACTTTTAAGTTTTCTTTTAGGAGAAGTATTCCATAGAATCTATCATAGAAAACATGCCAGAATTAAGTGGACCCTAGCCTTCTTTTTGGCTCTTTTTACGCACTCTCTACTTGATTGGTGTACAACCTACGGGACTAAATTAATCAGTCCGTTTAGCGATCATCTGTTTTCACTTAATAGTATACACGTCATAGAACCCGTATACACAAGTATTTTGCTTGTGGGAGTCTTATTACATTTATCCAAAAAAGGAGAAAGCAAAGCATTAGTCTACGCACTATTAATATCTACCTCCTATTTACTAATAGGGTTCATGTCTAAAAATCATGCTTACTATCACTTTCGTGCTCAACTAGAAAAAGATAAAATCTCCTATGAAGATATTCTTGTATCACCCACTCCATTGAATACATTTCTGTGGCATGGTATAGTAAAAACTACAGAGGGTTATCACTTTGGCACGTATAGTATTTTCGATGGCAAATCAGCCGTTAATTTCCAGTTTGTCAAAAGTGATAACAAAATTCTCGAAAATGTAAAAGACGATAGACTTATAAATTATTATCTCGATTACACTCAAGATTACCCTTTAGTAGAGGCTGGAGAAAACGGAGATGTGAAAATCTATGCTATCAAATATGGCCCTATTAATTATTATGGCCCTCCGGAGTTCGTATATCCTTTGACTTTTAACATTGGTAATCTTGTAGAGGATAATATCAAAATCAATTACGAAGGGAAACAAAGAGGTCCTGTAAAGAATTATAAAAATCTGATTAGGAGAATATTTGCTATTTACTAACAAGTCCCAGTAAAATAGCAAAAGGCAACTAAATAATTTAGCTGCCTTTTATCAATGAGATTGAGTAATGCCGTTTTGGTTTGTTACTTATATATTTTCTCTGAGGACTTCACCCTCATAGTATTTTATCATAGAATTTAGCTCCTTATCCAGAGAAAGCTCTGGCTCTATATCGAATATAATTTTGTGCTGATCATAGTCTTCTTTGAGTCCTTCTTCGAAAGAAGAAAAAGCACCTGCTTTATCTCCATTGAGGTAGAGAGCAACGCCTCTGCAAAATAGCAAATCAGCACCAAAAGTATAGTCATCCGAGTCACTAAATACTTGCAGAGCCTTTTCTTTTTTACCTACCTTAATAAGAAAAGAAATATACTCTTTCCAATATTGGCTTTGTTCTGGACCCATCTCCACAGCCTGCCCAAAAAAGAATTCTGCTTTCTCAAAACTACCTATCGCATTATGCGCTATAGCCATAGACAGATAATAATCTTCGCAGCCATCTTCTAGTGTGATCGCTTTGTGATATGCGTCTATCGCCTTGTTCCAGTTTTCGGCCTTGGCATAACATAATCCTAGCTTGTAGTAGACCTCGTCATTATAAGGATCTAACTTGAGTAGTTTATTTAGGATAGTTTTGGCTTTGTTGAGATTGCCGATCTGGAATCTGCACTCTGCCATATTGACGAGCACTTCTTCGTTGATACCAAACACTTCAAGATATCCTTCATAGATATCTAGTGCCTTTTCGAATCTTTTCTCCTGTATACATATATCTGCGCAATCGAGATATCCGTTTTCGAAATTAGGCTCGGTAATGAAAGAATACTCCAGCGCGTTGATCGCCTTATTATATTCTCCGATACAAGAGTAAGCATGTCCTAGATTATACCACGCTAGATAACTGAACGGCTGTTCGTTGATTATCATCTGGTGGAACTGGATGCTCGACTTGTAGTTCTTAGATAACTGAACGGCAAAACCAATTCTCTCCAGTGCTTCTTCATTACCTATGTCACAGATCACAGACTTAGTCAGAGACTCATACATGCTATGATAGTCGCGCTCGACTTCTTTGATATATGATTCGCTGAGATAGACATCAGAGAGGTCATTAGATTGCACATATCGTTTCATCTCTTTCAAGATGTTACGTGCCTCATCTACACTACCCTGAAAAGCAAGTATGCGTACCTTGAGTAAAAGTATATCTAGTTCGTAGGGGGAAATCTTTTCTGCTTTTTCCAGTACCTCGATGGCTTCTTCATTAAGATTAGACTGAAATAAAAGTCTAGCGCGTATAATGTAAAAGTCGGGGCTACTTGGATATTGATCTATTGCAGATACAGCCACTTCTATGGCTTTGTCGTATTGCAATTCTTCCTCGTAGTATCTTATTATTCTGAGGAAAGTATCTTGATCATAGATCACATTAATGCCTTTCTCAAAGTTTGTTTCGAAATCAGAAACAAGATTTAGAAAGGAACTATCGCGTTGGGTTCTATGCTCCATTTTTGTAAAAAACTGTCGTTGGTCAGATTATAATTCGCAGTAAATATAACCAAATTGGAAAGCATAAAACCTGATACCTCAATTATTTTCAGGCATTATAATCATGTCAAAAATACCTATATATAACCGATAGAATATGAAATGAATAGAAAGTTGATTTTAATTTATATGATAAAAAATCATTCATATTTTAATCAACTTCCTACTCTTAAACTGCTGATTATTCTTGTTGATGCCCTCTTTTTTGGCTTAAAAGACTGTCGCCAAAATGCAGAGGATAACACTCCTTTAAAACAAAACTAGTTTCCCCTGCGCGTTCTCTTTCTCTCCTTGACTTCTCTTATCATCCGCTCTCTAAACTCTCTATCCAATCGAAGAAACCTGAAAGTCCTTCGCGCACCGATAACAGCTTCCATTTTGTCGGCATATTTTCTTTTGATATCAAGGTTTTTCTCTTCCATATCAAACATACTTTGGATACGCAGTTTGGCATCGGCTTCTGACATGTCTTTGAGCGAATCTTTTCTGGTTTCTCTGAGTGCGCTCATCTCATTTTTCAATTCATTATAGATAGGCCAAAACGATTGCGCCTCTTCTGTCGTTAGATTTAACTTTTGGGTTATAAAAGCCACCTTTTGTGATTCTACTTTTTCTCGTACTGCTTGTCTGTTACGTTGTGCATCTACATTTTGGAATAATAGGAGCATCACTATAGATGTCAAAATGGTTTTAATATTCATATCAATAATTGTTTTTCTTTTTAAAATAAATTGTCCAACTCATAATCATTAAGATCACTGACCAGCTCATCGAGAACGATTTCTATTTCGTCATCATCAAAGAGCATCTCTGTCGCCAAAGATTCTTCGTCCTCAGACAGGAGTGCTATAAGGTCCTCGTCCACATCATCAAGATTGTCCAGATAATAATCATATAACTCGACCTCTGCCAAAGCGCCACTATCATCTACTACATCAGACGACCACTGAAGTCCAATCGCCATCAATAATAATAGAGACGCCGCGACAGCTAGATATTTTCTATAGGAGACCTTGAGACTGCTTCTCTTTTGGGTCAGTTGATTTTCCAAATTTTTAAAGTATCCATGAGGTACGCTATATGGATTACCATCCCGCATAGAGTGCAGTAAAGGTGCCTCTTGCAACAAATCATCTTCTAACGATTCTATCTTCTCACTCAACCTATCCGGTAACTTTTCGAAATAATCTTCTGTTATCATTATTCTATATTTCTTAAACATTGGCTTTGAGATAATTTTCTATTTTTTTGACAGCGTGATGATATGATGCTTTTAGAGCGCCTACTGATGTATCTAGTACTTCTGACATGTCTTTGTATGTCATGTTATCATAGTATCTCAGATTGAAAATTTGTTTTTGCTTCTGAGGTAAAGACTCTACTGCCTTGACTAAAATCAGCTGCGCCTGATCACTGTCAAAATAAGTATCCGCTTTGAGCTTGGATGACAATATATCATCATCGGCATGCTCCGTCACAGAACTGATTTTTTTCTTCTTATTAATAAAGGTGATTGACTCATTAGTCGCTATCTTATATAACCATGTATATAACTTAGAGTCTCCTTTGAATCCTTTGATCCCTCGGAACACTTTGATAAATACATTCTGTATGACATCATCTGCATCCTCATGAAAATGCACCATGCGACGGATATGCCAGTAGAGGGGTTCCTGATACTTCTGCACTAATCGCTTGAAGCCACCGTCAAACTGCTTATCATCACTGAGCATGCCTATTATTATATCATCACTTATTTCTTTCAACTTGTTTTCTAAGTTTTTTGATGTCTTTGTTATTATGACTTGTGGATAACCCAATAGTTTAATTTGCCGATTAAATTTGTACTTTTCGCTTCTCAATGAAAAAAGGTCTCGCTCAATTAATATTTAAAATAATAGGTTGGAAAGTCGTCGGTGATTATCCTTTACATATCAAAAAGAAAATGATCATCGTCGCACCGCATACCTCTAACTGGGATTTTCCTATTGGCATATTGGTAAGGGCAATATTCGAGGACACGATTAATTTTGTAGGTAAGAAGTCTCTATTCAAGCCACCTCTAGGGTGGCTAATGTCTGCACTCGGTGGGATTGCCATTGATAGGAGTAAGTCAACTAACTTTGTCAAATCTGTCGTAGACGAATACGATAAACGAGATAGTCTGACGATACAAATCGCACCAGAAGGAACCAGAAATAAAGTAGATCGATTTAAGACTGGATATTATTATATAGCTAAAAAAGCCAATATTCCAGTGTTGCCCATTGCCTTTGATTGGGCTAATAAATTAGTGGTTGTGCTGGATTGTTATTATCCTACCGAAGATGCACAATCCGATCTCAAAAAAATAGAAAATCTATTTAAACCTTATAAGGGAAAGTTTCCAGAGAAAGGAATCTAGTCGACTTGATTCTTTTCGTTAGGGAAGACTGTCAGTGGCTTATAATCCTTAGCCTCATCTGGTGTCATCCACGCATAAGATATGATAATGACGATATCTCCCACCTCACACTTTCTAGCAGCGGCTCCGTTGAGACAGATGATGCCCGAGTCTTTTTCGCCAGGTATGACATAAGTCTCTAGTCTCTCACCATTATTATTATTGACTATTTGTACACGCTCTCCTTCTATGATATTAGCGGCTTCCATCAGTCGCTCATCTATCGTAATAGAACCCACATAATTGAGGTTGGCCTGTGTGATAGTGGCCCTATGTATTTTTGACTTATGTATCTGTAATAACATGGCGACAAAGTTATAATTACATTAATAATTAATCCAGCTACCTAATATATTTTTCTCCTCTCAGTATCATATTGTCGATGAGTCTGACATCACCCGCCCATACGGCCGTACAGGCTACAATATACTCGGCATCAGACATTTTTTCTACGGGCTTGAGTGTATGACCATCGACTATATCAAAATATTCTGGTCTGAAATTTTGAATTTTGAGGCTGGATAATGCTCTATCCTCTATCACATTGATATTAAGCTCTTCCAGTTTTTCTTTGGCGTACTTGAGAGATTTGTATATCAGATTGCAGTGAGGTCTTAGTGCAGAAGAAAGCCTTACGTTACGAGAGCTCATAGCCAGTCCATCCTCTTCTCTTATGATAGGGCATACTCTCAGTCGTGTCGGTATATCAAGGGCTTTCAGCATATAGTTGATTATCGTAAACTGCTGAAAATCCTTTTGGCCCATGTAGAGGTTGTTGGGATTGACAATATCAAGCAATCTTTTGACGACTTGTACCACACCCTCAAAGTGCCCTGGTCGATTAGGCCCTTCCATCTCTGATGTGAGATGAGATATATCCAGATCTACCTTGGTATCCAGACCCTTAGGATATATCTGTGAGCTAGATGGCGCAAATATGTAATCACACCCAAATTTGCGCAATAGAGAGGCGTCTTTTTCTAAGTTTCGGGGATATTTTTCTAAGTCATCCTTATCATTGAACTGAGTCGGATTGACATAGATACTGCATACCGTTATGTCGTTTTCTTCAGTTGATTTTTTGATAAGTGATACATGTCCTTTGTGTAGTGCGCCCATTGTAGGTACAAAACCTATAGTCCTTCCTTCTTCCCTGATAATATCTAAATGTCTATCAAGGCTGGAAACTCTTTTCAGAATTCTCATACCCTCTTAACATCATTTGAGCCTCAAAAATTCAATTAAAAGTGATCTTGGCTTTGTACTTTGTGTTAATGAAATTGAAAAATTTATATGTAGCCGCAACGAGTCAGCATGTGGGCAAGACAACCTCCACACTCGGTCTTGCTGCTAGTTTCAAAAAAGCGAACATAAATACAGGCTATTGCAAACCCGTCGGACAAAGGCATGTAGAACTCAAAGGCAGTGTCGTAGATAAAGATGCAGTACTGTTCGCAGATTTGCTCAAACTTGATATAGAACCAGAAATCCACAGCCCAGTAATAATAGGCAAAGGGGCTACTGTCGAATATCTTTCCTATCCCGACAAATATGATCCCAAAGCCAAAATAATTAAAGCCAAAGAAACACTAAGTCAGTCCCATAATGCGGTCATATACGAGGGCACAGGTCACCCCGGTGTAGGTTCCGTTGCGGACGTGTCTAATGCGCAAGTCGCTAAATTATTGGACGCTCAAGTGGTGATGGTCGTAGAAGGTGGAATCGGTAATACGATAGATAAGCTGAATATGTGCATGTCTCTATTCAGAGAACATGATGTACCGATAATAGGCGTTATTATCAATAAAGTCATACCAGACAAAATGGATATGGTCAGGACCTACGTCGGAAAATGGCTAGCCAAGAATGACCTTAGATTACTAGGTGTCGTACCTTATGATAATACACTAGGTTATCCCTTATTATGGACTATTGCTAACTCTATGAATGCTCATTTTGAGCTATACTCCGAGAGAGGGTTCAACAAAGTCGAAAACATATTGCCTGGCTCTGTAGTGGACCCAGAGATACTCAAAAAATCTAATGATAACCTACTCGTCGTGAGCTCTCGCGTATTGAAAAAAGCCATAGAACATATAAGAGAAATCATGGATCGCGAGCAGATGGAACAATGTCCGCTATCGGGGATTATAGTAACTGGTGGAGGCAATATATCTAAGGTGAGTCTATCTTTTATAGACGAATATCAGATACCCGTGGTCCGGACCTCATTAGATACCTACGGTGTCGTAATCAAGATAAGTAAGCTAGAGGTGAAAATTATCAGAAGGACTCCTTGGAAAATATCCAAGGCCATAGACCTTATCAACGAAAACGTCGATATAAAACAGATGATTAACTTACTAAGAGAATAAGATTCTGATAACATCAGCGCATCATCAGAACCTTATTCCATTAATCATTTAGAGTATGATGACGCCATCTGCCATAAACTTGAGCTCCTCTTTGGGCTCGGTAATTTTATCTATTTCTTCTTGAGGTAGCCCTTCGTCCTCAGCATAGTGCTTAAGCTCATCCACAGAAGTGACCTCTCTATAGGCAACACCTTCTATAACGACCTCTTTACCAGCTAGATCAAGGGGCATAAAAAAGGCATAATCCTTAAACTTGACAAAAATTGCATCATCCTCATTGCCACTATCAGGCAGAAGATTCATCCAGCAGCCTTTGACCTGGCATACGGATTCTACCTTTCCTTTGATTTTAGTAACCAGCGAGTCTTGAGTCTCCAGACTTGCAATCGCAGACTCTATGGTGATCGCATTATCCGCCGTAATTTCTTTTCCGTAGGTGTTTTTAGCCGTGCCTTCTGTCACTGATCCTGCGTTATTATTTTTGCATGATGCCAGTGCAATCGTAACTAAGGCAATGGTTATTAAGAACTTATTCATATAATTAAATTAATATGTTTTAGAGTATATAAAAAGCAAAGGTAATCAGACCTTTTTACTTTGCTTTACTTAGTTTAAAAGTATATATTTGCGCTCCTTTTTAAAAGAGAAAAGTTACTAAAATTTCTAATGAATCAGTACGAAGTTACTTTCATCATCGATCCCATTCTGCCAGGTGATGAAATCGAAAAGGCAGCCCAAGCTTACGAAAAGCTTTTGAAGGACGACTCATGCTCTATAGTCAATGTAGATCACATGGGCCTCAAGCAACTTGCTTATCCTATCAACAAAAGAAACTCCGGAGTCTATAAGTGTATCGAGTTCCAATCTGACAAACAGGACATAGTGCCTAAGATGGAATTGGCTATGAGACGTGATGAGCGTATCATAAGATACCTGACTATCAAGCTAGACAAATACGGTATCAAATACAACGACGACAAAAGAAACGGACGAATAGGTAAGAAAAAGTCCAAAGAAGAGGCTGAAGCAGAAAAGCTCACTGTGATCAAAGATGATCTTACACTCATAGAGGGTATAGACTCTAAAGTATCTAAACTCCTTAGTGTAGCAGGTATCAAGTCGTATGCCGCATTATCAGAAAAATCTCAAGATGACATCAAGTCGATCTTATCCAGAGGTGGGTCTAATTATCTCAACTATGATCCGACGACATGGACAGATCAAGCGCAGCTAGCGGCCGATGGCAACTGGTCTAAGCTCAACGAAATGAAAGACAAATTAAAGTACGGTGATTCTGTATCCGAAGAGGAATAACCACTAAATAATCGATTATGGCTACTAGAGATGAAATAAAGTTTTTAAGCAATCCTAATATTGGAAAAGACAATAAAAAGTATTGTCGATTTAGAAAATTCGGAATCCGTCACATAGATTATAAGGATGCCGACTTCTTGTTGCAATTTGTCAATGAGCAAGGAAAATTATTGCCAAGAAGAATCACGGGAAATTCATTGAAATATCAAAAAAAGGTGGCTATCGCAGTCAAAAGAGCAAGACATCTTGCCCTTATGCCTTATGTTGCTGACCTTCTAAAATAAAGATACAGATGGAACTCATATTACTTCAAAGTATAGATAACGTCGGTTATAAGCACGATATCGTAAAGGTAAAACCAGGTTACGGAAGGAACTTCCTAATCCCTAAAGGATTTGCCGTTATCGCTAATGCTACCAATAGAGCGAAACTAGACAAGCTCGTACAAGAAGAGCAAGCTAAAGAAAACGCGCGACTAGAAGAGTACAAGCAAATGGCCGAAAAAATCAAAGGTCAAAGTGTACAAATTGGTGTCAAGTCGGGTACGTCTGGAAAAATATTCGGTAAAGTGACCAATGTACAAATCGCAGCGGCTATGAAAGAACACTTCGAGATAGAAGTGGAAAGAAAGAAAATAGAACTTGCTGAAGAGCCAAAAGAAATTGGTACTTACACGGCGACTATCAACTTTCACCCTGAAGTCTCAGAAGAACTACAGTTTGAATTGGTGAAAGAGTAGGAATAGAAAATAAAGAAATATCTAAAGCCCATCTGACTATGTTAGATGGGCTTTTTTTTGTGCACTCCTGTCTATCTTTAAAATAGACTCTGTGTCTGATCGTTTTTAATATAGAGCATCAAATTGTCTTATTGACTTTTATGCATAGAGCTACATTTACCTTAGTCTTACTTCTACTTGTTTTTCGTGGAACGAGCCAGCTATCCATTTCTCCACAAGTAGGAATAACTCGCAGTGTTTTCGATGTCACATACTTCCGAGATTGGATGATCGAACCTGTGCAAAGTAAAACCCAAATGACCTTTGGATTGAGCCTAAACTATTTATTCGATAGAGTAGAACTAAGCGGCGATATTAACCTGCTTTCAAAAACTGAATTTAACTTACGCACTAACAATCTCTATGAAGATTTCCCACCTATATATGCCATTCCCAGTATAATCGAAAATTCTTTTTTAGCGTCTTACAGGCTTATCAATACTGTATCCGTAGGAGCGGGCATAAAACTTTGGCATTTCCATAGCTTTGAAACTGCCCTAAGTTCAGAACCATCTTTTTCATCATATAATGTAACCAATGCCTTGCTTAATGCTTCATATATCATCGGAAGGTTACGACTTAGCTTGGCTTGGTCCAAATACTTGACGTCTAACTCAGATTATCAGCTTATCAAACCACCACAGATTGTTTCTTTTAAAATCGGATTTGATATTCCGCTTACGAAAAAGAAGAGTTAAGAGTGATGTTTTCAGAATAAGAAATTACCAAGAGCCTCTGCAATAATCTTGCGGGGTTCTTTTTGAGTATTGTAGACACTCTATAAAAAGAGGTATTTTTTTATTAAGCCGATTTTCGGCTATACTTTCTCCACAATAAAATCGGCACAAAAACAATAACAAATAACACAACAGCCAGCAACTGCGTCGTCAATAAATAGATAGGCCATTCGCCCATATAATCTAAGAGGCTGCCGACATCAGGCTTACGCATCGTGTACATATAGTTAGACCCTAAGATCATATTAGCGCAAAGTGAAAAAAGCAAAAACACATTAGCCGTCCATACGGCATGGAAGAGATCCTTCCACTTGATTTTGATATCCAGTACTATGACATAGTATAAGGGAATAACCACAAGCAAACCATGTAGCATCCAATAAGTAAAATAATTCCAATGTGGAAAATCATATTTTATATCAGGTGACAAGTTGGCATTAAGCGTACCCACCATAATCCAGAAATAGAATATCCCTAAGAAAAACCGTTGTCGGTAATAAATGACGATAGGACAAAAGAATGCCAATGTACGACAAACATGAAATGGGAGATCTTCCTGTAGACTAAACTCTCCTTCGATTATCCTGAATACAACGTACATAATATAGGATAGCAAGGGCAAGAAGCTAATGTAAAAGAGCAACCGCCACTTCTTATCTACTGAGTATAATCGCCGTCCAAATAAAATGCTAATAAGCCCGAATACCGCAATAATCAGCAAGGGTATTCCGTGTTGATATGAAAAAGGCTTAAATTCTTCTTGTTCGAACAAAAAAGCGAAGTCCATCTTACTTAAAGCATCTCTTTTTCCTAAATTACGAGAACTTAATTTGAAATAAACTTAATCAGATATGAAATCTTATTTATCGACAATTCTGCTTGTTTGTTTTCTTAACCTATCATTTGCAGGAGAAGGGATGTGGATACCTCTACTCCTGAAAAGTCTCAACGAAGCAGAGATGCAACAGATGGGAATGAAACTCTCAGCAGAGGACATTTATAGTATCAATAAAGGGTCACTTAAGGATGCCATAGTGCATTTTGGTGGGTTCTGTACCTCGGAGATCATCTCATCAGAAGGCCTATTACTGACTAATCATCATTGCGGATACGGACAGATACAGTCCCATAGTAGTTTGGAAAACAACCTACTGAAAAATGGATTTTGGGCAAAAAACAAAAAAGAAGAACTGGCTAATCCAGGTCTTACAGCCACCCTTATAGACCAGATCATAGACGTCTCCGAAAAAATACTTGCGGGTGTCACAGAAGAAATGACACTCAAAGAAAGACAATCACTAGTGGATCAAAACATCGCAGCACTCAAGTCAGGTTATAATCTTGCAGATTATCAGGACTTAGTCGTCAGACCATTTTATCATGGCAATCAGTATTTCGCTTTTATTACGACGACTTATCGTGATATAAGATTAGTGGGAACGCCTCCAGAGTCCATTGGTAAGTTTGGTGCCGATACTGATAACTGGGTATGGCCTCGACATACTGGTGATTTTGCACTTTTCCGTATATATGCTGGACCTGATAATATGCCCGCGGATTACTCCGAGAATAACATACCTTATAAGCCTAAGCATCACTTACCTATATCGCTTGACGGTGTCGAGGAGGGAGATTTTACTTTGGTATTTGGATTTCCTGGTAGGACACAAGAATACCTTCCGGCAGCAGCAGTAGAGCAAATTGTCGAAGTCTCTAATCCAGCCAAAATTGCAATACGAGAAACAGCTCTGGGCATTATAGATAAATACATGAGAGCTGACGAAGAAACAAGAATCAAATATGCCTCTAAGTTTGCGCGAGTCGCTAACTATTGGAAAAAGTGGATCGGCGAAAGCAAAGGAATAAAAAGAACAAAGGGCATCGAAAAAAAGAAGGCCTTTGAAAAAGAGTTCCAGTCGGCGTTATCGGCAGATAGCCCCTATAAGAATCTACTCTCTGAGTTTTCGGCATTATACAAAGAACAAGAACCTCTAGCCTATGTGCGGGATTATTACTCCGAAGTGGCAGGTCGTAATATAGAACTGATGAGGCTTATCTCTATCTCTAACAGGCTCGTATCTAACTACGAAAACAACGGAGAAGAAAGCTATAACAACTACAAATCTCGTGTCATCCCTTGGCTAGAAAATTTCTACAAGGACTATGACGCTCGGATAGATCAAGAGGTATTTCAGGCACTCGTTACGATGTATATAGAAGATGTAGGAACAGAATATTTCCCTAAGCAAATAAATGAGATCGATGCAGAGTCATTCTACAAGAATACGGCCCTAAGCAGTCAGGAGAAAATGATGTCTCTGCTGAGTGAGCCAGCAGAAAGTGCAGTCGCAAAACTTAAAGAAGATCCAGCTTTCATGTTTGGTAAGGCATGGAGAGAACTCTATACGGAAAAAGTCGGAAATCCAATCAACAACATTTCCTACCAGCTCGATAGCCTCCAAAGAATATATATGAAAGCCCTTATGGAAACTTTTCCAGATAGAAGATTCTATCCCGATGCAAATAGCACGATGCGTATTACTTATGGCAAAGTAGACGGGTATAACCCAGTAGACGCCGTCAGATATACGCCGATTACTTATCTCGACGGGGTTATAGAAAAGTATCAGCCTGGCGACTATGAGTTTGATGTATCGGATAAGTTATTGGAACTATACGAAAAGAAAGATTACGGTCAGTATACAGACAAGACTGGAAAAGTGCCCGTCTGCTTTATAGGCACTAATCACACCACCGGAGGTAACTCTGGTAGTCCAGCAATAGATGCTTATGGTAACCTTATTGGTCTGAACTTTGATCGTGCCTGGGAGGGCACTATGAGTGATTATAATTATGATGCCTCTATCTGTCGTAATATCATGGTGGATGCGCGATATATATTGTTCGTCGTAGATAAGCTAGCTGGGGCGACCCACCTTATAGAAGAAATGGACTTGGTTAGACCCAAGCAGAAATAGTAGTTTTAAAATAAAGAATCAAAAAGGGCTTTGGTGTAATTACCAAAGCCCTTTTCATTTTATAAAAAACTTTTTTCTTCGCTAGTATCTTAGAATGCCACGCCTATAGATAGCATTATCCTATTAGCACTTTTCTTGAGCTTCATATCATCTTCTCCGAAGTTAAATCCATCAGCGATACTGTTGAACTTATTGACATACTTCAAGTCGATATGCATGATACCTAGCTTGTAACCCACTAAGCCTTGAAAACCATACTCTACCTTATCAGAAGTATCTTGATAATAACCCATTACCGAAAATTGGCTCTCTTTATCGGCATATATTTCGGCCACTGGTCCGAGTCCTATCTTGAATTTGCCAGGGCTATATCCCGCTATCAAAGGCAGCTCGACGATATAATGATTCTCCGCATACAGTGGCGAAGACTCCGTAAGAGACTTGTATCTATCCATCTGATACTCTAAGCTATATCTTGTCGCCATGATCTCTGTCTGTACGAAAAATGGTCCTAGCTTACGATAGATCATCAGACCCGCAGATTGTACGGATGTGCTGCCGACATAACTGAGATCATAGATACCATGCTCAGAGTTAGGCAGTATTCTGAAGGATTCCTCTCCTTGAGCAATGACGCCCATAGATATACGAGGGCCTATTGTCCATTGTGCATTTAGGGTTAATGCAGTGGTCATAATTGCGGAGGCAATTAATAAAAATTGTTTCATTTCTCTTTTAATTCTATCTGTTAAAATAAATCCAGTTTTTTATAGAAAACAGAATAATATACTGTCAATCTATAAATACGGGTGCGAAATTAGAACAAATGTTTTTCTACTGCTCGTTTTGCCAAATTATTTAATGTTTTCTTATGTGAGCGACCTATCGAATAATTAGGACTATTCTCTTTTGCTCGATGAAAAATATGGATGTGCAGGGGTGTGCAAAAGGAAATTTCGCACTTGGGATAGAACTAAAAACTTACTCAAAAAAAATTGCCATCTGCTTTTTTGAACAAATGGCAATTGGATTACATTTTTTATAGTATCTATTTAATAAATACTTTGAAATTCTCTACAGAATTGTTCTTTGATACATTAATAAAATACAATCCAGAAAAGTATTCTGCTGTATTTATTATAAGTTTCTGATTCAGTTGTTGCTCATCCAGTAGTTGACCTGATTGATTGACAACTTGCACTTGGTATGTGTCTGTGTCGGTACTGCTCAATGTTATATTATCTGCTGATTGCAACATAGATACGTTATCTGCAATGATATCACGTGTACTTGTCAGGGCTTTCCAGCTCATAGAGGCAATAGAATAATCCATATAATAATCGTCACCATCTTTTTCCCACATGATAGCGAGTACTCCGAGGTTATCTTGATTGAATGAGTCATCTGGAGTATAATTAAAAGTTAGTGTCTCTTCCTCTCTCGTATCTCCTGAGGCCACATAGAGATCGCCAAAATTATTATTTGAGATTACATCTCTTAGGACATTAGGATGGTTCTCCTCATTAGTCCTAGAGGACTGTCTTGCCACCACGTCATTTTCGAATACATAAACCGCCAAATAATGATCATTGCCTAGATTCGCCATTTGACCCACTTTGACATTGACAGTAAAACTGCCATCATCATTCACTATTCTAGAAGAAACAAACTCCATCTCAGCATTACTCGGACCGCTAATCTGAGCTTCTACCATGGTCTGTACAGAGGACAACTGATCTGACCAATTGCCAGAACTAACACTAATAAAATCGTTGCCTACAAAAAACTGTGGCTGACCCTGAGACTTAAGATTATCCGAGAACCATCTGGCAACTGGATTCTCAAGATCTCCACTATAATGTACACCTAAGGGTAGTGCCTGGGCACCATTAGCAGAGTAGATGTCTTTAAGTCCTTCCATAAAATCCCAACCATAGTCGCCACATCTAGGACACCAGGTTGCGGTTACTTTGGATACGACGATTGCTCGCTGTGCTGAAAGTTGTGCTGCTAAGAAAAAACAAAGTAATAAAGGGTAAATCTGTTTCATTGACATTATTTATTTGATATTATATAATGAGCCGTCGGACTCTTTGTAGATTACTGCTGTAACCACTTGTCCTACGGCGCCGATTGTTTTTTTATTGATACCACTCATATCATCACACTTCTTATGCCAGCATTTTTGGAATAAGGCCATTCCGTTAGAGGCTAGTGGCTGATTGATGATATCTATCATCGGGATACGCGCCATCTCATTTATCACACGATGATCATCGACGATTTCTCCCGTATCGTGATTTTTGAACATACTGCTATGGCCCATTCTCTGACCTAGTTTCCATACTCGATCCAAGAGATCTTTTGCATATCTCTTAGAGAATGTATCTTGACCAAAAGAAGGATTAGAAGCACCGACCATATCCAGATTAATTCCATATTTGGCATTATAGTTTTTGTCATGCTTGTTGCGAGACCAGTGCTGAGCCCCTAGACACCAAGTCTCATTACGGTATGGAGACGTTCCTTGGTCTTCAGCATCCCAGAAAATTATGTCTACTCCGAGGTCAATAGGATTCTGTTGGATAATTCTCGCAATCTCTAATAGTACACCGACTCCAGATCCACCATCATCCGCACCTAGTACTGGTTCTTCTGGGTTCTCAGCATCCTCATCTGACATAAATCTTGTGTCCCAGTGCGCAGACAGAATTATTCTTGTCTTATGATCTGGATTGATCTGAGCTATTATATTCCTAGAATCCCATTTGTCACCCGTATATATGTTAGCCACAAAATCCTGTACGATTACCTCCGCACCATACGACCTTAATTTATTAGCCAGCCACTCACCACATCGTCTATGCTCATCTGTACCTGGGACACGCGGACCAAAGTCTACTTGGTTCTGAATAAACGTGTAAGCAGAATCGGCAGAAAAGGCTGGAATTTTGACGGGGTCTTTGAGGATTACCTCCGCCGCTTTATTATTCGTCGTATCTGTCTTACATGAGGGCATCATTGCAAGAGCTATCAGAAGAAGAAATACCGAAATATTGATTCTGTACATTGTTCTATGTTTTAGTTTAGTGTCCAGGTTGTTCCTTCTTTGCCATCCTTGACGACTATCTGATGTTTGGCTAATCCATCTCTGATCTTATCTGCGATGTCCCAGTTCTTGTTAGCACGCGCATCTTGCCTTAGTTGTAATACCAAGTCCATAACGCCATCCAGTTTGTCATTATTACCACCTGATAAGATGTCATCTTCTAGCCCCAAGACATCATGTATGAAAGAAGGAAAACTCTTTTGGAGTCTTTCCATTGTCTCAGCAGATACTTGCCTGATATCTAGGTGTCCCTCTTTGAGAGAGTTTATTTTACTGACGATATCAAACAAAGAGGCAATAGCCCTTGGTGTATTAAAATCGTCGCACATGTGCTTGTCTAGCATATCCACGGCGTCATTGATTTCTTTGTCCAGTGCATTGCCTTCTGACTTAGCAGATAACGTGCTGAGGGTTTTGATGGCTTCCATGAGCCTTTTATAGCCTTTCTCCGATGCTTGTAACGCTTCATCAGTTAGGTCTAGTGTAGAGCTGTAATGTGACTGTAGCATAAAAAACTTAACCACCATCGGTGAGTACCCTTTGCTTACGTGTGGACTATCTCCCGTGAATAATTCATCTGGTGTAATGGTGTTGCCATCACTCTTAGACATTTTCTTGCCATTCATCAGGAGCATATTGGTGTGTAACCAATAGTTAGCTGGCTCGCAATTACATGCCCCGACATTCTGTGCCACTTCGTTTTCGTGGTGTGGAAACTTGAGATCGTTGCCTCCACCATGTATATCAAAAGTTTCTCCTAGATACTTGGTACTCATAACGGAGCATTCGAGATGCCACCCTGGGAATCCTACTGACCACGGCGAGTTCCATTTCATCAGATGATCTGGTGCGGCTTTCATCCAGATCGCAAAGTCAGAAGGGCAATTTTTTTCTCCTTGATTCTTGAGGTCGCCTCTGGTCTCTGATAAGAGCTCATCTATGACACGACCAGACAGCTTACCATAACACTTTTTCTCCTGATGAAATTTTTGAGTATCAAAATATACAGACCCATTGCGCTCATAAGCATAACCGTTATCTATGATCTGCTGCACCATCTCTATTTGCTCTATAATGTGTTGCGTGGCTCTGGGTTCTATACTAGGTTTTTTAGTATTGAATATATCCATCATCTGATGAAAGGAGTTAGTATATTTTTGTACAACTTCCATAGGCTCCAACTGGTCTAATCGCGCTCCTCTCGATATACGATCTTCTCCATCATCCAGTAGGTGGCCCACATCAGTAATGTTTCTTACATATCGCACCTTATATCCGAGATGCAATAAGTATCTATACATGATATCAAAACTAGTAAAGGTCCTGACGTTACCCAGATGTACGTCACTATATACCGTAGGTCCACACACATACATTCCCACAAAACCCTCCGTTATAGGCTCGAACTTTTCTTTCTTCTTGCTCAGTGTATTGTAGATAAATAAATCCTTAGTCGCGCTCATCTATATATGTATCATATTTTTTTCCAAATAAAAACAGTATAACAAAAGTAAGTCAATTTCATATTAGCTCTAATCAATATGTGTTAGTATTGGGTAGTGATCAGACAAATCAGATTTTATAACCTGATAATTACTAATATTCAATTCTTCAGACCCAAAAGCATAATCTATTCTTAAGCCTGGTAATCTCGTCCTATACGTCGTCCCTAGTCCGGATCCGTGCTCTAGAAAAGCATCAGTATATCTACTCGCAATCTGTCTATAGACATAGGACTGAGGTATATCATTAAAGTCGCCCGTTATCAGTACTGGACAATCTGCATTCTCCGCATGCTCCAGTATTATATCTAATTGTTCCACACGCTTTACAGAGTGTTCATTATAACTATCGAGTATCCGTCTTGTTCTCTCCCATACCTTGGATATATCTTCTGTCAGATCCGTCACCAGATTAGAACTGATATGCAGACCATAGATGCGATATGTGTTTTCTCCAGATCTGAGGTCTATCCATGTGGCGTTATGCGATTTGGTTTCGAATGCGATGTTACCGTTATCCTCTACAGACAATTTTGTATAGATACATGTTCTGAGGCTATCTGTGGGATACTTGTCATAATCAGATAGTATTTCGTCCAGTATCGGTATCATCCATTCTCTGCGCTCTTGGACACATATTACATCAGGATTATGAGCGTCTATGAGTTTGTCGAATTCTTCTATTTTCTCTTTTTTGTTTTTTCCAGAAAAGTGATAGGCTGTTCCACCTAGATTATAGGACATCACTGAGATACCTTGCTTATGATCTTTGACTTTGTTGAATCCGATGGTTCTAAGAATAGGCTTGATGCCGATGGCCAAGACTAACAATGACATGAGCGCATATCTAGGGCTATCAAAAAGCCAATAAAAAACAAAGGCTAGATTGGTAAAAATCAACAATGGAAAACCCAAACCAAAAAATGAAAAGAACCAAGTCAAGGAGGGATCTACGTAAGGTGATAAATATGCAAAGATCAAAGCCACAGCAGCCAATACATTCAAGCCATAAAAGATTCTCTGCAATATTGTCATATCCGTCCTCTTTTTACTCACTCGCTTCTTTGAGAAAATCTTTCTCCTCCTGACTCAAGTTGTCATAACCCACCTCATTAATACGGTCTAATATGCGATCTAATCTGTCTTGAGTCGATATACTGCTATTTCTTGCGGATGATTTTTCTTCTTTAGTGACATTGTGTACCACCTTGAATGACTTTCGACTTGTCTTTTTTATTTTTCTCTTTCTATCTGACTTATTAAAAGGATCTGTAAGATCAGTACCCCTTCTCAGCATAACAACAAAGAGAACCCCAAACACCACTCCAGCTAGATGTACTATAAAGCCTCCTCTATTACTAGTTCCGTTAGATATTAAATCTAAAAAAAGCAACCCTAAGGCAACATACCGAAGCCTTACAGGACCTATCAGCAAGAGATTAATAATATAATCAGGAGCCACCGTTGCCGCAGCAAAGATGAACGCCATCACGGCGCCAGATGCACCATAGGCTACTGCTAGGCCATCGCTTCCACCAGGTAAAAACTGATCCCAGATAACATATACCATGGCTCCAAAAAGAGCACTCATAAAATACAGGGGCAGAATACGTCTATCACCTAACAAGTCACCCACGATTCTACCAAACCAGTATAGCAAGAGCATGTTCCACAGGATATGCCAAAAACTGACATGCATAAACATGTGGGTGACAATAACCCACGGTCTAAAAATCAGTTTGCTAAGGTCAGAGGTCATCGCCAGATGCTCCTCCACGAAAGGAAATAAAGACTGATTATAGTCAAAGACTTTAATAAGATTGAGTACCATAAAAACGATAACATTGATAATAATCAATCGAGATATCATGTTACCACTCCTGAATACGCCCTTGAGGTCTGCTATAATTGAGTCTACCATAAATTATTAAGGAAGTACAAAATTATTATAAAATATTTATAATTATTGACTTACGTATAAAACAATTGTATAATATGTTGCGACTTAACTTGATTCACTATTTTAGTTTCTCTGATCTATACTAAGACAAAACGAAATAATCTATTAATACGATACGTGTCCTATATCACTAAATATATAATCAACATTTCATTACTAATGATGGTTCTGACACATATAGGAAATAGTCAGCCCATATATACGCACAACCAAAAAGTCAAAGAGCTATATGTACATGCTGATGGGCGCCTCATATTCTCCGATATAAATGGTCGTTATTACCTCATAGAACAAGAAAAAACTACTGAGCTATCGTGGTTATCGAGCGATATGACATTAAGAAAAAATGACAAGACCATTATAGCTCATGATCTACAGAACTATTACACCCTGACTGACACAATAAGCCCTTTAGATATAAAAATAGATCGTCCTCAGAATTATTTTTTCGATAATAGACACGAATACTTTGTAGGACACGATAAGGTCCATATTAGAAACATAGAGAATAAGCAAACCTCATCTTGTGCAATTCCCGTTTTCCTGAGTTCTGAGGATATTCTAGCCGCTCATCAAGTAAATAACAAGCTCTTTGTCCTTTATGATAAAGGAATGACAGAGCTTTGTCTGGATGATTTTATGTATACGCAAGTGGCGAACTTTGTTCCGACGGCTTCTCTACTCTATGATGATCTGACTATTCTTATAGGCTCTGATATGAGTGGTATCTGGACTTTTGAGAGTGATATATTCAAAAGGTTTTTTGTACAAGGTGTACAATTTCCTTTGCAGATAAAATCCCTGTCAAGTATCAAAGACCATATACTCATAAACAGTCATGATGCTGGTCTGCAAGCCTATGATGTCAATCAACAAACCATACGATCCATATCTGCCAGCGCTGAGGACTACGATGTAGACTCATGGAATGTAATCTATTATTGTAAGGATAAGCAGATCCATAAATACACCGCTCTGAAAAATGAGAAGACACCTCAAATAACCTTAACTAATATTTCCGACGGCCTTAAGAGCTATCAAAGTGATATGACCTTAGAATCAGGAAAAAACCTGATCATTCACTACCAAACCAACTACCCTCCAGCTCAAAAGGCTGTATCTGTAGAATACTCAGTTAATAATATCTGGAAGACTCACAAGGGCGATGGACCAATCATCTTGTCAGGATTAGAGTCTGGAGACTATATCGTCCATCTCAAAGCCACTCATGATGGACAATATTATTCCGAATCCGAAAAAATAGAGTTCAAAGTAAAGGGGACTCCATGGAAGTCTATCTGGACATATCTATTTAGCGCGCTAATTTTATTGCTAGGTCTGAGCCTCTTTTTTATCTATCGCAATAGAAGGATAATGAAGGATCTGGACCAGCAAAAGAAAAACATAAGGCAAGAGCTGGAAGTGCTTCGGTCACAACAGAAATTGGGTTTGTTACAACTGAGTCCACATTTTCTGTTCAATGTCCTCAATAGTATCTCGGGACTCGTAGCTCTTAATGATAATCAGACCGCAAGAAGAGCTCTGAATCAGTTTTCCCATATGATGAGATCGTTACTGGATAATTCTGACCTTGAGGTAATACCTATAAAAGAAGAGATCAAGTTTCTCAATAACTACTTAGACCTAGAGCTCATGATGCGTCCTGATGCTTTCACCTATAATATTTCTGCGGATGAAGATGTTACCCATATCAGACCGATGTTGATTCAACCATTTTTAGAAAACTCTATAATACATGGATTCGCTTCTCTTGATAGACAGGGTCTCCTAACTTGTGACATACTCGGCAAAGGCCAATATATAGAAGTTATCATTACAGATAATGGGGTGGGCCGAAATGCAGCGACCAACAAAAAAAGAAAATCAAATCATCAGTCCAAAGGCATTAACATCATCAAAAATCGTCTCAAAACACTCGACAGAAAGTCTGCTGAAAACCATGTCCAGTATACAGACTTATATGATGATAACGGCAGTGCATGCGGCACTAAAGTCCTTATTAAAATTCCCAACAAATAATCATGGACAGAAAAATAAAAGCCATAATAATAGATGACCTTCCACTCGCTATTGCTAATCTAAAAGCAGAACTAGAAGACCATCATCCAGAGATAATAATCGCAGCTACTGCTGGCGGCGTCATAGAAGGCGCTAAGAAAATAAAAGAACACAAACCCGATTTAATTTTTCTGGATATAGAGATGGGTGATGGTGATGGATTTGACCTGCTGGAAATAAGTGATCATTCTGCGATACAAGTCATATTTACGACGGCATCAAAGGATCACGCTATCAAGGCATTTCAGTTTTCTGCCTTGGACTATCTTCTGAAGCCAATCGATCCCTCTTTGCTCGCAGAAGCCATAAAAAAATACAAAACTCATAACCAACAGAATCCCAAAGAGGCACAAACCAACGACACAATTAGCCTGAGCACTCAAGAAGAAATAAGGGTGGTAAAGCTAGTAGATATATTAAGATTGGAGTCTGATGGGAATTACACAAAGTTCCACCTTATAGATAATAAAGTTATTCTAGTCGCTAAGACTCTTAAGGAATACGAATCACAATTAGGAGATAAATTCTTAAGAGTACATCAGTCTCACCTCGTCAATAGATCTCATATCACCTCTTACAAAAAAAGTGAAGGTGGTGCTCTTATTATGTCTGACGGATATCATGTTCCCGTTAGCTTTCGTAAGCGAAGCTATGTCATAGAACAGTTATCAAAATAACACTCTTAAAGAGAAGAAAAAAATAAGCCCATACAATAACTTTTATCGCATGGGCTTTTGTAAGCTAATTTTTTTAACCTGTGATTATAGCTTAATTACTCTTTCGAAATGGGGCTCATCCTCGTGATAATTTATTGCGAGGATATAGACAGCTTGTCCTATTTCGGATATATCTATTTTGTTATAACCCGTTATGTCTGATACTGATTTTATCAGTCTACCATTTTGGGTATATAGTTGAATATTTTTTACTTGATCAGGTTGTGGTATTTCTACATTAAGTATCTCTGGTACAGGGTTAGGATACACATTTAGTTTCTCTGGATTATCTAGTGTATTCCGATCCACAAGACTGCCAAAGTCGTTATCACCAGATAATCTAGATCCTACTTTTTCTCTCACGATGACATTGAACTGGCACTCTGCGTGATTGCCACAAGGATCGACCGCCTCATAAGTAATAACCGTCGTTGTACCTAATGCAAATCGACTACCCACTGGAGGTCCTCCCGTCTGCGAAACCACCGCACAATTATCACGAGAGTCACAGTCTACACAACACGCCGTCGCTTCTGGCAATGTCCAATTGACTATGGCATAATCATTAGCTGGTGGTGGTAATTCAGCAATCACATCTCCTCGACAAGTCAGCCAGATACCCTCTTCTATGAATACGGTGAACTCACAATATTCCTCTAGACCACAGCCGTCTGCTATAATATATCTAATGGTATAAAGCCCTGACTGCACATAGGTGCCAGGCTCTGGACCTTCTAGCTGGGTTACATACTGGCATGGTATCTCCATGACGAACTCTAGTTCCTTACTATTATCGACATCGTTCCACTCACCAGATCTCATCAGCTCTACGGCATCTTGCATGCCGTCTTTATCATTAGGCTGGCTGTAGAACCAGTTAGTATATGTTACAGGTTCGCCACTATCCCATACAAAGTTTCCTTCCTCGTCCCAATCAGATATACCTATCATGGCCGTCGCACTTCCGATGATAGATGTGACATAGGCATTCTCCTCTGCATTATTTATTGATACGAGATGTCCTCCTTTCCTATTAGCCAAAGTTCTAGCAGCATCAAACGTGTAGTTTTTCTTGGAGCAATAGTAATAACTACCATTAAACGATCCCATATATATAAATCCAGGAATAGCACGACCTCTGATACATTGATTACAAGTACCCTCGTATACAGGTGGCTCCCAATCTACGAATGCACCACCTCCACCATCACAAGTCATCTGTATATCATCTGGACAGTTTTCGTTAATTGGTTCTTCTTGCACCATCACCTTGAATGAGCATTGCCTCGTATTTCCACAGGCATCTTCTGCAGTATATGTCACGAGTGTAATACCTATAGGGAATGTATTGCCAGGATGATGTGTCGATGTCAATGTTACATTATTAGGTCCGCTCGAAGCATGAGGGGCTTCCCATTCTACTAGCGTGCGATCATTTTTAACAACGATGTCTTCTGGACAATCAGAGAGGATAAGCTCTGTGTCAGAGTATAACTCTATTTTTTGCATACAAGTGAAGCTCATGTCTGGCATCAGCTCAAAATTCGCCGTCCAGACTCTGTAATATAGCATGGAGCCACTACAATCAGAATTGATCATAATGTCATTATAGTCAATAGCTGCATTGCCGCAAGTATTTCCTTCATACTCCGTCGCATATCCTATAGCGTTAGGTGAGATGTCACTACCGAGTGGAAGAGAAACATCATCAGGACAGATAATATGACAGTCCGCACAGATAACATTTACCTCGAAGGTATAAGTGCTTATTTTATCACAATAATCTTCTACGATATAAGTAACCTTGGTTACACCTTCGTCAAAGTAATCCCCAAAGTGTAAATCATAAGTATAGCCATAATAGTCCGCCACTATCTTAACTGATTTGACTCTGACATTATCGTATATAATAGGGGCTTCCCATTCTACATAACTTCTGCACTGAGATCTATTAGCGTACACATCTATATCGTCAGGACCATTTTCTATAACGGGTGGCTCTTCGTCTACGACTTTTATCGTCTGGTGACAAGTGTCATAGAGGTCTGGATGTTTTGGATCGAAAGCTGTCCACACTCTTGTAATGACATAGTGACATCTATTAATTACGAATACATCGTCATCATATAATAGTTCGGGTTCGTCACAGACAGACTCTCCTCTGAGAGCAGTAGGATAACCTGTTCTGTCTGGGTGCTCACTTTCTCCAGGCTTGAGCCAGACGAAGGGCGCACATTGCAATACAGGTGGCTTAGTGCAGTCACTTGAGTTAAAATTTATATTTGTTTCATTGGGACTTTCGGCGGGGCATTCTGCAAGAAGAGGCACACTTAGCACAAGGCAACATAATACTGTTACCATTCTCGGTAAAAGGGTAAAAGACATTCTCAAGTATTTTTATATTAGACTACTATTTATTTCTCAAGTTACTAGGTAGGTTATGGTTTAGTCCATGTTTTTTTTTTGAATGACAGGTATTTTACAAAAAATGCCTTGCAAAAACATTGCAAGGCAAATCAATTGACAAATATTTAAAGAAAGACTAGCAGCCTTGATAAAAGGCCGTTACAGTGATTTTAACATTTCCATTCTTTGACTTTTTGATTTGTACTGGGTTTTCTATTCCTATCTTGATATTATCCACGACACCATCTCGGTTTTTGATAAATAAAGTCTGCCTTTCAAACTCTTGTCTCTCTTGCTTAGTCAGCAGCATAGACCGCATTAGGTTATAGGCATCTTTCAGCTTTATATTTTCAAACTCCGATACCACTTTGAAATGATACCTAGACTCTTCTGTATTAAGAGAAATGTTGTCGTACTGGTAACCGACCTTTTGTGTATTATGTCTTACGGTAGAATCAGGCATACTCATCAAGTTGTGATTTTTCTCTATATACGCCAATAAGGGGTAAGTTAGGTCAGAATCTTCGTTACTCAACTCTACATCATCTTCTGGTAACACCATCGTCGTAACAAAACCATCAAAAACATAACCTTCTATGCCCAGATAAGATACTTTGATCCAATTGCCCTCTAACCATTCTATTCTCTGTTGCACATCGCTGACTTCCATAATCTCTACAGATTCGCCATAGGGAATGACTTTAAGTACTTGTCCCTGACTGCCAGGAGAGACCCTGAGCTTAAGACCAGAAAAAGCCGTGACAAATCCCGTGGATGGTTCTGTTTCCTTCGCTTCGGCTGATACTGCTAAAAGACAAACTATAATCGCACAAATTAGATTTTTCATGATATTCAATTTTTTCGTTTTTTAAATAATTGACATCATAAAGTTGCAATCACGGACACAGTGTTACACCGAAGAAAAAGTAAGCGCTAGCTTTTAATGAGTATTCGTCTAGTCTTAATAGATATTGATGCTAAATAGATCGCAGAATTTGGACGAGTTCTGAGGTGATCATCGCCGTAGCACCCCATAGTGTGTCACCATCTACATCATAATAAGGCATATCTCGGAAGGTAAGGCTCCTGATTTTGAAGTCTTTATTCTTTAGGGCTTGCTCACTAATAAGGTAAGACATCGGTACAGAAATAACCCGACTGACCTCCGACTCTTGTAAGCTCAATACGGGCAAGCGCTCCATATATCCTATATAGGTGCGAACTAAAAAGTTACTGACATAGACATAGATAGGTGTTATTTGACCTATTATATCTATGTGCGACCGCGATATGCCTATCTCCTCTTCTACTTCTCTGAGTGCGGTATCTTTTGGTCCACTATCCTCTGGGTCTTGTTGTCCTCCAGGAAAACTTATTTGTCCTCCATGCTTATCATGTGGATGATTATTAGTCCGCTTGATATAAAGGAGTTGTAGTTCTCCTTGGTCGTCAGGGTATAAAAGAGCGCAAACAGAGGCTTTTTTGGCATTATCTGGTGATTCTCTATACTGCTCTGTGCTTATCGGAGACATCATATTCTGCGCTGACCAGCCAGGAAGTGGTTGCTGAAGACGATCTCGTAATGTTCCGATAATATTTTTATTCATTTATAAGCAAATAAGAAATCAAATATCGACATTTATGGCGTCTATTGCCCCAGTGCTGGAATTGGTAGACAGGCATGGTTGAGGGCCATGTGTCCGCATGGGCGTGAAGGTTCGACTCCTTTCTGGGGCACTTTTGGGGACATAATTGTCCCCTTTTATTTTCTAATAAATGGAAGCAACGTTATTACTTACGTGAATCCTTATTTGTTTTCTCACTACTCATATCTCAGAGACTCGATAGGATCTAATCTCGAAGCCTTAAGCGCAGGATAAAGACCAGATATAACACCAACGACAATACAAATAAATATCCCTAGCAACATCCACTGAAAGGGGATAATAAATCGACCATCGATGAGCATGGCTACAACAAATCCGACTATAATCCCCAGTATAATACCGACGATACCTCCTAAAATCGTAATCACTACAGCCTCCATCAAAAACTGAAATAAAATATTAAATCGTGTCGCACCTAACGCTTTTCTGATACCGATTTCTCTGGTACGCTCAGATACGGATACAAGCATAATATTCATAAGGCCTATGGCGGCACCGAATAAGGTCATCAGGGCAATAGCTATAGTACCGACTCTGAGCTCGGTGGTCATTTCTTTGAGATTTTGGATGAGGCCATCACTCTTGGTTATCTCAAAGTCATTTTCTTCGACGGCTTTTAGATTGCGGACGTTGCGCATAGTACCTGTGGCACTGGCAATGCTCTCGTCTATACGCGTAGGGTCTGTGACAGCAGCCATGATATCATAGTTGCGATTGGCAAATCCGTAATATCTTTTGGCATTAAGCAAAGGGATGAAAACGCGCATGTCCTGTGAGGCACTCATAGATGAGCCTTTAGTCTCTAATGTACCGATGACCTTATATCTGACATTGCCTATACGGATGATTTGGTTAATGGCTTTCTCGTCTTTTTTATCAAAAAGAATCTTTACTAAGTCACTGCCCAAAACGGCCTTATGATCGCCATTGTCGATTTCTTTTTTAGTAAAATTTCTACCGGCTTTGAGTTCGTAGGCGGAGACAGAAAAGTAGTTTTCGTCTATGCCTGCTATGCGGATATTGGGGTTGGTTTTTTCTTCTTTGTACTTGACCGTTTCGTTCCACTTGCAGAAGGTATATAATGAGACCAATGCGCCATCATAATTATATATATCCTTGAACTCCATCGCCTGATCAAAATTGATCGGGTCTCCGCGCTTGACATCTTTGCCACTATTACGACTGCTCATGCCATCACCCATCGGCTCTATCTGATAGGTATTAGCCCCCATTCGGTTAAAACTATCACTCATATAAAAGAGCATGGTATCTATCGCGGTCAACATCCCGACTAGACAAGCGATGCCCACAGCAATGATCAGTAAAGTCAGCAAGGCCCTCAAAAAATTGGACCTGATCGAGCTTAATGCCACTTTTATATTTTCCTTGATATTCATCGGATCAGTAAAATAATGAAAGTGCTAAGAATAAGTAGGGGCTTTTAGAGATAACTTACGAATCAATCGATGAAAGAAGGTATACTAATATTAAAGGATGTTATCCGTGATGGCTTTATGGATGTTAGGGTATAGATGCTTGTTGCATGATATGATAGAGCCTTTTTTGAGATAATTCTCATCACCATCATAATCCGTGATAATACCACCAGCTTCTGTCACTAACAAAGCTCCTGCCGCTAAGTCCCAGATATTGAGCGCGTTTTCGTAATAGATGTCAATTTTTCCTGATGCTACATAAGCTAAGTCCAGAGCCGCTGAGCCCAGACGTCTTACCCCTCTGCAGTGCATCACACAATACTTAAGAACTCGTAGGCTTGCATCTATGTCTATATCTCGTCGATACGGAAAGCCCGTCACCACCACCGCATCCAGCATATCCTTAGTATCTCTTACTGCAATCGGCTTGTCATCCTGCCATGCCCCTGCTCCTCTTATTGCTGTGTAAGAAATATCTAGCATGACCTCATAGACTATGCCTAGAGTGACTACGCCGTCTTCCATCAGAGCAATAGAGATAGAAAAGTGCGGAATTTTATACAGAAAGTTAGTCGTACCATCTAGCGGATCTATAATCCAAATCCGTTCTTTTTTCTCTTGAGCGACCGTATTTTCTTCTGTGATGTATCCAGCGTCGGGTGTCAGGGTCTTAAGACGTGCAACGATTTTTTCTTCGGCGGTCTTATCGACGTAGGAGACGAGGCTATTCATATCTTTTTCTTCCACGTCACCGCCGGAGACCTTATATAATTCTCCTCTTATGAATGCAGCCGTAGACTGACAAAGGGTAATAAGTTCTTTTCTGAGGTCTTGGTAAGAGTTGTCCGACATAGATTGGGTTAGTCCATTTGTGCAACAACCTCTGTAACTTCTGGGACCATTCTTTTGAGCATACCTTCTATGCCTGATTTAAGAGTCACGGTGGATGAGGGACAACCGCTACATGAGCCTTGGAGCAGTACAGTAACCTTTCCTTTATCAAAAGAGCTAAACTCTATATTACCGCCATCCATCTCGACGGCAGGCTTGACATATTTATCTATAAGTTCTTTGATCTTGACTACTATCTCTGCCTCTTCGCCTTCGTATTGGTATCCTGCGCCTGATTCTTTTTCTATCTCCGCCATAGCCTCTGCAAAACCCTCTTTGACGATTTCTTTTTCCTCTTCTACATATTTCTTGACGAAGTCCTTTATTCTAGGCTTGATATCTTCCCATTGGTAATTCATTTCTTTGGTCACCGTGACAAAATTATTGCAAACGTATACCCCTTTGACAAAGGGCATATCGAATAACTCCGTCGCAATCGGAGACCACTCCTTAGCCAAAACATCCGTCCTAAAATCTGCTGTCCCTCTATATAACATTCGATTAGTCACGAATTTCATAGACTCGGGATTAGGAGTTTGTTCTGTGTATAACATTACTGGGCTTACCGTCTTCGTATTCATACTTCTTTAGTCTTAATAAGTGTCAACGAAAATAGTGCCTATTTGGTTTTAAAACCAATCTAATTACTATAGAAAATCTGTACACCTAACCCACAACTTATTTGTGATACAAACATTATTATGTTGTAATGATAATATGAGAAAAATATATCATCGTTATATATACATTTACACAGCAAATTAATATTAATTCCGGCACCGTCCATTGGAGAATAAGGCTCAAATAAAGGAACAAGAAAACGTACTCAAACAACTGAACGTATCCAAGATAATACTCCCTGTCATCATAGGGATATTGGTCATCATGTGGATGGTCTTCAGTCAGTTTGATGTAGAGGAGTTCAATAAGATCCAGTGGAATCGTCGATTATGGACTTATCTGGGTCTTGCCGTACTCATGTATGTTTTGAGACATATCTTTTACTCCTTTAGGTTGAGGATATTGTCAGATAATGACTTTAGTTTCAAACATTCTCTGGAGCTGGTCACTATATGGGAGTTCGCTTCTGCTATATCACCTACAAGTATCGGAGGGTCAGCAGTCGCTGTATTTTTCCTATCTCAAGAAAAAATTTCCGCCGCCAAGGCGGTTTCCATAGTACTCTATACTGTAATCATAGACACCGTCTTTTTTCTGATCACGATATTAGGACTGTATTTCATCTTCGGACCCAAGATAGTGGACGGCGATCTTACCACTTTGTGGAGTGGGGCCGGGATCACTTTGATTATAGTATGGTTGTTTTTACTTTCTTACGGTAGCTTGTTGCTATGGGGCTTATATAAGCCGTTGATTATTAAGCGGATGATTAGGATATTCGCGAGCCTTCCTTTGATACGCCGATTCAAAAAAGGTCTTCACCAGATCGGAGAAGATGTCATGATAACATCCAAAGAACTTCGTCGCAAACCTCTTTCTTTTCATATCAAAGCCTCCTTACTTACCATAGGAGCCTCAGTGACTCGTTTTCTGACAGTCAATTTTGTTATACTGGCCTTAGTGGAAATGGACTGGAGTTGGTGGGAGCAGTTCCTGATCTATGCGCGATCAGAGACAATGTATGTCATAACACAGTTTAGCCCGACTCCTGGTGGCTCAGGTGTGATGGAGTATTTTTTCCCTAAATTTTTCAAAGAGTATATATCGTCTGGTATAGGATCGTTAGGGGCGTTACTATGGCGTATCATCACGTATTATCCTTACCTCATTATCGGTGCCATCATTATACCTAACTGGATAAGTCGAGTCATCAAGCAAAAAAGAGCCTCTCACTCAGAATAGAGTCTTCTGGTCTGCGATAGCGCCCTCATGTATCAGCAAGCTGCGCTTGAGGTCGACGCCATAAGCATAACCTGTCAGTGACCGATCCTTGCCCATCACCCGATGACAGGGTATCACTATAGGAAAGGGGTTCTTGCCATTAGCCATACCGACGGCTCTGACCGACTGTGGATTGCCGAGACTGATGGCTACATCACTATAAGAGATAGTCTTGCCATAGGGTATCTCTGCAACGACTTCCCACACAGTACGATAAAAATCAGGATAACCTTCCGTATATAGAGGCAAATCAAAAGACCGTCTATCACCATTAAAATATTCTTTCAGTTGATTGCACGCGGTGGTCAATAATGGACTATTACGCCAATTATCCGTCGATAATCTATCGGTATAGCTGATGGAACGTATATACTCATCAACTGCTTGCACTATCCAATACCCATTATCTGCCTGAATATAATTGCTATATACATTATCAGAAATCATCAGATGAAAAATACAGATATAAAATAGATAAGGTGCGAAAAAGAACATAAATTTGCACGGCTGAATCAAAAAGAATAAGAAAACCAACTACGACGGTACCTTAGCTCAGTTGGTAGAGCAATGGACTGAAAATCCATGTGTCCCTGGTTCGATTCCTGGAGGTACCACTGACCTTCATCGCTTTGCGGTGGAGGTTTTTTTGTATGTGCTGTTTACTTTTTGCATAATACTTATACAATCACTGCGTTAATAATCTGCACTACTATATTAAGAGAACCATATATAAGTTAAATCATGTTGCAATAATTACCATTTACGTTTCTTGCAGTTACCAAGCAAAGAAATTATTCTTGTCACTTACCATTAAAAACTAAATCATTACGAATAATATAAAATATCTATTCGCCCTACTCTTATTTTTCCTTCTTTCTTGCTCTAATGATAAAGAAGAAGATCTCAACTTATCGCAAGAAGCAAATCTTGAAAATAGAACAAACTCCTACACTGGTGAAATTACCGGACCTTTCTTCGAAACCAAGTTTGTAAAAGACGAGGTGGGTATTAATCTCTCTCGGGTCGTTTCTTCTGACAAGGTATATGCCATGATGAATAAAATGGCAGAACTGGAAGAAATCGAAAACATTATAGAGTTCTTCGCTCAAGAGGATAATTATCCTTGCTGGAGCTGTGCCGAAACGGACGAATATGAGTTTAAATCCGAGCAATTTGATTTAACTCTTACTCCAGTTATTAATCTAAACAATCAAGAAGTCAAGGGCTTACTTGTACATAACTATTCTGATAACTCCGAAAATATTAGCTATATAGATGGAAATCTTCTAGATCATTTCCATGCTAGATTCAATAAGAATTTGAAGAATAGGGAATATTCTTATTATTCTCTTTTTCTTGAATATTTCGAATTACAACTAAATAACGAAAACCCAGACCCCAACGACTATAAAAATTTAAAAAGTTATGCTTGTGTTAGACATAAAGGATGGTGCGTCTGTGAAATTCGACCAGAATCGCATACAGGCTCACCATGTCAATTTCCTCCTGGAACAACGGAAGGAGGCGAACTGGATTGTTCTCAATTAATCTGCCCAGATGGTGGTAATACGGAAAACGAGACGGAAATAGACCAAGGAGATAGTTCTACAGGTGGACCTTTTCATCTTATTTATGATGTCCACCAATGGGATTGGGTCTTTGATCTTTATGATTACCCAAACGAAATAAAATGGCCGCCATATACCATCCGTAACATAGGAGATTTCAATACCAACGCAAATTCTAATGATGATCCTTTCGCAAATGATTATGATATTCCATCCCCTCCAGAATTCTCGTTGGAGTGGTTTGATCTAATTGCAGAACTACTAGATTATCTGGAGAACGAAACATCCGTAGTACTAACTGATGAAATGGTGGATGCAATTTCAGATCCATATAACTTCCAACTCATCACATGGCCGTTATGGAATAAGAAAGAACAATTAACAGATCACAGAATAGAAGTGTTCTTATCATTCGTTAGTCGTCATGCGATCTTTATACAAGACATTGATATGGCTGCATGGCTAATGTTTACCAACAAATTTACATCTGAGCTTGATAGTTGGTTGAGTAACTGTGACCCAGAATTTAAGGGCTTTGGTTACATTATGCAAAGAATGTTTTCCAGCCTTCCCTTACCTCCTGTTAGCATCTCTCAAGCATTTACTAATCTGGACGATGTCATACAATTAACCAAGGATAATCCTTCTGTCCTATTTAGCAATCCAGAGATCGTCTGGCTAATCAATAACACAAACGAATTACAAGAGGTCAAAACTAATATAGAAGAAGCAGGTGGTGATGCGATTAAGCTAGCGGCAATGCAGATATATGTAACTCTGGGAACAAATAATCTCTTAGATTTGACAGTAAACGAAATTTCGAGTTTATCCGAAGATGATCTTAAAATTCATTTTCAGATGACCAGATATAATCTAAGTGATAGAACCATATTAGCTGCACAGATATGGCATCAAATCTTTACGACAGAAGCTGGTGGTGGAGGAATTTCTGCTTGGTTGGACTCTATTAAAGATTCCATAGATGACTTCTTTGATAGCGTACTGGTTCCAGCGGCCGCTGCAATTGATTCTTACCTCCAATCCCTTGGGATTATTATACCTAGCACCTTAGAGGAGTGGCAAGTATTTGGTAACATTCTTTTGCAAGTCATTACCGAAAATGCCATATATTTTATTCCATATCTAGGAGACGCCTACGAAATAGGTCAGGGGCTACAAGCAGCAGTCAATGGAGAATCTGCCTCCGCAGCTTTAGGTATAATAGGAGGCCTAGCAGGAATTCTTCCCATCTCTCAGATATTGAAAAAAATAGGCACTTTCATAGATGTCATTAAGTTGGGCTTTAAAGCTTGGAAGCTTATTTATAAAGTCTTCGGTCAGGTATTTCGTTTTATGAATAATGCCGCGGATGCTGTCGTTAAGCTTGCTAGCAATAAGGTTAAGCTGCTTAAAGGAACTGATGAAGTAGCAGAAATCGTTAATGATATATTACATGTTAGATATGCTGGTTATGGTGGTGATGTGATATGTGACTCTAGAAGAACAACTACATGTATTGGCAATTGGAGTGGGGGAACAGGTGAATTAATAGAAACTGGACTCTCGAAGTCAGGAAAAAACCCTAAAGGAATTAATGTTTTAAATGAAAACATACCTGATGATTGGACAGACGAAAGAATTTGGCTTGATGTTAATAAGCCTTGGCTTGAAGCAGCAGATGCAAGAGGTGATATTATAAGAGCTGTGTCCAATCCATTAGATAATTCAACGTTATACAATGCCAATGGAATTAGGTTTTTCGGAAGAGAACATGAGCATCTTACTAACGTACTGAATTATACATTCGATCCCATTTCTAATACTTACATTAAATAATGAATATTCAAGAATACATTTCGGGCACAATTCAAAATGCGGAACTTCCAAAAGTTTTCGATTTGGATAATTTTAAGATAAGAATTAGTCCAGACAAATTTAATAGGATAGAATTGGAGTTTAGATTAGCAAGGCTTGATGATTGGGTTTCACCTGGTTTCTTATTGGAATATTTTTTAACTAACTCGGTTGGTTTTACAAAAAATTATTCTTTTGATTCAGACTACGGAAGAGACAAGGTAGAAACGGTAAGGTTTTGTATTGATTTTTTAAGAAATTTTGAGCAAGAAATAACAAATCATCTTGATATAGGCGATTACAAAAAGTGGTTGTGTTCAGAAGAACCTAAAAAAGCTTACGCTATTATGAAACAATGAAAGTCGAATAAGAGAAATTGTTAAAAATACTTTGGAAGTAAAGTTTGATCCACATCAAAAAAGCCCACTCCTGCGGAGTAGGCTTTTTTTGTGGGCGGCAAGAGACTCGAACTCCTGACCCCCTGGGTGTAAACCAGGTGCTCTAAACCAACTGAGCTAGCCACCCTATATTATAAAGGAATGCAAATATAGACCGATGCCTAAGGACTTGCAAATTGTAGACCACTTTTTTACCGCTTCTTTATTAAGTCTGCGCTTTCCTGTATTTCAGGACCTTTACTGAGGGAATAATGGGTAATTATAGCGGCCGATAAGAAGAAAAAAGGCCCGACCTTATCGGCTTCTAAAAGATCATTGATCAATATGACTATACATATCAGTACAAAACAGACGATGGCGGCATAGACCAGATTTTTGTCTTCTTTACGCGATAGACGGTGGACGGTCTGCTCACCTATAAGAACAGTGACTATGATTATGGCGAGTAATATGATGAGCCCTGGAATGCCCTGCTCTACTGTGGTCATCAGATAATAATTATGGATACCTGATTTTTCTGGGTTATCGCTGACATAGGTCTTATAACTTGTTACTGTATGTGGTCTATACTCGAAATAAAATCTTGCTGGACCAAAACCCGTCCAAGGCCTTTCTCCAACCATATAGAACCCCGCCACCCATCTATAAAAACGCTCTACTGTGGATATATCCTGCATCTTAGTGGTCGCCTCGACTAGATTATCAAATTTCTTATGTACGATGGCCTTTTCGTAATCGGGCGCGTAATCTAAGTACCGATTATCTGTACATAAGAAAACAGTCAATAATATCATCAGAATAAGACCTAATCCTATACTCAATTTGGCTAATCTATACTTTATCACGAAGAAAATACCTATCGCTAATACCAAACTGAGTTGCGCCGCACGGGTATAAGTAAGGTATATCGCCACTAAAAAAAATAATAGGACTCCACTCTTTATTATGATATGCCTTTTGGTTCTGAATAGTGCACTTATCAGGAAAGGAAACACCGCCAATAGCATAATGGCATAGTTGACATGATTTCTAAATATAGGTCTGACGACCTTATTAGAGCTGGCGAAACTAAAACCCTCACCTGCATGATTAATAAGGACATAAGTTATAGCCAGTAAAGTCCCACCAATCAAAAAATAAAATAGCCTTCTATAGTCGATGGTGTCTCGGAGAATAATAAGAGGTAGGAAATAGAAAGGGCACAGATACCAAATCTTAGCTAAAAAAAACTTGAGCGAAATAAACTGGTCGGTAGAAAATAGAGTCGTGAATAATATCCAGAACAAATGAACCAGCAATAAAATGCTGATAGGATGTGTCATAATACGACCAGATATCTGTCTGAAAGATTTGATATAAATAATAATAGTGATACCCGTCAGTAGCAACATCAGAGGCTCAGACGGTAAGTCTGTACCAAAGCCATTAGGCAACTCGACCTCTATAGAAAAAGGTAATAGAAAGAAAAATAGATAATAGAGGTTTTTGACAGAATGGACACAGAACAAAGCAAACACTATCCCTAACGGTATAAGTACAGGCAACGGACTATCCGCAGCGACGCCCAGATTAAATAAACCAATGCTGAGAACGGTAAAAATCCAAAAGAACCGCTTACCAGTTTGGCTATCCGATAGAGAAAGACTAGGCATTCTTAAGTTGCTCTGACCAGTTGTTTTTTCTGAATTGGTCCAGAAGCACAATCCATAGACAGCCAAGCACAAAGGTCAGCATCGCCACGCCGATGACGTAGATCGATCTCTTAGGTCTCGACTTATATACTGGCTTAGTGGCTTTCTCTATGATATGGAGTGTGTTGAACTCTGCCTTGTATGCGGCCTCCAGTTGCTTAAGCCTTTCTTTGTCCAACGCCAGTTGCTCACCAAAATCTTTAATATCTCTCTCCAGTGAGACAATAGTAGGATATCCATTATTATATTTAGTGATATTGCTATTGAGTGCATCCAACTGTTTTTTGTAACCCACCGCTTTGGCCTCTAATACAATGATAGAGTCTCTTGGTCCATTCGCTGATCTGAGGGCGGATACTTGAGCTTTGATATTCTGGTATTTTCCTTCCAAGGAGACAATGCTAGACCCGAACGCTTCTCCCTGAGAGGCGGTATTAAATATTTTATATCTGGACCTGACCCGAAACAAACTATCTGTTAGCTTATTAAGGTACTTTTGTTTCACCTCGATGTTAGACCGATTACCTTCTATCAGATTGGACTGGCTTTCCTTGATAAGTCGTTGAGCGACCATGGCAATTTTATCTCTGGCCTCGTTAGCCATGTCAGCGACGATGTCTATATCCTTGTCTTCTACGCTAAGGTTGATGCCATCATATTTTGTTTTAGTTGTATTGTATAGCTTGTTTAGCTTGAGCAGCAGTTTGTGTTTGGCGTGTTTACTATCAGGTTTTATATCATAGAGTGTATAGAGGTTAAATTTTGAAATCAGGTGATCTGTGATTTCACTGGATCTCGATATTGCGAGCAACCTATCTATATCGTGGTCGTTGCCATAGATGTTGATATTGTTAGCCGCATTTCCTATAGGTGTTGGTTTGGCAAGATCAGGGCTGGCCGCATAAAATTGTGTGGAAGCCTGATAATAATTAGGAAGTATAAGTGAGATGGCGGCAGTGGTTATGGCAGCTAATAAGGTGGCAATTATCAAAGGCTTTCTCCACTTATATAATAATACGACGACATCTAGGAGGCTATCGTTTTCTTTCATTGCGTTGGTTTGGTCTATGCGCTATGGCTTGTACTAAAACGTAAAAATCCCGCCAAAAATGATACTATAAAAGATAAAATAATAAAAATACCAAGCTGAATAATCCAATGTGCCTCCACATAGCCTAACAGCAAATGTAGGATCACAAAAAGTATGGCTAATAAACCAATCGTTTTGACCATAAATAGTCCACTATACTGTAGGCGGAACATTTTCTTAGCCAACATAAACTGACCTATAAAGACAGAAAACTGAGTTATAAGGGTAGCAATGGCCGCACCTTCCGCCTTATATATAGGAATCAGATACAGGTTGAGTCCCCAGTTGATTACGATTCCTATGATGAAAATAAGATTGAAAATCTTAAGCTCTCCCGAGGCGGTTATCATAGAACCAAAGATGTAAGACATCGCCATTGCCCAAAAACTAACCATCAACCATCTAAAGGTTTGCACATTTTCTAGAGATATATCATCATATATTAAATCAAGCACAGGTTCTGTAAAGTACCAACATGCCATACTCACGACGGAAGCAAGACAAAACAATAATCGAGTCGCGGTCATGCATAGAGGATTGAGGTCTTTCTTCTCCCCGATAAGATTAGCGAACATGGGAAGTAATAGTACTGCAAACAAATACCCAAACATATTAGCGGCATCCAACAGTCTATAAGCTGTGGCATAAACACCTGCTGACTTGGCATTATCATCTAAGAGTCTCTCCAGCATCACCCCATCCATCCGTGTATACAAAGTCATCAATAAAAAAACCACAGCAAAAGGCCAGGATTTTTTTATTAATGAATAAGATGCTTGATGATCAAATCGGAAGCTGATCTTGAAACGTCTGCTAAGAAGAAATAGAGCGATTACGCAAGAGATAAGCAGAGCAATAACCTGACCCATGATAAACCTCTCAATAGAAATATTATTACTAACGTATATAAAATACCCGACGACTGCAATCATCAAGATCTTGTCAAGGGCTGACAACCAGGTCTCTGTGCGATACTGTCCCAAAGCAGAAAAGTTGCTTCTCAGATACACATAACCTGTCTGTAGGCTCATAATCACTCCGATACCTAAGAACAAGGTGAGGTATCGACTCTCATAACCAAGAATGAATGCAAATAAAATAGTGGCCAGCGCGAAAACAGGAACAAGAAGTATCCTTGTACTCAGGACAATACCGAACTGTTTTTCTACTTGATCCCGATGTCGCGATAGATACTGAGAGTTATAATTCTGTATACCACAATCAAGAAATATCTGGAATAAAAAACAGAAGTTAAATATTGCGAAATACGCCCCATACTCATTATCACCAACTGTATTCTGCACTTGAGCATCAATGCCAAGAATATATATCGGCTTAATCAAGACATTGGCGAGTAGTAGTAAAAAGATGTTTTTGAGGAATGCTTGTTGCACTAATAAGTATTATCTCAGCAAAGTAAATCAAAATAGAACTTTAGGAGTACTATGATTTTATTAGTCTAAACTAAATATGACTATCTTTCCGATTATTGGCTAATTTTAATTGTAATCACCACATAGATGAAACTATTTATTTCTTTTATATGCGTTCAGTTATTAGGTTTTCACTTGACAGGACAAGAGCAATTCACCTTTGATCACAATGGGGTAGAAAGAGAATACTTGCTCCATCTTCCAGACAATTTAAGCCCTAGTGCGCCTTTGGTATTTGTACTGCATGGCTACACTAGTAGTGCAAGCAATATCAGTGTATATAGCGGTATGACACGACAGGCTGATTTACATGGTTTTGCTGTGTGTTATCCACAGGGGACTGAGGACTTTAGAGGCACAACACATTGGAATGCTAATCTCAGTATCAGCGATACAGACGACATTGGATTCTTAAGTGAGCTATCTTCTTTTTTACACGAAGAATATAATCTAAGTGCTGACAATACATTTTCTTGCGGTATGTCCAATGGTGGATTTATGAGCTATACCTTGGCTTGCGAAAGACCTGATGTCTTTAAGGCGATTGCCTCGGTTACTGGAACGATGAGTGGATATGATTGGAATAATTGTAATCCTGATAAGCCAGTCCCTGTGTTCCAAATATCAGGAGTCGATGATAACGTCGTACCCTATGATGGCAACTGGAATCCTGGTGGTGGCTGGGGTGGTGGCCCTGGAGCAGAAGGGGTCAACGAATTTTGGACCACGACCAATCAGACGGACATCTTAGAAACCACAGAAATCAGTAGTAATCTGAATGCGCAATATTATACCTCCTCCGATGAAGACAATAACAATCAAGTATGGTTTTATCCTATAGAAAACTGGGGGCATGATTGGCCAGGTGCATGGAATCAGTCCAGATCTGGAATATTAGCAGCGGAAGAAATATGGGAATTCTTTTCTCTATTTATAAATCAAGAAACCACATCTACTGGCAAGACCCCATCTCAAGTAATTTCTATCTATCCTAACCCATCCTCTATGTACATCCATGTATCTGGTATAGATGAAGAAGAGATCACAATTGCCGACATGAGCTATCAAGTGGTTATGAAATCAAAACCCATACAATCTGAAGTGAACATTAGCTCTCTAAGTCAAGGCGTTTACATATTAAAAGCTAAAAATCAATTCTTTAAATTTGTCAAACTCTGATAACATATACAAGGCTGTCATCGATTATTAGAATTACCTTCGTTTTCTAATAAAGATTATAGTATGAAACCTGCCCTTATTGTTTCGTTCTTATTCTTCTTAACCATTGGTTACTCTAATAAGGATACGACATATTTTGATTTTGATACTACCAAAGACAGCATAGTGCCTGGAGATGAGTTCTGTGTAGAATTTCTGACTCGTGATTTTATTGATATTATAGGATTCCAATCCGAGTTGCAATGGGATTCTACCGAGCTTGTTTACTTAGGCAGTTTTCAGGTGCCGGGATCCTTAATAGGTCCTATGACATTTAACGAAGAAGATGTAGCATTAGGAAAGCTGCCCTTCTTATGGACTAATGCCAATGCCTTGCCTCAGACTTTATTAGATGGAAGTCCAATATTTCAGGTTTGCTTTAGGGCTTCAGAAGATTTTGACAAGTATACTTATCTACGCATGGATAACAGCCTAGTATACACAGAAGATGAAAATGGCGAATACTGCGAGAGCAGCCTGATCTTACTCAATGGTTATAGAACGGCAGCTGTAGATCATAATGTCATTCTTGTAGATAATGATGGGGATGGATATTACGACGGGGAGGATTGCGATGATAATAATCCTGAGATTAATCCTAATGCAGAGGAAATACCTGACAATGGTATAGATGAGGACTGTGATGGACAGGATGATATAACGTCGTCGTCCGAATTTTTAGCCCCTACCCTCTCTGTTTTCCCTAATCCCGCAAAGGACCTTATAAACATACAATGTGCAGGCCATGATAGTCTTCTTATACGGCTTATGGATGCTCGAGGAAAATTGCTTGGGCAATATACCAACGAAAAAGAAATAGATGTTAGCTCATTAGAGAATGGCACTTATTTTATGGTCATCAAAACAAATGAAGCATCGCATACACATATAGAAAGAATCATCATTATGTGATATACTTCGGAGTACTTGTGTTCTTTTTTTACAACTCAACCCACGATTCTTACAGTTCGTCTTATTACTTTTTGTGCTTACACCTATTGAGATGACTTTTGGTGTATAATTAGTACTCATGAAACTGAAAACATACATATCATTATTCTTTCTACTTGTTAGTGTGTCACATAATGCTCAGAATCTGGTGTCAGGTATCGTAACAGAAAAATCTGGCGAGCCCATTATAGGTGCCAATGTCTTTATCGAAGGAAGTTATGATGGAACAACCTCTGAGCTAGACGGTTCTTTCTCCTTTGAGACATCTCTATCTGGTGATCAAGTATTGTCCATATCATTTCTTGGTTATGAAGCCAAAAAAAGAACGCTCCCAGTAGAAGAAATGCAAAACCTGATTATCAAACTGAGACCATCGGCCGCTACGCTAGATGCCGTAGAGATAACTTCTAGTACTTTTAAGGCTGGCGACAATTCCAAAGTCGCAGTCCTAAAACCTTTAGACATGGTCACTACTGCTGGATCTATGGGTGATGTCGTCGCAGCCATCCAGTCACTCCCAGGGACACAGAGTAATGCAGATGATGGTAGACTGTTTGTCCGAGGAGGTGATGCGCGAGAGACAAGGATATTTATAGATGGCATGCGGGTGTTTTCTCCTTATACGAGGACCATTGGTGGTACGCCAAGTCGGGGTAGGTATTCACCTTTTTTGTTCAAAGGGGTCAGCTTTAGTACAGGGGGTTATGATGCGGAATTTGGGCAAGCCTTATCTGGTATTCTGGATATGAACACGATAGATGAGCCTAAGCAGACGGAAAGTAATCTATCTCTGATGACCGTCGGACTGGGCGTAAGTCATACGCATAAGGGCGACGATAGTTCTGTAAGTTTCAGTGGTTCGTATATAGATCTTACACCATATTATCTGTTGGCTCCGACTCGACTCAATTTTAATACACCATTCCGAGGCTTCTCAGGAGAGTTGGTACACAGACACAAGACCTCCAAAGGACTGATCAAAAACTACATTGCCGGTGACTGGGGAATAGTAGGTGTTTTTCAGAACAACCTAGATAGCGGTCTCCGTGAGGATGTAGATGTCGATAACAAAAACATATATACTAACTCCACCTATAATATGATACTGTCCGATAAGACTTCTCTCAAAATGGGAATAAGTCTTGGCTACAATAAAGATGTGGTAGAGGTAGATGATTTTCGATTACAGACTTCGTTGAAAGGGATGCATATCAAAGGGGCATTCAAGCGTATCATCAGTGACTTTATATCCCTAAGCTATGGTGCCGAAGTCACTTGGCAAGAAGACGGCGTTAATAAATCTAGTACGGGAGTCACCTTTTATAATGGAACCGTGTCCAGGTATATTCCAGCCGCTTTTACTTCATTGGATTATTTTTTCAGCAAAGATTTGGCCTTTCAGTTGGGGGCTCGTTATGAGTATAATAGCTTGCTGGAGACTAACGAAATCAACCCACGCCTCACCTTGGCTTATAAGATGGGTAAGAATGACCAGATCAGTGGTGCGATAGGTATCTATAACCAAGAGTTAGGCCCTGAGTCATTACAGACGAACAATACTCTCATCAATGAAAAATCCACGCATTACCTCATCAATTATAATTACAAGACGGATAAAAACATCATCAGACTAGAGGGATATTATAAGTCATACAAAGATCTGCTGACGTACCAGAACATAGAACAAAGATCAATAGGCAACTCGGCTAATGGTGGAGATGGTGCAGCTTATGGTATTGATGTGTTTTGGCGAGCTAATAATCTTATAAAGTATGTGGACATGTGGGTTAGCTACAGCTGGTTGCATAACGAAAGAAAATATCTTGATTATCCAGATTATGCCACCCCTAATTTTTCTACGTCGCACAACCTATCCGTTGTTACTAAAAAATGGTTTCCTAAGCTCAACTCTCAGCTAGGAGTCACGTATACCTTAGCCAGTGGCAGGCCTTATGATAATCCTCATACACCCTCTTTTATGTCAGAGAGGTCTAAGCCTTTTCATAATCTTAGTATGAGCTGGGCGTACCTGATAACACAACAAAAAATCCTCTTTGTATCCGTATCTAATGTGCCACGAATCAAAAATGAATTTGGTTATAGATACTCATCTGCACCTAATGCAGATGGCATGTATAACTCAGAACTTATCAGACCTAATGACGATCAGTTCTTCTTTGTCGGGTTTTTTATCACTATGAGTAAAGACAAAACTAAAAACCAGTTGGACCAATTGTAGCATTCTTACAATTCGTCAGGACTAATCCACAATTGGTCATGATATACTTTCATCCATTAGTCAGTTGACTTAGATTTGAATTATAATTATTAAAAAAATAAATTTCATATATGAAAAGCTTATTAGTTATTATCACAATTTTTCTCTTATGTTCTGACATAAGTGCGCAAGATCAGGTTATAAGCGACAAACCTTCAAAAGAACAACAAACTTGCACTATCACTATCCAGATAGAAGGGCTGAAGTCAAATAAGGGTAAGTTATTCCTTTCTCTTTACGACTCTCAAGAAAATTGGCTGTCAAAAGGATGTAAAGAAGCCATCGTAAATATTGAGAATAGAACAGCAACAGTACAATTAGAAGGTGTGCCTTATGGAACTTATGCCATATCTACTTTCCATGACGAAAATGACAACAAAAAATTAGATACTGGATTTTTAGGTATTCCTGTAGAGCCGTATGCCTCTTCCAGAGGGGCTAAAGGTCGATTTGGTCCTCCTAAATGGAAACATGCCAAGTTTGTTATCGAATCCAATGCACAATCAGAAATTATCAAATACTAAAATCACACCACTAAAAAACATATACAATGAAAAATTATATAAGTCTTCTTTCGCTTATCATACTCAGTAATATAGCCCTCTCACAGGGTACAGCATACGAGCAAGGAATGAAAAAAGCCTTCAGCCTATGGGGCGAAAATAAAACAACAGAAGCTAGTGCCCTTTTTGAAAGAATAGCGCTCGCCGAAAAAGAAAACTGGTTGCCATACTATTATGCTGCGAATGTACTTATTGCCTCTTCTTTTACTACCGAGGACAAAGTCAAAACAAATGAAATGCTCAAAAAAGCCGAAGAACATATCGCGGCAGCACATGTCGCATCTCCTGACAACTCAGAGATTACAACCTTAGAGGGTGTCTTATATACAGGATATGTGGCTATGGAACCAGAGGTGTATGCTATGCAATACTCTAATAAGATCATGGGACTTCACGAAAAAGCCCTAAAACTAAACCCTGATAATCCACGAGCACGATTCAATAAAATAGAATACGAAATAGGAACAGCACGATTTTTTGGACAAGACCTTTCCACATTTTGTGATGCACTGAAGGAAACAAAGCCTTTGTTTGAAAACCCAGAAAAGGGTGATGCATTTTTTCCTTCCTATGGTGTAGAAAGGTTAGATGCTACTATGACTCAATGCGGCTGCGAATAACATCTATATCCTAAGCATGGAATATTTTCTTGGAGAAGTAAGGAAGGCCATTAAGTTTATTGCTGTCTTATGTCTGATTACTATTGCTATTCAGATTTTACATGATAATGATATCAACTTGCCAAATATAGGTCGCTGGATCTTTTCTAACGTTTACTTCGGTATACCTTTCTACTTCGCTAACGCCTATCTCAACGAATGGCTCAATGGATTATTCCCATGGCATGAAGAACCAAAGAAAAGAGTATTGTGGGGGATACCATCATTTATAGTTATGAATGTTGGTATCCTAATGATTCTCTTGTATGTTTTTAGCAGATTTTACCTTGGTAATGATAGTGTCAATATTTTTTCGAGAGATTATATCAATACGTTTATTGTTTCTCTGACAATATGTCTCATTGCTACATTATATTTTCATGCCGTCGGTTTTTTCAATGGATTCATTAGTCAGATGAGAATAAGCGAAAAACTAAAAGAGGAAAAAATTTCTGCCGAACTCAATGCGCTTAAGTCACAGGTCAATCCACACTTTCTTTTCAATAGCTTTAATGTACTATCAGGTCTTATAGACGAAGATTCCGAGCGGGCACAAAAGTTTCTGGGCGGTCTGTCAAAAATATATCGGTATATCCTTGAGCAAAGAAATGAAGATCTCAGTAGTGTAAAAGAAGAGCTGGCTTTTGCCAATCAGTATCTTAAACTACAAAAAACAAGATTTGAGGACGGTGTCAATATCAATATAGCAGTGCCTCAGGATGCCATGGGTAATAAAATTCCTTCCCTCAGTCTCCAGTTGCTCTTAGAAAACGCCATCAAACATAATGCCTTCGATGACAACAACCCATTGCAGATCAATATCGCAAAAGTGGAAAACAATCTTGTCGTCAGTAATAATGTAAAAGAACGATCACGACTATCCGAGAGTAATGGTATCGGATTAGAAAATATTGCTAAGAGGTATGAACTACATGCTGTACCGGGGTTTCATTTTGTAAATGATAATAATTACTTTAAAGTCACACTGCCCCTTATATGAATGTTATTATCGTAGAGGACGAATCCATCGCCGCTAGAAGACTACAGCGTATGTTGGCGGACCGTGAGATTAACGTCATAGAAATAATTTCTACAGTAAAAGAGCTCAAGGTTCAATTAGCCAAAAAAGATCAACCTGAGTTATTCTTTTTTGATATTCATCTGAGTGACGGGCTAGTGTTCGATGCCTTAGCAGAGCAGACTCTATCTACGCCGATAATATTTACAACCGCCTATGACCAATACGCCATCAAAGCATTCAAACAAAATAGTATTGACTATTTGCTGAAGCCCGTAGATGGAGAAGAGTTAGATGCCGCATTAGCCAAATATAAAAACACCATCAAACCGCAAATTAATTTAGAGGCGCTATCTAGCCTGATACTGGGACAACAAACCCAACCAGCAACAGAATATCGCGAACGTATCAGCGTGCGCGTAGGAGATAAAATAAAAACCTACTCTCTGAAAGACATTTTGTTCTTTTATAGCGAAAGCAAAATGAATTATCTTTTCACGGCGGAAGGAAGATCTTACCCAATAGAAAAGACAATAGAGCAAGTCTTCTCTGAGCTCAATCCTAAAGATTATTATAGGGTAAATAGGGGATATATAATTTCTATTACGGCTATATCTGAGATTATAACCTATTCCAATTCTCGTCTGAAAGTAAAAGTCAATCAAGCTCCTGACCACGAAATAATAGTAAGTAGAGAAAAGGTCAAAGATTTTAAAGCATGGATTGGCTAAAAAAATAAGGGGAGTTTCTCAGTAGAGAAGTTCCCCTTATATCTACTAATATAAATTAGCTGTTAGATCTTAGAAAACTTGATCATATTTTGTCCTTTATCTGACTGCACGGATATGAAGTACACGCCTGAAGCGAGATCACTCACATCGTAATTCTGAGAAAAATGCTTGTCATTATATCTGCCAAAATCTTTTACATTCTGACCATATATATCAACAACAGTAACACGATAATCTAGATTCTCAGAGAATGATAATTCTATATTAAGTATTTCTGCTACTGGATTAGGAGATACTTTAGACTCATCGAGTTCAGTTATATCCTCTACGCCCGTCGTTTGTTCTGTATTGATATTAACTGTAGTTGAGCTTCCCCAGTTAGTACCTTCTCCTGTTAATTCTTCTAACGCCGTCTGGTCTGCATTCAATCTAATAACATTTTGCTTGATGATATTACCCCATTGATCTATGATTTCTACACCTGGAGGAGTTTCGTTATTAACATGATCAAAAGTAAGAGAACCAAGTCCATCATCTGCAGAATCAAAAATCTGCATAGAAAGACAAGAAATATCGGTTGTCGTTTCCACTTCGTATTCAAAGGTTCTAGAAGCATCAGGACCTCCTCCACCAAATTGATCTTCAGTTCCTGCTTGGTATGGACCATCTTGTGCCAAGATATTAAGATCTTCGTCCACTAGTCTCCAAGTCGTTTCTGCTGGATAAAAATCCGTTGTGAAAAGTAAAGTAAACTTTTCTGTTGCTACCGAATATCTAGCTGTAGTTTCTCCTTCAGCTCCGACCCAGTCTTTTCCAGTTTGTCCATCCAATTCGGATATACGTGCCTCTATAGTATGTGCATCGGCATCTATCAAAATAGGGTCAAAAACGATAGGCTCACCAAAATTGTAAGACTCTATGTCATTAACTACTGCAGATTGTACAACATTTCCATCTATAAGTAAATCTACAGTGGCCGCTTCAATATCCATCTGAGAATAGTTGAATATATCAACCGTTGGCTCTACTTCGGTATCGAAACAAAATGATCCAAATCTAAAGTTACCAGATACTCTGGCACTAGACTCCGTATTAATCCCCATTGCAGATAACCAAAACTCTTCGTCATATCTGACTGATGGACCAGGCATAGTAGAACCTAATTCTACAATCCTTCCATCTGGCTGGATAATATATAAGGTTGGCCAGTAACTTATTTGCATAAGTGAAGGAACTGACGGTTCATCTATCAGGTTGTAAGGAATATTCTCTCCCGTCGCTGGATTAGTCGTCCAATCTCCCCATGAGTCCGTTGCCGTCTCCATAAACAATGATTCTATCGGCGTTCTGCTATCACCCTCTACACTAAGGATTCTGATCTGGTCTGTACCTTCTGGACCATACGCTAAGTATAGTTCTTCCATCCATCCAGACTCATGAAAAGACCAACAAGGTCCACACCATGTAGCAAATATGTCCAAAACAACCGTCTTGCCATCATCCAGCCAAGCCTGTACATCGACAGCCTCACCTGTTATAGCATCTGTTCCTGTAATGTTTCCAGGAATCGTGGTACCGTGCCTAAGCTGAGCAAAGGATAAAACGGAAACTCCACAGAATAATAAAGCGAGTAAATATCTTTTCATATAAGAATTTTATAGATCTAATAAATATTGATACGATTAAAGATAGCAGAATTTTAATCTATTCTTTTGCATTGATCTTTGATTTATATCAATTGTCCTGCATAAGCAATTATAAGCCATTAGAGTCGCTTAATACATAGAAAATGTGATACTATGAAAATGACTGATTTCTGCCGAATTATATATTCAATATAAGATCATATAATTCTTGTAATGAGTCTTGCTTGTATGAGAAAAATCCATTTTTTCCGTGCAAGTAATCAGCTAGATATTCCTGCTCCGTCTGTCCCGGTGTGGGAATGAGATATGCACCTTTAGCTATACTATATAAGTCCATAACAGAAGAATATCCAGACCGACATATTATGTGCTCTGATGCTAATATGGCATCATTTACTTGGTTAGAGTCGGCACGGTTTATAATTTCCAGATTATAGTTATCTATAGACTTCTTCAGACCTGTCGTAACACCTCTGATTAAAAGAGTCCTTTTTTTGATCTTTGATAACAGTGGTATTAAAGCATTTTCCAGTTTTGTCCTAGCTGGTTCTGGTCCAGAGAGTATAATGGAAAGAAAGTATTTCTTTTCAACAGGCTTTTCTTCTAATCTTGACAATGGACCGATGTATGATTTATCCCTGATGCGGTTATTTTTACTCAGCTCTCCTGATAAGGTGGAGTTCTTGGTATCAGGAATTAAACAGAGGTCAAATCCATTGAGCAGCATCGTATTAATGGTATTAAGCAGAGCTTTCATTATGGAGTTATCTGCTTGCAGATTGAGTTGGTGAGTTAATATATAAGATGGTGTGTCTTTAGATCTGAATCCAAAACGGCTATCTGAGATAATAAGGTCGGGGCGAATCTGTTTTACCAGCTTTTTGGCACGACGATTTTCAGAAATAATGGCTGCCAAAACATTAGGAATATTTCTAGTAACGATGCTCAGAAGGGAGTCTCCCTTGTAGGTTACACCATAAGACTTTAACTCTACAAAGTCTAAGTCTCTATATCTATCCCTGAGACATTGTCTAGCTTGACCATCCGTGGCGATGGTCACCTTGATGTCTTTTAGCAGGAGATAATCTATAATAGGAATACTACGTGTCGCATGACCCAAACCCCAATCCAGAACACCGTAAAGTACGTGCTGTGTTCCTTCTGGTAGAGGTATCATATTACTCTCCTATACGTATCTCATCATCAAATTTGTTGAAGAACTTAAATTGGTTGAATAAAAACTCTTCATTAGATTTTAATGGAATCCACTTTTTATACTTTATATACCACTCTAACTGCTTAGAGTAAATGCCTCTCTTTAGGTAAGCGTATATATAAGGGTTCACCGTCAGGCCAATCTTCATTTTAGGGTATGCCTCCAGGACCAACTTCAAGTTTCTCTCTATGCTATCCTCCAATAATTGGTTTGGTTCTACCTTACCCGTACCATTGCAACTAGCGCAGACTTCCATCGTGTTGATCGTAAGAGCCGGTTTGACACGTTGTCTTGTGATCTGCATGAGGCCAAATTTACTTAGCGGTAAGATCGTATGCTGCGCTCTATCATCTCTCATAAATTCCTTCATCTTTCCATAGAGAATGTTTTTATTCTCCTTATTACGCATATCTATGAAGTCGATGATTATCAAACCTCCCAGATCTCTTAATCTTAACTGACGTGCTATTTCTTTCCCAGCTTCTATATTGACTTTGAGAGCTGCAGACTCCTGATCTGTACGTTGTGCTTTCGGACCACTATTGACGTCTATGACGTGCATCGCCTCAGTATTCTCTATGACGAGATAGGCGCCACTGGACATAGTCGGTGTCTTACTAAAGGAAGATTTGATCTGTCTGGTCACACCAAAGTTTTCGAATATTGGTCTTTTTCCCTTGTAGTGACTTACGATTTTCGCAGATTCCGGGGCTACATTTTTTAGATAAGCCTTGAGGTCTCGATGTAGGTCTTTGTCATCTATTGTTATCCTATTGAATGATTCGTTGACGACATCTCTTATAAGACTTTGAGTCTTGTTGACCTCGCTGAGTAATTTACCTGGTTTAGAGTTTTTCTTTAGTTCTTCCGTAATAAGTTTCCACCTGTTGGACAGATTACTTACTTCGTCGTGCAGATCCGCAACCTTTTTACCTTCTGCCGCGGTCCTTATTATGAATCCAAAGTTCTTAGGTTTGATACTTTCTATCAGAACCTTTAGACGGTTTCTTTCTTCTGGGCTGACAATTTTTTTAGAGACGGAGACGCCGTTGCGGAAAGGCGTCATGACGATAAATCTACCGGCTAGATTAATCTCACATGTCAGTCTCGGACCTTTCGTAGAGATGGGTTCTTTGAGTATTTGTACTAGTACTGGTTGATGCTTTTTGAAAACCTGGTCTATTTTACCATGTTTATCATTATCCTTTTCTAGCTTAAAGTTTTCCAGCAGCTGACTTTGCAGTTGTTTGCCGATAGCCTGCTTGGTATACTTTTGTATAGATTTGATCTGAGGACCGAGGTCAGTATAATGCAGGAAAGCATCTTTCCTGACACCCACATCGAGAAATGCTGCATTTAGTCCTGGTCGGAGCATTTTGATTTGACCTAAAAATATATCGCCTACGGCGAACTGGTCATCGTTCTTCTGCGTATGCAGTTCGACCAGTTTTCTATCTTCTAATAATGCGATTTCGACATTTGTGGGAGTTGACTTTATTAATAACTCCTTTTCCAAAGCCTTTTAAATTTTATGTTCTAAATCCTTTAGCTGAGGTATACGACTTATATATTATCTAGTCATCGCAGATAAGGATACATCTACTGTTAGTATAGAAAGATTATATTATGACCTAACACTTTGAGATAATATAACTCAGAAAAAGATTCAGCAGATTATTTGTTCTTTTTCTTATGTCTATTCTTACGTAACCTCTTCTTACGCTTGTGCGTTGAGATTTTATGACGTTTTCTTTTTTTACCGCAAGGCATATTTTTTATTTATTTATTTCACATTTTTTCTGAGCACTTTCCGCCTCCCTTTGGTTACCCATTTTATTATAGGTTTCTGCGAGTAGGCAGTAGGCTTCTTTATAGTCAGGGTCTATTTCGACTACCTTCGTAAGTCTATTAACCGCTTTTTCTAGTTGGTTAGTTCCTAATGAGAGTCTACCTAACTGAAATAATACCAATGGATTCTCAGGATAATCTTCGCTCAACTGCCTCAGCATCAATATTCCCTTCATCGGATTGTCTCTATCCATAACATCTACATAGCTGAGGGCCAGATTAATCTGATGGTCGACATTATCTGGATTAAGCTCTAACGCCTTATTATATGCGCCTCTGCTTTTAGTTATGGCAAACTGTCTTATGGACTCCTCTTGGTTACTCTTGGCAGCAATTGCAAAAGTCGTTCCCATAATGCTGTAGGCACCTTCCGTACCTTGAGACAGAGCTATGTTCTCCGCATAATGCCCAGATATCAGAGGGTTCCCCACAGAATACCAAAAAGAAGCCAAGGCTTTGTTAGCCTCTTCTTTTTTGCTTTTATTATCTGCTTTGTCCAGATCTGCTCTGAGTGACACCACTTCAGCAAGCTGCTGTTCTGAGAGCTTATTATCTGCCTCATCTAACCATGACCTCATTTCTGAGGAGATTTCTTTTGCGACCTCAGACTTTTCTGTGGTCGATATATTTTTTTCAGGTTTTGTATTGCAACCAAAGTACATCACAAAAAACAAGACCGTAAAAATCGCAATACTTATATAGTGCTGACGATCAAGCCCCATCTACTCCATTCTCTTCTGGTAGTGATGAGACATTATCTTTTACTTGATCAACAAAAATCTTTGCTGGTTTGAATGCGGGAATATAATGTTCTGGAATCTCTATGGCTACATTCTGCTTGATATGCCTTCCTATTTTCTTTGCTCTCTTCTTTATTACAAATGAGCCAAACCCTCTTATATATACATTTTCTCCAGTGGACAACGACTGCTTGACCTCCTTAAAAAACTCTTCCAACGTAACTAGTACATCCACCTTAGGCACACCTGTCTTATCAGCTATTGTTGTCACCAAGTCTGCTTTTCTCATGGATTCATAATTTGTTGATTAATAAGCATTTATGCTGGGTTTTCCATTAGGGACGCCAAATTTCGGAAAATTTATCATTTATAGAAACTATTGCTTGGCTTTTTTAAGTTATTCAGCTTATAATTAGCAAATAGCACGTAATTCTCTCTTATTCAAGGGAATAGCACTTTATGGCATAGTCTTTTCATAGGTAATTAGTTGTTCCTAGGTTGAAGTTCAATTTTTTCTTAATTAAAAAAGATTATTGACCGTATGATATATTCGATGACGGGGTATGGGCAGTCTTCCAGAGATTTGGATGGAAAAAAGTTTCGATTCGAAGTAAAGTCTCTCAATGGCAAAAATACCGATATAAGACTGCGATCCACTGACAATATCATGAACCGAGAGATAGAACTCAGAAAGGTAATATTGCAGAATGCCATAAGGGGCAAATTTGATGCACATCTGGTTATAGAGTCTGCTGAGGGACTTGAGGATAGCGAAATCAATCAGGCTCTCATGCAAAAGTATTATCACGCACTGAAGGGTTTCGCTGATACCAATAATATAGATCAAGGGGACATACTACAATCTATAATCAGACTACCCAATGTAGTACAGACTAACGAAGAAGCTCTAAGTGATCAAGAGTGGATGATCGTCAAACAAATCGCTGAAGAAGCGGTCCAAAAGCTGATGAACTTCCGATCGCAAGAAGGAGAGTCCATAAAAAAAGACATATCCGAAAGGGCCAATAATATTATAAATCTACTGAATGAGGTCGGCCCTTATGAAGAAGAACGCATTGGTATCTTAAAAGAAAGGATCAAAAAAAATCTGAAACTACATCTGAGTAATGATAATATAGACGAGAACAGATTTGAGCAGGAGCTAATTTTCTATATAGAAAAAATAGATATCAACGAAGAAAAGGTAAGACTGGCTCAGCACTGTAAGTACTTCCTCGAAGAGGTATCATCTCAAAAAATCGAGAAAGGAAAAAAACTGTCTTTTATTGCTCAAGAAATGGGTAGAGAAATTAATACTTTAGGAGCCAAAGCACAGCATCCAGAAATACAGCAAGTTGTCGTCAAGATGAAGGACCAACTAGAAAAAATAAAAGAACAAATGCTAAATATAGTCTAGTGCTCGGATCAGAAAACCATAATTATAATCTCATAGTCTTTACGGCACCCTCTGGTGCGGGAAAGACAACTATAGTCAGGCACTTATTAGAGGTCTTTCCTGATGTGCTTGGTTTTTCGACGTCTGCGACCACGAGAGAAAGAAGAGAAAACGAGGTCGAAGGCGAGGACTACTACTTTATGACGGAAGAAACATTCAAGTCAAAAATAGACGATGGAGATTTCGTAGAATGGGAAGAAGTCTATCAAGGGTCTTACTACGGCACGCTTTACTCAGAAATAGAAAGACTGAAGGCCGCAGGTAAGGTCATAATATTCGATATAGATGTGCATGGTGCGGAGTCGATTAAAGATAAGTATGGAGACGAATGTCTCGTGGTATTCGTCAAGCCACCATCATTTAGGACGTTGATCCAGCGTCTTACCGATAGACAAACAGAATCGGCAGAAAGTTTCGAAAGGAGGGTCAATAGAATAAAAAAAGAATTACTGTACGAAAACTCTTTTGACCTTGTTTTATTGAATGATAAGTTAGACATTGCGTTATCAGACGCAGAGAGTATAATTAAGGAAAAGGTGTTATCAAGTGACAATAGAGACTAAAACAACAGAAGGAATAACTATCCGTGTAGGATCATACTACGAGGCTGGATCATCTAAGCCTCTCAACCAATATTTTGCCTTTTCTTATGTGGTCGAAATAGAAAACCAAAGTCCATTCGAGATACAACTGCTCAGAAGATACTGGATGATAAAAGACACCAATCTAGATATCAAAGAAGTAGAAGGTACTGGCGTTATAGGTAAACAACCGATCATCAAGCCAGAAGAAATATATAACTATTCTTCTTGGTGTCCGTTAGCCACACCATTCGGAAAGATGACGGGTTATTACTCGATGAAAAGACTTATAGACAATACGACATTCAAAGCCTACATACCTGAATTTCAGTTAGTCGCTGATTTCATTCATAACTAAGGGTGGCTCCTCTTATCCGCTTTACGTCCAAAGGAATATATTGTCCACAGGCAGATGTATATATTGATCCATGGAAGTCAGTGGATAAGGCACTTATCACGCATGCTCATGCAGATCATGCCCGACGCGGACATAAGGGTTATCTGTGCCACCACCATAGTATTAATATATTAAAGTATAGACTGGGTAACATCAATGTCCAAGGAATAGAATACGAAAAAACCATTAATATAAATGGTGTAACCATCTCCTTTCATCCCGCAGGGCATGTCGTGGGATCGGCACAGATTAAGTTGCAGAATAACAAAGAATCATGGGTTATATCAGGTGATTACAAAATAGAAAATGACAACCTTTCTGTCCCTTTCCAGCCTGTTACCTGCGATTACTTTATTACAGAATCCACTTTTGGTCTGCCAGTCTTCCAGTGGGAAGACCAACGTGTCGTAATGGACAAGATCAATAAATGGTGGTCTCATAATAAAGAACAAAAAGTGCCAAGTCTCATATCCGCATACTCCCTAGGAAAAGCGCAACGCCTGATACAGAATGTAGATCACTCCATAGGTCCAGTCCTTTGTCATCCCGCTATTGCCAATACTAATGAAGCCATCATCGCATCAGGTATCAAGATGAAAGAAAGTCATCCCATCGGAGATAATTATAATAATACCGAAGCCCTCTTTATATGTCCACCGGCAGCGATAGACTCTTTGTCCAAAAAGCTAGGTAAATCTTCTGTAGCGATTGCATCTGGATGGATGGCTCTGAGAGGCGCGAGACGTCGTCGCAATGTCGAACATGGTTTTGTGCTATCCGATCATGCCGACTGGGCTGGACTCAATCAAGCCATAAGAGACACAGGTGCACAAAAAGTATATGTCACACATGGATATAGCGATATATTCTCAAAGTGGTTAAACGAAAAAGGTATACCATCGCAGACGGTCGAAACAGCTTTCGAAGGTGAAAAAATGGTAGAAACCGAAGAGGTATGAAACAATTTAGCACACTGTTCCAGGCTATAGAATCCACCACGAGTAGCAATGCTAAAATCTCCGCCATTGTAAATTATTTTGAGCAAGCTCAAGATCTGGATAAGCTCTGGTGTATCGCCATCTTTTCTCATAAAAGACCAAAGCGAAGTGTCACGACGACCTTATTGCGGACATGGGCTGCGGAACTAGCCGATATACCTCAGTGGCTCTTTGAAGAAACTTATCACATCGTAGGCGATCTGGCCGAAACGATATCCAAAGTCACGCCTGCTAATAAGAATAAGGAAAGTAAAACTCTGAGCGATTGGATCCAATACATCATAGATCTCAAAGAACTAGCCGAAGAAGAAAAAAAAGAAAAAATATTATACGCTTGGAGTGCTCTTAATAGTGACGAACGCTTTCTTTTCAATAAACTAATCACTGGCGGTTTCCGTATGGGCGTCGCACAAAAAACTATCGTCAAAGCCCTTTCTAGACTTCTCGGACAAGAAGAAAATGTAATAGCGCATAAGCTCATGGGTAACTGGACGCCACAGAACATCAGCTATCAGGAATTACTCCTGACGGAAGATCAGAAGCACAATCTATCTAAGCCATATCCTTTCTATTTGGCTTATGCTCTAGACAGCGACTTACAGAATTTGGGCGCACCAGATGACTGGTTCGCAGAGTATAAATGGGATGGTATCAGAGGGCAGATTATAAAAAGAGATAGTCATATCTATGTCTGGTCACGGGGAGAAGAACTTGTCACACATCAATATCCAGAGTTCGATGCTCTAATAGATATTCCAGATGATTTTGTTATAGATGGAGAAGTCCTTGTTATAAAAGAAGAAAAGATCGCCTCATTCAATGCTCTACAAAAAAGAATAGGAAGGAAAGCCGTATCTAAAAAAATGAGAACTGAGTATCCTGTCAAGATGATGGTCTATGACCTACTCGAATTAAATAACGCGGACATCAGAGATCAGCAGCAACAGAAAAGACGACTCCTACTAGAAAAACTTTTTTTAGGTATCTCCTCAGAGATGCCACTTCGGTTGTCTCCCTTGGTTTCTTTTTCGACATGGGAAGAACTGCATGACATAAGAAATAACATCCGCAAGAAAGATGCAGAAGGTCTTATGCTCAAAAGAAAAACAGGACCATATAAGACAGGACGTAAAAAAGGAGATTGGTACAAATGGAAGGTAGACCCTATGACCATAGACGCCGTCATGATATATGCTCAGAGGGGTCATGGTCGTCGTGCTAACCTATTTACCGATTTTACCTTTGCGCTTAAGGATGGAGATAGGTTAGTTCCTTTCGCCAAGGCCTATAGTGGGCTGACAGATATAGAGTTCCGAGAAGTTTCACAATTTGTTAGGAAGAATACATTAGAAAAATTTGGGCCTGTCAGTAGCGTACGTCCTGAGTTAGTCTTCGAAGTCGCCTTCGAAGGTATCGCCGAATCTAAAAGACACAAGTCTGGTATTGCACTCCGCTTTCCAAGAATAAAAAGATGGCGAAAAGATAAACCAGTAAGCGAAATAAATACTTTAGATGATATCAAGAAATTCTTGTCTTCTGATTGAATCTAGCTAAAGAACATATAAAAAAAGCGCACGATTGGTTTGAGTCTATGGGCTGGTCGGCTTTTCCTTTTCAGACCTCTGCATGGAATGCCATCTGCGCGAACCAAAGTGGGATCGTCAATGCCCCCACAGGTAGTGGTAAAACTTATGCCCTTTTCGTCGGAGCCCTATGTCGAAGTTTGACCATCAAAAGGAATAAAAGACATGGTCCATTAATAATCTGGATTACACCCATACGAGCGCTGGCCAAAGAGATCAAAATTTCTATAGAAAAAGCGATACTCGGTTATGACCTAGATTGGCGTGTAGAGATACGCAGTGGAGACACCACGTCTACGCAGCGCAAAAAGCAAATGAGCCACCCACCAGAAGTCCTCATTACCACACCAGAGAGCCTGCATGTTATCTTAGCAACCAAGGGTTATACTAAGTTTTATAAAAGTCTAGATACAATTATCCTGGACGAATGGCACGAACTTATGGGATCTAAGCGTGGTGTCCAATGCGAGCTCGCCATCTCTAGAATGCGCGGTCTCAATCCTAATCTGTCCGTCTGGGGTATATCCGCAACTATCGGAAACTTAGACGAAGCACTCGATGTCCTTCTGGGAGAACACAAAAAACCGAACAGCCCGATCATCATAGCAGAAGTACCTAAGAAAACAGAAGTCATCTCTATCTTTCCCGATAATATAGAAAAGTACTCATGGGCTGGTCACTTAGGACTAAAACTCGCTGACAAATTAGTACCCATCATCAAAGCGTCTAAGACCACACTCATCTTTGCTAACACCAGAGCACAAAGCGAAATATGGTATCAAAAGCTGCTGGATATTGCACCAGAGCTCTCTGGCAGCATGGCCGTGCATCATGGCTCCATAAGTCGAGATATACGTAACTGGGTCGAAGAACAATTATACGAAGGCGCACTCAAGGCCGTTATCGCCACCTCTAGTTTAGATCTAGGGGTAGACTTTAGGCCTGTAGAGAATGTCATACAGATAGGTAGTCCTAAAAGTGTCGCGAGATTTATGCAGCGTGCTGGACGATCTGGTCATGCTCCAGGTGCGGTAAGCAAGATATATTTTTTACCTACGCATACTCTAGAGCTTATCGAGGCGGCGGCACTAAGAGATGCCCTCAAAATAAAAAACGTAGAGGTACGTATTCCCTATATACGCTCCTGGGATGTGCTGATACAATATTTAATGACGCTTGCTGTCTCAGAAGGATTTGAGGCAGAACAAATATATCAAGAGGTAAAACAGACTCACTGTTATCAGAGTATGACAGAGGAAGACTTAGATAAGATTCTCAGTTTCTTAGTACACGGTTCTCAGTCTCTCAAAGCGTATGACGAATTTCAAAAAGTAATTATCCAAAAAAACATCTATAAGGTAATCGACAGAAGAATTGCTCAGCGCCACAGACTTTCTATCGGCACGATTTCCAGCGAAGCCATGCTCAATGTCAAATATCTCAAAGGTGGCCGCATCGGATCTGTAGAAGAATGGTTTGTAAGCCACCTCAATGTAGGAGATAGCTTTTGGTTTGCAGGACGACCACTTCAGTTAGTCATGATAAAAGATATGAATGTCCTAGTCAGAAAAAGTAAAAAAGTTACCAAAAGGATTCCCTCTTATCTTGGTGGTCGCGTGCCACTTAGTACAGAAATGTCAGAGGTCCTACGCACTAAACTATACCAGTATGAAAAAGATAGAAGGGGCGAAAAAGAATTGAACAGATTAGAGCCCTTACTGGAATTACAAAAAGAAAAAAGTATTCTTCCGTCGGAAGAAGAATTTCTAATAGAATACTTCGAGTCTAAGGAAGGTTATCACCTACTTATGTACCCCTTTGAGGGTCGCTATGTCCATGAAGGTATGGGTGCACTCATTGCACAAAGGCTTGCCAAGAAAATGCCGATCACTTTTTCGATAGCCATGAATGATTATGGTTTTGAGTTGCTCAGCGACAAAAAAATAGACATCGAAAAAGAACTTTCTAAATCTCTCTTCTCTCCACATAACCTGAGCGTCGACATACAATCCAGCATCAATGCCGCAGAATTGGCACGAAGAAAATTCAGAGATATTGCGCGTATTTCTGGATTGATTTTTCAGGGCTTTCCTGGTAAGATCAAAAAAGATCGTCACTTGCAGGCTTCTTCTTCTTTACTCTTTGATGTATTCAAAGATTACGAGTCAGACAACTTACTCTATCTACAGACCTTTGAAGAAGTGATGACCTTTCAGCTAGAAGAAACTCGCATGAAAAGCGCACTGAATAGAATACAAAACCAGAAGTTCGTCTTTCAGTATCCGACACACCCTACGCCACTCGCTTTTCCTATTATGGTGGACCGTCTAAGAGAAAAAATGACCTCTGAGAGATTAGAGGATCGCATCAGTCGTATGACGGTTAAGTTTCTTAAGTAAGTTCTTTTTCGGAAGTTGAAGCGATAACTTTTTGTGAAGTTATTCTCAATATCTCAGCATTAAAGTAATTCATAATAACACACCAAAAAACTCGGTTCAATACCAACCAAATAAAATCAACACGATAAAAATTATTCATTGACAATTTAGAATTGTATATTAGTTATGATAGAATGTTGGTGTACTTAAGGTCATGGTGTTAACAGGTTGTTGAGCCAACATTAAATCGTTAGTTCAAAAAACCAAGTTACATGTCATACCTCAATCTACCTCGGCTCGTATTCACGGGCGACTTTCAAGCTGATGTCAATACTGTTAATAATGATGTAAGACATTATTATAATCCTGCATTTACGGAAGATAATTGGATGCAGGAAGAGTCTGGACATGGAGGCTGGTGGAATCCTGATGGAGGCTCTATCTTTCGATTAGTCAATTGTTCAGTAAAGCAAGCCTGCTATCCTGACGGTAGTCAGGCAAACGATTCTGAAAAAGACCCTATAATCGGTAAGAATGTCTCAGGTCCTCTAAACGCATCCAGTGCCAAAATTGTAGACCTCGATCCCCAGTTCCAATTTACCTCACAATTATGGGGACTCAAATTATGCATCTATGATAATGAAAACGAAGTACTACTAAGTGGTACTGTAGAGCCTTCAGGCTTCAAAGATTTGCAATTCAGACAATTTAAAGATGTTATAAATGGTCAAGCACTAGGGGCATCATGGACTTCTATAATAAGTGATGTCCAATGGGGCGAGAATGCCAACAAGTCTAAAATATTATCAGAGCTAAAAAGACAATGGGAAAAAACAAAATTACTTTCCTGCCAACTGGTTAGTTTCGGTTATTATAAGGAAATAGGTAGTGAAAGATTTTCCCTTGGACGCTTGCTGGGCTCTATAGGTCCTTACTTGGAAGGAGAACCAAAACAGTACCCTCAGGCAAGAAGGATTATAGGAATAGGTGGACAATTCCAATATAGCAATAGTCTTTATGACGAGGATAGCTCAATGCTCACGATAGATATAGGAGGCTCCATACCTCTTAGTACTCCTTTAGGGGAAACAGATATGGAAGGAGAATTGTGCATAGGCGTTGCTAAAGTAGACAGGCTGCGAGAGGTACTATCTGGCTCAGATAAAAAAGACAAAATCAGTGTCAACAAGATTGTCAAAATAGGGGAGATACCATATTACAAAACAGACTGGATACTCCAGACGGCAGGCATCTCTGATTTCAAAGTCAGTCATGAGGCAAGAGAGTATATCGACTCCAAACAACTTGTTCTTTTTACGAACGTAAAAGAAGACCCAGAAAGCTACCAAGTTCTGGCTTGCGAAACTAAAGACGGATTGTCAATACGTGCTGACGATAACGTGAGGCGCATAGACGCAAAGTCTTCTGGTTCTGTTGATTTCCAGTTTAAGGTACGTACTTATCAGTGGGGTAAAAAACTAGCTGGCGGCAAAATTTCTTTTAAGCCGTGTGAGCCTAACCACATGCCTTTAGTTGACTCTAATACATGTATTACGCCAGAAGTGCCTAAAGGCATTGACCCTGACAGTGGTCAGGTCATAGAACCCTGCACATGCTGGCCAAAAGAAACTATACTGCTCAATGGTGAGCTAAGTCCCGAAATAATATCAGATGATAATGGAGAAGCCACAGTAACTGTTTCTGTCTTCGATCCAAAAAATCCGCGTGGATACATAGACGGTCAGATATTCTTGATTGGGTATACTTTAGAAAACTTACCTAAAGAACAGCAATATACATTTTTCGGTAATTGTCTGATGGATGGATTGATTATGCATGTCAGGAATGCCTTCGAAGAAATAAAAGAGCCAGAGTGGAGTGACATATCAGAGATTATGACACAATATCGCAATCTGTATCCCTTGATGACCAAGAATATCTTGGACCTAGGTAATCCCAAGGAAATAGTGCAACGACAAAAAATTATGCTTTACGCATTTACACGTGATATCCATGATCCGACGTACATGCCTGTCTCGAGAGACTTATCTGAAGGCAAAAGAAAAACTATCGTCAACTGGCTGAAAACAGGCATGAAGGGAGCTGATGATTTGCACTCTATGCCTACAGCTTATAACAAAGCATCAATACCGCATCTTATAGAAGGAGTAAGCCCGACCAGCCAACCACTTAATACCAGAACCAAGGATAATTTATTCTCTAGCGAATAGATCCATCAATCTTACAATTACATAACCCGACGATAAAAAACCATGCTAAGACTACAACCAGAACTTTTACAAAAAATAGAAGCTGCCAAAGAGCCAAAGGATTTATTCGGTATCATGCAAGGTGCTATAGAACTGGAGCACTCTACCATCCCTCCTTATCTCACGGCTATGTTTTCTCTCAAGCCAGGTAAGAATAGAGAAATCTGGGGGATCATACATTCTGTGGTGCTAGAAGAAATGCTACACATGACTATTGCCTCTAACATTCTTATTGCCTTGGGAGGTGATCCTAATTTTATACATAAAGACTTTATACCCAATTATCCCAGCCCCCTGCCGATGAATATAAGTGCCAAAGATCCAGACGATAAGGATGAAAATTATCTTACGGTTAGTCTGGGTGGCTTCTCTAAGAAGCAGCTTCACCACGTTTTCATGTCTATAGAGCAACCCGAAAGTCCTATACACTATCAAGTCAAAGAAGGCCCACCTAAAGGTCTCTTATCAAGTGCTGAAAGCGGAATCGAAGAACCTGAGTATGCCACCATCGGTGCATTTTATAATGCTATAAAAAAGAAACTACTAGACCTAGATCTTGATCTATTACCAGGAGCAGATCGACCGCAGGTCATTCCTGATAAGTATTACCCCTCAGACGATTGTTTCCACATCCGCACGGTAGATGATGCTATTAAGGCCATTGATATTATTGTAGAGCAAGGAGAAGGCACTAGTGAAGGTACAGAAGACGGTTCGCCACTAGACCCGGACGGAGAACTGGCGCATTATTACCGATTCGCAGAGTTATATTATGGGCGACGCCTTGTAAAAGATCCTGATGCCCCTGGCAAATATTCTTATAGTGGTCCTGTGTTTCCTTTTGAGGTAGATGGACTATGGAATCTAAACGCGGATACCAAGGCTGGCCAGTTGCCAGAAGGAAGTGCTCAACGCCGACAAGCAGATCAGTTTAACTATGTCTACAGAAAGTTGCTCCTGACGTTACACCAAGCCTTTAATGGGGAGCCAGAAAAATTTGACGCCACCATAGGTCTGATGTATGATATAAAACTCGTGGGAGAAAAACTAGTCTCCATGCCTTATCCAGGCAAAGTGGGTCTTAACTGTGGACCACCATTCGAATACGTCAACCTTAACAAGTAACGGATGAAGCGATATTTGTTCCTATTGGTTGGCCTAGCCATTGTATTGCTGATTCTTTTTGGTATAGGCTTATTCATCTTACCTGATGCATGGCATAATCCTTCCGATTGGCTCATAGCGGGTAATATATCGAGTAGCCTGATGGGAGTTGGTTTGCTTATCGCTGACGTCTTACTTCCAGTGCCTTCTACTATTGTGATGACTGCCTTGGGGGCTATACACGGCATTGTTATCGGTACATTATTATCTCTGGTGGGTAACCTTGGCGCGGCGGCGTTCGGTTTTTGGTTAGGACGAAGGAAGGATGGGGTTATCGGAAGATACGTGTCTACAGACGACCGTATCGCGGCATCTGCTTTTATACGGGACTGGGGTGCTGTGGGAATTATTCTCTCACGTCCGATTCCTATTCTTGCTGAAAGTGTGGCAATCCTGGCAGGTACTTCGCCAGCAGTTTCTTGGCCTAAGCTGATGATATGCGCGCTTATAGGAGCACTGCCAGCCTCTTTTATCTATGCCTGGGCTGGAGCACAGGCGATTACCTTACAGAGCGGTCTCTATGTATTCGCTGGTGTGATACTTGTTGCGTCTATTTTTCTTCTGATCAGCAAGTCCTATTATCGACAGGAGAAGTTATATACAGAAACTAATCGTGCACTAAACAATTGAACCTTATGGATCAAAAGACCTACGATTCTATCGTTGCAGAACTCATGACTTTATCAGACACTTGGAATAAGTTATATGCAGCAGAAAAGTTTGAAGAAATGAAAAATCTGGCGACCAAAGATGTCGCCATCGCTAATGTACAAGTATCAACAAGTATTACTGGTCTCATCTATGGTCGTCAGGCATATTATGACGGGATATACCAGGCCTATGTGGGTGCTTCTGGAAAGGAAAAAAACTTACTAGTCATGGATTACGATGACTGGGAATATATTCCGCTAGGAGATGAGAACCATTTTTATACTATCGGAAAGTACACCCTCCAACCTAATATTGTCGGTGTCAATTGTTGGCTGTTAAAAAGAGAATCGACAGATGATCCGTGGCTTATTTATAGAGTAATCAATAATTAAAAAATTTCATAAAAAAAGAATAATTCGCATGTCAGAAAATCAACCCCACAAATTTCCAGAAGAGTACATATTCCCGACCTACGGTGTACATAACCCTCCTGAATATAGTCCATGCCTAAATCATGATGGTCTCTATCCACGCCAACCTTGGGAACCATCAGACCCCCTGTATCCAGAATATTGGTCAGCAAAATATGTATATAATACATAAGAATGGTGAGAAAGATCCACCACCCTATGACGATTATCCTAGAAAACTTGTAGAAGGAGATGATTATACAATATCTACTGGCGAAACCTATTATGACAGCACATGGCGCGGCCCTAACGGAGAAGAAGGGGCCATGATGGAGCTCTATCATAAGGCGAGTCTACCTATCTTTCCGACACAAAACAATTATACATCTGCTTTTATCTCTCTTGGTAATAAGGCTTATTATCTCACCTTTGATGATAAGCCAGAGGAGGTTAATTTACCCCCTATCTGCCTGATGTCACCCCTTAACCATCCTCCTAAAAGAGATTTTATCAAGCATCTTCCCTATAGTCCTGGAGATAGTGCGCGACTAGGCGGTCGTATACAAGGATACTCTTTCTGGGCAAGCCTTAACGAAGATCCTGATCAGCCACCATCAAAGGGTGAACCACCTTTTCAGACTGGTGTAACGCCGATACCTGATCCTAATGTAAAACCAGGTATCCTATTTGGCTATGCTTTCAAGAGTTATGTCGAGCCAGATGCACATGACCAAACTGCACCCGCTTACAGACACCCTCACTCTTTTTATTTTTCTGGTTGGCCTGGTGCCCCTGTCGTTGCACCCTTAGTAAGCCAGAACTATACAGAATTTTCTATGAAGCAACCTGACCCTGCTAAGACATGGAACCTTGTTGCTGAACATGCCGCTGGTAAGCCTATACCACCTAAGTATCTATTCGATGGCTTTCCTGATCAAAGCAAATCCGAGGAAGGTGAGACTCTTGTACGCGGTTGTCCCATGGCTGGGCTATGGTCTGGTAAGCGTAAGTGATACTACGAGTACTATAACGTTATCAGCACCCTTTATTGATAAGATTTCAGTAAAGGGTGTTTTTTATCTATAGCAGTATGATTAAAACCACTGTAAGTAAGCAATCGATGGATGATCTCGATATAAATCAATCGCATGATAGATAGAAAAGGTCTAATTTACACCTAACAGACTATCGTTCTTATAATTTTATGCGATTTTTTTATTGAAAATCAGGCAGTTATACACACACCTATCAAACTTTTCCTTCCCAATCCCTTGTTTTCTCATTAAAAGAAATATACATTTGCACCGCTTTAGAATAAAGCAAATTAAGTAAGTAAACATATTACTGTGGACACTTTAAGTTACAAAACCGCATCCGCCAAAAAATCAGAAGTCGAGAGACAATGGTTTGTCGTCGATGCACAATCAGATGTCGTCGGACGATTATGTACAAAGATCGCGACAGTGTTAAGAGGTAAACATAAGCCGAGTTTTACGCCGCATGTAGATACAGGAGACTACGTCATCGTTATCAATGCGGAAAAGGTTAGATTTTCTGGTCAGAAAATGCAGCAGAAAATTTATCAGAGATACTCTGGATACCCTGGTGGTCAAAAGGAAAGAACGGCAGCAGAACTACTTGCCAAAAAGCCTACAGACATCATAGAAAAAGCAGTCAGAGGAATGCTACCTAAAAATAGACTGGGTAGACAGATGTTCAAAAAATTATATGTGTACACTGGATCAGAGCATCCACATGCTGCACAACAACCAAAAGAACTTAATATATAATCTCTATATGGAAGTTATTAACACAATAGGACGAAGAAAAGCAGCTGTCGCTAGAATATACATGAAAGCGGGCAATGGCAATATCCTTGTCAATGGAAAAGATTACAAAGAGTATTTTCCTCAGGAAAACATAAGATATAACATAGAAGACCCGCTCAATATCGTAGAAGGTCTCAAGTCTTATGATCTAAAGGTCAATGTGTCAGGAGGCGGATTCAAAGGTCAGGCAGAAGCCATCAGACTAGCTATATCCAAAGCTCTTGTTATCATCAACGAAGACAACAAAAAGTCTCTAAAAGAGAAAAAATATCTTACTCGAGACCCAAGAGTCGTGGAAAGGAAAAAGTATGGAAAGCCAAAGGCAAGAAAGAGCTTCCAGTTCTCTAAGAGATAATCATTTAGTATTAATTTTTTTCAATAAAGAATAAAATGGCAAAACCTACATATAAAGAACTATTAGATGCTGGAGCACACCTAGGACACATGAAAAGAAAGTGGAATCCTAAGATGCGTCCTTACATCTTTATGGAAAGAAAAGGTATACACATCATAGACCTCAATAGGACCATGGAGTATATGGACAAAGCAGCGGCGGCACTTAAGCAAGTAGCGAAGTCAGGTCGTAAAGTGATGTTCGTAGCGACCAAGAAGCAGGCTAAAGAAAATGTAGCGAAGTGTGCGAGAGAGGTGAACATGCCTTTCGTGACGGAAAGATGGTTAGGAGGAATGATGACTAACTTTTCTACGATCAAGAGATCTGTCAAGAAAATGAATAACATCGACAAACTCTTAGCTGATGAAAATGTGACGAGTATTACCAAAAAAGAAAGGTTAACTCTCACAAGAGAGCGAAACAAGCTAGAGAAAGTACTAGGCGGTGTAGCTAATATGAACAGATTGCCAGCGGCAATTTTCGTAGTCGACATAACACATGAACATATCGCTATCGCAGAAGCCAGAAAATTAGGAATCAAAATCTTTGGTATCGTAGATACCAACTCTGATCCTACATTGATTGACTTCCCTATTCCAGCCAATGATGATGCGTCACGCTCTATCAAGATGATAACGGAGTATATGTCGGAGGTTATCAAAGAAGGTCTGGATGACAGACGAAAAATGAAGGAAGACCAAAAACAAGCCGTTGCGTAACGCAGGGCGTTAAAAGAAATTTATAAACAAATTAAAAAGTAAAAATAAATGGGAATTACTGCAGCCGATGTAAAAAAGCTAAGAGACCAGACTGGTGCAGGAATGATGGATTGCAAAAAAGCACTCACAGAGTCAGGAGGAGATTTTGATAAGGCTATAGAAGTATTGAGAAAGAAAGGACAAAAGCTTTCTGCTAAGAGAGCTGATAGAGAGGCGAAAGAAGGTGCTGTCATTGCTAAGATATCTGGTAATAAAAATAATGGCGTTGTCGTCAGATTAAGTTGCGAAACAGATTTCGTTGCTAAGGGAGAAGGCTTTATCACTTTAGCTAATGAGTTTGCAGACCTTGCTCTTAAGAACTTGCCTAACAGCGTAGAAGACCTACTTGCTCTCTCTACTGCTGACGGTATGACTATCGCTGGTAAGATAGAAGAGCAGACGGGTGTGATAGGAGAAAAACTGGAGTTATCAGCTTACGAAAAAATAGAAACTGCCGCGGGCGAAGGTCAGGTATTACCTTATATACACATGGGTAATAAAGCAGGCGTTATCGTAGCAGTCAATCTAGAAGGACCTCAATACGAAGAACCGGCTAAGAATGTCGCTATGCAAGTAGCAGCAATGCATCCGATTGCCCTTGACAAGGATGGTGTAGATTCTGCGACTGTAGAAAAAGAAATCGAGATAGGGATGGAAGTGGCGCGCAAAGAAGGTAAGCCAGAAGCGATGCTCGAAAAAATTGCTCAGGGTAAGTTGAATAAGTTTTTCAAAGAGCGCACATTGCTAAATCAGAACTACGTCAAAGGGAATAAAGAATCTGTACAAGATTATCTAAAGAGCGTCCATGCGGATCTCACGGTAACAGGATTCAAACACCTTAAGTTAGGATAACGAAACATGATAAATTAAAAGCGATTCAAAAAAAAATTTGAGTCGCTTTTTTTTTGACTATAAAAATCAAATGGCTAACAAATACAAAAGAGTTTTACTCAAACTAAGCGGAGAATCATTAATGGGAGAAAAGGCGTACGGTATCAGCCCGCAGAGACTCACACATTATGCCCAAGAGATAAAGGCCTTGTATGACGAGGGTTTTGAGACGGCCATCGTTATAGGTGGTGGTAATATATATAGAGGTCTACAAGCTGAGGCCAGTGGCATAGAGCGTGTACAAGGAGATTATATGGGCATGATGGCGACTGTTATTAATGGGATGGCTCTCCAGAGTGCATTAGAGTCACAGGATGTATACTCTAGATTAGTGTCAGCCATAGAGATGAGAGAAATTGCTGAGCCATACATAAGAAGACGTGCCATAAGACATGTAGAAAAAGGCCGTGTTGTTATATTCTGTGCAGGCACAGGTAGCCCATATTTTACAACAGACAGTGCCGCTGCACTACGTGCTAACGAGATCAATGCAGACGTCATACTCAAAGGAACAAGAGTAGATGGCATCTATACCGCAGATCCAGAAAAAGACGCCAGCGCCACGCGCTACGAAACGATTACCTTTAAAGAGGTCATCACTAATAACCTAAGGGTCATGGACATGACTGCATTTACGATGTGTGCAGAGAATAATATACCCATCATTGTATTTGACATTAATGAAGCGGGAAACTTACTCTTAGCGGCTAGAGGGGAGAAGATAGGAACTTTGGTGAGTTAGTTTAGCTGCTTTTTATAGAATAAAGCTGGTTACGAAAAAGCCCCTTATAGTTTTTGAATCTATAAGGGGCTTTGTATTATATTATTTCTATTTGCAGATTAATTTTCTGCCGCCATTTCTTCTGGTGTTTTGGTCGCGTCATTTTCTTCTTCAGACTCTTCTGTAGGAAGGTATTTTGCTGTTATTTTGCCAGCGATTTCTTCCATAAGTTCTGGATTATCCATCAAGAACTGTTTAGCAGATTCTCTTCCTTGCGCAATCTTAGTGCCGTTATAACTGTACCAAGAACCACTCTTACCTACGATATCTAAGTCCACACCATGATCTATAATTTCCCCTGTACGCGAGATGCCTTCTCCGAATATCAAATCAAAAACGGCAACTCTAAAAGGCGGTGCTAGCTTGTTCTTGACAATCTTAACCTTGGTAGGATTAGCGATGACATTGCCTTCTTTGTCTTTGATAGCAGACCCCGACTTACGTATATCTAATCTTATAGATGCGTAAAACTTGAGTGCATTACCACCTGTTGTCGTTTCAGGGTTACCGAACATCACCCCTATCTTTTCTCTCAGCTGATTAATGAATATACAACAGCATCCCGTACGTCCTATAGTCCCAGTGAGCTTTCTGAGAGCTTGCGACATCAATCGTGCTTGCAGACCCATCTTAGAGTCCCCCATCTCTCCTTCTATCTCCGCTCGAGGTGTCAGCGCCGCCACTGAGTCGATGACGATAATATCAATAGCTCCTGATCGGATAAGGTGCTCTGCTATCTCCAGTGCTTGTTCTCCATTATCTGGTTGTGATATGAGAAGGTTTTCTGTATCGACACCCAGATGCTCCGCGTAAGACTTATCAAAAGCATGTTCCGCATCTATAATCGCAGCTATACCTCCTTTTTTCTGACACTCTGCTATGGCGTGTATAGCCAGTGTTGTTTTACCAGAAGATTCTGGACCATAGATTTCGACTATACGACCTCTAGGTAGTCCGCCTATTCCTAAAGCTATGTCTAGACCCAATGATCCAGTAGGTATTGTATCTACGTTGACGACATTTTTATCACCTAACTTCATAACAGCACCTTTACCGTAGGTCTTTTCTAGCTTATCGACGGCTAGGTTGAGTGCTTTTAGTTTGGCTTCTTTTTCTTTATCGTTGCTCATGTGTTTTTATGTTTCGTGTGTAAGATAAATAATAAACTATGACTGATCTGTTCTATTTGAGAAATGATCTTGTTACATCTTTGAATATATCTACAATAGTACAAGTGATCGTGCAATCTATTTGCACGGTTCTATTCGATCAGTATCACTTCTCTCTTAAGGCGTAATATCAAGGAAAACTCGATGGTCAGGTTTCTGATATTCCGTTCTGGTAGTGATGTCGCTCTTCCATTGAAAGGATTGATGATATTATTAAGAGCTGGGGAAGCATACTGATAAGAAAGGTCAGGACTGATCGTCAGTTCCACGGTGGGTTGCAAATACTCTGAGCCATAAAACTCGTATCCACCCCCAAAACTAAGGCCGTACACCCACTTATTAGAGTATTCGGGTATAGGATAAAAAAGTGAGCCCGCTGTCGCAGAGTACCTTCTCTGTATGGCTTCTGAGTTGTTACGGATACTATATTCTATTCTGGCACCGACAAAATAATATGGTGTACTCAGAGAATTAGTTATAAGCCGTTTTTTAGCACCGAGCATCAGGCTTATGTTATTCCAGACAACGGATTCCTGGAAGAAGCCCTGAGAAATATTAACGAGCCTAAGGGAGCTACCGCGCGCATGATATCCCACCTGGGCAAATAAGGAACCTTTATATTGTGGATCAAGAGTTTCCATAAAAAAGGCCGCATGCCAGTTGAACATCATATTACGATCTATACCATTCCAGTTTTGAGTGCCGAGAGAAGCACCCAGCTTCGGTCCGAAATAATATCCGCCTAGACCCTCTTCTTCGTCACCATACAACTGCTGACTACTTAGCGAATTTCCAATACTAACTAAAAGAAAAAGAATACATATTATTCTATACATAGTGTGCGTCTTGCACCACTAAGTTAAAACATAAATAAATCGCTAGAAGCAATACTTGTATTTTTCGGCACTCTGACGAATTTCGGTCTTCTGAGAAGGCTGATTTTTTTCTTTAGATAGACCTTCTCACCAGCTAGTGGCTGAGCATCCTTGGGGAGGCGATTTCTCATCCGCAGAGCATTCTCGTCACAATTATAAAGACTGGCTATTTCTGCAATACTCTGGTCTTCTCCTACGATATGATAGTCACTGTTTTTATTTCTTTTGTTCCTTTTCGATTTTATCTGAGCTTTTGGCTTCGATCTTTTTCGTTGATTTTTAGTTGTTCTATCACTTGGTCTTCTTGTTACACTCGTTGTTTTATCAGTGTTACTTTTATTGACTTCGTTTACGGCGAGGTCTTGATTTTGATCTAATTTATATAGCTCATATTTTTCTATAATATCAATGAGCTTTTGAGGATACTTCCGATCAGTTGCATAACCTGCTTTCTTGAGACCATGAGCCCATCCGCTGTAGTCAGAATGATGAATGTCAAAAAGGAAGGCGTAGCGTTTTTGTGATACCAGAAAATCCGAATGAGCTAAAAAGGATTTATATGCCGAATCAAATTTTCTGAAACAGCTTTTCACCAGTTTTCCATTTTTATAATCATCATCCTCTCTATAGTAGGTTTCTCCATCCCATTGACCTCCACACTTGATACCAAAGTGGTTGTTTGCACTCTTAGCAAGCACACTTTGACCCGCTCCTGATTCCAGTAAGGCCTGGGCCATTTTTATACTCGCAGGTATCCCTGTGCGATGCATCTCATTGACCGCTATGTCTTTATACAAAGCAATATATTGCATACTGGGGTTCTCTGCTGGCCTATATGCAGACAATACGAAAAGTGCTACGATGAATAAAGGTTTATACATATAGTGTTTTCCTTTAATTCGTAACAAACACAAAAACAGTGCCTTATATTCTTATGTGGATGTTAAAAGTAACAGAATTAGTTATTAGCATAGGATACAGAGATGCCTTACAATTTATCCTGTACTAGTTCTATGAGCATCCCATTAGAGCTTTTAGGATGTAGAAAGCAGACTAGTTTATTATCAGCTCCAGAGATAGGTTCTTCTTGGAGTAGGCGAAAACCTTGTTCTTTTAAGCGTTTCATTTCTGCTCTGATATCTGTTACCGAAAAGGCAATATGATGAAAACCTGGTCCTTTTTTATCTATGAATTTCTTGATAACGCTTTGATCATGTGTGGCTTCTAATAATTCTATTTTGTTATTTCCAACTCGGAAAAATGAGGTCAATACACCTTGAGATTCTACGGCTTCGCGCTTGTAAGGTTTGACATCAAAAAGCCTCTCGAAAAGCTCTTCACTTTCTTTCATGTTTTCGACGGCGACTCCTATGTGTTCCATTTTTTTCAAAGCGACTTAATTTTTAAAGTTGAAAAATATTACCTTGATTACTGTGCGGTTAAATTGTCGTTAAAGATATGCAATCAGGCTGCATTCCATTTACTTTTATAATCACTGCTTTTTTTTGAAAACAGTTCTATTCCATGAATAAAAAATTTATTTGGGCCATCATTATCCTGATGACCATCGCCTTATTTGGTATTGCGGTGACACAGTTTATTTGGATAAAAACTCAAGTCGATTTAGATGCTCAGAATTTTGAGGACAAAGTATTCATGGCGCTCAACAATGTCAAATTAAGAGTAGAAAACGAAGCCAAACAAGCCAAAAGTATAGAGAAGCAAATAAGAAGAAAAGGGAAACTTTTTGATAAGGACGTGTCTGCAATTTTACCTGCATTAAATCCCGACAGAAAAGACTTCGAAAACAACTTCAGGGAGCTTATGGAGACATATAAGTCCATAGACCCAGATTACTCTCTTATGCAATTAGACAAAGATAACTTGCATAAGTATATGAGGCGAGAGCTACAGGATCAGGGCATAGACATAAAATACGATTACGGTGTCTACTCTAACAAAGACGAAGAGTTTCATATCAGGAACGGTCATTACTATGCGGCGATACCCATGACGGGCAATGCGAGTCAAGGCTCAGAATACATGGCTTTAGAAAGATCACCTTATAAGGTACATCTATTCGGTGGCGAAGAGCGAGCACCTGGATACTTACAGATATATTTTCCTGGGCAAAGGAGTTTTCTTTGGTCTAGAGTTCTGCCTTCCATGTTAACATCGCTTTTGTTTACCTCCTTGGTGTTATTCTGTTTTGCTTATACGATCTATGTGATATTCCGACAAAAACAGGTCTCAGAAATGAAGACCGATTTTATCAATAATATGACCCATGAGTTTAAGACACCGATAGCGACGATCTCTCTAGCCACCGATTCCATAACTAACTCTACTGTCATCAATAATGAAAATAAAATAAAAAGATTCGCAGGCATCATCAAACAGGAGAATAAGCGAATGCTGAATCAGGTGGAAAAGGTGCTCCAAATGGCCAAAATAGACAAGAAAGAATTCCAGCTCAAGATTACTGATGTCAATCTCAATGACGTCATATATCAAGCCACAGAAAACGCAAAGTTGAAAATCTTAAAAAGAAATGGTACTTTGGAAACTTCGTTAGAAGCCCAAGCACCTATCGTGCAAGGCGACGTGACTCATTTGTCTAACATTTTCAACAATTTGTTAGACAATGCTGAAAAATATTCCAACGATAACCCTGAAATATTTGTCTCTACCAAAGAAGTCAATAATGGTATCGAGGTCTCTATAAAAGACAACGGTATCGGCATGAGCAAAGAGTCTCTTAAGCACATTTTCGACAAGTTTTATAGGGTTCATACGGGAAATAGGCACGATGTCAAGGGTTTTGGGCTTGGACTGAGTTATGTAAAAGCGCTTGTAGATGCGCATAAGGGAGCCATTAGTGTCGTATCAGAATTGGGTAAGGGTAGCACATTTACATTGTTTTTTCCGTATATTATAAGTGACTAAATGCTGATTATAACATCTTAATATTGAAACCTTTAGATTTAAAACTAGCGAATTATCAAAATGTCAGAAAAAACTACAGAGAAAATACTGCTGGTAGAAGATGACCAGAATTTCGGGGATGTGTTAAGGTCGTACTTAGAAATGCACGACTACGAAGTAGAACTTGCCAAAGATGGTGATGAGGGACTAATGAAATACCATAAAGGGAGCTATGACCTATGTATACTAGATGTCATGATGCCTAAGAAGGATGGTTTTACAGTGGCCAAAGAAATCAGAGAAAAGGACAAGGACATTCCGCTTATCTTTTTGACTGCAAAGTCACTCAAAGAAGATGTGCTGGAAGGACTCAAGATAGGTGCAGATGATTATATCACTAAGCCTTTTAACTCAGAGGAGTTATTACTACGAGTGCAGGCGATATTGAGACGCTCAGGAGCTAAAGCAGACCCTCAAGAAGAAGTAAAAGAATTTACCCTTGGTAATTTCCATTTCAACTATCCACTGAGGATTCTTACATATAATGCACCTGATGGCTCTAGCTCTAAGGATAATCTATCACCTAAAGAAGCACACTTGCTAAGGTTATTTTGCATACATAAGAATGACGTACTACCACGATCGACCGCATTGACTAAGATATGGGGAGAGGATAACTACTTTACGGCGAGATCTATGGATGTATTCGTAACCAAGCTCAGAAAATACCTCAGTAAAGACAACCAGCTGGAGATAGTCAATATCCACGGAAATGGATTTAGGCTTATAGACAGAACTGGAGCTGTCGTAGAATAAAAGTTACTTCAAAATAAATATACAGGGCAGTTGTATATAGAAAGGTTAGTCAACCAAATTGGCTAACCTTTTGTTTTTATTTCTCCTCAAAGTGATTCCAACCCTGTGCCTTGAGAGAGTGGATGTTCCCTCCTGTCGTATGTAGTTTTATACCATCCTTCTTATCCGTTACTTCACCAATGATATAGACGTCAGGCATATATCTGATACGCTCCAGATCTTTCTCATCTATCGTGAATAATAACTCGTAATCTTCTCCTCCATTGAGAGCCGTGGTGATAGGGTCCATCTGAAACTTGATGGCCATCAGTTGTGCTTCTTGTTTGATAGGTATCTTACCCTCTTCTAGATAGGCACCGACACCAGAGGCTTTGCAGATGTGCATCAGGTCAGAGGCTAGTCCGTCAGATAAGTCTATCATAGAAGTCGGTACGATGTTGTTACGTTTAAAAAACTTGATGGCATCTTTTCTCGCTTCTGGTTTGAGTTGTCTTTCGAGGATGTATTTCTGTTGCTCTAGGTCTGGTTGGACGCCGGGGTTAGACATATAGATTTGCTTCTCACGCTCTAGTATTTGTAAGCCCAGATATGCCGCCCCGAGGTCACCTGTTACACAGATTATATTACCCACCTTAGCGCCAGATCTATAAGCAATTTCCTTAGGTGACACCTCGCCGATGGCGGTGACACTTATGATCATCCCTTTAGTGGAAGAGGTGGTATCACCCCCGATAAGATCGACATTATATATTCTACAGGCTTCTTTTATTCCAGCATAGAGCTCGTCCATCGCTTCTACAGAGTATTTGCTCGATAGGGCAATAGACACAGTCACTTGTTTTGGTTCAGCATTCATGGCATAGATGTCAGAAAGATTGACCACGATAGATTTATAGCCCAGATGTTTGAGTGGAGAATACATTGGATCAAAATGGATTCCTTCCACCAGCATATCGGTGGATATCGCCAAACATTGATTATCTCCTGTTGCAATGATTGCTGCATCATCACCTATACCCTTGATCGTAGAAGAGTGCTTATTTTCTATACCCGTTGTCAGACGATCTATCAGCCCAAATTCGCCGAGCGTATTGACATCTGTGAAGTCTGTCTTTATATTATCCATGCTATGAAGTTATCTTGTTATTAGCAATCTGCCAAAGTCTGTCTTTATCAGGAAGCGGTGCTTGGTAAGAACACGTCGTTTCCTTATAAGGAAAGGTTATACTATACGAGTGTAAAAAAATACTGCGGTCTTTTTGGCCTCTCCTCGCACCATATTTGACATCTGCTTTGATGGGATGACCTATATGAGCCAATTGCGCTCTTATCTGATGAAAAGCCCCTCTCACCAAATCGACACTTACTACTGTATAATTGTCTAAGGTGGCTATGGTATCAATAGAAAGGCCAACCGCTTTATGGTTTTTCTGTGGAGTATCTGACAAGTGTGCTTTGTGCGTTCTTTTATGATGAAAGTGATAGTGTTGCAACTCCTCATTTTTTACCTCTAATTTTCCTTCGACCAGAGCGATATAGTTTTTTCTTACTTTTCCAGTGTTTTGATGCTCCAGATAGGTCTTAGTGAAAGAGTCAGATTTAGAGATCAGTAGGGCACCACTTACGGGTCTATCTATCCTGGATAATAAATGGTAATACTGTTTACTATTAATTTCCTTAACTAATTTAATCGCAGAACCTTGCTCTTCGGCTGTTCCCTGACTAAGTAGACCAGCAGGTTTATTGATTATAAGGTAGCTATCGGTTTCTGTAATTACAGAAAATGGCGCATTTTCCGTCATTATTCGACTTCTTCGTAATCTATATAGTCTTGATCCTCAGGCTTATCTGAGTCACCTTGTATGCGAGCAGGGATAACAGATACTCTGTATATGAGGTATATAAGTCCTATTGTGAATAATATTTTCATTATCAGTTAGTTATAGAGCGATATTTTAGCAAAAGTGAGACAATATTTGACAATTATCTTACACAAACACCTAATAACATTTTTCTTTTAGCAAAATTAAAATTAGATTTGTTTCGACTTTAACACCCTTAAATATTCTATCGCCCCGTTAATTTTATTAGCGGGGTTTTTTTTATGCACTACATCCAATCTGCCTGGCTTTTCTCTATAGTATATATAAGTCTGTTTTTTAGCCTTAGAGCTATAGTACTGGGTATATCAGGAATCTGTAATAATCCAGACGCCGTCATAATCCGCAAACTTGCCAATTCCCTCCTCCGCTGAAAAGGGGTACTTGTGAGACTCACACTTTGTATTTTGTATTGTTCGATTAGCTCTACAGAATGTCCAAAGGTGCCGCCCTTCACAGATAAAAAATGTTCTGATAAGCCATATTTTTTCTTTTTATAATTAAGAAAAGACGCCATAACCGCTACAACAAAAAAGACCAAGACATATATTAAATCCATCCAATCTTGTGAGAAAACAATAATTATAGTCGCAATAATAGCCGCCACGGTGCTATAATATAACCGCCTGAACAAATAATACCTATCCACTGATTGCCAGTCCATACTCTGAAATTCTTCAGCTCTGATACCATATAGATAATCTATGATCTTAGATATATTCTGAGACGATAACCCGACAGCGACAAAAGTAGACTTGAGACTATTTTCTATGCTGGAGGCTTGTTTTAGGCCGATGGAATATATTCGCGCTAAGCCTTGTAATAGATTCTGAGACCATCCCACCATTTGTATCTTGGAGTCTTTGGCTGCATATTGTTTTCTATTAAACAAGCCAGAGTCTATGACGAAACCATCTCCCCGACGGAACATTCTTAAATTATAATATCGAAGAATCGTATTAATTATGGATATGAAAAATGAAACTATGAAAAACAATACCACCAAGAAAAGAACTATGAAAAGACTCCTAGCCACCTGCTGAAACACAGGCGTGTATTCTTCTAATTTTTCGACAACATTAAGACCAAAATCCTCTAGACTATCATAGATATAAAAGAAGAAAATGATAATCAAACCTCCAGATCTAAGATGATTAGCCGTGACACCGACTTTGATAAGTTGTGGTATGGAGAGTCGGAATATCTCTTCTCTCACATCCTCCTCTACTTGCAACTCTTCTTGACTTTCATTAGTCGGAGCAATGACCCTATTAGAAAGAATATGGCTTCTTAGCCTTTTAGCTAGGTCTATATTCAGCGCATTGAGTTGTACTTCTTCCTTAGCACTACCCGCTGTGTCCATATTAAGTTTGACAACACCAAAGAGTCGATGGATGACATTCTGCTCAAAGTTGATCGACTGTATTCTCTCAAATGGAATTTCTAGTTTGGTCTTTCTGAGTACGCCCTTATTGACAATAATATGATCTTCCTTTAGATAAAAGTAATACTTGAAAAAAGCGATGATACTATATATAGCAGCTATCCCTGCTATGACCATTATACTATAGAAAATATAACCTCCTTTACTCTTAGCAGACCCACCTATCAAAAAAGCGATGAATAATGGAATGAGATTCCTGACTATGACCTTATAGAGGTTATAAGTAATTATGAGAATGGCAACATACGATTGTCTAGTAGGTTGCGAAAAATCATGGCTACTCTTCTTCGCCATGTTGTGTTTTTTTGACTATAAATTCTTTTAGTTCGTTAGCGGTCTCTGGTCTTATCCCTGGTATCATCAGGTCACCAGTCCCTCCTCCTGCGGTGAATACCTTGAGCCTCGATAGATTAAACTTGCGCTCTATAGGGCCCTGATCTATCTGTACATGCTGTACTCTATTAAAAGGTGTCGTTATGGTATAACGCCAGAGCCATCCCGACTTATAGACGATGTCTTTTTCTCTTAGGGCATAAGCCTTATACTGAAATCCCTTTATCGTCTTGATAAATGACCAAAGAACATAAAGCATCACCAAGAAAAAAGGCAATTTGTACCATATAGGATGCCACTTAAATGGTTGAATAAAGTAAAATGCCGTTACCCCAGCTACCATTATCAGCGAGGAGATAATTCTTCGCAGTATCAGCACATTGAGATAAGAGTCTTCTAGTTTTTGATATACCAGAGTGGATATGTCTGGTAACTCGGTTATCTCTACTTGTGGGTTGAAGCTCATGGCCTAGGTTATCTCTTCTAAAATCTTTTCGAGAATTTTTCTACTCTGTTTCAGATTATTCACTTGATCTTTGATCAAAATTAAGTGTTTAGGTGATTGCTTGAGTGTTAATCCATAATCTGGACCTTTGGTGGAGATAAATTTTATAAAGGAATTAAAGAAATCGGTCTCATAAAAAGCGGACTGAGGATTACTGACAAAATAACCTCGTAGTTTTCTATTCTTCAATGAAAACTTCTCTATACCGAATCTCTTGCATATCCATCGCAACCTGATACCATTAAACAGTTCTTCGACCTGAAAAGGAATCTTACCAAACTTGTCTTTCAATTTATCTCTAAAAGCAATGAGTTCCTCTTCTTTTTCGATCTTACCCATCGCCGTATAGATAGAAAGTCGCTCCTGTATGATCGATATGTAATCATCAGGGATAAGCATCTCTATGTCTGCGTCTATTTCGACATCATAGACGTAAGATTTCTTTTCCGCGTTTTCTTCCTTAAACATGTCTTTGAACTCATTCTCTTTGAGTTCGTGTATCGCCTCTTCTAGTATCTTCTGATACGTCTCATATCCGATGTCTGAGATAAATCCACTTTGCTCTCCACCCAATAGATTTCCTGCTCCCCTGATATCAAGATCCTTCATGGCGATATGAAAGCCACTACCTAGATCAGAGAACTCCTCTAGTGTTTTTATCCTTTTCCTTGCATCGCTGGTCAGAGTAGACAAAGGTGGCGCGAATAGATAGCAGAACGCTTTTTTGTTAGATCGTCCGACCCGACCTCTCAGCTGGTGCAGGTCACTCATGCCAAAGTGATGGGCATTATTTATGATAATCGTATTGGCATTAGGTATGTCTAGACCCGTCTCTATGATATTAGTACATACCAATACATCAAACTTGCCCTCTATAAATTCTATAAGGGTCGACTCTAGCCTTTTAGAGTCCATCTGCCCATGTGCCATCGATACTTCGAGATCAGGACATAATCTCTTGACAATCGCCGTAATGTCGGGAAGCGATTTGACACGATTATGTACAAAAAATACTTGACCCCCTCGGGTGAACTCATAGTAGATCGCATCCTTGATTAACTTATCATTGAATACTCTTCGCTCCGTATGTATGGGTTGCCTATTCGGTGGTGCAGTTTTGATAACGGACAGATCACGTGCGCCTAGTAGAGAAAACTGTAGCGTTCTAGGGATCGGTGTTGCTGTAAGTGTGAGCGTGTCCACATTGACCTTGAGATTTCTGAGTTTCTCTTTCGCCGCGACTCCAAATTTTTGTTCCTCGTCTATCACCAGGATACCTAAGTCCTTAAACTTTACATCCTTACCTAACAAGGCATGAGTGCCAATAATCAGATCTAATTTTCCTTCAGATAATTTTTTGAAGATTTCCTTTTTCTGTTTTGCTGTCTTAAATCGGTTGACATAATCCAGATCTACACCAAACTTGTCAAGCCTATCCTTGAAGGTTTTATAATGCTGCAGAGCCAAAATTGTCGTCGGCACAAGTATCGCGGCCTGCTTACCTCCGATGATCGCCTTGAATACGGCACGCATAGCTATCTCGGTCTTACCAAATCCTACATCACCACAGATAAGACGATCCATAGGATAGGGTTTTTGCATATCTTCTTTGACCTTTACTGTCGTCTCATATTGATCAGGAGTATCTTCATATATAAATGAAGCCTCTAGTTCATTTTGCAGATAACCATCTTCTGGAAAGGCAAAGCCCTTAGATGCCTTTCTTTTGGCGTATAATTTTATGAGGTCTTTGGCAATGTCTTTTATTTTCTTCTTGGTCTTTCTGCGCAGATTTTTCCATGCATCACCACCTATTTTGCTCAGCTTAGGTGCGTGACCTTCTTTACCAGAATATTTGGATATTTTATGAAGGGAATTAATACCGACATAGAGGACGTCATTATTGAGATAGATCAGCCTAACCGATTCCTGCTCGCGTCCACTGATATTTATTTTTTCTAAACCCGAATACTTACCTATCCCATGATCTATATGCGTGACATAATCGCCTGGCTTAAGCTCTTTGAGCATCCTGAGGCTGATCGCCTGATCTTTAGTGAAGCCCTTCCTGAGATTATACCTATGGAATCTCTCAAAAATCTGATGGTCTGTATAACAGGCCACAGCAAGATCATGGTCGATATAACCACCATGTATGGCTTTTACGACGGGATGAAATACAACCTGTGCATTGAGGTCCTCAAATATGTTATAGAATCTTTCTATCTGTCGATTATTATCGGTGAATATGAAAGTGTCGAGTTTCTTTTGACTATTCTCCTCGATATTCTCAAGGAGTAACTTGAAATTCTTATTGAAGTGGGGCTGCGGAGACGCTTTGTATTTGATCTCCTTGTCTATGGAGATTTGTCTTTCTCCTGTTTTCAATAATATAATTTCTGAGGTCTCCAGCTCTCCGATAATCTGATCAGGTAATATAAAGGCGCGCTCATCCAGTAAGTCGTCGAGTACACTGTCTTCTTCTGTTTTGATTTGCTTAGAATAGGCCTTAGCTTTTTCTGTGCATAAGGCCAGATTCTCCACGAGCATCTCCACGTCTTTTATCCATACACAGACAGGATTCTTGAATACTTTAAAGAGAGAGACCTTTTGTTCTTGAGTGAATTGGTTACTGATATTGGGAATAATAGAGACACGAGCGATATTCTTTATGGATAACTGAGTCGTGGGATTAAATAAGCGGATACTCTCAACTTCTTCGTCAAATAGTTCGACTCGGTAAGGCCATTCGTTACCAAAAGAGAATATATCTACAATACCGCCTCTGATAGAAAACTGTCCTGGCTCATAGACAAAGTCCGTCCGCTCAAAGCCGTACTCGACAAGCAATTCGACGATCGTATCTACGTCCAGAGATTCATCTTTTTTGATGATAATCTTTTTGGCCTCTAGGTGTCTGGGATCCACGACTTTCTCAAAAAGAGCTTCTGGATAAGTTACTATAATCTCAGATGGATTAAACTCGGCATTGACCTTATTAATAGTCTCTGTGCGGATAAGCACATTATTATTATCCAGTTCTTCGAATACACCTGGCCTTTTAAAAGAGTCAGGGAAAAAAAGAACCTGTTGCTTAGAGGTCAGATTGTCTAGCGTATTCTGATAATAAGCAGCCTCTTCTTTGTCACTCGCGATAAATAAATGGGTATGCTTACTTTGGGTAAAAACGGCGGTAAGGACAAAGGCATCCTGCGCGCCTATTATTCCTGATAATAATAAACGTGAAGGCTGAGAACTGTCGAGCCCATGCACTATCTCCTGAGTCTGCGCCGATTCTTTGTATCTAATCAGCAGACCCTCTAAATTATCCACTGCCTTTATTTTAAAAAATACTTCTTGTGCGTGATGCCGCTATTATGCCCAATCCATGGCATAGACGAACGCAGTGCCTACGAAAGGCAACATAACCCAAAACCATTCTGGTAAGAAGATCAAAAATGCTATCATAGCAACTAATGACACCATAAAGTAAAGCCAATAAGTCTTAGTAGAGTTCTTTTCTGTGTTCATCCCTGTAAATGCATTGAAGCACAAATTTAGATAATCTACAACAAAAAAGGGGACGATAAATTGTATGTATTTTGCACTATTTATGGACTTATCAGGAAAAAAATATCCTTCCAAGGTTCTTCTTTTCGGAGAATATACCGTGATCGACGGCGGTTCTGCGTTGGCGATACCATATCCGAAGTACACTGGTCAATGGAAATCCAGAGAATCATCCGACCTTGCTGGTTTTCTTTCTTTTGTGAAGTCGATAGAAGGTGTTAATATCCGTGAAGTGGAAAAGGCCATAAATCAAAACTGGATATTCGAGTCTGACATTCCTCAGGGGTACGGTCTGGGTAGTTCTGGTGCGCTCAGTGCAGCAGCTTATGACAGTTTTTTCCAGAAAAAAGAACTTTCCACCGATATGATTAAGGAAAGACTATCCGAGATAGAAAGTTTCTTTCATGGAAAAAGCTCGGGACTTGACCCCTTAGTCAGTTATCTTAACGCCCCTGTATTATACGAAAACGGTCATTGCACATCGCCCGCCAATGTAAAACTTCCTAGAGACATATACTTATTTGATTCTCAGATGCGTAGGGACACTAAATACCTTGTGGCGTACTACAAAGAACAAAAAAATAGCGACGCTAATTTCCGATCTATAACGAAAGAACTTAGCGAACTAAATAGTCTCGTCATACATGCCCTTTTAGAATCAAAAGAGACCCTATTCTATGATTGTTTCAGCGCGATAAGCCGACTACAGTATGATTCCTTTCAGAAAATGATACCTGGTCATATAGGCAAAGTATGGTCAGAAGGACTAAACTGTGGGAAGTATTATATGAAATTATCAGGTGCTGGTGGTGGCGGTTTTTTTCTGTTTTTAGGGAATCCAGAAAACATAGAAAAGAACAAAATCTTAGCTATCAGCTAGATTACTCTAATCCATTTTTATATTCCTCTATATCTGGATACATAGCCGAAAGTGCTTTGATCTCGGTCGCATCTACTTTCCTTCCGTTATAGAATGCCACGATCTTGTGGAGTGGTAGAGAGGTTTTTTCTAACTCAGTCCTTAGATCCATCGCGTCGCTGTAAGAAGTGTATATGCCGATATAGTAGTCATTAGGTCCATCCGCCGTTTCTTTTCGGATATAGATATCATCGTAGACCCTCAGTGCGGCATGCTTAAAGATTCTCTCCGACTGCGCAATCTGTACAGAGTAGTATAGCTCTTCTTTTATATCAGAATACAAAATATACTTTCTATCCCTGGCATATACTGGCAATGTCGTTTCGTCAAAAGTGTAGTCATGTACTATCTGTCCGTTAGGCCTGACCAACTGGAAGTCTATCCTTTTATTCGCCTCGAGATGCTCCTTGTTTTCATTACCAGAGACTTCCGCTTTAGCCGCTGGAAAATTAAATACCACACTTTCTAAAGCTATTCTTTTCGGATTAATGCCATAACCCTTTAACTCATCAGCGACGATCTTACCACGCTGTAATGTATTGTATTGTTGAAACTCTGGTAGACCTGGCTCTCTATGATCTGTATGTACTATCATTCTGACATTTAGATACTTATCTCTCAGTAACTCTTCCGCAATATTCTCTATTATATTCAGGTTTTTTGGATTACGCACATCAAAACGGTCCTCGTAATAGAGGTTATAGGATTCTGGTTTAGGTATATTACTTCTTGGCGTTTTGATTTCTATAGGCTCCTCTTCTATAATTGGGTCTGCTACCTTTTTCTCTGGTAATTCGTCGATTGTTATTATCTCTTTTTCTGGTTCTAGTTCCTCTGCGTCGGACTCTAGTGTATCGGGTGTTTCTTGCAGTTGTTTGTTTTGATTTCTTTTTAGAAGCTCGTCGGTGACATATAGAAAGTCTATAGAGTCAGAAGCTGGCAGGTTATAATTACGCATCATATAACCAAAATATAGATCAAAACCCCCGTGCCCTATTTTTCTATCCGAACTAAAAATAGCCTTATGCCCCGCATCATCTAATCTAAACTGAATATCATCTCCTGCGCTATTGATAGGAAAGCCTACATTATTTATCTCCTTGTCGTCGGATACGCTTTCGCAATAATATATATCGAAGCCTCCATAACTGTAAGGTCGATTAGAGCTAAAAAATAATTGCTCTCTGTCGGAGGTCATGTGTGGATATCGCTCATCATAAGCCGAGTTAATCTCAGGACCTAGGTTGCGCGGGTTACTCCATACACCGTCATTATACGTGATCGTATAGACATCATACCCTCCATATCCCTCTAGCTGATCAGAAGAAAACACGAGGGTATTCCTGTTAACGATCTGTATGTCCTCCTCATCGCTCAGTACAGATGCTGGAACAGGTATCTGAGTCTCTTGCCCGAGTGAATCATAAGCCGAAAATATAATACGACCGGTTCCTATTTGGTTTCCTTTAGAAAGAACAAGCATAGAGCTACCCGTGGGTGAGATGTCCAGTGGAAAATCATGATTTGGTGTATTCGCCGTTATGGATTTCGCCTCTTTATTCCAGACTCCATTTTTTTCAAGTGTGCAGGATATAATCTCGAATTCTCTTCTGTTCCTATTAGAAGAAAAGTAATATGCGTTACCTATGACTGGGCTTTGTAACGGATGAATTTCGTCGTATTGTGTATTTATTTCTTCTCCAAACTCCTGGACTAATGCCACGCCCTCATCTTTCTTATTGAGCGCATTGTAGATACAGTTTTTTATTTCTCTGTTTGCTTTGTCTTTTTTAGGATTGGGTTCATTATTGAGGTGTATATATTGCTCATAAAAGAAGATGGCTTCTTCGTAGTCTCCTAAGTGCTGTTTCACCTCCGCCATCAGGTAATATAGCTCAGGGTTTTCGTTTCCTAGTTTGCGCGCTTTTGTTAGGTCATAAATGGCTTTCTGCAGGTTATTGATATGAAAGTGAGCCTTCCCTCTTCTCTCTAATGCGTCTGCCTCGATATTGATATTTTTATAAAGATCATAATAAGCAATAGCAGATCTATAATCTCCACTCTCAAAAGCGGCATTGCCATCTAATAAGGCCTGCTGTGCCTTGACAGGTTGTATCAGAATAATGGACAATATGATTATGATAATCCGAGTCATTGACGGTCAAGTCATCTTAATCTGTTTTTTTTTAAATCGACCTGTCAGCGTCAAAGCCTTCCAGATAATCTGCGACCCTCCTCAAAAAAGAACCACCTAAGAATCCATCCACTACTCTGTGGTCATAAGAAAGTGATAAGAACATCATCTTTCTGATGGCAATTACATCACCATCTTTGGTTTCTAATACGGCGGGCTTTTTTCTTATAGCACCAAGGGCTAATATTGCCACCTGTGGCTGATTAATTATCGGTGTACCCATCACGTTACCAAAGGTGCCTACATTGGTTACGGTAAAGGTGCCGCCTTGTATTTCTTCTGGCTTGAGTTTGTTCTCTCTAGCTCTTGAGGCTAATCCGTTGACTTGCTTAGTCAGCCCATTGAGATTGAGGAAGTCTGCACTTTTTATCACAGGAACGATCAGGTTACCAGAAGGTAACGCCGTCGCCATGCCGATATTAATATCTTTTTTGACTATGATTTTGTCGCCGTCTACTGATACATTTACCAGCGGATAATCCTTTATAGCCTTGACCACGGCCTCTATGAATATAGGAGTGAAAGTGATCTTTTCTCCATATTGCTGCTGATAGTCCTTTTTGTTGGCTTCTCTCCAGTTGACCAGATTAGTTACATCCGCCTCTACGAACGAAGTGACGTGTGGAGAAGTGTGCTTAGACATCACCATGTGATCGGCAATGAGTTTTCTCATCCGATCCATCTCTATTATCTCTGTATTGCCGCTTGGACTAATATTGTTAATTTGACTTGTTGCAGACGGTGCTTTCTTGGTCTCTGCAGTAGTAGCTGCGGGTACTGTTGGCGCAGATCCGTTACCTCGATGGCTTACGTACTGCATGATATCTTTTTTGGTGACTCTGCCTTTGGCTCCCGTGCCATTAATACTTTCTAGCTCCGCAACACTGATGTTTTCTTTACTCGCTATGCTTTTGACGAGTGGAGAATAAAACCTTCCCGTACCATTACTGCTAATCGAGATATTTGCTGGTTTAGTCACGGTAGCCTGTGCAGCAGGTGCTGGTGTTTTTTCTGCTGAGGCTTTGGTCGCCTTTTGTTTTTTTGATTTTTCTTCTTGTTTGGGAGGATCATTGTCTGCGGCTTCCTCGCCTTCTGTACTTATTATAGCGATGACCTTACCTACTTCTACGACATCTTCTTCATTGAAAAATATTTCCGTCAGTACACCAGAGACAGGTGCTGGAATTTCGGAGTCTACTTTATCGGTTGCTATTTCTAGTATGGTTTCGTCTTCTTCTATCGAGTCGCCTACTTTTTTGACCCACTTTAAGATAGTCGCTTCCATAATACTTTCGCCCATTTTGGGCATGATCAAGTCTATTTTCGCCATCAGAGTCTGATTTTAATTGACTTAGCAAAAGTACTCTATTTTCTACAGTGTTTTTTCTTTCAGATTTGTTCCCTCTCTAAAAAAAGTCTTAACAAATTGATCGCTATGTAGGTGGTACGCTGAATATTCAGGCTTCGGTTCTTAGTCAGTTGTAATTTTTTGGTCAGTATATTTTTCTCATTTCCCCAGGCTATCCATACTGTCCCCACGGGCTTGTCCGCTGTACCGCCGCCTGGACCTGCTATACCGGATACGGCAAGTGCCAGATCTGTATTATACTTGCTGATCGCCCCCAGGACCATCTCTCGGACGCATAACTCGCTGACCGCACCATGATTACCTAGAGTCTCTTGGGATACATTGAGTTCCTTCATTTTGACTTCATTGCTGTAAGCGACAGTACCGCCGACTAGGTAGGCTGATGCGCCAGCAATGTTCACTAACTGACTAGCAATTTTTCCACCCGTGCAGCTTTCCGCTAGAGATAAGGTGAACCCTTTTTCTATAAATAGTGCCTGTAATGCCGACTCTATAGAGGTATCATTATACCCATATACGATAGAGCCGAGCCTATCCACGATCTTATCTGACCACGTGTCGATTTCATCAGACTTGTTATCCTTGTGCTTAGCAGTCAATCTGAGCTTGACCATGGCCGTACTGGGCAGATAGGCCATGGAAATATATGGAGGCCATTGGTCTATTATGTCTTGTATCTTATCTGCGATCCTGCTTTCTCCTATACCTGCGGTCTTTATGGTTTTGTGAACTATCTGTAAGTCATCATTTACAAGAGAATCCAAGTGCGGCCTAAGACTATTCTCAAAGATCCACTTCATCTCATAAGGCACTCCGGGCATAGAGATGAGGTATTTACTATCTTTCTGAAAAAGCATCCCTGGTGCAGTACCCATGTCATTCTGCAGTTGTATCGCTCCCTCAGGCATATAGCATTGTAAGCGATGCGCATCGCTCATCGGGATATTCCTCTGGTTAAAGAACGTACTGATGCGATCAAAAAGGCCTTGGTCAAAAAAAAGGCCTGTGCCAAAGTAGTCTGCCAATGTTTTCTTAGTAATATCATCTCTCGTCGGGCCTAATCCCCCTGTCACGAGTATGAGATCTACTTTGTCCCACTGATAAGTGACGGTATCGATTATGTCATTTTCCTGATCGGATATGGATATGATCTGGTGGATATCTATTCCTCTCAGATTGAGCCTTTCTGCCATCCATGCGGAATTAGTGTCTATCGTCTGCCCAATAAGAATTTCGTCTCCTATCGTTATTATACTTGCTTTCATATTAGATCACATATTGTATTTCTCTAAAACCAAAATATTGAACACCATCGGAAGTATCAACACACAACTTACCATCCTCGCTTATATCAGTAATTGTTCCACTAAAAAATACTCCCTCTTTTATAAAATCATGCTTTCTACCCAGCCTATAAAGATGATTACAATATTCTTCTTTGACTTTGGATGGGTGTAGCAATAGCATAGACAGGCGCTTTGAGAGCTTTTCTGTTAGGTTTTGGATAACCATCAACTTATTATATTTCTCATTAAGGGGTCTTATCTGATATAAGGATATAGGGTTAGGTAGATCTGCAGGAAACTGTGACTCATTAACGTTCAGCCCTATTCCGACGATGGTGTGAGATATTTGCTTTCCTTTGATTTGGTTTTGGATGAGTATGCCACCTAGCTTTTGATTCTTATAGTAAATATCATTGGGCCACTTAATAGTAAGAAACGCGGGATCAATAAAATCAACCATCGCATCTCTTACGCTAAGTGCTACCGCCATATTAAGCCCAAATTGGTCTCTGACCTTAATGTAGCCTAACTCCAATAGAAAAGACAGAGCAATATTCTGATCTTGCCCACAATACCATTTTCTTCCTATTTGGCCTTTACCATCTTGTTGGTCAAAAGTATAAATGCAGTAATTCTGGTTTGGATTGCTTATTGATAGTACCTTTGCGGCATAATCATTAGTGGAATCGCATGATTTGAGGTAGATATATTTGTCAATATATTGTTGAATCATCTAACTGCTATGATCGTTCTTACTATAACTAAATCTAAAATTTAATTTGCAAAACAACTCTGTTCTACAGTCTAATAATATATCAACAGACTCATTAAGCGAGGTAATAATAGACAGCATTCAGGATATAAAAGGTAAAAACATACTCAAACTAGACTTGAGACATATAGATGATGCGCCGACCGACTTTTTCATTATCTGCGAAGGAGACTCGGTAACACAAGTCAATGCTATCGCTGGTAATATCTCTAGGCGTGTCAAAGATGAATGCGGTATAAGACATTCCAGGTTAGAAGGTATGGCTAACGCCAAATGGGTGTTGGTCGATTATTTTGACATTGTCGTGCATGTTTTTTACCCAGAAACAAGAAAATATTACGAGCTGGAGGACTTATGGCTGGATGCCAAATCTACAGAATATCAAAACTTATAAAAACCATTGCAATTATATAATGGTTAACTTGTAGTAAGATACCGCAATTACAGAAACACTGAATCAAGAAAATGACTAAAAAGAAGGGGGATAAGAATCCTAAGAAGTTTGTTATCAATTCTTACTGGATTTACGGTATTGCCATTTTTATCATATTGGGATTGCAAGCCCTGGCGATACTTAATAACAAGACCCAAAAAATAGATCTCTACGAGTTTAAAGAAATTGCACTCAAGAGACATGTCGATAAAGTAGAAATCATCAACGAAAAGCAGGTCCGTGTTTTTCTTAAAAAAGAAGCACTCAACGAGTACGAAAAGTTTAAGGATACTAAGATACCGAGTGCGCAACCGCACTTTTTGTTTGAAATTCTAGATGGGAAGACTTTTCATGATTTTGTAGAAGAACAAATCAATACCGATAAGAGAGACCCTATTATTACCTATACCGCTAAGTCAGAAAATAACTATTGGGCGATGATTATGAGTTGGGTGATACCTTTTCTCTTGATTATAGGTTTATGGATATTTTTTATGAGAAGGGTAAGTTCTGGTGCAGGTGGTCCTGGTGCTCAGATATTCAATATAGGCAAGTCTAAGGCGACACTGTTTGATAATAACGCCAAGGTTTCTGTGACATTTAAAGACGTGGCAGGACTAGAGGAAGCCAAAGAGGAAGTGATGGAAGTCGTCGATTTCCTCAAAAATCCAAAAAAATACACCTCTCTCGGTGGTAAAATACCAAAAGGCGTCTTGTTAGTAGGCCCTCCAGGAACAGGTAAGACCTTATTAGCCAAGGCGGTTGCAGGAGAAGCGGGAGTACCTTTTTTCTCGATCTCTGGTTCTGATTTCGTGGAGATGTTCGTGGGTGTTGGTGCATCTAGGGTACGTGACTTATTTAAGCAAGCAAGGGAAAAAGCACCATGTATCATATTCATAGATGAGATAGATGCTATAGGTCGTGCGCGTGGTCGTGGAGCCATACAGGGTGGCAATGACGAAAGAGAAAATACCCTTAATCAATTACTCGTAGAGATGGATGGATTCTCTACTGACAAAGGGGTCATACTGATGGCAGCAACGAATAGACCCGACATCCTCGATAATGCCTTATTGCGTCCGGGAAGGTTTGACAGACAGATAGGTATAGATCGTCCTGACCTCGTTGGGAGAGAAGCCATATTCAAAGTGCACCTCAGAAATATCAAGACATCCTCGGAAATTAGCCCAGGTACTCTAGCAGAGATGACGCCAGGATTTGCTGGTGCAGAAATCGCTAACGTATGCAACGAAGCCGCTCTAGTCGCGGCACGTAGAAATAAGAAGGCCGTCGAGATGAGTGATTTCAATTATGCCCTAGATCGTGTTATAGGAGGACTAGAAAAGAAAAACAAAATCATCTCTCCTAAGGAGAAAGAAATTATCGCCTACCACGAGGCTGGTCATGCGATCTGTGGTTGGTTCCTTGAGCATGCGTCGCCCTTAGTCAAAGTGACTATTGTCCCTCGCGGAATCGGAACGCTAGGATACGCGCAATATCTACCAAAGGAAGAATATATTACCCGTACGGAGGCCTTACTAGATAGAATGACCATGACCTTAGGAGGACGTGCTGCAGAGAAAATTGTCTTTGATAAGATCTCTACTGGTGCGCAAAATGACCTTGATCAGGTGACTAAGATGGCCTACTCTATGATTTCCGTTTTTGGTATGAATCAGAAGGTCGGTAACGTCTCTTTTTATGGAATGTCTCAGGACCAGTTTAATAAGCCTTACTCTGATGATACAGCCACTCTCATAGATGACGAAGTACGTAATCTTATAGAAAAACAGTACGTCGCCGCTCAAGAATTGCTGAAAGAAAGAAGAAGAGAGCTAGACATACTTGCGAATCAATTATTAGAAAAAGAAGTGTTGCTCAAATCTGATATTATTCGCCTGATAGGAGATCGCCCTTTTAGCGAAAATGCAACCTTTAAGCCAATGAGTAATGGTCATCCAGACTCTAAGTACAAAGAGCTGTTTGATGATGAGCCTAAGGAAGAAGAGGTGGCGGGGTAGTCAATTTAGTTCGTTCGGTTAATAATCCTTGATCATAGCAGATTTAATATTTGTATTCTATTAACAAGTCTGCTTTTTCAATTTCAAACTTGAACATTGTTTATCTCCAATGTGAATTCTCCACAATCTAAGCAAGGTTTCTCATTGTCAGAAACAACTCGATAACTGGCGGCCATAGATAACAAGTTTTTTACTCCTTTATCAGATAACTTTTTTTCGGCAGACAAATATTTGGCATAAACGGATATGCCTTCTTTATTAAAGCAGATAACATATTTTATTACATTTTCTCCATCTCTATATGCTCTGAAGAACGACTTCATGTCTCTGGATATAATCTTTCTTTCTCCAGATATTGTTCCATGCCTTGACTCAGTCATCATGGGTTCTATAGCATTATAGATACTATCACGTTTTATAAGTGGCAGATTCGGGTTTAATGTATATAAGCATTCGTATAACTTGGCTTGCTCCTTGTCTTTGATGATCTCGTTGTATGGTGTAAAATGATACTCCTCACTTAGTTGTAGACTTTTATAGTGGGAATTACAACTTATAAGAGCCAATAAGCCAATTAACAGTGACCTCGTGCTTTGCACTTTCTAATTTTTATGAAGGAACTGAATCGTCTTATGTATATCATCAGAGAACACCCTGTCTGATTCTATCTTAGGTACGACGGTTCTATATTTATTAATTACTTCAGAAGTTCTGGGACCACCCTTTAGAGGTCTTCTAAATTCGATGGCTTGAGCTGCTGTAAGTAATTCGATAGCCAATATTTTATAAAGATTCTCGACAACCTTGTACAATTTAGTGGCGGCATTAGCCGCCATACTGACGTGATCCTCTTGTCCCTTACTAGATGTGATGGAGTCCACAGAGCTAGGTGTACATAATTGTTTGTTTTGACTCACCACCGAGGCCGCCGTATACTGAGCGATCATAAGTCCCGATTGCACTCCCGCATGCGGAGTCAAAAAAGCAGGTAACCCTCTATCTCCATTCACCAACTTAAAAGTTCGCCTCTCCGATATACTGCCGAGTTCCGATAAGCCCATCGCCAAAAAGTCAAAAGCCAAGGCCAAGGGCTGCGCATGAAAATTACCACCAGAAAGAATTTTGTTTTCTTGTGGAAATACATTGGGGTTGTCAGTGACGGCGTTGAGTTCGTTTTCGACGATTTGATAGACGTACTCGATACAATCTGATGAAGCACCGTGCACCTGCGGTATACATCTGAAAGAATAGGGATCTTGTACACTGCACTTATCTTGGTCCACCATGTCACTACCCTCCAGTAGCTGGCTTATTGCTGCTGCGACACGCTGTTGGCCGCGTTGGTTTCTGATTTCGTGGAGACAGGCACTGAAGGGATCAGTCGAGCAATAATAAGCCTCCAACGACATGGCCGCTATAACATTAGACCAATGTATCAGTTTTTTGCTATGATAGATAGACCATATTCCATAGGCTAAAGAAAACTGTGTTCCATTAAGCAAGGCTAGACCTTCTTTGAATGATAATTTGATCGGGGCGATGTTTTTGTCATTCAGTATATCTTTGGCTTGGGCGCGCTTATTATCTTGCCACACCTCACCCATACCTAATAACGGTAAGCTCATGTGTGCTAGCGGAGCTAAGTCGCCAGAAGCACCCAAAGATCCCTGCTGAAAAATGACTGGGGTAAGGTCGGCATTATACAGCTCTATCATCTTTTCTACTAACTCGATTCTTACGCCAGAGTAGCCAAAAGAAAGATTCTTAATCTTAAGTAGTAGTATCAGACGACATATTTCTTCTGGTACTAAATCACCAACCCCGCAGGCATGAGATAGGACAAGATTATATTGCAGATCTTCTATCTCCTCTGAAGGTATCTCCACATCACATAGCGAGCCAAAACCTGTATTAATACCATAAATTAGTTCTTGTCCAGTACTAATCCTTTGTTCTAGATAGGCTCTTGACTCTTGTATAGCCTGAGACGACTCGGCCGATAATTCTACACCGAATGTGGAATCAAAAAACACAAACAACTGCTCCAGACTGATATAGTCTGGGGATATCTTGATCTTATCCATGATTACTCGCCTTCGCCATTGTCGTCTGCATTGATATCATCGATGGCTTTCTGTACGTCCTTGGTCGCTTTGTCTAGCTTTTGTATATCACTTTTGCCTTTGGATTTTTTCTTGACTTTTGGCTTATCGGATGATTCGTTGGCTGTTTCTGTAAAAGTAAAGCCCTTATTGTCTGTTCCTATATAAATCGTTTCGCCAGCAACATATTGTCCTGCAAGCACCTGCTTAGATAACTCATTGACGATTTCTTTTTGTATGACCCTCTTAAGCGGTCTCGCACCAAACTGTGGGTCATAACCCAACTCCGCAATCAGATCCATCGCCGAATCAGAAAACTCCAGTTTGTACTCTTGTTTCGCCATGTTCTTTTTTGTCTTCTTAAGAAGAAGAACGGCGATCTTTTTGATCTCTTCCTTGGTTAACGGAAGGAACATAATCTGCTCGTCTATACGATTAAGAAATTCTGGTCTTAGTTTTTCTTTGAGTAGATCAAAGACCTCCATCTTAGTCGTCTCTATGATATCCGCTCTATGGTTCTCTCCGACCGACTGCAAGTCTTCGAAATTTTCTAGTATAATATCCGACCCCATATTAGAGGTCATGATTATAATCGTGTTTTTGAAATTGGCGACACGTCCTTTGTTATCAGTAAGTCTACCATCATCAAGTACCTGTAGCAAGATATTGAACGTATCTGGGTGCGCCTTTTCTATCTCATCCAATAGTACAATGGAGTAAGGCCTTCTTCTCACGGCTTCCGTAAGCTGACCACCCTCATCATAACCCACATACCCTGGTGGAGCACCAACAAGTCTGGCGACGGAGTGCTTTTCCTGATACTCACTCATGTCTATGCGTGTAATAGCCCGTTCATCATCGAACAAAACGTCTGCTAAGGTCTTAGCCAGTTCTGTCTTACCCACACCAGTCGGACCAAGAAAGATAAAAGATCCAATAGGTCTCTTAGGATCACCCAGCCCTGCACGACTGCGTCGTATGGCATCACTGACTGCAACTACTGCCTCCGTTTGTCCTATGAGTCGTTGACCTATTTGTTCTTCTAGTTTGAGCAGTTTTTCTTTCTCGCTCTGCATCATCTTGGACACTGGGATACCCGTCCATCTTGCGACGACCTCTGCGATATCATTATACGTTACCTCTTCGTTAGTAAATCTCGATTCTTCTGCGATTTTGTCTAGGTCCTGCTCTGCGACTTTTAGTTGGTTTTCTTTTTCTTTCAGATCACCATATCTGATCTTCGCCACCTTCTCGAAATCACTATCTCGCTCTGCCATATCCGCCTCGTGCTCTAGCTCTTCTATATCCTTTTTTATGGTCTGGATAGTATCTACTATTTCTTTTTCGTTCTGCCATCTGGCACTAAGAGAGTCTAGCTTTTCTTTGCTGTTAGCTAATTGCTCATTGATCGCTTTTAGCTTTTTTGCATCATTCTCTCTTTTGATTTGTTCGCGTTCTATTTCCAGTTGTCTGACCTTTCTGTCCATCTCATCTATTTCCTCTGGAACAGAGTCTAGCTCTAGACGCATCTTTGCAGCGGCTTCATCTATAAGGTCTATGGCCTTATCTGGAAGTTTTCTTTCTGTAATGTATCTATGGGATAATTCTACCGCCGCTATAAGTGCTTCGTCTAGTATCTCGATCTTGTGATACATTTCGTACTTTTCCTGTATACCTCTGAGTATAGATATAGAATCTTCTATACTTGGCTCATCTATATATACTGTCTGGAACCTTCTGACCAGTGCCTTATCTTTCTCAAAATATTTTTGATACTCGTCGAGTGTGGTTGCACCAATAGTTCTCAGTTCTCCACGTGCCAAGGCAGGCTTGAGGATATTAGCCGCATCCATCGCACCATTACCTCCACCAGCACCTATCAATGTGTGTATTTCGTCTATAAAAAGAATAATCTCTCCATTAGATTCCTTCACTTCTTTGATGACAGCTTTTAACCTTTCTTCGAACTCTCCCTTGAACTTCGCTCCTGCAATAAGACCTGTTATATCAAGAACAAAAATCTTTTTAGACTGAAGGTTTTCTGGGACATCCTGTTTGACAATTCTCCAGGCAATTCCTTCGACGATCGCCGTCTTACCAACGCCTGCATCACCGACTAATATGGGGTTGTTCTTTTTCCTTCTCGAAAGTATGTGTAATATTCTTCTGATCTCTTCGTCACGACCTATGATCGGGTCTAGTTTGCCTGACTCGGCACGCTCGTTGAGATTGATAGCATATTTTTTTAGTGCATTGTACTCGCTATCTGCACTTTGGGATGTTACATTCCGTCCTTTTCTTAGCTCTGCAATAGCAGCTCTTAGTCCCTTGTCAGTAGCGCCCATGTCCTTGAGTATCTGAGCCCCCTTGTCTTTACCTTGTAGAATGCCTAAGAATATTAGCTCTAGTGATATAAACTCATCACCAAATTCTTTGAGCATCTTCTTGGCTCTACTTAGTGCAGAATTAGAATCATTAGTCAGGAATTGTTTTTCGCTACCTTCTACCTTGGGATACTTCTTGACGTATTCTTTGAGGGCCTTGTCTAGACTCGGTAGATTGACTTCCATTTTTTTCAACAAGAATTCAATGACTTGCTCATCTATCTCCATGATGCCTAAAAGCAAATGCGGCGTATCCACCTGCTGTTGGTCGTGATTACGGGCTAGTTGCTGGCCCTTGATAATGGCCTCCTGAGCCTTTATAGTAAAATTATCGTATGTCATATTTTGTTTAAATCCATTTTATAAGAAAAACTACAAATTGAATACCATCATAATCCAGAGAATAAAATTCCGTCAAATTGGCTTCAATATAAAAACTAAAAGTCAAAGTGTCAGAGTGTATAATTGTCAGCAGGCATTACCTTACACGGGCCGTGTCCATCTTAAGCAGGATGGCGATCATAATAGTAAAAGCTAAGAAAGAAGACCCGCCTTTGCTCATAAGTGGTAACGGTATGCCTATCACTGGCATAATGCCGATAGTCATTCCTATATTGATAAAAAAATGAAAAAAGACAATACCCGCCACGCCATAAGCATAATAGCGGATAAAGGGCAGATCTGCCCGCTCTGCTATAATCGTTATCCGTAGCAAGAGTATCGTGAATAAAGCAATGATGCTTATCGAACCCAAAAAGCCCTGCTCCTCTCCCAGTATACTGAATATAAAATCTGTCTTTTGCTCAGGAACATAATTGAGTTTGGTCATCGTGCCCTCGAGAAAGCCCTTTCCAGAAAATCCGCCTGAGCCTATCGCGGTCTTGGATTGGATAATATTATATAATGATCCCTGTGGGTCGCACAGATGCGGTCTCAGCCAGACATTGATTCTATCTTGCTGGTGAGGTTTTAGCAAATTATTGAATGCCCACTGGGTACCAAAGGATAGTAGGATAGATGAAAAGCCAATCATCAAGCCTAATAACATAACATTGTACTTTCCTTCCTTAAACAAAAGATATAGAAAGTATAAAAGACCCAAAAAGAGCGTAATAAGAATAAATCTATAGTCGATATAGGTATAACTAGCCATCGAGAAAAGACCTATCATCAATAGTATACTCAACGGGAGTTGTGATTCTTTGATATTGAGAACAAGAAATAAATAAGTAAAAAATAAAATAATAATAAGCATCAAATATGGCGACCATATCAGAGAGCCTATAAAGATAAAGAGCAGCGATAGACCTAATATATACAGAGACGCATTAAGCCCAGCTCTAAATAAAGGAATCAAAAAAGACATAAATATCAATGCCGTCCCGGCATCAGGTTGCAGAAAAATTAACCCAGCTGGTATACAAAAAATGGCCAGAGCATAGACGACATTTTTGACATTATTAAATACAATATTAGGTTGGCTAAGAAAAGAAGCTACCGCTAATGCCGTGCCTATCTTAGCTAGCTCAGAGGGCTGAAAAGTATAGCCCATAATAGAAAACCAGGAGGTGGCACCCTTGACCTCTTTACCTATAAGAAGAACGGCAAGAAGTAATACAATGGTAATAATGTAAAATGGGAAAGAAACAGAACTCCATATCCTCCAGTCCGTCACCATAATGGCTAAAAAGACCACAAAAGAAAGACCTATCCACACGGTCTGTCGACCTACATCTGATTGCAGATCAAACCAGAGCCCTTCTCCCTCATAACTCGCTGCATAAAGCATAAGCCAACCGATAACCACAATCGCCAGAAAAGTAGAAAAAGCAATCCAATCAATGGAATTGACACTTCTTCGTGTAGACATTATCCCTGGATAAGTTCTGTCTTGTTAATATCGTCTTTGATAGGAATGGACATGGGAAATTCTTTTTTGAGCTTGAGTATAAATGCCTCAAGGTCTTCTTTTTTCTCATAAGCTCCTATGCGCACCTGATAGTACGGTGCGTTATGCTCCCAGTTATAATCTATCTGCGGATATAATCTCTCAAAGCGTGTAATGGTTCTTTCCATTTCGCTCCTGTTACTTGTTGCAATGATCTGTATCCGCCAGCCCTTGATGGTTGGCTCTTGTTGGTTAGTACTCTTGTAGACTTGCATAAGTCGGATCACCTCAGGTTCTTCCTTTATAATTACCTGTGCTCCCATAACGCTAACACAGAAAGTCATCATGACAGATAATACTAGTTTACTTACCATGGCATTGCTTATATTTTTTGCCGCTACCGCAAGGGCATGGGTCATTCCTTTTGACCTTCTTCTCGGTTCTTTTAAATGTCTCAGGTTTAGGTTGCTCTGCTCTGCCTGCACTCATCGCCGCACGACGTTGTGCTTTTTCCTCCCTACTCATCCTTACTTTTCGGAAGTCCGTTTTATTAGACTTGGCTTCTCTCGCGTCCTCTGCACTACCGAGTAACAACTTACCTCCCATTAGATACGAAATAACATCATAGTTTATTCTATATACTAATTGCTCGAATAGGTCATAAGCCTCCATCTTATAGACAACAAGTGGATCTTTCTGCTCAAAAGAGGCCGCCTGAGATGCATCCTTGAGTTCATCCATACTTCTCAGGTGCTCTTTCCAGTTTTGATCTATGAGCGCCAGTGTCAGAGCTTTTTCGATATCCTTCATAATCGTTTCGCCATTGCTATCTACCGCTTTTTCTAGATCGGCAGCAATAGGTAATGGCTTCTCTCTGGATGGACTGACATAAGGAATCGCAATTCTCTTAAATCTATGTCCCTCATTCTGATGTACCTGTTTGATTATAGGTAATAATATTTCTGATATTTTCTCTGACTTCTCACTATAGGCATCTAACACCTGACCCTGAAATGTCTTAACCAGGTCCGCCGTATTCCCTTCGGTAAATGTTGCCTCGTCTATCTTCGGCTCGATGGATAGAACCGTCATACAATCATTTCTGAAAGAATTATAGTTCCCTCCCGATTTGTGATCTTCTACTAGACTTTCGGATAGAGAAGTAATCATATTATAAAGGTCTACCGACAACCTCTCTCCAGATAAGGCATTATTTCTTTTATCGTATATGGCGCCCCTCTGTATATTCATCACATCATCATACTCTAAGAGTCTCTTCCTTATACCAAAGTTGTTTTCTTCTACTTTCTTCTGCGCTCTCTCTATTGACTTACTGATCATAGAGTGCTGGATGACTTCGCCCTCTTCGTGTCCCATTTTGTCCATGACCTTAACGATCCTGTCTGAGTTAAATAATCGCATCAGCTTATCCTCCAGCGATACATAAAACTGCGATGATCCCGGGTCTCCCTGCCTCCCCGCTCGACCTCGGAGCTGCCTATCTACACGACGAGAATCATGTCTCTCTGTGGCTATGATCGCTAATCCTCCCGCTTGCTTTACCTTATCTATCAGCTTGATATCTGTACCACGACCAGCCATATTAGTAGCGATGGTCACATTTCCTGGTTGTCCTGCCTCTGTTACCACTTCTGCCTCCCGTGCATGTTGCTTGGCATTAAGGACGTTATGTTTGATACCGCGCAGCTTAAGCATACGACTCAGTTTCTCAGAGATATCTACTGTTGTCGTTCCTACAAGTACAGGTCGGCCTGCTGCCGTTAGTTTGTCTATATCTGCGATAACAGCGTTGAATTTTTCCCTTTCTGTCTTATAGACAAGGTCTTCCCTATCATCCCTTACAATCGGCTTATTAGTAGGAATAACAACCACATCCAGTTTATATATTTCCCATAGCTCACCCGCTTCTGTCTCTGCGGTACCTGTCATTCCAGCGAGCTTGTGATACATACGGAAATAGTTCTGTAACGTGATGGTCGCATACGTCTGTGTGATGTCTCCGACCTTTACATTTTCCTTCGCCTCTAAGGCCTGGTGCAAACCGTCACTATATCGTCTTCCTTCCATCATACGTCCTGTGGATTCGTCTACGATTTTGACCTGTCCATCCATGACCACATACTCCTCCTCTTTTTCGAAGATGGTATAGGCTTTTAGCAGTTGATTGACAGCATGTAGTCGTCGTGACTTCACAGAATAGTCTTGTATGAGTTCTGTTTTCTTATCGCTTAGGTCTGCCCCTGTGCTGGCAGCCTCTTCCTCTATCTCTTGCATCTCACTCGCTATATCAGGCATTACGAAAAAGCTCTTGTCATTTTCGCCACGAGACAAATACTCGGACCCTCGTTCTGTCAGTTCTACATTCCTATTTTTTTCGTCGATAGTAAATAAAAGCGGCTCGTCTACTAAGTGCATGTTCTTATTCTGCTCTTGCATATAGTAGTTCTCGGCTTTTTGGAGTGTCGCTTTTACTCCATCCTCACTCAAGAACTTGATCAGTGGTCTATACTTAGGTAATGACCGATAGGCTCTTAGTAGGGCCATACCCGTATCACCTTCTTCAAAACCCGTATTGCCTTCTTTAAATAGTTTTTTAGACTTCGCCAGGTAATCCGTCGCCATTTTTCTTTGCTCGGCGATGAGTCTTTCTACTTTGGGTTTGAGGCTTTGGTATTCTTGCTCTTCTGTGCCTTCTGGGACTGGACCTGATATAATGAGAGGTGTTCTCGCGTCGTCTATTAATACAGAGTCCACCTCATCTATCATCGCAAAGTGATGCTTAGACTGTACTTTCTCCTCTATAGAGCGTACCATATTATCTCTCAGATAATCAAAACCAAACTCATTATTAGTGCCATAAGTAATATCACAATTATAGGCTTTGACTCTCTGAGGCGAGTGCGGCTTATACTTATCTATACAGTCTACCGTCAATAATAAGAACTGAAATATAGGTCCGACCCATTCGCTATCCCTGAGTGCGAGATAATTATTGACCGTAATAACGTGTACGCCCTGCCCTGAGACGCCATTAAGATAGGCTGGTAGAGTTGCTACCAGTGTTTTACCTTCTCCCGTCTGCATCTCCGCAACCTTCCCTTTGTGCAATACGAATCCACCTATGAGCTGGACATCATAATGCACCATATTCCAAGTGATATCTCCACCAGCCGCTTTCCATGAGTTCTTATACACCGCCTCATTGCCTTGTATAGTGAGAAAGTCCTTGTTATTAGCAGCTAATTCTCTATCATGATCAGTCGCAGTGACTCTGATCTCCTCGTTATCGCAAAATCTTCTGGCCGTTTCTTTAACAACTGCGAAAGCTTCTGGCAATATCTCCATTAAGACTTCCTCGAGTGCTTCGTCTCTTTCTTTCTTGACCTCATCTATCTCTCTATAGATTTCTTCTTTTACTGACAGGTCTTCTTCTGTGGACGCGTCGTTATTGAGCCTCTGGATATTGTTATCTATCTCAGACAAGTACTCATCTATTCTCTTACGAAACTCTAAGGTCTTGTTCCTTAGGTCATCATGACTGATGGACTTATATTGCTCAAAGTATTTGTTGGCCTCCTCTACATAAGGCATGATCTCTTTGACATCCTTATCATACTTAGTCCCAAATACTTTCTTGAAAAATTTAAACATAAACTTAGGCTTTCAAATTTTAAGCTGGTCGAAGATACTGAAGTCCAAGGACTAATACCTCTGATCTCGCTATACATAATGGATTAACCAGTTAAAGTGCGTCAGATATTATACCAACTCTATAATTATGACAATTTGGCAAAATTAGGTTCTTCTTTTTCTAATTTTGTAACCAAAATATTACCACCACATGAATACTGGATTTTTAAAAAAATTAGGTCTTAAGAAAAATAACGAAGGCACTTTCACTGGATTAAAGTCGATAAAAGGTACTTCTGGTAAGATAGAATCCTATTCTCCTGTCGACGGAGAGCTTATCGGATCAGTCAACATCTCTTCCAAAAAAGACTACGAAAAAGTCGTCAAAACTGCCCAAAAGGCTTTCTTAGAATGGCGAATGATCCCTGCACCTAAAAGAGGCGAAATAGTCAGACAATATGGCGACGCTCTAAGAGAAAACAAAGATGCGCTCGGAAGACTAGTCTCTTATGAGATGGGTAAGTCCTTGCAAGAGGGATGGGGAGAAGTCCAGGAAATGATAGATATATGTGATTTTGCAGTCGGGCTATCCAGACAACTGTATGGTCTAACGATGCATAGTGAGCGACCACTGCACAGGATGTATGAGCAATGGCACCCCCTCGGTATCGTCGGAATTATTTCCGCATTTAATTTTCCAGTAGCTGTGTGGTCCTGGAACTCTATGATTGCCTTAGTCTGTGGTGATGTCTGTATCTGGAAGGGTAGCGAAAAAACTCCTCTATGCACCGTCGCATGTCATAATATATTACTCGACGTACTCAAAAGAAACAATGTACCAGAAGGTGTCAGCAGCATCGTCACTGGTGATTATAAGGTGGGAGAATATATGACAACAGACGGAGGCATTCCGCTAATCAGTGCGACGGGAAGCTCTCGTATGGGTAAGATCGTCGGTGCAACAGTCGCTAGTCGTCTTGGTAAGTCGTTGCTGGAGCTCGGTGGTAACAATGCTATTATTATTACTAAAGAAGCAGACCTTAACCTAGTCTTATCTGGTGCTGTATTCGGTGCGGTCGGAACTTGTGGACAGAGGTGTACGTCGACTCGTCGACTTATAATACATGAGTCTCAGTATGATAAGGTCAAGAACATATTGACCAAAGCCTATAAGCAACTAAAGATAGGTGACCCATTAAACGCTAAGAATCATGTCGGACCACTTATAGATAAAGATGCAGTCGAGAAGTATCTGGATACCATAGAAAAGGTAAAAGAAGAAGGTGGCAGTTTCCTTATCCCTGGTGGCGTATTGAAAGGAAAAAAATATAGCAGTGGCTGTTATGTCAAACCTTGCGTCGCCGAAGTAACACCGAAATTCAAAATTGTACAACATGAGACTTTCGCGCCGATACTTTATATTATGAAATATAGAGGCTCGGTCAACAACGCCATAAAAATTCAGAACAACGTCCCTCAGGGATTATCTAGTGCCATCATGACAACTAATATGAGAGAAGCTGAGCAATTCTTATCTTGCTCTGGGTCAGATTGTGGTATCGCCAATGTCAATATAGGTACGAGTGGTGCAGAGATAGGAGGTGCGTTCGGTGGAGAAAAAGAAACGGGAGGCGGAAGAGAGTCGGGCTCTGACTCATGGAAAGCCTATATGCGCCGACAGACTAATACGATTAACTATAGTAAAGAAGTACCATTGGCTCAGGGGATAGAGTTTAAGATATAAACCAGAAATCAATCATTATGTACAAGATTTTTTTGACTTCCCTTATTCTATTTTTTTCGTCATGCCTTCTTGCGCAAGGAGTAAGAGCTGACAAAACCAATATATCAATAGGCATTACCTCTGTGGAGTCTATTCCCTATATAGAAACAGAATACACCGTCAAGAGATTTCTGTCGGTGTATTCTCGTCTGGGTTATAGCACTTCTGTAGTTAGATATCCTTTGGAAAGTGTAGTATCCACATTAGATGATATTGGGTTTGATCCAGAAATTTCAATCGATCTTATTAACCTGCCTTCATTCTTTATTTCTGATAAGGTGAATCGTTTTTTATTTAGTATCGGTGCGAGGGGATATTACCAGATGTTTGATCGTCATTCTGTTTTTTTAGGTTTTGGTCTTACGATCAACCATAATGTAGAATCTACTCTTGCCTCGTCCATTATGGGTCTTTCTCCTATCGGATATAGATATTCTTTAGGGTATCGTTTTGATTTTTATGAGAACTTTTTTGCTAGAGTATCACTAAAGGGGATAGCTAATTTTGATTCTTTTATCTGGGAAGATACTGGGGTGAGTGAGCTGTCCGTTGGATATACTTTTTAGTATTGATGCTTGATATAAAATATTAGCTTTTGTTTTGGTAAACCTTTAACCCTATAGATTGGATACCCTTCAGGTTTTCTTCTCTAGAGTACTGGCTTATAGAAAAAGAGTACACACCCTCATCAGCGAACTTAAATTTGTCTAACATATAGACCTTCAGCTTACAAGTTTCGCTATTGCACTTTCCTATCCATTTTCCGTTTTTTTCGGCGAGCTGGATATTGAGTCTTTCTACTTTGTCTTCTTGTTTGGGAAAGCTGGTTGTAATATTGAGATAGGTGTTTTGATATGCAAAATCAGGGGTATGGTCTATATCCAGATGCATATCATGAAGGCTAATCGTGTCCTCTACCGTTATCTCAAAAGAATACTGATCTTCATATAACCAGCCCTCTTGGTTCACCGCTAATGTCTCTTCGTATACAGGTGTCGGCTGGCAGGAAGAAGCTAACATTACACTTATGATAAAATAAAAAGCACCCCTCATCTACTCAAAGTATTCTTTCATTCTGGCAAAAAAGCCCTTTTGTCCTTTACCTTCTTTTGGTTTGAAATTAGGCATCTCTCTCATTTTTTCTAACAGAGCCTTTTCCTCTTTATTTAGTGTTTTTGGCGTCCAGACATTGACATTGATAAGTTGGTCACCGCGCTTGTAACCCTGTACATGTGGTAATCCTTTTTCTCTTAGGCGGAATATCTTTCCCGGTGCTGTGCCCGCAGGAATTGTAATCTTGACGGTCTTACCGAGCGTCGGGACCTCTACCGATGTACCTAAGGCCGCATCGGCAAAATTGAGAAAGAGATCGTACATAATATTCTGACCATCTCTGCTGAAGTATTGGTGTGGTTTCTCTTCTATCATAATAAGAAGGTCGCCTGCACTGCCTCCGTTTTTACCTGCATTACCTTTTCCTCTCATAGATAGCTGCATACCCTCCTCTACCCCTCCGGGTATTTCTATTTCTATTGTTTCTTCGCCCTGTTTTCTTCCTTCTCCTTTACATGACGTACATTTGTCCGTTATCTGGCTACCGCTGCCGTTGCAGTATGGGCAGACGGTCGTCGTTTGCATTTGCCCTAGAAACGTAGATTTGACCTGACGGACATAGCCTGAGCCGCCACACGTACCACACTTAGACATAGCGTTTTTGTCCTTGGCACCTGATCCGGCGCAGCTATCACATCGTCCTTGTTTCTTGACCTTTATTTTTTTGGTAACGCCTTCTGCAATTTCTTCCAGAGTGAGTGCCACTTTGATCCGAAGATTAGAGCCCTTCTGTCCTGATCGTCTTCTGGATGATGTACTTCCTCCAAAAAAACTATCAAACGGTCCTCCAGAATCTCCAAAAATGTCGCCGAATGTGGAGAAGATATCCTCCATGCGCATACCGCCACCACCGCCAAATCCTGCCTGAGGATCTACTCCTGCATGACCATAACGATCATAACGGGCGCGCTTGTCCTCATCACTCAGGATCTCGTACGCCTCTGCCGCCTCTTTAAACTTGGCTTCCGCCTCTTTATCACCAGGATTCTTATCAGGGTGGAATTTCATGGCGACCTTGCGATAAGCCTTTTTGATGACTTGCTTATCATCTCCTTTTTGGACACCCAGTATTTCGTAATAATCTCTTTTTGCCATAGTGTTATTTCTTATATCCCAGAGGGACTATTTGCCTACAACTACCTTGGCAAATCGTATTATTTTATCATTGAGATAATAACCTTTCTCTACTGTGTCTATTATCTTTCCTTTCTGCTCATCAGAGCCTGCCGGTATCTCAGATATAGCCTCGTGTAGCTCTGGGTCAAAGTCTTCTCCTGTACTATCCATGGCCTTGAGACCTTTAGAGCCAAGCGCCGTCTGCAACCTATTATATATCATGAGTACGCCTTCCGACATTTGCTCGCTGGTACTTTCATCTTCCGCACTTTTCTTAGCTCTATCAAAATCATCTAATACGGGTAAGATCGTTCTCATCGTATCCTGTGCTGCCGTCAGCATTAGATCTAATCGTTCTCGTGTATTTCTTTTCTTGAAATTTTCGAACTCGGCAAATAAGCGCAAATATTTATCCTTGGCTTCTGCTACCTCTTGTTTTAGATCTTCGATCTCTTGCTTAGAAGATTTCTTTTTCTTCTTTTCTTTTTTTGCCTTTTTATCTTCATTCACCTGATCTTGCGTATTATCCTCTAGTTGTACCTCTTCTTCTGTATTCTTATCAGAACTCATTTTAAATCGTTTTTTCAATTTATGTATCAATTCTTTTGCCATGACTTATATGCAGACAATTTGGCAGCAAAAATGGGAATTTGCAGGCATTTTATCAGATAAGATTGCTTATTTAGATCAGCTTGGATTGCAAATAGCTCTGTATTTCCGCTTTGGACTGGTTCGTGCCTATGATTTGACCTTCTGGATTAATCAAAAACTTGGCAGGAATTTCTGAGACTTGATATTTCATCGCGAGGGGATTAGACAATACAAACCTGGATTCCTGTACTATCTGATGCGGCCACACGAAGCCATCTTTTTCCGCCGCTCTTTTCCAGCGCTTTAGGTCTCTTTCTAGAGCGATGGTCACGACATGGAAGTTTTCTGCGTCCTTATATTTTTTGTTATGAAAAGCATTATGCAGACTAACAAGATTGGGGTTGTCCTTACGACAAGGTGGACACCAAGATCCCCAAAAGTCCAATAACACATAGGAGCCCCTCAGGTCAGAAAGCTGGAAATCAGACTGGTCGATTAGTTCTGCCTCAAAGTCTGGCGCCAATGCCCCGACATCGGCTCTTTTCTTTTTATAAAAGAAAATCGCCATCAATACGACCCCTGTTATCAGTAATAAAACCTTCTGGTTGTTCCCCATCTGTTTTTTACACTAAAAACGAAGGATCGTTGTTGTTTGTTCCATATAGCAAGAAATAGGAAGGACACTCGGCCCATGCCCTTCCTTTGATGATAATTAGCCCTCTCCTTTTATTCTTTGTTTTTCTGACTCTAACCCTGTCTGTCTTGATCTACTCTTGAGCTGATCATTACCAAAGCGGTATTTGACATTGACTTTGACTCTTTGATTATCTCCTCGTCCACTGACCATCATATCAAGGTCGCCAAGCAAGCCACGTCCTTCCCATCTTTGTGTATTGAATACATCTCCCATAGACAGTTTGACATTGATTCTGTCCTGAGCGAAGCTCTTGCTGACGCCCATATCCATGGAGTACATGGCAGCCATCTTGATATTGCCACCCCATATACTAGGAGAAGTATACCAGCCTGATACCTCAGCATTTATACCATGAGGTAGGCTAAAAGAATGCTGAGCATAGATGTTGAATGTCTTGGCACTGATGTCTATGATCTTAGCGCCCTCTATTTCTGCACTGTTCTTAGTGTAAGCTCCTGTAATGCTTGTATACGTGTTCCACCATTCCGTTATCGGCCATGGCGAACTAATGTTGATAGAGTATGTTTTCTGACTTTCCAAATTAAGCCAAGTTATAAATGCCGATCTGTCATCGGCCTTGTCGACGAGTCTGGTGATCTGATCTTTAGTGTGTGTATAGGACACTGATGTATTAATCTTATAGTTCCAAGAGTGCGATAGCTGTATGTTATTAGAGTATTCTGGATTTAAGAAAGGGTTACCCTTCTCAAAGGTCAGTTCGTCCAATCTCGAGGTAAACGGGTTAAGGTCCTGATAAGACGGTCTGTTGAGCCTTCTACTGTAAGAAAGATTAAAACTGTTTTTATCATTGAGTCTATAGCTCAGTCCGACATTAGGAAAGAAGTCGGTATAGTTTCTTTCTACCTCATCATTATCAGAGGTTTGCATCGCCGTCAGTTGCCCCAGAGAATTTGTGTTTTCTACTCTGAGACCTGTCTGTATACCTAACTTGCCTAACTCTCTGGCATAAGATACATAAGCCGCCGCAACAGACTCGGTATACTCAAAGGTATTGCTCTGCTCTGCATCCAGTTCGTTTTGTCCGCTTATAACATTATAAAAGTTGAAGGTATTATCCGTCTCTACTTGAGAATATTTGACTCCTGTAGATAGTCTCCCTTTCAGTGCGTTGAACTCATAGTCCGCCTTAGCTGTCGCGATGGTAATATTTCTAGGTGCCTCCGTGAAGAAGTTCCTTTGGAAAAGGACCACAGAGGAGTCACTAGACAAGTATGTATTGGGTTGAAGTTCTTCGCTACGTGATGTATACTCAGCATAATCCAAGTCTACATTGAAGCTCTGTCCTTTTTTGCCATTGTGCATATAATTAAGGTTGGCCGACCAGTCCTGAGATGACCAGTCATTATTGCTATCTGAAACAAGGATACTATCACGTGTCGTGCTAGAGAACTGAGATATCTCGGTAAGTCCCGCATTGTTCCATTGTCCAAAATTATTCGGTGAGAAGTATACCTGCATACCGATTGTATTGTGGTCATCTATGATATGGTCCAATCCTATTTTGGCATTATAATTATTCCAATCCCCCTCTCCACGACTATATTGGTCAAAAAGATAGCCTGATTGGGCTCTTGTCAGTTCATTGATATTGAAATTCTCTCCATGCCACGCCCCTAGCGAGGTGTAAGCATACCATTTTTCGTTTCTATAGTTTCCAGTAAAACTGATACCGTATCTAGAGAACTCGCCTTGGCTGAAATTCGCATTCACGCTACCATTCGTTCCATGATTTTTATTCTTGAGTAGCTTTATGTCTATGATGCCTGCACTCCCTTCTGCGTCATACTTCGCGGACGGATTGGTAATAATTTCTATTTTATCTATCTGGTCAGAACTGAGGGTTTTGAGATAAGCCGCAAGGTCCGATGACGATAGTGGTGACGGTTTTCCATTGATGTAAATCTGGACACCACTTTTGCCTAGCATCATGATGTTGTCATTGTTATCTACAACGACGCCGGGAGATTTTTTGAGTAAGGTATAAGCGTCTTCTCCTGTCGTATTGATACTTCCAGCGACATTCATCACTAGCTTATCAGGTCTCATTTCTAGTAAGGGTCTTTTTGCTTTGACGGTTACCTCTTCTAGTTGATTATCCGCTAACAATAGTTTTAATACTGATAGTTCTTCCGTTTCTCCCGATGAGATGTCAAAAGAATCTGTTACATAATCCTGATAACCCACGTAGCTCACCGTTATCCAGTAAGCTCCTGCCTCTATATTGCTGAATGTGAACATTCCATTATCTGAGGTATATTCTATTTTGACCATAGAACTATCTACTGCGCTGAGTAAGATAACATTAGCGTAAGGAACAGGGTCTTGGTTTTCGTCCAGGACAGTCGATTGTACTTTTCCTTGCGAGTAAGCGGCACAAAAAGAGAAGAGTAGGATAAGAATTGTCAAAGTGTTTTTCATTATCTGATGTTTTCCACTTTGACGAGGTCAGATGAGGCGTCAGTTACAAGATTAGTCGATAAAAAAGAGACGTTCATCTATGATAACAAAAAAAACAGGCTTCACTTGGGTATAGTGAAGCCTGCACTTGTTGTCCTATTCTTTTTGGGTTGTTTTTATCTTGCTGAGCAGTTGACGTCTCCTATCTTGACTCCAATTATTTCTAATGATTGTAGTGGAAATTCTTCCTTGGAGAATTTAAGGTCCGTGTCAGAGTTTATCACCCAATCATTAACGGATACCGAGCTATTAAAATATTTCCATGATGGAGATCGTGGCAGGTCATCGTATATACCCAGTATAAGTTTTCTCACCTCTACCAGATCTAGCGCCGTTATATTTGTGTCATTAGTGACATCTGAGGCAATGAGCTTAGCAGGGTCCTGAAATGGCTCAATACCCAAAATATGTCTTTGTATCAATACTATGTCCAATGTAGAGACACCATTGAGAGGGGCATCGCCTGACTGTATATCTATAATAAAGTTACTTCCTGCGGGCACATCGTTATTGGCCGCGACGCAGTTAACATATTCCAATATACTTTGGCTCTGATCGCCGCAACCACTTACATCTAGCGTATATCCTGTCGCATCCGTTGTGACTGTCACGCCCTCTACCGAGATTTCCTCATCACATTTAGTGATGCTAAAGTCACCAGAAACTGATACAGAACCTTCTAATATTCTTAATAGTTGTGTATGCTCTAACAAATCGGCCGTACACCAATCTATTAAGGTCCAATTTCTAATAACCTTGACCGATGGACCCCCCGTAATAATATCATCATCATATGTGTAACCTATGGCCGATAACTGTAATTTATCTGCCGGCTCTGGTTGTCCTGCATACTCAGGAGCTAAATCTTCTAGGTCTCCTGACGAAATTTCGTAATCATCTGGCAATAGGACCTCGTCCAGAGAGGCCCTTTCTACAGATACTGTCTGATCACATGATACGGCACTTCCATTTTCGTCATAGGCCACATACGTTATCGTTGTCGTGATGATATAATCCCCCTGACAGAGGTTTTCTACGACTGTAAAAGATTTGTCTACTGTGGCATTGGGATCATTGACCGTTGGTTCTCCATAAGAACTGTAAGTCAGATCGAGGTCAAACAAACTTACGGTTACATCACTGGGGCAAATGATAATGTCTTGAGCAATAAACGTCGAAATACATAGTAGTGCTAAGACTCCTGCTAAAATATGTTTTCTCATTTTTCAATAATTAGTTTATGTCCTGTAATGATCAGCTTGCATCACTGATTTTACTTAGTTTCAGAAATAAGACGCAGTGATCATTACATACGTTGCAACGTATCGAAAAATAATTATTCTCCTCCGAAAACAGTACCTAGATAGAATCTATTAAGGTTCGCTATATTTTTAGTGGATATCTCCTTAGGACACTCGACTTCGCAGGCTCCGACATTGGAGCACTGACCGAAACCTTCTTTGTCCATCTGCTTAATCATATTTTTGACCCTATTCTTATGCTCTACTTTTCCCTGAGGCATTTTCTGTAAGTGATTAATCTTAGCGGACGTAAATAGCATAGCAGAACCATTAGGACAAGCTGCCACACAGGCACCGCAGCCTATACAAGTTGCTGAGTCAAAAGCCTCTGAGGACAGGTCTTTTTCTATAGGAATGGCGTTACCATCAGGTGCCTGACCTGTATTGACCGAGATATATCCACCAGACTGTATAATATTATCAAAAGACGATCTATCAACTACCAAATCCTTGATGACAGGAAAAGATGACGCTCTGAATGGTTCTATCGTAATGGTGTCACCTGACTTATAAGCGCGCATGTGAAGCTGGCAAGTGGTCGTACCAGCCTGAGGACCATGTGGTCTACCGTTGATAACCAGACTACAAGACCCACAGATACCCTCTCTACAATCATGGTCAAAGGCTACTGGCTCTTTCTTTTGTTCTATCAGTTGCTGATTGAGGACATCTAGCATTTCTAAGAATGACATGTGCTCTTCGGCTTCCACCTTGTAGCTCTCAAAATGACCTGAGTCCTTTTGATTCTTCTGTCTCCATATTTTTAGCTTCAGTTCCATGGATATATTATTTGTAAGATCTGGTTTTCAGTTCTACGTTTTCAAAATTTAATTCTTCTTTGTGCAAGACAGGGTTATCATCATCCCATTCCCACGCGGAGACGAACGTATAATCCTGATCATTTCTCATGGCTTCCCCTTCCTCGGTTCTATACTCTTCTCGGAAGTGTCCTCCACAGGATTCGTTTCTTTCCAGTGCATCCAGCATCATCAGTTCTCCCAGCTCTATAAAGTCTATGACTCTAGTCGCTTTTTCCAGCTCTGGATTAAACTCGTTTTCTTCACCAGGGATAAAAACATCAGAATAAAACTCTTGTTTAAGATCACGGATCATCTGGCGTCCTTTTTTGAGTCCTTCTGCATTTCTAGACATACCACAGTACTCCCACATAATCTTACCCAGACGACGGTGAAAACTCTCTACCGACTGATTACCCTTTATATCAAAAAGAGATTTTAATCTATCCTTAGTTGCTTTCTCTGCCGCCTCAAACTCTGCTGAGTCTGTGCTTATTTTAGGCGATCTGATTTCTTCGGACAAAAATTGCCCTATCGTGTATGGCAAAACGAAGTAGCCATCTGCAAGTCCCTGCATCAGTGCTGATGCCCCTAGACGGTTTGCACCATGATCAGAAAAGTTAGCTTCTCCTACAGCGAACAATCCTGGCACATTAGTCTGCAGATTATAATCTACCCATAGTCCTCCCATAGTGTAATGGACGGCTGGATATATTTTCATCGGCATCTTATATGGATTCTCCCCAGTGATTTTTTCGTACATCTGGAATAGGTTACCATACTTCTGAGAGACAACTTGCTCTCCTAGCTCCGTCACTTTTTCTTTACTTGGATTTTGTATGCCTTTGGTGAGGGCTTCTGCTTTTCCGTACCGCTCTATTGCTGCTGCAAAATCTAGAAAGACCCCTAGTCCTGTTTTGACGACCCCCTTGTTCTCATCCGTTGCCACTTTGGCAGCACGTGAGGCCACATCACGAGGCACTAGATTACCGAAAGCTGGGTATCTCCTTTCCAGATAATAATCTCTGTCTTCTTCTGCTATGTCCAAGGCGGTCTTGCGTCCTTCTCGGATAGCGATCGCATCCTCTTCTGTCTTCGGCACCCATACCCGTCCATCATTTCTGAGGGACTCTGACATAAGGGTTAGCTTAGACTGGTATTCTCCTGATACAGGGATGCATGTCGGGTGTATTTGCGTAAAGCAAGGGTTAGCCATCAGTGCACCTTTCTTGACTGCTCTCCATGCGGCACTGACATTAGATCCCATCGCATTAGTAGATAGGTAGAATACATTTCCATATCCTCCAGTGGCTAATACAACACAATGTGCTGCATGTCTGTCTATCTCTCCTGTAAGTAAGTTTCTTGTGATTATCCCTCTGGCCTTACCATCTATCATCACCAGATCGAGCATCTCATGTCTGTTATACATCTCTACCTGACCCGTCGCGATCTGTCTCGATAGCGACTGATATGCGCCTATAAGTAGCTGCTGGCCCGTCTGTCCTCTTGCATAGAAAGTTCTCGATACCTGCACCCCACCGAAAGATCTGTTCGCTAGGAGTCCTCCATATTCTCTGGCAAATGGAACACCCTGCGCCACCGCCTGATCTATAATCTCTGTGCTGCACTCTGCCAGTCTGTGTACATTGGCTTCTCTTGATCTATAATCTCCTCCTTTTATTGTATCGTAGAATAGTCGGTAGACACTGTCTCCATCATTCTGATAGTTTTTGGCGGCGTTGATACCACCTTGAGCGGCAATACTGTGCGCTCGTCTAGGACTATCATGAAAAGTAAACGCCTTAACATTATAGCCCAGTTCTCCCAACGTAGCAGCCGCAGATGCTCCTGCCAGACCAGTTCCCACAACTATAACATCTAGACGTCGCTTATTATTAGGGGCGACTAGATTCATCGAGCCGCGATATTTTTTCCACTTATCGGAGAGATTTCCTTCTGGTATTCTTGCTTCTAATTTCATGATGGTATGATTAGTAGTTAGACAAGTTTTTTACAACCACATATAATGGAATAATGGCAAAACCGATCGGAATCAATATCGAATAAGCAATGCCCATGGCTTTTATAATCGGTGTATATTTTTTATGAACCAAACCTAAGGTTGTAAAAGCACTCTGGAAGCCATGATATAAGTGCATCGCAAGTGCCAAAAGCCCAATCAAATAAACTATGACTATCCACATCTGAGAAAAAGAATAATACACCTTGCTATATAAGTCCTTTACTGCATAGTCGTATCCGTCATAGGTGATCATCTCTACAGAATCCGTAAACTTCATCTTCCACCAGAAGTCCCCCATGTGTATACATAAGAATGCAAATATGAGAATGCCGAGCAAAGCCATATTCTTGGATGCCCAGTTACCATTTTTTAGTGTGGAGACCTCGTATTTTCTTCCTTTTGCCTTTTTGTTTTGGATAGCTATAAATATTCCCTGTATAGCATGTAACAATATCCCTGCGTACAGACCTATCGAGACGAACTTAATCAACGGATTGCTGGTCATAAAATGCGCATATACATTGAATGATTCTCCGCCATCATTGAATAGTAGCTGTATGTTTCCCAAAAGGTGTATGGCCAAAAAGGATATGAGAAATAATCCAGTCAGTGACATGACCAGCTTTTTCCCGATACTGGAAGTCAAAAAGTCTATGAACCAACCCATGTCTGTTGCTTTTCGTTTGGTTGTAATAATACTAGCCTTGTAAGACTATACACAAAAATAAACATTGAGTCGGCGAAAATGGGAAACGCCCTAAATTAGATTCAATCTAAATACTCGCCTTTATTTGTCTTCATCCTCCGTGACGAGGCTGCGATCATTGATAAAATCATAGAGCGTAAGGGCTCGGATATCATAATAGGCTTGCCAAAAACGATTCACTGCCAAAACATAATTTTGTCGTTGGGCTTCCTGTTCCCTATCTGCAAGATTTAATTGGGTGATATCTACTTTTCCAATCTTATAGCGTTTCATCGTTAGGTCATATCTTTTTTGTGATGCTTGGTAAGACAACTTTGCTACATTGACATTTTCTGCAACCAGATTAAAACTTTTAATAGCAATCTTAATCTCATTTTCAAAATTGACCTTTTGCAACTCATTATTCATCTTAACCAATTCCAAGTTGGATTTAGATATCTCATACTGAGATTTAGCTCGACCCCAATCTGCTATGGGGACCGAAAGTCTAAGTGTCACAACCTCTCTATCCACTAACGAACTATAAGCTGTACCTAAATCACTGCCAAAACCTGTAAGTCCAAATGATCCTGACAGCTCACCATTGATCCCCGTCTCTGCTTTAGCGCGATCAACATTGGCTTCGGCGGTTAAGATCTGAGCTTGCAGGTCCATAATCTGACTTCTATGCTGTCTTGCATGGGCTAAGGCAAAGTCTACATCCATTTCTATATCTGGGATACTAAGATCTAAGCTCAGGTCAAACTCTATATCTTCTAATATTCCCAGAAAGTTTCTGAGGTCTTCGTTGGCGTTTTGTTTATCTAGTGTTGCACGTGCGATATCGGCATTAGCACGCATGACGTCCATCTCGAGTTGTAACAAGTCTGTCTCTGCAATATTACCTACAGAAAATCGATTCTCGCCGAGTTTATATAAGTCATCGGCTACTTCTTTTCGGGCTAAGGCAGAAATCAAGTCTGTCTGGGCATTGAGTAATTGAAAAAAATGATTTACGGCGATATTAGCAATAGTTTCTTTTTCTTCTGAAAATTGTGCTTTTGCCACTTCATATTCCATAGGGCGAATGCGTTTATCCCACTTCAGGTTATTATACGCAAACAAGGGCTGAACAAATCCAACGAATATGGGATCTATCTGATAATCCACACTACGGTCTATGACATTTGTTCTAAAAAGATCAAGCCTACTGACGCTAGTAGAGGCGTAGATAGTTGTTCCTGTAGACGTAATGGGTTGACTTAAGGAGAGTTGCAAAGAGTTGCTCATCTGCGACCTTTCTCTAAATACGGTAGAGCCATCAGGTTGTATGACAGGCTGTATAGATCTATTGAGTTCTGGTAACCGCGCATTGAGGTCTATCTGCGGCTTGTAGTTAGAAAGAAAAAGTTGATTAGACCAGTATGCGTTGCTTTTCCTTATCTCAGCTAGTTTCATTCGCGGAGACTCCGCCTGAGCTAAAGCAATAATCTCATCAAGAGTAAAAGTTTCTACAGACTGAGAATTGGTCTTACCCAAACTGATAACCAATAAAAATATTACGCTCCAATACCTCATAGTTTTAGCTTGTTCTTAATGCAATAATAGGGTCGTATTCTGATGCTCTTTTTGCAGGAAACAAACCAAATACAAGTCCCACTAAAAAGGCCACTCCGAAAGATAATACCACAGACCACCAGGAAATTACCGTAGGTATTTCGGCAGCATTAGCAATGAGTTTTGCTGTCACAACACCTAGAATTATGCCCAGAATACCACCGATCAGACATATAAATATCGCCTCGAACAAAAACTGTAAGACGATGTCACTTTTCTGTGCGCCTATGGACCTTCTTATTCCGATTTCCCTGATACGCTCTAAGATAGATGCCAGCATGATGTTCATAATTCCGATACCTCCGACTAGTAAAGATATACCAGCGATAACGGCCAGTACCAGGTTAAAGGTTTCCTGTGTTTTCTGTTGCTGCTGGATGAGTAACTCTGGTATTTTTATCTCGTAGTCCTTTTTGTTGTTGTGCTTTCTGTCGAGATATTTGCCCACGACCTCGGCAGTACCTGATAGATTTTTTTCGTCATCTACACGCAGTACAATTCTATCCAGCTGATGATAATTATGCACTCCACTAAATCGTCTCCACCTTCTGGATATATCAGAGCTACCTATCTTGCCTCTATCTTTAAACCTTAGTAGCGCTGTTTTGACAGGGATATAAATGTTAGAGTTATGATCTTGCAGGCCGAGTTTCTCCAGGTTTTCTTTTTTGGCGATTCGACGTTTTAGTACACCGACGACTCGTAACCAATTGTTGCCCACCTTAATCTTCTTACCTAAGGCTTCTCCTCCTTGAAAATATTTGGCGTGGATACTTTTTCCGATGATACAGACAGCAGATCCTACCTCTTCGTGTGTTGTATTAAAATTTTTTCCTTGCGAAAGCTCCAGATTATTCAACTCAAAAAAACTTCCCTCTATACCGATAACAGGGACTTTGCCTTGTTTGCCATTGACTATAATAGATTCTTTGAGGTTTATTTCTCCACCTGATAGCTCTATAGTCGGGACAATTTTTTCGATGGCTTCTAGATCATTGATGGATAGGCCTGGAGACCATTTCTTTTTGTCTTCTTCGTTATCTTCGCCTTCGTCCTGATTGTCGCTTTCCGTCAGACTCTTTATGACGATGCTGTTAGAGCCGATAAGTTTCATCTGTGCGAGGATGGCTTTCTGAGCACCTGAGCCAATGGCTAACATGGCCACCACCGCCGCCACACCAAAGATAATTCCCAAAGCCGTAAGAAACGCGCGCAGCTTATTGGCCGTAATTCCTTCTATGGCCAAGCCAAAATTAAATAAGGTCCGCTGCATTAGTTGAATATTATAAAGGATTGACCTGGTTTGACTTGCTCGATGTCATCCTTGACCGTTTTCTTTTTCTCTTCTAAGGCGGCTATACGGGCTTTCTCCTTGTTATCCAGTTCCTCTAATAATTTCTTCTTTTCTTCCTTATCGAAATATTGGGTCTCTATCGTTTCGCTATTTTCTGGTTTAGTCATAAGGACTTCATCATTCCTTTGCAGACCCCCTAATATCATAATGTCTATGTCATTAGCTGGTCCTGTGACGACCTCTTGCTTGACTACTTTTCTATCTTGTTTTCTGAATACATAATCGATAGAATCCTTGAATATAGCCTCCAGCGGAATCGACATGGTACTATCAAATCGGCTTATCTGTATATCTAACCCTGTTGTCATCGCTGGCCTCAGTATAGAGTCTTGTTCGTTGACAGATATCATTACCTCAAACACTTTAGTATCATAGTTCCTAAGTTGCTCTCCTATATTAGCCACCTTCTTTACTGTACCAGTGTAGACCTTATCTGGAAAAGCGTCTACTGTAATCTCCACATCCTGACCGACGGACACCTTACTTATATCCACCTCATTGACATAGGCTTTGGATATCATCTCAGTCAGGTCTGGAAGCTCAGCCACGACAGGGTCCCATGCTCTCAACCTTGACCCTGCAGACACTTTGCCCTCCCATCCTCTGGCATATATGACCATACCGTCAGCTGGTGCATTGATGGTAAATTCTTTAGATACATCTTGTAGCCTTTTCATTTTTGTCTTTTGCTGCCCTAGAGACGCTTTTATTTCTGCGATCTTGGCGGCATTCTTTTCTTGAGTAAGACTTAGTTTGACCCTGAGTTGGTCATATTCTCTTTCTATCTTTTCGTATTCTATATTTTTCTGTCTGATGACGGCTTCCGGCTCATATCGGCTGAGCTCTACCTGTAACTTCGTCTCCTCTTTAGAGAAGTTGATATTAGTCATTTGGTCTCTGAGGGATCGCATCTCGATAGAGGTGTCTATTTTGGCTTGTTCTAGTTGGGTAAGTATCTTGTCTATCTCCGATTGGACATCTGCCATTTTGTTAGCGACTTCTGTTTTGTCCAGTTGTGCGACGAATTGACCTTCTTTGACCTCCGTTCCTTCTGGCACTAAGGTCTGGATTGTTGTCTCGAATATCTGCGCATTTCTCATAGAGGAAGGGCCCATTATTTTCTTAGATCGCTTGGCCTCTAATTCCCCTGAGGCTGTGACCGACACTTTGAATGGAGCCATCTTGACTGTTGATACGATGTCGTTTTGGTCTTCCGTGGTTGTATTCCTATTAAAAAAGTATAGCGCTGCTAATGAGATAAGAGCAATGATAGCAATAGGAACAAGTTGGCTTTTCTTCATCTTAATGATTTATGGCTAAGTTTTTTTAAAAGTAGAAAGTAGCTTATGTATAACAAATAACGCTTTTTTAGCCATAATAATTGAGTAGTAATGCAATTAATACGGTACATATCAAATATGCGATTTCCATATCTTTGACGAAAAAAAAGGTTTGAGCAAGAAGGAGAGACATATACTGAAATCGGAGCAAAAAGCCCTTAATATCAATCTGAACAAAAAAATCTATGGAACATTCGCAGAAATAGGGGCTGGTCAGGAGGTCGCCAGAAACTTTTTTCAGGCTGGTGCGGCAGCCGGTACGATTGCCAAAACGATGTCTGCCTATGACAAAACTTATTCTGACGCCATCTATGGAGCTGAGGAGAGTGGTCGCTATGTCTGTCTCTCTCGCCTTATGAAAATGCTAGACCACGAGTATGGTCTTATGGAAGAAAGGCTCAGCGAAGAACGCCCAGAGACCAAATTTTTTGCATTCGCTGATACCGTCGCTGCTATTAATTATAAAAGAACCATAAAAGGTAATGGGTGGCTCGGTGTCCGTTTTCAGCTACACCCTGATGGCCCGACTAATGATCTCATCATCCATACCAAGATGCTGGATCAAAACAATCACCTACAACAAGAGGCCATCGGTATACTCGGTGTCAATATGGTCTACGCTTGTTTTAAGCTGCATGACCAAATCGAAGAATTCGTACTTTCTCTGATAGATGGTATCTCAGGTCGTGTGGAGATAGATATGGTACGTCTCGTGGGTCCTGATTTTGATGAGGTAGATAACAGACTGCTTACTTTTTATCTGGTCAAAAATAATTTGACGCCTGTTGCCATATTTAATAAAGACAAGCAGTCTACGCACGCTTCTGAGTTCTTATGGAAAAAAGATCTGATGGTTGTAAGAGGTCACTATAGGCCACCTACACGTGTTACGTTAGACGTTTTTGATTCTGCGTTTAAGCAATTTGTAGATGAGGGAGATATAGAAAAAGAGAATGCAGAGCTTATCACAGAAATTACGCTGGAAAACCTCAAGCTCAATGGTGAGATCAGCGAAAAAGACTTTCTCGAAAGAGCGGACACTCTCTGTGCACTAGGTAAGAATGTCATCATCTCTGATTGCCAAAACCACGAAAACCTCATCAACTATCTGGCGGATCACCGCATAGGAAAATTGGGACTAGTTATCGGTGTCAATGAGTTGTCAGAAATCATAGAAGAGAAATATCATAACAATCAGGATGGCAGATTACTGGTTGCCTTCGGACAATTATTCAACAGAAACATAAAAGTCTATGTCTATCCTGCTTACATGGAAGAAGGTGGACCTCTTATCAATGCCAAAACACTTATGGTTCCTGACGGAATACACTTCTTATACAAGCACCTCATAGACGCTCACCAGATTGTGGAAATAGAAGACTACAACAAGGAGTTACTAAAAATATTCCCTTGGAATGTGCTGGAGCATATAGAGCACGGAGATGATGAGGCTTGGACACCACTACTGCCAGAAGAACTTGTTTCTCTGATAAAAGAAAAGTCATTATTTAACTATGCCTCAAAACCTGTCCATGTATCTTAGGCTTTCTATCTTTTTATCACTCGTACTTTTCTTTTCTTGCCAGACCAAAAATACCGACACGCAAAAAGAAACAATGACCAGTCGGGCGACAAGCCAAGCGCCTGAGCCTGCTATCAATATAGACTTGAACTTCATAATGGGAAAGTTTGACCCTGCTAAGGATAGTACTTTTGTCAAGATTCCGCGTTCTTACGCAGATCAGGAAGGTCGTTATATGAAAGAAGAAGCCTTTGTTGCCTTTCAGCAAATGGCAGAAGCCGCCAAAAAAGACGGCATAGACCTTATCATAAGATCAGCTGCTAGAAATTTTAATTATCAAAAAGGTATCTGGGAAAGAAAATGGACTGGCGAAACCAAACTGTCTACTGGTGAAGATGCAAGCAAAGAATACAGCAGAGCCGAGACCAGAGCTAAGAAGATATTAGAGTATAGTTCTATGCCTGGTACCTCTCGTCATCATTGGGGCACAGATATCGACCTCAATAATTTTAATAACGAATGGTTTGAGTCAGGAGAGGGTCTTAAAATATTTAATTGGTTAGAAGAGAATGCAGAAAAATATGGTTACTGCAGGCCATATACCAAAAAAGACACCAGCCGACCAGATGGTTATAACGAAGAAAAATGGCATTGGTCCTATACACCCCTATCTGACCAATATACTCAGTATGCAGAGCAATACCTTAAGGCCAATATGATCTCTGGGTTCTTAGGTAGCGAGGTATCCGACTCCATAGATGTCGTGGACAAATATGTCCTCGGAATAAATCACATTTGTAATTCGCACTAATATTTTAAAAAAGAAATAATTCGATATGGCATTGACCGAATCTAACATGCTCCCTATTGGCACCAAAGCTCCTTCTTTCAGTCTAATGGACACCATCTCTGATCAAAACATCGGCTATGAGCAAGTCAAAGGTGAGAATGGAACTATGATCGTTTTTAGTTGTAACCATTGTCCCTTTGTTGTGCATATCAATGATCAGCTTGTATCTATTGCGGAAGACTATTTGCCTAAAGGAATCGGATTCGCCGCTATCTCGTCCAATGATGTGGTCAACTATCCACAGGATGCCCCAGACAAAATGAAGATCGTCGCCAAAGTATTAAAGTATCCTTTCCCTTATCTCTATGACGAGGACCAGTCCGTCGCCAAGTCTTATAATGCCGCTTGCACGCCAGACTTTTACCTCTTTGACGAAAACGATATTCTTATATATAGAGGTCGTATGGATGGCAGTAGACCTGGTAACAATGTAGCGGTGACTGGCTCTGATCTGAGATTTGCAATAGACGCTTTACTTGTCGGCGTCAAAGAAATAAAACCTCAGATACCGAGTGCTGGTTGCAATATCAAGTGGTTATCATAGTTTGACCACTTTGATGCTTTCGCTGATCTCATTACCACTAACCTTTAGCGTATACACGCCTGGGTCATAGTTGGTCATCGCAATGAGCTCTGTCTGACCATGACTTGTTATTCTGATAACCTTAGTCTCTTGTACATTGCCATCACTATCTAACAAGGTCATGGTAACATCCTCTTCCTGCAGCTCCTGAGACAACTCTACATTGAGTTCGTCTATAGCCGGGTTAGGGTATGCCCTTAGGACAATGCCTCCCGTGGTATCTCCTTCGTCTGTGAGGTTTCCGTTATCATCATATAACTCACAATTATCTGAGCCAAAATATAAGTCCATTTTTCTGTCAGAAAGTCTTTGGTCCTGTATGACGACCTGATCAAATCCTACTTCTGATTGTATCACCTCTATCATATGTGCTCTACAGCCATCTTCCAGGGTATTGTCTCCCCCTATTCTCACCTCTCCCGCTAATCCATTTTCTCCTAGCCAGTTGTTAAGGTCTTGTACAAGAAACTCTAATTCGTATTCTCCCGAAGAACAAACATTAGGCGCAGAGATACAGTATGGAAAAGAAAACCCTGGCGTTGTCTTGTCTAATGTATTGTGTACGCCATCTGGCAATACTAATCCTACAGAAGAGATAGAAGGAGAACCTCCGGTATCCAGACAGATGTTGTAGTCGCATATTTCTTTCGTATTTACATTACCGACTTTTACGTTCTTAGTCATTGTTGCACATGATCCACGGTCATCTGTAATATTAAGCGTCACTGGGTGCAGACCTTCATCCAGCCTTACTGTTGGTGTTGGTTCGTTGTATTCGTTTCCGTCGACTATCCACTCGTAATCTACGCCTTGTAGGTCTTTAGAGAATGCCGCGTTTAGTTCCACGCGGTTATCGTTGGTCTCTTCAGCTTCTATATCTTTTAGCGCACTCGTTGTCGCGGATACATTCACATTATCTATTAAGAATCCGCAGTTTTGATAACCCGCATCTTCATATAGAAACTCTGTAAAAAACCATAGTTGTGTAAAAGAACCCTTTGGCTTAAAAGAAACGGAGTGTCTTGTCATTCCATATTCAGTGTACTCTGTCTGAAAGTCTAATGTCAACACCTCTACCGCCTGAGAGTTTTCAAACCAATCCGCATGAGTCTGAGCCGTAGGGTATTTAAACCCATTAGGTCCACCAGGCTTTAGATTATTAGCAAGATAGATGTGTACTTTTCCGAATTTTTCTGATGCGCAATGAGAAGAATAGTCAAATGACAAGCAGTAAGTCAAGTCGTCTTCGTCATTGATTTGTAGTTCCGTATATATTCCCTCACTATGGTCATGTCCATTTCTGCTGCCGTAGCATAAGTGTGCTACTGTGTCCTCTATAGTTTCTATTCCATACCAGTTCCAATCATTATCAAAGTGCTCGCCCGTTCCGTGAGTCCCGTACCAGTTATTAATCATGCCTCGCGAAATGCTCGAATCATTGGAACCATCAGCTAATAGTGTAAAATCACTAAATCCACCATTTTGGTTTAGCGTTGCACAGTCCGTGCATTGACTCATAACATAAGAAGTGAAAGCAAGAAGAACGAAGAGAACATTAACAAACCTCATATCAATTGATTTTACTAAAAGTGTATTCTAATTTAAAACTACGAGGGTGTTATAAGGTAAAGGGATCGTGGTGTATAATAACCATCTATGCTACAAATCTATATCCGCATGGGATGTGTATAAAGGTGTCACGATCTACAAAGTCATTATCGCCCTATACATTTAGCCTACAAGGATACCGTAAATGTCGTTGTGCTTCCTTTTTCTTAGAAGTTGTCCACCTGATTAAAGATCATATCTAACTGATCGAAAATATCCGTCGCACTTTCTTTCAGCTTATGATGATTATTGAAATATAAATTAATGAGCACGGACACAGGGTCGATCGACTGAAACCCTAAAATACTTTGTATGTGTTGCTGTGAGAATCCTGATACACTCTGGATCGTATGCCAGATATTATTATCCACGTCGGGGTATCTTAGATTAGGGTAAGTTTTGACGAAGGCCTCCGCATAAGCATGCCACATATTATTATAAAAATTATTGGGCTGTGCAAAAGCATTCTGTGCTTGTTCTAGTGAGACGATTATTACACCATCTTCTACATCTGTCTCTGCCGCATGGAGAAACTTGTATCTAGGACTGGGAAAAGCGTGCTTATAGGTTACTATGCGCTCAAAGCGTTTTAGCTTTTTAGTGGACAAACCATATTCCATGGTCACTGGTATCTGAGATATCATAAACTTGACATCATAAGGCACTTCAAAGTCTCTCTCCATCCCCTTGGCAATAAAGGCATTACCTTCTGTCAATAGATACACCTCTTGGTCGAATCTCATTTTCTTTTCTTTAGATAGAGAGGAATATATAGGATTGGTCCTTCTCAGCATTCTCTCTATCTCTTCGTCTAAGGTGATCGGATTTTTGCTTAACCACCAGTAATTAATTTGTGGTTGGAACATATATATTAAGGCAATAACAATAAGAGGAGCTAGTGCATAGGTCAGATAATCATCCTGGTCTTTTATAAAAAGCATGTACATGCAAAAAAGAACCATTAGTATAAACGGAAGGGCCAATACATTAGATAACTTATGGATTTTCATATAGACATGAGTTTACAGGGACAAGCGTTGGCTATAAAAATAGTATTTCGGAGATAAAATATAGTTTTACAGTAATGAAGTTTGATATACTCCAAACCGATAAACAAACCCGTGCCCGTACGGGTGTAATAGAAACCGCTCATGGCGCGATAAAGACGCCCATTTTTATGCCCGTAGGTACACAAGCCACTGTTAAGTCGGTAGACCAGAGCTTTATAGAAAATGACGTCTCTGCCGAGATTATTTTGGCTAATACCTATCACCTTTATCTCAGGCCAGGTACAGATATTATTCGTGATGCAGGGGGTGTACATAAGTTTATGTCATGGAAGAGACCTATGCTGACAGATTCTGGTGGCTACCAGGTCTACTCACTCAGCGATCGAAGAAAAATAACAGAAGAAGGCGCCAAATTTGCCAGCCATATAGACGGTAGTCGACACCTTTTCACGCCTGAGAATGTCATAGAAATACAGAGGCTTATCGGGGCAGATATCATTATGGCCTTTGATGAGTGTACGCCTTACCCGTGTGATTATAATTATGCCAAGAACTCCCTCGGACTAACCCACAGATGGCTAGACCGTTGTATAGAGGCTATGCAAAAAACTAAAGGGTACTATGGCTACGAACAGACCTTCGCGCCGATCTGTCAGGGTAGCACCTATAAGGATCTCAGAATACAATCCGCAGAATACATCGCCTCCACAGACCAAGCTATCAATGCCATAGGGGGTCTTTCTGTAGGAGAACCGCATGAGGACATGTATGCCATGACCGCCGTATGCACCGACATATTACCGAAAGAAAAACCACGATACCTGATGGGTGTGGGTCTACCTGAGAATCTAATAGAATGTGTGGCCCTAGGTATAGATATGTTTGATTGTGTATTGCCGACACGCAATGCCAGACATGGCCTTCTCTACACATGGAATGGCATCATCAATATCAAAAACGAAAAGTGGAAAAACGATCATAGCATAATAGATGCTGAGAGCAGCTCTAGCTTATCGCTTCGTTACTCTAAGGCATATCTGAGGCATCTTTTTCAAGTGAAAGAAGTGCTGGCATATCAGATAGCGAGTGTGCATAACCTATCCTTTTATCTGGACCTTATGAAAACGATAAGATCAAAAATAGAAGAAGGCACGTTTTATGATTGGAAAAATGGAATATTACCACAGGTCAAAAACAGATTATAAGCACCATTGAAAAAACTTGATCTCTATATTATCAAAAAGTATTTGGTCAGCTTTTTCTTTACCATGTTTCTTATTACGATGGTCTCCATTGTGATAAACTACTCTGAGCAGATTCATCGATTTATCAAAGCGGAGCTTAACTTCTTTGAAGTCATGTCGCAGTATTATATCTATTATGTGCCTTGGATCAATGGACTTATGTGGCCACTCTTCTCACTGATTTCCGTTATATTTTTCACTTCCCGACTGGCAAAAAACTCTGAGATAGTCGCCTCACTGAGCAGTGGTGTGAGCAACTGGCGTATTCTACTTCCATATATTATGGCAGCATCGATTATTTCTACACTATTATGGGTAGGTAAGAATTATGTGATTCCTTATAGCAATAAAGAAAAACACTATTTCGAGAGCGAGGTGCTCAATAAAAATCACGAAAACGTCTTACGAGATAACATCCACTTCTTCCTCAATGCCAATGAAAAGATATTTATACATCGTTACCTGCGACGTGATACTTCCGCTTTGGTTTTTAGGTTGGAGACTTTTGAGGATGGAGAACTTGTCAAGGTCCTTAGTGCTGAAAAAATAGATTTTAAAAAAGCACCAAAACTCTGGACCATAAAAAATTATGATATCCGAGAAATCAATGGCCTCAACGAGAGCATAAAAATTGCTTCTGGAGAAAAACTCGATACCATCATAGATCTGACGCATGATGATTTCGTCAGAAATACGAAGGGTATGGAAAATATGAGCACCAAAGATCTCAGAGAACATATCCAACGTAAAAGAGAGCGCGGCATCAGTGCAGAAAAAAACTACCTCGTCGAGCTGCATCTGCGCAATGCGCAGCCTTTTGCTATTATCATACTGACGATCATTGGTTTTGCTGTCGCATCTCGTAAGGTACGTGGGGGCATGGGACTTCATCTAGCTATAGGTGTCACCATTGGGGCGGCTTATGTGGTAATCTCTCAGTTTTCGTCCACTTTCTCTAATAATCTTTCCCTATCTCCTTTCCTCGGAGCATGGATTCCTAACATCATTTTTGGCGTCGTTGCGCTGTTTTTGATGTTCCGTGGGCAGAACTAAGTGTCCGAAAGTTCAATTGTTTCTGAATCTTTAATTCTTTGGTTTTTCCTATTAATGCTGTAAATCAACAGATTATATATATTGTTTCGTCACAATTGTCTTTTAAACTATCTAAACGTTCAATTTTTTGTGAACTTTGTTGAATCCGTTGTATGTTTGAAGTAACAAAAATTGCTGTCATGTCTACAACAGAATTTACACAGTCATTGTACAATCTTAAGAGCTCATTGAATGCATTCGCGTACAATCTGACCAAAAATCAGGATGACGCTCAGGACCTTATGCAAGAGACGACGTATAGGGCTTTGCATAACAAGGAAAAGTTCAGACCAGGCACTAATTTTAAGGCATGGATGTTTACGATTATGAAAAACATTTTCATCAATAACTACAGAAAGAAGGTCAAGGCGAATACAATCATTGATTCGACAGACAATCTTTTTTACCTCAACTCCAACAAAAATTCTGTATCAAACCAAGCCGACGGCAACATCGTCATGAAAGAGCTTCAGGATATAATCGACTCTCTGGATGATGCCATCAGGATTCCGTTTTTGATGCACTTCGAGGGATATAAGTATCAGGAAATAGCAGAAAAGTTTCAGCTTCCTCTTGGTACTGTAAAGAGTAGAATCTTTTTTGCTAGAAAAGCACTAAAAGAACTCATTGCCAAAAACTACGGAGACCTCAAGACAGTAAGACTTAAGCTCAGCGCATAGGGGTATATTGAGTACATTGGCAGCTTAGTTTTTGACTAATCATGTCAGCAGACCTTTATCAGCTTACCAGTAATGCTATAACAGCTTGGTATAACTCCAATGCACGAGACCTGCCCTGGAGACATACCACTGATCCCTATCTAATATGGGTATCAGAGATCATACTGCAACAGACCACTATTGCTCAAGGTCTGGATTACTATAATCGCTTCGTAGAGAAATATCCTAATGTCCAGAAATTAGCCGACGCCCCCTTAGATGATGTGATGAAGCTCTGGCAAGGGCTTGGATACTACTCAAGAGCGAGAAACATGCATGCCGCTGCACAACAAATCATAAGTGAACATAATGGTGTATTCCCTGACACTTACAATGACATCATTAAGCTAAAGGGCATAGGTAAGTACACTGCAGCAGCTATCGCCAGCTTTTCTTATAATCTTAATTATCCTGTTGTAGATGGCAACGTAATTAGGTTTTTGACCAGATACTTCGGTATAAGAGACATTATAGAGTTGGCAACCACTCAAAAGGCACTCTACAACCATGCCCAGAAACTGATAGACCATCAGACACCATCTATCTGGAACCAAGCCATTATGGAGTTTGGCTCGCAATATTGTTCTTACAAAAAGCCTTTATGCCAAAACTGCCCTATAAATAAAAACTGCGTGGCTCTAGCTCAAAACTTGGTCGACAAGTTGCCTGTCAAGAAAACGAAAAAGAAGAAGAAAAACCGCTACTTTTTTTATCTTATAATAAAAGATAATAGTGGCCACGTGTTAATAGATAAGAGACGGCAAAAGGATATCTGGCAAGAACTATATCAGTTTCCCTTGATAGAATGTAATACCTTAGAAGAATATACTTTTGATCCAGAACGTTATGCCCTAGAAGGTATCGCTTACGATATCAATCCTTCTCGACTTTATAAGCAAACTTTGACCCATCAACTGATAACCGCTCAATTTTTCGTTATATCTCTAGACAAACCTTTTCCTAAAAGCTTAGAAGAAAAATATATCAAGGTGCCGTGGGGTGCGATTAAGACCTATAGCTGGCCAAAAGTTATTGATTTGTATTTCAGTGATTTATCCATAACTTTATTTTAAGAATAGACTAACCACACATTATTTAGATGATTAACAAAGTGACTTTAATAGGCAATCTGGGAAAAGACCCTGAGGTGAGGAAACTGGAAAGTGGCGCTACCGTTGCCAAATTTTCTGTTGCTACCAACGAAAACTATCGTGACAAAAATGGAGAATGGCAAACCATCACAGAGTGGCATAATGTCGTCGCTTGGCGTGCACTGGCAGATAGAGCGGAAAGAGACTTGAAAAAAGGGGGTATGGTCTATATAGAAGGAAAAATATCTACACGAAAGTGGCAAGACCAAAATGGCAATGATCGTTATACGACTGATATAGTCGCACTACAGCTCCGATCACTAGAACGCAGACCCTCATCTGATAATCAGAATGGTTTCCCTACAGAAAAAGACGAGTTTCCTAAAATCCCTTCTTCTAATGACGCCAAGATGGAAATCGCGGATGATGATCTACCATTCTAACATTTTATAAGTAAATCTTTAGCAGTGGACCCCGAGCCCCCCAGACTCTTAGCTATACCTTGTCACAAAAATCCAAGCTTTTAAGACATGAGTGTAGCCGTTGGATTTTTCATTTTGTTTATACTACTTATTTGCTCAGCACTTGTCTCGGGTTCTGAGGTTGCCTTCTTTTCGCTGTCACCCACAGATGTTGAAACTCTTAAAAAATCCACAACTGGTGCAAGCAAACGCATAATAAGATTAAGAGACAAGCCAAGAAAACTATTGGCGACCATACTTATCAGTAATAACTTCATCAATATTGCCATCGTCATACTATCAGATTACCTGATAAGCCATTTACTCGGTGATGAGCGTATACTTGCAATGGGTGAGTATTTTTCTTCCGTCCTGCCTGGTGGATTCGAAGCCGAATCCATAGGAAAGTTGTGTAACTTTTTGATTACTATCGTCGGGGTTACCTTCTTGCTTGTTCTTTTTGGAGAGGTCGCTCCTAAGATATATGCCAAACTGAATAATGTACGTTTTGCTCATTTCATGGCACGACCTATGGTTCTTCTTTCTGGCCTATTCAGACCTCTCAGTTCCGTTTTGGTCAATTGGAGTAGTAAAATGGAGTCGCGATTTATTTTCAAGCGGTCAGGTATAGACGACGATAGTAAAGAGGAGCTAGACAAGGCCATACAACTCGCTGTCGATAGCGACGAAGAAGAGGCAGGTTTCCTAAGGGGAATAATTAAGTTCGGTAATGTCTCAGCTAAACAGATAATGAAATCACGTGTCGATGTTGTGGCCGTAGAGATCAACGAAACCTATGATAAGATCATTCAGATTATAAAAGAAAGTGGTTTTTCTAGAATACCTGTGTATAAGGAAGACTTTGATGATGTCGTCGGGATACTCTATGTCAAAGACCTGCTTGGACAATCTGACAAAGAACCTGATTTCCCTTGGCAAGACTATATCCGAGCTAATGTCATGTATGTTCCTGAGTCAAAAAAGATCGATGATATACTAAAAGACTTTCAGGCTAAAAAAATACACATGGCTATTGTCGTGGACGAGTTTGGTGGTAGTGCGGGTATACTGACTCTGGAGGATATCATGGAAGAAGTCATAGGAGAAATAAAAGACGAATTTGACGAAGACGAGGAAGTGGATTATGTCAAGATCAATGCGACCAATTACATTTTCGAAGGTAAAACTCTGCTCCATGACGCCGCAAGGATTATAGGAGAGGAGAAAAATGTATTCGATGCTTATAAGCAAGACGCCGACTCCTTAGCTGGTCTATTGCTCAACAATCTGGGACAAATTCCAAAGAAGGATCGCGAAATATCCTTGAGTCATTTTAAGTTTAAAATAGTATCTGTGACTAAACGCAGAATAGAAAAAATACACCTCACTATACTATGAGAATTGCTCTTGGCTTAATTATCTTTTCTTCGGTTATCTGGGCATGCAAAGACACCGAATTTTTTGTTCCCAAACCTCGCATGTACCCCAAGGTAGACTACCCGACTAAAGCATATCAAGATTTCTCAATTTCCGGTTGTCCCCTTACATTTAATATACCGACATACTTTGGGTATAGTAAGGATACTTTCGCTATGGATAAGTCCATCAATAAGTGCTGGTTTGATCTAGAGTGTCTACCACTGAATGCATATCTGCATCTGAGTTACCTGCCTGTAGAGAATCGAAAACATTTTGACCAACTGGTGGGAGATGCCTTTGAGCTAGCCGATAAGCACAATATAAAAGCCAACTATAGAGACGAAAGAAAAATCAACTATCCAGAAAAACGAGTTCATGGACTTTTATTCGAAATAGACGGACCTGTCGCTACACCGCTTCAGTTTTTTGTCACGGATACAAGCTCACATTTTTTCAGAGGTAGTCTATATTTTAAGTCACGTGTAGATCGGGACTCTCTAGCACCAGTATATAATTATCTAAAAGAGGATGTCCTACATCTTATTGATAATTTCTCCTGGCAGTAACGTATTTTTCTGAGCGATTAATTTTCTACAGGGATTCGCTATCCGTTAGCTCTCCTTTTTTGATTCCTATAAAATAATCTCTTGTCGGAGAATATTTCAGTTCTGTTATATCTACCGTCGTACCTGGCTTAGTGTCTTTGCCTTCTTCAGTCATAGATTCTTCTAGCTCACTGGCTACGTAAAAGACCCATTGCCTTTCCTGCGGCCATTGCTTATCCTTTCCTGAGATAATATCCCTTAGTATTTTATAGTCCGTGATGTCTATAGTTCCATTTTCGTCTATATCCGCCGCGTGATAAGTGTACGGATTAGAGAAAGGTACATCTTCTTGTATATGATCTAGTAAGAGATTAAGGTCATCATTGTCCAGGGTAGATAGATCTGTTTCTTTATATGCCGATACCTGATAATTCCTATGTTTGGTAATGTCATGCGTTCCGAATATACCATCATAATTAGTCATAAGGTGATATATCTTTTGGTGCGTATATGGTCCATACGTCAGCGTATCTCCGTTATTGATTTTGGTTATTTCTTCGCTCATGGGATTTTGATCGCGGACCATGACTAGCGTTTTTTCTATAGGCTCATGGTTTATATTCATGACCTTACCAGAGAATAGTTGTCTCGCTCCCACGTCTGGCGCACAATCAGGTATATTGGCTGCGTTATTTTGTATGTCAATATTAGCGACACAATATGACTGATGACCTCTATGGTCCGTGACCCACATCTGGACCTGGTTATATCCCACATCTGCACAGGTGAATACTCTCACATTGTCATTGACATCCGCAGAAAAGGAAATCTTTAGCGGTCTATCGTTACAAGGATGATATGAGCCTATGTCAAGGTCTTTGGCCCACACTTCGACCATGCCATCATCTGTCAGTCCATTGCCATCACTATCTACAGCCATCAATGCGACGTGCAGGTCCGCAAGGCAATAAGGGACAGGATCAGGAGGAAGTACAGTTACCTCTGTATAACACCTGACGACAGAACCGCAAGCATATTCTACAGCATAATTGACGATAGTCTTTCCTACGGGATATACTCCAGAAGCCATTCCTTTATTAGCATAAGCATACGGAGAATCATTGGACACATCATATCCTCCAGAGCAGCTTTCACCTTCGACATCGACTCCCGGTATGTTAACATAAGCACTATCGCATCGGTTGGACTTGACTGTGACTTCTTTAGCACAGGACAAGATCGGTGCCTGATCTCTACTTATTTTTATCGTCTGTGTCCATGTAAATATTCCCTTAGCACCGCCAGCCACATAAGAGCACCAGTCTATAACAGTCCATTCTCTTAATATTTTTTTACAATCTGGACCAAAGGCAAATTCTCTATCGCGATAAGAAGAGGCGACGTGGCTACAGTCGACATAATTCCACGATGGCTTTTGGTATTCCCTAGGAAGGTCATCTGGCTCATAAGACACATCACATCCTTGTAGATGTAAGGTATCTCTCGGCCACGTAATATCAGAATAACGAAAACGTCCTCCAGATATGCTGATTCTTTGTGTACATGAGTGCCAGTTCCACTGACTATCCTCTATTCTCCAGATTCTATTTATATGACCTGTGCCACAGTTACTGAGATAATATTCTACGGCTGGAAGGCCTGCATCATGGCTGACACCATACTCTACATAATAGGCATTGCCAAAAATCGAAAGGTTGCTAATGTCATCATCGCAATCTAGATAATAATCCTGAGGACAGACAAGTTCAACAGTAGCTTTTGCAGGTTGTAATGCAAATAACAATCCCACTAGTGTAGTCAAGAGCGTTTTCATATTCATCGAATTATTGCGCAATAAGAATACAATCCCAATATTAGAGAAATAACTTATTAATAGTTTAACAATACAAACTAAAGATTCGCTGCCAAGCATTTGTCTTTTTTTATAAATACTTGACTACACATTAGGATATTATACTATATATGGCATAATATCTGATACTCTTACGGAAACAGTATCGCAGTGCAGGTTCTTAAGTTTGGTGGTACATCTGTAGCCAATGCAGATAGACTAAGTATTGTATCTAAAATATGTGGCTCTAAATATGCAGAGCATGGTGGTCTTTGTGTAATCGTCTCAGCCTTTAGTGGTATTACAGATCTGCTTATCAAAATGACAGATCTCGCAGAAAAAGGCCATTCTTACACAGAAGAACTTAATTATTTTAAGTCCAAAGTCTATGAGGTGGCGGATGGCTTATTATCTCCAGATACACTAGAGAAAATAAACACAGAACTAACAGAAAATCACCAGGTGCTAGGTAACCTTCTTTCTGGTGTGGCTCTGATACAAGAGGCCTCTGACAGGACAAGAGATTACATACTGAGCTTTGGAGAAAGAAACTGTGCTTTCTTACTGACACACTATCTCATACAAGAAAAATTACCCGCCCAGTATATAGACGCCCGCAAATATGTCAAAACTAATAGCTCTTACGGTGCAGCGAGAGTCAACTTTGAGGAAACGAACAAACTCATCGGAGATCTAAACCAACAGGGTACGATCTACGTCGTTACAGGATTTATCGGTAGTGATTTTGATTCTGGAAGGACGACGACTTTGGGTCGTGGTGGCTCAGATTATAGTGCCGCGATTTTTGCTGCAGCGATGGATGCTAATGAATTAGAAATATGGACTGATGTAGACGGTGTCCTGACCAGTGATCCTAGAAAGGTAAAGAAGGCGTATACTGTCGATGAGTTAAGTTATGCGGAGGCTATGGAAATGTCTCACTTTGGTGCTAAAGTCCTCTACTCTCCTACCATCAGACCAGTAAGAGAAAAGGGTATCCCGACACTTATAAAGAATACATTTAACCCCGACCATAAGGGGACCATCATACACCATAATAAGTCTAAGAACAACAAGATAATCTCAGGATTATCCTCCATCAGCGACATTGCCCTAGTCAGTCTACAGGGTACAGGCATGCAGGGTGTCACAGGCATTGCTACCAGGTTCTTTCATTCTTTGTCCGAGGCGGGGATTAATGTCATTATGATTACGCAGGCCTCTTCTGAGCATTCCATTACTGTAGGTATTAGCCAAGCAGAGTCCGATAAGGCCACTGCTATCTTATCTAAAGAGTTTGAGTTTGAAATAAAGCGTCAGCTTATAGACCCTATCGTCGTACAGAACAAAAAATCTCTGATCGCTATCATCGGAGAAAACATGAAGAATAGTTTTGGTGTGGCTGGAAAATTGTTTCAGACACTCGGTAAGAATGGCATCAATATAGAAGCCATAGCGCAGGGGTCTTCTGAGCTTAATATAACCTTCGCGATAGACCATCAGGATCTGAGTAAAGCACTCAATACGATCCATGATGCCTTCTTTCTTTCTGATTACAAAACGATACACCTGTTTATGATCGGTGTAGGATTGATCGGAAAAACCCTATTAGAACAGATTAATAGCAATTTCGAGAAAATAAAGACTGATAACGGAAAAGAGCTGGTTTTCTGCGGCATATCTAATAGCCGAAAAATGATTATCAGCGAGTCAGCAATAGATATAACTCACATAAGCAATACGTTAGATATAGATGGAGAAAGTGCAGATATAAATTCTTTCGTGGATCGTATGATCGAGATGAATCTGGCCAATACAATATTTGTGGATTGCACAGCAAGTGCGATGGTCCCTCAGCATTATGCCAGAATATTAGAAAACAATATTGCCATCTCCACACCCAATAAGATTGCCTTATCCTCCGATCTATCAGCTTACAAAAATCTAAAAGCGATATCTCTGAAAAATAGCGCAGCCTTCAACTACGAAACTAATGTTGGTGCAGGGCTACCCGTCATCGCGACACTACAAAATCTGGTAAATAGTGGAGATGAAATAACTAAAATAGAAGCTGTACTCTCGGGATCTCTCTCTTTTATATTTAATAATTATAACAACGATGTCCCATTCTCCGATCTCGTCAGAAAAGCCAAAGAAATAGGATACACAGAACCTGATCCACGTGAGGATCTCTCTGGTAACGATGTCCGTCGCAAGCTTCTTATACTGGCGAGGGAAAGTGGCGCTATGATTAGTAATGAGGATATAGCGGTAGAGGCCCTATTGCCGCAGTCTTGTATGGATGCCGATAATGTGGAAACGTTTTTCGGACTCTTAGAAAAAGAGAATCCTCAGTTTGCTAAGCTATACGATGCGGCTCAGGCAGAAAACAAAAGGCTGCGTTTTATAGCATCTTACCATAATGGCAAAGGTCAGATAGCCTTAAAGGCGGTGGATCAAAGTAGCCCGTTCTACTCACTGAAAGGAAGCGATAATATGATCGCCTACTATTCTACGAGATATGATAAGGCACCGCTTGTCGTCCGAGGTCCCGGAGCAGGGCCACAGGTTACAGCCGCTGGCGTATTGGCAGAAATCATTAATATGAGTAATACGTTATAATGGGTGATCGTACAGGTATCAAAGTATTTGCTCCAGCAAGTGTTGCCAATCTTGGCGTCGGATATGATATTCTTGGTCTTTGCCTTAATGACATCGGTGATGAGATCATCGTCAGAAAAGGAAAAAAACCAGGTCTTCACATTAAAACCATCTATAAAAACAAGTCTCTATCCAAGGACATCAAAAAAAATACAGCAGGATATGCCGCATATCGACTCTTAGAATCTCTTAATCTCACAGAAGAACCCATAGAGATAGACCTCTTTAAGAACATGTCAATTGGAACAGGTTTGGGAAGTAGTGCGGCAAGTGCCGTCGCTGGTGTTTTTGGAGTTAATTCCTTCTTAGGCTCGCCTTATACTAAGGCTGAGATTTTACGTTTTGCAACAGAAGGAGAACAAGTTGCGGATGGCTCATTCCATGCTGATAATGTAGCGCCTTCGCTACTTGGGGGAATAATACTGATACGAGATAATGAGTCATTAGATTGGACTAAGCTACCTACACCTAGAGGACTATTAGCCTGTGTGATCTATCCTAAGGTACAGGTACTGACCAGCGAATCACGAGCTATTCTTAGCGAGAATGTTTCTCTTGATTCTGTTATTGCACAGACGGGTAACTTAGCCACCTTCGTGGCAGGGTTATTTAAATCAGACTTTGACCTAATAAAAAAGTCAATGACAGATCATATCATAGAACCTCAAAGGGCACACCTTATACCCCATTTTGCCGAAATGAAAAAACAAGCACTAGCGTGTGATGCTTTGGGTTTTAGTATATCTGGTGCTGGACCGTCTATGTTTGCACTCTGTAATAACACGATTATCGCAGAAAACATAGCAGAAAAAGCACAACAACTATATAGTGACCAAGGCATAGAGTGTGAGTGTTTTATATCCGAAATCAATCCGCAGGGTGCTATAAAATATTGATATGAAGCTCTATAGTACAAATGACAAGACTAACATTGTGGACCTCAAAGAAGCTGTACTTAATGCTTTTCCAAAGGATCGTGGATTATATATGCCTTGTCATATTCCTGCATTACCACAATCATTTATTGAGAATTTATATCAGTATCACTTTGACGAATTGTCATATATCGTCGCTCAAAATCTGATGGGAGATTATATCCCAGAAAAAGACCTCTATCATATCATTAGTAAAGCGATTAATTTCCCTGCTCTTGTGGTCAATCTGACTGAAAATATTTCTTGCTTAGAATTGTTTCATGGGCCAAGTATGGCATTTAAGGATTTCGGTGCGCGATTTATGGCGGAGTTGATGTCATATTTTCTACGTGATGAAGACAGAGAGACCACTATACTCGTGGCGACAAGTGGAGATACAGGCGGAGCCGTGGCAGCGGGCTTTTATAACGTGCCTGGTATCAGGGTAAAGATTCTTTATCCTTCGGGTAAGGTTAGCCCTTTACAAGAAAAACAGTTAACCTCCTGGGGTGGTAATATAGAAGCTTATGAAATAGAAGGTGTATTCGATGATTGTCAGAGAATGGTCAAAGAAGCCTTCGTAGATGATGATCTTCAGGAAAAGTACACTTTTAGCTCAGCGAACTCTATAAACATTGCCAGACTCATCCCACAGAGTTTTTACTATTTCGAGGCATATAAACAAGTCTATCAGCAGGATGATAAGATTGTATTCTCTGTGCCATCTGGTAATTTTGGTAACCTGACCGCAGGATTGCTTGCTAAAAGGATGGGATTACCTATCCATCATTTCCTTGCCGCGACTAATGCTAATGATACTGTCCCTATGTATTTAAAGACAGGAGAATATCGGCCAAAGCCTTCTGTAGCTACTCTCTCTAATGCCATGGATGTAGGTAGCCCAAGTAATTTCGTTAGAATACAAGAGTTATATAACCAAGAAGGTTCCACGTGGAACAATATCAAAAAAGATATAACAGGATATAGTTACAGCGATAATCAAACCTACAGTGCAGTAAAAGATATTTCGGCGAATACGGGTTACATATGCGATCCACATGGTGCAATAGGATATATGGCTTGTAAAGATTATCAAGAATCCCCTGTAGATCATTGCATATTTCTGGAAACAGCACATCCTGGTAAGTTTATGGATGTCGTTAATTCTGCACTGTCAGATAACATTTCTATTCCAGATCGTTTACAATCCTTAATGGAGAACAAGAAAGAGTCAATTATCTGTTCTTCCAATTATCAGGACTTCAAATCATTATTACTGTCTTAACTAATCCTTGTGTTCCACGTGGAACATTGTTAGATATTTTCATAATATATTCGCATTTCATAAATATTAGCACAAATGAAATATTTACTCAGTGTGTGGCTACTAATGCTGCCTCTAGCTATCTTCTCTCAAGAAAACACCAATCAAAATAAGTTCAAGCAATTAGATGATATTCTTCCTACGCCCAATGTCTACAGAACAGCTTCTGGTGCGCCTGGTCATGAATATTGGCAGCAACGCGCTGATTATGATATGAAAATCCGTATCGACGACGAAAAGCAAATACTTTACGGAGAAGAAAAAATAACTTACCACAATAATTCTCCAGATCCATTGACCTATCTATGGGTGCAAATGGATCAGAATGTAAGAGCTAAAGACTCGCACTCTCATGATATAAGAGCTAACAATATCAATAATAGAATGAGCATGTCTCAGATAGATAGATTAGCACCATCATTCGAAGGAGGTTTTAATGTAGATTATGTTAAAGATCAAAATGGTAAAGACCTCACTTACATTGTCAACAAAACAATGATGCGTATAGAACTACCACAAGTTCTTGCTTCCAAGCAAAAATTTACTTTCTCTATCAAATGGTGGTATAATATAAACGATACACAAAAATCAAGAGGACGATCGGGATATGAGCATTTTGCCGAGGATGGCAATAATGTCTATGTCATCGCACAGTACTATCCTCGTATGTGTATGTATAATGATAATTATGGTTGGCAGAATAAGCAATTTTTAGGGCGAGGTGAGTTTACATTGACGTTCGGTGATTACAATGTAGAAATCACTGTCCCATCTGACCACCTTGTCGCCGCCAGTGGAGAATTGCAAAATTCTGATAAAGTCCTAAGTTCTGAACAAAAAACTAGACTCAAAGAAGCAACAAAAACCACACTACATCCTGTAACTATAGCCACAAGAGATGAAGCCGAAGACAGAATGGAAGAGAAGTCCACTAAAGAAAAAACATGGAAATTCAAGGCACTCAATGTACGAGACTTTGCTTTTGCTTCTTCTCGTAGATTTATCTGGGATGCTCTTGGTGTTCCTATGGCAGATGGCAGGACCGTTATGGCCATGTCCATGTGGACTAAAGAAGGCGATTGCCTTTGGAAAAAGTACTCTACCAAAGCAGTAGCCCATACCATCAAATGGTTTTCTCATTACACCTTTGACTATCCTTATCCTGTGGCTTGGTCTATAGATGGTGACATGGGAATGGAATATCCTATGATTTGCTTTAACTATGGTCGATGTGAAGATGACGATACTTATTCCAAAAGAATTAAATACGGCCATATCGGCGTAATCATTCATGAGGTGGGTCACAACTGGTTTCCTATGATTGTCAATTCGGATGAGCGTCAATGGACGTGGATGGATGAAGGTCTCAATACATTCGTACAATTTCTTACAGAACAACAATGGGAAAGAGACTATCCCTCTCGTAGAGGACCAGCTCACAAAATCGTTGACTACATGAAAGGAGACAAATCTAATATCTCCCCTATCATGACTAACTCAGAGTCCATATTCCAGTTCGGCAATAATGCCTATGGTAAACCAGCAACGGCTCTTAATATTTTACGCGAGACAATCATGGGTCGTGAGTTATTCGACTATGCCTTTAAAGAATATGCGAATAGATGGAAATTCAAACATCCCACACCTGCTGACTTTTTCCGCACGATGGAAGATGCCTCTGCTGTGGATCTAGATTGGTTTTGGAGAGGATGGTTTTATACTAATGACCATGTGGATCTGGCTCTTAACGAGGTGACCTATTTTCAACTCAGAAATGAAAATCCTACAGCCGCCGCTAATAAAGCGAAAGAAGAACGTGCTAAAGAAAGACCAGACATAAGCACTAAAAGAAATAGAGAACAAATCAAAGAAACGAGAAACGAAAGAGATCCATCTATAGATGATTACTATACCACTTATGATCCTCTCGATGCTGATGCCATAGATACCGAAGAATACAAAAACTATCTCGCCTCGTTAACAGAAGAAGAAAAGGAATTACTAGACGCGGGTAAGCACTTCTACCAGATCAAAGTAGAAAATAAAGGAGGTCTTCCGATGCCCGTAATTTTAGAATTTGTATATGAAGATGGTACTACAGAATACAAAAAGATACCAGCCGAGATATGGAGATTTGATCAGAAGGAGGTGACTAAGTCTTTTGTTCTGGATAAGAAGGTGAGTAATATCGTATTGGATCCATATCTAGAAACAGCAGATGTCGATACATCTAATAACGAAATGTTTCCAAGTAATGAGCCAGATAGATTTACCCTATACAAGCAACGTCAACGTCGTAAGAGCGAAAATCTTATGCAACGCGCTAATAGAGCAAAGACCGTAGAGCAACCCTAAACCGTTAAGGATAAGGTCTTTGCAAAGAAACGTTTAAGTATTTCGTTAAAAGCGAGTGGCTTTTCCATCATGGGAGCATGTCCACATTCGTCTATAAACTCTAACTGAGAATTAGGGATTAATTCATTGAATTTTTTCCCGACGAATGGCGGTGTGATCTCATCATTGCTACCCCATATAAGAAGGGTAGGTGCAAGTATTTTATGAATCTTGTCCGCAAGATTATTTCTTACTGCTGATTTAGCCGTGACTATAATTCTTAAGGCTTTTGTTCTATCATTCACTGTGTCAAATACTTCGTCTACTAACTCTTTGCTAGCAGTCGCCGCATTGTAAAATGTTGCCTCCACTCTTTCTTTGATAAACTCGTAGTTACCTCTTTTAGGAAAAGAATTACCCATGGCACTCTCAAATAGGCCTGAGCTACCTGTAAGAGTTAAGGAATTTATTTTTTCTGGACGCTTCAGCGCATATAACTGAGCGATATGACCTCCCAGACTATTGCCTAATACATTGACAGCACTAAAACCCTTGTAATCCACAAACCACTCCACATGATCCACTAGACCATCCAGACCCAGTTTCTTATAAGGCATCGTCATAATCGGCAAAAGTGGTATAACCACATTATACTCTTTGAATTCCTCGCTAATACCTTTGAAATTACTCAATGCACCAAAAAGACCATGTAGCAATAATAGTGGCTCCGCTCCGGGTTTTGTTTCGAGATACTTAAAACCCTCCTCTTCCTTGATTTGATTATCCATTAGTGCCTTTAGTCGATTTGATTCTGAATAGGTAAATATTGTACAAGCTTACCGAAAATATAAAGATAGCAATTGCCTGATGCATCACACCATAAAAAACAGGTACTGTTATACTTGACTTCAGCAAGGTCATAATACCTAGAAATACCTGGAATACTAACAAAAAGAGCAATAACAGATTATTATAATATGTCTTCTTAGGAAAAGGATATCGTAAGATCTTATAGACCAGTAGGCAGCCCATAAAGAAAACAATGTAACCCAAGTTCCTATGTAAGACATGTATAAGTGCCGGCATCAAAGGACTGTGATCATAATTAACCAGATTATATACAGACCAGTTTTCTGCATCAAATAATAAAGAAGGTATCATCTCCTGTCCTATCGCTGGCCATGTCGGATAATAAAGCGCAGCTCTCATACCTGAGACGACAGCACCAAAGAAAATCTGCAAGCACAAAAAGTAAAAGAACAATCGCGTCCACTTTCTAAACTTATGATTAGATAGACTTATCTGTCCATTATCTGATGACATAAATATCGCCCAAAGCAGAAACCCCAACGTCAATAAAGCAATACCCAGATGCAAAGAGAGCTTGTAAGCATTGACCCAAGGTCTGTCTCTCAGCCCACTTGCCACCATTATCCACCCAAATACCGCCGCCAGTGCCGCTGCAAAAAACACCTTGGCTAATTGCTTAAGCAATCTCTTATCCACCCATTTTTTATAAATAAAAAAGAGTAACGGAAAAAGAAAAACAAAACCCATCATCCGTGCCCATAGCCTATGGAAATATTCCCAGAAATAAATAAACTTAAAAGTGCCTGCCGTCATGATACTTCCCATCTCCATGCCTTTATTTATCTTCTTATACTGCGGGGTCTCCTTATACTTATCAAATTCTTCTACCCATTGGCTTTCCGTAGTCGGTGGAAAAGTACCCGTTATTATTTCCCATTTAGTAATCGATAATCCAGAACCCGTTATTCTAGTGATACCACCGATGATGATCTGAAAAAACAGTAGTAAAAAACCCAAATAAAGCCACGCTCTGACGACAAATCGATATTTCATTCGTTTACGATTTTCAGAAAAAATTGATTTTCAAAACTACATTATAAAAGCTTCTTTCGTTAGTTCTAATGTTAATGTCGTTGACCCTTTTCCTAAAATTTCTCTTTGCAGAAAAGTTATTCACATCAGTAATTAATAATTAGAATCTAATCAAGAATAGAAACACATTATTATTAATGTTGTTGATTTCTTAGTAACTATACTTATCTGATCGAGCTAATATTATTGCACATCTCTTATTTCTTTTTTCACATACTACTCACATCACATGGTCCTAATTATTATAGCTTATTGTCAGTAAGTCATTATTGTGGATAAATAAGATGGTGATAAACTAAAATGTTAGAATAGTCTAGATAGAAGACATAAGACGCATTGAATAATCTTATATATTATTATTTTTAATATGTAAGTTACACTAGGTAATGTGTATTGTTAGTAATCAGTATATTTTACAATATTATCAACAAGAAAATTAACACCAAGTTTTGAGACTCGTTATCCAACGGACATTGACACCAGCTAAAGTGATCGTAGAAAAAGAAATCGTCGGTCATATCCAGAAAGGTCTTGTCGTACTTGTTGGAATAGAGCCGACAGATGATGATAAGGATATAGAATGGTTAGCTAATAAGTGTGTCAATATGAGAATATTCAGTGATGATGATGGCAAAATGAATCTATCCGTGAAGGATATAAATGGTTCTATGCTTGTTATCAGTCAGTTTACACTTCATGCTTCTACCAAAAAAGGTAATCGACCCTCATACATCAAAGCGGCGAAACCAGATTTTGCCAATGGCATGTATGAATCTTTTATAGAATATCTGAAATCTAATTGCGAGATGCATGTCGAGAAGGGTGTTTTTGGAGGTGATATGAAGGTGGAATTAGTCAATGATGGTCCGGTCACGATAATAATAGACTCAAAGCAAAGAGAATAATGAAGGTATCAGAGCTACAAAAGACGGTGGACCAGTGGATAAGAGATTATGGCGTCCGATATTTTAACGAGTTGACTAATATGACTGTGCTGACTGAGGAAGTGGGAGAGTTGGCACGACTTATGGCAAGAGAATATGGGGAGCAATCATTCAAAGAAGAGAAAGATAAAAATGATGTCAAGCAGAAGATCGCCGATGAGCTATCAGACATTATATTTGTCGTAACATGTCTAGCTAATCAGATGGATATAGATCTTACAAAAGCCATCCAAAAGAACCTAGACAAAAAAACGAAAAGAGACCATCAAAGACACAAAGCGAACGAAAAATTGTAATGGCTATCAAGCGCGAAATTGATTTACTAGAAAAACTGGAAAAAGAACTTAGCCTCAAAGAGTTACAGATCAAAAGTCTATTGACCATAACTCAGGCTATCAATGATAATGTCCCCGCTGATGGCTTGTTTAATATGTACCGTTCTTTTCTTAGCTGGGAGATGGGAATTACTAAGATGCTTTTGTACGTCAGAGACACAGAAGCCTGGAAAGTTGCGACGGCCATCAATGTAGAAGAGGAAGTAGGACCTAATCTAATAGAGGAATGTCTCAAGCATAAGCGACTGCATACTATCAAAGAAGAAGATCATCCCTATCTCAGACTTTTTGATATTGTCATTCCTGTTTTTCATAAGGATAGACCCATCGCTTACGCCCTTATAGGCGGCATCAAGGACAAAGAGGATATTTATAATAAAATCCAGTTTATAACGACGATCACTAATATCATTGCCGTTGCGATAGAAAACAAAAGACTATTCAAAAAACAGATAAAACAAGAAAGACTCAATAAAGAACTAGAGCTGGCTAAAAATTTTCAGCAGATGCTGATACCAGAAAAAATGCCCGTCAGCGATTTCTTTGAGGTACATACTTATTACAAACCACACTTTAATATCGGCGGCGATTACGTAGATTATATAAAATTTTCTGAGGAGCGATTCGCTGTGGTGATTGCGGATATATCAGGGAAGGGTATAGCGGCTGCGTTACTCATGTCTAACTTTCAGGCTATGCTACATAGTCTGATTTTCCAGTATAGAGATCTGGAGACTTTTGTATTTGCACTCAATCAGGCCGTCTATAGAATTACCAAAAGTGACAAGTTTATAACTTTTTTTATTGCAGAGATAGATCTCAGAAAAAGAGAACTCACTTATATCAACTCTGGTCATTATCCGCCGTTACTATATAACAACAAAAAGATAACAACCCTGAAAACAGGAAGCTCAGTCATCGGGGCATTCGAGAAATTACCTTCTATACAAGAAGAAAAAATCAAGTTGTCTAGCGATGCCTTTTTATTTTGTTTTACTGATGGACTGATAGACCTCAAAAACGAAGCAGGAGATTATTACGAAGAAGAAAACCTCCATGAGTTTGTAGTAAAAAACAATAACTTGGATGCAGAAGCATTTAATAATAAATTAGTGCAGCTGCTCGAATCCTTTAAGGGGAATGAAGAGTATGTAGATGACATTGCATTATTATCCGCCAAAATATATTAGTTATGAAAAAATCAAGAACGACAGCAGCCATTCTGGGTTTACTCGGTGGATGGATCGGTGCTGACAGATTCTATCTTGGACAACACCAGTTGGGATTATTTCTTGTTTTCATGACTTTTATTGGATTGACGGCTTTTGGCTTGCCTATTGCTGGTTTGATAGGTTTTATTCATGCGATCCAGTTGTTGATGTCATCAGATGAGCAATTCGATAGAAAGTATAATAAAGAACACCACCGCAGAAGACAAAGAGCCTCTCAGACAAGAGCACAACAAGAAAACAGAAGAGCATCGCGAGAGCTAAGAGAGATGGATATGCAGCGCAAGCAGTACGCCTATAAGAGTAAAGCCAAAACCAGAACAAACCCCTTCGTCACAAGCGGACGAAAAAAATATAAGGAATATGATCTGGAAGGAGCCATCTCTGACTATAACCAAGCACTAGAATTATCTCCTGACAATCCGCAGATACATCTGGATATGTCAGCGATCTATTCTATAAGGGAGGAAACAGACAAGTGCTTATACCACATGAATAAAGCGATCTCTTTGGGTGTCAAGAAAGAAAAATTTTTACAGGAAGATGATTTCGCCTATATCAGGATACAACCAGAATTCGAATCATTTAAGGAAAATGGATTCAAATTAGATAGTTGGGAAGAATCGACAGCGTTACCAGAAGCAAAAGTCAAAGACGATAAGTTACTCACACACCTGAATAAGCTGAAGAACCTCAGAGATCGTGGTCTGTTATCAGAAAAAGAATTTCTTTACGAAAAAGAAAAGCTGGGACGGAGGTAACTTAATGCCTACCTGAGCGTATAAATAATAGATGATAGCCAAAGACCTCATATCCGATAACATCTTACCGCTGATACCAGATGATAATGTCACGCAGGCACTATCCATGATGAGTGTCTACCATATCAAACATCTCCCTGTGGTCAAAGATGATATACTCCTAGGTATACTCTCCGAAGAAAATGCAACGACAGTAGACCCCATGACCAAAGTCCGGGATATAAAGATCAGCAGTTCTTATATCTATGTCTCAGCGGATGATCACATATTCGAGGTACTATCGCGTCTGGCAGAAAACAAGATGACCATAGTACCTGTAGTGGATACTCAAGAGCGTTTTCTAGGTGTGGTGATGCAAGAAGATTTGATCAATTTTTTTGCTAATACTTTTTCCTTTAAAGAGTCAGGTAGTATCATCGTCATAGAGACGACTAGAAAAGGATACTCTCTATCAGAAGTAGCCCGTGTCATAGAACTGGAAAACGCAGCCATCATAGCCAGCTTTATTACTTCTTTGCACGAATCGGAGGCGACGCTACTGACCATTAAGGTCAACCAACAAGAAATATCAGACATCTTATCTGCACTAGAGCGTTATGATTATAAGATAAAGGCCAGCTTTACAGAGGAGGAATATGTCGATGACCTCAAAGACAGATATGATCAACTAATGAGATATCTTGATGTCTAGCATTAGGGCTTTTCTCACTTTTCTTTTCCTATCGTTGTTCCATCTTAGTATCCTTTCACAGCAAGATTTTGCTTTGGTTGATTCCATAATAATAGAGGGCAATAGGCATACTAAGGATTGGGTTATCAAGATAGAACTGGGTTTTGAAGAAGGGGACTCGATAGACCTCACAGACATCAATACCATCCTGGAAGGTGCCAAACTAAGAATACTAGGCACAGGTCTGTTCAATTTCTCTCAACTTAATATATCACACTATGATCCCGACAGTCGGAAGACTAATATCAAAATAATAGTAGAAGAAAACTGGTATATCTTTCCTGCACCAATCTTTGAGCTGGCGGACCGAAATTTCAGCGTCTGGTGGCAAGAACAAAACAAGTCACTTGATAGGGTAAATTATGGTGTACGCTTTTCGCATTATAACCTGACTGGCAATAAAGATCCGCTCAAACTGAAATTACAATTTGGCTATACCAGAAAATTTGAACTTAATTACCAATATCCTTATCTGGCCTGGGATAATAAGTTAGGTATCGGCGGAAGCATATTCTATTCTGACCAGAAGGAGATAGGGTATATTACCACAGGCAATAAGACACAATTTGCCAAAGCACCGGATGAGCCGATTTTGTTATCACGCTTCAGAGTAGGACCAGAGCTCAAGTATAGACCTCATGTGACCCAGTTCCATAATTTGCGCTTTGAGTTTCATCATAATAAGGTCAACCAATATGTGGTGGACTCGCTTAATCAGAATTATTTTTTACAACAAAGAAATGGCATCAGGTTTTTCTACATAGAATACGACTTCCATCTGGATAAGCGTCTATACAGGCATTATCCGAGAGAAGGTTTTCTCTTTTTCCTTAATGCGAAAAAAGAAGGATTGGGCTTGTTCGGGGAATATGATAATCTGAGTGTGACTGCTGGCATAGAAAAACACAGCCAACCTAAGGATGGACTGATCATAAGTACGCGAAATAAAGTAAAGACAAATGTGACTAGACAATTGGTCTCTTTCGCTAACAATACAGGTCTGGGCTGGAACTCTGATATCGTCTCTGGTTATGATCTATATGTGATGGATGGCACGGACTATATTATATCTATGAATGCCGTCAAAAAACAATTGTTTGATAATAATCTGAATACCGTCCGATGGATGCCGCGACAGTTCAGAAAAATGAACCTGACTGTATTCTTACGCTTCAATTTTGATTTTGCCTATGTCAACGAGCGGACATACACTGACACCAATAGGCTCAATAATCGCTGGATATATGGTTATGGTCCAGCACTGGATATTATTTTCTTTAATAATTTTCTATTTAGTTTTGAGTATAGCTTCAATGATATAGGAGAGAAAGGACTATATTTCAATAATTCAATTGCATTTTAATCTATTTTATGAAGGTATTGATCTTTGGTAAACGTTGGAAGTCAGACTTTGGGCAGCACTTGGAGACCTTACGGGCGAAGATCACACAGTATAATATAGATGCACGCTTTTATTCAGAATTTGCCGAGCAGATTCCTGATTTTCAGGGAGATGTTATAAGCAACCACGAAGAGCTAAAAGCTTTTAATCCAGAGGCCGTGATTACCATAGGCGGTGATGGCACAATACTATCTGCTGCGGTCCTCATCAAAGAATTAGAAATTCCGATTCTCGGTATTAATATGGGTCGTCTAGGATTTTTGGCTAGCATAGAACAAGAGAGATTAGGCCAGGCACTGGACTTATTGGTCAATGGCAAATATCGAATCAGCGAACGAACCATGCTCTCCTTACAATCCAATGAAGAATTGTACGGAGAAGAAAACTTTGCACTCAATGATTTTACCTTAGTCAAAAGAGATGACTCCTCCATGATAGTTATCCATACCTACATTAATGGGGAGTTTTTGATTTCGTATTGGGCGGATGGGCTTATAGTTTCTACGCCGACGGGATCGACGGCATACTCATTGAGTTGTGGTGGTCCTATCACTTTCCCGACGGCTGACAATTTTATACTTACACCCGTTGCGCCACATAACCTTAATGTCCGACCTGTAGTTATACCAGGAGATAGAGAGATAAGTTTTCAGATCGAGGGTCGCTCGGAGACATTTTTGTGTACTCTGGACGGAAGAAATAAGGTAATAACTTCCAATACTGAAATATCACTAAAGAAGAATGATTTCCTATCTAAGTTTATTATACTGGAAGGAGACAACTTCATGCAGACGATCCGACATAAGTTGAACTGGGGATTAGATAGAAGAAATTAGTGCTGGTCACCGTCGATATACATGGCAAAAAATATAGTGCGGACTTACACGTACCGTTAGACATTTCGATTCCACTAATAAGGGGAAAGTCACCTATTGCCTTTGGTGCGCCACCTTATGATAGCCAACCGTTAGTAGCAGGTTCTTTCATAGGATCAATCGAGGAGGGATCACCCGTTAATTTTTATAATGTAAAGATCAATCCCCACGGCAACGGTACCCATACCGAATCAGTCCGTCACATTGATAATAGAGGAAAGTCTATCCATGATACACTCACCGAGTTTCACTTTATAGCCAAATTAATTACAGCCAAACCAAGTATATTAAAAAATGGTGATCAGGTCATAGACAAAACCAATGCACCTCTTTCTAAGAAGACATTTAGAGATATAGATGCATTGATTATCAGAACCCGACCTAACACTAAAAAGAAAAAAAATAGAAACTATACTGATACAAATCCACCCTATTGCGATAAGGCTTGGCTTAAACAGTTGAGAGAATGTGGTGTTAGACATTTATTATTGGACTTGCCCAGTGTGGATAGAGAAAAAGATGGAGGAAAGGTGGCAGGTCATCATGTATTCTGGAATACAAAAGGAGAAATAAGACGAACAAGTACGATTACTGAGATGATCTTTGTTGATAATAATATCAAGGATGGACTATATTTGTTGAATCTACAGATAATATCTTTAGACATAGATGTAAGCCCTTCCAAACCAGTTATATATCGACTCACAGAAATATGAAGTTTACTGAAGAGATAGAAAAATTGATGTATGACGAATTCCTCTCGATAGCTAAGGATGGTTATCAGGAGAAGGTTCGGTATTATGAACGTAACAAAAGTGATATTAGAAAACTGGCTTTTGATGTCAGGATCATAATAGAGCTGCATTATGCTACTTCTTTATATAAGCTGCAGGAGTATTATTCTTTTCTGGATAAGGCGGACTATCTGATAACAACGGTCATCGCTGAAAACATTAATCTTCTCGATGGTAAGGACATATTCCGAGAGCTAGTCTACATGAAGGCAATGGCCCTACACAAGACCATAGATTATTACAAAGCCGATTATGTTTTTAAGGAACTGGTCCGGATGGATGCGACAGAACCCAAGTTCATAGAAGGATTTAGAAATAATGCGTACGAACTTTATAAGTACAAATACAAAAATCTCAATGCCGTCAGTGTTCTATTCTTTATTCTTTCTGCAATGATTATTGGTGTAGAACTCCTGATGATAAGACCACTATATCCAGAATATGTTTATTACGTCGAGATGGTCCGTAATATTCTATTCTTTTCGGGTGTCGGAACGATAATTTTTTTAGAAGGATATACTCGTTATAAATCCAATAGAACACTTCAGAATATTCTATAATACATGTCCTATACAAGAAGAACCAACTATAAAACCATGCGCGAAAAAAATAGAACGGCATGGCGTAGAATAAGAGCGTTTTTAATCATCGGTAGTATAGCGCTCGTATTTTTAGGAATAAAAAACAGAATACTGGTTAAAGAGTTTCTGATGTCTGTCTTCTCATAAGACCGACCCAAACTTCTTTCTCAGAGCGATAAGCATATAATAGATATCCCAGTAGTAACAATCCTTTGATCAGATAAGAGAATGGACTTGTCATTCGTTCATCTAACAAAGACGCCGCGATAATCAGAGCGACAATAATTACTAGATTGATAAAGATTTTGACGACAGGATATGTGATAGGAAAATGATGTCTACCGAGAAAGTATACTATAATAACCATTGTGGCATACGTGGCCAGTGTTATCCATGCGGAGGCGGCGTAACCGTATATGGGTAATAAGTAAATATTAAGTACCACAGTAAGCAATAACCCGATTATGGAAACAAGCGCACCGTATAAAGTCTTATCCGATAATTTGTACCAAATTGAAATATTATAATATAGACCTAAAAAGAGATATGCCATCAGTAGAATAGGCACGATGAAAATGCTCTCTCGATAACTCTTCTCCACGATAAACTGTATGATATCCATTCCGAAAACCATCGCCAAAATCACGAACCCACCCACCAAAACGAAAAAACGACATATAGGTCCATATAGGTTTTCGCGATCTTGTTCTCTGGCATTGTTAAAGAAAAAAGGTTCTGCTGCATAATTGAACGCCGTAGTAAAAATGGCGAAAATGCTCGCTATCCTTCGTGACATATCATAGACGCCGCCGGACCCCAGATTTTCTTTACTATTTCCGGGCAACCAATTTTCCTGAAAATGAATGGCACTGAATTGTATAAAGGCGTTGGCTACACCAACAATGACCAATGGAAAGGCATAGTAGGCCATTTTTCTAATAAGCGGCTTATCTAATCGGAACTGATATCCACGACTTAGATATAACAATATGATGAGCATCAATCCACTGGCGATGACATTAGAAACAAATACGTAATCTATCCTCAACGGAAAAGAAGGCAGAAATGAAAGGTTGTCAGAATTTATCTTCGGTAGTATAACTAAGAAGAACAGAATCAGTAGTGACGAAAAAGTGACATTGAGAATCTTGCATACCGAGAAGGCGACAGGTCTGTTTTCTAAGCGCAGTCTTGCATAGGGAACAAGCGCAATAATATCAAAACCTAATATCAAACCAAACCACCGAACATAGTCTTCTCGGTCAGGGTACGGAGACCAACTTGCCAACGTAGACGAAAAAGCAAAGGCCAAAAAAATGACTGACAACCCGCAGAAAATTATCGCTGTAAAGGATGTATCGAATGTAGACTTTAGCCTATCCTCCTGACTACCGAATCTAAAAAACGCCGTGTCTAATCTGAATGAAAATAAAATGAGAATAACGGAAGCCCAAAAGTAATACCATGAATACGTGCCTATCTCAAAAGTGTCTTCGCCTATAATGTATGTCAACAAACTTACTACTAACAGATAGTAGACTATGCGCGGAGCAATGTGTCCTAGTCCATATATCACCGTCTGACCAGCAAACTGACGTAGCTTATTCATAGTATATTATCCGAAGATGTACCTCAATTCCTTACTTTTGCCAAAAATATGGAAATGGCATGATAGATATAGAACTACTCAAAGAAACTACTCAAATTCCAGGGGCACCAGGATACGAATATAGAATAAGGAACTTCATAGAAAAAAAGGTCTCTCCCTTAGTAGATGAAATATATACAGACCCTATGGGCAATCTCATCGCCGTCAAAAAAGGAAAAACGGAGCAGAGGGTCATGATCGCTGCGCACATAGACGAAATCAGTTTTATAGTAAGTCATGTGGATGATGAGGGCTTTGTGCGTTTTCATCCATTGGGAGGTTTTGACCCCAAGACGCTGACAGCGCAGCGTGTGCTGATACATGGCACTAAAGATATACTAGGCGTTATGGGTACTAAGCCCATACATATCATGACACCAGAAGAGAGAGCGAAGCCACCCAAAATAGATGATTATTATATAGACACAGGTCTGCCCGTAGATGAGGTTAATAAGATTGTCAGTGTCGGTGATGTGATAACAAGAGAAAGAGAACTCGTAGAGATGGGCGAGATGGTTAATTCCAAATCTATAGACAATCGCGTGAGCGCCTACATTCTTATGGAAACTTTCAAAGAACTGAAGAAGACCAAATTACCCTATGATGTCTATGGCGTATTTACCGTGCAAGAAGAAGTGGGTCTGAGAGGTGCAACGGCCGCGACCTTGTCGATAGACCCCGACTTCGCAATTAACCTTGATGTGACATTAGCGTGTGACGTGCCAGGCTCTCAAAAGCACGAGCGCATTACAGATATGGGAAAAGGAGCAGCTATAAAAGTAATAGATGGACGGACGATATGTGATTATCGCATGGTCGATTATATGAAAAAAACAGCAGCTAAGAATAAAATACCTTTCCAGATGGAGGTCCTACCTAAAGGTGGTACAGATACTGCCAGTATGCAACAGATGGCCACAGGAGGATCTATTGCCGGAGGTATATCTATCCCTTGCCGATACCTGCATCAAGTCATAGAAATGGCACACAAAGGAGATATAAGGAACTGCATTGATTTACTCAAAGCCAGCCTCAAAGGAATGGACAAATATAACTGGGAGCACAAATAATCTCTGCTCTCAGTTAACATTCTGTTAAACAGATCGTCTATAGTAACCTACTACGAAACATCTCGTTTTCACTATACAAAACCGTAGAATGAAAAATTTTTTGTCATTACTCATAGCGGGTGTTATAGGAGGATTGGTTTCTTACACTCTCGTCATCAATAATGCTAAGTCCACAGAGGAGGCTAACACTAGCCCAAAGGCCGTCTTAACTACTAATAGCAATTTTGTTTCCGCTCCTTTCGATTTTGTATACGCGGCGGAGAAAGCGACACCAGCCGTTGTGCATATAACTGCTAAAGAAAGTAGAGCACTGGCTCAGCAAAGAATGAATAAGCAGAGGAATCGCACTTTGTTTGATTTTTGGGGAATGGATAATTTTTTCGGTGGCCCAAGAAATGGAACAGGATCAGGTGTCATCATATCTTCTGATGGCATTATTGTCACCAATAATCACGTGATAGAGTATGCTGATATTATCAATGTCGCTCTGACTGATAAGAGAACCTTTAAGGCTGTAAAGATCGGTAGCGACCCAAGCACTGATCTGGCAGTACTCAAGATAGAGGCCGAAGGACTAGATTTTGTAGAATTTACAGATTCCGATAATCTGAAAGTCGGAGAATGGGTGGCAGCGATAGGAAATCCTTTTGACTATCTGGAGTCTACTGTAACTGCGGGCATTGTTAGTGCCAAGGGTAGAGACATTGATATTATAAAAGGGAAAAATAAGATAGAAGAATTTATACAAACTGATGCTGCGATTAACCCCGGTAATAGTGGTGGAGCACTCGTAGATAAAGAAGGAAAACTGGTCGGTATTAATACGGCCATCGCAACACCGACAGGTGTGTATGCAGGATATTCTTTTGCCATACCGTCTAATCTTGTACAAAGAATCGTCAGCGACATCAAAGAAAATGGAAATATAGAGCGAGGTCAACTGGGCATCAGTGGATATTCTTTGTCAGAGGTTAAAGAAATGGTAAAAGAAAAAAATATAGAACAGAAGACAGGATTTTACGTTAAAGAAGTAGTTCCAGGAAGCGGAGCGCAGTTTGCAGGCGTTTTACCAGGAGACATAGTGATCGGCGCTAATGGTACAGAAATTAAACATTATGATGATCTATCGGAAGTCGTGGGGTTATCAAAAGTTGGAGATAGAATAAAACTGGATATAATACGCAACGGAAAACAAAAAAAGTTAATCGTTAATCTCAAAAAAGGTATTTAAGAAAAAGTTGGTTTTTCGTTTTGTTTTGAGACGTCTGCCTACCCTTATAGGCAGGCGTTTTTTTATTTTAGACCATCCATGTCAATCGTATCTAATATCAAAGGCCTTGGTCAAGACATACTAGATCTTGTTTTTCCTTCGCGCTGTGTATCATGTGACGCAAGACCCCTTCGCGACCATATCTTTTGTCTGTCTTGTAATCTGTCTATAGGAGGAACGGATCATTTCGATATTAAGGACAATAAGTTGATACAACGATTAGGTCATAGGGTAAATGCGGAGCATGGTGCGGCGCTTTATTATTTTATCAAGAATGGAAAAGTGCAAGACGCCTTACACAGACTTAAGTATGGCAGAGACGCACACGTTGGTCATGTTTTCGGTCGTATATTTGGTAAAAGATATTTAGAGTCGACACATTTTACACCAGCAGATTATATTGTGCCTGTCCCAGTTTATTATAGAAAAGAGCAGAAACGCGGATATAACCAAAGCCTTCTTTTTGCCAGAGGTATCAGCGAGATAACTAAAATTCCCATTTATAATAAATTAATTACCAAGAAGGCATCTACCATATCACTTACTCAGAAAAATAGATCAGAGCGATATAATGGCTTATTATCTTCGTTACAGGTGAGGTATAGAAAAGAAATAGAAGGGAAGAGCATTCTTATCGTGGATGATGTCCTGACGACAGGTGCTACTATAGAAGCCGTTGTCAGCCAGATAACGAAACAACATAAAGTCAACATTCAAATAGGAACTATTGCATTGGCGATAGATTAATCCATATTATAAAATGATAAAAGAAATAATTGCGGAAGAGTTTCAACGAAGAATCATAGAAGAGGGCCTAGATCGCATAAAAAAGTGCTGCAATATATTAGACGACAATGAGCTATGGTATCGGCACAACCCCAATACCAACTCTGTCGGAAATCTGATTCTACACCTGACGGGTAATGTACGACAGTATATATTAGCAGGAATAGATAGACAAGATGACATAAGAACGAGAGATGAGGAGTTTGATCCTAATAACCGAAAGCCTAAGGACGAAATTATAGAACAATTAAATGGGGTAATAATCAGGTCTAATGCAGTCGTAAAGAACCTCTCTCAGGAGCAGCTCAGTGAGGAGAGAAAAGTGCAGGGCTTTGACGAAAGCGTATTAAGTATAATCATCCATGTCATAGAGCATTTCTCATATCACGTAGGTCAGATCACCTTCTTTACTAAGTATATCAAGGATATAGATACGGGCTATTATGCTGGCTTAGACCTTAATGCGACTTCGTAGTAAACTGAACTTAGCTACTGATGCGTTCTATCTCAGCACCTAGAGAATTGAGTCTGAGGTCGATGTTTTCATAACCTCGATCTATCTGCTGTATATTGTCTATCTGACTCGTGGAGTTAGCACTAAGCGCTGCAATAAGTAAGGATACACCCGCTCTGATATCGGGGGAGCTCATTCTGATACCTCTTAACTGACTTTTTCTTTCTAGTCCTATGACGGTAGCCCTATGTGGATCACATAAAATAATCTGTGCTCCCATATCGATTAGCTTGTCTACGAAAAACAAGCGGCTCTCAAACATTTTTTGATGGATAAGAATACTACCCTTGGCTTGAGTTGCTGTTACTAAGACAATGCTAAGTAGATCGGGCGTGAAACCCGGCCAAGGCGCATCGTAGATAGTCAATATCGAGCCATCTATAAAGTTTTGGATTTCGTACAAATCCTGTTGTGGAATGACGATATCGTCTCCGTCTATATTGAGCTGAATTCCGAGCTTTTGAAAAGTATGTGGAATGATACCGAGGTGCTTGTGTTGCGTATTTTTAATAGTAATGCCTGACTTTGTCATGGCAGCAAGTCCTATAAGGCTGCCTATCTCTATCATGTCAGGTAGGATACGATGATCGCAACCTCCTAGTTTTTCCACACCCGTAATCTTGAGTAGGTTAGAGCCAGTCCCTTCTATCTTAGCACCCATAGAAGATAGCATACGGCAAAGTTGCTGTAAGTATGGCTCGCAAGCTGCATTATAGATGGTGGTTACGCCTTCTGTTATGGAAGCCGCCATAACGACATTGGCTGTACCAGTGACAGATATTTCTTCCATGTGGATGTAAGTCCCGGAAAGATTGCCTCCATCCAAAAAGAACTCATCACTTTCTTCTACATACTTGAATTCTGCACCTAATTTGATAAAACCATGAAAGTGGGTATCCAGTCTTCTCCGTCCGATTTTGTCTCCACCAGGCTTCGGTAAAAATGCTCGACCAAAACGAGCCAACAATGGCCCCATCAGCATGACAGATCCTCTGATTTTTTTGGCTTCTTCTAGATAGGCTTTAGATGCAAAAAAATCTAAATCAATATCATCCGCCTGAAAGGTATAACTGTTCTTATCCAGCCTATTGACCTTGACTCCTAGACCTTTTAGCAACTTTATCAATCGTTGCACATCTATGATGTCAGGTATATTAGTAATGGTGACAAGCTGGTCCGTAAGTAGGACGGCTGATATGACTTGTAAGGCTTCGTTCTTAGCCCCTTGCGGAGTTATCTCACCACTGAGACGACAGTTACCTTGTACTATAAAAGAAGCATTGGACATAGTCTTATGCTTAGCGTCTTCGTTTCCTGTTATTATTGGATTTTTTACCCCTATTCTTATGATGACGACCACCACCAGAATGCTTTCTTGATCTATTCATTCTTACGGCAGAAGTTAAGGTATCCAGAGAGCTGTTTTCAGCAACTTTTAGTTTGCCTTTAGATAAAGACTGAAGATCTTCGAGGATGATTTCATCACTGACATAATGCTCACGATTCCAGTTTTTATAAGCCAGCTTCATAAAAGAAGCGATTACCTCGACGAATCCATCTTTCTTAGGACCGTCTTCCATGGCGATGGCTTTTTCCATAAGCAAGCGCACATTGTGACCATAGTGTCGGAACTCTTTTTCCTTTACAGGATAAGGGACATTGTCAGGTTTGATTTCGGCTTCCTCGGCATTCATGGTGACACCTTCTGGTGGAGTCACCTTGAGATCATAGTCTGCGATATATAAAAAATGTTTCCAAAGCTTGGTTTTATACTCTAGTACGTTTTTAGATTGCGGATTCATCTGATACATCAGTTGTACCACTTGCTCCGCAAAGGTTTGCCTTTCTTTGTCGTCTTCTATTGTTTTGGCGTGGTTGACAAGGTTTTGTACATGTCTTCCATATTCTGGTATTCTCAGAAGTTCGGACTGAGAATTATAAGTCATTTCGAATTCCATAAATTTATTCTACGGTAACAGATTTTGCTAAGTTTCTAGGTTGGTCTACATCACATCCTCTCATTACGGCTATGTGATATGCCAGTAGCTGGAGTGGTATCACAGATAATAAAGGTGTGAAAGGTTCTGCAATATCTGGTATTTCTATTACAAAATCAGCAAGATCCTTGATTTTATTGTCTCCCTCCGTTACCACAGCGATGACGATACCTTTCCTTGCTTTCACTTCTTGTATGTTGCTGACGATTTTTTCGTGCGCACTTTTATTAGTGGCGATGACGATAACGGGCATATACATGTCGATGAGTGCAATCGGACCATGTTTCATCTCAGCGGCAGGATATCCTTCGGCGTGTATGTAGCTTATTTCTTTGAGTTTCAATGCACCTTCTAGAGCAACAGGGAAGTTATAACCCCTACCGAGATAGAGCGCGTTACTCGCATTTCTTATTTCTCCAGCAATGTATCTGATCTGATCATCTTTGGATAATATACGAGCAATCTTAGCAGGAACACCTTCTAACTCTGATAAGAGTTGTCTGAAATAATCTTCTGAAATAATCCCCTTATGATGTCCGAGATAAAGGGACATAAGTGTCAATACGGTGACCTGACTGGTAAACGCCTTAGTAGACGCGACACCGATTTCTGGTCCAGCGTGGATATAAGATCCGCAGTCTGTTTCTCTAGCAATAGATGACCCTATTGCATTGACGATACCATAGAGTAGGGCACCCTTTGACTTCGCCATTTTGATAGCTGCGAGAGTATCGGCTGTTTCTCCAGATTGGCTGAGCGCCACGATAAAATCATTTTCTGAGATGATCGGGTTTCTATATCTGAACTCACTGGCGTACTCTACTTCTGTATTGATTCTGGCAAGATCTTCTAATAGATACTCCCCGATCATGGCGGCATGCCATGAGGTTCCACAGGCCATCAATACGATTCTGTTGCATTGCGCTATTCTATTAATGTGCTGGCGCATTCCACCCAGTGTGGCCCAACCTTCGATGGAGTTAATGCGACCCTTCATGGATTCTGAGACAGTAACAGGCTGCTGGAATATTTCCTTGAGCATATAGTGCGGATAACCACCCTTTTCTAGCTCTTCGATTTGTAATTGCAGCTCAGATATTTCTGGCTCTTGTATTTTGTTATCGAGACTTCTTATTTCGTAATCCCCTTTTCTATTAAAAGAAATTACTTCACCATCTTCTAGATAGATAACCTTATTAGTGAAACTGATAATAGGGGATGCATCCGATGCTAAGAAATATTCGCCATCACCGATGCCAAATACCAAGGGGCTAGACAATTTGGCCCCGACAATCTTGTCTGGTTCGTTTTCGTCCAGTACAACGATGGCATAAGCGCCGATACACTCTTTGAGTGCAAGTCTGACGGCTTCTTCCAAAGGAACGTTCTCTTTGTTCTTTATTTCTTCTATAAGATGGATGAGAACTTCGGTGTCTGTATCAGACTCGAATATGTGCCCTCTTTCTTCTAGTGCTAATTTGATCGAGGCATAGTTTTCTATTATGCCATTATGTATAATGGCTAAAGAACCATTGGACGTCGTATGAGGGTGTGCGTTGACGTCATTCGGTACACCATGAGTCGCCCATCGGGTATGACCCATGCCCATTGTATACTTAGTGCTGTCTATGTTGTCTTTGACGAAAGCGTCAAGGTCATTAACCTTTCCTTGTTTTTTGACGACTTCCATTTTTCCATTGAGTAAGGCCACTCCTGCGCTATCATAACCACGATATTCCAGTCTTCTCAATCCTTCGATAATAATGGGATAAGCTTTTTGGTCTCCTATATAGGCAACGATACCACACATAGTCTTATGGTTTAGTAGAGAATATTTTTAAAGTAGCAGGATAGTCGGGATGATCGGTTCCGTAGAATATTGTCCGATTAGGACTAGTCGCATCTCTTTCTGGTTGTATAAATATAGATGAAGATGTTATCTCATCATTCAGCATATTGATGATATGATTGGTGATAATCAGACGATACTTTTGTACACCGTCAGCATCGGCATCTTCTTCCTGGATCACGCCATCAAAATTAATAGAACGTATTCCTATTACGATGTCTTCTATAAGTGATAGACCGCCGTCTTCGTTTCTGTAGTATGCGGACAGGCTTTCTATAAGTGGATAGTCATCATCTTGCTGAGCATAGAAAGTAAGTTCTGCATAATTAACCAGCTGCTCTTCTTTGTCAAACCTTCTCACATCAGATAAGTCAACCTCTATGCTCACTCCTTGTAGTCCTTGTAGATAGTTTACATCAGTAATGTCGCTGTTATCGAGGGCTTCTCCGACAGCGGTGCCTGCATAGTCATGTGATAGACAACTATGCTTGATACTGCGACTCACACTCTGTGATGACTGACCACCGATAGGCAGTACCGAGGCTCTATTGATAGAATCGAGATAATATAACTCTATCCTAGCCGTATTAATAGACGACATATCCACACTGAATAGATTGCTTTTATCTGGATCGGCTACAAGAGCATATCCTTTTATCTCATTGACTACAGCTTGTGTAGATTCAAACAAAAGGGAATCTTCGCCGATTCTTTGCCAGATACTTTTGTCTAACTGGAAACGGAGTTGGTTAGGTGCTGTGACGAAAGTGTCTACCCTTGGGTTATAATAACTGACGGAATCTGTTATGACACCAGAATTAGTAATGGTTTCTATGGGTGTCGATTCGTAATCATAGCAAAAAGAAGTTAATAGCTCATCGGCATCCTCTATTATGGGTGCGTCTATTAATCTGTGCAGACTTATATTATGAGTTGCTGTTGGATTTCCGTATAGATTTATCGTGTCAATATTAAGTATCATAACAACAGAGTCTAGCGACAGGCCAGTCAAGTCTGGGTATGTGCTCACAGAACCAGGTGTTACAAAAAGAGTAGGTGCTGTCACACCAAAAACAGGATCATCTAATCGACCGAGAAGATGAGAGCGAAAATCAAATTCGCTACGAATAATCGTATCCGTATAGACTGTCTTAGACGAAAGGGAAAACGAATCAACGAAATCAGCGTCAATCGGTTGGTCTCCGATGAGGTCAAACCCCACGTCGATCTCTTCGTTACATGAAGATAGTATCAGGAGTGATCCTCCTATCAAAAAGCTTAGTAATAGTAATCTCATAGGTATCTTATGGACTAAGAGACCTTTTCTTCTAAAAGGCCCTTATAAAACTCTATAATGGGTGCTGCTATTTCTTCTACATTATAGTAATCCAATGTCGGTAAATCGGACTTTTCTATAAGTTCTTCCACATCTTTATCCAGCGACTCACTACCCTTAACGATAGCGTCCGCATATTTAATGCCTCCTATCAATAGTTTAGCGGCATCTTTATCTCGAAAAGCACTCAGGTCTTCCTCTTCTAGAGCGTTTATCGCGGCTGTCTCGAAGAATTTTGGCGTAAACGTCTTTTCGTAATCATTAGAGTAGGCGGAGTAGACGATGTTCGTATTTTCGAATATAGGCTCGTTGTTGTACACATTTTTTAGATAAAAAGGTACAAGCGAGGTCATCCATCCATGACAGTGCAAGATGTCTGGTGGCCATCCGAACTTTTTGACAGTCTCTATGACGCCTTTGCAGAAGAAAACCATGCGTTCTTGGTTATCTTCAAATGGCTTCTCGTCTTCGTCATCAAACACGAATTTCCTTTTAAAAAACTCCTCGTTGTCCAGAAAATATACCTGTAATCTAGAGCCAGGTAGAGAAGCGACCTTTATTATTAATGGAAAATCATCATCATCGACGATGATATTCATCCCTGAGAGTCTCACAACCTCATGTAATCTATGTCTTCTTTCGTTGATACTGCCATACTTAGGCATAAGGACTCTGACATCCATGCCTTTACTTTGGCTGAGCGGTGCCAGTTTTTTGACAAGATCAGATATCTCTGATATCGTCGTATAAGGGTTCATTTCCTGCGTTACATACAAAACACGCTTCTTACTCATTCTTGATTTTTAGCTCCAGAAAATAGGGCTGCAAAGATACGTGTTTTTTTAACAAGAACACACCTTATGTGTCATATTGCAATGATTATCAATATGATATGAAAATTATCCCTAGCTGACCGCTTGCATTAAAGTTGCACAGATTATGGCCCCATAAGTACCCAAAGCATACCCTAGGACAGCCATCAATACCCCAACGGGTGCCAGACTAGGATTAAATGCGGATGCGACGATCGGTGCAGATGCTGCACCACCCACATTAGCCTGACTACCGACAGCCACGAAAAAGAAAGGAGCCTTTATCAGCTTAGCAACGACTAATAGTATGATTACATGCACTAGCATCCAAGTAATACCCACTAAGAAAAGCGGTAAATTTTTGAGGACTTCTCCTAGATTCATTTTCATACCGATGGTGGCGACAAGTATATAGATAAAGATAGAGCCCCATCGGGATGCGCCCACGCCCTCCAGTTTTCTTGCCTTAGTAAACGATAGTATCATCCCAAATGTGGTCGAAATAACAATCAACCAGAAGAAGTGAGACATCAGAGAGTCTAGCTTCAAAGAGTTAAGCGTTTCTTTAAAGCCTTTCATAAAAGGAGTAAGGACATCTGCTCCCCAATGGGAAAGAGCCACTCCACCAAAAGCAAAGCCCAACATCACAAAAAGAGAGGTGGTCGTCGGCATTTCGGCGATACTCGCTCTATAATCAGCGACTCTGTTTTTAAGGTCCTCTATAGCGCTATTATCAGCCTTTAACCATCCGTCAATGCGGTCAGAGATGTTGGCACCATAAAGTAAGAAACCCATCCATATATTAGCGACTACCACATCTATGACAATCATGGTACCGAAAAGATTATCACTGACTTCGTAGATTTCTTTCATAGCGGCCTGATTAGCTCCGCCGCCTATCCAGCTTCCAGCCACAGTAGACAGTCCACGCCAGATATCACCCGATGATGCACCAAGCAAGTCAGGTGCAATGGCTGTAACTAATAAGAGTGCAATCGGGCCTCCTATGATAATGCCCAGCGTGGCAGATAGGAACATAATGATAGCCTTAGGTCCAAGGTTTTTTATGCCTTGGAAATCTATACCGAGACAGAAGAGAATCAGACTAGCTGGCAGTAAAAACCTAGATGCAACATAGTATAATTGAGAGTGTCCTTGCACAGCCTGATAGTCCTTCTTAGGCACATTATTTTCTTCCAAAAAAGAAGTGATACCATCATAACTCAATCCCTCGGGTAGTATAAGATTATTTTGAGATAACAAGGCTGTCAATCCCTCGGTATACCAGTGCGGAGAAATAATACCCAAAGGCCAATTAAGCAAAGCGGGAAGAAAGTAGGCCAAAAGAAGACTCGGCACAAAGGTGTAGAACTTTTTCCATCCCGCAGTCTCCAGATGTGCAGTATGAAAAATAAGTGCAAGAGTGACTATAAGTATGCCCAGCGTAATGGCATCATTAGTAAATAAAGGAAAAGCAGATAGAAACATAATTGCAAAATGAAAGGGTAAATTAGTGAAATACTATAAGAAATAATTAGAATCATGTTCCGTCCTCTCATGCTCTTGTTACTTATTCTCATCGCGCTATGCACCTGTCAGGTGGAAAACAAAGATGATCCTTATGCACATATCTCAGACAACATGGTTACTCAAGTCCTAAGAAAATCTATAGAGCATCACGGCGGACTAGACAACTGGAATAAAATAAATACCCTGACCTATAGGAAAGATTTCGAACTATATACAGAGAGCGGCCAGATGGAAAAAAGTCTACAACAATGGCATAACTACGCCTATGCAGAGAACGCCTTCTATATTATCACTAAAGATTCTCTGCATAAGACCACGACCATAAAAGTAAATGACACCATAGAAAAGATCATCGACGAACAAAAAGTGGAAGAAGATCAGACCAAATTATCGAAGCAAATGAACACCTCTCTGTATGTGGTGAGCATGCCTTTTAAGCTGCTCGACCCAGGAGTGCGACTTTCTTATGAAGGTGAAGAAACCATAGAAACAAAGCAGAGATGCCATGTCATCAAAGCAGAATATAACTCTCAAGAAAACGAAAACCACTCGACTGATGATACTTGGTGGTATTATTTCGATATGGAAACAGGAAGAGTATTAGCCAACAAAGTCAAAACTCACGACCATTGGTCACTCATAGAGAACCTTACTTTCGTCCAAGAGGGAGACATACTATACAATGGAAAGAGAACAAGTTATCGCATAGACAGCACAGGCCAAAAACTATATCGCAGAGCCTCTTATGATTATTATGATTACAAATCGGATCATAGGTCAGAACAACCCTCTCGAAGGGTCGAAACTAATGAAGTAGACCATTTTGCTACATTAGACACCAATGAGACAATTACATTGTATAATGACAGTCTAAGTGTCGAGTTAAAATATAGCTCCAAGCACTTTCCTGATAAAGTTTGGCTTTATGTCCTTAGCGAAGAAATCGGCGAGAGTAGAAAAATAATGAATATACGTAAGGACGACACACTGCAAGTAACGCCTTATAAAATCATAATCAAAGACAAATATTACAAGCCTTCGTCGGCTTTTCAATCCGTAGACATCGCGATAACGAAATATAATGAATAAAAAGTGGACATTGACTTAAACCAGTTTATCTATGAATAGTCCAAAGTTCTTATAGAAAAAAGTATAAAGAAAGATTGCATATTGCCCTCCTCATATTACAATTACTAACTGGTGACATATCACATGATATACAGGTGGCTTATTTTAAAATTCACCAAAGTGGAGAGGAAATAGCGGTGGACTTTGTATTCGAAAAAGAAGATGTACATCTGACTCTAGGGACAAACGATAAGGAGCTAACGGATCAGAGCATGCAGGCTTATCTAGAGGAGCACTTTAGCTTGATTATAGATGATCAGAAACAATCGCTAGTGTATGGTGCCATGGCCATCCAAGAAAAACACATCACACTGCAAGCAAAACCAAAAGCGCAAATATCCCAGATCAAAACTCTCAAAATAGAAAACACTTGCCTACTTGATATCAAGAAGCACTCTAATATTATACAGATAAGACTATATGATCAGGCGCGGGATTTCCTAATGAATAAAGACAGAACAGAGATACACGTTCAATATTGATCTAAACCAGAAAACAAATTATAACAAAACAAATGAAACACCTCTTTCTACTTTCCTTTCTTCTTGTGACAACAGCGACGAAAGCCCAATCACAACCGAATATTCTCCTAGTCATCGCAGATGATCTCGGCACCGACGCACTAGACAATTATGGTATCAATGTCCCCAACACTCCTAATACTCCTACGATCAACGAATTACGACAAGAGGGAATATCCTATATGAACACATGGGCAACGCCCCTATGTACGTCTACACGTGCGACCATGATGAGTGGAAAGTATGGTATAAAAACAAATGTCATGCAGGTCCCTGGAAATCTAGACCTAGAGCATGAGTCTATATTTACTTATATCGATAGGCAAACGAATAATTCCTATAGCACCGCGGTCATAGGAAAATGGCATATTTCTAATCCATCCAATATCGACCACCCCTTTGAGCATGGCTTAGACCACTATGAGGGTGTCCTAGATGGGGCCATTAATGATTATTATAACTGGGAAAAGGTGGAAAATGGGAATTTTGTAAGAGTGCGGGAGTATGTAACCACGCATCTCACGGATGCTGCTATTGATTGGATTGGTAATCAGGACAAACCTTGGTTTTTATGGTTGGCACATATTGCACCGCATAGTCCTTTTCAGGTTCCTCCCGATGGTCTCTACTCGACAGATAATCCGACGTCCAATAGAGAAGTCTATAATGCCAGCATCGAAGCTCTGGATCATGAGATGGGAAGACTACTAGACAGCATGGACGAAGAGACAAGGAATAATACGGTCATTATATTCATAGGAGATAATGGCACGCCTAATGGGGTGATGCGCGGATTTCCTACACAACACGGCAAAGGAACGCTCTACGAAGGAGGCATCCGAGTCCCTATGATCATCAGCGGTCATGGTGTAACCAGACAGGGTGCAGAAGATTATGGATTGACTCAGGTCAATGATCTTCATGCCACAATTATCGAGATGACGTCCAATGCGCTTTCTGGTGGCATCTATAATAGTTATAGCTTACTGCCATCTTTGTCAGACGAAAACACGATAGAGAGAAATTATATCTATTCTGACTTTAGAGAAGATAGTGTCTTGTCATGGGCAATCAGAAACGATCAATATAAGCTGATCCAAAGCGATACTGGGAGCATAGAGTTTTATAAAATAGACATTACTCGTGATGAGACCGATAACCTGATATCTAATCTTACTGCAGAAGAAGAACAGATCCTGCAAGAACTGCAAGCCGAAGCGGAAACAATCAGGACAGATTGGTCCTGTCAAGATTTTATTTTGAATGGTGAAGAACAGGGAGTGGATGATTGCAACACAAATAATTCTGATTGTAATGAGGTGGATGTACTCAGCTCAGAAAATATAGGTTGCTGTGATACACCAGACGAGCCCAGCGTCTATTACGAATACGAAGAAAGTAATATGAGACACATATACTCTAATGGCTTTCCTAATCATGATTATTGCTATAATAACAATAATATTCCTGAGCAGTCTTATCATTATTTCAGAATAGATAAAGAGCCAGCGTTAACCACCAATATAACTTCTATCGTCAGAGATAATGGGCGCCCATTCAGGCATTATGGTGTCGCACTTAATGGGGTTCTTTTGTCCCCAGCACCAGGTACACCGTTCATATATGTCAACAAAAATACGGGAGAGTTTAATTGGGACTGGGTCTATGAGCCGACTAACAATCAGGGCGATGGTATGGATCAAGTACGTCTAGATTGTGCCACAGCGCACACGAATCAGTCAGGTTATCATTATCATGGAGAAATGTTTGAGCATTTAGAGACAGACAGGCCAGGTATAACATCTGCGACGGCTATATCTGAGCCTTATCAGATAGGGTGGGCATCAGATGGTTTTCCTATTATCTATAAGTTCGGCCCAGATGCTAATGGTCAAATAAGAGAACTCATGCCAAGTTATAGACTAAAAAGTGGTGAGCGACCAGGTGACGGTATCACAGCACCTTGCGGACCATATACTGGAAAGTATACCGTCGATTACGAATATGTCCAGGGGCTGGGAGATCTAGATGAATGCAATGGTATGGCAGCAGAGATAACATTACGTACCGCGCTAGGTACAGAGACATTTGCTTATTACTATGTCGTCACATCGACCTTCCCACAGATAGGCCGGTGTCTCAAGGGTAATGCTAGTCCCGATTTTGAAAACTCGGCGGACAATATAACAGGTATTGATATGGACGGTGATGGTTATCTCTCACAGTTTGATTGTGATGATAATGATCCGAATATAAATCCAAGTGCAGAGGATATTCCAGATAATGGTATAGATGAGGATTGTGATGGCACGGACCTCCGCACCGCCATATACGAACTATCTAATAGCATCATTAGTATTTTCCCTAATCCCGCAGTGAACATCATCAATATAAATGTCAACGGCCCACTTAATTACCGAGCGACCTTATTAGATATGAATGGTAAGCAGATTATATCTGCTAAAAACACAAATCAAATCAGTGTACAAGAAATAGCATCGGGAACTTACATATTAGAAATCAAAGACTTGAGTACTGATAACAAGATTATAGAAAGGATCGTAATAGGAAATTAGAAGGGTAAAAGGATAAGAATGGTAATGTCAACAGGCTTATAAACGAGGCCAATGTGAATAAGCAAAATATTCTTTTACTTTGATCTAATAAATAGTACTAAGATCATAGACAAAGAATCCTACGCTCAGTTATACAAAAGATACAACCTACCGATCCAGTTTTCGCCAGCATGGATGGACGCGGTATGTGTTAAAGGTGACTGGTCGGTGGTCATTTCTTATGATAAGGATGATAACCTAGAAGGTGTACTCATGTATCATATACGAAAGTATAGGGGCTTTACATTTATCCTTATGCCTATGATGACTTTCTATAATGGTATTTATTTTCATTATAGAGAAAGTATTAAGGTGCATCGCAAAACATCGTTTCAGCATGCCGTAATCAATAAGCTCTTAGATCAATTGCCTTCATACGACCTATATTACCAACAATTTTCTACGGCTTTTGATAACTGGTTACCATATTACTGGAGAGGATATAGGCAGTCCACACGGTATACCTATGTTATAGATAGGAGCGACGGAGAAGAACAACTATGGTCTGCACTCAAAGGCAATGTGCGCAGACATATTAATAAAGCCAAAGAATTGTGTGTTATAGAAAAGACCAACTTTAAAGATTTCTGGACCGCACTAGAAACTTCTTTTGTGGAAAGAAACAGGCCTGTTCCTTTTGATAAAAACGTACTCTCCCGCCTTATCCACGCCATGACCAATGAAGGGAGTGGAGAGCTTCTTTTGTGTAAGCATAAAGAAACGGGACAGGTGCTAGCTGGTAATTTTATTGCTTATGATAGCGAACGGTCTTACTATGTGTGTGGTTTTTATAATCACAAAGAAAAAAATATCGGAGGCATGTCATATCTCTTATGGCATAATATAATTAACGCCAAAACGAGATATTTTGATTTTGAAGGAAGTATGATAAAAGACATAGAATTCTTTTTCAGAACCTTTGGAGGTAAGATGACACCGCACTACAAAATTTGGAAAGTGAATAACCCGCTGCTTCGTCTGATTCTAAAATTCAAAAAAGTAGACTTCCTTGACCAATGATATTATAGATCAACTAGGTGGTGTCGAACTACTAAAAAAAAGAATTGATCTCAGTCTTTTATGGTTGGATAATAGCCTAGCTGCTTGCAATAACCAAGGCTCGTCTGCTTATCGACACGCACTGGGAAAGTGGGCACCCATATACCCTGAGACAACGGGCTATCTGCTAGGCACTTACGTCCAAGGGAATCTGCAGTCGTCTGACGAAAGCCTTAGAGACCAGAGGGTCGATATTATTTTTTCTAATGTCATCCCATATTTAGTATCACTCCAGAACAAAGGCGGTAGCTTTAGAGATCCATCTACTGGTGAGACACTTAATGTCTTTGATACAAGTCAGATTATCAAAGGTCTCATTGATGTCTACCCAATCATCGCCGTCAGCAATCCGTCATACATTATTGATGCTATAGATAAAGCATATCATTGGATTATATCTAATCTGAATGATGGAGGCATCTTTGATGACTATAATTATGTATCAGGATATAACCCATCATACTACTCCAGAGTAGCATGGGTACTCTTGTCTGTTGAAAATATATTGCAGTATGCGAATAAGAAGTCATTGGCATTATTACAATATGTCTTGTCATTACAGAACGAGAATTTGAGTTTCAGAAACTGGGGACTTTACCCTCAGCAAGCTGGTCTGAGTCACACCATAGCCTATACACTAAGGGGCTTATGGGAATCTGCAACCATACTCAGCGAAGATCCTATAAAAAGTAATGTCAAAAAAACTATAGAAAAGATCAATCAAGAGATACTGAAAACAAAAAAGTGTCCAGCTACCTATGACCAAAACTGGAGAGGCGACTATTCTTATATCTGCTCCACAGGTAACGCCCAACTAGCAATCTTGAATCTACTTATCACAGAACGAACCAAGGACAAGTCGTTTTTAGGACCAATTACACATTTATTATCACCTCTCTTAAAACACCAAAAAAGAACAGGTAAAAATAAAGGCGCAGTCTCTGCTTCTATACCTATCTGGGGAAAGTACCAGCGCTTTCGTTATACTAACTGGACGCAAAAGTTTTTAGCCGATGCCTTAGTGCTTTTATTGAAGATGAGATAGCAAGGCGATCACTCATATAAGTATTAGAAGCTGTGACATCGAGGCTTCAGTTATGAGTTATTATTCTGGTGGTGATTGTTATTTGATGGTGATAAGTCTATTTTTGACAAAAATTTTGACGCAATGAAATTCGGTACTAAAGCGATACATGCGGGTGTAGAACCAGACCCATCATCAGGGGCCATAATGACTCCTATTTTTCAGACCTCCACCTATGTCCAAAAAGCGCCAGGTGACCATAAGGGTTATGAATATGCCAGAACACAAAATCCCACAAGGGATGCCTTACAAAAGAGTCTTGCGGCCTTAGAAAATGGTCGATATGGAATCTGCTATGCGAGTGGATTAGCAGCGATGGACGCCATCGTCAAAATGCTCAAAAGCGGCGATGAAGTTATAGGGACTAATGACCTATACGGCGGATCATATCGCTTACTAACTAAGTGCTATGGCCAGTTTGGTATCAAATCTCATTTTATCGACCTCACCGATCCAAAGAAACTAGAAGGCTACATTAATAAAAACACGAAGCTCCTTTGGATAGAGACACCGACTAATCCTATGCTCGGGATTGTAGATATAAAAGCCATCTGCGAGATAGCCAAGAAACACAAAATACTTACCGTCGTAGATAACACGTTTGCTTCTCCTTATCTACAGCAACCACTGGACTTAGGAGCGGATATCGTGATGCACAGTTGTACCAAGTACTTAGGGGGGCACTCTGACGTGGTTATGGGTGCCGTCATAACACGTAGTAAGAGAATCGCGGACAAGCTATATTTCATACAAAATGCAACAGGGGCTGTGCCAGGGCCGCAAGACTGCTTCCTTATGCTAAGGGGAATCAAAACCTTGCACCTACGAGTACAGCGATCTAGTGAGAATGCCAAAGCCATAGCGGAATTTTTACTAAAAGAGAAAAAAGTGTCTAAGGTCTACTACCCAGGATTCAAGACACACCCTAATCATAAGATTGCTAAGAAACAAATGAGTCACTTTGGAGGTATGGTGTCTTTTGACCTCAAGGCAAACACCTTCGCAGCAGCCAAAAAAGTATTGAAAGGGACTAAGTTGTTTGCTTTAGCAGAATCACTGGGAGGAGTAGAGTCTCTTATAGGTCACCCTGCTTCTATGACGCATGCCTCTATCCCGAAAGAAGATCGACTCAAGGTAGGCTTAACGGATTCCTTGATAAGACTGAGCGTAGGCATCGAAGACATAGAAGACCTCAAGGCTGATCTGGCAAAAGCACTGTCTAAGCTGTAGCAGAGGTGAGGACGGTTTCTTCCATTTGGTTATTATTGTTTCCTGTTTTTCTAGGTGCGGCAACGCATGCTCAAGTAGAGGAAGCACGTATAAAGCCAAAAAAGTCCAAAGTTCTAATCAAGCTCAAATCAGGCAAAAAAATAAAAGGTTTTCTCTACGACAGTGACAATGACTATATCTATTATATCGAATCTAGAAAAGAGGCTAAAAAGGTAACAGGCGATCATTACGATCAATGTCAAAAAGTAGCAATCACTGACGTCGAGTCCGTCAGATTCCTCAAAAGCAAACTGGCCTTACTGATACTGGTTCCTTTGGTTATAGTGGGCCTGCTATTTATCGCTTGGGTCAGAGCCATTTTCGGAGAGTCTTCAGACCCTTTGGTCAATATTAGTTTATTTCTAGCGATAGGTTATGCGGCCTTTATTTTTGTGCCCATCGGAAATAAAACTCACCCATCAGAGACCTTTATCATAGAACTAAAATCTAAGTCTCTCAAAGGACAGTATATGAGTGGGTAGGTTTCCAGCCCAAAAAATAAATGCCTCTTAATAGAATAGTATGTACCTTCATTTTCTTTTTAAAAAAATCAGTACATCAACATACTTTACCACATAGGCAGATACATTAGATGGCATGGTGCTATCTACAGAAAACCCGAAAACTGGTCCATGTACTATAAGGAAACAGTACGACAGATGTATGACATCGGGATCGGATCACTGATGATTATTTTTGTTGTCAATATCTTTATAGGGGCGGTGACGGCAGTACAATTCATCTATCAGCTGAGTGGTACTTTTATCCCTAAATACTACATCGGCTACATCGTCCGTGATATGACGATCATAGAGTTAGCCGCAACTTTCTCATCCATTATCCTTGCTGGTAAAGTGGGGTCCAATATTGCCTCAGAAATAGGGGGTATGCGCCAAAAAGAGCATATAGATGCTATGGAAATCATGGGCGTCAACACTTCCTCTTATCTCGTCTTACCTAAGCTGGTGGCTATGATGCTCGTGATACCCATACTGGTATCTGTGGCTGCACTCTTTTCCATAGGCGGAGGATTTATGGCGATTATGGCTTCTGATAATTACTCTAACGAAGACTTTATACAAGGCCTTAGATCTTTCTTCGTTCCGTGGAATGTATCTATGATGTATATCAAGGCTTTGGTATTCGGATATATTCTGACGTCTATTGCTTGTTATCAAGGATATTTTGTCAAAGGAGGAAGTATAGAGCTGGGTCAAGCCAGTACGCGCGCGGTGGTATTTGGTATCATAGTCATATTGATAGCGGATTATTTACTTGCTGTATTATTGATAGGTGGATAGATATGATTACAGCTAAGAACATATTCAAGTCTTTCGGTGACCAAGAGGTACTCAAGGGAATTGACTTTACTTTCGAAAAAGCCAAAACCAACCTTATTATAGGAAAGAGTGGTGCTGGAAAGACTGTATTACTTAAGATACTAGTCGGACTTTTTGACCCTACTGATGGTGAAGTGTTCTATGATGATAATAATCTTTTTGCCTTACCTAAAAGAGACTTGCTACAGCTCCGTATGAAAGTCGGGATGCTTTTCCAAGGTAATGCGCTGTTTGATTCTATGACGGTAGAGGAAAACATTCGCTTTCCCATGGATATGTTTACCAAGTTTTCTAAAGCGGAAAAACAAAAACAAGTGGATCATTGCCTGGAACGCGTAAGCCTTCCTGGTATAAATAAAAAATACCCCTCCGAAATCTCTGGGGGTATGCAAAAGCGTGTAGGTATCGCACGTGCAATCGTACTTAATCCTAAGTATCTATTCGCGGATGAGCCTAACTCAGGGCTAGATCCTAAAACCGCAATCACCATAGACGAATTGCTCTCTGATATAACCAAGGACAATAAGATCACAACCATTATCAATACCCATGACATGAATTCTGTGATGGAAATCGGGGAGAATATTTGTTTACTACATCTCGGTAAATTGGCGTGGCAAGGAAACAAAGACCAAGTACTGGAAGAGAAAAATGAGATATTGCAAAACTTCATTTTCGCCAGTCCATTCTTGCAAAAACTTAAGGCGCGTGCGCTGAGTAAACCAGAATAAGGTGCAATGGAATATAGAATCATCATCATTGCTCTTACCTTTTTATTCCCTTCTAAAGATTTTTATGCACAAGCTTTTTCTGATGCAGAACTACAATTCAAAGACGGATATGATGCTCTGTTGAGTGGTAATACCGAAAAAGCGTTAAGGATTTTCGAAATAGAAATCTTTGAGAATGAAAACTATGATGCCGTCCCCTATTATAGAACGGCTTACTGTGCTAGCTCAGAAGAAAATTCACCATCACAAAAGAAAATAAACAAAGCCGCAAAGCTGGCAAGGAAAGCGGGTAACTACTGGGGTGCAAGCCAGACTAAAAAAGACTTTAAGAAAGCCATGCCACTGATCAGAGAAAAGGCCAATAAAGGAAACGCCATTGCTCAATATACATTAGGAGCGGCCTACTATTTTGGAATAGCCTTAAAGAAGAACCACGACTTAGCCTTTGAATATCTAAAATTAGCCTCAGATCAAGGCTTATCATGTGCTAAGTTTGGCTTAGGAACTTTATATGCCGAAGGTCAAGGTGTAGAAAAAAACCTTGAAAAAGGTATTGCACTCATAGAAGAGTCAATACAATCAAGCTCTCGAAAATTTCAAACCAAGTATCTCAAAAAACTTAAGAAGAGAGCAAGTAAACAAAAGAAATAATCTACGTCAAAAATTTGCTTTGATAGGCCTCATCCTATACTTTTTGCCACATGCTGGAAGAAAGAAATATGCTGCGCCTTTATAGCAGGACCATCGGTTTTGAATCGGTGATCTGCCGATAACTTACAGATAATAATATCTTTCTCTGGATGTACGTAGACAAATTGGTCATAGATACCGACCGCTAAAAAGTCTCCATCGTTGTGTGGTGGAATCCACCACTGATACCCATAACCGATTAGATTATTATTTCCTATGTCGCTTGGGTGACGTGAGGTGGCACTCTTTATCCATGTGCTATCTACGATCTGACGATTATTGATATAGCCTTGATGCTTATATAATAGTCCCAGTTTTGCGTAATCTCGCAATGTAGCCGTGAGCCCACCTAGCGACAACTCTTCTCCTTCGTTATCAGTAATCCAGCCTGCTCCATACTCCATCCCAGCTGGTTCCCATATATAATTTTGAAGAAGGTCTGTAATGGATTGCCCCATCGCTTTGCTTACTAGAAAACCCAGTAACTGAGTGTCTAAGCTGACATATCTGCAAACCGAGCCAGGTGGAACTTCATTAGTAAGGCTTTGAGCAAACTCTCTATAGGACGTACCTAACGCAAAAGCACGTCCAAACCTATTTATGTCAGAATTGAAGTCTCCGTAATCTTCGTTAAATCTTACGCCAGAACGCATTCCAAGCAGATCCAGTACTGTGACACCTTCATAGCCTGTTCCTTCGAACTCTGGAAGAAGGCTTTCGACCTTATCTTCTAGCTTAAGTTTGCCTTGTTCTACGGCAACTCCTACAAGTGTGCCAATAAAGGACTTAGCCATAGACCATGAGATGTGTTGCTCATCTTTTTCTAATCCCAGATAGTAATTCTCCATTACAATGGTATCCCTCAAGATGACGAGCAAGCCTTCGGTCCTCGTATCGTTTAAAAAATCTTGAGTATTGTAAGTCTCATTATTATGGAAAAAGGTCTCTGGAAAAGAAAAGTCTAGTTTCTCTGCTAGGATTAGCGGACGACTGGAGGCCGTAATGTGGGTATGTGGAAAAATCTCATCGACATCCTGAAAGTTATCAACAATCTTCTCTGCCTCGAAAAAACTATTGACGATCATCAGTCGGTTTATTTTTCCCCAATTATAGACGGTGATAATCGCAAGCCCCAATAGCATAAGTGCAAGGAAGGTGAATACTTTTCGCATGTAACAATTTACAAAAAGAAGGGCTTAAAAATGCGAATAGCCCAAGTTCTATAACTCAGGCTATTTCGACTAAGGTCTCAAAATAAGAAAACTACCTCTTTATATTAGACTCCCTGCGGAGTAAATAATAATCTTAGAATAAGAAAAAAAAGATGGTCTTGATCGCTTTAGACTGCTAATGTAGATAGTTATTATTCATTAGTCAATTATATTAACGAAAAACTTATTAAAAAGTTTCTTATATGTATTTATCTGCATAATAGAAAGAAATACATTAAAAATAATTATATCAATATTTCTTTACTATAACCGAGTAATGTATTGATCTTCAATCAGATAGCATTATTTCCATAGTCATTGCCCTACTTTTGCTATTAAATGTAATAGGTAACTGCGATATGGTTGGTGCTGTCTTTTGCTCATTATGGTCTAATGTTTCCAACGATAAATAGTTTTATCTTAACGGGCGTTACTTAAGAATAATATGCCGTCTGTGAAGTTTTATTCCCTACTATATTCTAGTCTTCTATTATTGACGCTCTATAGTTGCAAGACATCTTACCTGACGCCCACTAATCATAAGTTTCCTGACCCTGTCAATACATCCAGCAAGCCCATCGTAGAGCAACTCAAGAAAACTTATACTCTAGATGGTGTGAGCGTGAGTAATCAGTTTGACGGAGCAAGGCTTAATGGCTTCGAAAAAATAAACGATACCACCTATAGGGCTATCATTACTCCTGAAAACGAACCAATCAACGAAAGTGCCTACTTCTGCTTCGAGTTATGGTCAGAGACCAATAGAAATATTGATCTGGAACTATATTATCCGAACCACGAACATCGATATATTCCCAAAATAAGTGATGATGGTAAGACATGGTCTACTCTGGATAGCATGGATTTTGACACACTCAAAGGTTCTGATTTAGCGACGCTAAGACTGAGCTCTGGTTCTGATAAGAAATTAGTCTGCGCACAAGAATTATATACCTCCCAGCATAACACAGAATGGATAGAATACTTTGGCCAGAATCAAGATAATGTCGAGATAAGCCTAGTGGGTCAGTCAAAAAAAGGTCGCGACATACATTGCATGGATATATATGAGGGTAGTAAAAAAGATAAAGACGCGATAGTCATATTTAGCAGGTTGCATCCACCAGAGGTGCCTGGCTATCTAGCCATGAGACATTTTGTAGAAGAGATTCTTGCGGACAAGGCCTTGAGTAATTTGTTTAGAAAGCGATTTAGAATACTAGTATATCCGATGGTCAACCCTGATGGCGTGGATATGGGCCACTGGAGACATAATGCGGGAGGTATTGACCTTAATAGAGACTGGTCTTTATTCAATCAAGAAGAACCTCGAGTAGTAGCAACACACTGTGTCAAAGAAATACGATCCCATAAAAATCAGGTACTTGTGGGTTTAGATTTTCATTCTACTCAAGAGGATATCTTATATACGCATACTGATAATCGTCAGTCCTCTGTTTTTGGTTTCAAGGATATATGGGTAGACGCTCTTAAAGATGGTCTGCCCGGACATGATCCGCAAGACGCCCCTTATGATCTTAATCAACCAATTACCAAAGGTTGGTTTTTTTTAGAGTTCAATGCAGAAGCGATCACTTACGAAGTCGGTGACGAAACGGATCGTGCATTTATAGATAAGAAGGCGCGACTCGCCGCTAAAGAAATGATGAAACTTTTAGTATTGAGAAAATAGAACGGCTATGTCAAGCGAAAAAACATATTCTGGCATTTTACCTTTTACCTCAGGACCTTATGCCTCTATGTACCTTGGACGTCCATGGACAATACGTCAGTATGCGGGATTCAGTACGGCAGAAGAAAGCAATGCCTTTTATAAAAGAAACCTCGCAGGTGGACAAAAAGGATTATCTGTGGCCTTTGATCTAGCGACACATCGTGGGTATGACTCTGATAATCCACGCGTGGCAGGAGATGTCGGTATGGCAGGTGTAGCAATAGACTCTGTCGAGGATATGAAAATTCTTTTCGATGGCATACCTCTGGATCAGATGTCTGTCTCTATGACCATGAATGGTGCCGTCATACCTATAATGGCCTTCTACATCGTGGCGGCCGAAGAGCAGGGTGTGTCATCGCAACTATTGAGAGGAACAATACAGAATGATATACTTAAGGAGTTTATGGTGCGTAATACCTATATATATCCGCCGACACCATCCGTCAACATAATCTCTGACATATTCGAGTATACGGCTAAGAATATGCCTAAATTTAATTCTATAAGTATCTCTGGTTATCACATGCACGAGGCGGGTGCGCCTGCTGCGTTAGAGTTGGCCTATACTGTTGCCGATGGACTGGAGTATATAAGAGCGGGTATTAACGCAGGGTTAGAGGTAGACCAATTTGTTCCCCGATTTTCTTTCTTCTGGGGAATCGGAATGCAGTTCTATAACGAGGTCGCTAAGATGCGCGCAGCACGAAAACTGTGGGCGGAAGTCGTAAGCACGTTTAATCCAAAAAATAAAAAATCTCTGATGCTAAGGACACATAGTCAGACATCAGGATATAGTCTCACTGCTCAGGACCCTCTCAATAATATTGCGCGTACCACGATAGAAGCGATGGCGGCAACGATAGGAGGCACACAATCCTTACATACGAACTCATTAGACGAGGCAGTCGCGCTTCCTACAGATTACTCTGCACGTATCGCTAGAGAAACTCAAAAGTACCTGCAAGCCAAGTCGGGTATCACTCAGGTCATAGACCTCTTCTCTGGTAGTACCTTCATGGAGGAACTCACAGATAAAATATACAAGGAGGCTAAAGCGCATCTCAAAGAAATAGAAGACTACGGAGGAATGACTAAAGCACTAGAAGCGGGCATACCTAAGATGAGAATAGAGCAAGCCGCCGCTGAAAAACAAGCACGGATCGATTCTGGACAAGAAAAAGTCGTGGGTGTCAATATCTTCCAATATGATGGCGATACAGACATAGACTACCTAGAGGTCGATAACGAATCTGTGAGAAACCAACAGATCAGAAGAATAAACCAAACCAAAGAATCTAGAAACAATGCCAAGGTACAGGAGGCTCTAACAAATCTAAAATCCGCAGCCAAAGATAAAAGTAAAAACATATTAGAAGCCGCTGTTATAGCTGCCAGAGAGAGAGCAACACTCGGAGAAATATCGGATGCGCTAGAAGGGGAATTTGGTAGATATAAGTCCAACAACAAACTCATATCGGGAGTCTACTCTAAAGAAATAAAAATGGACGAATACTTCAATACCGCGAGACAAAAAACGGATGCCTTCGCAGAGAAATACGGTAGACGCCCACGCATACTTGTCGCCAAACTAGGCCAAGATGGTCATGATCGAGGTGCTAAGGTGATTGCGACGAGCTTTGCCGATTTGGGATTTGATGTTGACGTGGGACCTTTATTTCAGACTCCTGCGGAAGCGGTCCGAGATGCTATACAGAATGATGTACACATTCTAGGTATATCGAGTCTTGCCGCAGGACATAAGTTGCTCGTCCCGCAGACGATACAGCAACTTAAGGCCGAGGGCAGAGAAGACATCATTGTCATAGTTGGTGGAGTCATACCTCCTTCTGATTACCAATACTTATTCGATCAGGGAGTGGCAGCGGTATTTGGACCAGGGACAGTTATCTCTAAGGCGGCTATAGATATTATGGATATTTTTCTGGAGGAATAGAAAGCAGACTTTTCTAAATTTCGCCCTCTTCATAATCCAGCAAATCCCCTGGTGTACATTCCAGCACCTTACAGATCGCATTGAGTGTAGAGAAACGGATAGCGCGTACCTTACCTGTCTTGAGCAAGGATAAGTTCTTGGCGCTAATTCCTGTTTTTTCTGATAACTCGGAGAGTCTCATTTTGCGCTTAGCCAATTCGACATCTAACCTTACTATGATCGCCATCTATACTGTGAGTTCTTCGAGTTCCTTAAGATGACTGCCCTGTCTGAAAATCTCTGACAGCACCAAGATGATCATCCCCAAAAAGATAACAGCAAAGTCTATTTCTAATTGAAAGTTAGTGGATATACCCTGCGGCAATATATTGGTCAGGTCAGACCAGAGACCTCCAAGAATTGGGATGATTAGTATATGAAAAAGTTCTATTACTATAACGGCAATGCCTAGGTCTCTTATCCTAACATATTGAGCTGGGTCAAAAGCCTGTCCCTGAGCAATACTTCTCAGAATCTTATAAAGTAGGAAGGCGGCATAAGAGTAGAAAGCTATATATATTGCCACGAACAAATATATCCACCCCTCTATGTTATCTGCAGACCGAGGCACTAATTCTAAATTAAGACCACGCATCTCCAATTCGACATCACTATAGTGATCTTTCAAGGTTGAAAAATCAAAATACTGGTTTAGATTATTGACAGTAATGGGAATCTCCATACTGGGCACAAATCGCTCTGGCAAATACCCTGTAAAAGCAAACCCCGATGCAAGTATAGATATAAGTATGCCTAGGATACCAATTACCACAATAACGATCATTATCAAGGTAAGTGCCTTCGCAATAAATTGACTTTTCATACTAATAAAGTATTATTTATTACGATAAAAGTAATATTAATAACTTTATTAGTCAATACTTCTGCTATCCGACCAAGAAAGGATTGGTCTTTCTCTCTATACCGACGGTCGTCGAAGGACCATGACCGCAGTACACCTTGACCTCATCACCTAGGGGTAGAATCTTGGTTTTGATACTGTCTATAAGCGTGTCGTAATTACCTCCCGGTAGATCCGTCCGTCCTATACTACCCTGAAAGAGCACATCGCCAGCAATCAGTTGCTTGCTCTCTCTATGAAAAAAAGATAATGACGCAGGGGAATGACCAGGAGTAAAATAGATCTCCAGTCGGGTATGACCAAAGCTCAGATAGTCTCCCTCTTCTAAGAATATGGTTATCTCAGGGGATTTAGTATATGGAATACCATATAAGCTTGCCACATTTTGCATGTTGTCTAGTACGGCTTTCTCTCCTTTGTGTGCCTCTAATGACAAAGAATACTTTTCTGAGACATACTGATTACCGAGTACATGGTCTATGTGGCAATGGGTATTGACTAGCTTAGTAGGAGTGAGATTATTCTCTTGTATAAATCCAGATAAAATTGCTTCTTCATCTGGATTGTTGCAGCCGGGGTCTATGATGACGCACTCCTTGCTATCATCATACAGCACAAAGGTGTTTTCGGCAAAAGAATTAAAAGTAAATTGAGCCACATTCATTACAACCTATTTTGCTTTCAAATGTATAGTTTATTAGTAATTACTGACACTTGAGATTATATCTTTGAGAAAGTCGTCCCAAAAATCAATATCTTATGCACTTAGTTTTTCTATGTTGTTAGGTCGTTACATCATCATATTACTTTTAGTGATTGTCTCCGTTTATTCTGAGGCGCAATCTATCAATACGGAGTTTGGAAAGAACCGTGTCCAGTTCCATAATGACTTTGTTAATTGGTCACAGTACGAAACAGAAAACTTTGTAACCTATTGGTACGGAAAATCCCGTCGTATTGCTCAGCCAGTCATTCAGTTAGCAGAGTTTGACCATGATGAGATACAGCGACTACTGGAGCATACACTAAGCGACAAGATAGAAGTCATTGTCTACATTGATCTCACAGACCTTAAGCAAAGCAACATTGGTCTAGAAGAGGCTTTTAATAATACAGAGGGTGTTACTAAAATACAGGGCAATAAGATGTTCGTCCATTTTGATGGGGATCACCTTAACCTTAGAAAGCAAATCAGGCAAGGAATTACGCAAGTATACATTAACTCTATCCTTACAGGGTCGAGCATACAAGAGATAGTACAAAACGCCTTCTTGCTTAATTTACCTAATTGGTTCGTGGAAGGATTATCGGCTTATGGCAGAAGTTCCTGGGATCACGAGATAGATGACGAACTAAGAGAACTACTCTCGCATAAGGAGAAATATTACAGTTTTAAAAAATTGGCTAAGGATCACCCCCGTGTCGCAGGACATAGTATGTGGCATTACATCGCAGAGACTTATGGGGGTTCTACGATAGCTAATATCATATACCTTACAAGAATCCATCGCAACCTAGAGAATAGTTTCTTATTCATTACAGGAGAGCCCTTTGATTATCTCAAGGAAGAATGGAAGACCTATTATAAAAATAGATACCGATTAGAAGAGGGTCGATTTACAGAAGTGGGCGAACTCCAAGAAATAAAACTAAAAAACAAAAAAGGGGTGCCTGTCTCTAATATGAAGTTAAGTCCTGACTGCAGACAGCTTCTCTATGTCAGTAATGTCAAAGGCAAATACAAAATATACTTGAGAGACCTCGCTACTGATCAAGAAAAACTTATTTTCAAAAAAGGACATAAAAATATTTTCCAAGAGACGGATTATAATTACCCACTGATCTCTTGGCATCCCACGCGCAATCAGGTCACCATATTATACGAACATCGTGACCACAAAACACTACGACGCATATATCTCAGTTCGGGAGAATACGAAGAGCAGGAGTTGACCGAGGATTTTCAGAGAATCTATAGTATGGATTATCTTAATGATACTGACTATATATTCTCAGCCTCCAAAGATGGATACTCGGACCTATACATATATATGACCAAAACACGAGGCAGCGTGCGCCTGACGCACGACTACTTTGATGATCTTGATGCTCAGGTTGTTTCTTATAATGGAAAACGGTCTATACTCTTTTCTTCTAACCGTACTAATACCGACGCCACTGAGCAGTTGCTTGATACAATACTGCCCATAGACCATTTTGACATATACGTATATCAGGGTCTGGAGAGAAAATCTGACAAAAAAATCATACAACTCACTGATACTAAAAACTACTCTGAAAGGCAACCGATAATGCTACAGGATAATCGACTCTTATACCTTACAGAGAAATCAGGTATCAATAATGCCTATGTAAAGGACCTAAGTAATGGCGACATCGCCGCTCAGACCAATATATCGAGGAATATAATTATCCATAACACTAATAAGGATGCGGATAAGTTTTTCTATATGTTGTACGATGAGGGGAAGTACAAAATATTTGATGAAGTTATAGACTATAGTTCTTCTCTAGGTACTAATAATACAGTCTATAGGACTCTGGATAACGGAAAAAAATCTGACAGCGACATCACCATACCGATGTTACCAGAAGAAAATAAGGAAGCCGTATCTAAGGAGATAACAGAGGCCATCATGTTTCAGTCAGAATTTGATGATCCTGACAATCTTATAGATCTGGATGAGTACGTAGACAAGGAAGAAACATCGACGGTATTCGATAAGTACTTTAGCAATTACTTTAGCGAAAGTATACAGGATGGAAAGCGCGTAATAAAATATAGCCCAATGCGTGCCTCGGCCTCTAGAATAAAATTCAGGCTCGCTGATTTTACGACCAAGATGGACAATAGTGTCTTATTCGAAGGTCTGGAAAGTTATGCTGGAGAAGATAAGGAATTAACTAATGTACCTGCGGGAATCTTGTTCAAAGGGACAGTAAAGGACTTACTAGAAGATTATCAGGTACAGGTAGGTCTCAGAATACCGACGAGTTTCAATGGTTATGAGTACTTCTTCACTCTCGATAATAACAAGCACTTATGGGATAAGCGTATTGCTTTTTATAGAAAAGCAGAAACGAATATTATCGACCCGACAGTGTTTCCCGTACAGAGAGAAAGGAGGCATACTTTTTTAGGTTTATATAGGTTAAAGTATCCTTTGGATATATACACCTCTTTCCGACTTACAGGTAGCCTTAGATTTGATAAGTATCTTAGACTTATAACGGATGCCAACTCTATCGAGACTCCTCCCGTCAATGAGAAACGCCTGAGTCTCAAAGCAGAATTTGTTTTTGATAACAGTTTTGATGTCAGCACAAATATCAAAAATGGGACAAGGCTTAAGTTCTATGCAGAAGGCATTAACGATTTTATATTTGATCTCAATGATGGGTTAAACGCAGACCTGTCTACGGGATTTACAACTGTCTTTGGGTTTGATGCAAGACATTATATTCCAATATTGAAGGATGCGGTTCTTGCATTGCGTGGTTCTGGGGCTACTTCTTTTGGTAACAAACGCATTATATACTATCTGGGGGGAATGGAAAACTGGCTTTTTTCTAAGTATGATGACAGTGTACCTGTGCCACAATCTGATAACTTCTCTTACAAAGCACTTGCGCCCCACCTAAGAGGATTTAGTAATAATATCAGAAACGGAAACTCCTATTTGTTATCCAATGCCGAAATAAGAATTCCATTATTCCGTATGCTGGGATTAAGAAAAAGGGGTGTTTCTTTCTTTAGAAACTTTCAGGTGACTGGTTTTTTTGATGCCGGTTTGGCGTGGTATGGTCTCGGTCCTAATGACGACCCTAATCTGCTGAATAACATTACTCTGCGTAATCCAGAAGATAATCCTGTGATTACCGTAGATGCCAGATACTTCCGCGATCCACTTGTTATGGGATATGGATTTGGACTAAGAAGTACCTTGTTAGGTTATTTTGTCAAGTTCGATTATGCCTGGGGCATAGAGACGAGACAGGTACAAAAACCAAGATTTTATTTTAGTCTAGGTAAAGACTTTTGATATTTAGAGCAATTTGATATTGTAATGATGAGTTAGGTGATATAATTCAGTATAACTTTATAATAAATTGTTTGGTATGTTGCAACGGTTTCTTTTACTTCTCTTTTTTGCTTCTTTGTTTTCGTGTAACGAGACACCCTCTGTTCCTGATATATCTACACTGGAAGAGATTAATGTCAGGTTGCGCAGAGACCCACAGCGTATCAATCCATTCTACTCGCCCACGACTCTAGGAAGGGAGGTGTTTCAGTATATCTTTATGCCATTAGCGGATTATCACCCAGAGACCCTCACATTGACACCTATTATAATAGAAGATATCCCGACAGGGTACAACTATCTCAACGAAAAAGGTCAACCGCGTATCGCCTACGACCTCAAGATCAAAGACGATGCAAGCTGGTCAGATGGCGCAGATATAACAGGTCATGATTATTTATTCACCTATAATGTTATCAAACATCCAGCATCGACTTGTACTGCCTGGAAGCCTTATTTCGAAAACATCCTCGATGTAAAAGTAGACCCTCAGAATAATAAAAAACTGACCGTCTATACCAACCCTGATTATATGCTTACCAAAGAGGTAACCGTAACGACCTGCCTCATGCCGCGTCACATATATGATCCAGAAGATGTACTCAGTAATTATGCTGTTACTGATTCTGTATCTACTAATATAGTCTCGCAAGTCAACGAATCTATGAATGCCAAAACAGACGTCGTACAATCAGGGCCGTATCGTCTGACAGATTATCAGACCGATGAGTATATCATTCTAGAGCGTAATCCTGATTACTGGGGGTCTGCGTATCCTGACAACCCGTTCTTGCAAAGTAATCCCGAGAAAATAATATTCAAAATGGTTGGTGACCCTCTGGCGACGATCAATATGGCTAAAGAGGGAAAGTTAGATGTATTCACCTTACAGTCGTCCAATAATTTTTTAGAATTAAAAGACGATGAGACGTTTGCTAGTGAGTGGAACTTTTTCACACCGCAACTGATGTTCTACTATTATATCGCGATGAACAACCAATCTCCATTATTATCCAATAAGAATATGCGCCGAGCGATGGCGCACTTGTTAGATGTGAATGAGTTTATAGAGGTCATGGATGGTGGTCTAGGTGTACGCACGACAGGTCATTTTCATCCGACCAAGTCTTATTATAATAATGCCTTGGCACCAATCCCCTACGATCTTAACAAAGCGAATACCTTGCTAGACCGAGAGGGTTGGTCGATGAATTCACAGTCAGGTTATAGAGAAAAAGTAGTAGGTGGCACAAAGCAAGAACTAGAGCTGGACATTATCATAACGGGCAGCAAGCTCAGTAAAAATCTAGCCATAATACTACAGGAAGGCGCTAAGAAAGCGGGTGTCAAAATCAATATCGTCACTAAGAATATATCTGTAAGTCGTAAAGAAAATCTTTATACTTATGACTATGATATGTTTGCCCTAGCGCAGGGTCTTGACTCTGCACCAGATGATCCTTATAGCAAATGGCACTCAGATAATATAGGACCAGCAAAGGGAAACGAAACGGCATACAACAACCCTGAAAGCGATGCACTTATAGAAAAGATACGTCGCTCTACTACGGCGGAAGAACGCAAACCATATTATCTGCAATTGCAAGAAAAAATGTATGACGACCAGCCTTGTATCTTCTTGTACAGTCCACTGATCAAAATATTAGTGAATAAAAAGTTAGCTGCCACTGCCACCTCCAAGAGACCAGGATATCAAGTCAATACCTTCAGAAAGAAGGAATAGTATAAAAAATATTATAAGTGTAAAAAGATCAAACTCTGCGTAGATATTTCATAAAGAGAATACTACTTATCATTCCAACTTTATTGTTGGTTAGTGTCATTACTTTTTCGCTCAGCAAGCGTGTACCGCAGGATGCAGTATTCGCCATATTAGAAAGCAGGGGAGTCAAGGATATAACGGATGAAGAATATGCCAAAGTCTATAAGTCGCTTAACCTACATAAGCCCAATTTTTATTTTTCTATTCTACCACATCATTATCCTGATAACTTAAATGCAACGATAAGTTATCAGGATAAAAAGTCACTAGAGGAAAACCTCAGTAGAAAAAACTTTTTCTTTCCTTCTATAAGATTACATGGCTTAGATAACCAATATCATTATTGGCTAAGGTCTTTCTTTTCTGGTGGCTATGGTATATCCATATCTGATGGACAAGCCGTCGGACCAAAGGTCTCGAAAGCCTTAACATGGACCTTAAGTATTACGATTATTGATTTGGTTGTAAGCTTTTTCTTGGGTATATATTTGGGTGTAATTTTTACTCGGCATAAGGACTCTAAGCTAACTACGGCAATGACGTATATGCTATATGCGTTATACTCCATTCCCGTTTTTTGGTTGGCTACTTTATTAGTTGTGTTTTTTACGACTGATGATTATGGTGCATGGACTAACTGGTTTCCTTCGTTGGGTATAGATATCTATCCTGGTAAAAGCACCATGCAAGTCATCTGGCTTAATGCACACAAATTAATATTGCCAATACTTTGTCTGACGTTACATTCATTGGCGTATGTTAGTCGCTATGTACAGCGTAGTCTAGAAGAGGAACTCGCTAAGCCTTATGCCGAACTCGCTTATGTTAAGGGTCTAACAACTACAGACCTGATTAAATCACACATCCTTAAGAACGGACTCATGTCCGTCACGACTATTTTTATAAGCGCTGCGGCAGCTGCTTTTGTAGGGTCTCTTATAATAGAGGTCATTTTTAATATTCCAGGGATCGGTAGGTTACTATATTTTTCTATTGCTTCTACTGATTGGAATGTCGTCTTTTTTATACTGATGGTACTCGCTCTTGTAACAAGTGTTGTTTTTATAATAGGAGATATACTATACACCACACTCAATCCTAGGTTCAAGTTAGGTCATGATTAGGTCGCTAGGCAAATATCAATTGCGTAAGACGCAGCTATTGGGACTTGGTCTTTTTTTATTCGTTGCACTGTGCCATAAGTTTATTGCTAATGATGATTTTATAATAGGAAAGAAAAGTGGCAGCCTAGGTTTTTTTGTCGATAGGACGGATAATGCCACGGGCTTATCTGCACTTATTCCTTATGACTCGAGACATCTAGATGCAGATAATCGAGCCGTTGGACCATTTGATAAGCAAGAGGTACAATCATGGCAATATAGGCATTGGCTGGGAACAGATGTATTAGGTCGGGATGTGCTAGCAGGAATAATTAATGGCACCTACATTGCACTTCTTGTTGGAGTGTTGACTTGTTTGTTATCGCTCATCTTGGGTGGTGTTTTGGGTATTATCAGTGGTTACTTTGGAGATGACTCCGTTAGGGTGGGAGGATTTTATTTGACCACTATCCTTATTTTGATGTCTCTATGTATTTTCTATCTCACCTATGGCTCGATTTTATTAGCAGGTTTAGCATTTCTCCTTTTACTATTAGTTATAATAGTTGCAGTGAGAACTAGTAATAGCCATTCTCATCGAGGTATTACTATTCCTTTTGATCTTATCATATTTCGGATTATCGAGATATTCAAATCTATACCTGGCCTATTTTTAATATTGGTCCTATTAGCGTTATTCCGAGAACCACATATATTCAATGTTGTGCTTGTGCTAGCTTTACTTAGGTGGTTTACTATTACAAGGTTATTGAGAGCTGAAATCATAAACGTTAAGCAGGAAAACTATATATATGGTGCCAGAGCTGCTGGTCTGAGTGACTTTAGCATATTGAAAAATTACATTTTACCTCAGGCCTTATCCCCTGTATTGATTGCGTTATCTTTTGGTTTTGCATCAGCAATTTTAGCAGAGTCTACTCTTTCTTTTTTAGGTATTGGTCTTCCCGTAGAACAGGTTACTTGGGGAAGTCTGCTGAGAGACGCTAAGGACAACCCTTCTATGTGGTGGCTTGCTTTGTTTCCGGGACTGTCGATATATGCTGTTCTTACTCTGTTTCAGAGCATCGGAGATGGCTTGGCAGATTCATTACAGGGTCGTAGAAACCTGTAAAATCACATTAGTTCTTCATTTTCTTTTTCTGCTTTTTAGAAAACAAAGAGGACTTTCCGCGCTTAGTGGATAATTGACCATCTTTATCTGTGTTGCTTTTTTTGTATTGCGGATCATTAGGACATCCTTCCCCTGCTTTGCAAGAAGAAATGGAAGTAGTTATTGCTAAAAAAGAAAGGAAAAATATACCGAGGAAAAACTTCTTATATCGCATGACCTGTCAATTTCTGTTAATGTTAAAATTTTACGCTTGGGTTATTATAACTCCAAAAATGATCAAAAATTGCTCCCAACCCTTGTAAAATAGAGGTTTTCGGACAGTAAAATACATTAAAGATTTTGATTATATGTGGATTAACCTCTACATTTGTAGCGAATTTGAATTTTTACTCTTCAAAAAAAGAATTAAATGAACAAAGGAGATTTAATCAAAGCTGTAGCGGATGCTGCAGACATATCACAAGCTCAAGCGAGTAGCGCGGTACAAGCCGTTTTTGATTCTATCGAAAAAACATTAAAGAAAAAGGATAAAGCTTCTTTTATTGGATTTGGTACATTCTCTACTTCTCATAGAAAGGCAAGAGATGGCAGAAATCCGGCTACAGGTGCAACTATCAAAATAGCGGCTAAAAACGTAATAAAGTTTAAGGCTGGTAAAGCACTTTCTGACGCAGTCAACTAACATCAGAAGATTTTTGAAAAAATAATTATTAGGCAAGCTCTTCGCTTGCCTTTTTTTGTTTATACCTTTACTAAAAACCAATCAAAAACAGATGTCAGAGCTCATCTCAAAACTAAAAGGAATAGCTTCTCAGGTAAGAAGGGATATAATACGACAAGTCGCTAATGTCAACTCAGGTCATCCCGGAGGTTCTTTGGGTTGTACAGATTTTTTGACGGCTCTATATTTTCATATTATGGACCACGACCCTTCTTTTAATATGAAAGCGCATAATGAGGATGTCTTCTTCTTATCCAATGGTCACATATCCCCAGTATGGTATAGTATACTGGCAAGAAGTGGCTATTTTCCAGTAGAGGAATTATCTACTTTCAGACTATTGGATTCTCGCTTACAGGGTCATCCTGCGACTCACGAGGGGCTTCCTGGCATACGCGTAGCTTCTGGTTCTTTGGGTCAGGGACTATCAGTAGCTATCGGCGCCGCTCTGGCTAAAAAACTAAACAAAGACACTAAGACGGTATACGCACTGACTGGTGATGGAGAATTACAGGAAGGACAGATATGGGAAGCAGCCATGTTTGCAGCGCACCATAAGGTGGATAATCTCATCGTCACGGTAGACTGGAATGGTCAGCAGATAGATGGACCCAATGACGAAGTGATAGGCTTAGGAGATCTTGAGGCAAAGTGGTCTTCATTCGGGTGGCTAGTTATGCACATGGATGGCCATGATTATGAAAATATCATATCCACAATCGAATCTGCAAAAGAAAATTCCAATCAAGGAAAACCTATCGTGATACTCATGAAAACCGAAATGGGCAAAGGTGTTGACTTTATGGAAGGCACTCATAAGTGGCATGGAAAAGCACCTAATGCAGAGCAAACAGAAATCGCTTTATCACAATTAGAAGAAACACTCGGAGATTTTTAGATAGATATGGGAATAGAAAAATATACAAGCACAGAAAAGAAGTCTACACGTGATGGTTTTGGAGCGGGAATGAGGGAGCTCGGTAGGAGTAATCCCGATGTCGTCGCGCTTTGTGCAGATCTTGTCGGATCACTTAAGATACAAACCTTCATAGATGAGAATCCTGAGAGATTTGTTCAGGTGGGAATCGCCGAAGCCAATATGATGGGAATTGCCGCGGGGCTAGCTACGGCGGGTAAGGTTCCGTTCGCCACGACTTTCGCTAATTTTGCTACGGGTCGTGTCTACGATCAGATAAGACAATCCATTGCCTATTCTCACAAGAATGTCAAAATATGTGCATCGCATGCGGGACTTACCCTCGGTGAAGATGGTGCAACGCACCAAATCCTAGAAGACCTTGGTATGATGAAAATGCTACCAGGGATGACTGTAATCAATCCTGCCGATTATAATCAAACCAAAGCTGCCACTATCGCTATTGCAGATCATCATGGACCAGTTTACCTTCGGTTCGGTAGACCTTCATGGCCTGTCTTTATGTCAGAAAGTGAGTTCCAAATAGGAAAAGCCATAGTAATGAATGAAGGCAGTGACATTACTGTAATAGCAACAGGTCACTTATTATGGCACGCTGTAGAGGCGACCAAAGAACTTTTATCTAAAGGCATCAGCGTCGACCTTATCAATATACATACCATCAAGCCACTAGACGAAGAGGCCATATTAAAGTCTGTGTCTAAAACAGGAAAATGCGTCGTTGCCGAAGAACACCAACGAAATGGCGGACTGGGAGAAAGTGTGGCAGGACTATTAGCTCGCAATAATCCAGCACCAATGGCCATGGTTGCGGTCAATGATTCTTTTGGTGAAAGCGGTAAGCCAGATCAGTTACTTAACAAATATGGTCTCGGTATAAGTGATGTATTAGAGGCTTGCGAGAAGGTATTATAAAAAAAGAAGAATCTACAAATCTACCCTGATTACATCGCCATAAGCAGTGTGATTATTCATGGAGTATCTGCTTACAAGTAAGTAGTCATAGGTGTCATAGTCAAATATCAGATGATACGCATACATCTGACCGTCAGGTGCTTTATGGTGTGTGCTTTTACCATCTTTATAGTAGGTTCCTGTATATTCTAAAAAGTCTAAAAAATAAAGCTGCAAATTATAAGGCAAGACACTTGCTAGGTCGTGTTTGACGCTTTTATCTCGATGTCCTCTTATTATCGTTGTTATAGAGTTATCCTTAGATTCTTCTGGATTCAGTTTTAATACGACATGTAGCTTGTTATTTTCATTTTTAAGAAACAAGCCTTTTTGCACTTCACGATAATTTTTTAGGCCCTCTCCCCTTATTTCGTTTTGTTCACCTTGCCAATTTTCTTTTTTTGATTCGCTGGCCAGAAGTGATACGGATTTCATACCATAATAATTAGCCAAACTCTGATTAATATAACTGGGGTGCTCATCGATATCATAACACCTTATTGCAGCTAGGGCATACTTTGGACATTGGCGTTGAAGTTTGACATCAGAGTGCTTTTCGGCACTTTTTAATAACCGCACATTATCTGCTACCCGATGGTGTATCTGACCGAAGTTTTGTATCCTATTAAAAACCAGATGAGCAGAGTAAAAAATTAATAAACCCAGTAACAAAGGTCTAATGTGACCTTCTACTGCAAACTTGCTAAAGAACAAATACATCAAAATCACAAATCCAAAAACACAAGATCTCTGCTCAAATAGAGGCACTAAGAACATCACAAGAAGAGACAAAGCCGCCATACCAATCAAATACCTATGACTCCTTCTGATTCTTTTTCCACCAGCACGAATTAGCAAGGGAATCAATCCTAGTGGAAGATATAACATGAGATAATAGAGGGTGCGCTTGAGATATTCCAATAAGCGATAACCTAAATTGTCATAGAAAAACCCTTCTCGTGCTAAGCGATCAGTTGCCGACGGCGAGTAAATCATAACTAACCCACCAACCAGCATGATAAAGCAAACCATAACGAGCTTCGCATTAATCCTCTTCTCAGATATAAGCTCATAAGCGAGTACGAGCCCCGTCATAAGAAATAAGCTCAGCAGAGCATTCTCGTTAGTACACGCTACAAAGGGAGATAGAAATAATAGCTTATTTATTCCTTGACCATGATCTACATAATCACAAAAGCTTCTCATATAATATAACAAGGGAATCAGAGTCCAAGAATAGTTAACCGATCCTGTCGTCCAGAAGTAAGCATTAGCTAGATCAGGATGAAAGCAAAACAGAAAAAGACAGGACACCAGATATTTTTCCTCAAACCTGTTTTGCTTGTAGCTACCTGGAATAAGTAATCGAGCTATCCACAAAAAAATGAATGTATTAGCGAAATCAAATATGAATGGCGGCAATAATAGAAGGAATTGTAACATGCAGTGGACAACGTATCTGTAATGCACATGATGGAAGATATTAGATTGTGATTCTAAAAAGTCTGATAATGATTCTATACGTTCCATACCGACGGGTGCGTCGGTCGGTACCTTCATCATGAACATATAGTCGTCTCCTGGCATATAAGGACTCAGATGATTGAGCCAGAAAAGAAAAATGGGGAATGCAAGCAAAAGAACTCGCATCCCCCATTTATATGTTTTAATGGTTTTGTATTCCAACTAGACGATTATCTAAGAATCGCCAATTTACTAAATCCTTTATAGAAAAATCTGTCTATCTTCTCTAAGTCATACTGACCAGAGCTTTGTCCATTTTCCTGAGAACTCACAACGCGATACAGATAGATACCATTAGCTAATTTGTTACCGAACTCATCTGTTCCATCCCACCTATAATCTGTTCTATTGACACCAATTCTGAGATTGCCCAGTTCTTCCTTAGTGATTTCGCGGACCATCTTACCTGATAGCGTCATTATCTGTATCGTGAACACCTCTGGCACCTGATTACCTGTTATAGTAAACACGAACTGCGTAGAGCTAGTAAACGGATTAGGGTAGTTCAATACATTAGAGATCATAGACTCTTCTATTACTTTAAATCTTACCTCTATATCCTGATCGCCAGAAAGATTACCAGAGCCATCTGTTCCCTGTGCATATAGTATATAGTCTCCAGACTCCAGTTCCGGCGTGAAGATTAGCTTCGCGACCTGATTAGATGAGTCTGCTGGTACAAACATCACATTGCTTGCTGTCAAGTCCACAGGAAATGACTGCGGATCAGGTAAGGCTTGCAAGGCCAAATTGAAATGTGACACGTCATCTATACTTATCGCGTCAGCTTCGTCTCTTAGTGTCACACAGATAGATGGTGTCGGCGAGACGATGTCTCCATCCATTATGTGCATGCCATCAAAGGTGACATCCAGTATCGGATTGATATTATCTCCAGTTACATTGAAATCAATTATACCGATGTTATTAAAATAATATTGCTCAGTCTGCTCCCGCGCTGGATTAATCTCAACAATAAACTGATTAAGACCTGTCAGGTCAGCCGTCGGATATTCGTAATTTATATCCAAGGATTCTCCTCCTCTGAGAGGCGCTAGTCTCTCGTAGTCTACATATTCTTGATTCTCCTCGTCCACGATAGTATATTTCACTAAGAGACTATCCATGTCTGTGCCCGTGATATTAGTGGCAATCGTGCTGAGAGTTAATGTTTCTCCTAGAGATAACGTATCATTATTAAAAATAAATTTTTGCTCTGTATCCAGTATAGCCTCTGGCAGTTCCTCATATAATACTCTCCAGTAATCTAACTGCGCCGAAGAGTATGAAGTAGAATCATAAGAGTAAAAATTTATTTTCAGATATGGATATCTGTCTGAGTTAATAGACGATATATCGAAATCAAAATTATCTACATTCTCGAATAGAATTTCTTCGTCACCGTCATCATTGACTCCGATAAGGTCTAATCTGTATCTATCCTCGAAATTATCTAAGTCCGTAAGATTCCATTGTAATCTATTCCATGTCTGCGCAGGACCGATAGTAGTAGACTGAACTTCTCCTTGGTGCCATTTTCCGATGATATTAAATTCTGTCTCTATAATCTGATTTTCGGAGGTGGCTAATATTTCCAGATTATTGAAACTAGGATCTCCCTTTCTGAAACCGAAAATATATGGTACGGCACCGTTGGATAATTCTCTGACCATCTGAGCACCGTGACTTTCTAGTACAGACATAAGGTCTCTACCAGACGAGGCATCACTAGCCCATTCTTCTGGTTTGAAATCAAATCTGTTACCAAAGTAAGTCGATTGTTGTGTCAAAATGGTCACATAACTATTGGTCGGTATAACATCTTCTATAAAGGCAATAGCTTTAGCTCTTTCCTCTGGTGTATCTGTCTTGAACGGAAAGTAATGTCTGTGCTCTGCCCAGGAAGTAAACAAGTAACTATTAAAATATCCCCCATCGGCACTCGGCTCATTAAGCCAAGGTAGTCCCGTCTGTGCATCAAAGACAGAAATAAATATTCCGTTTCTTATCTCTGGAGCAAACTGGATATAACCCTGTGCATCATTCTCCGCCGTAATCGTCAGTCGATTAGGGTTGTTATCATCATTTGGATTATGGATATAATGTGCGTTCTTTAGTTTTACTTCTTTGACATTATCGAAATACTGGAAGGTTCTAGTCTCTTCTTCCATTTCGTAAGTGGTATAGTCATCATATAGCCACTGATAAAAGTGACTCTGGTTCCATCCATCTGAGCTTCCTTCCAGATATACAAAAGAACTGGTATTCCACTTGGCATCAGGATCATCCTTAGGTATAATACGCCAGTAATAGACGGTATTATTAACAAATTCCACGTCAGGATTCCACTCTATAAATCCTGGTGATGCTGTGATATCTTTTGTTTCTCTGAGAGGACTATCAAAATTTTCAGTTGTGTCTATTTCAAGCGTATAGATCGCCTTGTCAGCGAACGCATTAGTTGCAGACGCCTTGAGGGTTGCATCTTTATCATAGACTATTGCAAAGTCCTTAGGATATATCGGGAATGCACTGTTATCAAATACAAAGAAGCAGTAGCCCTCATTATTCCATGCCACCGAGAGATCATTGTTTTGTTCTGCCGATGGTGCCGGAGCTTCTTGTACCCTGTTATCATAATCTAATACGATATTGATTGTATTCTTTCCTATAGCTTCGAAACCCGGGTTTCTGACTCTTACCGTGACAGTCTCTCTATTATAAGGTGCATTAGTCTCAAAGTATATTGTATCTTTTTTGTCAGAGCCATAAGAATGGATCAGATAGTTATTTAGTGTTCCTCCGATACCGTTACCTATATTGACTAGATCAAACTCGAGGTTGATATACTCATCCTGAGAGCCGACATCTTCTCCCGTATTGACAGTAGAGAAGTCCACGACATAATCTGGTGACTCAGGAGAATAAAGTCTGATAGCCGGGTCGCCATGATATACTTTTTGCTGGGCTAGAGTAACATAACCTGTAGAGGAATATAGACCGCCTTGGTCGTATTGTCTTTCGAATAATTCTTTTAGTATCAATGATATAGGCTGCCCATAAAACTCATCACCTAGCATATCGTAAAAACTAATACCCATATCTGCCAATGGTGATATAAAAGCATTACCTGATGACGCTATAAATACGATAGCCCCTAGACCATCTTCTAATATCATCTGCTCACTAAGACTCTCTGTATTCTCATGTATATCGCCCGCATGGCAACCCATCGCAAGCATCACCGGCCATCGACCATAGTTATCATACTGCTTAGGGTCTTCTACTGAGAAGTCAAAGGTTCCTGCTGATGAGTGACCAAAAAATGTAAGTATAGATTGACCTCTGTTGATTTCTTTGATAATCTCCTGAGATAAAGAGGTCTGGACAGGATCGCTAGACACCTTCCTGAATGTGACTACCTCCGCACCATATTTATTGGTGGATATAGTATCCTTCATATTATTAAGATGACTATAGAGTAGCTCTTGTATTCTAGGGTCTCCTCCACTGAGGTGGATAACATTTTTGAGCCACAACCTTTCTTCTATAGTCAGACTTTGCAGATCATGTATTCTGGCATATACCCTTGCCTTGTCCAGATATACTCTGACATCTTCTGCCGTCTGCGCAGCTAATCTCCCGACGCCCACATAAGGGTAAGGCTTATCTCCCTCTGCAAATAATATATTATCTGAACCTGGTTTTCCGTAAGTAGGCACTATATTTTCGAACTCCGTATTATCATAACTTCTGCCATAGTTAAGAGCCTTCCCTATGATAAAGGCCATCTCAAAATCTGGCCACTTAGTTCTTATGTAGTTACTAAAGTTTTTGATGGCATGAGAATGCTGCTCTACACCATAACCGAATTGCTGTACGATATCCTCTACATTGATAATCCCGACATCGTAATTACCTCCACTCGGAGAAGATCGGAAGTCGGCATAAGCCTGCACTTGGTTGACACCGTTTTCTTCTTTATTAAGTTTTCTACTGGTTAGTATAAGATATTCTGGATTAAGATTATCCATGGACTCAAACTTGTAGGGCTCCAGCCTTTCTACTGTCTTGAGCGCATCTTTAGACGCCAGTATAACTCTTGATCTGAATTGGCCAGATTGTGGAAAAAGAACCTTGGCCACGTCGTTTTCTATTTTTGCTTCCAGCATTCTATAATTATCAATATCGAAAGCATAATTATTAGCCCCGGCGGAGAACTGGCTGATCTCCATATAATTATTGAATGTATTCCCTTCTAGAGAAAACTCAAATGTATTTTGCAATCTCGCAACAAACTCTCTCGGATATATCAGATTAGCATAGGCGATCTTAGTCAGGTCTGATTGTCTTTGACTCTCTACCCTGATGGTATTGTTTTCTTTTAGTGCTGATGTAGGCAAAGTCTCTGCATAGAACTTAATCTGTGCTCCCTGATATGGATCAGCAACGAGCGGCACATCATTAACACTCACAAGGACATTATGGTCTGACTGGTTAGCGCCAGTTCTTATCTCCATTTTGGCCAATGGGCCATTCTGATAGATATTAGTTGCTGGGAAAGTGAGATTATGTGTTTTCTGCAACCTAGAGCCATATCCCTCTGTCGCCAAAAAGCTAGAATACTCTACCTCTGGCTCATCAAATGCCACAACAACATCCGTACGATCACTATAAATCTGTGACTCCGTATGCATGTAGAATTTTCTCTTGACTGGAAGGTTACCACTTAGGTCATTATCCAGTTGCTCATACCTCCAAGCGGTCTGTGGATTGACACCCCAGGTCAGATAGTATACACTGTTATCCGTGTACATACTGTGTCTTGGATTAAGTTGCTCTGTGATCCAGTTTTGGAAATGAAAACGATCTAGATACCCGTCATTCCTTTCTCCATAAAAAATCAAATAATCATTATTAGTCAAAGATCCCTCTGAGGATAAGTGAATGGGCACTTGTTCTCCATTACGAAAAACCTGGATTCCTGCACCGACGACGCCAGCAGGTATTCCCTGTGCCAGCAGTTCCTGATAGGATACTCTGTAGAGGCCATCTTCATTGACTATGAGCTTGATATAATTTTTACTATAGTCTATCCATTCGTTTCCGTATCTAGTCTGACCATTAATAGTCATCTGGGCTGACAGAGTACCAGCCATAAGCATTGCTGGTATCAGCAGATAAATCCATTTTCTCATTTTTATCTCCTTTTTTGACTAAACTATAAAAATACATTAAATATTTTTATAATATGTATTTCTCTAATATATAGGGCTTTGTTGTCAACAATAATCTAAAACACAAAAATATCGACTAACCCAATAAGAATATGTCTGCGCAAATCATTATGTGACAAATAATCTTGCCATGACCACTTTTGTTTGTGATCTCATACCTTTATTCATACAATCTGCAAAGTATTTGTCACTTACGCTTTATACTATATTCTTGATGGGCTTAATCGCCCTACTAATTCAGTTTCTATATTGGTACCTTATATTCCGTCAAGTTGTTAGTTATCCAGTTGGCTCCATAAAACAACCCATTAATAGCCCAAGCCATGTTATCATTTGTATTAAAAACGAATATGATAACCTGCAAAAGAACCTAAAGTCCGTATTAGATCAGGATAACCAGCATTATAAGGTGATTGTTGTAGACGATCATTCTGTCGACAGATCTGTAGAATTTATTGAAAGCCTACAACAAGACGAAAGGCATTTAATTTGTCACAAAATTAGAGAAAATCAAAGTGGGAAGAAACAGGCATTGGCTAGTGGAATTGTTAAAGTTGACTCCCCTTGGATCATCGTCACAGATGCCGATTGCACCCCATTAAGCGTCAAATGGGTGGATTATATGATCCATACGGCCATTTCTACTTCCCGACAAATTGTCTTGGGCTACAGTCCATATAAGCATGGAAACCGACTTGTAGAAAAATGGTCGCACTTCGAATCCTGGATTACCGCTGTCCAATATCTTTCACTTGCACTTATAGGCAGACCTTATATGGGGGTCGGTAGAAATACGCTCTATGCTAGCCACCTACTATCACCAGAACTTCTATTTCGTCATGGAGACCTTGCTTCTGGCGACGACGATCTGACCATTATGCAGTTGGCGACTGGACAGAATACCGCTATCTGTATACATCCAGATAGCTTTGTATTGACCTATTCTCAGAATAATTGGAGAGATTACTTTCGTCAGAAGGTGCGACATTTCAGCACAGGACATAGGTATAAAACCTCGACGATATTATGGCTTAGCATGTTTTCTTTTTGCCAGATGTTCTTTTTTTTGTTCTGTTTTGTGTTATTGATTAAGGGTTACTTTCTGCATGGTATTGGACTAATATTAGTCCGATTGGCTTTTATTCTTCCTGTGGCTAAGGCCCTCAAGTCTAAGCTGGATGCCGAGTTTTCATTACTGCATTTTATAATCTATGATATGGGGTTAGCATTATTCTATCTGGTGTTTAGTTTTGCAGTTTTATTTCCGAGAAAAAAATCATGGTAGGTAAGATAGAATTGATTACAAAATACTTTGATAACCTGAGCTCTACACAAGAAAGTCAGTTATCCAGACTCTATGATCTGTATATAGAATGGAATCAAAAAATAAATGTCATTTCTCGCAAAGATATAGATCAGCTATACCTACGCCATGTATTACACAGTCTGGCGATATCCAAATACATATCATTTCGCCCTGACACCAGTGTGTTGGACCTGGGGACGGGAGGTGGCTTTCCTGGGATACCGCTTGCTATCTTACATCCAGAAGCAAACTTCCTTATGATAGACGGGAGGTCCAAAAAAATAAAAGTGGTCAGTGCCGTTATAGAAACTTTGTCTCTACGCAATGCTAAGGCACTGCCCAAAAGGTCAGAAGATATAAAAATGAAGTTTGACTTTGTTACAGCGCGTGCGGTGACCAGACTGGATAAGCTCATACCACTATCTCTGAGACTTGTACATGAGAAACACCGCAATGCCATACCCAATGGACTCTTGGCTCTTAAGGGTGGAACATTAGGTGAAGAAATAAAAGAAGTAGAAAAGCAACATCACATCGAATCTAAAGCCATCTCGGATTATTTTGAAGAAGACTACTTCGATCAGAAATATATCCTATATATTCAAGTATAGATGACTTAGCCATGAAAGAGGTCTGGGATTATTTTCTTTTTGAGATTGCAGGTAAGGATATAACTGTAGGGCAGATTGTTCTACTCGTGCTTGTCATAGGACTTGCTTATTCAGCCTACCGCAGTATCCTCAAAAAATATTTTCCTCAACTATCATCTGACTCTCAGCTACCACAAAAAGAACAAGATCTACTCACCTCCCTGCTTAGAGGCTTTGTGCTCGTCGTGGTATTACTGGGTGTTGTACTGACGCTCAATCTTAACTTTACGATTTACTCCTTTGAGTCATTTGACCTGACCGTATTATTGATTATTAAGGCTCTGATTTTTATTCAGGCAGCCAGATTGTTGTTTTGGTTTGTGTCTAACGTAGTTATACACTCCCGCTATATCCGAAGAGACCAAAAGGCTAACCCCAAAGAGAGCATAGTAGATAATGAACGTTCTGTAAGGAAGATTATTCAGTACATTTTTTATACCGTCGTTACCTTATTCGCACTAAATAACTTCGAAATAGATCCGACCATCTTCCGTCGTCGGATCAATGAAGATTTATTCTTCCATTTTAAGTTATCAAATATTGTCTATGCGATACTTGTTATTCTTTTGGCACAGTTGTTCGCTTGGGTGATTATACATCTCATCCTTTATAATGTCTATAAGCGTAGAAGAATAGACGTCGGATCACAATACGCCATTAACCAGCTTGTGAGGTATGTTATATACATCATTGCCTTCGTATTTACTCTGGATGTCCTTGGGATAGACATGAATATAGTACTTGGCGGGGCTGCCGCATTGCTGGTTGGCCTGGGACTTGGGTTGCAGCAGACATTCAATGATCTCATCTCTGGGGTAGTGTTATTGTTCGAGCGGAGTGTGTCTGTGGGAGACATCTTAGAATTTGACGGAACTATCGGAACGGTCAAGAATATCGGACTGAGATCAAGTACGGTCGAGACACACCGTAATATTAGCATGGTCGTACCTAATCACATCTTAGTCAATGATAAGGTGATTAATTGGACACACTTTAGCGATAAGGTCAGATTTAAGATTAACCTTGGAGTCGCTTATGGTTCGGATACCACCCTGGTTAAGAAGCTCTTGCTTAAGTCGGTAAGTGACAATCCTTATGTCCTAGATTACCCTATTCCATTTGTGAGGTTCGAGAACTTTGGTGATTCCGCTTTGGACTTTAGCTTATACTTTTTTTCTAGAAACTACATGGTTATCAATGATATCAAAAGCGACATCCGTCTGGAGATAGATAGACTTTTTAGAGAGAATAACATCACCATACCATTCCCTCAGACGGATATTAATATTAGGACCAGTGACAGTTAGTAGATGTCCCCTTATCTTACACTCATCTGTAAAAGTGACTTATCGCCCCATATAAACCATCAATACACTAATATCCGATGGAGAAACACCACTGATACGTGATGCCTGTCCTAAGGTTCTTGGCTGTATTTGTTTTAGTTTTTCGCGAGCTTCTGAGGATAGAGATTGTATATCATCATAATTGAATTCTTTGCGCAACTTGAGATCTTCGAGGCGCTCCATTTTTTCAGCCATCTCACGTTCTTTTTGGATATAGCCTTGGTATTTAATATTGGTTTCGGCAATTTCTACTATCTCTTGGTCATAGGTAGATAAAAATGTACTCAGTGGGGCGAACTCTTTTTGCAGGCCATCTATAGTAATGCCTGGTCTAGATATGACATTTATCAGTTTGATTTGCTGTTTAAGCGGAGCAGAGCCTTTACTTTCTAAGTAAGGGTTAATTTGATCAGGTGTGATCCCTGTTTTTTCAAAGTACTTTTTGATTTGTCCGATGGCGTCTTTCTTATTTTCGACGCGATCTACTCTGTTTTCTAGGTTTTGTATTCCTATAGATTGTGCTTTTTCTGTCAGTCTGATATCCGCATTATCCTGACGCAACAATATTCTATACTCTGCACGTGATGTGAACATGCGGTATGGCTCATTAGTACCTTTGTTAATAAGGTCATCTATAAGGACGCCAATGTAGCCCTCCGACCTTTTGATGACGAATGGCTCTTGCTCATTGATGGCAAGATGTGCATTGATACCCGCCATATAACCTTGACAAGCCGCTTCTTCGTAACCCGTCGTGCCATTAATCTGACCTGCAAAAAATAGACTTCTAATCCGTTTGGTTTCAAGGTTCATCTGTAGCTGCGTCGGTGGAAAATAATCATACTCTATGGCATATCCAGGTCTGAACATTTTGGCATTTTCAAAACCTGGAATTTTCCTAAGCGCCTTGTACTGAACCTCCTCTGGCAGAGAAGAAGAAAAGCCATTGACATATATTTCGCAGGTGTTTCTTCCTTCAGGCTCGACGAATAACTGGTGTCTTTCTCTTTCTGCAAATCGGTCTATCTTATCTTCTATACTCGGACAATACCTCGGACCAAGACCACGGATACGACCATTAAACATCGGGGATCTGTCGAATCCCTCTTTGAGCAATTCGTGGACTTCTGGATTAGTGTAGGTGACATGACAGGGAGTTTGATCTTGTAATTGCGGAGTATTTGTATATGAAAAGCGGCTAGGGTCTTCGTCACCTGGCTGTAGCTCCATAACACCCCAGTCCAAACTACGTCCATCTACTCTTGGCGGTGTTCCTGTTTTCATCCGACCAGCCTCAAAACCCAACTCAATCAACTGTTCTGTTATTCCCGTCGCGGCTCTTTCACCTGCCCTTCCTCCACCAAACTGTTTGTCACCGATATGGATAAGACCATTAAGAAAAGTGCCGTTAGTTAGTACAACAGACTTAGCAGGTATCTCAATGCCCAATCCTGTAGTAACGCCCTTGCATACGCCATCTTTTACTATTAGGCCTTTGACCATTTCTTGCCAGAAATCGATATTGGGATGATCCTCCAGCATTTTTCTCCACTTGGCTGCAAAATCCATTCTATCACTCTGTGCTCTTGGACTCCACATGGCCGGTCCTTTAGACTTATTGAGCATACGGAATTGTATCATAGTGTGATCAGTCACAATGCCGCTATAACCACCAAGCGCATCCACCTCTCTGACAATCTGGCCCTTTGCTACACCGCCCATGGCTGGGTTACAGCTCATTTGTGCTATGGTCTGTAAGTTCATAGTAGCTAACAAGACCCTAGATCCCATATTAGCGGCTGCAACAGCTGCTTCGCTACCCGCATGTCCTGCACCGACGACAATTACATCATATTCCGAAAACATAGATTATGTATCATAATTTAGTACAAAGGTATTCTATTTAGATTATTGGGAACTGTAAGTAATGGCTCTTTGAAAGTAGGAATATACCATTGAGTACAAATAAAGTAGGTCTATCTATTATCAAAGTCCTGAAGAATATCCGATAAGTCTATTTTTAATTCTGGAAAAATCTGAGACTGGACCTCATCCGTATATGTAAATGCCTCTGGATGGCCAAATTTTTCATCTTTGAGCGTATAGACCTGCAGTAGACGTACACCTGGAAAAACAACCCAATATTCCTTTACACCCACCTCTTCATATACCTCATGTTTGAACTTATATCTTTTTTGGAGGTATGTGGTGAGATTATTTCTACGATAAGGTCTGGAGCACCAGTACAACCTGCTTTGTCTATTTTACTAACATCACAAATAATACATAGATCTGGTTGTACGACTGTTGTCGCAGATTCTCTCTTTTGATTAGCCACAGGAAGGACAACATCAAATGGAGCAAAATATACTTTACATGGATGTCCATCAAAACACTTTCTGAACTCTACATGCAGATCACCCAAAATCTCCTGATGCCAACTATTAGGTGCAGGTGTCATCTTGAATATTCTACCACGAATCAACTCCACCATATACTCAAAATCAAACTTCAGGTAATCCGCATACGTGAATATCTGGTCGTAACTTATTGCTGGCTCTTGTACTGACTTATTTTGTGACTCCTGAGACATTACTTAAAAATATTCAATATCATTCCATAAAACAAGGTGTGTAATCCTTATCTATGAAACGTCTTTCGTCAGAATGCTATACTTTTGTATCGTAATGAATAAAAAGCATGACGCGTTCGTCGATCTTCTTCAGTTTTTTCCGATTATAGAGCCACCCATCACATTATCCGAAGAGTCCTCTATTTCTTTTAGTTCTGAAAACAAAGCAATTCCTATGGGACTATTAGTCAATACCATAGGGGAATGGGAAAGTCTCGACGAATTTTCAGAGATTATTCCTTGCTTCAGACTCAATCTGTCCAAAGAATTCTTAAGCATTGTATACTGGAAAGGAGGACTGATGATATATGAATACATACTCGTCAACTATCTAAAAGATGGAACTGTATTATCTAAGAAAGTTATCGCCGGCACCATCAGTAACGGACAGACTATCAAAAAGTCTGTCGCATTTATAGATGAAGATTTCGTAATAAAAACAGCCGTAGGCGAATCTTCTGTACATAGAAATTATAATCCTGAAAACACTAAAACATACAATTTTGAAATACTGGGAGACGGAATAATCTCCTCTACGGAAGAAGACAATATATGGGAAGAAAAAATAAAAAAGGGCGCAAAAAACTAAACCCCTCCAAACTCAAATCAATCCTCTACAAGTACTTTGTAAAAAACCCTAAGAAAAGAATGAATGCTGGCGCTCTCGCCAAAAAACTTAAACTCAGCGATACCAAACCAGCCATCAACGATGCATTAAAGGCTTTACTGAAAGAAAAATCGATCAGATCTGTCGCGGAAAACAAATATGTCTTAGACAAGTCCAACCTGAGAGCCGCACCTACAGGTATCAAAAAACAAACCTACTCTGGCACTGTCGATATGATAAAAAGCGGCGCGGCATATATAATTGTAGATGCACTAGACAAAGACGTCTATGTCCCAGCCCCCTATCTTAACGGAGCAATAGATAAAGATGAAGTAGAAGTACAGGTCACTTTTCTGAAAAGAAAAAACCCAGAGGGAAAAGTACGCAAGGTAATCAAGCGTAACACACCTCAGATTATAGGTCAGTTATCTATGAGAAAAAAGGGTGCAATCGTCAAATCATCCAGCTGTAAAGTAAACTTAGATGTTTATGTCACTAAACAAAATCTGGGCGAAGCTAAAGATGGAGACTATGTGTTAGTAGATATCACGGACTGGTCTCAAAAAGACAATAACAATATAGTCTATGGCAAAGTATCAAAAGTCTTATCCAGAGATGACGAGCATAATTTTACCATGGAAAGTATCTTGGTAGAAAATGGATTTAGTACAAGCTACCCAGAGGCGGTCATGAAAGAGCTCGATCAGTTTTCTGATCTGATTACAGAAGAAGAAATTGCCAAACGCAGGGACTTCAGAGAGATCTTGACAATTACCATAGATCCTGATACGGCCAAAGATTTTGATGATGCTATATCATATCGGAAGCTAGACAATGGTCATACGGAAGTCGGCGTACACATCGCTGACGTTACACACTACGTCCGCCCCAAAACGGCACTGGACAAAGAAGCATCTAATCGATCTACCTCTGTATATCTGGTAGACCGATGCATCGCCATGTTACCAGAAAAATTATCTAATGAACTATGCAGCCTCAATCCCAAAGTAGATCGTCTTGTTTTTTCTGCGGTATTTACATTCGATAATAAATACAAAATTGTAGACGAGTGGTTCGGTAAGTCTGTAATTCATTCTGACCACCGTTTTACTTACGAAGAAGCGCAAGAATCTATAGAAAACAAAGACGGTCTTTATCATAAAGAGCTTAAGGATATCAATACCATCGCTAAAAAACTCAGAAAGCAAAAGTTTAAAAATGGCGCCATCGCCTTTGAGAGTGACGAAGTAAAATTTATTCTTGATGATAACAATGTCCCGACAGGTGTGTATGTCAAGGAAAGAAAAGATGCGCATCTACTGATAGAGGACTTTATGCTATTAGCTAATCGTCGTGTAGCACATTATCTAGCCACCAAAAACAAAGGCGTACCTATCCCTGCGGTCTATAGAATCCATGACATGCCTGATCTAGATCGACTTATGGATTTAGCCTTGTTCATGCAGGACTTTGATTACAAGCTTGATCTTTCCACACCACGAAAAATAGCGGACTCCTTTAACCAATTATCTAAATTGTCCAAAGAAGATGACAAGTATAAGTTGCTTATGCAACTAGCCATAAGGACTATGTCGAAGGCCGAATACTCTACTAACAACATCGGTCATTATGGTTTGAGCTTTGAGCATTATTCTCACTTTACCTCGCCGATCAGGAGATATGCAGATGTATTAGTACATAGAATACTCGAAAAGAATCTCAGCGAAGAATACCGCATGGACAAAAACAAACTAGAGGCACAGTGCATCCATATAAGTAAGCAAGAGAGACGTGCCATGGAAGCAGAAAGGGATTCTATCAAGTACAAGCAGGTAGAATATATGTCGGCGCACATAGGCGAAGAGTATGATGGCATTATATCAGGTATGATAGACAAAGGCATCTTTGTAGAAATATCCGAAACCAAGGCAGAAGGTCTTATTCCTTTCGATGAGATGGGTGGTTCTTATACGGTAGAATCAGGACGGTACAAAGCCACTAGCAGTAAAAAGTCATTACAGATCGGTGACAAAATCAGAGTCAAAGTCATAAGTACTGATCTAGAAAACCGCACTATAGAACTGAAACCTGTAAAATAAGGAGCTCTTAAATAACCATACCCGCCGCCACGGTATTGTTAGACCCTTCGTCTACAAGAATTACACTACCCGTGATTCTATTTTTACTATAAGAGTCTGCGAATACGGGCTTAGTGGTTCTAAGCACAACGCGGGCTACGTCGTTCATTTTTATATCAGGATTGGATTCGTCGCGATGTAATGTGTTTATGTCGAGCTTATACCTAAGCTGCTTGATTACACATCTTATGGTCTGCGTGGTATGCATCAAGGTATACTTTCCATTGACTCTGAGTGTATTGTCACTATCGAACCATACAAGCATAATGTCCAGATCTTGTGTGACCTCGGGCTGGTTATTTTTTCTGACGATCATATCACCGCGACTAAGATCAAAATCATCGGCGATTTCGATCGTCACAGATTGAGGAGGAAAGGCTTCTTTTTGCTCTCCTTCGGGACCATGTATTTTGGCGACTTTGGTAGAAAATCCAGAGGGAAGTAATAATACGTCGTCACCCTGTTTTATAACACCACCGGCAATACGTCCCGCATATCCTCTAAAGTCATGATACTCATCATTATAAGGTCGGATTACGAATTGTACAGGAAATCTGACATCGATAAAGTTATGATCACTGGCAATATGGACGTTCTCTAGGTAATACATCAGCGTTGTACCATCAAACCAAGGCGTCTTATCAGACCTATGCACCACATTATCACCCAAGAGCGCGGATATAGGAATAAAGTGTACATCTTGTACATTCAACTTAGCCGCGAACTTCTCAAAGTCGTTCTGTATTTTGTTATAGACCTCTTCGTCATAATCGACGAGATCCATTTTGTTTATACAGACAACCACATGAGGTATCTGTAAGAGGGAGGCAATGATGGCATGTCTTTTCGTTTGTTCTACAACGCCGTTTCTTGCATCTATAAGTATTAGTGCAACATTAGCCGAAGATGCTCCTGTCACCATGTTACGGGTGTACTGTATATGACCAGGTGTATCTGCTATGATAAACTTTCTTTTAGGCGTCGCAAAATATCTGTATGCGACATCTATTGTTATCCCTTGCTCTCTTTCTGATTTAAGACCATCTGTGAGTAAGGCAAGATTGACACCATCTTCTCCACGTCGCTCACTGGCTGTTTTGATCTGTTCGTATTGGTCTTGGTATATGGATTTACTATCATATAGTAATCGACCTATGAGAGTCGATTTTCCGTCATCTACTGACCCTGCTGTTGTAAATCGTAATAGTTCGCTATTTATATTATCGCTCATCGGATTTCTAGGTTTTTTTTAAAAGTATCCTTGTTTCTTTCTGTCTTCCATACTGGTCTCACTTCGCTTGTCATCAGTACGACCACCGCGCTCGGTCATACGAGTCGTAGCGACTTCTTCTATGATGTCTTCTATCGTGGTGGCATTAGACCGCCATACACCTGTACAAGTCATATCACCGATGGTACGACATCTCACCATTTCCTTGAATACCTTTTCTTCTGGTCTTTTGGTGATATAATCGCAGTCTGCCAGAAGCGTTCCATCTCTTTCGAATACTTCACGCTCATGCGCAAAATATAGGGAAGGCAATTCTACTTTTTCGTATGCGAGATATTGCCAGACATCTAACTCTGTCCAGTTACTTATAGGAAAGACTCGGAAGTGCTCTCCGATATGGTGCTTGCCATTAAAAAGATTCCATAATTCTGGTCTTTGGTTTTTAGGGTCCCATTGCCCAAACTCATCTCTATGAGAAAAGAATCTCTCCTTAGCTCTTGCTTTTTCTTCGTCACGCCTCGCTCCACCGAGGGCGGCATTATATTTTCCCTTTTCTAAAGAATCTAATAGTACAGCCGTTTGCAACCCATTACGACTTGCATTGAACCCCTTTTCTTCTACCACTAATCTTTTGTCTATCGCCTCCTGTACAGAACCCACGATTAGTTTGGCATTTATTTTTTTGACAAGACTATCTCTATACTCTAAGGTCTCAGGAAAGTTGTGGCCTGTATCTATATGTAATAGGGGAAAGGGAATCTTAGCTGGAAAAAAGGCCTTATAAGCCAGATGAACCATCAAAATGGAATCTTTACCCCCCGAAAACATCAAAACTGGGTTTTCGAACTGAGCCGCCACCTCTCTCATCACAAAGATTGATTCTGATTCTAGTTCTTTTATATGATTAATATTATAATCCATTCGGTATTATTTGATATGAATTTTTGGGAGGACAAAATTAAAAACTTTCGTGACAGATTCCGTAATCGACTGATTTTCAGTAAGTATCTCTAAGTCCGCATCTATCGGCGCCTCAAAGGGAGAATCGATTCCCGTAAAACCCTTTATTTCTCCATTGCGGGCTTTTTTATATAGACCCTTGACATCGCGTAATTCGCAGACAGATAAAGGGGTATTAACATACACCTCTATAAAGTCATCTGCTCCTATTATCTCTTTTGCCAGATTTCTTATATCGTGAGTAGGACTGACAAAACTGTTAATGCAGATAATGCCGCTTTGTACAAAGAGTTTAGACACCTCGGATATACGGCGTATATTTTCTGTCCTGTTTTCCAGACTAAAGCCCAAATTATTATTGATACCAGTACGCGTATTGTCACCATCTAATACCTGCACAAAATAACCTTTGTCAAAAAGCATCTTCTCTAAGCCCTGTGCAATGGTGCTTTTTCCAGAACCCGATAGTCCCGTAAACCAAATAACCTTTGCGTTTTGGCTAAGGAAATTTTCTTTGTCTCGACGGGTCAGAAGTTTGTCAAAAATGGGATGTATGTTTTCCATTTATTTTAGAACATATATAATTAAGGAATGTAACAATTATACACTCATTATCTCACGATAGGCTTTCTGAGAAATTATCCAGATCAATCCAATTATTCCACCCAAGAACCCTCCTAGCAAAAAATAATAAATGCGGCCTTTGTTAACTGGTCGGAGAGGTGGGATGGGCTTGTCTATTTCGTCAATATAAGTCGTCTTATTATCCAGAGTAAGTTCTGCGATAGCCTTGTTCTTTTCTGCTTCTACTAATATGGTCTGTAGCCTCAGTTCGTCTTCTCTCAGTTTTCTTTCGGCCTTCTTATCTTGTTCTCTAAACACACCTATGCTAGAATCCTTTACGAGAGCTAGGCTGGTTTGTACTTTCACGAGCTCTTGTGCTATAGAGTCATATTTAGATTTGATAATAATGTAATTGGCTTGATGCTTTTGTACAGTTTTTTCTAGATAATAATCGCTCAGATTGTCATAAAAACTATTAACCATGTCTATAGATAGATTAGGATCTCCACTGCGCATGCTGAGTGTCAATATACCCGTCAGCTCATCATAATCACTCGTCAAGTCATTACCAAACTTGTCCTTGCCTACTAGAGCTATATGCAACGACTTAAGTGCTTTATTTTCTATCAAAGAAAAAGAGTCAGTCACCACAGAGCTAAATCTAAAATCCTCCAGATCAAGATCGTCATCGGAGGAAAGAAAACCGAGGACACCTTTTTTATTCCATAGATCAAGGTCCTTGAGATTGTCTATATAATGATTTGCTATATAATCTTCTTTGCCATTTATATTCTTAGAAGTAAACAGGGCTTGTTGCGCGATTCGTCTTGTCTTGGATAATTCTACTATACGGTCAAAATTAGACTCCGAGCTACCACCAGACAGACCAAATTGTCCCAACATACTGGCCAGTCCTCCTAGTCCACCCCTATCATCTTCATTAAGCATGAAAGTCAGGTCAGCCTTGTAGATAGGCTTGACACCCCAATTAAGGAACAGGAATAAGAAAGCTAAACCAAAGCCAAGAATACAAAGTAGCATCCATCGCTTAATAATGGCCGCTAAGTAATCCTGAACCTTAAGTACTAATTCTCTGAGAGAAATATCTGAACTCGATGTACGAGTCATTTCATGTTTGTATTATTCTGACATTAAATGTCCAAGCAACCTCTTAGCATTATCGAAGGAGATATTCTTCCGTTCTGCATAATCCTTGACTTGGTCTTCGGCTATAAAGTTAATACCAAAATATTTACTTTCTGGGTGAGAAAAATACCAGCCACTTACAGAGGCTGCAGGATACATTGCAAAAGACTCTGTGAGAGATATACTGGCTTTGTTTTGTACGTCCAGCAGCTTGAATAATTTTTCTTTTTCCGAATGCTCCGGACAGGCTGGATAACCAGGTGCGGGCCTTATACCCCTATATTTTTCAGATATCAAGTCCTCATTAGATAAAGACTCTTCTGATGCATAGGCCCAGTACTCTTTTCTGACCTTCTGATGTAATAGTTCCGCAAACGCTTCTGCTAATCTATCTGCCACCGCTTTTAGCAAGATTGCAGAGTAATCATCTTGCTTATCTTCGAAATGTTTTACCCATTTTTCTATTCCTATCCCTGTGGTCACAGCAAAAGCTCCGATGTGGTCTTCCTTATCGGCAGACTTAGGTGCTATATAATCTGATAAAGAATAGTATGGCAGACCCTCTGCTTTTTTGACCTGTTGTCTTAGATTATGAAGGGTCGTAATTGTTTTACCTTTTCCGTTATGGATTTTGATAGCATCATCCTGGATACTGTAGGCAGGAAATATACCGAAGACGGCTTTAGCGGTTAACCACTTTTCATCTATGATACGACGGAGCATGCTCTGCGCATCATTGTACAGTTTTTTGGCTTCTTCACCTATCGTCGGATTATCAAATATCTTGGGATACTTTCCTCTTAGCTGCCAACTTGAGAAAAATGGTGTCCAATCTATGTAGTCACAAATCTCCTCTATAGAATAATTGTCAAAGACCTTGACACCAGTGAATTTAGGCTTAGGAAGGAAGTAACTCTTCCAGTCTATTTTTAGTTTGTTCCGACGCGCTTCTTCTATAGACACAACATTCTTCGCCTTTTGTGATGACAGTCTTTTTTCTCGTAAGACTTTATAATCAGACTTGATTCCTTGGGTATATGCTTTTGATTTGTCGACATCCTCAGATAAGAGTTGTGATGCCACCCCAACACTCTTAGAGGCATCCAGTACGTGTATCACAGGATTAGAGTACATTGGGTCAATCTTTAGTGCTGTATGTATCTTAGAAGTCGTCGCTCCACCTATAAGTAAAGGTATCTTTAGTCCCTGTCGCTCTAATTCCTTAGCGACATAGACCATCTCGTCTAGAGAAGGTGTAATCAGGCCACTGAGCCCTATTATATCTACGTTTTCTTGTACAGCCGTAGATATGATTTTTTCTGCGGACACCATCACGCCTAGGTCTATGATCTCATAATTATTGCAGGCCAAGACGACGCCTACAATATTTTTACCGATGTCATGTACATCCCCTTTGACAGTAGCCATGAGTATTTTCCCTTTGGAAGCGGATGCGGCAGAGTCTTTTTCACTCTCTATATAGGGAGTCAGATAAGCGACGGCCTTTTTCATTACACGTGCACTTTTGACCACCTGCGGTAAAAACATCTTTCCTTCTCCAAACAGATTGCCGACCACATTCATACCATCCATGAGTGGTCCTTCTATGACATTGATACTTTTAGGTAAAGTTTTTCTGATTTCTTCTGTGTCCTCTATGATATATTCTGTTATCCCTTTGACAAGGGCATATTCTAGTCTTTTTTCTACTGGATTTTCTCTCCAGCTCAAATCCTTCTCCAGCTTTCTTCCGCCACCCTTTACACGTGACGCATAATCCACAAGGGCTTCTGTTGCATTTTCGGTTTTATTGAATAAGACATCTTCTATTAGCGTAAGTAGGTCTTTAGGTATATCTTGATAGACTTCTATCATACCCGCATTGACGATGCCCATGTCCATTCCTGCTTGGATGGCATGATACAGGAAGGCACTATGCATGGCTTCTCGGATCACATTGTTACCTCGGAACGCAAAGGAAATATTACTCACACCACCGCTTACAAGTGCGCCAGGACAGATTTCCTTAATCTTCCTTGTCGCCTCTATATAGTTAATGGCATATTCATTATGTTCTTCTATACCTGTGGCTACAGCAAAGATATTAGGGTCGAAGATGATGTCCTGTGGTTTGAATCTTATCTCATCGACCAGGATATCATAAGCTCTTTTGCAGATTTCTACCTTTCTCTCTATCGTATCGGCCTGACCCTCTTCGTCAAAGGCCATCACGACTGTGGCCGCACCATATCTTCTGATAAGTTTAGCCTGTCTTTTAAATTCTTCTTCACCCTCTTTGAGCGATATGGAGTTGACTATACATTTACCCTGTACTACCTTAAGTCCTTCTTCTATAACTTCGAACTTAGAAGAATCTATCATAATCGGTAGCTTAGCAATGTCTGGTTCTGACATAATCAGATTGAGAAACTCTTTCATGGCTTTCTTGGAGTCCAAAAGACCTTCATCCATGTTGACATCTATGATCTGTGCGCCACCCTCGACTTGCTGGTTAGCGACAGAAAGTGCTTCTGATAATTTATCTTCTTTGATTAGTCGAGCAAATTTTTTAGAGCCTGTGACATTGGTTCTCTCTCCGATATTAATGAAGTTCATACTATCACGTACGACTAAGGGTTCTAAGCCAGAATACTGAGCACGTTGTTCTACAGGCTTTACCTCTCTAGGAGATACGCCTTGGACAGCTTCTGCCATAGCCTTGATATGAGCAGGAGATGTACCACAGCAGCCTCCAATAATATTAACGAATCCGCTGGATGCAAAATCACGGATGTATTCTTTCATTTCTACTGGTGCCTGATCGTACTCGCCCAACTCGTTAGGTAAGCCAGCATTAGGATATGCGCTCACATGACAATCGGCGATTTTGGATAAGGTCTCTATATGTGGACGCATTTCCTTAGCACCTAATGCGCAATTAAAACCCACGGAAAACAAATCAATGTGAGATACAGAAATCCAAAAAGCCTCTGCTGTCTGACCACTCAGTGTACGTCCACTAGCGTCAGTGATTGTACCCGATACCATGATCGGCAGATTGATATTTTTATCTTCGAAGTACTTGTCTATTGCGAATAATGCCGCTTTCGCATTGAGCGTATCAAAGATAGTTTCTACTAATAATATATCGACACCGCCATCGACCAGGCCAGCTGTCTGCTCATAATATGCATCGACTAACTCATCAAAAGTCACGTTACGCTTAGCGGGATCATTGACATCTGGGGAAAGTGACGCTGTCACATTAGTCGGCCCTAAGGCCCCAGCTACAAATCTTGGTTTGTCTGGTGTTTTCTTATTGTATTCCTCGCAGGCCCTCTTAGCGACTTGTGCGGATGCCAGATTAATCTCGTACGCATGATCTTGCATGTCATAATCCTTCTGAGATATTTTATTGGCGTTGAACGTGTTAGTCTCTATGATGTCCGAGCCAGCTTCTAAGTATTCTTTATGTATGGCCTCTATGACATCAGGACGTGTAATAGAGAGGATATCATTATTACCTTTTATTTCTCTATGAAAGTCTTGGAATCTTTCTCCGCGATAAGCTGCTTCATCCAATTTATACTTTTGGATCATGGTACCCATTGCACCATCTAGAACAAGAATTCTCTCCTTACATAACTGATCTATTGTCATCAATAATCAATTTTTGAGTTATAAATATTATATCTGATACCAGTGGTCATAAAAGTTGTCTTGGTATCACCGAGGTCTGCATTGTTATCTTGTCTAAGTAGTACGTTGAGGTCCAGATAAAAATCATGAAATAACTCATAACTAATATCGAGATCAATCATACTTATTTTACTTAGTGCCCCTTGGTGATAATCGACATTATATTCCTGCACCCTGTCCAGATTAGTCAATAATATATCGGAACCGAAATTGCCATTGTAATTTCTTCCCTTAAGACTATAAATATATCTGGCGTTGACAACGACCTTGGGAAGAGGCTGGTATCTTAACTTAAATATAACTTCTGTAAAGTTAGAGCCCAAGGGATGCGCCAAGGCTTGATTAAAATGACTATAGCTGGAGATGGATTGATTAGGGATTGTTCCGCCAGACCTAAAGTGAGAGTAGGTATAGGGCCTCACACGATTGAGTTCTACTTGTGCGTCTAAGAACTTAATGTCAAGCACATCATAATATTTAAGTCCTAGCTGAAAACCATATTTATTACCCCAAAACCCAGAACCACTAAAAAACTCGCCTAGCTGTATGTCATCTAATAGAAACTGACCATAAAGCGAGAAGTGATTAAACAAATCAAGTTTGGCGTTAAGCCCTATTAGCACATTATCTGGACTGTCCAGAAAGTGCTCTGCCGAGCGATACAGTATTAGAGGATTGAGATACTGAAACTCAAAATGGTCTTCTCTAGAGAAAATGATGGATTCAAATAGACCAATTTCAAAGTTTTTGTTGGGTTTGAAATTGAGAAAATGAGAAGCCATATACTTTTTAGGTAGAAGTATGTTGTTAGGTGTCTGCCTAGATGAAATAGAGGATAACTCTGCAAATATGCTTTGATACTGTAGCTTCCATACACGGACATTCATCTTCAGGTAGAAGTAGTTCTGGCTGAAATCACTGAGCAGCAAAGACCGCATACCCTGCCCTATAAAGTGATTGTTATGTCCTAGTTCTAGATTGACATGACGTGAGATCATATATCCAAGGTAAGCGCGCGCATTACCATAGTCATATCCGTTAAATGAGGAAAGTATAGAGCTTTGAAAGTCCTTATAATTAGCATAACCAGGGATGGCCTTATATCTATCTATAAATGGGTTGATATAATTGAGAAAATTAGATTGGTTTTCTTCTACCGCGGAGTAGAAATATAGCTTATCATCAAGGTGGCCATATAGCTCTATCCCGCGCTTATTAGATATAATGTTGCGAGAGGTATTAGTTTCTCGCCCGATTCTGAGATTGAAATATGGATCTATTGTCAACTGAAAATCAGCCGTCCTCAGCTCAAAAAGGTGGGCTGGATTTTTATACAAAGTATTCCATAATCCCTTCCTGTCAGCATACAGACTGTCATCTGAGTTGTGTATATATTCTCTGTATAGAAAGTTATAATCTTCTCTTATGCTATGACCTAGCGAGTCTCCTTCTATTGATCCAAGAAGCTCTTGTATATCGCTTATAAAGTGAGGTTTGACAGAGGTGTGAATTTTAGAGTCAAGAATATTCATGACATCCATTCTGTCTATGGCGTGGTAAGCAGGATGATTTTTAGGGATATAACTGGATTGTGATTGAGCCATGACAGCCATCCCCAAAAAGAACAGAAGCAAACTTTTTTTATACAACATTCAGACTTTAAATTCTAAAAGAAATTGCTTGATCAAATTATCGAAATCTGTACTTGTACTATCTAAAAAATCGACTTCTATCGGGAGCACAAAGATAGGTATGTTATTCTGCATCAGGAACTCTTGATGGACAAGCAAACGTGTTGCGTCTTTTTCTGTTGTCAAGAACAAGGTATTCTCTTCTGTAAGGTTATCATATATTTTTTTGAACTGTTCCAGCTCAAACTCGGTGAAGTAATGGTGGTCCTCGTACTTGATAATATTATCCACATCGCAGACGTCATCGAGATAGTTTAATAGATAATCTACATTAGCGATAGCCGATATGAGTATGACCCGATGTTTTTCTTCCAGTGCCAGCGTGATGTTCCTATCAAATAGGTAGTAAGGGTTCAGATATTTATACTTAGAGAAAAACAGTTTTTGATTAGCGTATGGATTTATTTCTGAGATGATCTTTTCTTTTTGTTGGTCTGTAATATCGTTAGGACATTTAGTAATGACGATGATGTCCGCGCGCTCATAAGACTTTCTCGGTTCTCTGAGTCGGCCCGCTGGAAGTAGATAATCCTGAGTGAAAAGATTATCATGTTCGGTGAGCAAAATATTCAGTCCTGGTACAACAGATCTATGTTGGAAAGCATCATCCATAAGTATAACTTGTGTGTCTGGGTTCTTCTGTATAATCATAGGTATGCCGATATCCCTGCTTTCTGAGACAGCGACTTTGATATTTTTATGTTTTAGAAAGAACTGATACGGTTCATCTCCCAATGTCACAGCATTATCTCTCTGGCTCGCCTGACGAAATCCCTTGGTTTTTCGCTTATAACCACGACTCAAAGTAGCTACATTGAGATACGGAGAAAGCAGTGATATAAGGTACTCTATGTGAGGAGTCTTGCCTGTCCCGCCGATGGATAGATTACCTACATTGATAACAGGAATGCTAAAACTTGTAGACTTTAGTAGTCCCGTCTCATAGAAAATATTCCTGAGGGATATTATACCCGCATATAATAATGAGAAAGGTGAGAGTAGTATTCTGAATATGATGTTTTTTCTCAACTGAATAATATTTTTTGACCAAGACCACAGTCAAGGCATCTTATCTTATCACAGTACTTTGACTTTAACTGGAGTAACGCTTGACTTTCAAAGGCTGTTTTGATAGAGAAACCTAAAGACTTCCACCCTGATATGATATTGTTCTTTTCTTGTGGTAAATCTAATAATAGGTTGATGGCCTTTTCTTTGTAACGCATGTCGTCTGTAATCATCCCGTAAGAGAATATAGTCGGTATGATGGCATTGATGATTATTGTATCCTGCGCTTGTTGTCCTAGTTTTTTGACTTTCTTATCTGACTCTTTGTCTGGTAAATAATGTGATTGCCAATATGCACTTGTTTCTACATTCAAGATGTTTTTTATCACAGAGATATTTTCTGCATTTATTAATACATCGAAAAGTCTGGGTGTCTTATGATATAATTGTGCAACTTGCGCTAGTCGTATAGTGGGAAAGTTGGCTGGTCGTAATCTGGCGAATTTCCACTCTACACCCGTCATAGGCGTTAACTTATATTTATTTCGTAGGTGGTTATATTCTTTAGATAATGAGATTATATAATCGTCATTGCCATCCAGAATAAGTCCGGACTGACCGAGTAGGAGCGATTCTAGTTTATGTATGTTACTGTGATTTTTATGGATCAGTTTGTGAGGAGTGATTCTAGCTAATTGTTCAAAGGCATCACCGTTGATCTTAAGCCCAAAGTATCTCAGAATCATCGTGTACAAAACATCCTCCCAGTCATTATTACTAGCCTTAAGCAAGGTCTTTATGCGCGCACATTTTTCTTCCATTCGTTCTGTCAGCACCCTATCCAGAAAAAACCGTTGAGTATCTATATGTGAAGGAGTAATAGCATCTGCGCAAGGAATCCAGGCTTGGCTTTCCTCCAGTTTCTGATGCTTTTGTATAAGAGAGTGGTCTATTCTATTGTTTAATTCTAGTATTGGAATTTCTTGACCATTGTGATTGTTGGCTATGCCATTGTGCTCATATACGACATGCAAGATAACGCTATTATAGGCGGGGTCATCTTGATGCTTATGAGTATTCCAGTCTTTACTCCGCAGGTGCATTTCGACATGTCCCACCCATTTGGTGTTTCCTATGACTATCTCTGCATTGAGAAAGTCTGGTCCTGCATCATGATTGTGAGTACCATATTTGATAATCTTAATCTTTTCTCCTGATACCGTGTGCAGGTCGTTATGATCAAATCGCTTGAGCTTCCATAATAAATGCAACAGGGACTCTTTCATGGTTATAGACCATGCTTTTTGTGGAAGGTACAAAAGGTACAGTTGAAAGGATTTTTTTCATCAGCAACATGCTTATCTTCTTTTATAAGATTCCATTGCCCATAATCGACATCGGGGAAAAAGGCTGTGCCTTTATCTATACTAGTATCTATTCTGGTCAGATAGAGCTTATTCCATAGACCCATAGTCTGCTCGTATACATTAGCACCGCCAAGGATAAATAGCTCTTCTATTCCATCATTTTGTGCCACTAATATTCCGTCGACAATGGACCTGACCGTGATAACCCCGCTATGATGAAAGTCTTTGTTTCTGGTCAAGATAATATTGGTTCTACCAGGTAGTGGCCTTCCTATAGAGTCAAAACTTTTTCTGCCCATCAGCACATGATGACCCAAGGTGGTTTCTTTAAAAAACTTAAGGTCGGCGGGCATGTGCCAAGGTAGGTCATTATCTATACCGATGACACCATTATTACTGACTGCGACGATGGCCGATATAATCATATATCTGGTTGCTCTAGAAGATTAAGTGACTTAATATAGGCTTCTTGGTTTTTCTTTCTGACCTGACCATTGAGGTATTTTTCTATTATTAGCCCAGAGATAGGCGCCGCAATATCACCACCAAAGCCTGCATTTTCTATATATGTGGCAATGGCTATTTTGGGATTGTCTTTTGGTGCAAAAGCAAAAAAGACAGAGTGGTCTTCTCCATGAGAATTTTGTGAGGTTCCGGTTTTTCCGCAGATATTGATGCCATGCACATGTGCCTTATATCCTGTACCCGTTCTTATTACTCTTTCCATTCCTTTTATAACGGGAACAAAATGTTCTGGATCAATTCGGACGTGATTTTTTTGGGTATAGGACTCATCTATTTTTAGTTGTGAGTCGCTATACTCTTTGACTATATGCGGCGTATAGTAGTATCCCCTATTAGCAATAATGGCAGCTAGATTCGCCATTTGTAAGGTGGTAAGTTCTAACTCTCCCTGACCGATACCTATGGACATTATATAGGTAGACTTCCAGTTGGCACCCGTATTTTGGTATAGTCTATCGTAGTGTTCTGGTGTCGGGACATAACCTGTCACCTCATTATCAAGATCAACACCTAAAGTACGCCCCAACCCAAAATCATATAAATGCCTCCTCAGAACATTCAATCCTATCTCTGGATTATTAAATCCTTGGATCTCAATAAGGTCTCGTACCATACTGAAGAAATAACTATTGCATGAGTGCTCTAGTGCGATTTGCACATTATATGTTGGTGTATGTGCATGACACCCATAACTAAAAGTCCGATAATGATAATCACCATCGCAAGGGACATATTTAGTAGGGTAAGTGACACCTTCCTGCAGAGCGATGAGTGTCAATATGGGTTTGAATATAGATCCAGGCGGGTATCTTGCGGCAATGGACCTGTCGAACAGAGGTCGTTGAACCTTATCTGCTGTCAACTGCTGATAGGCTTGTCCTCTATCTTCGTCTAGATTCAATAAGTTAGGATCATATCCGGGTGCTGATAACATCGTTATGATCTCTCCTGTGGATGGTTCTAGGGCAACAATGCTTCCTCTCTTATTTGTCATCAGCTCTTCGCAATACGCCTGTAGATCTAAGTCTATAGAAGTCTGAATATCTATACCACCTATAGCCAAAGAATCCAAATCTCCACTGGCAAAAGAAGAGACTTCGCGACCCACATTATCCTTAAGCAAAAACTTGACACCTTTCTTTCCTTTGAGAACGTCTTCGTAACTTTTTTCTATTCCTTTTATACCTAGATAATCTCCTACCTGATAGTTCTTGTTTTTATTGATGACGTTCATATCCGCTTCGCCCAGATATCCTAAGACATGGGCTGCATTATTATGAGGATATGCACGGATATTTCTGATTATGGGATAAAAACCAGGAAACTGAAATAGGTGCTCCTGAAACCGAGAATAGATTTCTGGATCTATCTTGGACAAAAAGGTACAGGGTAAGGATTTGTGGTATCTTCTGTCGCTCCAGTCTTTGTCAAGATTCTTATTGAAGGTTTCTTTGTCTATACATAGTAGATCGCAGAACAAAGTCGTATCCATGTCAGGATCTATATTCTTATAGATGACCTCTAGGTCATAGATTGGTTTATTAAAGGTGAGCAACTTCCCATTTCTATCATATATCAACCCACGAGAAGGGAAGACAGTCTGCTTGTCCAGAATAGTCTTATTAGCCAGCTGCTTATATGTATTATCTAACAACTGAATTTGAACCAATTTATAACATAACAACGCAGCCGCCAGCACAAAAGTAATTACGATAGGTCCTTGACGGGTGCTTATTCTTGCCATATTAATATTTTGGATTGAAAATCAGTGTTCCTAACATTAGTACAAATAAAGAAGCAATGAAACTAAAAATTGTTCTGAGTATTATCTCGTTAAAATAAACGAATGAAAATGCCTCCAGACTATATAAAAGTAATAAGTGTATAAATAGTAAGGCACTCAGGTAACTAAGAAACCAAGGCAACCCGTGTCTAAAGGCGGTAAGATGCTCTTTACCATATCCTTCCGCAGGAGATAGTAGATTAAGAATATAAAATCTGAAGTAGCATATAAAAGTAGAGGCCGCCGCGTGCACCCCCAGCGAATCATAAAACAGGTCAACTATCAACCCAATAGCGAACCCTATTGGTATCAATGCAGTCCTATTAGTCTTATAAGGTAGCAAGGCAAATATAATCGGATAGATGGTAAAGTGGATATAATTAAAATCTCCGAAGGTGATATCTATTCTTTTGAGTAATAGCAATTGTATGACTAGTATGATCGCTCCTCGGATTATATTTCGTTGCCAGATGCTATTCATTTTCGCTTAAGATTTCTTCCTTCTCTTCTGCTTGCAAAAAATTAACAACATAGACATAGTCAGTAGTGGAAAGGTCCGACTTCATTTGTACCTTGATGTTGTAGTTGTTACTCCCACCTTCTATAGTATACGACTCTACGACGCCAATAAAAATTTCTGGTGGAAATGATATAGAGTACCCACTCGTCAGTATGGAATCTCCCACCGCTATCTCCGAATGCTTGGGCACGTCCATCATATTAAGTTCTCTGAGATCGCTTCCTGACCACACGAGATTTCCTATATAGTTTTTTGTAGCCACCTTGGCGCTGATACGGCTTTCTGAGTTGAGTACCATGAGCACGGTGCTGTAATTTTTGGATACGGACTTAACTATGCCCACTATGCCATTGAAAGTAATAACACCCATCCCTACCTCTATACCAGAAGAAGAGCCTTTGCATAAGGTCAGATAGTTGTTTCTAAGGTTGAGGGTCTTAGAGCAGATTCTAGAGGGTATGAGGGTATAATTATTCGTTGAGTCTTTGTCTTCGTAATCCTGAAAGGCATTATCCTTACTAGTGACTCGATAGTCTATGATGGTCTGTAGAAGATTGGCGTTTTCTATCAGAAGACTGTCATTAGTGGCCTGTAATGCGAAAAAATCTTCGACACCCTGGACATACTTATTAATAGTCCCAGTAAAAAGATTGGACGAATGTGCCCAAATTTCTTTCTGACTTTTGTTATAGTTGACGATAAGATATAAAGCGATAATCTCAAAGATGACAAACACGATAAATGCGCTGTACCTGAAAAACAGATTGAAGATATTACGCATTGGATGAGTGTTAATTTAGATTATGACATTATAGACTTTGTCTATCCATGAGGAAAGGATATGCCTCTGTATTTTTTAGTGCCAACCCCGTGCCTCTTACAACCGCTTTGAGTGGGTCTTCGGCAACGTGTACATTGAGTTTGGTCCGCTTAGCTAGCCTTTCGTCTAGTCCACGTAAGAGTGCTCCTCCACCTGTAAGATAGATTCCATTCTTATATATATCACTGGCCAGCTCTGGTGGCGTATCTTCTAGTGCTTTCATGACGGCCTCTTCTATCTTGCTGATAGATTTATCTAGTGCCTCTGCCACTTCTACATAATCTGTCGTGACCTGCTTAGGGATACCAGTCAATAGATCTCGACCATTGACACCAATAGGTTCTGGTGGATCATATAGGTTTTCAAGTGCAGAACCTACTTTGATTTTAAGCTCCTCTGCCGTTCTTTCTCCTATGAGCAGATTATGCTTACGCTTCATAAAGTCTATGATGTCCAATGTAAACTCATCTCCTGCTGTACGGATAGATTGGTCGGTTACGATACCAGCGAGAGCAATAACGGCTATCTCTGTCGTTCCACCTCCGATGTCTATGATCATATTCCCCTGTGGTGCTGAGACATCGAGTCCTATACCAAGGGCCGCCGCCATAGGCTCATGTATGAGATAAGTCTCTTTAGAGTCTACGTGATCAGCAGAATCAAAAACCGCTCTTTTTTCGACTTCTGTTATACCAGAGGGAATGCAGATAACCATCTTGAGATGCGAGAAGAATTTTCTTCGCTCGCCGATCATGTCTATAAGACCATGTATCAAACTTTCCGCGGCCTGAAAATCAGCAATAACACCATCCTTAAGAGGTCTGATGGTGGTAAGATTACTATGCGTTTTTTCGTGCATCTGCATGGCTTTAGTTCCTACGGCAAGCACCTCTCCCGTCATACGATTGACGGCCACAATGGAAGGCTGATCTACGACCACCTTGCCATCCTGCACTATCAATGTGTTAGCAGTCCCAAGGTCAACCGCCAATTCTTGTTTGAAAAAACTAAAAAGCCCCATTTATCTATTTAAATAAATCCTCTATTCAAAAACTTAAGTCAAATATTGTTCCTAATTAAGCCGTGGGAGTAAATAATTTTGCAATAATGAGATTGGAAATTGGTCTGGGTCGGGGAGTAATCGAATTAAGGCGTAATAATAAGGATAATTATACACTATTACCACCCGCCAGGACAGTTGTAAATGTATTTTGATCTAAATACTTTTCGGCCATATCTCTGATAGAATGAGGATTGATATTTTTTATTCTTTCTATTCTATTGTAAAAGTCCTCGACCGCCATTTTTTTGATTTTCAGATTCTTGATAAGTTGAGCTTTTGCAAAAGGACCATCTATGAGATTAAGTGATTGTCCTAACATGTAGTTCCTTACCATTTTCATCTCATCGTCTTCTATCAGAGTACTTCGCAGCAAGTCTATTTCTTTATATATTTCTTCCAAGGTTTGTTCCAGATATTGATTACCCACATCTGTTGTGATATAAAAATAACCACCATGACGCCATAGATCTGCAATGGAGTAGATACCATAGGTATATCCCTTTTCTTCTCTTATGTTTTTCATCAGCCGAGACCCAAAATATCCTCCCAAGACCGTATTGAGTACCGCGAAGTCACCACGATCTTCATGCTCACAATCAAAAAGCAGTCTACCTATTTTGATAGATGTCTGATGTGTGTTGTCGGTTGGAATTTTAATCGTCTGATGACTTAGTTCCTTTTTATAAAATGTCGCAGGAGAAGGAGTATCTGACCAATTAAGCGACGAAAATGTATCTGTAATCTTTTTCTTGATATGAGCCGAATAATGACCGCTGATCACCACAAAACTATCCCGACTCTTAATATAGGCATTATGAAAATCAAAAAGCTCTTGTCTGCTTATCTTATGTATATCCTCAGGCTCTGTGTTATATCCATAGGGATGATCCTCGCCGAATATAACCTCCGTCAACTTTCTGTACGATAGGACATCATTTTTAGTGAGTTGATTTTTGAGCTTTTGGCTTTGTACCTGTTTATACTTTTCTAGTTCGTTAAGATCATACGCTGGATCAGTGATCAAAGACATCCAAATATCAAAAACCTCATCAAAAAACCTAGTCATTGTCACTAGACTAATAGACGAATAATCCATTCCTCCGATAATCTTTATCGAGGTCCCATAAAAATCAAAATGGTGTGCAATTTCCTCTGAATTATGCGTGCTTGTACCCTCTCGCATGAGTCGAATGGCGGCTTTAGCTACGCCTATTTTTTCTTCTTTGACCCTTCCTGATCTTATTATAAAGTCGACTTTGACTATGTCTTGAGTACCCGAATTGATTTCTGTGACCTCAATGCCATTAGGTAAGTTATAGGAGCTATAATCATCAAAGCGAAGATCATATTCTGTAAATATCGGCGGTCCTTTTTTTCTATCCAACATATCAATCGTGGCGCAAAAATGAATAAAATAGCCTGTATTTTATAAGACAGCCAAAATTTAGAATTTCCTAAGTCTTAGATTAACTTTACGTCACTATATTATCTTAGCAATCTCAATATAAACGCAATGACATTCGAAGTCTCATCAGGGGAGCTACTAAAAAAATTACAAATCGCAGTCGGTGCGATCGGGTCTAACCCCGTCATTCCTATACTGGAGGACTTCCTTTTCGAATTATCACAGGATAGACTAACCATCTCTGCTACTAATCTCGAAGTTACCATCATATCATCTCTCAATGTCAGCGGGTCCAAAGATGGATCAGTAGCCGTTCCTGCTAAGATCCTCATGGATACGCTCAAGGCCTTGCCAGATCACCCCATCAAATTTGATGTGAATCCCGACAATCTGGGTATCAAACTGGTATCCGCTTATGGAGAATATAAACTCACTGGAGATAACCCGAGTGATTTCCCAGAAACACCCGTAGAGGAAAATGTCAATAAAATAAACCTCAGCAAAGAACTCTTAGTCAAAGCCATTAATAATACCTTATTCGCCTCTAGTACGGACGAATTGAGGCTAGCAATGACGGGTGTTTTAATGCATTTAGATTTTAATAAGGTCGTGTTTGTCTCTACAGATGCGCACAAACTGGTGAAATACACCATCAATGGACTGTCCAGCGATATGACAGAGTCCATCATCATACCTAAGAAAGGGCTTAATGTCTTCCGGACAGCGATGTCTAATTCTGAAGAAGATACGGCAGACATTTCTTTTAATAGTAAAAATGTCTTTTTCCGATCTGGAGATACATTGGTTATTAGTAGATTGATAGATGCCAAGTACCCTGATTACGATGCGGTTATACCAAGTAATAATGATAAGCGCATCTCTATCAACCGATCTGACTTCCAAAGCTCACTCAAGCGTCTGGTGATATACTCCAACAAAACGACTAATCAAGTTGTATTCAATATATCAGATGATAGCTTGACGATTTCTGCACAAGATCTTGATTTCTCTAATGAGGCCACTGAGCAAATCAGTTGTGATTATAAGGGAGATCCGATGAGTATCGGATTCAATGCCAAGTTTTTAGTCGAAATGCTTGGTGTATTAGATAGCGATGAGGTCATCATAGAGCTGTCAGCACCTAACAAAGCAGGAATCGTATTACCAGTGGTAGACTCAGATGAGGACAACCTACTGATGCTCTTGATGCCTGTTATGATGAATCACTAATCAGCGCTTAATTAAATTGAAAATCGGATTATTCTTCGGATCATTCAATCCTGTGCATGTCGGACACATGATCATCGCTAATTATGTGATTACGCATACGGCACTGGACAAGCTATGGATGGTTGTCACGCCACATAATCCACACAAAGAGAAAAAGTCTCTCGCGAGAGATTATGATCGCCTGCATCTACTGACGCTGGCGATAGGAGACAACTTTGATATACTGCCTTCGGATATAGAATTTAAGCTACCCAAGCCATCTTACACGATAGATACTTTAACCTACTTAGGGGAAAAATATCCACAGCATACTTTCTCTCTGATAATGGGTGGAGACAACCTTGCTTCTTTGCACAAATGGAAAAACTACGAAAAGATCATAGAGAACTACGACATCTACGTCTATAAACGACCGACGCATGAGCTTCCAGAACTTGCAGAAAAAGCCAATATTACCATATTAGATGCGCCATTGCTAAGTATATCTTCTTCTTATATAAGAAGTCTTATAGCTCAAAAAAAATCTATCCGCTATCTCGTACCAGAAACCGTCTACGATTATCTTAATGACGTGCCAATATATAGGAACCTAGTCAACCAATAATTTGATTTCGAAAATCGTTTTTATCAGTATATGAAAGACCTACTTGTAATCATTATATCATTGCTGGTCGCTGGTAACGCCTACGCACAAAGTGATCTGGCTATAGGTCAATGGAAGTCGTACTTACCTCATAATAACGCCAAGCATCTGGCTCAAAACGATGATAAAATTATTATAGGAACAGATTTTTCCATTTATACCATAGACAAGTCTGATAACTCGGTAGAATACCTATCCAAAATAGACGGTCTTACAGAAACGGGAATACAAAAACTCTCTTACGACCCATATAATGACCAACTTATCATTGCCTATGATAATAGTATCATTGATTTTGTCCAGGGTAGCACAGTGACGCCTGTATTCGATATACAGACCAACACAAACTTTCTTAATCGTAAGATCAATGACATATTCGTACAAAATGAAGAATGGGTGTACTTTGCGACAGGCTTTGGTTTAGTACAGTTTAGTCTGATCGACTTTGAGTTTGGTTTTACGCTCGATGCAGGTCAAGAAATAAACTCTATATCAGGCAATGAGGACTATCTTCTTATAAATGGTTCAGACGGACTGTATTTATTAGATTTTAAAAATGAAAACTTCCCTAACGCACTTTCTTCCTGGCAACAGCTGGAAGGAGGTATTGCTGGGTTAGATATCCAGACAAATCAACTTATAGGTGATAACATTTATGCGGCTACTGATAGGGAAGTCCTCATATCACCTATTACAGAAGATACTTTTTCCCTGCTGACGACTTTCGCCGATGACGAATCCATTCGATTTCTGAAAACTCATGAAGACGGATGGATGGTCGGATTACGTCGGGGAAGCTCCGCCAGCCGCCTCATATTCTATGACCAACAAAATTCTCCCGTTAACGAAATAAATACATGCACTAACCGCATCAACGATGCCCTAGTAACAGAAGACGGGAGTATATACTTCTCTGATGATTGGGTGAGACTCAGATATATCGATGCAGAAGGCAACTGCAATAAAGAGAGATTTGACGGTCCTGCGTACGCTGATGCGACAGACATAAGTATCAGGTCAGAAAAAGTTTACGTTGCCTCAGGAGGTATTACAGAATCATTCAGTGATGAGTTTGGGAGGCAGGGGATCTACATATTAGAAGAAGGGGTATGGAATAATCTAGATCAGGATAGCAACCCATTCTATAAAGATAATGGCGTCATCCAGTTCTATCAGATAGAAGCACATCCTTCTGACCCCAAGTATTATATTGGGTCTTTCTGGTCAGGCATCTTATCGTATGACGAAGAGACCGATGAGCAAGTACTCTATAACGCCTCCAACACCAATGGAGCCTTAGGTCCTCCTATAGGGGACAATCCTGACAGGGTGCGTATATCAGGAATGAGTTATGATGAAGATGATAATCTGTGGCTCAGTGTTTTTGGAGCAGAGAAGCCTATTGCCGTACTTACGGACGAAGGCATCTGGCATGGATTCGATGTTGGGTCTAATAATAAGACGACAGAACTAATAAGAGATGATCTAGGATATGTCTGGTCGGTAATAGCAGGTAATACAGGCGGCGTGATAGTCTATGACCCCAATGGTACAATCTCCGATCCTACAGATGATCCACCAGCACGGTTTATATCATCCAGCAATTCTGAGATACCATCTAATCTGGTCAACGCCATCGCCATGGATCTGGATGGCAGTGTCTGGATAGGGACAGCCGCAGGGGCGGTTGTATTCGAGTGTGGAAGCGATGTACTAGAGTCGTCCTGTGATGGGTTCAAGCCTCAGGTGCAACAGCCTGATGGCAACATCGGTTATCTACTGGCGACGGAAGATGTACAGGCGATAGCTGTAGATGGTGCTAACAGAAAATGGTTTGGAACAAGAAATGGAATCTTCGTTATGTCTCCTTCTGGCGAAGAGCAGATCATGAAATTTGACATAGAGAACAGCCCACTGTTTGATAATAATATTAAGGCTATGTCTTATAGTGCGTCCTCTGGTGAGATGTTCGTCGCCAGCAATAAGGGTATCCAATCTTATCGTACACAGACAACAACAGGCAAAAACAGACACGACACACAGGTCTATGCTTTTCCTAATCCCGTCAGACCTGAGTATGACGGCGTTATAGCAATCAAGGGCTTGGTCCGTGATGCAGAAGTCATAATAACCGATATAGATGGTCAGCTCGTCTATAAGACACAGGCACAAGGGGGACAAGCCATCTGGGATGGTCGTCATCTGGACGGACAGGCTGTCGCAGGGGGTGTCTATCTGGTATTCAGTAGTTCTACAGATACATTTAGAGATCCCGATGCTTACGTAACTAAGATTATGATGATCCGATGATATCGGCTTGCATTCGGTACATTATTTGCTTTATATTTGCAGTCCATTAAAAACTAATGGTCGCGTGGCCGAGTGGCTAGGCAGAGGTCTGCAAAACCTTGTACACCAGTTCGAATCTGGTCGCGACCTCAACAAGACTCTGACTATCAATTAGTTAGGGTCTTTTTTTGTATTCGGGGGACGCTCTGGGGGACGAAAATGTCTTGTAACTTATATCTGTTGATTATCGACGACTATTTGACACCCGTTACTTCAAATTCAAAAGGATCATCGTTAAGTGCATCTATTACATATACTTTAAAAGGAAACTCCAATAAAGAAGGTAATCTTATGATTTCCAGATTCCACCACATTCTATCTACTATAGGTCTTTCTGGAATTTTTCTTTTTAGTTGTTGCCTTAGTATTTCTTCACCTTCCATTGTCCTAACAACTACTTTAAAGTTATCGTTATTAGCTGCCTCAATTGAGCTTCTATCTATCTTTAGAATTATTTTGCCACCTCGATTTTTTCTTTTGTCATATTTCAATTTTTCTTTAACCTCATCTTCACTCAATAATTGCTTCTTCCAATACTTTTCACTACTCTTTAAAACGTCTAACAAGGATTCGTACTCAATTTTTGTTGATCCTCCATACTTATGTTTTCCAGATATTTTTTTGACTTTGAAAGATTTGAAACTAGAAAGGTAAATTGAGTCTTTTTCAAACTGTTTCGCAAGTTGAGTTTCTTTAGATTCCCTTTTTTCTTTAGGCTTTAGCTCAGTATCTGAAACAGGACTTGATCTACAGCAAAAAGTTATTAATGTAAGGAGTAGGAAACTGATAAAGGAAAAGTAAGTTTTCATAATGTGGTGTTTTAAATAGTCATTAAAAAAGGGTATGCCTTTTCATCAACCCTATTCAGGTACACCACATACCTTTACTCAATTGATTACTTAGAGCACACCCAAATTGGGTGTATTCTCCAAGTACCTCTGAGTTTTTCTTGTGGTGTTTCAGAATAGGGAGATACTTCAAGTACACTTTATCTTAGCATATCCAACTGATATAAAGATAGGATAGTTTTCATTATCTGAAGTTGATCCTATTATGAAGGCGCAACACTTTTACATATTATCTAAGTGTAAAAACGTAGCATAGGAGCTGTTCACTTTATATTCAGCACGTTTCTGAAAATCGGTAAATTCGTTGCATTCTATAAGTTCATCACATTTGATAGCTATTGAATAACAAATCCTTTTATGGAATGTATTTAGATTATGTTTCGAGAGTAATTCATTCACTTTTTTACGAAATCTACATTTTTGCGACCTGTCTTTTTTGTTAAAGTCTCTCCAAGTCCTGATGTTAACAACTTTATCCAATGTCTCATTTTCAGGTGTTGTAAGTGATAAAGATGAATCCACTGAATCCACTACTAAGAGCATATCAAATGATTCCAGCAAATCGCCTTTTAGCTTTTTTAAATTTGAAACTTTGATAAGATTGTCTAAAGTACGAAGGCCTACTTTTTTTTGTAGATACTGGCCTTTGCAAACTTTCTTTTCCCATCTTAGGATATTTTCTGATCTCAAATGTTGTCTGCCTTTATCATAAAGTTTTATTGAGTACTGTGTTCTTTCCCATTGGACATATTTCCCTTGTCCAAAATCATTACTTTTAGATGGCGGTTTTCCCATCCAGACCATAACATTCTCATTAATCAAATCTTTAGGGTTCTTCCAAATATTAATGTTAACGCCATATTCCAGATTTTGAATAATTGCCTTTCTCGGATTTATACCAAGATTTGACTTTAGCCAAAAAATAATATTCGATAAATCATTACGGCTGAAGTCATCCCAATTCTGACGACCTCTTTTATTGATCTGATTCCAAAGGATATGTAGCGAACCACTAAATATAATTTGGTTAGCAGTTATTACAATTTTACAATTATGTAATTCCCCTCTTACTGGATATTCTGATATTTCGCCTGTAGTTGGGTCGAACCCTTTTTGCCAATTGATAAATGGATTCTGGATTAGAGAAACCGCAGATACACTTAATAATTTAAGTTTGATAAAATCAATCATATCTTAGCGATAATTATTTGAACTATGAAAGGACCAGACGTTAGCGGTTTGGTCCTTTCTTTTTTGTGTTCATTACCTCTATTGAAAGTTTGTTGAGGTCTTTGGAAATAGTTACTCTTAGCTCATGTACCAATCCCTTAGACTTTCTCCAATGATCGCCTTTATAGGTGTTATTGCTTATAGGTATCAATCCTGTGAATAGGATTTTTTGATTTTCCTTCCACGATTCCAGAACAAAGGCAGCTCGATTTTTAAGAAGAAACCCTTTAACTGGTTTGGATAGCCTTACGTAGGTAAGTGAGGTATCTGGACCATCTATCAGATCATAAATGTCAGAACGGTCCTCATTCCTGAGAAACTGAAAAGTCATAGTATTAGACCCTATTAGATTGTTTACGTTGTAATAATGCAATGATCTGAGGTCTATGATACCTTTTGCGGTTTCCGATCTTCTGAGGTGTTGTAATACCTCTCTGATCGTAATTCCATAACGTAGTTGGTGTGATCTTAAGTAGAGTCTGGACTTCTTTAGAGGTTAACCATTCATTTTTAGTTAGGTCTTTATCCTGAGATTCTTTTAATAAGTCCTTTACACCTTTGAGAATTTCGGATATTAGACTTTCTTTGGTTGCTGTAGTAAGAATAATTTCTTCTTGCATATTCTTTATGAATTTTTCGCAAGATGAAACATCATTTTTTGGAGTAATTTTGGAGTGACTTTTTTTTAATAAATATTTTCTAACTTTAACTCATAACAAATTTTATTCACCCTTTCTTTTGTGCTATCATTGTGAAATTTCACTGGTTGGCTGAAATAGTCTTTTATTGAGGTTCTTATATATTCTATATCATTCCTTTCCGTTTTTCCCATTAATGTGGCAATAATTTTTGTTATTCCTACTTGACCCAATTCCTTTGCCTTGAGTTTATCTATTCCTTCAAGAACTCCGAGCTTAATTAGCAGTATTACAATGTCTTTAATAGCTGCATTTACAGGGGGTGTCACAATTTTTTCTACTTTAATTTGCTCTATTTTGAGATATTCATTGTTTAGATTTTGGAGTTTTCTAATCGTATTTAGCAAGGTGGAACTTAGTTTGTAATCATTTTCATAGTCGATACACATATAAGTTAACCTTTCAGATATACTTTCTATGGTTTTCCTGAATGTAGATTCTAACCAAAAAAACTTATCTGCTAATTCTATTATTTCATCAATATCTTTCAGTTCTTGCTTTTCTATGCCATTCAGTTCTTCGGTTAGTTTAATAATTTCATATTTAAAGTCAGTCATCCCTTTATTTTTTTTGAAATAACCCAAAAATGAGGACATTTCTTTGTTGTTATTTTCCTTATCTGATGGTTTCATAGTATTGTTATTTATAATAAGTTTCCCCCGTTATTCCCCCGTTATTCCCCCGTTATACTTTAGAAAGTGATTTTCCTTTGAAATAAGGATTGAGCGACAAACGCTTAGATGTTTCTTCGTTGGTTACTTTTATATACTTCAATAGATTTTTCTCGGTGCGGTGTCCTGAAATTTTTTGAATATCTATCGTTGGTATATTAGCCAAGTACATAAGTGATATTGCGGTGCGTCTCGCGGTGTGTGTTTTGACCATCTTATATTTAGGTATCATCTTCACAACCTTTAACCCTTTCCGTATTTCTTCGACTTCGATCATTTCATTGATTTTAGCGAGTCTGCATATCTCTTTGATATTGGCGTTTATTTTTTGCTCGTATGTTCTTGGTAATTCATAGGAGTATTTTTTTAGGATTTTGATTAGTTCGGGTCTCATTGGTACACTGACCTTTTGGCTTGTTTTCCTTGTTATCATTTCAAAGTACATTTGACCGTCTCGCTCCTTTATATGCTCTGGTTTGATTCGAGAATAGTCACTATACCTCTGAGCCGTCCAGACGCCACATAAGAACACATCTCTGGTTAGCTCATATTCTGGTATCAGTTTTCTATCAAGTTCGTCCTTTGGTACTTTATGGAAATTGAACTTGTAAAGGGTATCGACTTCTTTTTGAGTTAGGTAAACGTCAGTCACATCTACTTTTAAAGTCTTAAATTTCTTTCTCTGGTATTCTGTATTGTTATGTAGCTTTTCTTCGTGTGACGCTCTCATGATCGTTTTGAGGGTCTTAGCTAACTTTCCTATAGAGTTGGTGGAATATCCTTTATTGGAAAAGTAACGGACCATGAGATCATATAAGTCAAGTGTTATATCATCAAAGTCTAAAACTCTTTTTTTCTTCTTTTGAAAGTCATTGAATTGTACTTGAAATCCTTTATATGTTTTGATAGTACCATGCGTGTATTTTCGCATTTCACCTTTAGAGGTTGTATAAGTTCGTGTACCTTTTTCTATTTCATTAATATACCTCTGGATGTAATCATTTAATGTCTCTTTTACATTTGGCTCTGCGTTTACTTTCTTTTTGACCTCTTTATACTTGGCGTCCAGATATTCCCTCAGTTGGTCCAGATTTATGACATCATTGTTTTTCTCAAAACTTTCGATCTCTTTTTTAATATCCCTCTCTACATTCTGTAATCTGGTTTCTATGTTCTCTAAGTCTGTATCAATATGCGGATTCTTTTTCCTAAAGGGTTTGATCTTCGATTTGGTCTTAATAGGTCTTTGGCTCAGTTCATCCCATAATTCTGGATATATAGATTTTCCAATACCATATTTGAAAACAGACTTATTGATATGAGTTCTCGAAACTATTGCCGTCTTTTTAAGAGGTGTATTCCTCTTTAGGTAAAAATTGACATGTGACATAATGTAATTATTTGAACTATCACAAGTTAAGGTTTTTGATTTCGGGGGACGCTCTGGGGGACGAATTTTTTAAATAGTTCCTAATTCACTTGTATTCAATTTTCAAAAAAGCCAATATTTATAGGGGTTTTGTATAAACATTGATTAAAGGAATTTCAATATTTCAAGTCTGGTCGCGACCTCAACATTTTAATAGCTTCATCATATCTGATGAGGCTTTTTTTATGTAATTATTATTAAATCAGTGCAGCCGAATTAGTCGATAGTCTGTAAGACTATGGGTGATATACGCCTGACAAACCCGACGAACACCGCTTAACTGTGTTTCACGAAAAGTATTAGCCCAATAAATACATAGATTTTGACGTTAATGAACCAGAAAACGGTTATTTTCATTATAATTGTAAGGTTCTTTTACGCTTTTCAAGAGCAATAAATTCCAAACACCCTTACATTTGTCCGCTCAAAAGAAGAAAACCTCCGCTGATAGACCCAATATCTGGGGAATGATAAGTAGAGTTGCTATTGCTGCTATCGACAAAGGTCAATGGTTGGCTTCATTAGGCTTTTTCATTTTATTGATTTTGATCTTGAGATTGCCAGAGGATAGTTTATTGGTAATAACTAATAAATTATTGGATTTGATAAGTAGAATGTCAATACTTGGTTGGATACTTTGGATTGTAACATTATTTGTTGCGTTCCTAAAATCAAAAGGTACAAACGAAATTCATAATAAGGAGGTAGAAAGATTAAGTCAGGAAAAGAGATTTTTACAAGAGAAACTAATTGGTAACTTGCCTTCAAGCAGTGACCCAAATGAAAGAATAATTATTTTTAAACAAGAAGAAGAAAAGTGATATCAATAACGGTCACACTAATCTGCATTTTGTTCTTTTTAACATTGTGGCACTTAGTTTATGAAACCTTTATTTCCCCAGTGCTTAAGCTAAAGATACGTTACAAGTTATTTGAGTTAAGAGACAAATTGATCAGACTAAGAGTTGAAAAGGATAATATAGATAACGATGCATTTAAAATCGTAATGTCATCATTGAACACTACAATAAACCTCAGAGAACACTTAAGGTTTTATTGGTTAAAATCTACTCAGAAAGCTTTCGAAAATGATCAAAAGTTTATTAAAACAATAAATAATAGAATCTTAAAAATTGAAAAGGCTGATGATAGAGATATGGATAAAATCTTAACAGACCTTTCCTATTTGGTCTTTGGCTCAATGGCATGTAATAGTGGTGGCTGGATACTTTATATTTTCCCAATAGTTGTTTTTAAAAGTGTTTTCAACGGAATAGTATACATTATTTCTGACATTAGGAGAATAACTAAAATGAGTTTCAAAAAGGGAATTGGTTTTATAAATCACACCGCATATAATATGGCTTCAAACCATGTAAATTTCAAAGAGTTATCAATGGTGAGGGAATATGAGTATGAAAAATTATTAAGGAAGAACCATGCAGTTCTTGATTCAATGGTTCTTCAATAAACACACGGAATACCGCACCTTGATTTTATAATCAACGTAAGTGTCTTAAAATCAGCAAAATATATGGTCTTGTCGAGACCTCCAAAAAGACCCTAACTACTGTTAGAGTCTTTTTTTGAGGCAATGTTTAAAATTTAATCTGGGTTTTTTATCTATGAATTTAAATACCTTGTCTTGGTATTCAGTATATCACTCACCACCCAAACACCAAAAACTTAATCATCTTCCCTTTTTCCAGGTGCATCTTTTCGTAGTGTGTTTTGATATCAAGATCGGGATGGATAAGTTCTGAGCGAGAATAGATATGGTCGTCATCTAGGTAGGTTGTCAGTTGTCGTTCTTGGATGACTTCTTTGGTGTGTTGATAGAACTCGTCAGAATCTGTTTTGAGGTTGATTTTTCCCGATGGGGCTAAGATTTTTTTGTAGCGTTCTAAGAATTGGGGGGAAGTCAGGCGACGGTTATATTTCTTTTCTTTGAGAAAGGGGTCGGGGAATGTAATCCATAGCTCATCGACCTCACCAGCAACGAAAAAGTTATGTATAAACTCTATGTTACATCTCAGGAAGGCGACATTGGTAATATGATGCTCTAGCGCATATCGTGCACCGCGCCATATCCGCGCGCCCTTGATATCCACACCGATAAAATTCTTATCAAGATAACGTTGCGCCAGTTGTACGCTATAGTCTCCATGCCCACAGGCTAATTCCAGTATAAGCGGGTTATCATTACCAAAATGATCTGCTCTCCATCTTCCCTGTCTCTGCACCGTCTCCCCCTCGTGGAGCACTAAATCAGGACTATCTGGTGCTTGACTTTCTAACACATTAGCAAATGTTAATAATTCCGTAAACTTTCCTAGTTTGTTCCTTCTAGACATGCAATATTCCCAACTTTAATCGTAGTAATATATGTTCCAAGACATAAATCTAAGTCTTCATTCTATTGCAAAAGGTAATGGAAAGAAATAATGTCTATTTTCGACCACAAAATTCAAATTCCTTGAAGAACTTCATTTTTTTGGTGTGTTTTCTTGTTGGTGCGGCAGGTGTGCAGGCACAGCATAAGATCGGTGTAAGAGCGGGTTTTAATTTCAGTACCATATCGGGTCCATTAGAAGAGAAAGAGGATTTTGGTGTTAAATCTGGATTCCATTTTGGTATCAATTATACCTATATGGTCAACGATAAGTTGGGCCTAAGAGGGGAGATATTATATACTCAACGTGGATCCAAACAATCTTTAATAGATACGACCGACGGAGTCTACTATGTTGTTCAGACGATAAGTCCATTGGCAAGGTTTGTTGACTTTGGTAAGACAGAGTATACACTTGAGATAACTAACTCTTATATATCCGTACCGTTGACGGTCCAGTACCAGATCAATCGAAAATTTGAGGTATTCGGTGGTATGTCGGTAGACTTTTTGATAGGTCCAGTAGGTCGAGGTAAGACCAAGTTTGTCAGTCTTAATAGACCAGACGAAATCTTCTTTGAGCAAAATCACGACCATCGCTATAATAGTGACGAGGTAGGGGAATATAACACCTTGGATAGGAGGGGCTTGTCTATATTACTCAATGGCGAATCTGCCTCCATGGCAAAAACAGTAGGTGCATATTACAGTTTTTTCCCATCCCAGAAGACCGCCAATAGATTCAAGGCACTGGACGCGCATCTCATCTTAGGATTCAATTATTTTCTCAATACAGGATTCTATATCGGAGCGCGGGCAGAATACGGTCTTGCGGATATTACTAATAATGAGGTCGATTATAGCCTCCGTGAGCTAGACGATAGCTTCAACTATATATTCAGAGATGATAAAGACAGGTCTATTAGTCTTAATCTGTCTTTTGGATTTAGATTTTAGGTTTCGCTGCTTGCCATTTTATCGGCATTTTCTGCGACTTGTAGTTTTTCTATAATCTCATCTATCTGACCATCCATTATTTTTTCCAGACTGTAGAGTGTCAGATTGATTCTGTGATCAGTGACTCTGTTTTGAGGGTAATTGTACGTTCGTATTTTGTCTGACCTGTCACCACTACCGACGAGAGATTTTCTCTTTTGCTTTTGCTCAGAATATGCTTTTTCTCTCTGCGCTTCTTGTATTCTTTGATAAAGTTTTTGGAGGGCTATTTCGCGGTTTTTGTGCTGCGATCGTGAGTCGGTACTTTCTGACACGATACCGGTCGGGATATGTGTAAATCTTACGCCTGATTCTGTTTTATTGACATGCTGACCACCTGCTCCACTAGACCTAAAGGTGTCCACCTTGAGATCATCTTTTCTGATATCTATGTCTTCTAACTCAAACTTGGGCATAACCACCACCGTTGCAGCCGAGGTATGGACACGTCCCTGTGACTCCGTCTTGGGTACACGTTGGACACGGTGAGCACCAGATTCGAATTTTAGTTTTCCATAGACCTCATTACCAAAAACCTCCAGTACGATCTTATTATATCCACCGACAGACCCTTCATTGAGGGCGACGACTTCTGTTTTCAATCCTATGTTTTCGAAGTATTTCGTATACATCCTGTATAGATCCCCTGCAAAGATGCTGGCCTCATCACCGCCTGCTCCGGACCTGATTTCCATAACCACATCTAGTTGGTCTTCTGGGTCTTTAGGTATGAGTAGGTACTTTATTTCTTCTTCTACTTCTGTTTTTTGTGGTTCGAGCAGTTCTAGTTCTTCTTTAGCCATGACCTGCATATCTGGATCGCTGTCTGATAACATCTCTTTAGCACTGGCGATACCGTCTGTGACCTTTACGTACTTACTATAGGCGTCGACTATAACCTGTAAGGATTTGTACTCTTTATTGAGTTTAGAAAACATCTTCATGTCCTTGACGACCTCTGGGTCGGACAGTCTTTCTTCTATGGAGTAAAAGCGATTTTTGATGGATTCTAATTTTTCTATCATAAGAGAGGCAATAATAGGGAATGTGCATCGCTACGATACTCGTAGAGAGGCGACTTAAAAAGAATTAATTAGTTAAAAGTAGAGAAGCTAGTGTAGGCTAATATTATCTCTTATGTTTTGGAGTAAATCTGTTGTGACCTTAGGACGAGTGATATAGTGCTTGAGAAGGTCTCTTGATTTTTTTTCTTTGTTGAGTACTTCGTTCCATTCTGGTATGGCACTGACCTTGTCGAGAAAATCTTTTTGTTGCTCCGCGTTATAGGCATTGTCCAAATATAGATTAACACGATTTTGAATTTCTTGAAAGTCGAAATGGTCACCCATGTCTTAAATTTTAATGATTACAAATCAGATATTTTAAGAATCTAATGGAACAAATTACTTATTACAAGTATATAAAATCGAAAACTAAAAATCAAAAACTTGGCGCAGCTATTCTTCCTCTTTGCTTGCTTTGTCGCTTTTCTTTTCTCCTCTTTTGTCCTTATAGCCGAGCCCTTCGGCGTATTTTTTGAGGCGCTCCTTGAGCATGTTTCTTGCTCTGAATAATCTTGACCTTACCGTACCGATGGGAACATCTACTATCTTAGCAATTTCCTCATAGGTAAATCCCTCTACATCACATAGCAGGACAACTGTCCTGAAGTCAATAGGTAAGGAATTGATCGCGATGGTGACTTCGTCACCCATCATATTGTCAAATAATTCTTCTCGGAGGTCCAGATAACCCGCCACCTTAGAGTCGTCGCTGTCGTGATAATTGACTATATCCTCAAAATCAACTCTTGTCGGTTGCTTAGAACGCTTACGATAATGGTTAATGTAGGCGTTTTTCAAGATTTTAAACAACCAAGCCTTCGCATTAGTTCCCTCAATGTACCTATCTATAAAACGAAATGCTTTCATGTAGGTCTCTTGTACCAGATCATTAGCATCATCATCGTCATACGTGAGGTGATATGCAAAGGTCTTGAGAGCTTCTATATGAGGAAAGAGCTCTCTTTCGAAAATGTCGTTTTTACCAGTCACAACGGGGTTTATAATCTAATTGCAAACATACAAATTCTATATCTAGATGACTCCAACGTATAATTTACTGCAAAAGTTGCACCATAATCTCCTCTCAGGTTACCTTAATGACTTGATCCGCAATGGCATACACATCATCACTCTTATTAATATCCAGTACATGCAACCCTGTAAACTCCCCAAAAGCGGGCATCACAGCGTGACCGACACCAAAATAAAAACAAGGCAGTCTTAGTGTCTGTCTTCCCTTACCTTGTAGCCTTATCCCAGGGTGTATGTGCCCGTGGATGTTATAATGTTCTCCAGAAAGAATCTTATCATGAGAGAATAAAAAAGGACCAGACTTTATAGATTTAGGATGAACGATGAGGTTATCAATTTGGTAATGTTGAGTATCTAGAATATCATGATTACCCATCACTAGGCTAAATTTTAGACCACCGAACCTTTCTATAAAACGCGCAAATTTTTCCCACTCTTCATTATAGGTACTATGAAAAAGATCACCCAATATAAGTACCTCATCTATATCATGATTAAGTAGTATGGATGATAATCTATCATAATTATCGTTCTCAGCATGTGGAGGTAAGGCAATACCAGATTTTCTAAAATGCGTTACTTTTCCAATATGGATATCCGCCAGGATGAGCTTTTTTTCCTCTTTCCATATCATGGCTTTTTCTGGAAGTAAGAGGAGATTATGACCTTGTATATGATGTATTATATGATCTTCTTGTGGCAATGCTAGTCTATATATTATCCAGAATAATGGCTTAGAGAGTTGATAAGCTAATGATACATTTTTATTTTCGCTATCCAAAAATCATACGATATATATGGGACGTGCATTCGAATATAGAAAAGCGACCAAATTTGCAAGATGGGACAAAATGGCTAAGGAATTCTCTAAGGCCAGTAAACAGATTACTATCGCTGTAAAACAGGGTGGCCCTGACCCAGATACTAATCATACACTCCGACGCGCTATCCAAAATGCCAAGTCCGTCCAGATGCCTAAGGACAAAATAGCGAATGCCATCAAAAAGGCTAGTGATAAAGACACCAGTAATTATGAAGAAGTCGTCTACGAAGGCATGGCAGCGCATGGCGTCGCCGTCGTCGTAGAAACCGCTACGGACAATACACAAAGAACGGTAGCCAATGTAAGATCTTATTTCAGAAAGAAGAATGGATCACTTGGTACTAAGGGAATGCATGATTTCTTGTTCAACAGAAAGGGCGTCTTTTATATCCTCAAAGAAAACATAGCGGATAAAGACGAGATTGAGTTAGAGATGATTGATTTTGGTCTGGAGTCTATAGAGGAAGATACTATCGAAGAAAAAGAAATCTATAAAATCATTGTTTCTTTTGAGGACTTTGGGAAGATGCAAGAGGCCTTGGAGTCAAAAAATATCAATGTCGAAAAATCCGAGCTCGAGCGCATACCCACCGTCACTAAAGAATTATCTGATGAGCAAGTCGATGAGGTTTTAGCCTTAGTGGATCTTATGGAGCAAGACGAGGATGTGACCAATGTATTTATTAATCTGGCGTAATTGCCTCTTTGATTAACTCAGCACCTTCATTAGTGTACTCTCTTCTTCAGGAGTGAGGTATCGCCACTCTCCAGCCTTGAGTTTTCCGATGTGTATATGCATAATGCGCACACGGTGTAGTGCCTTGACCTTGTAACCTAGCACCAGACACATTCTTCTTATTTGCCTATTTAGTCCCTGTGTGAGAGTAATGGCGAAGTTGTTTTTACCCTTTTTATCGACGGTGCATTTTTTAGTGAGTTTTCCCATTATTCTGACGCCATTACGCATTTTTTGTAGGAACTCTGCGGTGATAGGCTTATCTGTTTGTACCAGATATTCTTTTTGATTATTGCGCTCGTGTCTCAAGATTTTATTGACGATATCACCATCATTAGTGAGTAGAATGAGGCCAGTGGATGACTTGTCTAGACGACCGACGGGAAATATTCTTTTTTTGTGATTAATATAATCTATGATATTATCAGGATCTTTTCTGTCGGTAGTACACGTGATTCCTATGGGCTTATTGAGGGCAATATAGATTTGAGATTTCTTTTTCTTTTTGAATATTTCGAAATCCACCATAACCTCATCAGATGGTCCGACCCGGTTGCCTTTGGTTGCTTCTTTACCGTTGATGTGTACTCGTCCCTGTGCAATGAGTTTGTCAGCTTCTCGGCGTGAGCAGTACCCTGTGTCGCTGATATACTTATTTATACTAATATGGTTACTATTTTTACTCATTATGGTCTTGTAGATTTAGACGGACTTGTCATAGGCTTCTTTTATCCACCCTTTGAGTTCTTTATCCAGATTCTTACTATCCGTGACTCTAACGCGATGCGTACACATGGTACCGAAAGGTCCAGAGTTTTCCAGCCTATCCGTTGTGGGTTTATCCTTGATTTTTAGTCCGAGGTCGACTCTTGTTTTCGTAGCTGGCTTGATAAGAGCAAATTGTTTTTTTCTTATGATGCTAACGCTCGTTTTTTTAGGAGTGATAGTCACATCATCACCTAGTGTTTTGACATACGTTATTAAGCTATCATATATCGGCATGAGGCTTTCTTTCCCTTTATATTGATTAGTGACGAGGTCATCATCAGAGTTGTTTTGATCTTTAGATAGGTGGACAATGGTATTGGCAAATCCATGTGTTACGCCGTGTTCTGTTTTCAGATATTTGACGGCTTCCGAATGTTTGCCGAATGCTTGCTTTTTTAATATTTTGATCCACTCATCTAGTGATTTACCTGTCTTCTCAGGCATGTTATTGATCATAGTTTCTAGTGCCTTATCCATAACTGTTGATTTGTAGCCTTAAAGTTCCTAAATTATATCATCAGAAGTATTGATTTATGCAACAGAAATTAGTCCTCTTTTGTGTACTCTTGGGTTTTTTATTTGTCCACTGTGATAGTGAAGATGACAATATGACTAATCCTCTTTGTGATCCTGTCAATGAGCTTAAGACTGTAACGGGGATACAATTTCTTAAGGATGACGGTAGTGATAATACGGCTTACGGTAACCCTAATGACATAAGTGCAACCGATAGAGGCATTGCGGCATTTCCTAACCCAGCAGACAATGAAGTTTTCTTGACAACTTCTAATACGGGCGGTATCCGCGCATTTTGGCTTATGCCAGCAGATTGTCCCTTCCTATGTAGAAATCAGGATTTTGATATAGAATATCTGACAGATAATATATACAGAGAAGAAGAATCTAATCTGGACGGGCGGAGTACTATAAGTGGAGAACTCGACGTGTTTCTCACTCAACTAGTCATAGACCTAAGGTCAGTCGATAATGGCAGTTATAAACTTATTATCAAGATGGATTCTGGTGAAATAGTGTGGCAAAATCTGATTGTCCATCATGACCTGAGAGCACCAGAAGACATTATAGAGTACATAGAAAACCTATGTATGTAGGGATTTAGTAAAATTTTAGGGGATTTTAATTGTTTATTAATAATTAATTGGGGTGCTATTTCGTATTAATATTACCCTACCGAAAGGAATATATTTTGAGATTGAGTTGAAGGCGTACATACTGAGAAGGTGTACGCCTTTTTTCATGCGCACAATGTAGATTCCTTATCTAATTACTCAAGAAAACACCGCGGATATAAGATCGTCTAGCTTTGATAAAGGCGTAATCTGTATTTTGAATCCACTGCTATCCACACCTTTCAGATTATATTTAGAAACAAACATTTGCTCAAATCCCAATCTAGTCGCCTCTTCTATTCTTTGCTCTATGCGGTTGACCGCACGTATTTCTCCAGTCAATCCGACTTCTCCAGAGAAGCAGATTTTACTATGCACAGGAATATTGTTGAGAGAAGAAACCATCGCGGCGATGATGGATAAGTCTATAGCAGTATCCTGTACTTTTAGTCCTCCTGCTATGTTGAGGAAGACATCGCTCTGTCCAAAAAATAAGCCTGCACGTTTTTCGAGTACTGCAAGCAACATACTGAGTCTTCTGAGGTCATAACCTGTAGCAGATCGCTGCGGCGTTCCATAGATCGCAGGACTGACTAAGGCTTGTGTCTCTATAAGCATAGGGCGCACACCTTCGACCGTCACGCCCACGGTGCTACCACTCAGGTCTTCGTCGCTTTGCGATAGTAATAGCTCTGAGGGATTTTGTACCTCGCGTAATCCAGCACTTTCCATGGCATATATTCCTATCTCATCTGTAGAGCCAAATCTATTTTTCTTAGTCCTCAGGATACGATAGATGTGGTTGCGATCTCCCTCAAAGTGTAAGACAGTATCCACGATGTGTTCCAGTATTTTTGGTCCCGCTATATGACCTTCTTTATTGATATGTCCTATGATGAGGACGGGAGTATTTGTTTCTTTAGCGAATGATTGCAACTGTGATGTACATTCTCTCACCTGTGAGATGCTACCTGGTGTAGATTCTACAAAAGGCGAATGCAAAGTCTGTATAGAATCAATGACTAGTATCTGAGGCTGGGTAGAATTGGCTTGCTTAAGGACTTTAGTAAGATTGGTTTCTGAGTAGATTTTGCATTGGTCATTTTTGATGCCCACTCTATCTGCGCGCATTCTTATTTGTTCTGGACTTTCTTCTCCTGAGACATAGAGGATGTCACATCTTATACTAAGAGCGACTTGTAGTAACAATGTAGATTTTCCTATACCAGGTTCTCCACCTATAAGTGTAATAGACCCTGGCACTAGTCCACCACCCAGCACTCTATTGAGCTCATTGTCTTCTAGATCGAGTCTTATGATCTTGCTCTGTTGTACCTCATGGATCAGTATAGGCTTCCCGTCTACCTGATTACTATCCCTCCAAGACTGTTTTTTCTCTTCGCTTTTAGTGGATTTGGTAATAATTTCTTCGGTGTAGGTGTTCCACTGCCCGCAAACGGCACACTTTCCTTCCCACTTAGGAGAATTATGACCACATTCTGAACAAATAAACACTTTTTTTTCTTTCATAAATGTCTGAAAATCAGGTATCTAAGGAATTATTGAAAATTATTTCAATTTTTTTTCATCAATTGTGTGACTTCCTATGTTTCTAACGTCACAATGTAGACTTAATGCGAGTTAGGTCTGATATACTCTATTATTAATTAGAATACATGTATTTTAAGAATTAGATTAGACGTTTAATCAAGATTCTTAGAAACTTTAAGATAGATTGTTTTCAATTGGTTTTTTGGGGTTATGCAGGGTGCTACGAGCCATCGTAGATACCCTGTTTTTTTTTGCGGATAGCCAGAATAAGTGCTTACTTGTATATATCCGATTTAAAAAGACCCATTTTTTGCAGTCGATGCTTGCATGATACAGCGAGTACTCCAAGACCATATTTAATACTTCGCGACAAGTTAATAGAAGACGCCTCCTCAAAATATTTAGTCGGACAGGTCACTTCGCCTATGTGAAAGCCCTTATAAATAATCTGTGATAACATCTGATTATCAAATACAAAATCATCCGAGTTAGAGTTAAAATTGATACTCTCTAGCACTTCTCTGCTAAATGCACGATAACCCGTATGATATTCTGATAACTTATAAGATACCAGTAAGTTCTGAGTGAAAGTCAAAAATCTATTGGCTATATACTTATACAGAGGCATGCCACCAGCCAGCGCTCCTTTGCCCAGTATCCTAGAACCTAATACAACAGGATATAGGTCTTCTCCTATGATATTGACCATGGATGGGATGAGCTTAGGTGTGTATTGGTAATCAGGGTGGAGCATGATGACGATATCCGCACCTATTTCCAGGGCTTTATTGTATAGCGATTTTTGATTGCCACCATACCCTTTATTTGTCCTATGACTAATGATATGATTTATGTTAAGAGACTTAGCCACCTCTACGGTGTTGTCCTTACTCGCATCGTCACAGAGTATGAGTTCGTCCACGATATCTAGCGGAATCTCTGCGTAAGTTTTTTCCAATGTAGCAGAGGCATTATATGCGGGCATAACAACGACAACCTTCTTTGACTTATACATTATGGATTATTATAATATCAAATATAGAAGGACTTATAATTATTATTCATATTTGCTCCATATAAAGAATACAATCTCTATGAAACTTATCAAGTACATACTCATACTCCTGCTCCTTCTGGCGGTGGCAGCATTTGTCGCGGTCAAAGTAGCCAGCGAAGACAAACCTGCTGGAGAGTCAGGTAATAAAGCCGATGCATTAGCCCAAAACATGCTACAAGCCCTAGATAAGGAGGCTTTTGATAGCATCCCATATTTACAGTTTGAGTTTTTCCGAGGGGGGCATAAGTATCTATGGGATAAGAAAAAGAATCATGCGATAATAGAATGGGAAAACAACAAAGTAATAATGAACCTCAATACCGTATCTGGTAAAATCTATGTCGATAATGTCCTACAAGAAGGAGAAGAAGCAGAAAAAATAAAAAGTAAGGCTTGGTCTTATTGGTGTAATGATTCTTTCTGGATGATCGCGCCATTCAAGGTCTTCGATAAAGGAACGACTCGAAAAATTGTCGAATTAGATGCAGAAGATAATGGCAAATATGGACTGATGATCGAGTACGAATCTGGAGGCGTTACCCCTGGGGATAGTTATCTCTGGATACTTGATGACAATTATATACCCACTGGATGGAAGATGTGGACTCAGATACTGCCCGTGCAAGGACTATATGCTGGATGGTCTGGATGGAAAGACTTTGGCGGGAGCAAACTATCAATAGATCATACACTAGTAGGTAAAGAGGCATCCATGAAAAATGTCGCTATAGGCAATTCTTTTTCTGACTTTGGATATTCCACAGATCCTTTTAATATCTAATCTTATGAGACTTGTAAGTTATAATGTCAATGGAATAAGAGCGGCCCTTAAAAAAGGTTTGCTAGATTGGATATCAGAAGTCGATGCAGATATCCTTTGTTTTCAAGAGACCAAATCACAACCAGACCAGATAGATGCTAGCATCTTTGAAGAATTAGGATATAAGCATTCTTACTGGCATTCAGCTCAGAAAAAAGGATACTCTGGTGTCTTGACCATAAGTAAAAAGAAGGCAACCAGATCTATAGTAGGTATAGACATAGAAAAGTATGATAACGAAGGTCGCGTCCTGCGGACAGACTTCGGAGCGGTCACGTTGCTCAATTGTTATTTTCCGTCAGGCTCTAGTGGAGACGAGCGCCATGCATTTAAGATGTCTTTTTTGCATGATTTCCATCCCTGGGTCAAAGAACTGCTTAAGGAGAGAAAAAAGGTCATCATCGTCGGGGATTATAATGTTGTCAGATTGGACCTGGACATACATAATCCTCAGCGCAAGGACGCACCATCAGGATTTAAGCCAGAGGAACGCGCATGGCTCAACAACTGGTTCGCAGAAGACTTTGATGATGCTTTCCGAGTCGTCCATCCAGAAAAGGAAAACGACTTCTCGTGGTGGAGTTATAGATCAGGAGCAAGAAAAAATAATAAAGGATGGAGAATCGACTATATCTCAGTGACTAAGAACTTAGGGAAGAAAGTAGCCGATGCCAGACATGGTCACGAGGCGGTACACTCTGATCATGCACCTGTTATTGTGGACTTAAAGATGTAACTTGGAACAAGAAATCATTAGAGTATCATGAAACCAACAATTCTATTTTTAATTTTCTTAGTCACATTAATTGGTTGTACTGAAACGGAAAGACTTAAGTCTAAAGTAGAACCAAGAAATGATAATCAGAAGTCGAAGACATTATCCTCGCAACAAGACAGCATCGTTTCTTTGCTTGAAATGGCTAGTAAAGCATCCAGCTTGGAAAACAATGATTTTGCCAATTCTATTTGGTGTGATTCCATATCAAAATTAGTTTCTGAACTTAGAATGGATGACACTATATTTAAAACTTTAGATGATGAAACAATAGACCTTAGTAAGATCAGTAAACCCATTTTTTTGCAAGTCACTTCTGCATGGAGTACTCCTTATAAGACAGAAATTCCAGAACTAAACAAATTGGTAGAAATATACAGTGACAAAGTTCAGTTCATTCTTGTATTTGCTGAGGATTCCTCTCGACTTACCGATAAAAGACCAAACTATCATGAGGATATTTTGCTCATACCTAATACAAAGTGGGAAATGCTTAATGGAAAAACATCTATAGGAAAAATTGAAATTGACAACTTCATTCATCGGTTGGGATTTCCTTTTAATTATTATGTAACCAGAGATAAAAAGATAGTCAAAGCAGAAATAGGCGATACGGAGTGCAACAAAATCTCTCCATCAAGTTTTAATAAGAAGAGAGAGTTAATATACAGTAGAATGAAGTTGAATATTGATTATTTACTTAAAATGGATACTCTCGATCACAATAAAAATAGCGTCTCTTTTTAAATATGCAATAGAGCCTCTACAATTAAAAAATCATTATCTAATTTCTTTCATGTTATATTCTAAGGCCGCTCATCAAATGGCATTTTATTACTACAATTCAGTTCACTTTTTAATTTAATCAGGCTTTCTATCATAAGCGATTTTGATTTATTAAATCTATCCTCTAAGTTTTGAGAAAGAAGAAACTCACAAGTTTTTTGATTTGATTCGAATAAACAAGACTTAACAATGGGATAAGCTAAGACTCTTTCTATGGAGTCTGTTTTGATTAGATCAATAATTTCTTTTTGATAGACCGAATCCATATTGCTGCATAGAAAGGAAAGGTAAGCGGGGTAATACGTATGCATTTCTGGCGTCCTTCGCATTTCATCCATTCTTTCAAGAACATGATGATGTATATCTCCATACTCTTGCAGTTTTCTTAAAAGACTGTCGAAAACTGGATACTCAACTTCATAATTCAATTCCAATATTTTCTTCTGAATTTCAAAACTATCTGCCGTATTAGAATCTATTTGTGCTGATAATTCTACAGACATAAAAGCAACAAAGGCAAAACATGTCCAAGTAAATTTTCTCATGCTTCTTAGAGTAGAGTATATAGGTATCGGAATTATGACATGCAGCGTATCCCGAAAGGTCTGCCGTCATCATCATGTATTATCGGTTGCAATTCTTATACTCTTTAATCATTGTTATAATCTGAGTCACAATTATTTTCTTCATCCTCACTACAATCTATGTCTTCAATATCTTCGTCATCAGTTGAATTACCACCTAATAATTTTAATCCTCCATAAGCTGCTAATCCTTTTAATAACAAGTTTCCTAAATCTTTCCAAGCTTGATTTCTTCTTGCAGACTCAACCTTTTGTAAAGCGTCATTAAGAAGGAATTTGATTAAATTGATTTGGCTATTTAGATTTTCCTGTGTTTTATCCAATGTTATGTATTGAGTAATATTTGGTATGAAACTTCCGACATTAGTGCCTTCTTCGACGAATACAACGATTGGCTTTGATTTAGCATATGCCATTCCTGTTTCTGTATGAATCATCTCGGATAATGAATTTGATTCCTTATCAGAATTATGCGTATCCTTCGTTTGATATCTTTTGGTGGCAGCAATGACAACGAAGTCGCATTTATCAATGTTCTTTTCCATTAGGACAGTAGGATTGTCTGTACTTGCATCATAGAGACCAACAGTACCAAAAGGATTAAAATTATAGTGTATTAATATATTAGACACTAAATCAATAAACTCCTTATCTTCTTTACGCAGACTACAACTAATGAATACATTTGCTAAATAAGGTTGTTCCATATGAAGTTTTATAAAATTTGAAAAAACCATTGTAGAAAATATTCCAAAGTGTGTGTCTCAATTCTTCAATTATATCTTCTGTTTGCAGCGGGGTCTCAATAGGAACTAAGCCTATTCTTTGACTAAATTTTAATGACATGGATTATGATTTTTTTCTTTTTGTTACCGATAACTACTTGTTGACCTTGTATTCCTCAAATAAATATTTGTCAGGAAGTGGATTCTGATCATCTTCGTTGATGAACATGGTGCTGGCTATCCACCATCGATTATTAAGGTAGACTAGTTGATAAGAATTGATACCGCGTGCCTCATAAGTGCCGTTGAGGTTTTTACAATAAAAACTTTGGAAGACGGTGGCGATGCCGTTAAACTCTTGCACATCGACGCCGATGACAATTTCCTCAAAACCATCCTTGGGATATTGCGGTCCTGCGTATCTGACGAATTCTTCTATGTTTCTGGAGCGAACTTGACGGGACAGAGGTTGTCCTTCTGATGGTCTTAGCGATATTTTTTGAGCGGTGGGCAAGAAGAGGTTTCTATACTCATCCCAGTCCTTTGTTTCTCCTTTTTCGAAAGAGATAAATTCTAACATTTTGGCAGTGATACCTTCTGGTGTCTGCAATGCCACGGAGTCTATCTGAGAGATCAAATGCGAAGGAAGAAGAATAGATAGTAAAAGGAGTAATCTAAAAGTCATAATTAGATATTTTGATGATGATATTGAGACTTATTTATTTCGTATAGTTTGCAGCGGCGCAGCCGCTCTGTGTCTTTCAAAAGTATATGATCAAATTCTTTGACCTTTTGCATTCCTATTTTTTGCATCACTCTTTCTGACTTCGTATTGATAGCAGGACAGATGGATAAGATATGATCCATATTCAAATCTAAGAAAGCATATCTCAGACACGCTCTGGCACCTTCTGTCGCAAATCCTTGACCCCACTGATCCTGAGCCAATCGCCATCCGATATCCACACAAGGCGTAAAGTCCGCCTCGTAAGTTTGCCTAGCCACACCGATAAATCCAATCATAACATCATTATCTAATCTGTCCACAGCGAAGTAACAATACCCATAATCTTGATATTGCTTTTGCATTTTGTAGACAAAGTCTTCCGTTTCGACTAAGGTTTTAGTACGCGGAAAATACTCCATAACCTTTGGATCAGAGCTGACGCTGTGCATAGATGGTATATCTTCTTTAGTCCAGTTCCTGAATCCCAAGCGCTCTGACTGAAATAGATATGGCTTCCCCATCAGATACTAATTGAGCTTACGCGGTCTTTTGCAGATAGGGACGGTCGAGCAAGGTTCGCCATACATAATGCTTTGAGCGTAGGGCTTGAGGCGATTAGCGATGAGAGCGTAGGCCATAGCAGGGACAGGCTTATTGCTACACCCTTTGATGACGACGCGATCATCTTGATAAGCGGTAAGGTCCATCTCAGAAATAGTCTCCTTGTAATAATTACTTAGATACTCATTTTCTTGTCCTTGATATATATCTTCTGCAATACCGGAGAGATATGTACTGACTAACATATAAGCCCACACAGGTATGATGGCATCGGTAGAATTATAGATCAATACAATGCGGTCTTTGTGTGACGCCCAATTATATTCTTTAAGAGCTTGACGAAAGTCTTTTTCCTTCAGTATCAACCCTTTGAATAAAAATGGTTGCAAGTCAAAGTGATCTATCTGCACTTTGGGATAATAGGTTTCCAGATTAATGACCTTGAGACCGCTGTTAGCGACTCTATTGACTAAGATTTTTTCCTGATCAGATGCCATAAGAATCTATTGTTATTGCAGATGTATAATATTGTATAACTACTAAGACTAACCGAGTTACTTATCTATTGGTTCTTTTTTCTATTCTTCTTCTCGTAGTCCGATTGTGTTTTCTTCGGTTTCAAATTCTTTGAGCTTAGGCAATTCACCTAAGTCTTTTAGCCCGAAATGGTTTAAGAACTTAGTCGTCGTACTATATAGTAGAGGCCTTCCTGGTCCCTCGGCTCTTCCTGATATTTCTACCAGCTCTTTGTCTAATAATTTTTGGACACTATAGTCACAGTTGACCCCTCTTATGGACTCGATACCTGTCTTAGTCACGGGTTGTTTGTAAGATATAATCGCAAGGGTTTCGAGTGCGGCTTTGGATAATTTTTTCTTAGACTCCAGCCTGAGGTGCTGACTGATAAGTGGGTAGTATGTTCCCTTAGTCATAAACTGATACCCTCCAGCGATTTCTACCAGCTCAAAAGAGTGCGAGTCATCTTTGAATTTTTCTTTGATGCCTTCGATGGCTTCTAGCAGTTGCTTATCCTTAAACTTGGTCTGAAAGTGTGTATTCAATGCAGCCTTTATCGTCTTTAGGTCCATAGACTTATCCGAAGAAAAAATCAAACTTTCGATATAGAGATTAAGATTGTCCAAGGTTCTATTTTATTAATAAAAATGCAGTCAAATTGAGCGCAATAATAAGAATGATTAAAGGTATCCAGAAATGATGCGAAAACAATTTTTCTTCATCTTCTGGCTCAGGAAGTTTTTGTGGAGTGAGGATATACTCATATTCTGAGTGTTCTTTCTCTTTTATATCTAACTCTAGTAATTGGTGCTCTATATAAAAACTTTTAGTACAGGTCTCTTTTACATTAAAATTGATGAATATTATTTCTCCATTGACGAATAACATGAGATGTCTGGAGTCATCGCCATGGTACATATCTATGATATATGGTCTTCCTGTGAGCGAATAATATGTCCAGTTAAGCTGTGCCAAGTCTTCTTATGAGATATACATGATTTTCCTGAGATAAGGACCTATAACTCAAGTTAAGCATTTTGGAAATAGGATGAATTAGTGGCAAACAATGCGTTAATAATTTCTTAATTACGACAAGATTCGTACAAAAGTTGCGTTTTACGATTAAATTCGTAATAACAAATTATCATTCTTATGTCTGAGAAAAGTCACCCCACTCCAACGGAATCAGAATTGGAGATATTGCAATTGCTCTGGCTGCACGGTCCGTCGACCGTCCGCGACATCAATAAGATACTCAATGAGAAAAGAGAGGTAGGTTACACGACAACCCTCAAGATAATGCAGATTATGGCGGAAAAAAATCTGGTTACACGTAACACCGAGGCACGCACGCATATTTACCATGCTGCCGTCAAAGAGAAAGTAACTCAAAACTCTTTGCTCAATAAATTTATAGAGAAGACCTATCGGGGTAGTGCCATGCGATTAGTCATGCAGGTCTTAGGCCAACAAAACACAACCCAAGAAGAACTAGAGGAAATCAAAAAGATGATCACTTCCATAGAAGAAAAAGAAAGTAAATAAAACATCTAATAAGACAACAATCAGTTATGTTATCTAATATCCTATCACCAGAACTTATAGAGTCTCTATCATGGACCTTTCTTCATTCTATATGGCAACTGAGTATTGTTGCTGTCGTGTTGTCATTTATCCTGTCTAAGAATGATAACAAGCCAGACTTTCGATATATCGTTTCGTTTATATGTCTGGGTGTGGCGGTTATATTACCCTTATTCACATTTGCGATATACTATCATACACCACATACATCATTAGCAGGCATCCAGTCTAGCCTGATATATCAGGCGCAACTCTCCGCTAATGCTTTGGCAACAGATAGTGCTATAAATAATTCTATAGTAAGCACTTATGGATCTCTTATTGTCAATGCATGGTTGATAGGATCAGTTCTGTTTTTGTTTCGTCTATTAGGAGGTATGCTATATGTAAAGAACCTAGTCAAAAAGAGCATACCCGCAAGCCAGGAATGGACAACTATTTTGACAAAACTAAAATCTAAATTCTCTATCAATAGAGCTGTAGATGTCAAACAAGCGGCTGGTCTCAACTCTCCAATAGTCACGGGCTTTTTTAAGCCTATGATTTTGTTCCCTATCGGCTTAGCTAATCAGTTGTCTATGGAAGACGTAGAAGCTATACTGGCACACGAATTGGCTCACATCAAGAGACATGATTACCTGCTCAATGTTATACAAATTATTGCAGAGTCCTTATTCTATTTTCACCCAGGCATCTGGTATATATCCTCAAAAATTAATGAAGAAAGAGAAAACTGCTGTGATGATATCGCCATATCCAGAGTCAGTGGATCGACATCTTACGCTAAGACTTTACTGAAGTTGCAAGAGATAAAAATTCAAAATATATCACCAGCATTGGCCTTTGCTGGTCAGGGTTCTACTTTCAGGAATAGGATAGAACGTATCCTTGGTTATAATAACCAATCGGCATCCAGGAAAAATAGAATCGGCATCTTAGCCATTATGCTATGTGCTATCCTCATAGGTGCTCAGAGTTTTAACATGAGTGATAATAAAGTGCAAGCCGAGTACGACCTATACGTTATAGATGACTGCCCTATGGACGCCAATGATATCAAATATTACCTTGATACCATTCCAGATCAGAAGACTTTTAAGATAAAGAAGAAATCACAAGAGGAGGACATTGAGATGCAGATGGATAATGGAGAAATTACCAGCCTCAAAATAGATGGTGAGGACATCCCAGAATCCGAATTTGAAAAATATAGTGATGTCATAGACCGTCTGAGACCATCAGAGGATAAGGAGATTATCACATTATTCCCAGATTGTCATGATGACTTAGGAAGTATATACTTCTTTGATAATCTTAACGAACGAACCATTAACCTGGACTCCCTAGTCACGGCATTAAAGAAAGAACCTTTTGATTTCGAAAAATTTGACTTTGGTTTCTTGGATCATGATTTCGAAAAATTCGAAGAACTCATGGTGGATAGTCTGAGGCAAAAGATTATGGAAGATGGCAACGTTTTTAAGGAATTAGAAATAAGAAAGCACTTTGATATAGATTCTATATTTGATCTTTTACCAGATAAGAGAGCTTTTAAGTTTTTCGATAATGATGGCCATTCTAAAAGTTATGGATTTCATTTTGATAATATAGAAGAGCTTAACTCGGACAGCGTACTTAGTAAGCTCATGAAAGAAGGACATGTGTTTAAGCATTTTGATATGAGAGAGTATATAGACCTTGATTCTTTGATGGATACTATGAAGGATAATATGGCGTTCAAGTTTTTTGATGGAGACGATCTCGGTAAGAGTTTTCACTTCAAAAAGTTTGAGTTCCCTAATCACTTTAAGCATTACCAGTTTGACACAGATGACGAACTAGATATACCACAACTCAGACCACAGAAAGTATCTGATATTATATCAAGGAGCTTACTCAGAGATGAGCTAATAGATAGCAGAAATATCAGCAAGGTGGAGATCACGTCTAAGCATCTCAAAATCAATGGAGAAAAACAACCGACCAACCTGTGGAAAAAGTATAAGAACATGTATGAACGTAACACAGGCATTACGATAGAGAAAAAGTCAAAAATAGAGATTACTATAGATCCATCTAAGGTGAAATACTTTCCTCAGAAAGCGATTAGCATCTGATGTATCAGGATAGAAGACCGACGAGAATAAGGGGCAAAAAAAAAAGCCTTTCCGAAGAAAGACTTAGTTAATCCATTTTCTCATTATCAATACTAAGACAGGAATATGAGGTGCTACCCCTATGATTTATAAGATTATTATTAAAATAAATAAATCATATATGTAATGCACACATGGTCAGTCAGTTAGTCAATGAGAAAATAGACACTTTAAATGTTAAAATTTTATCCACTTGTTATCAGATTGTCCTGACTCTATGACTTTATAGATGAATTCCATACCTCTGACGCCGTCATCTATGCTGGGATAATCCTGATATAAGGGGTCTACAGCTTGTCCAGCTAGCTCGGCTTGTATACATTTAGCGACGTTGCGATAGATATTGGCAAAGGCTTCTAGATAGCCTTCTGGATGTCCAGCAGGAATACGCGTATGCGCTTGTGCCGCAGGACAAAGATCACCGACCCCAGTTCTTAATATTTCTTTGGGCTTGTCCAGCCATTTTACTTCCAGTGTATTGGGCTCCATCTGTCGCCACTTGATACCTCCTTTTTCTCCATAGACTCTTATGGTCAGATCATTTTCTTCTCCAGCTGATATCTGAGATGCATAGAGGATGCCCCTTGCTCCATTATCGAATCTAAGTAAAACATTACCATCGTCATCGAGTTGTCTGCCAGCAACTAGTATACTTATATCCGCACATAGGGCAGTTATTTTAAGTCCAGTAATATACTCGGCAAGATTTTCTGCATGTGTACCTATGTCACCCATAGCTCCAGCAATACCCGATTTGGAGGGATCTGTTCTCCATGCCGCTTGTTTTTGTTCTGTAGATTCTAGATAAGTGGAGAGCCAGCCTTGCGGATATTCGACGACCACTTTTTTTATCTTGCCAAAATCACCAGACTTAAACATGTGCTTGGCTTGCTTGACCATCGGGTATCCTGTGTAGTTATGTGTCAGTGCAAAGATGCGATCAGATCCATCGACGACTTTTTTCAGATCCTGGGCTTCTTCTAGATTAAAGCAGAGGGGCTTATCACAGACAACATGGAAACCATTTTCGATAGCCATTTTTGCTGGGCCGTAATGTACATGGTTAGGTGTGACAATGGACACGAAGTCCATGCGTACATCATCAGGAAGGCTTTTTTCGGTCTTGATCATTTCTTCGTAATTGCCGTATACACGCGAAGGGTCAAGATAGAAATCTTCTCCTGAGAGCTTAGACTTTTCGGCGTTACTACTGAATGCCCCGCATACCAACTCTATCTGCCCATCTAGTGCCGCTGCCATACGATGTACATTCCCTATGAAAGCACCCCGACCGCCGCCGACCATGCCCATTCTTATTTTCCTACTCATTTGTCTTTGTTTCTTTTATATAGTTATTGACTATTCTTTCTAGAGTGTTTAATGGGATGGAGCCATTAGCCAGCAATAGATCATGAAACTTTCTTATATCAAAATCATCGCCTAATTCCTTTTCCGCTTTCGATCTAAGTTCTCTGATCTTCAGTTCGCCGATCTTGTATGATACTGCTTGTCCAGGCCATCCTATGTATCTGTTGATTTCTGTATTGACCTCATGCAATGATAATGAGGTGTTTTTTGCCATAAAGTCTACCGCCTCTTCTCTGGTCCATCCAAAGTAATGCATCCCAGGATCTACGACCAGTCTGCAAGCTCTCCACATCTCATAAGTCAATCGACCAAAATCTTCATAAGGGGTGGTATACATACCTGCTTCTTTGCCTAGGTATTCAGAATATAATCCCCAGCCCTCTCCATAAGCACTGAGATACTCCGATCTGAAACTGGGGAGCTCTTTATTCAGCTCTTTAGCGAGACTGATTTGTAGATGGTGTCCAGGAACAGCTTCGTGCAAAGTCAAGGATGGAAGCACATACAAAGGTCGAGCAGGTAGGTTGTAAGTGTTGACCCAATACTGACCTGCTCTTCGACGGTCCATAGATCCACCAGAGTATCGTCCGGTTGTATAGTTAGGTGCAATGTCGGCTGGTACTGGATTGACTGTGAAAGGCAAACTAGGCAGCGTCTCAAAATATCGAGGTAGAATTTCCTCTGCTTTTTTTGACAACCAAGAAGCATGCTTCAGCAACTCTTCTGGTGTCTTCACATAGAACTGTTCGTCTGTGCGTAGATATTCCAAGAACTCAGAAAAAGCACCATCAAATTCTAAGTCATTAATGATCTTGTCCATTTCTTCTCGTATCCTTTTGACTTCACTTTGTCCAAGATCAAACACTTCCTGCGGGGTCATATCTAATGTTGTGTAATACCTCACCCTTTGTTCGTAATACTCTTTACCTCCACTATTTGATTTTATACCTACGGTGTTGCGTGCGTCAGGAAGATATTCTTCCTTTAGGTAAGTTCTTAATTTTTTAAATGCACCTAAGGCGTCTGACTTCAAAGAAGATTCTACCTCTTGTCCAAGTGGTCTAAAAAGAAAAAATTGATTTTCATACTCTAAGACATCGTTCAATATTTCTATACAATTTTCTATGACTAGCTTAGGTAAGCCGATATGCAACTTTCTTCCAGCCTCAAGATGCGTTATTCTTCTGTCTATATAAGCCGTTGTGTTTTCTAATTTCTGAATGTAATGTGCGCGTCTCTCGCCTTTGAGTGAGGGCAATCCTTGTGTAGAATATATCATGGATATGATAAATCCACCTTCGCTATTGAGTGGCATATAGTATCCATAATTATTCAGACAGAAAAAGCGATCCTCTAATATGAACTTGAGCATTTCATAATTGATGAGATTATCCTGGGCTAAAGTGTCGGAATCTATCTTGTCTAGTGCAGAAATCCATCGGGCTAAAAGCGTGGTTTCTCCTTTTATTTTTTCGTTGCTGATGTCAGGCCATGATGTTTTGCTTAATTCAGACTTTTGGCTTTGAAAGTCTTCGTACTCGGCAATAACGTCTTGCAATGTGTACTGTGATAAGGAGATATTCTGAGATAGAATTGTTATAAGGAGTAGTGTAAAGAGTCTTTTCAAAATTTAACTAATTTGACAAATATTAAACATGACGATATCAAATATATACAATTGCAAAATTATATATGATTTAGAGTATTCCGTCCAAAAGATAGGTACAGCGGTGTTTTTATGATTAATCGATATATGAACTTTATGAAAATGTTTACTTTTAAATACGATCAACTTTTACATGTCATATCAACTAGAACACAAATACTATCACGAAAGTGAAATTACAGAAGAAGTTAAAGAAGCCATTCTTAGTAGAATAGAAATTGTCGAACCACATATCGTCTATGCTAAAGACCTTCCAATCGCAAGTCCATTTACGATCAAATTAATGTATGACAAATTTTTTGAGATAGCTGAAACTTACAACAAATGTGGTCTAATTATAGATCTATCCGAAAGCAAGATGCCAAGTGCGGAAACAAGGAGAATGGCACAAAATGAATCTAAGAAAATACATGACCATGATATAATTCACATGTCGTTTGTCACAGGAAAAAATGTGTTTTTTAATACAGCGTTGAAATTCATGTTTAATCAATCTAATCCTATTTCTTTTTCGATTCACACCTCATATAATCAAGCATTAAGTAGAGTAAGAGAAGTCGTTTTTAGCTCTGAATGAAATGGAGAAGAAAGATTTTTTAGATACTATATTTTCAGAACTCTATAATATTTCCATGGGAAAATGTTCTATCAATCTTGATGAGGTGCTGAAGATTGAAGAGGATCAAGAGAGAGATATTTTGGTTGGTCTTCGATTAATGCATGAGGACATAGAACTCTACAAGAAAGACTACAAAGAAAAAATCGATAACGAGTATAAAATCAAGATCCTACAAAAGAAGAATCTTGAATTAGAACAATTTAATTACATGGCTTCTCATGACCTCAAAGAGCCGATAAGAACTATAAAAAATTATGCTCAATTAATCCAAAGAAACAGTAATAACTTAAGTAGTGACCAATCGCAATCTCATTTGAATACTATTATAGAATCTTCGACAAGGATGTATAATCTTATCGAGGGTCTACTACTATACAGTACAACTGGTAATGAATTGGATATTGTCAAAGTGAACCTAGGTGTACTTGTCGAAGAAATAATGCTTGACCTTGGGGAGATAATAAGGGAGAACGATGTCACGATACATGCTCAAAGTCAAGATTTCATTTTCGCAGATCGGATTTGTCTCAGAACCATATTGCAGAACCTTATAGTGAACGCCATCAAGTATAAGCGCCCTGACAAATCTCCGATTATCGAAATAAAAGTGATCCAAAGCCAAGATCGATACGAAATTACAGTAGCAGATAATGGAATTGGGATAAGTGAAAAGTATTCTGAAATCATATTTGATCTACTCAAGCGATTACATAATCATGACACAGTCGAAGGGGCGGGCATAGGACTCAGCCTATGTAAAAAATTGGTTCACCTGCATAACGGCGAAATCTGGGTCGACTCAAAAGTGGATGAAGGATCTGCCTTCACATTTACTATTTCTAAAAATTTGAATCCATCTAGCTGACTTCTGAGAAGCAGAACCTTTCTATATAATGTATCCAAGTATTTCTGATATTTAGGTATATCAATTTGACCAATTTTTATATTGAATAAGTCAGAGCTAAACTTTAAAAGAATAATACTTTTGCAGACCTAATCTAACCACTATAAATGAGCTTAGTAGAAGAGATAGAAAAACGCAAAACCTTTGGTATTATTTCTCATCCAGATGCGGGTAAGACGACTTTGACAGAAAAGCTCCTTCTTTTTGGTGGAGCGATCCAGACGGCAGGTGCAGTCAAGTCTAATAAAATAAAGAAACACGCCACCTCAGATTTTATGGAGATCGAAAAGCAGAGAGGGATTTCGGTGGCGACGTCTGTGATGGCTTTTGAGTATAGAGACAAAAAGATAAACATACTGGATACGCCTGGTCACAAAGATTTTGCAGAAGATACTTATAGGACATTGACGGCTGTGGATAGTGCCATCGTCGTGATAGATGTGGCTAAAGGTGTCGAGGAGCAAACGGAGAATCTCGTCCGTGTATGCCGTACTCGTAGTACTCCTATGATTGTATTCATCAATAAGCTAGACCGCGAGGGATTAGATGGTTTTGATCTACTCGATGATGTGGAGACGAAGCTGGGTATGACAGCCTGTCCGCTATCATGGCCCATCGGTATGGGAAAGCGATTTCAGGGTGTATACAACATCTATGAGAATAAACTCAGATTGTTTTCTGCACATGGCAAACAACAGCAAGACGATACGATAGAAATCACTAATCTGGAAGACGCATCTCTAGATGAACTACTCGGAGAAAGCGCCGCTAACGAATTAAGAGAAGAAGTAGAAACAATAAGAGAGGTCTATCCACAGTTCGAGAAATCGGAATACGAAAAGGGACAACTTAATCCTGTTTTCTTTGGCAGTGCTATAAATAATTTTGGAGTCAAAGAGATGCTCGATTGTTTTGTAGAGATTGCACCACAGCCACTGCCGAGAGAAACTGACGTTAGGATGATCGAGCCGACCGAAAATAAGTTTACCGGATTTGTTTTTAAGATACATGCCAATATGGACCCTAAGCATAGGGATCGTATTGCTTTTATGCGTATTTGCTCTGGCACATTTAAGCGAAACACAAACTACCTTCATGTACGTAATGAGAAGAAAATGAAATTCTCTAATCCGACAATGTTCATGGCATCCAAAAAGAACATCGTCGATGATGCTTTTCCAGGGGATATCGTCGGGCTGTATGATGCGGGTAACTTTAAGATAGGAGACGCCTTATCCGAAGGAGAGAAAATAAAGTTCAAGGGGATACCATCTTTCTCTCCTGAACAATTCAGATATATCAATAACGCCGACCCTATGAAGTCCAAACAACTTAACAAGGGTATTGATCAGCTCATGGACGAAGGCGTGGCACAGTTGTTTACCAAGTTGGACTCTAACAGAAAGATCATAGGCACGGTCGGCGCGCTACAGTTTGATGTCATACAATATAGACTAGAGAATGAGTATGGTGCCAAGTGTAACTACGAAAGCCTACTTATGCACAAAGCCTGCTGGGTAAGATCTAAAACCCCCGAAGCATTAGAAGAGCTGAAATCAAGACGACGCAATAATCTGGCTATAGACAAAGATGGAAAGCTGGTCTATCTCGCCGAGTCTGCCTGGACACTTCAGATGGCACAGGAAAATCATCCTGAGGTAGAGTTTTTTACGAGTAGTGAGTTTTAAATTCAGATTGTAAATGAAGAAATCAATAAGTGAATATGTAAGCAAACGCATCGGTAAAATAGATCAACGTACAATAATTGAATTCGGTAATGAACCAGACAATTTACAAGTTTTTAATGTAGTCCGAGGATTAGAAAAAGAGGCTTATTCTGTACAGTATAATAACAAAGACGATTATGATTTAATTTACATTTCGAACAGAGAAAAGCTAATAGGATTCTATTTGAAATCTGGATTGAATATTCAGCAAAGAACAACATGTACAGCTGCATTTTGTCAAATGCTTCATGAAGCATTTGATGAAATCGACGAAATAGATGCTTTTAACACATATCAAAAACTTTTAAGAGCAGTTTTAGAAAAAGATGGATTTTTTACTTTATCAGATCAAGAGTATTCTTCGATGAAAGGTGAAAATGTTGTTTTTAAAGGGGGAAAAGGAGTCGTACTAATTCCATTTATTAGGAAAATTGAACTTTATAATTCAATCTTTAGTGGGCGAACTTTTAAAGATAGTCCAGAACAAAATAAGATATACCTAATGCTCAATCCGGATACAAATAGAATCAAAATTGGTCACAGTAAAAAAACATCGTACAGAGAAGGAACTTTACAGTCAAAAGAACCAAATATAAAATTGATTTGTAGTTGGATTGCTCCAAAAAATGTCGAGACTGAATTGCATAAGAAATATGAAAGTAAAAGGAAAAGAGGTGAATGGTTCAATTTAAATCCAAGAGATTTAAAAGAGATAAATGATTTAATGAAAAAGTATAAAAAAATTGAATACTGCTCATAGTATAGGCAAAAAAAAAGACAGGCAACCGTTACAAAACTCAATCTCTGTATGGTCACCTGTCTCTAAAACAGTAGTGTTTTATAGATCTTTATCCTGCGAGTAAGGCTTTTTCGTCAGCCATTTTTCTCATATTAATCAGGGCATATCGCATTCTACCCAGTGCGGTATTGATACTGACTCTTGTCAACTTAGAGATTTCTTTGAAACTCATGTCGGCATAGTGTCTGAGTATTACCACTTCTTTTTGCTCTTCTGGTAGCTGATCTACCAGATTTCGGACTTTTTTATGCAATTCGCTTCTCATTATCCTCACTTCCATATTGTCCTCTGAAGTCTCCAACACATCGAATATGTCAAAAGTTTCGCTCGGAGAGACTTTTGTACGACGTTTGGATCGACGGAAATGATCCACACACATATTGTAAGATATACGCATCGCCCACTGTAGGAACTTGCCCTCATGGTTATACTTACCTTTTCTTAGTGTATCTACGATTTTGATAAAGACATCCTGAAATATGTCTTCGGCTAGGTCTGGGTCTTTCACAAAGAGATATATAGACGTATATATCTTATTTCTGTGTCGGTTTAGGAGAACTTCGAATGCTTTGTGATTGCCCTCTAAGTAAGCGGAGATGAGCTCCTTATCATTTAACTGCTGCACTTTCATAACTAACAATTTTAGCTGTGTAATAAATACTGATCGTTTCTAAAAAGATTATTAGTGTAGAATGTAGCTTATAGGCTTAGATAATTTAGTTATTTGATAAAAGGACACTACAAAAAAAGAGGATTTATGCGACAAATGCCACTACCTTAATTTTCTTAACATTTGATTAACTGGAAAACACCCGTGTTTATTGCGGTTCTGAGAGGAGAAAAAAATTATTTTTTTGCATAATACGCCATCGCTTTTCCTAGCTGACAATATAATAATACGTACCTTTTGTGGCTTATTTTTAAGACTATATGCCTCCTACGACAGCAAGTAAAAAAAGAACCAAAAAGGAAGTCCTTGCACTCAACCACATCCATATCAAGGGGGCTAAATCCAATAACCTCAAGGACCTAGAGGTCATTATACCCAAGAATAAGCTGATCGTGGTGACGGGTCTGAGTGGATCAGGGAAGTCATCTCTTATAATGGAGACTTTATATGCAGAGGGCCAGCGGCGATATGTAGAAAGCCTGTCCTCCTATGCGCGACAGTTCCTCAGTCGGATGAAAAAACCAGAGGTTGATTTTATCAAAGGCTTATGTCCTGCGATTGCTATAGAGCAAAAGGTCACGACAGGTAATGCAAGATCTACTGTGGGGTCTATGACTGAGATATTTGATTACCTGCGCTTGCTATTTGCTAGGATAGGCAAGACTTATAGTCCTGTATCGGGTAAAGAGGTCCGGAAACATTATGTCACGGATGTCGTCGACTATCTCAAGGATCTGAAAGAAGGAACGAAGGTGCAGTTGTTTTTTCCTCTTTCTCTCAAGTATCCTGACAGAAAAGTATCTAAGCAACTGGAGCTATATATCCAGAAGGGATTCACTAGGTTCCAAAAAGGAAAAACACTAGAGTACTTTGAAGATGTCCTCGAAAAAAAGCCTAAATGGATAGCCAAAAACATCTCCACACTCAAGCCTTCTCAAGTTATCGTGCTGGTCGATAGATTTGTTATCAATGACGAAGAGGAAAACATCAAGCGGATTGCCGATTCTGTACAGACCGCTTTTTATGAGGGGGATGGTGAGTTATTGCTAGACATATTAGATGAGAAGAAAAAGAAATCTTTCAATAATCGCTTTGAGGCGGACGGTATCACTTTCTTAGAACCCACACAATCTCTATTTAACTATAACAATCCTTATGGTGCCTGTCCCACTTGCGAGGGATATGGGCGTATCATTGGCATAGACCCTTATAAGGTTATCCCAGAGGAGTCGCTATCTATATTCGAAGGGGCGGTAGCTTGCTGGAAGGGAGAAAAGTCAGGTCGATGGTTGACCAGGTTTATAGATGCTACGGATGGTGATTTTCCCATACATCGGCCCTATAGTAAACTCACCAAAGCGCAGAAGGACTTACTTTGGAATGGAAATAGCAGGGTGAGTGGTATCTATGATTTCTTTAACGAATTAGAGTCGCAGACCTATAAAATACAAAACCGTGTCCTCATAGCGCGTTACAGAGGTCGAACGACCTGTACCACCTGTGATGGCTCACGACTCAGAAAAGAAGCCTCCTATGTCAAGGTCGCGGGCAAGAATATACATGAGCTTATTAACATGCCCTTGGGTGATCTACTAGAGTTTTTCAAAAAAATAAAACTCAATGCACATGACAAAAAATTGTCTAAGCGTATATTATTAGAGCTAACGACAAGACTACAGACGATGCTGGACGTGGGCCTATCCTATCTTATGCTAGAGCGGATATCGTCATCGCTCAGTGGGGGAGAGACCCAACGGATCAACCTTACACGTACACTGAGCAGTAATCTGACTAACTCTCTTTACATACTCGATGAGCCAAGCATCGGTCTCCACCCTAAGGACACAGGACGCCTCATCAAAGTACTAAAAAACCTCCGCGCACTCAACAATACCGTCATCGTCGTAGAGCACGAAGAAGAGGTCATAGAAAATGCAGACCACATCATAGACATCGGTCCACTTGCGGGTGTATACGGCGGAGAACTGATCTATAATGGCAGCTACAAAGACTTCAAGAAAAAAACTGTCAAAAGCCTCACGGCGGATTATGTCACTGGTCGCAAGGGCATAGAAGTGCCTAAATCAAGACGGAAATTCTCCAATAAGATAACGCTGACCTCCGCAAGACAAAACAACCTCAAAGAAATCACCGTCACCTTTCCTCTCAATGTGATGACCGTCGTGACAGGTGTCTCTGGATCAGGTAAGACCACACTGGTCAAACAAATACTGTATCCTGCGCTAAGGAAAAAATTAGGAGAGATCATATCGCAGGCGCCAGGCATGTTCGAGTCGCTGACAGGAGACATTAAGATGGTCGATAAGGTGGAGATGATTAACCAAAGCCCCATCGGAAAATCTTCCCGATCTAATCCCGCCACTTACGTCAAGGCTTATGATGCGATCAGATCCCTATTTGCATCGCAACAGTCTGCCAAGATCAAAGGGCTAGCACCTAAACATTTCTCATTCAATGTAGAAGGCGGACGCTGCGAAAACTGCAAGGGCGAGGGTCTGGAAACCGTTGAGATGCAGTTCTTGGCTGATGTCAAGCTAGTCTGCGAGGATTGTCGCGGAAAGAGATTTAAACAAGAGGTGCTGGAGGTAGAGTACAAAGGAAAGAACATATACGATGTCCTCAATATGAGTGTCGTCGAAGCCTTAGAATTTTTCAGTGAAAGGAAAGATATCTATAGAAAAATAAAACCACTGGATGATGTCGGTCTAGGTTATGTCAAGCTGGGTCAGAGTAGCAACACCCTATCAGGAGGAGAAGCCCAGAGGGTCAAACTGGCCTCTTATCTCGGCAAGGATAACAGTGCAGAGCGTATCTTTTTCATCTTTGATGAGCCGACGACTGGTCTACACTTCCATGATATCAATAAGCTCCTAGACGCGCTCAATGCACTGGTAGAAAAAGGACATACCGTCCTCATCGTAGAACACAACATGGAAATCATCAAGTCCGCTGATTATCTCATAGACCTCGGTCCTGAGGGTGGTGCGGAAGGCGGTCACCTATTATACCAAGGAATCCCTGAAGGATTAGCTAAGATCAAAAAATCTTTTACGGGTCAGTATCTGAAGGAGAAGTTGTGATTGTGTATTAGGTACTTAATGGAAATTGTTATCTGCCGTATTTTGGGCAATAATTATCTGGGAAATAGTAATTTAATAAGTTCTATTTTAATAGTGATAAAAGCTATTATCCAGGAATAGAACAGATTGAAATTTCTAGTATAGGTAAGTTACAGGCAAGCATCAGAAAATAAAGAATGGTCAAATCATTTAATGTATACATAGAAGAAGCCATCAGGATAGTTGATATTGACCAACGGTATCATGAAGCAGAAAGTTTTTATTTACGACTGTTTAAACTTCTCTTTGAATACAAAGATCTGATAAATCTAAATTTTAAGAAAAAGAACTTCCCAGGAATTGATTTATATGAATCAAACTTAAAATTAGGAATTCAAATAACTGCACTAACACCACAGAATGTAAATAAT